>PABB01000063.1 GCA_002702655.1 Planctomycetaceae bacterium
AAGCGAAGGCCACCCTTGTACGGCTATCTGCGCATGCCTAGAAATGAAACAAAACTCGCTATGATCAAGGGGACAAAGAATAACTAAGTGCCATTCGTGCTCGTCACTTCCGGCAGTTCGGCGGCGGTTCGAGATGCTGAGGCGAAACGGAGCGACGCAGCTCGCGGGACATCGAAAGGGGCTCGGCATCCTCGCCTTGCGAACGTTTCGACTCCGCTCCCGCAGCACGTGGCCCAGCTCTTTGAACCTGGTCGGCGCAGTTGCGGGAAGCGTGGGGCGAAAGCTTGGTGCCGGCGACGGTGCGCAATAGGGTTGGCTTGGTGCTGGCGCCTCTTGTCGCCTGCGGCGACTCAGCTTCGAGAAGCTGGGCTTCCCATGAACTAGCTGCCCGCGCCTGCGGACAGGCGTGGGCATGGCACACTTTTTTGGTGAATCTCTCCGCTACGAACGGCGTTCCGGCGGCGCCACGATCACGTCGCCGAACAGGGCGCCCATCAGGTGGCTGGTGCCCAGGGTGCGGGGGCTGGCGAGCAGTTCGCCCGCGGCGAAGCCGGCGACTTCGCCCAGGTGTTTGGCCCAGCTTTCCAGGCGGCTGAAGATGTGCTGCTTCTCGGGGGGGAACTGCGTGGCGTAGCAGCCGACCGCCGCCAGCTTTTTCTCCAGCGTCGAGCCGATGTCGTGCACAAAGTGGCCAACGCCCCCCGGCGGGTTCAGATCGTAGAACGACAGCGAGTAATAGAGCTGGGCGTCGATGCGGTGGGGGGGCAGGTCCTGGAACTTGTCGTCCCACTTGGTCAGCCGGGCGTAGAAGACCGCCGCGTCGGTGATTTGCATCGCCTGCCAGTGGTCGGGCGAAGCGAGCGGCGTTTTGCCCTCGAGCCCCAGCACCAGCCGCGGGCGGTAGCGGCGGAATTCCGTGGCCAGCGCCAGTCGCGCTTCGAACGAGTCGAACAGCCGGCGGTTGGGCAACTCGAGCGTGACCCGCACGGTGGCCCCGAGCATTTCGGCCGCTCGCTCGGCTTCTTCCAGCCGGATCTCCGGCCCGGGCGACGCGGGGGTCGGTTCGCCGTCGGTCAGGTCAATGATGCCGACGCGGTAGCCTTGTTCGACCAGCCGGGCGACCGTGCCGCCGCAGCCGATTTCCACATCGTCGGGGTGAGCGCCGACGGCAATCACGTCGAGCTGGTCAGGTGTGTCGGGCATGGCGAGTGGGCGTCGCCGCGGCGCGCCGACGGCTCTCTACGTGCCACGGCTCTGTGAGCCGTGCGAATCGCACGAGAGTGCGGACGCGGGCTGCGGGGTTCACGGCTCACAGAGCCGTGGCACGCGATTGGGGTGAGTGGGTTGGCAGTCCCAACTTACACCCGGTCGCTGCCGGTGACCAGCACGTCGGAGCAGGGGCCTTGCTGCAGCGCGGCCATGACCCGCTCGGTGATCGTGCGGACCAGTTGCTCCTCGTCGCATTGAGCGGCGCCGTTGCTGCCGCTGGCCGCGGGCGCAGGAGTCGCCGCCGGGCGACCGCCCCAGTCGGGGGCGCCAAACGCGCCGCTCTGCACGCCGGCGTCGTTCCACGAACTGCGGAACACGTCGTTGGCGCAGATGTCGCAGTTCTTGAAGCCCTCTTCCAGCCGGGGGTCGGTGAAGCCCCACTTCTGCTTCAGGTCGAGCAGCTCCTGGCTCTTCTCGGGGCTGAGATACTCGACACGGCCGATTTGCTTGGACAGCAGCAGGATGCGGCAGTAGGCGTCGAGGATTTCCGTCCACCAATAAGCCCGCTCCACGTTTTCGCCGTAGCTGACGGTGCCGTGGTTGGCCAGCACGATGACGTTGGTGCGATCGACGAACGGCAGGATCGTTTCGGCGAACGCCTTGCCGCCGGGGGTTTCGTACTTGGTAATCGGCACGTCGCCCAGAAAGACTTCGACCTCCGGCAGCACGCACTGCGGGATCGCTTCGCGGGCCACCGCGAACGCGGTCGCGTGCGGCGGGTGGCAGTGCACGACGCTTTTGACGTCGGGGCGGGCCTTCATGATCTCCAGATGCAACAGCGCCTCGCTGGAGCGCTTCTTCATGCCCGAGATCTGGTTGCCCTGCATGTCGATCAGGCAGATATCTTCCGGCTTGAGGAAGCCTTTGCAGTGCATGGTGGGCGTGCACAGCACTTCGTTTTCGCTCACCCGGTAGGTGATGTTGCCGTCGTTCGCGGCGGCGAACCCGCGCTTGTAGATGCGATCGCCGATCTCGCAGATTTCCTGCTTCATGCGGTGGAGATTGACCATGGAAGGCTCTATTTCAGTGTTGAGTTGGAGAGTTTGCGTGTCAGTTGAGAGGGGGCGGCAATGGTGATTGGTTATTCGTTATTGGTGATTGTTGCGATCGGAACGTTGCACGATGCCAAACACTATTCACCAATCACCAGTCACTCGCCGCAGGCGCTGGCGCCCAAATGTACGTTGTCCAAAATTGCGGCGCAGTAGGCGTCGACGGGTTTCTGGTCGGGTCGAAACGGTTGTGCGGCCTCGGAGCCTTCGCTCAGCGCGACCCGGTCGCCGACGCCGGCGCCGTGCGGATCCCAGGCGGCCAGGCAGTCCGCCTGCCCGGGGGCGCCGGAGGCCAGTTCTGCCGCGGTGAGCGGAATGACCAACCGCAGGCTGGCTCCCCGCAACGACGGGTGGGCGTGAGCCAGCGTCACGGTGCCGACGACTTCTGCAATTCGCATGGCTTAGCCCTCCCGCACCAGGTCGATGTTGTTCTCTCTCAGCAGATCGCGGGCCGCGGGGGTCACGACGGCGCCCTTGGCGACGCGGACCAGCGCGACGCCGCCGAGGCTGCGCTCCAGCGTGGCGGTCGTCACCACGCGCTCGCTGAGCGCCAGCTCGTTGCCGGCCGCCGTCGGCTGCTCGCCGAGCGAAACGCCCTGCTGCTGCAGGCGGCGGATCACCTCGCGGACGATCCAGTCAATTTGTTCGGGGGGGAGTGTCACGATATCTTGGTGTTTCTGAGTCAGTCGATGACGCCCATCACGCTCCAGCGGACGGGCGTGTTGTCGCAATTGAGCAGCTTTCGCACGTAGGCGCCGTCGCTGGTGATGACCACCGCGTCGCCGATGCCGGCGCCGATGCGATCAATCGTCAGTTGCGGGTCGCCGTCGGGCGATTGGCCGTCCGCCGCCAAGGGCTGCACGACCAGCAGCTTGCACCCGTCGAAAGACGAGTGCCGCGCCGTGGCGGTCGCCGTGCCGATGACTTTGCCGGTTTGCATTTGAGTTGTCAGTTGTTCGTGGTCAGTTGTCCGTTGTTTATTGGTCGGCTGCCGATTGCTACTGACAACTGACCACTGACAACGGACGACACCTACCGCGTTCCTAAAATGTGCAGGTCGTCGATCAGCGAGCAGCGGCGTTCGCGGGTGAACGTCAGGGGCGTCGTGACCCCCTCGCCGGTGGGCGTGGCGATCGAGAACGACAGGTAACCCTCGCCGCCCAGGCCCAGGCCGGCCATCGACGGGCCGTTCTTGATGAACAGCGTCGTATCGAGCGCCCGGCCCATCTTGGTCATGCTGCGGACGTTGTTGGTATGAATGATCGCCGTGTGGCGGAAGCCGTGCTCGTAGTGCTTGGCCAACTGGATTGCGTGATCGACGCTGCGGCAGCGGACGAAGGGCACGAACGGCATCATCTGTTCCACGGAGACGAACGGGTTGTTCTCGTCCGTTTCGCCGAACAGCAGTTCCGTGCCCGCGGGGACTTCCACGCCCGCGGCCTTGGCGAGCACGGCGGCGTCTTGGCCGACGAACTCTTTGGCGGCGACGTCGTGGCGGTGCTCGCCCTCGCCAACGGTGGTGATCGCCGCGGCGGTCAGCCGATCGATCTGGGCCGAATTGAGCCGCACCGCTCCGGCGCGCTCCATGGCGGCCATCATGGCGTCGAAGGCCGCGTCGGTGCAGAACACCTCTTTCTCGGCGATGCACAGCAGGTTGTTGTCATACGCGGCGCCCGCGATGATGCTGCGCGCCGCGTTGTCCAGATCGGCCGTTTCGTCGACCACGACCGGCGGGTTGCCGGGGCCGGCGACGACGGCCTTCTTGCCGCTTTGCATGGCCGCTCGCGCGACCGCGGGGCCGCCGGTGACGCAGATGAGGCTGATTCCGCGGTGCTTGAAGAGCGCGTTGGCCGTCTCCAGCGTCGGCTCGGCGAGCACGCAGATCAGATTGTCGATGCCCAGGTCGCGGGAGATGGCCTCGTTGAACCGTCGCACGCCCTCGGCCGCGACTTTTTTGCCGCTGGGGTGCGGATTGACGACCAGCGTGTTGCCCCCGGCGATCATGCTGACTGCGTTGCCGGTGATCGTGGGCAGCGAGTGCGTGACGGGGGTGATGGCGCCAATCACGCCGAACGGGGCGTGCTCGATGACCGTCAGCCCGTGGTCGCCGCTGAAGCAGCGCTGCTCCAGGAACTCCACGCCGGGGGTCCGCTCGCCGAGCGTCTTGAGCTTTTCAATTTTGTGCTCCAGGCGGCCGACCTGCGTTTCGTTCATCTCCATCGTGCCCAGCTCGACGCACTGCTCGATCGAGATGCGGCGGATGTGGTCGATGGCCCGCTTGCGGTCTTCGATCGGCCGGGCCGAGAGCTGCTCGAACGCGACCCGCGCGGCGGCCACCGCTTCGTCGGGGCAGGTGAACACGCCGTGGCGGCCGGCGTAGCTTTTGGTGTAGCCGGTGGGGGTGTGGAAGACGGCCAACCCCGGCGAACGCGTCGCGCTGCCGTTGGTCGCGGCCGCGCCGTGGGCGGCGTGCGCTGCCGCAGCGGCGGGTTGGGCGCCGGGCTTCGGCTTGATTTCGGCCAGCACCTGTTGGACGACGTCGCGAATCAGTGTTTCGTTGAGTGCCATGTTGCTGCGATTGTGTCGAGGCGGAGCGATTGTGGGGCGGACGGCGACCGATCCGACGGCGCCAAGCACGGGCGGCCAACTCTGCCCGGTGCGGCGAATCACGGTGCGCGGGACGCTAATCATCGTTTGACTTCACTGGTTGTGTGCCGCTGCTGGCTCGTCCAGCAGTGGGCGCCGGGGACACGCTTCGCACTGCTGGGCAAGCCAGCAGTGGCACACGCTTTCTCGCTGCTGGCCGACAGCCGACGGCCGATAGCCAACAGCCCTCTCTTACTTACTCGTCCTTGTCAAACACGCACGTCCCTGCGGCGTCGACGCGGTCGACAATGCCAATGACCACCGCGTCGATCGGAAGTTCTTTGGTTTCGGGGGTGAACCGGGCGCTGGAGCCTTGGCACAGCAGCACCAATTCGCCGACGCCGGCGCCCAACGCATCGACGGCCACGAACGACCGCCCCGTGGGCACGAGCGACTTGCGCTTGTCCGGTTCCAGTCGGTACGGCTCGACCATCAGCAGCTTCTGGCCGCGCATGTTGTCGACTTTTTGCGTGGCGACAATCGAACCTGTGACTTTGGCGAGAAACATGTCTGCATCCGGTAAATCATTTAGCGGGCCCGCTCGCGGGCCGCGCGGAGCAAGCTCCGCGGCTAAATCTGCTATTGGGAAGATCCTGCCAAGAATTCCTTCGTTTGCCGAGCGACGACCAGCTCCTCGTTGGTCGGCACGACCCAAATCTGTGTGCGGCTGTCGGCGGCGTGAATCGGGCCCTCGCCGGCGATGTTCGCGTTCGCGTCGTCGTCGAGTTTGATGCCCAACTCCTCCAGTCCCGCACACACGGCCGAGCGGACTTCGGCGCGATTTTCGCCGATGCCGGCCGTGAAGGCGATGGCGTCCACGCCCCCCAGTTCCACCAGGTAAGCGCCCACGTAGTGCCGAATGGCCGAGGCGAACACGTCCAGTGCGAGCCGGGCCCGCGCGTCGCCGCGCTCGGCCGCGTCGTACAGGTCGCGGATGTCGCCGCTGGAGCCGCTGAGTCCCAACAGCCCGCCGCGGCTGGCCATCTCGGCCAGCACGCCTTCGACCGACTGCCCGGTCCGCTCCGCGAGCATCGGCAGTGCGTAGGCGTCGAAATCCCCCACGCGGTTGTTTTGCGGCAACCCCGTCTGAGGGCTCATGCCCATGCTGGTCGCCACGCTGCGGGCGCCGCGACTGGCGCACACGCTGCTGGAGCCCCCTAAGTGGCACGCGATCAACCGCAAGTCGTCGCGGCCGGTCAGCTCCTGCATTCGCGTGGCCACGTAGCGATGGCTGGCGCCGTGAAAGCCCCAACGACGCAGTTGGTACTGCTCGGCCCACTCCTGCGGCACGGCGTAATGCCGCAGCCGCTCGGGAATCGTCGCGTGGAAGCCCGTTTCAAACGCGGCCACCAACGGCAAGTCCGGCATCCGCTCGCCCAGTTGCCGCATGGCGGCAATGTACGGCGGGTTGTGAGCCGGGCAGATGGCGTTCATTTCGGCCATCGCCGCCAGCACGTCGTCGGTCACTCGCTGCACTCCGGTCACGCGACCGCCGTGCACCGCCTTAAAGCCAATCGCCGCCACGTCGCTGACCGACCCCAGGCATCCGCCGTTGGCGTCGGTGAGCCGCTGGAGGCAGGCTGCGATCGCGGCGCCGTGGTCGGGCGCGGCGATCTCAAACTCTGTCCGCTGGCCGCTTATTTCGACGAAGGCCGCACTCTGCTCGTCCCCGATCCGTTCGACGCCGCCGCGCGCAAGCTGCCGCTCGTCCGCCATGTCGAACAGGCGGAACTTGAAGCTGGTCGAGCCGAGGTTGGCAACGAGGATGATCATAGGGACAGGCTTCCTGCGAACTGCGGTCAACGCGTCAGCGGCCGGGCTCCGTGCATCGCGGCCTACTTGAAAAACGCCGCCACGACGCCATCGGTGGGACGGGGGATGATGTGGCTGGCGACCAACTCGCCCGAGGCCGAAGCAGCCGCCGCGCCGGCTTCCACCGCCGCCCGCACGCTGCCTACGTCGCCGCTGACCACGGTGGTGCAGTAAGCGCCGCCCAGGTCCACGCGTTTCTCGATCTTCACGTTGGCCGCCTTGGCCATCGCGTCGGTCGCTTCGATCAGCGGCACCAGGCCGCGGGTTTCCACCATTCCAATTGCTTGTTGCATTGTTAGATCTCGATAAAGAGAGGTCGGAAGTCAGAGGTGAGAGGTCCGGGGGACGTTGTCTGTGGTCAGTCGTCCGTTGTCAGTTGTCAGTTGTCGTCGGTGCAGCATCCGCCTATCCGGCCGAAAGCTGACAGCCGAGAGCCGACAGCTTCATTACTTCGAGGGGGCTTTCTTCTTCAGCACCACGTCGATGTCTTCGTGCGGGCGGGGAATCACCTGCACGCTGACGACTTCGCCCACGCGGCTGGCTGCGCCGGCGCCCGCGTCGGTGGCCGCCTTGACCGCCGCCACATCGCCCGTGACGATCGCAGTGGCCAGGCCCGAACCGACCTTGTCCCACGAATGGAACTCCACGTTCGCCGCTTTCATCATCGCGTCGGTCGCCTCGACCAGGGCGATGAACCCCTTGGTCTCGATCATGCCGATCGCTTCGTTCACTTTTGCCATGGAAACACCTCGGTAGGAAGAAAGAGTGATCAGTTACCAGTTACTAGTTACCTGTGATTGGTCGTTGGCGTCCGGCCACCGGTGACTGGTAACCGATCGCCAGTCACCATTTACCAGTCACCCGTACGTCAGTGCGTCTTGCACCCGCATCCCGCGTCCTGCTTCAGCAATTCCACTTTGATCGCGTGGTCCAAGTCGACCGCGTTGCCTTCGTCCGTGTCGATGTGCACTTCCAGCTTGCTGGTTTCATCGGCCCGTACCAGCAGGTCTTCCAGCGTGGTCGTGCAGGCGCCGATGATCCGCAGGTTCATGCGGTCGCCGTTTTTGACGCCATAGTGCGCCGCGTCGGCTTGGTTCATGTGGACGTGCCGCTCGGCGCGGATCACGCCCTGTTTCAGTTCCACCACGCCGGCCGGGCCGACCAGGACGCATCCCGGGGTGCCCTCGATCTTGCCGCTGGCCCGCACCGGCAGGTCGATGCCCAGCGAAATGCCGTCGGTGAACGCCAACTCAACCTGGCTGTGGTCGCGCGTCGGGCCCAGCACCCGCACGTTGGGCAACATCCGCCGCCGCGGGCCGACGACCATCACGGTCTGCTGGGCCGCGTAGAAGCCGTCCTGATACAGCGGCTTCTCGGGCGTGAGCGTAGCGCCGGGACCGAACAGTTGCTCGACATGCTCGGGGGTCAGGTGAACGTGCCGCGCCGAAATGCTCACCACCAGTTCCGACTGGTTCGCGCCGTGCGAGCCATTGACCGAACTGCTGGGCAAGCTGAACGACGTGAACGCGCTGCTGCCCGCCGCGGCCACGTGCTGTCGCACGACGCTGCGGACAATTTCTTCCACGCGATTGCGATCAATCGAAGCGAGTTGGCTCATGGCGTCGTCTCAAACACGGGGTAGCTTCTTGCGGGGCGGTTGGTCGTCGGTCAGCGGCGCCGCCGCGGGATCTTCCACATTCGGTGCGATCAGCACTTCCACGCCCTCGGCGACCAGGCGATCGCGCCAATTCATCGTCAGTTGGTCGTCGACCACGATCCGCGTGATCGAGGAAAACGGCGCGACGAACGCCAGGCTCTGGTGGCCGAACTTGGTGCTGTCGATCACGGCCAGCACCTCCTCGGCCGATTCGAGCATCGCCTGCTCGGCCGCGGCCGTGGACAAGTTGCTGTTGAACAGCCCGCGCTCGTTCACGCCCGCGGCGCTGATCACGGCCCGCCGCACGTGCAGCGAACGGATCATCTCCTCGGCGTGCGGTCCTTGCACGGTGCCCGAGCGGCCATGCACGTAACCGCCGATGACGATCAGGTCGGCGCCCACCGTCGAGCTGAACAGGTTGGCCACCGGCAGTGAGTTGGTCACCACCTGCAGCGGCCGGCCGACCAGCAGCCGAGCCAGCTCGTAGGTGGTGCTGCCGCCGTCCAGCAGCACGGTGTCGTTGTCTTCAATCAGTTCGGCCGCGCAACGGGCGATCGAACGTTTCTTGTTCCATTGGGCCGTTTGCCGCTGCTCGAAATGCGGCAGGTTGGGCGACGGGCCCGTGTAAAACGCCCCGCCGTGAGTGCGTTGGGTCGTGCCCTCTCGCTCGAGATGCGCCAGGTCGCGACGGATTGTCGATTCCGATACGTCGAGCGCCTTGGCCAACTCCGGCAACGGGGCGAACCCTTGCCGGCGGACCAATTCCAGGAGCTGCGAGCGTCGGAACTCTGCGGACATGCGTGCAGGAACGAGTGAGAAGACGGTATCTTTCGATCATGATTCGATCGAAAGATATCGCAAATGATAAAGATACGGATTGGCTGTGAAAGTACTTTGTCACAGAAACGCAGTGAAATGCGCAAAACGCGCATTGTCTGCCACGCTGGCGTGGGAGGGCGACGCAAGCCATTTAGAGAAAAGAGTTTGCGGCGACGCGAGTCAGTCGCGGCCGCGGCGGGCGGCGATCCGCACCCGGCGGCCATCCAGGGCGATCCGCCCCCGGGCGAGCATCCGCAGCACGTGCGGGTAAGCCTCTTTCTCGGTCTCGAACACCCGCGCGGCCAGCGTGTCGGCCGTATCGTCGTCGAACACAGGGACCGGCTGCTGCCAGATGATCGGGCCGTTGTCGTACTGGTTGTCGACAAAGTGCACGGTCACCCCGGTCACCTTGGCCCCGTAGTCGAGCACCGCCTGGTGGACGTGATGCCCGAACATGCCATGCCCGCAGAACGCGGGAATGAGAGAAGGATGGATATTGAGCACCCGCCCCGCAAAGTCGTCGGGCACGGGCGCCAGCTTCAGAAAGCCGGCCATGACCACATAATCGACCCCCGCATCCCGGCAGGCGCCAAAGATCGCGTCGCCGTACGCCTGGTCGCTGTCGTACTTGCGGCGGAGGAAGACCTCGGAGGGAATATCGGCGTCGCGCGCGAACTGCAGGCCGCCCGCTTTGCCGCTGCTGGAGACGACCAGGCGGACGTCGACCGGCAACTCGCCCGCGGCGGCGAGGTTGAGCAGATTCTTGAGCGTCCGCCCGCCGCCGGAAATCAGCACGGCGAGTTTCAGCGGCATCCCAGCGGACTCGGCCATGTCGCAAGCGCCTGACTACTTGATCTTGCGAACCGGCTGGTCCGGGTGAGCGGGGTTAGGAACGAGTCGCTGGCGAGCACAATCGGCCAGCAGGTCGAGCTTTTCCAAGACGGTTTGGCCGATCAGCACTTCGTTGCCGAGGATCAGCGCTTCGTCGGTCGTTCTTCGCCCCATGATTTCAAATCGCACGGGGTCGACGATGTCGACGGCCACATTCTCTCCATTGGCGAGTTCCGCCATTGTGCGCGAGTCCGACACGAGGCCCAAGTCGTCGGCGATTTGCGGCGGCATCGTGCTGGTGACCGCACCGGTGTCAATCACGGCGTCGACCTCGTGGCGGCGCACCTTCGCCGGATCGAGATCGCCGCGCAGGGCGAGCTTCTCGTCAACGACGTTAGAGAGCAGCACTTTGACGCGAATTTCGCCCATGCGAGTCGCCTTTTCTTGGTCCACGCGGAACTCAAGCCGTTTCCGCCGTGCCGGTTACGCGAACGTAAAGTTCGGCCTTGTGCCCCGAAACTTCGATCGCACTTGATTCTACTCCGGGCAGCCTTGAATCGCCAAGTTTCGCCGACAACGTCTCGCCAGCGATGGCGTCACCAAATAACGACAATGCGTTCTGCAACTCGGGCGACTCGGTCACCACGGCCACCTCGATGCGGTCGGTAAACTCGCAGCCGATCTCTTTGCGACGATCCTGAATCGCTCGGATGAGGTCGCGCGACAGCCCCTCGGCGATCAGCTCCTCAGTCAACTCCGTGGCCAGCACCACGACCACGCCCTTGTCGTTGGCGGCGGTCCAGCCCTCGCGGGCGGTGATGCGGACTTCGACCTCCTCGCCGGTGAGTTCCACGTCGGTGCCGTCGATGGTGAGGTTGATCTTGCCGTTGTCGCGGATGTTGGCCAGCAGTTCGCTGCCGCTTTGCTTGGCCAGGGCGCCTTTCACTTTGGGCATCAGCTTGCCGAGCTTGGGGCCCAGCAGCTTGAAGTTGGGCAGCACTTCGTGCTCGACATACTTCTCGGGCTGGTCGCTGTACTCGACCGCCTTCACGTTCAGCTCGTCGGCGATCACCGCGGCGTGCTCTTCCAGCCACGCTTGGTGAGTCGTGTCGGCAAGGATCACCTCGACGCGGGCCAGCGGTTGGCGGACTTTCAGTTCCGCCATGGTGCGGGCCTGCCGGCCGAGCGAGGAAATGTGCCGCACGAGGTTCATCCGGGCGGACAGCTCCTCGTCGATCGCCGCGGCGTTGCCCGTGGGGTAATCGCACAGGTGAACGCTGTCGGCCACCACCGTGGGGGTGGCTGGGGACGACCGCAGGGAGCCCCCAGTGGCTGATTCTGGGGGCTGCGCTTCGCTCCGTCCCCAGCCACCCGACGGGGCGAACGGCGCTACGACCAGGTTTTGCCACAAGCTCTCGGCCAAGAACGGCGTGAAGGGCGCCACCAGCTTGGCCGTGGTGACCAGGCACTCGTACAGCGTCCAGTAGGCGTCGCGTTTGCCGACGTCGGCGGTATCCTTGGCCCAGAATCGGTCGCGACTTCGGCGGACGTACCAGTTGGACAACGCGTCGACGAACTCGGTGATCGCGGCACAGGCGGCGAAGTTGTCGTAGGCGTCCATCCGCTCGACCACGGCCGCGGCGGTGCGGTGCAGTTCGCTGAGGATCCAGCGATCGAGTTCGCTGCGCTGGTCGAGGGGGCGGTAGGTTTTGGCGGACGCGAGTTGGTCGGGGGTGAGCTGCGCGCCGACTTCGGCCGCGGGCGAGGACGCCGCGGCTCCCGACTTGATCGCTGCGGACAGTTCGGCCGCAGGATCAAACCCGTCGATGTTGGCGTAGATCGTGAAGAACGAGTACACGTTCCACAGCCGCAACAGGAACTCGGGCACGCTGTCCTTGATCGCCTGCTCGCTGTAGCGGATCGAGGTCCACGGCGGCTGGTTGGCGAAAAAGTACCACCGCAGCGCGTCGGCGCCGTACTTGTCGAAGATCTCATTGGGCTCGCGGTAGTTCCGCTTGCTCTTGGACATCTTCTGCCCGTCCTCGCCCAGCATCAGGCCCAGGACAATGCAGTTGCGGAAGGGGTGAGGGTATTGAGCAATCCCTCCCCAAATCATCGTGCTAATAGCGAGTTGTGAATAAAACCACCCGCGCGTTTGGTCGATTGCCTCGGAGATGAAGTCGGCGGGAAATTGACGTGCAAATTGCTCGGCGATGGGACCGGATTCCTCGCCCTGGTAGCCCCATTGGGCGAACGGCATGGCGCCCGAGTCGTACCAGCAGTCGATCACTTCGCTGACGCGCCGCATGCGACTGCCCTTCGTGAACGGCGAATCGTAAGTGACCTCGTCGATATACGGTTTGTGAACCCGCAGGTCCTCGGCGAGGTCCGGGTTTTTCTCTTTTGCTTTGTCGAACGCATCGGTCCCGGCGACGCCAGGCTTACCAAGCAATTCGTCGTAGCAGCCGATCGCCTCCATCTTGCCCGTCTCTTCGCAAACCCAAATGGGGAGCGGCGTGCCCCAGAATCGTTCGCGGGAGAGCGCCCAATCAACGTTCGACTCAAGAAACTTACCGAACCGGCCGTCACGGATGTGCTCCGGCAGCCAGTCGATCTGCGAGTTGTTCTCCAGCATCGCATCGCGGAACGACGTGGTGCGAATAAACCAACTCTCGCGCGGGTACTGGATCAGCGGATCCTCCTCGGCCCGCCAGCAGAACGGGTAATCGTGCAGATATTGCTCCTGGTGAAAGAGCAAGCCGCGCTGCTTGAGATCGCGGATGATGTCCTTGTCGCACTCCTTCACCCACCGCCCGCGGACGAATTCGGGCGCTTCGTCGGTAAACTTGCCGTCGGGGCCGACGCAATTGATGAGCGATGGTAGGTGCGATTGGTCGCTGTCTGTTGGATCGACGCGGATCAATTCCTCTCGCCATCTCTGTAATACTTCATAGTCGTCTTCGCCAAAGGCTGGTGCGATGTGGACTAAGCCGGTGCCGCTCTCGGTTGTAACAAAATCCGCTTCGAGTACTCTCCACTCTGGTGATTCCGGGCTTGGGCCATCTTCGGTTTGACGCGAATGGTACTTGTACGGGCTTCCGAAATTCTCGAATGGCGGTTCATAGACATGCCCGAACAGGTACTTGCCGGAGTACTTCCGATGAATTGTCAGGTTTCGCTTGGTCTTCGCCGCGATTTGTTCCACCAAGTCTAATGCGGCTACCAAATACTCCCCTGTCTCGCTGTCGACAAGTGTTGCGTAGTCGATGGAAGGATTAATGGCGACAAATTGATTGCTAGGGAGCGTCCAAGGCGTGGTTGTCCAGACGAGCAGCGATACTTGCTGTTTGGGGTCTTCCGCCAATCCTGAATTTGGACCGGCGATCGGGAACTTCACATACACGCTCGGGTCCGCCACCTCCCGATACCCTTGCCCCACCTCGCCGCTGCTCAGCGCCGTGCCCCCCTGCGCCCACCACCAGACGATCTTGTGGCCCTTGTACAGCAGGTCGCGGTCGAACAGGTTTTTCAGGCTCCACCACACGCTCTCGACGTAGCTCTTGTGGTAGGTGACGTACGCGTTTTCCAGGTCGACCCAAAACCCCAGCCGCTCCGTGAGGCGTTCCCACTCGTTCATGTACCGCCAGACGCTTTGCTGGCAGCGGTGGATGAACGGCTCGACGCCGTAGGCCTCGATCTCTTCCTTGGCGTGGATGCCCAGTTCCTTGCAGACCTCCACTTCGACCGGCAGGCCGTGGGTGTCCCAGCCGGCTTTGCGTTCGCAGCGGTAGCCGCGCATGGTCTTGTAGCGGGGGAAGAGGTCCTTGATCGCGCGGGTCAGGCAGTGGCCCGGGTGGGGCATGCCGTTGGCGGTCGGCGGTCCCTCGTAGAACACGAACGGCGGCGCGGCGGCCCGCGCGGCGAGCGTCTTGTGGTACGTCTCGTGCTCCTGCCACAGCCGCAGCACCTCGAGTTCGCGGTCGGGAAAGGACTGGCTGTTGTCGACGGCAGGGAACATGGCGAAGCGAGAGGGGAGAGATCGGAGGTCAGAGGGCAGGGGAGTGGGCGGTCGGCAGCGGGCGGTCGGCAGAGTTGGGTATTCAGCCGCGACCTGGCGAGGTCGCTGGTTGCGCTGCCGCGGCGGTCAGGCGGCGCGGCAAACCCGACAGCGTACCTGAATGGACACTCGCGACCCAGGGGAGGATCGGTGCGCGAAGGGGGAGGGGGGAAGGCAGAATGCGGAATGGGGAAGGCGGAAGTTGGGGACGAGACGGGCAGAATTGCCCTGGGCCGGAATGGCGAGGGCCGGCCGCAACAGATGGGGGGGCGGCGTGGGCGCCGCCGCTAAGGGGGGCTTGGCTCGTCGGCCATTTCGTCGGCGAGCTGCTTGGCGTCGTGCATTTCTTTGGCGATCCGGCCGTGGGCCAACACGTAGTACGTGGCCCCCACGGCGGCCATCACGTAGGTCATCGCCCGGTAGGTGATGGCGACCATCGAGCCCTCGCCCAGCGTGCCGCCGACGGTTTGGAACAGTTGGGCAAAGGCAGTTTCGAACACGCCCAGGCCGCTGGGGGTCAGCGGGATGGCGCCGGCGACCAGGCTCATCGGTCCAATCAGCAACGTCGTGCCAAAGTCCAACGGCCGCACCGGCAGGCCGTGCGAGATCAGCCAGAACGCGGTGACCAGCAGCGAGTGCGTGCAGCACGCGACGGCCAACGCCGCGAACAAATACCGGCGATGATCCCGGTATGCGGCGGCCGCATCGACCAGCCGGGCCAGGGTGCCGCCGACTAGCGGCGCGCGGCTGACCGCGCGGCGAACTTGGGGGCCCGCGGCCCAGGGGGTCATCAGCCACACCAGCGCGACGGTGCCGACGAGCAGGCAGATCCCCACGGCCCGCGACAGACCGACCAGCACCGCGTGCTGGGCCGCCAACTCGCTGGCAAACACGGCCGCGGCGCTGGCGACCAGCAGCATGGCGTACAGGCCGACGACGCGATCGATCACCACCGTGGCGACGGCCTCGGTGCGGCGGCCGGGCTGCTCGCGGGCGACGAACATCGCCTTGAACACGTCGCCGCCGACGCTGCCCAGCGACACCTGGTTGAGCATGAATCCCAGCGAGCCCAAGCGGAACGCGTCGCTGAGCGTGAACGGCAAGTGCAGCGCGCGGACCAGCAGGTACCAGCGAACGAAGCTCAGCGAAAAGGCGACCAGGATGCACGCCTGGGCGCCGGCGAGATAGCCCCACTGCTTGGGTTCGTGCAGCAGGCGGGTAAAGACGTCGTCGCCACGGAGGTTCCAGACCAAGACCCCGAGAATGCCGACCGCCAAGGTCAACTTTGCGGCGCCCTTGACCGCTCGCCGGCGATGCATCCGGCGTCGCGACGCTTCGTCGAACGGCACAGCGTGAGGCATGGGCGGCAGGCGAGGGGATTTGGGCGATTCTTGTCCGCCGGGGGGGATTTGGGAGAAATCGCTCCGGCGATTGGTCGCCAGTTTGACCGGGCAATGCGGTTCGGAACAGGCCAGTCTGCCTCTGCCTGGGGGAAATCGGCCCATTCCACCCTGCCGTTACAGACCTCCCAGCTGATGCAAAAGGGCGTTTCTGAGGGGTGAAAATCCTTTGCAGTTTACCCAGGCCGCATATATTCTGAAGTCATATCGAGGCTCTCTCCCCAAGCTCGCCACCCAGCCCAGCTCATGTGAATTACCACGTTCATCGTGCAGGACTCGCGCGGGCGTGCCGGCCATTGGCGCCGTCATCGAGCCAGTTTCAACCCTGCCGCCATCGGCGCGGCGGGCGTCGTACAAGCCACCTTGTCGTCATAGCCACTTTGGACGTGCTCTCATGATTCGATTCGCAATTCAGCGGCGGTGTTTGCTTATCGCGGCGCTCGCTCTGGTCTCGACGGCTGCTGCAACCCGCGCGTCGGCCAGCTCGCTGGGCGGTTTCGTCTACGTCGATCGCAACGGCGACGGTCAGCTCGCGTTCGCCAACGAGCCCAATCCGGAGTGGGTCATTCCCGGCGTGACGGTTGAACTCTACTCCCTGGGCGGGACCTCGCCGGCTTTGGTCGCGACGGCCCAGACCAATGACATCGGGCAGTACTCGTTCGAGAATTTGTCGGCCGGAACCTACGAGCTGCGGCAAACGCAGCCGGTGGAATACGTTGACGGTCTCGACACGCTGGGAACGATCACCGGTTTGATCGCCGCGCTGGCGCCGGGCACGTTCGACGTGGGCGTGGCAGGCAATGACCTGTTCACCGACATCCTGCTGCCGGAGAATGCCCGTGGCGCGCTTTACAACTTTGGCGAAGCGGGCATTGCGCCGGCTTACGTGACCAAGCGATTCTTGCTGGGCACGGCGCCGATGCCGCTGTTCCCCCAGGGCGTTCCCGAGCCGATGTCGGCAGCGCTTGCCGCGATCGGGATTGCGGCGCTGGGGATCGCGCGGCGACGCTGAGTCCTGCCGCCGCGGCGATCCTGCGGCCGTCAGTACGTGAACTCCACGCCAAAATCGAAGCCGTGCGCCAGGACCAGCGAGCTCTGGATGCCGGGGAACGCCGGATCGGGGCCGCCGCCTGCAGAGACGGGCGGCAAATTGCGCGGATCAACGGCCAGTCCCGGCGGTAAGTGCTCGGCGGCCTGGGCGACGTCGTCCCAAATGATGACGTTGTAACCGGCCTTGGCGGCCCAGTGGTCGGTCAACTGGTAACCGAGCCCCAGCCGAAACCGCGGGATGACTGCCGCCCGGTCGTCCTTGTAGACGCCGATATTCGTCACTTCGGACGTGAGCAGTCCGCCGGCCGAGGTGGCGGACCCGACGCTCGGCACGGTATTGGTGGTGCTGCCGCTGACCGAGACGCTGCGCGAGTTGTTGCCAATTGCCACGGCTGCCAGAGCGTCGAGCCAGAGATCTTGACGCTGCACCCGCGACTGCAGGCCGATCTCGCCGCCGTTGAAGACGTTGCGAGCGGCGAAGGTGTCATTCAGCATGATGGTCGTCCCGGGGATCAGCGGCGTGGTCGTCCCGGGCAGGACGGTCAGGTCCTCGTTGATCGCCAACACCGAGTCGTGCTGGTAGTAGCGGTAACCGACCAGCCCCAGCAGGGTCCACTTGCGGCCGCCGCAGGGTTCGCAGCACTCGGCGAGGCAGGCTTGCAGCGCCACGCCCGCGCCCTGGAAATCCTCGGCCGCCGACACGCCCACGCGCCCCGACAGCTCGTTGGGGTTCTCGATGAGCTGGATGTCCTGAGTGCCCGTCTCGGTGTTATAGAAAGGTCGGCCGATGATCAGCCCGGTGTCGGGGCCGATCGCGCGGCCCCAGCTGTCGCGGCCGGCATCGAAGTAATCGCCGGTCAACGCCCAGCAGCCGCATTCGCCCAAGGCCAGTCCGCCATACAGCCGGTAGCCGGAGCGCCAGCCGTCGCTGACCGTTTCGTTGCCCACAAGAATGCTGGTGGACGGATCGAACAGCCGACCGGCGTTCGCAATCGGGGTCCCGGCCGGGCTGGCGGTGACCAGCGGCGGCAGGTCCGAACCGCTCAACTGCCACAGCAGATAGTCGGCGCCAAACCAGTACCGGGCGCCGTTGCGGCCCACCGAGCAGCAGCTTTCAATGATTCCGCCACAGCACGGATCGTCCGTCAGGCAACTGTCGTCGCAGCAGTCGCCTGCAACGAGACTGCTGCAACTGACGCTAGGCTGGATGGCAGAATCGTAGCGAACCAGCGGCGCTAGGCCCGCTGCCGGCGCTGCAGCTTGTTGAGCAGGTTGGTAGGTCGGCGCGGCCGGCTGCTGCGTTGCGGCAACCGGTTGAGCTTGCTGAACGGGAACGCCTGCCACAGCGGCCAACTGCACGGGGCCGAGCACCGTGGCGGGTTGCTGAATCGGCGCTGCGACAGGAGAGGCCTGATGCGCAACCACGCCCGCCGTCGCTGGCTGTTGCACGGCAGCCGCATACAGCGAGCCGACTGTTGGCGCCGCGCCGCCAACTGGTGCTGCCGTGCCGGTTCTGGCCGCGGAATTGAATGCAACTTGCGCCGCGTTGGCCGGCTCGCCATTGTTGGCGTAGCCGTTGGGGACGGCGCCGACGACCGCGCTGTCGCGGCCTGTGAAAGGGTCGGCCGGCCATTCGCCGACTGCCAAGGCAGCGGTCGAAGTTGACAGCAGAAGCCCCAGGGTAATCGCTGCGCCGACGACCTTTCGGCGCGCACCGACGCTAAGATTGGACACCGGATTCCCCCCCGTTGTGCCATGGTACGCTTGAATGAGTTGTGCCGCTGGTATCGGCTATGCCGAAATTGACGGCGCTTCTTCGTCTGCTATCGGCGTCTCAGTCCGCCGCCAAGAGCTTCAATTGCGGCAATTTGCGGAAAAACTTTCGCAGCGCGAGTCGCGCAGCGCCGATGGCCGCTCGAACCCGGCTGAGACGGCCTCGTGCCGCCTGGCAGGCCATAACGCGCCCCGACGGCCCCGTTGCCGGGCTTGCTGGGCGCGAACTGCGCCGCGTCGTGCCGAACGGGCGGAGCATCGCGAACCCTCAATTCGTGAGCGTTGACACGATGTACAGCGAGTGTTAATCTCCCGTGACAGTCGCCGCTGATTTCGGCGGCATTTCCCGGGGGATTAGCTCAGCTGGGAGAGCGTTTGGCTGGCAGCCAAAAGGTCAGCGGTTCGAGCCCGCTATCCTCCACTATCTGGAACAGAAAGCCCTTCGGCGAGAACGTCGAAGGGCTTTCTTATTGTGGGGCAAAGAGTTACGTCGTAGAGAGTGCAGTTCAACCAGACGATTTCAAGGATCTGACGTTTCTCGGCGTATTCTGACGTAAGCCACCGCTGGCTAAGGGTTTGCGAAAGTTCAAACACCCTCGATGCAAGCTCCGCGTTTTCGTCGCGGCTGCGGTTCAATGCTTCAAGCTGTAGAACGATGGACGAGTGACGATCACGGAGTTCCGTGTTCTTTGCTGCGAATGTGTTGTCGTCGATCTGGCCGTCGATGCGTAAGTTCAGAAGTCGGTCCTGCTGGTCGGCAAGTAGCATCGATTGGCGTTGAAGTTCGGAACGCATCGATTTGGTTTCGGCTTGGGAGTCTTTGGTCTTTGATGCCAGCACGGCCCGGAACCAATCGCGGACGCTGTCGTCGTGAATCCGAATCTTGTCAAAGAAAGCAAGTACCTGAGCATCAAAGTCTGCTTCCTTGATCCGAGTTCGTGGATGACCTGGCTTGTTGTACTTCGTGCAGCGGTAGTAGACGTAATCCTTGGGGCCGTTTTTCGTCTGTTTCGTTTTGCACTCGCCGGTGATCTTGTGGCCGCAGTGTCCGCAATTGATCAAGTCGCCAGCAAAAGTCAGTGTGTGAGTGACTTGCTGACGGTTTCCGAGCAACGTTTGAACACGGTCCCATGTTGCACGGTCGATCAGCACTTCGTGCGTGCCCGGATACCAATTGCCTTTGTAGCGGACCTCGCCGATGTAGGCTCGATCGTTGAGCATGTTGTGAACCGATGTCCGGCTCCAATTGGGGTTTGCTGGACGATAGATGACACCATCCTGTTTGAACCATTTGACGATTCCTTCCAAGGTGCAATTTCCGTAGGCGTACAGCCGGAACATTTCTCGGACGTTCGCGGCTTCCCTTTGTTCGGTCTCGATCAATCGCCGTCCGTTTACACGAACGTGACAGAATCCGTAGGGAGCCTTGCCGGGAAACAAGCCTTCCTGAACGCGACGTCCGATGCCTTGGCTGATGTCAACGGCCATTTGCTCTGTAAAGAAGCTGGCCATGTTGGCAAGCGTTCGTCGCATCATGCGACCAGCAGGATTGTCGTCGGTCTGTTGTGAAATCGAAATGAAGGGGACGTGGTATTCCGATTCGAGTCGTTCGAGTTCAACGTAGTCGAACAGGTTCCTCGCAGCACGATCGACCTTGTAAAACAGCAATGCGTCGATTTCGATGGAGTGCTTTTTGGCGTACGCGATCATTTCTTTGAACGTCTTGCGCTCGTCGCGTTTGCTTGCGGTCTCTGCGATTTTAAATAGCTTTACAATTTCGCCGCCGTTCGCCTCGGCGTACTTTTTCAGGGCGTCTTCCTGAACTTCCAGTGAAAAGCCTTCACGCTCTTGTTCACGACTACTGACCCTCGCCAGTGCTACGAATCGCTTCATCTTGCTTGTCCCTTGACACCACGCCGAACAGTTGATCAACGCCCATGATCATCTCCAATGCGTCCGATTCGATCAACTGCTGAGAATAGAACGGCTGCCAAGTTTTCAGCGTCAACGCGATGAGTTCTTCAGTCACCCAGGTCGGAGCACCGGCTGGAACAACGACTTGCGAAACGGCGGAATCCGCTTCGCCTTGCGTTGCCCGCTGGGTTGACCTAAATGAAGAACGAGATTGACTCACGAGTTGCAGGACTCCTGATGAGCAAGCATCCAAACAAATGCGGCGTCAAGAGCGAGTTGCAAGACGGGGATATCTTCCGAGCTGAATCTTGTGGATTCCTTCCAGTCAGTTCCGTTGCGATAGAGTCGAATGACGGTCGTGGAAAATGCGTGCGACGTGCGAGACCGCTTTTTCCAGATTCGCACGACGATCAGCCCGCGTCGAATTTCGTGAATTGGTTGTCTCGCCATCAGTCTTGTTTCGTTTCGTTGAAGAAAATCGTGAGAGGCGTCCATGCCTCCCACGACTGGTGCTTGCATCGCGCGGATGCGAGCCGGTCGGAAACCGACCGGCGAAAACCAAATGAAAAACCTTGTTCCAAACCTAAATGAACGTCAGTATTCCAGTGGAAGCAGAACCGTCGTTGAGGAACGGTCCCACTCGGTGATGATCCAGAAACGGACGCCGTTATCGGCTGTATAAATTGAAAGCACACGAGCATTGTTGGTTAGTGCTGCATCGTTAAGCTCCCAGTCCGAATCACAAACCTCGCCCCAATCACCATTCGTGTGGCGAGTCACTGCATCCCAGAAGTCGCCTTCTGGCACATACTCGAAAATGCCACGCGTAATGATCAATCGACCTAAGGCCAGACGTTTATTTGATTTCAAAGCCGTCATCGTGATAGCCTCCTGTTGAGTAGGCCAGCAGGACCAAAGTCCTGCCAGCGGGTTGATAAACGAACTACTCAACCACGTCGGAATTACTGGGGGCTGTTTGCTCCCAGATCCACGTGTAAGCCATCTCGACCACCTTCGAGACGATCGGCAGATCATCACGACGAAACGTCGTGGTGTCTTTAAGCTGCTCCCCATCCCGATAGCTGCGTGTCACCGTGACGGTAAACCATGACTCACCAGTCTTGCGGGACTTGTTGAGCCAGACTGCCGCGCGGATCGCACTCAGACGGATCTGATGTATTGGTTTGTTATTAGTGTTTGCCATTTTGGCCTCCTACGTTTGGCGTACGTCGATTCATCCTTTCTGTCTTCGGCGTACGCAGTTCATACAAACGACGACGCAAGTCATCGCTACTCAGTGGTCCGCCGGGGCGAACCAAAGAACCTTTCCTTTCAAAACCTGCTTGTCGGGCCTTTCCTCCCTTCATTCGAGTCCGGTTTCGGTCGGTTTGCCCAAGAACTTCGGCTTCGCGGAATGCCCGCTTAACCTTCTCCCAAGCACTGGGGAGCATTGCCAACTCGAACACAATGACGAGTGCCAATATTCCGTAAAGCAACACGTTCGTAATGATGAACGGTGCCGTTATTAGCAGCCGCAGATATGAACCCACCGACCCTGAGTCGGACACCTGCAACCAGCGGTTTAACCGCGAACCAATATGTTTTCGCATAGTCATTTCCTCCTTCTTCGCTGCCCTTGACCCCATGTCAAAGCCAGTTGCATCACAGCCAGCCAGCACTGACTGTCATGCAAATGAGGAAACCGCTTGCTCGTTGTTTTTGGCCGCTCCCGAGCAGGGAGCCGTTTACAAACCCGCAACGTCGGGGAGTGTTTTTGGTGGGGGAATGAGTTGATCCAGCAAGAATGGAATCGTGTCGGCGTTGACGGGGTAGCTCGCGTGTTGATTAGTGAATCCCACGCGTCGAATGGTGTTGGCTTTGGAGTCGGTCGGGACGAGCCATGTAATCTCGAACTGCTTCGATGCGATAAGCTTGCGGAACTCGGTCTGTGTTCTGTGCTTTTCTGTGAGAGCTACAGAGCGTTGCCAAATACGTCTGATAGGTGTCAGTTGCACGTCGACCCGCAGCATTCCCAGAACGGGTTTTTCACCGTTGGCGTCGACGTAGTAGCCCGCGGGCAATCCCTTGCGAAACAAGTTCGGAAAGTAGCGTTTGACTTCCTGCTTCATCAGCAAAGTGCGTTTGATGGTTGATGCTCTGCAAAATTGGTGGATAGCAATGCATCGAGTAATCACGGTTTTGGCAGGCGGCTTTCGACGCCGTTGGCAAATCGCCCCTCCGCCCGTTAGTCCGTGAATCGTTTGAAATGCGATATCAGACTTCAACAATTTCCGAGCCGGATCACGCTTCTCGACAGGCAGTTCGCTGATCAGCAAGTCAACAGAGGCGACGCGATATCGTGCGACTTGGTTTCTCAGCAGTCTGGTTAGTTGTGGGTCGTTCATGGATCACCAAAGCTCGTAGGGGAGGCGGCATTGACGGCAGTATTCGTGGAACGTATCCATCTGTTTTTGCGAGTATGAACCAGCAGATTCGATCACTCGGCGTGGTTGATATTGTTCATCCACCAAGAACGCATCTGGGTTCTTCACGCCGCGCTCCGCAATCGGCAGAGCGTCTTCGCCAATCCAGCAGTCCGCAAGTTTTGGCAAACCAAGGCGGTAGAGAACAAAGACTTCAGAAAGGAGTAAATCGTGTCTTCGCTCGATCTCGCGAATCTTGTGACCTGATCGAGAACCGAAAACGCGACCAGCCAAATTGGTTGCTTGAAAGACCTCGATTGTCGATGCAGGCCGGTTCCAGCGTGAACGAGCTTCTTTCGATAACGGCCACGTGTCGGGTTGCTGCTGGCCGGGCTTCCACGTGAATAGGGGTTTGGAGCTGACTTTCGGTAAAACGACAGTCCAATTCTCAACTCGGATCAGTCGAGCCGCGTTCAGCCTCCTCACACTGAACGCAAGCGTCTCCGTCGAATGCTCTTGCTTCCATGCGTTAATGATCTGTTGAGTCGACAGAACACGCACCTTGCACGTCAACGATGTCATGAGGGCGATTTCTAACGCAGTCCAAGTCATTGCAATCTCCAATCAGTCAGCGATGTCTGCAAGGAACTTCTCGAAGAGATTCGGTTCTTCACCGATCGTTTCCTCAGTTACGACTGGTCCTTGCTTTTTGGGCTTTCGTTTGGTTTTTGGTTTCTTAGTGACTTCCCACTCAGCAGGTACGAAGGAACCTGAGCCGGGTTGAGGCCAAGGGGCGTTTTTCCGAGCTAAGAATTCTTGCTCGGAGATATGGAAGTCTGATTCTGCGATTACTGGCATTCCGCCAAACTGGCTGTAGCCAGCACCGCGAGTCACCAAAGCGATGCTTTTTCGTGGATCATCACTGGCGAGCTTGATGTCGTTGACGCTCAGACGCGGTGCGATGAACTGCTTCGTGCCACGAGTCGTCGTCGTTCGAGGCTCCGTGCCGTGCTGACGAGAAACGGATTCCGAATGCAACACGTCAACGGTTTCCCCGCTGGCTTTTGAGAGACGTTGCTGTTCTTCCGGCGATGAGATCGCATACCACTGCCGGTAGCGGCAGTTGGCTTCCACAACGTGAACGAGATCGTCTCGCTTGAGATCCATCATGGATTGGTTGGCGAGAATGACACCGATGTTCATGCTGCGAGCAATTTGCAGAATGGCGTCAACATTGTGAGCAGCGACTCGCTGAAACTCGTCAATCATCAGGTACACCTGACGACGCTTCGGAACGAGCGTGGCAGTTGTGAGCAGCATGAACATTGCCAGCCGTGCGATCTCCGGAGACGAACCGGGGCCAAGCGTCGTCGAGAGATGGAAGTAGAAAAGTTCTTGTCGACGGAAGAGTTGAGCGGGGTCCATCGCCTGTTGGTGAACGTCGAAGCTTGGCGAATGCTCGGGGGTGATGTTGAGTGCTTTGAAAGACGCGAGACGATCAGCAATCATTCGCACATGATTGCCCGCGTCGGTTTGGCCATCATTTAGGCCGTGTGCTTTTGGACGAGAAGTAACGAATGTGATGCGATCAGCCAGCTCGGCAAACGATCCAATATCCGGCGTTGCTCGCAAGGTTGCGTGCAGGACGGCAGCGTTGGCGGAACTGAAAAATCCCCGCCCGTAGTCTGTCCCGTAGGTCAGCCCCAAAGCTCCGCAGAGAACGTCCGTTCGTTGGAATAAGTTCAGTTGTTTCCAACACGGCATCTGAAACGGGTTGAATGCGAACGTGGCATGGTCCTCGCGAATGCTGAAGTAGCGAAGCGGAATGGGTTGACCCGCTGTACCAAATCGCTGTGAACACTGCTTGAGCGAAGACAGCATTTCCTGAGAGTCGCCTTTGAGATCAATCACCATCAGGCTGCTATCGCAATCCCCGATCAACTGCTCGGACAGAGGAATTAGTCCTCGGGCCGTCTTGCCAGAACCGCTGTCGCCGAGAATGTGAGCGTGTTCCCGGAAAACGGGTCGGGGGACGAGCAGCGGCGCCCCGTCGTGAGACAGCCGACCGAGATAAATGCTGTCGCGTTCGATCGGATTGGTTGAAGATCGAATGGATTCGGTGACTGCTTGCCAGTCGTTGTTTTGAGGCGGACGGCTCGCAGGACGAGAGAATCGAATGAGGGCGGGAAGTGCGATGATCCCGATAAGCATTCCGGCGATGGCTAATGGCGACGCGACGAAGAGAATGGTGAAGATCAGGCCGATGATGATGTGGCCCATCTCGAAGAATCCGCTGGCACCGCCCCATGCAATTTGAGTCAAAGGGCCAATGGACGTCAGAAAGAGAGTGACGCTTGCCACAAGGAAAATCATCATGCCCGAGCGTGCAGTAGTTGTCCCAGCGGGACTGACCAAAACACCGGGCGAAGCTATATCATTGCGGTTGTAGGTACACCAGGAGTACCAAGCTCTTTTCAATTCCCGGCAGATGCTTTCAGGTCCGGCCGCACAAATGGCCAGAAAGCACAATCCCGCAGTTGCCAACAGAAAAATGGGGGCGAGTCGCGGAATGGTGAATGCAACGGCGATCGGGGCGATCAGCAATGACGAGAAGATGGTCGCGTCATTCCATGCCTGACGCTGCTTGGTTGCTTCAGTGCGGTCATAGGGGAAGCTCGTTGCCAAGTAGACGTAGTGCAACGCGAACTGTCGACCAACAAACGCGGCAGTCACCGAGACAAGGATCACTCGCAAGATCGGATGTGGAAGGAAAAAATGAAGCAGGCACGCAATGGCGACCAAAGCTAAATGCGGTTTATGAAACTTCGTCGATTTCCATAGATAGATGATGCCGCGAATCATCACCACGAGCAGGATGAAGTTGGCAGGGAATGCGGCTTTGCTCGCGTCACCAAGCCAAGCTGCGGTCAGGCAGGTTGAAGACACAAGCAACAGCATTCGCACGAATGCCCACGCGAAGTTGACATCGGCTTTCGTTTCCGATGAATGGTGGGGGAACTGAAGCTGCAATTCCTGCTGGGGAAGGTGTTGTGCCTGAACAGGGTTTCCGGCAGATTGATAGTAAGTGTCACGAGGCATGAATCGCTCCTATTGGTTTCGCAGATGGAGAAAGGTGAGTCTTGGAATGGTGGCAATGTGCAAGCGGATGTTGCATTGCCATGACATGCGTTCCATTGCTTGCCGAATTAATCTTGCCTTGGCTTTGGTCGTGGTCAGCACCACAAGTTGGAATTGCTGCCTTTCGATCAACTCAGCGAATTCAGGAATCTCGACTCGTTTGGAACAATCTCGTGCCGCCTTTTTGCTGATGTGATTTGGTGAACCTCCAAGGTCCACGCGAATCATTTCCAGCATTCCACCGGACGTTCGGCAATACGGTGCGTGACAGAGTGAGTCTGGCAGCCACGGCAGCAGTTCATTCAGTTCAGATCGAAGCAGCCGCGTGCGCCCACCGTGAGTTGCAAATAGCAGCACCGCGTAGTCGATCGGCAACGCCTGCGGTCCGAGCGGTTCGGTGCGTTTCAGCGAGTAGCCTAAGTGCCGAACTGCTTTAGGTCCCAGCGTGAAGTAGTCCTCGGGAGGAACCAGTCGATACCGTTGCAACCAGCCTTCACGGCACATTCTCGCCGTGACTTTGGTAACTGCATTGAGAGACTGGCCGTCAAAGACAAGACTGTGGTAGGCGGCATTGGTTCCGATTCGATATCGGTCGGTATGGCGAATAATTTGTTGGTCTCGGTCGGTCATCAGATCACCACAAGTGATAGGGAAGTTCGCGGGCCGCGGCATCGTCGTGAAAGTCAGCGACCCGATCCGGGCTATAGCTGCCACCGAACTCAATCAGCAAACTTGGTTCTCCGTGCTGATCGGTCAGTGCGGCATCGGGCAACTTTTGGTGAATGCGTGTGGGTGCCAGCACGTCTTCTCCAATCCAAGTTGCAGAACGCGTGCTGTCCTCTCGGGCGTACCTAAGCCAAACGGCGGTTACTCCAAGGTCGTGTGTAATCTGCGTCGTCTTGGTTTGCGATCTTTGCCGCCCGCCAAACTGAGCGATTGTCTTTTCAGTCGGGAAGTAAACGACCGTTGCTCTGAGTGCCCGATACCGCCAACGCGACTGAAGTTGGTAGGCGACGCGGTTGCAATCAGGTGGCGGTTGATCGGGTTGCCAACGCACAACCGGCTGTTCCAGTTCTGGAAGCGGTTGTGCATTGACCAGACTTCGGGTCACCATCTCTGAATCAGCGAGTCGCTTGAGTCTTCGCCGCGTGTTGGCAAGATGCCCGTGCCAAAATGCTTCGGCGGCTTGACGCTGGCTGATGAGGCGAACGCGAAGAGCCAACGCTTCCAGCAGCATGAGGTCGCGTGGTTGAAGTCGAAGCTGCATCAGGATTGCCCGCCTTCCTGCGAATGCTCGGTTGCCTCGATTCGTTTGCGGGACTTGGAGCGTCGTTTCTTGTCAGACAGTCCCAACGGAGACGCGCCTTGCGATCCTTCGAACAATGCGGGGTTGGCCGCGTCGAAGTCCTCCAGCACCTGCTCGGCGAGCGGTAGGGGCTTGTCGAGTGTCAGTGCCTTAGCCTGCTCACGGATCTGGTCGGCGATTTCCTGTCGGCCAGCCGCCTCGTACCTCAGGGCCTGCTCCTCCAGTTGGTTATGTTGCTCGGCATGATTTAGAATGAGCATGCGCTGAAGTGCGGATGTCATCAGGCTGCCGATACTGGGCACGAATCGCTCAACCAGCCGATCGACAAACCACTGAACGTTTTTCTGAAACATGACTGCGTTCCCGTTGGAGTTGAGTTGAAGCACGTGTCCTGAATCGGACTGAACGCATTAAACGCCTCGGGGAAATCAGGCTCCATGCAGCCTCGTTTAATCTCATTGAATTTCGAAAGTCCCGATGGCCGACCGCAGAAAACACCGCACCGTTGAACTAGACGGAGACAAAATCGAAGCATTGATGAACGTTCGCGGGTGGAGTTCTGAGGAACTCGCCCGGCGAGCGGTGATCTCGACAGCGAACGTTTCGCTGCTATTGCGGAATGACCACCCGGTTCTCTGGAGTACAGCTCGCAAGCTGATGAAGGCGTTTGAGATTGAAAGCGTCGAGGAAATCCGTCCCGACCCGACGACTGCAACGGCGAAGCCTTCTGCGAAACAAATTCAGGAGTGGCTATTCGATGAACCTCAGAGCAAATGGATCACCGCGTCGAATCAGCTTCAGTTCCGTATTTGGCGACTTCGTCACGAACATTTAAGCAAGCACGCTCGCGGCAAGTGCTATGACTTGCAGGGAATGTCGTCTGCCGAGCGAGAACGCTGCAAAGCACTACTGCTTCGGCACGCCGAAGTCTGTTCGCGACTTGGCAGGCATCTGCACATCATCACCAACCTAACGACGTGCGAAGTCGAGAGTAGTGATCAATGGTGGGTCATCGACGAATGGATTGAAGGCAAAACGCTCGGCGATCGACTGCAAGCGGGGGCGTGCGAAATTGAGTCCGTAAAGAAGTGGGGGAGACAGTTGGCAGAAGCTCTGCAAGCCATGCATAACCAAGACATATTGCGTCGGGAACTCTCACCGCAGACGGTTCTCATTGAAGAACAATCGGGTGATGCAGTTCTTACCGAGTTTGAATTGGCGAAATTGCTGGATGGAAGCCCGACTGTTTCACAGGATGACTGGCCGGTCGATCCGTACCGTGCCCCAGAAGCAATCTCGGACAAAGTCGGCACGCGAGCGGACATCTATTCGTGGGCACGCATCGTAGTCCACATGCTGTTGGGCGAGCTGCCAGAAAAGGGAAAGGAGAAGTCGCGGATTGCCAAGGCAGAACTATCTGACGAAATGAAGTCGATGCTTACGAAATGCGTTTCTGCATCTTGGCGATCACGCCCAAGTGACATCAACAAAGTGTTGTCGGCACTTCAAGCATGGAAGTGACTTTCAGTGAGTTCGCAAACGGATAATTCAGCAGAAATAACCGACCCGATAAGCGTGGCTGCAATTTCGGAATCTGTGTTCTGCCCTCGGGCCGGTATTCTCACGCACGAATCACGTGCTGATGAACGCTCAGAAGAACCGGCGTTCGACGTTATGGCGATCTACGAATTGCATGTCCTCGAAGTGGCAATTGTACGTGCCGTGTGGCTAATCGTCGCCGGGCTGGTTGGTGCGGTAATTATGTTTTACGTCACGCACAAAATTGTGCAGGCAACACATGAACTCGTTTGGCTAATCTCACTCGGATTTGCCGGACGCTTGATGATGTTTCTTGGAAGGCAGATAGCTTCGCTTCTGCGACTGCTGGGAAAACGTAAAGACGCTCAAAAGGCACGCTGCGTCAAACCTGACCCACACTCGCTCGAATTGCAGCGAGTGACTTGGTGGGGAATGTTGAATGAGGGTTTTGAATCAGCGCAGTATTCGATGGCACTTGTCGATCCCGACATGAATGTCGTGGGCAAGCCGTGGCGAGTTCTGCGGCACGGTTCACTGCGAATACCAGCCTTCCGAACTCGAAGCACAGCGGAGTTACCGTCGCAGCAAAGCATCGCCAAGATTATCGCCTACTGCTATCTGCTCGAAACCAGTGAGGGGTTCGATAGCCCGTACGGAATCGTCTTGATGGGCGACACATATCGCGGATTTGCCGTTCCGAATCGAGGAACCTTTCAGACTATCTTCAAAGACGCCGCTAAAAACTTTCGCCAGATCGCAACTGCGAGTGATCAGCAACAGAACGATCCGCCTCCACCGCCGCAGCAGCAAAAATGCCGCGAGTGCCCTTGGGGCAAGCCTCGGTTGGTCAGTCTCGGAAAGACAACGAACCGACATGAGCGGCCCGTTCGGCCGCATGTGTTGCGGAAGTGGAGCAAGAAATTCCACTGCGATTGCGGTGACCGATTTCGGTGGAAGCCACCGCACAAAGAAAACAAAAGCCTGCGTGAGGGATAAGTTTCACTTACCCTGACCCCGACTCAGCCAGTCCAAACACCGAATGACCCACTTGTTGACTGGACCGAGTTTCGGCGTGTCTCGCGAGTGCGAAGCTGCTTCGTTCCACGCACCAAGCCATGCCTTCGGATCAGCAAATCGGTCGTCTGGATCGAGTTGCAATGCAGTCTCGAGAAGGTTGTCAATCGATCGCCAAGCTGACTTGGGAATCTTGTCGGCGTCGAGACTCAGTTTGCTCGGTGGAATGTAGAGTGACTCCGACTCATCGCTGTCCGCAAAATGGCCCGCAGCTCCACCGAGTCCGTCATAAGGCAGTTGCAGTGCAAGTACCTCGAAGCAAACGACTGCCAGCGAAAAATAATCGGCACGAAAGTCGACCCTCTTTGAGCCAGCGAGAATCTCCGGGGCGGCGTAGTTTCGACTCTGACCATCACCTTCGTCACGTAGGGCGGTTTGTTCAACCTGCCACGCACTACCGAAATCGATCAGGGTCATTCGTCGCGCTTCGGTTGAAACGATGATGTTCGCTGGCTTGATATCAGCATGAACAATGTTGCAGCGACGGTGAAAGCGGTGTAAGGCGTGAGCCAAGCTGCGGAACATTCGCAGTGCTTCGGGAGTCCCGATGCGTTGACGTCCTTTCTTCTGCATCTGCTTAATCCACCACGTGAGATCGCGACCTTCAATCCAAGGCTGAACAATCGCGATCTCATCACCTCGACGATGGAACTCCAGAATCTGCGGTAGTTCGGGGTTACTTCCCGATAGCTGCTGAAGCACACCAATGCGTTTCCACGTCTCTTGAGAACGCGGCATGAATTGGAGGATTCGCAACGTTCCTTTTGGTCCCCCAATGGGATCGAATGCTAGAAACCGCTTGCGAATTCGCGCGGCGAGTTGGCGAGTAATTAGATACTTTTTTCGCCCAAGTACGACGCGGTCAATGATTTCGTATCGCTGTCCTCGATAGTGAAAGTGATCCTTTTGCAAGTCCGATCCTTCCTGCGTCAACCATAGTGTCGATGATCCCAAGGTGTCGAAGGGTCAAGGTATTCGTTCGACCCACGGTAGGTAAACACGTGCCACCGAGAAACGCCAAGAACCCCAACAGCGGAGGCGGTGTTTGCGGCACTTGCAATGGCATCCGGGGCGCTCAACAGCGGTGCCAATCCACATGCCGTGTTTCCCTCCATCATAGCGGCGGCGGGAGCCGCCGGGAGGCCGAGCGTTCAGCGGAGGCCGCAGACATTCCGCAGCCTGCCCCGGCAGGCTCGGAATGGGGGTGAGCGCCCCAGCGAACCCCAAGGGCGTACAGCCCGCTGCCGCTCTGGCCCCGGCCAGACTGCAGGTGCCCGTTCAGGGCAGGCGCAGCGTCCAGCGGAGCCGCCGCCAACTGGTCGTTCATGTCGGTCGTGCTAGGTGAGTTTGATGCGATTGTCGATTCGCAGTCGTACCTCTTCCAAGGCTTCAGTCAGCGCTTGTTCGATGTCGTGGTAAGTGCCTTTCTTGTTCGATGTGGCGACAATCCTCCAGCCGCTCTCGGCGATGAATGTCTGGCGAATACCGCGACCCGATTTGGGTTCTTTGCGTCGTCGACTCACCGCCTGCGACGCCTGCTCGATGGTCACGTTTTGGGTCGCTTGAGTGACTGCTTGCAGTTCAGGTTCTGGGAGTTTGGACAACTCGTATCCTGCCCGCGATGAGATTTCGCCATTATCGATCCGGACTCGAGTCTCGTGCGGAAGTTTCAGCAATGCTAACGCTCGCGAGACACGAGTGGGACTGATGTTGAGTGCCGTTGCGAGTTGCTTGCCGTTCCAGTCGTTGACGCTCATCAGTTTCTGAAACGATTCAGCTTCTTCGATCGGTTTCAGATCAACACGAAGCAGGTTCTCAATCAGTTGTTCTTCGAGGATCTGAGTCGGAGTCAGTGTTGATTCCTGAAAGTTGCAATCGATCATCGTCAGTCCGGCTTCCTTGCAAGCTCGCCAACGTCGCTCTCCAGAAATGATCAGCCAAACCGATTGTTCTTCCGACCAACGGACACGGATCGGTGCGAGTTGCCCCTTTTCCCGAATGCTGTCCGTAAGGTTTTGGAGCGCTTCGGAATCAAATTCGACACGTGGCTGGTCGGGATCGGGTTGAACTCGGTCAATCTCGATGCGACCAAAGTTACGATTCGCTCGTCGGCCAACATCTTTCGCTCTGGCAACGGGACTCAGTTGCGGACGGTTGTTCGTGGACCGAAGCCCAATTGACTCATCAAGGTTGGCTCTCGCTTTTTCTAACTGACTCCTTGTGCTCACGCTGCCTCTCTGTGTTGTGTTTTGTTACTGATTCGGTCGATGATTTCACCCGCAAGTTGTCGAACACGCATTGCCGCCTTCGTTCGCGGGGCGTGCATCTGAACGGGGTTCCGGCACGCGAGTGCGACTTTGAACGCGGACAGTTCTGGCAAGGTCGAGCGAAGAACAAGCTCATCGTAGAGTTGCCTCAGTCGTGACTCGTATTCCCGATGGATGAGTATGCGGCTGTCGGTTCGAGTGATCAGATGGCCAAGCCTGCGGAGTGACGGATTCAAGATGCGTGCATTGGCAACGGCTTGATGAACAGCCGGGATTCCCTGTGTACCAAAGTCTTCCGGTGGGATTGGGATTAGGACGTGCCGCGTTGCAATCATCGCGTTCCAACTGCATTGGTACAGATTTGGCGGACAGTCAAAAAGAATCACGTCGAAAGCCTCCAGAGGTTCGAGAAACTCACGCAACGCAAATTGCATCACGCCACCCTGCTCGGGGGCTGGATTATTGAACCGTGCCAGATGCTGGTTGGCGGGCAACACACTGATGTTTTCGATGTGGGTTTCGCGAATTAGTTGCTGAGGATCAATGTGGTTGCACTCGTCATCAAACAGTGCGGCGACAGTTTCCCATACAGGCATTTGCTCTACCGCGTCCGATCCAAAAAACGCCTGACTGATTGACCCCTGCGGATCAACGTCAACTAGCAAGACTCGCTTTCCCAACGCAGCAAACGCTCCGGCCAGATGAAAGCAGGTCGAACTTTTGCCACAACCTCCCTTTTGATTGATAAGGCAAATCGAGATTGGCTGGCTGATTGCGATTGCCATTGGCAATTCTCCTTCAAGTCGCTGTGAACACTGGAGAAACTGTGCCACGGAATTGCGTGATACGTCAAGCAAATTCGTCATTTCCCAATTCGAGCCTCTCGTGCTAATAGCTTTAAGTGTGTTAAAGCGAGCAACGAGAAAGAAAGTCGGAGTGGGTCAGTTGTCGCTGGTCGAGCATTCGCTATGCCCGCTCGCTTCGTCGACTTCGGAGAATCTCGTTCACGCGGTCGAGTATCACTACAGCGATGCCAGACGACGGCGAAAGACTGCCAAGGTTCGCATTTTCGCCCCGCTGGGACTCTCTGCGACCGATGAACTCTACTTGTGGGGATTACTAAACCTGACGCTGTCGCAACCAAACATCGACGGGACGCTGACGGCAACGCCTGATTGGTGCCTCAAGCAGATGGGCGTGATCAACGCCGGATCGAGGCGTGGTGGTCGGCAGTATCAGCAATTCATCGACGCATTAGTGCGTCTCTCAACGGTGAACTATCTGAGCGATGCCTGCTTTGATCCCAACCGGGGCGAGTATCGTCGAGTCAGTTTTGGATTCCTGAGCTATTCCCTGCCGGTTAATCCCAAGTCGAATCGTGCATGGACTATCGTTTGGGATTCGGTGTTCTTTGACCTGATTCAAGCCAAAGGTGGCAGTATGCGCTTCGATCTTGGTTTGTATCGCTCTCTCGATGCAGCTTCGCGGCGTTTGCTGTTGTTCATGCTCAAAGTGGGTTACCGCAAAGGTCGCCTCCCCGTCTTCGATCTTCGGCATCTTGCTGTGGACCTGCTCGGTCTCTCAAGCTCACTGTCAATTCGCGATATGAAGGTCAAAGTCTCACGAACGTTGAAGCGATTAGAAAGTGCTGAAGTGATTGCCTCGTCGGCCATTACCCGCGTCAAACCGGGTAAGTTTTCGGTGTCGTTCGAACGCGGCGAATACCTGAATCGTTTGCCGGAGCAAATGCATCCTATCTCAGAAGAAGAATCTCCACTGATGGAAGGATTGCTGGCCATCGGGTTTGAATCTCGGGCGGCAGTCCGAATTGTTCGCGGTTACCCAAGTAAACTCGTCGCACAATGGATCGACGTAACACAGGCGGCCTTAGAGCGATTTGGGCCGAATCACTTTCGAGTAAGCCCAATGGCATTCTTCGTTGATTCAATCAAGAAGGCATCTCAAGGGACAAGAACGCCACCGGATTGGTGGCAAGACGCCAAGCGGAAAGAACGTCGAAATGAAAAGCCAACCGAACAGGGTCGACAGGTTCTGTCGAACTTGATGGACGAGCTATTCGGATCGGATCGGGTAATGAAGGCAAATGAAGGACAGCCTGAGTCCGCCCGCGATCTTCTCAAGAACATTAAGTGAAAACTGGAAGGCATTTCCCTTTGTTGTACATAACTTCTTTGTACCAGTACCTTTGGCGGTAATCGCATGAGGTTCGATGCGTCCAAAATGGGTAGTCGTTTCGCTGACTTGGCCGCGTATGGCAATTTACGTTCTGCGACGCAACCGACACCTATTTTCTGGAAAGTGCGACGCAACCGACACCGTTTTGACGCGAATCCCCGCGACGCTACCGACACCTGCCGTCCAACTTCATCCAGCTTAAAGAAATTGGTGACAAATCTGACATGTACCACTACGCTCAAAGGCGTAGGCGGGGAAACCTGCCGGTCGTCACGCTCAAAAAACGCATTCGCTCAAACATCGGCATTCCAGCCGGGATAAGAGTGATTCTGAGCTGATTTCTCCAGACAGGGGCAGCAAGTCCGGGAATCCCGATCTCATCAATCGGGGATAAGGACTGAAGGTTTGCCAACCTTCTCGCATTTTTAGGTGCGGTGCTGACCCTTCGAGCTGGATGCCATGAGAGTGGCTTGTCCAGTTCAATGGAGGCTCGTCGGAATAATCCCGAGCAGCCTTGCTTCCCTCGTATTGAAGCAAGGTACGTCTCGAAGTAATACCGGCGTTCTATCCAATCGCGTTGCTCGCGGCTGACGCAGCCGCTGGAGCAATACAAAGCGGGCGATGCGGACAAACCTTGTTGTGTTCGCACAACAAGGCCGTGTCGATGAAACCAGATGCTGGTTTCACCTTCGACCGTGTGTCGAAGGTCAAAGCGGGTGGTCTGTGCTTTGGCACGGAGAATCCCGTCCGTGGGGTTCGGGCTTGCAGCAATGCGAGTTCGTTCAACGCGGCTGGCGTGGGGAGCTGTCTGTTGGCGACAACAGGCACCGGGACGACCATCCCGGCGACTGGGTTAAACGCCCGGCGGTGAAAAGCTCAACCATGAAAGGCCCGATTGATTACGAATGAGAGGGCTTGCCAGTGAGATTTCGAGGAGACGGTGCCGAATCGCGAAAAGCCGTTTAGGAGCGATACCCCGAGCTTCTGCTTTCGTAGGGGGAAATTCGGTGCGATTGCCATTGGCAATTTCGCCGAGAAAGTGTGGTCTGCCGGAAGGCGACTAACACCTGAGCGGACCGGGCGATAACACGCCCTAGCAACGTGAACTCGAAGTCGAAGGTCGACACTAACGCAGGAATCACAGTGGCGTCCGGAGTTGGCACTCCGGCGGTCTGGTTTGGTGACCAGATATCGGTTCAGCTTCTCAGCCTGAATCGTGTGTGCCGTTGTGAGGGAGAGTGGCCTCGGTAGGATGCACGCGGAAGCGTGCGCGGTGAATCAGACGAAGGTCTGGTCACGAACACTGCAATACCAATGCAGCAGTTCGTGTGTGGCAAGGCAGTCGCATCCCGTCCTTGTTTGGGAGTGATGACCCAAGCAAACGGAAACGAAAGGGCTGAGGGGTTTTGCGACAACTTCGGTTGTCCACCCTGTCTGGAGATTTGCAGTCGTCGAACCAAGCGATTGGTGCGGCGATGTCCTTGGCGGGCAGCGTGCGGCCGATGGTGGTGACTCGGGAGAGTGACCACTTTTGGCGGCAGACTGACGACGAACACTCGGAGTGCGTCTACGCACTTGCGAATGTTCGGCTGAGGTTAGTAGGCCGTGGGCAATATGTATTGTGCGGGTACACTGACGAAAGCAGTGCTACACGCACAACATGCGACTGAACTTTCAGTCAGACTCGTGGCTTTCAAGGATTTGCAAATGGCTTCGTGGGATTGGCCAAAATAATCCCACATTCTTGCGTCTTCAAAAGACGGTCACCGAAACGCTGTCGTCGTCCGTAACAATGACGTGGTCAAGAACAGGTATCCCAAGGCATTCTCCAGCCTTCCGCAGTCGTTCCGTGACGCGAACATCGGCATCGCTAGCGGTTAGGTCTCCGCTGGGATGGTTGTGAGCCACAATCACTGCCACTGCTCCGGCCACGATCGCTCGCTGGAAGATTTCCCTCGGTTCAGCGAGACATCGATTCGCCGTCCCGGTTGAGATGATTGAGTAGCACGACACCTGATGGACCGCATCCAGATAAAGAGCGACGAAGTGCTCGCGGCTGTTGTCCACTAGAACTTCCCGAACGAAATCCGCAACGTCGTCTTTTTCTCGCACGGATCGCTTCGTTTGTTGAGTGCTTCGGTAGTTGACTTGTACTTCTCGGATAAAGTGATCTTGAATCCTTGTGTTTTTGTTTGTTTCCATACCTATTCCTGTCAATGCTTTCAGGCAGCCGGCTAGCCCGAAAGCACGTTAATCTTGCCGCCGACAGGAAGTCGGTTTCACGGCAGGTCAAGGTGGAGCCTCGGCCACAAATCCCAACAACCATGCCGAGCAGCAGCGGTTCGCAAATGCGAGCAGCGGCCCTTGATGCCGTGATAGAATCAGAATTCGTGCGGCAAGAGGAGTATTATTGAGAACAGTGGATTCGTTATCGGAGACAGGTGAAGCTGGGTTTCTGTTTTGCAGATCTTTTGTGTTGCCAGCACATCAGAAAAGTGCTTGAACATTCGGTATGAACTACCGATGCGTTGCCAGCAGCCCAGAAGGACTCGTTCAGCAAGTTGCCGTCAGCTACCTACGGCATGGTTATTGGTGGTACGTTACCGGTCGTTTGCCCAAGAGCAAAGATCCGGTGGTCCTCGATCGCAAGCTCATTGATAAGTACGGCATCGACTTGTCAGAGCGACAGCGTTCGACGCGAAAAGCGAAGGGATTGGCCAACATGCAGTACATTCGCTACCAGCACTGGTTCTTGTTGCTGGCCACGGAAGGTCATCACCCTTTTAAGTCGCAAGAACAAATTCGCGATTGCCGTCGGTATCCGATTCGCTTTGAGGGATATTCGATCAGTTACCGTCGCGGCGGCGTCACGCCCAGCGGTGGAGGCTCACCCAAATGGCACGCCTGCGTCAGAATTGACCCACCGACGTACCGGCAACTGAAGACGCATTTGGTCATGCGAGCGAAGCATCGCAAGGCAGAAACGCTGATCGAAGACTTCCGTCGCATTCCGTTCGCACGCTATGCACCGGTTCGACGACAAATTCTCAACATCCAGCGTGCCGTCAATCACGCCCGCAAACAAGCTGGGTTTGAGAAGATACCTATTTCAGCCCTTGCGCTTCGGCGGAAGATCGTGCAACCATTTGCGGTGGAAGCAAACAAACTTCATGAGGTCGCATGACAGCAGCCGCGTTCGTTTTCTTTTATTTGATCGCTGCGATCCTTGTGATGCAAAAGCCAATTCTGTTGGTCTGGGGACTCTGTCTCTACGTGCTCCTTGTGGCCAGGAGTTTCTTCGCGTCCTGGTAATGGAAGTGGTGAAGTCTCACTCTGTGCTGCAGTCGTAAGCAGCCCGCGTTAGGGATGCGCAGGTTGCCCCAGCAGTCCGTAGGACCGAGCGTCTAGCGAAGCCCGCAGCAAGCCCGGCCCTGAGCAGGGCGAAGGGCAACGCCCAAGGCAAATTGAATCACAAAACTACCAGTCATGTCGTTGAGCGTGGATTTGATTTGCGACTATCCGTTCATCAACCGTGACTAAAAACAGTGTAGTGTTTCGCGTCTTCGAGTTCGATGTACGGAGAATGGTACGAGATCAATTCCAAACCAGCGTCCGGTGTTCGAAAAGAGTGGATGGTTCCCCGCGGAAACATCAGCATCGTTCCTTCCTGGACATGGGTGGTGGTCAATTCGTTGCTTTCAAGATCCGAAACGAATTCGAACGTCCCGCTCCCTCGAACAACGAAAACGACGCGATCTGAAAAATTGTGCGAATGCAATGGCAGATTCACGGTCCCCGCTCGAAAGCTGAGTCTAAGAATGGCGTCATTGCCAGAACAGATATCTGACGCCTTCCAGATGCCGCCCGCAATCGTTTCGACTTCTTCGAACGGGGATTGCAGCGCAAGCGGATACACCTCGGTCAGTGCGACAAGATCAGGAATCGTCGAGGGATTGTCGGTGATTCGATGCCAAGAACCGCAGGCACAAACAGGGGTAGTAATGGCTCCTGCTTGAATATCAGACGTCAAGTCTTCTACCAAAGCACGGCAGGTTCGAAACATCCGCGACAGGGCACCAGGGTTGAAGCGAAGGGAGTCACTTCGGCTCGAAAGCAGTTCAATCATTTGAAAAATACTGTCGTCGTGGAGTTTTGCTTTTTCGAAACTAGCGATGGTGATATGCAAACGGGATGAGATCGCCCGAAACGCTGTCAAAACGAGAATGCATCGAAGTGTTGGTGGAGGAGTATCGCAGCCTAAATGCCCTTCTCCTCTTTCGCCTTTCAGCCCTGGATCGCCGGCTACCGGCCTCGGTCGGATTCATGGCAGCCGCTGTGGCCGCTACGCTTTCATTGCCCATTGAATCTCGAATCGCCGTATTGATCCTCACGCCTTCCGCTGTTCTCTGGATGGTCCGTACCACGATCCAGCACGCGATGGCCAAGGAAGACCATCTGCGTCGTATCGCGGAAATTGAGGTCTTGATCAACGAACTCGCTGGCCGAGATTTACTTGCTTTCCAAAGCCAGCATCCAAATCGTGCCGCCGCCACGGCAGGACGAAGCGGGACCGCAACGGTGATTGCCACCGCCGCCGGAGCAGTCTTGTTGTTGGTCCTCTGCTTGGTGCTTTTTAGCCTCGACACCGGGCCATTCCCGTACGGGTTGTATCTGGGATACGTCGGTCTTATCGCCGCGGATGTGGTCCTGGGCCCCATGCGTCTCTCCCGATACAGCTACGCCAAGCGACCAAAGTTTCTCGAAGCATCTCGCTGACGGCGAGATCACACTCATCGTGTGTAGCCATGTTAGACACTAATAAGTGTGATGTAAAGCATGGACACGAACCCCGACATCCTTGCCACCGTTGGCGCCACCCTGCGAAAACTGCGTGAAAAACGCGGCTGGTCGCAGGAGGAGCTGGGTTTCGAGTCTGGGCTTCACAGAAATTACATCGGCGGAATCGAGCGAGGCGAACGAAATGTCGCGCTCCTGAATTTGGCAAAATTGGCCAAGGCCTTAGGCGTCAGGCCTCGAGATCTACTTCCCTGAACAAAGTCGTGATTGCTGACTCGACTGACTCACTCAACGCAAATGGAGTCACCTTGACGCTGGAACGCAGGTTTGGTATCCTGCTACTTCCGTTTCTGTCACTAGGTTGCCATGATTCGTCTTCTGTTCCTACTTTTTATCGCTTGTCGCGTGATTGCTTGCCCAGTTTGCTGCGCAGGTGGTGATGTGTACGTGAGTGGAGTTGGAGCTGCATCGCATTCCTGTTCATGCGTGCACGAGGTTGGGACCTCATGTGATGATGGTCGGAACTCTGAGCCGATTAAGTCGCCCTGTCCGTGTGAAACCGGATGCGAGTGTCAGATCACAGGAGAGATGGGGCATCGGGTTACGGTCGACGTTCAGTGGATGATGGACTATGCGCCGCTCTGTTTGGACACGCGCGATCTCTCCGACGTGCTTGTGGTTCGGTTCGAGGAACAGCCTCGCCGACTTGATCTGCCTACTGGTCGATCGGTGCGCCTTGCGCACGCTTCTCTTTTAATCTAGGCCGCTGCTGGCCTTTGCTCGCTAACCAGCGAACTGCGTTGCTGTTTCCAAACTTCGGTTGTCGCTGCGCGGTTTAATTCGACTCGTCTGGTTGGCAGGCATCCACGGTTCGTGCTTGGAAACGCAACGGTTGCGTTTCGAGCTTGTCCAATTCATTGCCAGCAGGAGTCGTTCCATGAGTCATTCCATTGTTGATGCGCCGAAACAGACCCCACCGCGTCATCCGGCGGAGCCATCCGCCAACAATCATCAGGTCAGTACAGCCGAACCCGAGAAGGATAAGAAAACCGAGCAACGCGGACCACTCCGGCGTGGGTTGTCTGCTGTCCTAAGCAGCATCGGGCCGACGTTGGTTCTGATTGGCTTTGCCGCGGTCTTCTACTACGGGCACCACAACGATTGGCGAATTCCTAAGTTCGCCGCGTTGACTGGAAGTGTTGAAACGGTCGCCGACGATTGGTGTGAAGAACATGCCGTGCCGGAGTCGATCTGCGTCGAGTGCGATCCTACCCTGATGCCCAAAGGCCCCGACTACGGTTGGTGCGAGGTCCATGGTGTTCACAACTGCGTTTTGGATCATCCCGATGTCGCTCAACTGAAGGAGACACCGTCGATCTCGCCGAACGATCTTGAGCGAGCCTCTCGGGCGTTGGCCGTCGCTCCGCGAAAAGAGAACAACAGTGCCTGCGAGATTTACCAGACCCGCATTCAGTTTGCTTCGATCGAGTCCGTGTCGCAGGCTGGCGTTGATGTGGAACTCGTCGATCGTGCTCCAATCGTCGAAGCGATCACCGGCAGCGGCGAGATTGTTTACGACCCAACTCGCCGGGCCAGCCTGGCATCCCGATTGCCAGGTACCGTCTGGTCGGTGGCCAAAAATGTGGGCGATTCGGTCGCAAAAGGCGAAGTCCTAGCGATCATCGATGCGGCGCAGGTCGGCGAGTTGAAAACGACGTTGCTGCGAGCTCTTGCGGAAGAACGGTTGCAGAAGCAAAACGTCGACCGGCTGGCTGATACGCGCGGTGCTGTTCCTGGTTCGCGAATCCTGGATGCGAGAGCCGCCTTGGCCAAGGCCCAGGCGGACGTGTTGGCCGCCGACCAGTCGTTGCGAAATTTAGGGTTGCCTGTCGATATCGATTCGCTGAACGGGTTGAGCGAACAAGAGGTGCTCGACCGACTGCGGCTAGTGGGGATTCCCGATGACGTCCGTCGGCAGATCGACTCGCCAGCGATCACGTCAAACTTGCTACCGATTCGCTCGCCGATCGACGGAACGGTGACCGAGCGAAACGTCGCTCCCGGCGAAGTCGTCGATCCGGCACGCATCCTGTTCGACGTCGCCGACATTCGCCAAATGTGGTTGACGTTGAACCTGCCGCTGGAAAACCTCAATCAACTGGCCGTCGGTCAGAAAGTTCATTTCCACGCTGATGGGAGCCGGGAGAAGATTGAAGGAACTCTCGATTGGATTTCGACGTCGGCCGATCGGATGACGCGTTTGGTGCAGGTCCGCGCGGTGCTTCGCAATCCCGACGGACGCCTTCGCAATGAGACGTTCGGCACCGGCGAAGTGATTCTGCGCGAAGAGTCCGACTCTATCGTGATTCCCACGGGGGCGTCGCACTGGGAAGGTTGCTGCCAAGTTGTTTTCGTGCGTGACAAGCATTACTTCGATAGCCCCAACAGTTTCAAAGTCTTTCACGTCCGTTCGGTACGCCTGGGTGCCACGAACGGCGAATTTACGGAGGTCATCTCTGGCGTCCTGCCCGGCGAAGTGATCGCGACCGACGGTAGCGACGTGCTACGGGCTCAGCTTCTTAAAAACAACTTAGGCGCAGGCTGTGACTGCGTCGCCGAATAGGGAGAGCACGGATGCTTAATTGGTTGATCGACTTTTCGCTCAAGCACCGCGCGTTGGTGATTCTGGCGGCGTTGTTGTTTGCGGTCGTTGGTGGATTCTCGCTGCGTCAACTCGATATTGACGCATTCCCCGACACCACTCCGGTGCAAATCCAAATCAATACGGTCGCGCCGTCGCTGGCCTCCGAGGAGATCGAACGGCAGATCACCTTTCCCGTTGAGCAAGCGATCAGTGGGCTGCCAGGGTTGAACCAGTTGCGTTCAATTTCCAAGTTCGGACTGTCACAAGTCGTTGTAATTTTCGACGATGGAATCGACATCTACTTTGCACGGCAACTGATCAACGAACGTCTCTCGACTGTTGAATTACCCGATGGTATCCAGCGTCCCCAAATGGGGCCGGTCTCGACGGGTTTGGGTGAAGTCTTTCACTACGTCTTGATCATGGACGGCGTGGACTTCTCAAAAACCTCCAAGCAAGAACGAATCAATCGGATGACCGAGTTGCGGACGATCCATGATTGGGTTGTCAAACCGCAACTGCGATCGGTTCGCGGCGTGGCCGAGGTCAACAGTTGGGGCGGCTACGAAAAACAGTACCAGGTTCGCCTCGACCCCGAACGCTTGTTCAAATACGGATTGACGTTTGAGGAAGTCGCGGGCGCACTCGAATCGAACAACGAAAACGTCGGCGGCGGCACGGTCACCGACGGCAGCGAAATGTTGTTGGTCCACGGCGTCGGTCGAACCGTCAACATCGGGGAGATCGAAGACATCGTGATCGCCGCCGTCGACGGTGTGCCGGTGCGGGTACGTGACGTGGCCGATGTGCAGATTGGGCACGAGATCCGGCGTGGTGCCGTGACGGCCAATGGACGTGGCGAAGCCGTGTTGGGTTTGGGCTTCATGCTGATGGGTGAGAACAGCAACGACGTGACTTGGTCGATCAAAGAAAAGATCGCCAGCATTCAGGAAACGTTGCCAGCGGGCGTGAAGATCCAAACGGTCTACGACCGCACGGAACTGATTGACCACGTCATTCACACGGTCCAAAAGAACCTTTTCGAGGGCGGGCTGCTTGTGGTCGCGGTGTTGTTCATCTTTCTGGGCAATCTGCGAGCTGGGCTGATCGTTGCTTTGGCGATTCCGCTTTCGATGCTATTTGCATTTTCGGGAATGTTGAAGTTCGGCATCGCCGCCAGCCTGCTGAGCCTCGGTGCGATCGACTTCGGCTTGGTCGTCGATAGTTCGGTCGTGATGATCGAGAACTGCGTGCGTCACCTGGCGCATGACAAACACGGCAAAAGTCGACTCGAAATCATTCGCGACGCGGCCGTTGAGGTTCGCAAACCGACGATGTTTGGCGAGCTGATCATCATGATCGTCTACCTGCCAATCCTGACGCTTGAGGGAGTCGAAGGAAAACTGTTTCGCCCGATGGCTTTGACGGTGATCATGGCACTCGCCGGTTCAATGGTGCTGTCGCTGACGCTGATGCCGGTCTTGGCCAGTCTGTTTCTACCCAAGAACATTCAAGAGAAGGAACCGCTGCTGATTCGCGTGCTCAAACGACTCTACGCTCCGGTGTTGCGATTTACGATGCATCACAAAACGTTCGTCATCGGGTCGGCATTGTTGCTTCTGGTTAGTGTCTTTGGACTGGTCGCGCCCAACCTTGGCAGTGAATTTGTTCCGCGATTATCCGAAGGTGCGATTACGATCAACGTGGTCCGATTGGCGGGCACGACGCTGGAGGAATCGATTCGCTACAACACGCAAATGGAGCAAGTGTTGTTGGAAAACTTTCCCGACGAGATCGCTCAAGTTTGGAGTCGTATCGGAACGGCCGAAGTCGCTACTGATCCGATGGGAACAGAGTTGACGGACTTGTTCATCACGCTTCATCCGCGAGAACAATGGACACGAGCCGAAACACAGGAAGAACTGACGGTCATGGTTCAGGAGGAATTGCGGGATTTGCCTGGCCCACGGCTCGCGATGTCCCAGCCGATCGAGATGCGAATGAACGAGATGATCTCGGGGGTTCGCAGCGACGTTGCCGCCATCCTGTATGGTGACGACCTCGACTTGATGGTTGAAAAAGCGAGCGAGATCGAGCGGGCGCTCAACTCCATTCCTGGCTCCGAGGACGTCAAGGTCGAGCAGATTTCCGGCCAACCGCTGCTGCAAATTCGTATCAAACAAGATGAGATTGCTCGATATGGGATTGCCGCCAGCACAGTCATGAATCTGGTGCGTTCACTCGGCACTCATAACGTCGGCGAGGTCTACGAAGGCCAGTTGCGATTCCCGCTGATCATTCGTCTTCCGGAAAAGGCGCGAGCTGATCCAGAGGCGATCAAACAAATCCTGGTCGCGACGCCTTCGGGACAGCGAATCCCGTTGGAACGATTGGCGACGATCGAGAAAGTGGATGGCCCCAATACGATCAAACGCGATTGGTATCAGCGACGGATCACGATCGAATCGAACGTGCGTGGCCGCGACTTGGGCAGCTTCGTTGCCGAAGCCCAACGAGTCATTCCCGAAAAGGTTCAGTTGCCGCCGGGCCGTTATCGCGTTGAGTGGGGCGGGCAGTTTGAAAACCTAGAGCGTGCTCAACTGCGGCTGATGATCGTCGTGCCGATCGCGCTGCTGATGATTCTATCGTTGCTTTACATGACCTATCGAAACTGGATCGACTCGTTGCGAGTTTTTACCGGTGTCCCGTTTGCTTGGATTGGCGGTGTCTTGGCGTTGTGGATTCGGGATATGCCGTTTTCGATTTCCGCAGCAGTCGGCTTCATTGCGTTGTCCGGCGTTGCGGTGCTCGATGACATGCTGCTTGTGTCAACGATTCGACAACTGCGGCGAAAAGGCCGCTCACTTGACGAAGCCGTCGAAGAAGCCGCGATGACGCGATTGCGTCCGATCTTGATGACGACGCTCGTGGCCAGCCTTGGTTTTGTGCCGATGGCATTCAGCACGGGCATGGGCGCGGAAGTCCAACGACCACTGGCGACGGTGGTCATCGGCGGCGTGTGCAGTGCGATGGTGATGAGTTTGCTCGTGCTACGAGTGCTCTACGTCGTGTTCAACATGCCGGTCGAAAAGTTTGACGGAGACGGTGGCGATGATGACGGTCATCATCTCGAACCCGATGAACCCACCGATCCTGAGATCGAGCAGGAGGCCGGTTCGAGGCGAATACCCCAGCCCGATCGCGTGCCGGAACCAGCGACGATTTAGTTTCCCCCCCCTTTGATTCGGCATTGCCGAAGGAGATTTGAGATGACGATGAATTGGATTTTTGTGACACGTGCGACCACGCTGTCGATGTTGGTCGGCGCACTGGTTTTGGCCGGATGCAGCAAAAGCGAAACGGCCTCCGACGGGACCGCCGAGTCGGTTGCGGCAACCAACGTCGATCACAGCCACGGTGGATGGTGGTGTGTTGAACATGGTGTGCCCGAGGAAGAGTGCGCATTGTGCGACACATCCTTGGTGGCCAAGTTCAAGGAAGACGGTGACTGGTGCGACGAGCACGATCGCCCCGAATCGCAGTGTTTCATTTGCAGCCCTGCACGATTCGACAAGTTCGCATCACGATACGAAGCCAAGACGGGGTACAAGCCACCGCAACCGGAGGAATAGAACTTCGCGGACGTGGTGGCCGGGGGACTGAGGGGCGCGCTTTGCCAGCCAGCGAGAACGCTCGTCCCCAGCCACTTTTTCGACTTCCCCGTTTCGTCCCCCAACTTCAAGGAGATCATCATGTGACGTTCACGAATTCCGAAAGGACCGACTGTTTCAAAGTTTAAGTCTGTTTACTGAAAGGAATCTGAAAATGTGCCGTACCTCTCTATGTCTCGCTCTGACGTTCGCTCTTGCCGTTTGCATGACCGCCCCAAGCCGGGCTGCGACGACGATCAACGCTGCCGCATCGAACGCGAAAACGACCATCACCTTGAAGGTTCTCACTTGCGAGAGCTGTGCCAAGAAGGTGGCCGCCAAGTTGTCGGAAGTTGCCGGTGTTGGCGACGTCAAGTCCAAGACCGCGATCGTTGTCCCCAAGGGTGACGCGACCCTTTCGCCTCTCAAATTGTGGGAAGCGATCGAAAAAGCTGGCAAGGAACCGGTGAAGCTCGAAGGCCCGAGCGGAACGTTCACGTCCAAACCGAAGCAATAGTATTTCGGTCGACTGAAATTGCGGGGCCGCTGGTGCTGGAATCCCACTCAGCACGAGCGGCCTTTCTTAATACAAAACAACAGAAAAGCATGAGCGACGAAACCAATACAGACGGAATCTCCAGCGAAGACAAATCCGAACGACGAACGCTGACATGGGTGTTGTTGATCAACTTCTCCCAAGCGTTGTTCGCCGGAATTGTTGGCTTCATCGCCCAATCCACCGGTCTGTTGGGGGCAGGTTTAGATAACCTCGGTGATTCGTTTGTCTACTTCGCAAGCCTGTATGCGGTCGGTCGATCGGCGACCGCTAAATCGCGGGTCGCCGAATTGTCAGGCGTCTTGTTGGTGGCGATGGCCATCGGCCTGGTGATTGACGTCATCCGGCGGTTCGTTTCCGGTTCTGATCCCGTCGGCTGGGCAATGATCGTCGTGGCAATCATCAATGCGGCAACAAATGTGGTCTGCCTGCGATTGCTGCGATCTCATCGCGAGGAAGGCGTGCATTTGCAGGCGTCCTGGATATTTACCACCAATGACATGATTGCCAACTTGGGCATTGTGCTCTCGGGGATTGCCGTCATTTTCTTGCAGTCACAAATTCCCGATCTGGTAATCGGGGTGCTCGTCGCTGGAATTGTCGTCAAAGGCGGCTTTGAAATTTTGTCGAGTGCCAAGGAAGCGAAAAAGAGCGACCGTGCGAATTCCGGAGGCGAAACATGAGCCGACCAACACCATTCGTAGCGGAAGCCGCCAAGGCTTTCGATGCCGCGTCTCAATACCGAAACACTTGGTGTGTTCCGCTACGTATCACGTCTGCGTTTCTCTTTCTCGCCGCATTCATTTCCGGATGTCAACGACCGACTCCACAAACGGACGCGAATGCTGGCGACCATTCGTCAGTAATCCAACTCACCGACGACAACTTTCAAAGCGAAGTGATCGAGAGCGACCTGCCGGTCTTGGTCGACATGTGGGCTCCATGGTGTGGGCCGTGTATCGAAATGAAACCCACGATTGAAGAGTTCGCCGCAGAGATCAAGGGTATCGCGAAAGTTGGTGCGCTGAATGTCGATGAGAATCCGTTCGTAACCGAGAAATATGAGATCGACAAATACCCGACGTTGATTCTTTTTGAGGGCGGGGTGGAAGTGAAACGCGTTTATGGAAAGAAGACGCTTGAACAGCTTCGCGTCATTCTCAGTGACTAGACAAACGAAATCAACAATGCCAAATAGAAATGGGAGGAAAACAAAAAATGACTCGAATACCGAAACATGGCGGACTGGACCATTCGCTATCGCTTTTGAGCGACCCCTATCGGTATATCACCAAAACCTGCGATCGACTGAAAACCGATGTGTTCTACAGCCGCTTGCTTTTGCAGAAAGTCATCTGCATGAGAGGCAAGGAAGCGGCGAAGTTGTTCTATGACTCCAGCCGTTTCTCGCGCGAGGGCGTCTCGCCGTCGCGGATTGCCAAGACGTTATTCGGCCAAGGCGGAGTGCAGGGTTTGGATGATGAAGCACACCTGCATCGCAAAGCCATGTTCATGTCGATCGTTCGACCGGATCGCGTCGATGAATTGGCCGCAACCTTTCGTGACGTGTTTCAGCAACGACTGGTTCAATGGACCAAGATGAACTCTGTTCTGCTGTATCGGCAGGTTCAAGAGATCATCACGATTGCCGTTTGTCGGTGGGCGGGAGTCCCGCTGCCGGACGAGGACGTGGATCGACGCACGACTCAGCTTGCGTCGCTTTTCGACTACGCGGCCAACATCGGTCCCAAGCATTGGTACGCCAGAATCTCACGCAAGCAGACCAACGCGTGGCTGGGCGAGCTGATCGAGCAAGTCCGTCGCGCCGACTATCAGCCGCCAAAGAACTCCGCCGCTGAAATCATCGCACTCCATCGCGAGCTTGACGGCAATCAACTTTCGACGCATGTTGCCGCAGTTGAACTGAACAACGTGATTCGTCCGACGATCGCCGTGTCGGCATTCATTGTCCAGTCCGCACACGCCTTGCACCAGCATCCGGAATACCGTCAGCGAATTGTCGACGGTGAAGGGGCGTTTTTACAGTGCTTTGCTCAAGAGGTTCGCCGGTTCTATCCGTTCTTCCCGTTCGCCGGCGCGAAGACTCGAGAATCGTTCGAGTGGAATGGCTACCGATTTCCGGCAGGCCAGAAGGTGCTGCTGGATTTGTATGGCACGGATCATTCTCCAAGGATTTGGGAGTCGCCAGAGCATTTCAACCCAGATCGGTTCAAGAACTGGCAACGCTGTCCTTTCAGCCTGATCCCGCAAGGTGGCGGGGACTACGACACCAACCATCGCTGCCCCGGCGAACCGATCGCAATCGAACTGATGAAAGTGGCTTTGGATTTGCTAGTCAACCACTGCCAGTACGAAGTTCCCGAACAGGAGCTGGCGATCGACATGCGACGGATGCCCGCTATCCCTGCCAGTGGCTTCACGATCACGAAATTGAATTTAACAAATAACGGAAAGGCAACGGCGTGACAGATGATTCAAATAGGAAGCAAGGTATCAGGCGTGGGATGTACGTCGAGGTCGCAAGTCTGGTCTACAACATCGCCGAGGTTGCCATCTCGATGACCGCCGGATTCATGACCGGCAGTTCCGCGCTGATCAGTTGGGGCGTGGACAGCATCGTTGAAGGAAACTCGGCGGCGTTCATGATCTGGCGGCTCGGTGGCGAGGTGCAGGGTATTTCCAAACGCCAAGTCTTGAAACGTAAAAAGATCGCTCTGTCGGTGCTTTCCGCTGCGTTCACGATCGCAGTGTTGTTCATCTGCTATGAAGCGATCAGCAAGTTTATCAGCGGCGAAAAATCCGACATGTCATGGTGGGGCATTGGCATCTTGTTGGTGTCGTTGTTTGTCAATCCGTTGTTGGCATGGGGCAAGTATCACTACGGCAAGAAAACGGACTCGCCAACCCTAAAGTACGACGCAATCGACACGATGATCTGTGAGTACCAAACGATCGTCGTGCTCGTTGGTATCGGCTTGGTCCAGTGGCAAGGTTGGTGGTGGGCTGATCCGGTGGCCGCACTGTTAATCGTTCCGTACGTCGCCTGGGAGGCGTTTGAGGCGGGACGCGATGCTTGGAAGGTTGACCCATCAAACGGTGAAACGGAAGAGAAAAACGAATGAACCAATCAGAAGACGAACGATTACGCCTTCGTATTCACGGGATGGACTGTGCCGAAGAAGTTTCGATCTTGAAGCGGGAATTGGTTCCGCTGGTCGGTAGCGATGATCGGCTTGGATTCGACCTGCTTAACGGCAAGTTGACGGTGAATCTTGACGGTGCCGATGTGACGCAGGGTGACGTGCTGGCCGCAATCGAGCGAACCGGATTGCGTGCCGAGGTCTGGGACGATGTCCCGGACCGCGACAGTGAGTTGACGTTTTGGCAACGCAACCAACGCACAGTCCTGACGACAATCAGTGGCGTGGCAGGCGGAATCGGTTTGGCATTGCAGTTGTCGCTAGGCGAAGCGGACGAAAGCCTCCCAGTGATTGCGATCAGCTTCTATCTGGTCAGCATCGCGACCGGTTTACTGTTGGTGCTTCCCAAGGCGTGGCGTTCGCTGGTTTCGCTTCGGCCGGACATGAATTTATTGATGTCCGTCGCAGTTGTCGGGGCGATTGCGATCGGTGAATGGTTTGAGGGAGCCGCAGTCGCGTTTCTGTTTTCGGTTTCACTGTTGCTTGAATCATGGAGCGTTGGCCGTGCGCGGCGTGCGATTGCTTCGCTGATGGACTTGTCACCGCCCACGGCTCACCTTCGAGACGAAGACGGGAAGATCAGTGACGTTGCTCCGGCGGACGTGCCGGTTGGCTCCACGGTCGTCGTTCGTCCCGGTGAGAAAATTCCGCTTGATGGTCGAGTTCTCATTGGCATCGGTGGCGTGAATCAGGCTCCGATCACCGGAGAAAGCGTTCCGGTTGAGAAGGAACCCGGTGACGAAGTGTTTGCCGGAACGATCAATGGTGACGGTTTACTTGAAATCGAAACGACGAAAGCCGCTGACGATACAACGCTGGCTCGGATCATCAAGATGGTGGGCGATGCCGGTTCCAAGCGTGCTCCATCGGAAAAGTGGGTTGAGAAGTTCGCGGCGGTGTATACGCCTGTGGTGATGATTGTCGCGTTGCTGATGCTGGTGATCCCGCCGTTGGCTTTCGGTGGTGATTGGTCCGTATGGCTTTACCGTTCGCTTGTGTTGCTGGTCATCGCGTGCCCGTGTGCTCTTGTGATTTCGACGCCCGTGAGTGTGGTGGCTGCCTTGGCGGCTGCTGCCCGAAATGGGGTTCTGATCAAAGGTGGAGTGTTCATCGAGTTGCCCGCTCAACTGAAGGCAATCGCGATGGACAAGACCGGTACGCTCACGCAGGGCGCGCCTGCTGTGGTGGATGTTGTGCCGATGAACGGTCACAACGAAGCCGAACTACTGATGCGAGCCGGTGCGCTCGAAATCAACAGCAACCATCCTCTAGCACGTGCGATCGTTGACGAAGCGAAACGCAGGGATATTGAACTGGTCGCTGCCGATAGCTTTGAAACGATTCAAGGTAAGGGAGCGTCAGGACATATCAATGGCAAGCCTTTTTGGCTGGGGTCGCATCGCTACTTGGAGCAACGCGGCCGAGAAACGCCTGAGGTTCACGAACAACTTGAGTTGATGCAGGAAGCGGGGCGAACCGTCGTGGTGGTTGGAAACGATGAACACGTTTGCGGTTTCATTACGCTGGCGGACGCAATTCGTGAAGAAACCCGCGACGCGATTCGCGAGTTGCACGCAGCCGGGGTTGAGAAACTGGTGATGCTGACCGGCGACAACGAAGGCACCGCCAAAGCGATTGCAGCGGAAGCAGGAATTGACGAAGTCCACGCGGAGCTATTACCGGAAGACAAAGTCGTGGCGGTCGAACGGCTTGTCAAACAGCACGAACACGTCGCAATGATTGGCGATGGCGTCAACGACGCCCCAGCACTGGCTCGTGCGTCACTCGGACTTGCGATGGGAGCCGCCGGGAGCGATGCAGCCATCGAGACGGCTGACATTGCTTTGATGTCCGACGATCTTTCCAAGCTACCGTGGCTGATTCACCACTCACGTCGAACACTCAGCATCATTCGCCAGAACATCGCGTTCTCGCTGGCCGTCAAAGCACTGTTCGTCGTTTTGACGTTCGCTGGCTTCGCGTCACTGTGGGCCGCAATTGCAGCCGACATGGGAGCCTCACTACTAGTCATTGCCAATGGGTTGCGGCTGCTAAGATCATAGAATCCGCCTGCACTACACCTCCTCATTCAACCAAAGCGGATGGTTCACCGATACACATTGCCTCGACACACTCTGACCGGAATCATTCCAGCCCGTGTACACAAAAAATAGTGGTTCGGGCAAAACGGTTAGGCTTGGAGGTGGGCCGTCCATTTGGATGGGGCCGTCGCTTGTTGGTGGACTGCTTGGCTGCGTCGGACGGTCGCGGGGAGTTTCGTAGCGAGGAAACTCAGAAACTGTGTTGCGGTTGGGGAGGCTTGGCGCGGCCATCGGCTGACGGTCAGGAGTTCCTAAAGTGGAGGCTGGGTCTTGGGAATTTGGATTCACTGGTCCGTGTGATTGTCCATCGTGTGAATGGTTCCCGTGATCGTGACCTGAGTGATCATGCCCGACGTGCGACGAATCGTTCAGGCCATGTGTTGGACCGTAGGCATATTCATTCGGCTGGCTACGCAAAGGCTCCGGCGCGTATGGCTGGCCGTATTCATTTGCGGCCTGCGGACAGTAACTTGAATTGGGGCAATCGTAATCGCCTCCTAGCGAATCGACATACGCAAGTTCACCGTAGAGGGGAGCACCATAGATTGGAGCAGCGTCCACGTAGACAGGCGGATGGACTGGGTAGGTCAGATAGTCTGATGCGTGATAGCCACCGTGGTAATCGTTGTGATAGCCGTGCCCGCCATGGTACGGCGCGTAATTGTAATAAGCATGCGGCTGATGGTGTGCGTGGGCGTGGTGATCATGAACGTAGTACTGAGCTGATGCCGAGCTTGTTATTACAGCGAAGCCACCAACAAGGAGTCCGATAGTAAGGATGATTCGGTTCATTTAGACTGGCTCGCTGGAAAGTTGCTTTACAGAGTTGCTCTGCAGGGACAGACGACTTCAACATCGGGACGCAAGTGATGTGCCGCTCGACCGCTCTGCTCAGGAAGCACATGTTTTACGAGGATTCCGATGAGCAGCGAAGTTTGGTGCGAAGAACTAGCTGTGTCGAAACGATGACTCAACGTCTACACTCTGACGACACACTCCAAGGCAAATATTGCACTGAAAAACCAGTGGTCAAGGACGATAGATGGATACGAAACGAAAAGGTCGCAGTGTCAACGCTGCCGCTGCTGTTGCTGTTCTTCGTGTCCGGGGCAACCACGCTGGTTTACGAAATCTCTTGGACACGTCAAACCGGATTGTTGTTTGGACATACGGTTCTGGCGGGTAGCGTCGTGCTGGCGAGCTTGTTCCTTGGATTGGCCATTGGCTATTCCGTTGGCGGTAGGCTCTCGGTTTCCAGAAACTCACTTCGGTGGTTTGGCCTTTGCGAGATCGCTGCGGCAGCTTGGACGGTTTGCGTTCCGACGCTACTGAGTGGGTTACAGTCGCAAGCGATCGTCCAGTGGATGTCGAGCGAGAACATGGCCTGGCAGTTTGCTAGTCGAGCAAGCATCGGGATGTTGCTTTTGCTTCCAGCGACAGTGGCACTCGGAGCGACTTTGCCGCTGATGTCTCAGGCACTCGCTCGGGTTTCAGGTCACCCACCCCGTGGCGCCGCGTTCGGCTATGCGCTCAATACGGCCGGTGCGATGGCAGGAACGTTGGTCTGCACCTATTTGTTGTTGGTCCAAGCGGGAGTGGCTCGGAGCAGCTATATCGCGGCCGGGGTCGGTGTGTTGGTGGGAGTCATTGCGATCTTGTTGTCGCGCAGGCTGGTCGTGGCTGTCGGGGTGGTGGATAGGCCGGAGGAGCATGATGCGGGATTAGGGACGCCGAAAGCGTTAACGGCTTCCGCTACGAGAAAAGTCGCGATTGCGATCGCGGCGATCAGTGGCTTTGCGACGTTGGCACTTGAGATTCTGTACACGCGATTATTCTCATTGGTGTTTCATAACAGCACTTACACATTCGGCAATGTGATTGCCGTGTTCCTGTTGGCGTTGGCCGTGGGTGCTGCGTTAGTGGCCATGCTCATGCGTCGCGTCAAGCCCGATGTCATTCTGTTCTGGTGTGGGATCGCGGCTACCGTGAGTTGCTGCTTGTGCTTGGCCTTGTTTGTGAACATCACACGATTGCAGTACTTCGTTTCAGGCGAAACCTTTGTTGGTCATTTGCTGCGCGGTTTCATATTGGTGTTTGCTTATGTGATGCTGCCGGTCACGATCTGCGGGATGATCTTTCCGGCAACTTGGCAGGTACTGGCGAGGAGCCATTCGATGGGCCGAGCCGTGGGAACGCTTGCGATGGTCAACGCGGTGGGAGCGGCTTTGGGGTCGCTTGCGGCGAGCTTTGTCATGTTGCCGACGATCGGCCTGTGGGGTGGTTTCCTGATTGTCGCGGCGTTGTTGCTGTTGATCGCGTTGCTTTCGGGATTTATTGCGCCCGCCCGATTTTCCGGTCATCACGCGACTTTCAGCTACGGGAGGTCGGTTGCGATTGCTTTCGCTGGGCTGTGCGTCGTTGGGGTTGGCTTCGCGTCGTCGTCCTGGTCATTGTTGGGCCGCGACCCTGACGAGGTCTTTTTAACGAGGCGCGAGTCGGCCTATGGTTGGATTGACGTGACTCGCAGCAAAGACAGCGAGGCTTGGTACATTCGCCAGAATTTGCACTATCGCCTCGGTGGCACCGGAGCCGCCGCGACGCGTGAGCGCCGACAAGCTCGGTTGCCAATGTTGTTGCATCCCAATCCGCAACGCGTCCTATTTCTTGGCATGGGCACCGGCGTGACTGCGGCCGGTGCGATCCAGCATCCAGAGACCGAAACGATCGAGATCGTGGAACTGATCGCTGATGTAACTGCCGCCGCCAGAGAGCTGGGGCATCGAAACGATCGAGTTTTAGAAGACGAACGTGTGCATGTGACAACCGACGACGCCAGGCATTTTCTGTTAGGCACAAACGAAAAGTTTGACGTGATCGTGTCGGACCTATTCGTGCCCTGGGAAAGCGAGACCGGGTACCTTTACACCCGCGAACACTACGCGGCATCTGCCGTGCGTCTTGAACAGGGAGGCCTGTTCTGTCAATGGTTACCGGTATATCAGATGGGCGAGCGCGAATTCACGACGATCGCGGACACCTTCGCAACCGTGTTTCCCGAGACGACACTGTGGTGGGGAAAGATGGACCCGAGCAAACCAATCATCGGGTTGGTCGGTTCGATGCGGCCGATCGAGATTGACACCACTATCCTGGCAACTCGGCTCGATAGACTTCGTCGCGTCCCAGGCGGGAACGATCCGCAGTTGACATCGCTGGACGATCTTCGTTTGGCGTCGATCGGACAGTGGCCTACTGCCGGGGATCCCATGCTCAACCGAGACGAATATCCGCGTGTGGAATTTTGGACACCGCGATCGCTCATGGCCGGCGAGTTGTTGCGGGGAGCGTGGTTGGTCCGTTTTTACGACGAGGTGTTGACGGATCTGCCACCGGCTGCGGTCAACTCCGGCCCAGAGAAATTTTTTCGCAATCCTGAGCAAATTCGAGGAGGACGCCAAACCCAACGTTTTCTAGTGTTCGGCCAGTGAAACGATCAAGCTGACGCGCTGAGACATCCGAATTAATATTTACGCAGAATCCGCCTTCAGCTAATCTGTCTGTATGTTTCGATCAACCCTCACCGTCTTGCTGATCGCCGCTCTGCTGGCGTGTCCAATTCGTTGCTTTGCCTGCCAGGGCAGCAGCGGCGATGGTGCTGATGTTGCGCAAACTGCCTCGTGCGGATGCTGTTCGCAGGATGGGTGCGAGAGTGGCTCGGATCCGTTCGGCCCAGTGCCGGCTGGTGAATGCGATTGCCAGGATTGCTTGTGCGATGGTGCCATCAGTGAGTCGGATGCCCTGCCGCTGGCGGTGAAGACCATTCAGGTCGGTGTCTTGCCGTTAACAATCATTTCACTTGACGCGACCCGTAGCGTGTCGTCAGCATCTCGCGATTGGGCACAGAAGGCGAGGCCGCGATACAGATGCGGTAGGGATGCGCGCACAGCGCACCAATCTTGGTTGATTTGAACGGTTCACGAAGTTGCGTGCCGAGTTGGCTTGAGAGCCTCGCTCGCCCGCGACCTTCGTTGTTTCATCCGTCTCTTTAGAATCGTGGTCGGCAGCGGAATTCGCCAAGAATTTCGACGTATCGCGAATTTCCGTTCATTGCTGAATCCCTTGTCGGTTTCCGCTACGAGATAGCGAATTTCCGTGTGTGGTGGAATGCCTTGGTGGCGTCCGCTACGGGGTCGTGCGCGATGGTCGCGTACGAGTTTTGTTTTGAGTTTGCCTTTCCAGAAGGAGTCTTGGCATGTTGAGTTTAGTCCGAAACGCGAGCCTGTTGGCCGCTGTCATGATGTTTGCCGCCGTCGCGATGCCGACGAGCGCGTTTAGCGCCGAACGTACAAAATCGAACACCGTGATGACGGTGGGTGAAATGTGCGGCGGCTGCGTGAAGAAAATCACGAAACGCTTTGACGACGTCGATGATGTCGCCAAAGTTCAGTGTGATATCGAAAAGCAATCCGTGACACTGATTCCCAAGACGGGAGTCCGGCTCAGCCCCAAGGGGTGGCCGGCATCGAATTCCTGTGCCACCCGTTATGAAGGTACGGGTTGGGTAACTCCGCTGACCCCGCGCAGCGGAGCAGCCGCTTGAGGC
>PABB01000064.1 GCA_002702655.1 Planctomycetaceae bacterium
CACTGCTGGTGCAGGTTGACCTGATCGGGCAGGTCGTTGAACGCCAGCAGGTCGTCGAACGCGGTCGACCCGAAGGTCGTGTTGCTGTGGTAGCCGAGTTGCGTCCAGCCGCCGATCTCGAGGGCCGAATCTTCCAAGCCCATCAGCGAGGCCAGCGACAGGCCTTCCAGGGCGCCCATGCAACAGCAGTCGCTGAGCAACCCGCCGCCGACGCCCGCGCCGCAACCGCACGCGTCGCCGCAGCACGGATCGCCGCAGCACGCGTCATCGCCACAGCAGTCGTCGTCGTAACCGCATGACGGCTCGCAACAATCGCTGGCGACAGAGCGGTAGCTGACATTCAGCGCAGGCACCGAGCCGCCGTCGTAGTCGGCGTTGCCCTGTTGGTAGTACGCGTCATAGTCAAACGCCGCGGAGCGAACGGCTGCCAGTTCGGCTGCACTGGATGAGACCGCGAGCGCGGCGAGAACGAGCAGGCCAAGGGAAGTACGGACGACTGTTTGCATGAGCGCATCTCCGACAGGCGGGGGAGGTCGGCGAAAGGCGGGAGCCAGCGCGCGGGCTGACTTCTTTCGGGTATCGACTGCCGACAAAGCCCGCCCAGATGTTGATTTTGCCGCGTTGCGGCTTCCTGCGCTCTGGAGGCGGCGCAGTTGGCAAACCTTGTCGATTGCGGCGCCTAGTCCGCAAGTTGATGCACTTGCCGCACGCGCCCGCGACCGGCAGACGGATGACGGGACGTCAGTCGTCGTCGCCCGCCGGCATGCCGAGCTGGCGCATTTTGCGGTAAAGATTCGAGCGGTGCAGGCCGAGACGTTTGGCCGCCGTAGTCATATTGCCGCGGGCCGTGTCGATCGTTTGCCGGATGTACTGCTCCTGGAATTGGCGCGTGGCCTCCGACAGCGTGGCGTCCAGTTCGATCGATTGAGCGAGGTCCTTCGTGCTGGCATCGATGAACGCCAGATCGTCCACTTCGACCGTGTCGCCTGAACTGAGATAAGCGATGCGCTCGCACAGATTGCGAAGCTCGCGGACGTTGCCGGGCCACGAGTGTTGCTGCAGGCGCCGGCGGGTCGCCGCCGAGAACTTGGGCGTGCGGCGCCCCATGTTCTGGCAGAAGCTTTGCAGGAAGAACTCGGCCAGGCGGACGACGTCGTCGCCGCGCTCCCGCAGCGGCGGCAGTTCCAGGCTCACCACGTTCAGCCGGAAAAACAAATCCTCGCGGAACTTCTTCTGCCGGACCATGGCGGCCAGGTCCTGGTTCGTGGCGGCCAGGATTCGCACCTCGGTGTGAATCGGCCGCGAGCCGCCGACGCGAACCACCGTTTTGTCTTCCAGAACGCGCAGCAGCTTCGCCTGCCCGCTGAGGCTCATGTCGCCAATTTCGTCGAGAAACAGCGTGCCGCCCGAGGCGAGTTCGAACTTGCCGGCGCGTGACTCGCGGGCGTCGGTGAATGCGCCCTTCTCGTGACCGAACAACTCGCTCTCCAGCAGCGTTTCGGCGATCGCCGCGCAGTTGACGGCGATGAACGGTTGGTCGCGGCGGCGACTGAGGTAGTGGATCGAGCGGGCGACCACCTCTTTGCCGGTGCCGTTCTCGCCGAGGATGAGAATGGCCAGGTCGGTGTCCGCAATGCGCCGAATGGTGGAACGCACCGCCTCGATCGGCGGACTCTCGCCAATGATCTGCACCCCGGCGGCGGCTTCCTGCACCAACTGCTGATGTTTCACCAGCAGGTCTTCGAAGTTCTGCGTATGCTCGAGAGCGACTGCGGCGAACGCGGCCAGTTCGACCAGGACGCGCTCGTCTTCGTCGGTGAAGTGGCCGTCGCGTTTGTTGAGCACCTCGAAGGCGCCCAGGCAGGTCCCGCCGGGCGTCAGCAGCGGCACGCACAGCAGGTTTTGCGTCGTGTATCCTGTCGACTTATCCACGTTGCGGTCGATCTGTTCTTCGCCCAGCCCGCCGCCGACGCGGCGCGGCTCGAGCGACTGGACAACTTGGCCCACGATGCCTGTGGTGTCGGGGATTCTCAAATCGTCGTCCTGCAAGCCGAGCGCGGGCCGCGCGATGAGTTGGCGATTGGCTTTGTCCCACAGGAAAATGCTGGCGCGGTCGCACTCCAGCAGCTCGGCCGCCGTTTGGGCCATGGCGCGCAGCAAGTCTTCCGTTCCTTGCGTCTCTTCCCAGTGGCGCGTGATCTCCAGCAACCGTTCCAAGCGGCGAATTCGGCGCTGGCGTTGGCGACGCGTGTGGACGGCGGTCACGGCCGGCTTGAGCACGTCGACCAAGTCATTCAGGGCGTCGGGCGCGATCCCTGCGGCCGTCAATGCGAACCCGTCCGCGAGCGGGGCGGCGACCCAATCGTCCTCCGTCGCGAGCGCACCGCGGTCGATCGCGTCGGCCGCGGCGGTCGACGGGATGAGTTTCGCTGGCGCACCGCTGGCCGCCACGGTCTCCCAGAGCGGCGGATTGGCGCGGACCACGGCGATCGCCTTGGCGCCCGTCGCGGTCTGCGTGGCTGGCAGGACCGCGTTGAGAAACGGCGCCAACTCATCCGCCTCGGCCATGCTTTCGAGCACAAACCGGGCCAGATCGTCGCTTGCTGAATGGCTGGGGGCAGTCTTGGGCATGGCAAGTGTCGCGGTTTTCACAGCAAGGAACTGCGTGTGGTCGGCACGGGTGGTCGATATGATGCCACTCTCGATGCTAAAGTGTATCATTTTGATTGATTCGTGGCAAGTGGTGGTGTCAAAGTGAGCAGGGTGGTCCCGATTTTGGGGACATTTCGTCTCTGACTCCACCTCGACAGGCCCCGCACCCCCTATCCCGCTCGCCGCTTGCAGTGTTATCTTTCGTGCCCTGGCCGCGCCGGACGCTGCTTGGGCCGCCGCAGTGCATACGCCAATCCGGGCTGAAGGAGTTCGCCATGGGCATGTTTTCGGGGAAAAAGGGCCTCATCACCGGGGTCTTCAACAAGCAGTCGATCGCCTGGGCGATTGCCGAACGGATCCTCCAGGAGGGGGGCGAGTGCGGCTTTTCCTACATGCCCGACAAGCCCGATGACGAGCGGAAAAAGAACCTCAATCGGGTGCAGAAACTGACCGAAGGCGTCGACGGGGTGAAGTTCCTCCACCCGACCGACGTGACCAAGGACGACGACATCGCGGGGCTGATGGACAAGTGCCGCGACGAGTTCGGCCAGATCGATTTCATGCTGCACTCGATTGCCTTTGCCCCGCCGGAGGACTTGCGGGGGGCGACGATCGCGACCAGCCGAGCCGGCTTCAAATTGGGAATGGAGATCAGCGCCTACAGCCTGCTGGCACTGGCGAACGCGGCGCAAAGCGTATTGGTCGACGGCGGCAGCGTGCTGACGATGACCTACTACGGCGGCGAAAAGTGCGTCCCGGGCTACAACATCATGGGCGTCTGCAAGGCGGCCCTCGATTCGATCGTGAAGTACCTGGCGTTCGACCTGGGGCCGCGCGGCATCCGGGTCAACGCACTGAGCGCCGGCCCGCTGCAGACCATCTCCGGTCGCGGGGCGGGCGTCGATGACATGCTCATCCTGTACGAAGCCATGTCGCCGCTGGGCCGGAACATCACCCATGCCGAAGCAGGCAACTGCGGCGCCTTTCTGCTGAGCGACATGGCCAGCGGCGTGACCGGCGAGATTATGCACCTGGACGGCGGCTTCAACGCCATGGGCACGCCGGGGCGCATGATCGACAAGTTCCGCGATCAATTCCGGAATCAGTAATCACCCCGGTCGGGGGAGGCAGCCCGTGGCGTCGAGCACTCGCCCGAGTGAACGCGTGCGCAAGTGATAGCTTCGCGACAGTCTGTCGCGAAAACCGGGGTAGGTCGTTTTGGCATAACCTTGGTAAGTTCTGCAAACCTTGCGGGGCGTCGTCCGCCGCGCGGGGAGCGTCGGAAGCCGGCCGATTCACGAGGAATCGCGAGCTTGGGTTTTCGACGCGGTTCGCCTGCCGCATCGTAGTTCCATGCGGCGCGCACTTTGCGGCGTCAGTTGCGCGACACTTGCACCCGCATGCAGTTCACGTTGCATGCTGGCGCCGTCGGACATGGATTCGTCCGTACAACACAACAAGGATCGAGCATGGATGCTCTCACTCTGCGGGCCGCTGCGCCCGTCGCGCGATGGATCGCGCTGGTCTGGCTGACCCTGCCAGCTTCTCTTGCCGCTGCCGCCAGCTATCGCACGGCCAATTTCCAGGTGATCAGCGCGCCGACGCCACAGTTGGCCAAAGAGATCGGCGATACGGCCGAGCGCTGTCGCCGTGAATTGGCGATCGAGTGGTTGGGCCGCGAATTGCCGAATTGGTCACAGCCCTGTCCGATTTCCGCCCGGGTCTCGCCGCGACTCGGCGCCGGGGGAGAAACGAGTTTTGTGTTCGACGGCGGCCAGGTGTTCGGCTGGGAGATGCACGTGCAGGGCTCCCGCGAGCGGGTGCTCGATTCGGTGATTCCGCACGAAGTGACGCACACGATTTTTGCGTCGCACTTTCGCCGCCCCCTGCCCCGCTGGGCGGACGAAGGCGCCTGCACCACGGTCGAGCATCACAGCGAGATCGCCAAACAAGAACAGTTGCTCATCGAGTTCTTGATGACAGGGCGGGGCATCCCCTTCAGCGCCATGTTTGCCATGACGGAGTATCCCCGCGACGTGCTGCCATTGTACGCCCAGGGTCACTCGCTGGCTCGCTACCTGATCGCCCAACGCGGCAAGCGGGAGTTCCTGGCTTTTCTGACTGACGGGATGGAGACGCAGCGCTGGCCGCAAACGATCAAGCAGCACTATGGCTACGCGAGCATGCGGCTGCTGCAGGAGGAATGGTTGGGTTGGGTGCGTCAGGGATGCCCGGACGTGCGGCCCACCGGCGGCGTGTTGCTCGCCTCAGCCGAAGCACCGGCGCGGACTGGCTCGCCGCAATGGTCGTCGGCCGCGACCCCGGCGGTTGCATCCGCCTCGCTCAATCCGCCGGCTGGGCGATTGGCTCAGGCCGAGCCGGCGCTACGGTCGCGCGATGCCGCGGTGCATGAGCCTTGGCTGTCGGGCACCGGCCCCCGCCAGGAACCGCCGCCGGCTCCGGCCGCCCCTGTCACGAGCCCTTCGAGCGAGGAGTTGTTCGGCGCGAGCGATTCGGTCGATTGGCCGGTCGACAACCCGTCCGTGGCGGCGTCGCCCCGACGCGGCGCCAGCGTGTACGAGACGCTGCGGCAGAGCGGCACGATGTATCGCTAGTTGCCGCGGTCGACGGCAATTCGCAGCGCGATCAACTTCCCGAGGCACCGCCAAAGACCTTGGCGAGGGCGTCCCAGCAGGCGGCGGGTTGCGCTTCCAGCAGCATGTGCCCGCCCGGGACGCGAATCACGGGCCACGGCGGCGATGCGTCGGCGAAGTCAGCGGCGGCCGATGCGGGAACGATCCAGTCGTTGGCGCCTAGCAGATACACGCGGTGGGCCTGGATGCGCGCTAGCTCCGCGCGGACGTCGACGCGGCTGATCTCGCGGAAGCGGGCGGCGAACATCCGTGCGGACATTTGGCGGATGTCGGCCCTCAATCGCGCTGCGCGGTCTGCCGACATCTTGCGGCCCGTCAGAAAGAGCCGCATGGCCCACATCGGCAGCGGCAGGCGAAACAGCCACCGCCACGGCAGCCACCGCACCAACAGCGGTCGAGGGGCCCGCGCGAATGTTGCCACCAGCACCAGCAACTTGACCCGCTCGGGGAGCCGTGCGGCGAGCTTCACCGCCAGCGGTCCTGAGAAGGACTCTGCGACCAACGCGCACGCTGGATGCTGCGCGACGATCTCGGCGAAGTGCTCGGTCAGTTGGTCGTAGTCTGCCGTCGATTCGGGGAGCGACAGCAGGATCGGCTGAAACGGCTCCGGCGCCAGTCGGGCGAACTCGTCCAATTGATCGGTCCCGCCGTGCAGACCCGGCAAGACCAGGGTCGGCAGCGGTTCACCGGGAGCGGCCAGCGGCGCCATTGAACTTGGACTCACGCGGCGCCCAACAAATATCGCGTGACGTGATAGAACACCGGCGCTGCGAAGCAAATCGAATCGATGCGGCTGAGCACGCCGCCGTGGCCTTCGACGTAGGTGCCGGTGGCCAACTCGCCGCGATCGCGGCGCACGGCCGACATGGTCAACGACCCGGCCGCGGCCATGGCGGCGATCAGCAGGGCCATCATTGCGGCCTGGTACCAGTTGAACGGCGTGGCCCAGGTGAGCAGCGCGCCGACCAGCGCCGTGCTGCCGGCCCCGGCGGCGACGCCTTCCCACGACTTCACCGGGTCGATCGCCGGGGCAATCACGTGATGCCCCAGCGCTTTGCTCCAGAACCATTGCAGCAGGTCTGAGGCAAGCACGACGGTGACAAAGAAGCCCAGCAGGCGGGCATTGTCGGACGGGCCGCCGGGCGGATGCGGATCCAAGAACAGCAGCGCCGGGGCGAAGCTCAGGCAGTACACGCAAATCATCAGGGCGCACTGCACCTTGGCGATGCGCTCCAGAAACCGATCGAAATCCCCTGCAAACGCCGAGCGGGCCGCGATGAACAAAAACGCGTACACCGGAATCAACATGCTGAACATGCCGTACGTGTTGATTTGCTCGTACTTGTTCAGATAGACGAGTACGAATTGCATCGGGGTGAACAGGAAGAACACCCAGAACAGCGCCCGATGGTCGCCAATGCGCGTGGGCGTGAGCGTGACGAACTCCCGCAGCGCCCAAAACGAAATCAATCCGAACAGCGCAATTGTCAGCCCCGGCGCCACAAACGCGACGGCGACCACGACGCTGAAGAACCACCACGCCTGCAGGCGGGCGTTGAACGCGTCGATGGCGCGGCGGTCCAACAGCGGCGAATCGCTGCGGCGCAGCCACTGGCCGCTGGCGGTGGCCAGCCCCAGCAGTACGGCAACGGTTCCCAGCAGGGCCCAGCTTTCAACCATGTCAACAGTCCTTCAGCCGCAAGACGGCGTCGCGCGCGCGGGCGAGAAAGTCCAGCTTCGGTTCGCCCGCCTCCAGCCACAGCGGCGGGCCGAAGGTGACCGACGACAGCGGCGGCACCGGCAGGAACTCGCCCCGCGGCAAGATGCGGTTCATGTTGTTGATGTACACGGGGATCAATTCCAGGTCGGGCCGCTTCTTGGCGATGTAATACAGCCCGCTTTTGAACTCGCCCGTTTCGTCGCCTTCGCCGCGGCCGCCTTCGGGAAAGATGATCAGCGAATGCGTCCGGCCGATCTCGCGCAGCATGAGGTCGACCGGGCTTTGATGAACTTTGATTTCGGTGCGATCGATCAGCAGGGCGTTGAACACCTTGGCCAGCTTGCGACGCACGGCTCCGCCCACCCAGTAGTCTTTGGCCGCCACGGGGCGGGTGAGTCGCCGCACGTCGTTGGGCAGCGACGACCAGACGAGAATCGCGTCGAGGTGGCTGGTGTGGTTGGCGAAGTAGACCCGCTGGCACGTGTCGGGCTGCGACTCGAACCACCGCACGCTGGCGCCGCTGATAAAGCGGGCAATCAGGGTCAGCAGCGTTTCGGTGAACATGGCGAGCGGCGAGATTCGCGGGGGCAAACCTCCATGGTAGCCAGCGAGCCGCGGCGGCGGAATGCGGCCCCAAGTCGCGGCAGCGGCTTGAGTTGGGGCGAGCAGCGATGCGGCTCGACTACTTGGCCGCCGGCTGCGGCCAGCCGAAGCGGGGCCAACCGCGCCGTTTCGGCTCGCGACGTTCCTGCGTCTTTGCTTCGTAGATTCCGGCGATCAAGTCCTCGTAGCCGCGGATCATGCCGGCGAGCGACCACTTCGACTCCACGAGCTGCCGCCCCGCGACGCCCATTTCCGCCCGCCGCTGCGGCTCGTCGAGCAGACGGTTCACCGCCGCCACGTAGGCCGCCTCGTCGCCGGCGTTGACCAGCAGACCGGTCACGCCGTCGACCACGGTTTCGGCCACCGAGCCCACGCGGCTCGCCACGACCGGCCGGCAGCAGCTGAGGGCTTCAAGGATCGACACTGGGCTAGCTTCGTTGTGCGAAGTCAGTGCGAGCACGTCAATGGCCGACAGCAACTGCGGCACGTCGCTGCGCGACCCGAGGAAGTGCACCGCGTCGGTAATCTGCAATTCGGCTGCCAACGCCTCCAGGTCACCGCGGCGCGGCCCGTCGCCCACGACAACGAACCGAGCGTCGGGGTGCTGGGCGAGGATCTGTTTCGCGCCGCGGAGGAACAGCTCGTGGTTCTTCTCCGGGCGAAGCGCTGCAAGGATGCCGATGACGGGCGCGCTGGCCGCAAGCCCCAGCGACTGTCGCACCGCGGAGGCATCGTGCGGAGCGAATCGGTCGGTGTCGACGCCGTTGTAGATCGTGCGGACCTTGTCAGCGGGGAACCGTTCGAAGTCGACCAGGAATTCGGCGTGATTGTCGGCCACGGCGATGAACGCGTCGGTCCAGCGGGTTAGCAGCCGATTGAGTCGTCCCACCCCGTCGGGCCAGCCGGTACTGTGTAGCGCCGACGCCACAACGGGCGTGCCGGCGAGGCGCGCCGCGACGCGGCCCCAGAACATCTTGTCGCCGGCGCCCACGGTCACCACGGCGTCGGCGCGACGCGCCCGCAGCAGCCGCCACAGTCGCGGCAGGATCCGCAGGTCGTACTTGCCCGCGAGCAGGTTGCTATGCACGGGCATTTCGCGCGCCAGTTCGTCACCCAGCGGGCCGGGCTCCTTCAGGCAGACGATCTCCGGCGCGAACCGTTGGCGATCCATGCCGCGGACGAGGTTGACCAGCAGGGTTTCGGCGCCGCCCACCGGCATGCTGGTGGTCAGGAACATCACGCGCAGCGGGCTGTCGGCGGTGTTGGCCATGGTTGTTTCGTACGGATTGCTAGGGGCTGGTGACCGCCGGGCGACGCGGCAAACGGCTGCGCAACTTCGCCAGTGCGCTCTGCGCCAGGTTGGTCAGGGACGTCCACTCGTCACTCGTCAGCAAGACGGAGCCGCCGGGCAGAGGGACCAGCAACAGGGCGAGCGCCGCCAGTGCCGGCCAGGCCCCCAGCGCCAACGCGCCGGGCGCGATGGCGGCGATCCACAGTCGGCGGTCGACCGTCATGCCGTGGACGCGGTTCAGCAGCAGCCCCACGGCCAATCCGCACAACGTGGCCAGTGCGGTGGCGACGACCGCGCCTTTCAGGCCCCAAGTGGGGACGAGAATCGCGTTGAGCACGGTGTTCACGACCAGGCCGGTCGCCAGGGGGAACGTCGACTGCCGCGCCCGTTCGGCGCACCACAGGTAGTTTTGCGAGATCGTCAGCACGGCGTACCAGACGCAGCCGGCCAGCGTCCACGGCAGGATGGCCAGCCCGGCGCCGTAGCGGCCCTGAAGTATTTCGTCGAACAAAAAAGGCCCGCCGACCAGAACGCAGATGCCGAAGGCCAGCATGCTGGCGGCTGCGAGTTTGATTGCCAGCCCCATGCGTTGCGACACCAAGTCGCGCCGGCCGGCCTCCCAGTCGTGACTCAAGTGCGGCATGATCAGTCCGCTCAGCAGATCAGCTACCGAGACCAGCAACAGCGGCACGATCCGACTGCTGTGGTAATTGCCCACCTGCTCCAGCGCGACCGACGGCTCCATGCCCGACCAGTGCAGCAGCATGTAGCGGTCGACGATGCCAAACAGGTGCGCGAGCAGGTTCGATACCCACAGAAAGAACGCAAACCGCAGCAGGCGGGGCCAGAATTCGCGTTGCGGGAGCGACTCGACCGCGGGCTCGATGCCCCGCAAACCGGGCCAGGCCCACGCCAGGGCGCCCAGCCCCGAAAGCAGCGACGCGATTCCGTACGCGGAGACGATCCACTCGACGCGCGGCGCCCGCCACAGCAAGGCGAGCGAAATGACCGCGAACAGCATGCTCTGGGCCATGTTCATGGCCGACACGACTCGATACAGCCGCAGCGCGGTCAGCAACGATGTGAGCGTGTGGTGAAAGATGATCGCCGCGAGGCACAAACTCATGCCCCGCACGAGCTGCACGCCGGAATCGTCGCCGAAGATGAACAGCGAAAACGGCCGCGGCACTGCAGCGACGGCAACCGCGGCGATCGCGCCGCACGCGGCCGTCCAGATCATGGCGCGATTGAGGAAGGTGCGCAGGTGGCCGCGTTGGCGGTAGTACTCCGCATACCGCCCGAACGATCCCGGCACGCCCAGCACGGCCAGCGGCGCGGCCAGCAGCAGAAAGCTGTAGGCCATTTCCCATTGCCCCAGCGCCTCCTGCGGCAGCCAGCGACAGAACAGGATCCCGCGCCCGAAGCCAACCGACCGCTGCAACACGGTCACCACCAGTAAGATCACGACGCTGGCGGCGAGCGTATCGGCCTTCAGTGCCCGGCGGCCCGAGGGAGCGGCGGTGGACGGTACGGCGTTGATGGCCAGACTCGGTCTTGAGAAAGTCGGGGAGCGTTGATGCGGCCGGATAGCCGCGTGATGTTCGCGTCAGAAGGTCAGCCGATAGTCCCGGGCGTTGAAACGTTCCACGCCATAGAGTTTCCGCGGATCGACGGTCATCCAGTTGCGGAATTGCGACCAATTGGGATCGCCGTGGATCCGTTGGATATGAAACGGGTCCTCGCCCGGCAGGTTGTAGCCGCCGTAAGCCGAGCAGACGCCCCAGTACCCCGCGCCAAAGGCCATGCGGAACCCGGCTTCCGACAGGTTCTCCGGCAGACCAAACGGAAACGCGAAGTAGCGGATCGGCTTGCCAATGAGCTGCTCTAAGTCGCGCTTGGACCCAACAATTTCCTCATACAGCTGCTGTTCGTCCTCCACCGCGCCCAGGTCCGCGTGACTTCGCGTATGGGCGCCGATCTCGATTCCAGACTCAGCCAGTTCGCAGATCTGCTGGGCCGTGTTGGTCGGCAGCGGCACGCCGGCTTCGACGTCGTGCGGGAACGGTTCGCCGCGAAGCATGTGGTTGGTGGAGACGAAATACGTGACCGGCACGCCCTCGTCGATGAGCCAGGGGAGTGCGTGGTCGCAGTTTTCCGAGTAGCCGTCGTCAAACGTCACGCACACGGCCGGCTGGTGGTTCGTGCCGCGCGCCAGTCGTTGTTGGGCGTCGGCCAGCGAGACGATTTCGTAGCGCTCGCGGACCCAGTCGATCTGTTGCTTGAACATCTCGACGGGGATCGTCCAGTCGTTGGGATGTTCGTCGGCCACGCGGTGGTAGAACAGCGCCAGCACCGGCGCGGCTCCGTTGGCGGCGCGGCGCGCCTCGGCTCGGCGGCGCAGCGGCAGACTGGCCAGGTAGTAGGCTCCCAGCAGCGAATCTTTGCAGGCTTGCGGCAGCATGGATTCCTCGGCGGGTTAGCTGAATAGACGGGCGGCTTGTTGGACCCAGCGTCCCGCGTTGCGGATTGCGGTGCGGGCTCGGTATCGCACTCGCGGCGCAAAGCGGGGCGGGATGGCCAGCACGCGATGCACCGCTTGCGGCGTCGCGCGCCAGTGGGCCTTGTACGGTTCATCGCCGCGGAGCAAATCGAACTGCCGGCGGCCTTCGCCGATGGCGTGCTGAATGCAGGCGATCAACGACAGACGGCCTGGCTCGGCGTCGGCGGCTTCGGGGCTCAGTCCGCCCTGGTAGGCGAACACGGTCGAGCCGCGGGCAAAGTGGTACTCAGCCGCAACGGGCTCGCCGTCCAACTCCAGCCAAGACAGCCGCAACTCGCCGGCGGCGAGCAGCTGGCGGGCGATATCTTCGTGGAAAGCCCGCCATCGCGGCCAGGAAAAGCAGCCCGGCTCGCCGAGAGATTGCCGGCGGCGCTGGTGGAGATCTTCCAAGACGTCCCAACCGATCGAGAAGTCTTCGGCCGTTGCGGCATGACGCCACGCGGCGGAATCGGTTTGCAGAATCCGTGAATCGAGCCGCCGCAACTGCTTGCGGTGCGACTTGGATTGCATCGCCAGAAATTCGTCCCACGAGTCGGGCAGATCGATCGTCCAGCACGACTGCTCCGGTCGCGTATCGACGTGGCAGCCGCGTTGCTGTAGGCGGTCGAGCAAGAGACCGGTCGACGGCTCGCCGTCGTCCACGGCCGCAAAATCGAGGGCGTCCCAGCTCGGATCGCTGAGCAGGGCGTCGGCAATCGCGTCGGCGACTTGCCCGCGGTTATCGGTTGCGGCCAGCAGTCCCAGATGGTCGCTGCATACCTCGCCGTCGCCGAGCAGACGGAGCGTTCGCCCCGAGATCGCCGAAGCATGCACGTAGCAGGGCAGAACTCCGAGGACCTGCTCATCGGCGTCCCGGGCAACCACGACGTGCAACCGGCAGCGCGGATCCTCGGAGCCATAGTGCCGCCACCAAGTTGCGAGCCAACGCCACGTCCGAAAGACGCACCGGTCCGCCAGGCGGTCCCAGGCTGACTGGCACTGCTCCAGCTCATCGAAATTGTCGTAGGCGGCCAAACGCATAGCGAAGCGGTTCTCTGCGGATACCGGGTGGTTCTGGTTGGGCGGGTCGTAGCGGTTGAGGCGCCGGCGCGCAGCGAAAGCGAATCGACGCGTCTCTCCGCAACCATAGGTCAGAATCCACGGAGGGACGTTCCGTCGCTGATTCGTGTGGTGCGCCAGGCTCCCCGAAATGCCTGCTCGCCGCCGGCGAGACCGCTGTTTTCGCCGGGCGTTGTCGTGACGGTGACCTACATTGCACTAACGGGAAAACCGCTGCCGGCGCCCCGGCGTGCGCCGATCCTGCGTCTGTTGTCCCCCTGCCCTGCGTGGTCCCATGACGAACCAACCTGCCCCCGTGCCGCCATCCGTCGGCGACGTGTTTCGCGCCTTTGTGCAGTACCGCTGGCGGTGGATTCTACCCACGCTGCTATGCGGTTCTCTGGCGGTGGCCGCGGCGTTTGTGTTGCCGCGCAAATGGGAGGCGACGCAAGGGTTGGTCGTGCGGCAGGAAGCCATTGCCAACACCGACCGGCGCCCCGGTCAGTTCGCCGATCTGTATGAAATGCGGACCCTCCAGGAAACGATTCTGGAAGTGGCCAAGAGCCGGCAAGTTGTTGAAGCCACTATGGCGGCCGTTGACGGACAGGCGGGAACGGCCATGGCGGCGACCGACGAAGCTGTCGATGAGTTCCGCGAAAGTCTACGGATGCTGCCCCCCAACGGGGCCGAGTTCGGCAAGACAGAAGTCTTCTACTTCTCGGTGAAGGACGTGCGGCGCGAGCGTGCGCTGGCCCTGGTCGCCGAGCTCTGTCGGCAAGTGAGCGATCGGCTGCAGCAGCTTCGCGAGGAGCGTGGTCGCAGTCTGACGGCGGAGTTGCAGGGGCAGGTCGAGCGCGCCCAGCAGCTCCATGCGGCGGATACGGCCGCCCTGGCGGAGTTCGAAGCATCCATTGGCGCCGATCTGGGCGAGCTGCGGCTGCTGCAATCGGGCAATAGCGGACAGAGCGAACTGCGACTGCAGGTGACCGCGCTGCAGAATGAATCCCGCAAATACGAAACGGCGGCGCGGGACGCCGGCGAATTGCTTGCGCTTCTTCGCACGGCGCAAGACGATCCTAACCAGATCGTGACCGTCCCCAGTACGTTACTCTCCTCGCAACCTGCGCTGCAGCGGCTGAAGAACGGGCTGATCGACGCCCAATTGGCCACGGCCCGCCTGCGGGGCACGCGGTCCGACGATCATCCGCGCGTGCAGTCCGCCGCGGAAGCCGAGGAACGAATTCGTCGCGACCTGCACCACGAGTTGGCCGCCGCAATTCGGGGCGCGGAAGCGGACCAAGCGCTGGCCCAACAGCGGCTGGCGGCGGTCTCGGCCAAGTTGGCGGAACTGGAGAGCCGCCTTGTCGAGCTGGCCGAATTGCGGGCGACGTACGCGAACTACGTGGCGGCCACGGAAAATAGTCGCGGCGTCCTCAATCAAGCGCGCCAGAAACTTAGCGTGGCGCAGGCGACGCTGGCTTCGGCGCACTCGACCAACCTCGTGACGACGTTCGACGGCCCCGAAACCGGCCCGCACCCCGAGGGCCCCGGCAAGACGACGATCGCCGGCGCCGGAATCGTTGGCGGATTCATGCTTGGTCTGGGGATCCTGGTCCTGACGACGGGGGCGTCGCCCTACTCGCCGCCGTCGACGGAACCGCTCCAGCAGCCCGTTGCCGCAGAGACGCACCGACAGGTTGAAGCCGTGCGTCCGGACCCAATGGTCGTCAAGGCCGATCCCGACGCAAGTGGGTTGAGGCCGCAGCGATCCTACGCCGCCGAGGTCCACGCCGACCCGGAAGCACCCCAGGTCATCCAGCCGCAAGTCCATGCGCCGGCGGTTGACAATGCGAACGATCGACTGCATCCGACCACAGGCGGAAATGCCAATTCGGCGAATCCGTCCGCGACGGGCAAGCCGACGACAGCGGCCTGGGACCCCCGCGATCGCGACTACGACGCTGACTCCGCTGAGGGCGAGGTCGAGGCCCGCCCCCCGAGAGCCACGGCGACGACGAGTCCGGCGGTGTTGCCGGCGACGACAGGCGTGCTACCGCAATCCGCGGGCGTGATGCCCAGCGGTCGGGACGATTCGGGCGAGTCGGCACAGACACTGGAAGAACTCGTCGCGCGGCTGGCCGAGGCGAACTGATTGGCCGTTCGCGCGACCTGGCGCTGACCACAAATCCGATACAAACGCATTGCTAGATGGTTGTCGTCGCCCTGATATTCGCCGCGGCTGCTCTGACGTGGGGGCTGGTTTATGCGCCGCGGTTGTCGATGTTGGCCGCTTGCTCCGCCATGGCGGCACTGGGCTACGTGTGCGGTCCCCCGATGTGGAGCCCCAAAGTGGGGCCGGTCACCCTCACTTGCGATCGAGTGCTGTTGGCTGGGGTCATTGCATTGGCCGCGTGGCAATGGCGGCAGGGACAGTTGCACTGGCGACGGCCGCTAGCGGCGGATTGGCTGGTGCTGGCGTTGGTTGGCTATTTGACGATCCGCACCGGCCTGACTCCCGCGGCCGAGGGCGTTCGCTCCAGCGTCGGTCCGTGGTGGCGGCTGCTCGCTTCCTTCTGGATTCCGGCAGTTCTGTACGCGCTGGGCCGTTCGGCCACGCTCAACGCGCGGAACTGGCGCAGTGCGATGACGGTGCTCGTGGCGCTGGGGGCTTACCTGTCGCTGACGGCCGTGGCCGAGATCACCAAGCAGTGGTGGGCCGTGTTTCCGCGGTACATTGCCGATCCAACCGTCGGGACGCACTTTGGGCGGGCCCGCGGTCCGGCGGTCATGTCGGCCAGCTTGGGCGTCTATCTCACCTACACGTTTTGGGCGGCCTGGTTGCTGTGGCCCTCGGCGGGGCGGGCCGCGCGAGCTGTGCTGACAGGATTGCTGGGGGCCATGGCGTTTGGCGTTCTGCTCACGTTCACCCGCTCCACGTGGATCGGATTGGCCGGCGGGCTGGCCGTGATCCCCCTGCTGCAGTTGCCGCGCCAGTGGAGGATGCCGGCCGCGATTGCTGGCGGCATCGCGGCGGTCGCGGGCGGGCTGATCCTGGCCGGCGCGGTGGAAGACATCAAGCGGAAAGACAGCGACGGCTCCGCTGAGCATTCCGTTTACCAGCGCGCCTCGTTTGCGATCGTCTCGATGCGGATGTTCCGCGACGCTCCGATCGTGGGGCACGGCTTTGGGCGATTCTACGACAAGAAGCTGCCCTACCTGGCCGACCGGTCCCAACAGTTGGAACTCGATTCCATCCGGCAGCTCGATCATCACAACACGCTGCTCAGCATCTTGACCGAAACCGGGCTGATCGGCCTGGGGCTGTTTCTCTGCACGTTGGCGGCGTGGGCTCGAGGGGCTTGGACGCTGGCCGCCAGCGATGCGGCGCCGACATGGGTGCGGCGTCACGGTCTGTTTGCGATCGGCGTGCTGATTGCCTACCTCGGCTCGGCGCTGTTTCACGATCTGACCCTGTCGCCGACCGAGCACTGGATCCTGTTCTTCGCCGCGGGCGTCACGGCCGGCTTGTTGGCCGAGCGATTTCCTGCTCGGGCGACCAATTTGGCGCCCGCGCGTGCTCTATCTGCGGGTCGGCTCGTTGCCGCACCCTAGCCACATATTCTCCTGCACCACGGTTTGATGCGTTTTCCGATGAGCAATCACAGCAAAGTCAATCTGCTTGGCATGCAACTTGATGCACTCGACATGCAGCAAGCCGTTGACACCGTGTGGCAGTGGCGCGAAGCGAACCAGCCGGCTACGTGCCGCTACGTGGTGACGCCCAACGTGGATCACGCGGTGATGCTGCAAGCCAACCGTCGGTTGCAGGACGCGTACGCCGGCGCCGGCCTGGTGCTGGCGGACGGGGCGCCGATCGTGTGGGCTTCGCGGTTGTTGCGGCGGCCTGTGCCGGAACGCGTCGCCGGCAGCGATCTGGCGCCGGCGCTCTTCGCGCATGCGGCGCGTTTGCATGCCGCGGGCACGCTCGATCAGCCGCTGCGAGTGTTTCTGCTGGGAGCAGCGCCAGGCGTGGCCGACCGTGCGGCCGGGAAGATCGCCCACCGGTGGCCGGGCGTCGAGATCGCCGGCACGTTGTCGCCCCCGCTGGGCTTTGAGCACGATGCCGCGGAGAATCAGCGCATCGTCGACGCCGTGAATGCGGCCGCGCCCGACGTGGTGCTGCTGGGGCTTGGCGCTCCCAAGCAAGAATTGTGGATCAGCGAGCACGCCAGCCAGCTACGCGTGCCGGCCGTGCTGTGCATCGGCGCGACCATCGATTTCCTCGCCGGCGAGAAACGCCGTGCCCCGCGCTGGATGCAGCGGGTCGGTCTGGAATGGTTTCATCGCCTGGCAACCGAGCCGCGCCGCCTGGCGGCGCGCTACGCGCGCGACGCATGGGTCTTTCCTCGCTTGCTGTGGCGCGATTGGCGCGGCTGCTAGTGTCCCTAAGCCCGTGAGATTGCGCGCCGCGTGCATAGTGCGCCCCCCTCTGCGCGGTCCGCATGCGATGCGTATACTGGGCCCATGACGCAGCAACACGCCATTTGCCTGATCGTAGACGGGTTGCGCGCTTCGGCGCTGGGCGCCTACGGAGCGGCTTGGGCCCCGACGCCGGCTTGCGATGTACTCGCGGCGGAATCGATCCTGCACGATCGACTCTGGTGCGACTCGCCCACGCTTGCCGGATTCTATCGCGCCGCGTGGACGGGGCGACATGCGGCGGCCCGGTTGTCGATTCGCCCCGAGGGGGCGCCGTCCCTGCCTCGCCTGTTGGGCGACGCGGGGATCGCCGTGCATTTGGTGACCGACGACGAGCAATTGCCGGCGAGTATCCCGGGCGACGCCCAGGACGTGGCGGGAGTGCTGCTGGAGAGCGGTCATCCCACGGCGCCGGCGGCGGCAACTGAGTCGACCGCGATGTACCAGTTCTTTGCGGCAGCAGCCGAGGAAATCGCTCGCGGCGCAACGCAGCGCAGCGGCCAGCGCCGCTTGTGGTGGCTGCATTGCCGTGGATTCTCGGGCGCCTGGGACGCCCCAACGGTCGTGCGCGACTCGTTGTGGTCTGACGACGAGTTGGCGCCGCCGACGTTCGTGGAGTCGCCGTTGCGCGTCGCCACCGACGATCCTGACGACTTGCTGGCCCACCGGGTCACCTACGCCGCCCAGGCGACGGTGCTTGATCAGTGCGTTGGCGATTTTCTGGCGGCCATCGACGACTTGGGTTTGGGAGAGACGGCGTTGGTGATGCTGGCCGGTGCACGGGGCTTCGCACTGGGCGAGCACGGTGAAACCGGCGCGGCGGTCGATGCTTTGTTCGGCGAGCGATTGCACGTCCCCTGGTTGATGCGGCCCGGCCGCGACGACGCTCCACGGCAGCGTCGCAGCGACCTGACTCAACCCCAAGCCCTGCTGACATCGATTTGCGAGTGGTTTGGCGTCGATGCTGGCGTCCATTCGCAGGATCGCGTCGCGACAGCGGCGCTGGGCGAGGACGGGGAGTGGGCGCTGCTGACCGACGAGTGGCTGCTGCGGATGCCGCCGGCTCAGGGCGACGAACCTTGCCGCGGGCAACTCTTCTCCAAGCCGGATGACCGCTGGGAGGCGAATGAGGTCGCCGACCGCTGCCCGGACGAGGTGGCCGCACTGCTAGCGGCGGCGGCCGCCGCAGGTCTTCCTGTGCCAGCGGCCGTCGACTAACGCAGGGTGCGCCTCCGGCCGCTGGCATGCTAGCGCCCCAATTGGTCTGGCGACGACTGGGACAGATTCCTACGATCCGCACCGCTCGTAGGTCTCTATTTCTTGTGAATCTCGCCCAGCGGCGGGTTGGAGAGAGGTTCGCTCCGCAGGCAGAACGCTCGATGCGCAGAGTCGTTCCAGTAACCGAAACACCCATCGGCGACGTCGCCGGGCGTCGTTCCAGTTGGCGGTTGTGCGCAGTCGCCTTGTTCCTCGCGGCCATCGGCGTCGCAGGCATCGCCGCGGAAGTCAGAACCGAGACTCCGGCCGAACTTGCCGTTGCCATTAGCGGCGAGTTTGACGTCTGCGGCCCTGCGGCGACGGTACAGGCTACCGTCAAGGTCGCGTTGCCTGACGTTCCCGACGGAACTCGCCTGCATTTCGCGGTGACGCCGATCCGCGGCGACGAGACGCTGTGGCAGTCGCACGAGTCCTGTCCTAATCCGGGTGAAAACACGCCGATTGAATTGAGTTTTGAAGCGCCAGCCCGCGAGGGGGCGTATCGTCTGCAGGTTGTTGCTGAGCCGCCGCGTCGTCTGGGCGATCATTTGCGACCGTTTCATGCCGTGGCGCCGCTGGCCTCCGCCCAGGCAGAATTCGTCGTCGTCGATCCCGACGCGCGACTTCCGCTGCTGACGGACCAGTGGATGTTAGAAGCGACCGTTGACCCGACGCACGAGAGTTGGCGGCAACGATTGCCCGCCTGGATGTTACCGCCCGATTGGCGGCCGGCGGACGACGGGGCGATTGCCTGCGGCGCCACCTCCGTGCGTTCCGTCGCCGAGGCCGAACTCTTGGAGGTCGCACCGCCCGAGCCAGGACAGTCCGCTTGGGTTGCCGTCCGACTTCCCGTTCGCCGACCGGGAATGCCCCACGCGGTTGAATTTGCTTTGCCTGCCGATCAGGCGACGAGCGTGGCCGTTGCTGTGCTCGAGGCCGACGATTCCGGCGGGACGCGAATTCTTACGTCGACGGGCGTAGGAGCGCTTTCCGGCGAGCCGGGCGCCCTCGCGTCGCATCGCGTGGCGTTCTGGCCGCGCACCCGCGAGCCGGTCGTCGTGGTGGCTTGTCACGATGCCGACGCGTCGCTGCAGCTGGGACAGGTGCGGGTCTACCGTCGCGAGGTGGCGGATGCGGCGGTCGAAACCCCTGGCAATTCCTCTCCGCAGACGCCCAATACCGAACGTTTGGCACTCGCCTACATGCCATCCCCCGCGCTGTGGAGCGATGCGGTCGACGGCGAGCACTGGGCGGCGGGGCTCCATGCAATTCAGCAACTCGCGCAAACCGTCCGAGCCAACGGCTTCAACGGCGCCGCCGTGTGTTTTCCGCAGGACGACGTCATCGCTGGCCATCTACTCGAGACGGCCGCGCGGGTCTTCGACCGCGAGGGGCTCACGCTGGTTCCGGTGATCAATCTGCAGGGCGAGTTGCCCGCGCTGAACGCTTTCGCCGACGGAGCGCAAGCTGCCGAGAACGGCTTGTATTGCGTGAACGCCCAGGGTCGCACGGTCGCGGGAGACGACGCCCAACAAGCCGACCGCGGGCCAGTTTACAGCCTGCTCAACTCGCAGGTGCAACAGGCGCTGACTCAGCGCGTCTCGGCGGTTGCCCAAGCCTGCGCGGGACATGACTGCTACGGCGGCGTGGCGCTCCGACTCGATGGCGCGGGTTACGGCGTGCTGCCGGGGATTGCCTGGTGTTTGGACGATGCGACGATCGAGCGCTTCTGCGCCGAGTCGGGCGTCGATCTGGCTGCCGGAAGCGGCGATCGGTTCCGCCGCCGCGCCGAGCAATTGCTCGGTCCCCACCGGGCCGCGTGGGTGACGTGGCGAAACAACCAGGTCGCTGGCGTCTACAGGCGTCTCGTTTCCGAGTTGCCGTCTGGCCGCAGTGGCGTGCGAGCCATGTTTTGTATTGAGAATATAACGACCGGCGCGGCTGCGCAACTGCGATTGCGGCAGGCGCTGGCGGGAAAATGCTCGGTGCTGGATGCAACCGACGAAGCGGCGATTGACCTGCGCGCACTCGCGCAGATCGACGGCGCCGTACTTTTGCGTCCACAGCGCCGCGCGGGGCCAAGTCGCCTGTCGTCTGTGTCGCTCGACCGATTGATCACCGATTCGGCGTCGATGGACGACGCGCTGGCGGGGGTCGACAACGTGGGTGAGTCGCTGTACTGGCCAGCCCATCCGATGGTCCTGAGCGACGGCGCCGCGCGTTTGGACGGCGTGCTGGCCGGGGCGCCAGCGACGCTGCCGGGGCCGATCACCTCGGGGGGCGACGCGGCGCGCGAACCGATCACCGCGGCGCTTGCGCGCCGGGATTGTCCGATTCTGCTGGTTGGCGGCGACCAGTGGCCCTCGGGCATTGAAGCGGAGTCGCGTGCGGCGATCGCGGCGTTCGCCCAGCTACCTGCCGCCTGCGATGACAAACGCGTCGAACGAGCGCAGCCGGTCACGATGCGCGTCTACCGGACCGCCACGACCACGACGATTTGCGTGGTCAATCCCACGCAGTGGTCGGCGGAGATCCAATTGCCAATGACCGTCGACGCCCCGGCGGCGTGGAAACTGCTTGGAGCAACTGTCGACGCCGCTGACGAACAGTTGCAGGGCACGCTTCCCCGTGGCGAGTCGTCCTGGTCGCGGAAACTGCCGCCGTTTGGCATCGCGGCGTGGCAGTGGCAATCGCCTCACCTGCGGTTGGGGGTGCTGGCGGCGACGGCGGACACCGCGGCGTCAGAACAACTGCAGCAAGAACTGGCGGAGGTCGAGCAGCGCATGACGCAGCTCAACGAACGCCGCTCGTTTGACGCACTCGCCAATGCCGGGTTTGAGGAAACGCCGACGGCGGAGACCTGGGTTGGCTGGCAGCCGCGCGTGGGCGCCCGGGGGCAGGTGGCCGTGGACCGCCTGCGGGCTTGTTCGGGCGCGGCGTCGCTGCACTTGGTCAGCGCTGACCTCGTTGGGGCCGCTGTTCAGTCGCTGGAATTCACGGCGCCGCCAACGGGGCGATTGACGCTTGCGGCCCGGGTGCAGACGCTCAACTTTCACCCCGATGCGCGGCTCTATGCTGCGGTCGAGTTCGACGTTGATGGGCAAACGATGCGACGATATCGCCCTGTGCTGGCGGGAGATACGGGGGGCAAGTGGGAGACGTGCGAGTTGATTGTCGACGATCTGCCGCTGGCCCCTGTGCCGGTGCGCGTGCAGTTCCACCTGACCGGCGCTGGCGAAGCGTGGATCGACGACGTGCAGTTGTTCGACGTGTGGTTCACAAACACCGAGCGAATCGACCTGGCCAAGCGGTTCTTCGCCGCCAAGCTGGCGCTGGAAGAGGGCAAGCTGACGGATTGCCAACAGATGCTCGCCGGATATTGGCCGCAGCACTTGTTGGAGCATGTGCCGGGCGCCAATGTGTTGGATGCCGAACACCCGCGCGACCTGCGCATCGCCGAGTCGCCGACGACGCCAAGCAACAGTGACGGGGAAGCACCGCAAGCTGAGCGACCGCTCGAGCGTCGTCGGCTGACCGACCGCATCCGCGATTGGGCGCCCAAGCTGTGGCGCTAGACCGCCCGGCAGTCAAACGCCGGCGACGGTCAGGCTATCCGCGGACTCGGGGCTTGCGGCACTGAGCGGGTTGGGCTCTTCGACGGCTGGGTGAACGCCGGGGCCATCGACCCCGTACCACTGCGCAAGCACCTCGCGCCACGCGCCGGGGCGCTTCACGCCCACGAACGCGGCGCGCACCTCTTGGTGTTGCGGGTGGAGCTGCGAGTACTTGATGCCGAATTTTCGCATCGTCGGCACGCACTTCTCGGCGCCGTAGATCTCCTCGGCCAACCGGTAGTGCTCGGCAATTACGTGCCGCTGCTCAAACAGCGAGGGCGGCGCCGGAAGCGGCAGGCCCGCGGCGAGCGTGCGCGCCTGGGCGAACACCCACGGATTGCCAATCGCTCCGCGGGCCACGGTGACCCCGTCGACGCCGGTGTAGTGCATCATTTCCAGGCAGGCGCTGGCGTTGAACAGGTCGCCGCTGCCCAGCACGACGCGATCGCCGGCGTGCTGCTTCAACTCGCGCAGGAATTCCCAGCGCGAAGGGCCGTCATACCGCTGCATCACGGTGCGCCCGTGGACCGTCGTGGCCGCTGCGCCCCGTTCATACGCGCCGTCGAAGATGCGGAAGAAGTTCTCGCGGCTCTCGGGCGTGTCGTCGATGCCGCGCCGCATCTTCACCGTCACGGGAATCTCATCCGGCACGGCGTCGCGCACCCGACTGATGATTTCCAGCGCCACGTCGGGCTGGCTGAGGTGAAAGCCGCCGCGACAGCGCCCCAGCACTTTCTTCACGGGGCAGCCGAAGTTGATGTCGATCACGTCGAAGCCTTTTTCGACGAGTCGCTGGGCGGCCGGGCCAAACTGCTCGGGCTCGGCCCCCATCAACTGCCCCGCCACGGGGTGCTCTTCGTCGGCCACGACCATCAGGTGGCTCGTCTTGCGGCGCTCGCGGACCTGCATCACGAAGTAATCGAGCATCACCTCGCACAGGGTGTACGAGGCCCCAAGCCGGCGGGCGATAAGCCGCATCGGCATGTCGCTGTAGCCCGACAGCGCGGCCTGGACGACGGGGAAATCGAGCTCGATGGGCCCGATGCGCAATGGTTTGAGCGGCGGCAAGGACATGCGAGCCATTCTCGCAGCGCCGCGAGGATGGTCAACGGTGGGCGTCCAGAGCAGTTAATGCGGCGGCGATTTCCGCGCGGACGGCGTTGTCGTCCTCGCCGTCAAGCTGTTGCTGGAGCGCCGCCCGGGCGTCGTCGCCGCCAATCTGCCCCAGTGCCCAGGCTGCGGCGGCCCGTACCAGCGGTTCGTTGTCCTGCAGGCCCCGCCGCAGCGGCGGCACGGCGGCTTGGTCTCGCTGATTGCCCAGCACGATCGCCGCGCTGCGCAGCAGACCGCGACGGTGGGCCCGCCACAGCGGCGTGCGGCGAAACCGGTTGCGGAACGAGGCGTCGTCCAGCTCGAACAATTCTACCAAATCAACGGGATTGAGCGCCGGCTGTGGCTGGTACTGCGGCAGCGGCGAGGTTGGCGCCTTGCGGTTCCACGGGCACACGTCCTGGCACACGTCGCAGCCAAAGAGCCAGTCGCCGATCCCCGCGCGCAATTCCGCCGGCACGTGATCCTGCAATTCAATCGTCAGGTAGCTGATGCACCGCGAGGCATCCAGCACGTACGGCTGCGCAAACGCGTCGGTGGGGCAGGCGTCGAGGCACGCCGTGCAGCTGCCGCAGTGATCGGTCGCGTGGGGGGCGTCGTACTCGAGCGGCTGGTCAGTCAGCAGCGCGGCGAGAAAAAAATAGCTGCCGGCATCGCGATTGATGAGCAGCGTGTTCTTACCGACCCACCCCAGACCGGCGAGTTGGGCGAACTCCCGTTCCAGCAGCGGCGCCGTGTCGACGACGCCGCGGGTGGACGCGGCGGGAACCAGCTCGCGCAGATAATCGGCCAACGTATGCAGCCGCTCGCGCACCAGGTCGTGGTAGTCGGCCGCGCCCCACGCGTACCGAGCCACCCTGCCCTGCCCCGCGGCCGCCGTTGCGGGCTCTGCGGTGCGATAATGCATGCCCAGCAGCAGCAGGCTGCATACGCCGTCCAGGATGTGGCGCGGGTGATCGTAGGCGTCGCGGCGGTCGGCGATGTAATGCATCTGCCCCGCGTAGCCGCGAGCAAGCCACTCGTCCAGCCGAGCCGCGCCCGCCGGCGGCGCCGCCGGGCACGCGCCGACCAGACCGAAGTCCAATTCGGCAGCCCGGCGTTTCAGAGCGGCGGTGAGGTCGGCAGGCGACATGGCGAGAGAGAATCTGAGTGTAAGAGCAGCATCCCGGCGATGTCTGCGTGCCACTGCTGGCTCGTCCAGCAGTGCGAAGCGGGTACAAGGGGCCCACTGCTGGGCAACCAGCAGTGGCACAATCGGAGATTGCAGTTCTCCTGGCGAGACTTCGCCGCACAATGTTCCTCAAGAATCCCTAAATCCCGACTATTTCACAACTTCCGCCGACTTTGGTTGCGAATTGCCGGGGCTCTAATTAGCGTGGAGAGAGAGCGGTCGCGTGGCCCCGCCGCGGCCCGGCCGCAATCCCGCCCCCGTCCCCTGTTCTGGGAATTCGACTATGTCTCTCCGCAAACTTTGTCTTGCTTTGGCTGCGACCGCAATGGTTGCCGCGTCCGGCCAATCCGCGTCGGCCCAGTGTGGCGGATACGGCTTTGGCTGGGGTTACAGTGACATTGGCAACATGTATCGCGTGTTGGCCGACCGCGTGCCCTACTACGCCGCGTTCCCGCCTGTCTACTACAGCGTGCCGGTGGCCCGGACGTATGGTCACAGCCCGTTCGCCTACTTGCCGACGCACGAGACGCCGGAAGTGGAAATCATGGCGCCGCAGACGATCATCAATCCGTACTTCCAGTCGTCGAGCGACGCAGCCGCGGAGCCGGCCACGGAATCGCAGAACACGACGCAGGACAAGTTGACCAGCGTCGGTCCGCAGCTGATCGTGAATCCCTACTTTCGGGGCGAATCGGCCGCGGGCCCCGTGCTGCACGCCGCTTCCTTGAAACGTTAGCGGGTGCTAGCTGTGCCGCAATGAGACCTTCTGGGAGCCGCCGTGAAATCACGGCGGCTCCTCTTTTTTAGCCGAGAGGAAGTCTGCGGCCACGGTTGCGCTCGCCCGAGCCCCCGCCAGCCAATCCGCTCTGGGAACAGTTCCGCCGGTTCGCTATCATCCGCCGCGCGTGCCGGCGCCGGGGCGAGCGCACCCCGGGCTCGAATTGCACGCGACTCGCCCGAATTACAGCGAGCACCTGGTGCACGCGGCAACTCGCGACTGCCGCGGCCCCCAGGCAGAAAGGACGCTGCCGATGGCGCGGCAATTGTATCTGGTCGGAATGCTTGTGGGATTGGTCGGTTGCCACGGCCAGTCGCAGACCATGACCAATCCGTTCTTAACGCCCGATCGCGTCCCGCCGCCGCAGACGCGCGTGCTCGCGCCGGGGACGGCTCAGCCCTACTATCCGGGCGATCCTATGCCCGGAGCCTCGTCGTTCCAAGCCCCCGCTGGCGGCTTCCAGTCGCCGCCCGCGCCCCCCGCCGGCGGCACGCCTCCCGGCGGCTGGAATAACTCGTACCAGCAGTCCCCGCCGCAATCGACGCCCTACCAGCCGCCGGCTGCAGCGCCACCGGCCTACGGCTACGGCGTCACGCCCACCAGCGCCACGCTGGGCCCGGAGGATGAGACCGGCGCCATCGTGCCCCTGTCCGGCGATTCGATCCAAGTGCCCGGCGACAGTCAACAAGCGCGGCTGCCTTGGGGGCAGAGCACGCTCGCCCCGCAGGTCGAGCCGCCCCGGATCGACGTCCCGCAGATGTCGCAACTGGCTCCCGTTGACTCGATCGCCGCGCAGCCGCGGGTGCCGATCCAAAAACTACTGAGCGACCCGCGCGGTCAGCAACCGACTTTGCCCGACAATCCGCAGGTCTTCGGCGGCGCCACATTGTCAGCCGCTCCCGGCGGTCCCACGTCGTCGTTTGCCGATGGCGGGTTTCAGCAGGCCTCCTACTCCCAACAAACGGCCACGCTGTCCGCTGGCTCCACCGCACGATTGGGCGGCGACGGGTTCCGCCCGCGTGGCACGACGCCGGCGACCGCCGAGGGCGACTCGCAAGGATTTCGCTCCCCAGCGATCACCCGGGCGGGCGTCGAAGCGGCGGCTGTTCCCGCGGGCGACCCGCACTACGGCGTGGGCGAGCAGTACGAGTGGCTGCGCGGCCAACTGGTGCTCGACGGGGTGACCGGCATGATGTTCGTGCAGTACATGACCACCGGCGGCGATCCCTACGGCGGGGCGCTGCCGCTGGCCAACCCCGCGGTCGTGGCCAATCTCGTCCCGGGCGACTTCGTCCGGCTCACGGGGCAATTGCAGCACGTCCAACGCGACGACGACACGTTGATGCCCGTGTTTCACGTGTCGGGCGTCGAGCGGCAGGTGCGGTAATCGACGCCGCGCGGAGGGAGGCGCGCCTCCCCGCGGGGCAAGTTGCGGGGTAGACTTCCTCTGCTCAGTCATTGCGATTTCACCACTCCGTAGCGATCGGACCACTGCGTGTCGCGAGTTCCCACAGGCATCGGACGCACCCTGCGAGCGGCTCGAGGGGATCGCATTGCGCGGTGGGCGGCCTACTTGCCGCAGATTGCCGCGTTGGAGCCGGGGCTGAAGGAGCTTTCCGACTCGCAACTGCGCAAAGAGAGTCTGGGGCTGCGGTACCGCGCGCGCAGCGGCGAGCCGCTGGATCGCCTGCTGGTCGAGGCGTTCGCCCTGGTCCGCGAGGCAGGCCGCCGCACGCTGAACATGCGACATTTCGAGGTGCAACTGCTGGGCGGCGCGGCGATGCACCACCGCTCGATCGTCGAAATGCAGACGGGCGAGGGCAAGACGCTGACCGCCACCTTGCCGATGTATCTGGCGGCGCTCGATGGCAAAGGCGCCCATCTGGCCACGGTGAACGACTACCTGGCCCAGCGCGACGCCGACTGGATGCGGCCGCTCTATTCGGCGCTGGGCATGAGCGTGGGAGTCATCCAAGGCCAGCAACCCCAGCCGGAGCGGCGCAAGGCGTACGCCTGTGACGTGACCTACGGCACAGCCAATGAGATGGGGTTCGATTTCTTGCGCGACCGGCTGCTGAAGCGAGCGCTCGAGGGCGGCCAGCAGGACCTGTTCGGCAAGATGCTCGGCAGCGCAGCCGGCAGCGGCGACAACGACCAGCCGGTGCAGCGGGAATTGCACTTCATGCTGGTGGACGAAGCGGACAGCATTCTCATCGACGAAGCGCGCACCCCGTTGATTATCAGCGCGCTGCCCGGCGAGGAAGAACAAATCGCGGCCGAAGCCTACCGCTGGGCGGCGGAGGTGTCGCCGGCGTTCGTCGAGGACGAGGACTACGAATACGATCACGATGACAAAACGGTCGAACTGTCGATGACCGGGCGGCAAAAGGTGCGAGCGCTCAGCAAGCCAGCGGCCATGGACCGCCTGCCGCTGTCGACGATTTACGAGTACGTGACGCGCGCGATCAAAGTCAAACGCGAGATGTTCCTCAACCGCCACTATGTGATCCGCGACGGCGAGATTGTGATTGTCGACGAGTTCACCGGTCGTTTGGCCGAGGGGCGCAAGTGGCGGGCCGGCATTCATCAGGCCATCGAGGCGCAGGAGAATGTCGAAATCACCTTTGCGACGAATCAGGCGGCGCGGATCACCGTGCAGGATTTCTTTCTGCGCTACAACCGCCTGGCGGGAATGACGGGCACGGCGTCGACCAGTCGCGGCGAGTTGCGGAAGATCTACAAGGTGCACGTCGAACCGATCCCCACGAACCGTCCCCCGGTTCGCAAGCAGTTGCCCACGGCCGTATACGGCGGCAGCGACGCCCGCTGGGAGGCTGTTGTCGAGGACGCGCTAGCCGAGTTGGCCAAGGGCCGACCCGTGCTCATCGGCACGCGATCGATCGACAAGAGCGAGCACTTGGCCGAACTGCTTGCCGCCCGCGGCGTCGAGCCGACGGTGCTCAACGCCCGCCACGTGGCCCGGGAGGCGGAAATCGTCTCGGCCGCCGGCCAACTCGGCAAGCTCACCGTTGCGACGAACATGGCGGGCCGCGGCACCGACATCAAGCTCGGCGAGGGGGTCCATGAGTTGGGCGGCCTGCATGTGATCTGCACCGAATTGCACGAAGCCCAGCGCATCGACCGCCAGTTGATTGGCCGTTGCGGTCGCCAGGGCGATCCCGGTTCGTACCGCCAGTTTCTGTCGTTGGATGACGAAATTCTGCTAATGGGCTATGGCCCGAAGAAAGCGGCGAAGCTGGAAGCGATCGGCAAGCGCGCCAGCGGTCCCCTGCGGGGGATGGAGGCGCTATTTCGCCGCGCTCAGCGCAAGGTCGAGCGCCGGCACTTCCGCGATCGCAAGATCCTGCTGTACCACGAGAAGGAACGGCAGAAGGTGCAGCGGCAGATGGGGCAGGACCCGTATCTCGACACGCCCGGCTAAGGTTTCGGTTGGGGCTCGCATCAATTACAATTCCGTAATGTTGCAGCCAGAGCTGTGCCAAAGTTCCTTGCCAGGGATGCGCACCTAGGTCGCTATGTCCGAGTCGCCGAAATCCACGCTGCGCGCCGACCTGACGTCGGGCCTTGTCGTGTTCTTGGTCGCCTTGCCGCTGTGTTTGGGCATTGCGCAGGCGTCCCGCCCTGACGGATCTGATGCGCCGCCGTACGCCGCGGGACTGTTGGCGGGCATCATCGGCGGATTGGTCGTCGGCGCGATCAGCAAGTCGCAAACCAGCGTCAGCGGCCCCGCCGCGGGGCTGACGGCCGTCGTGGCGGCCCAGATCGCGGAGCTCGGTTCGTTTGAGGCGTTTCTGTTCGCGGTCATCCTGGCCGGCGTCATGCAGATCACGCTGGGCGTGCTGCAAGCCGGCGCCATCGCCGCGTTCTTTCCGACCAGCGTGATCAAAGGGCTGCTCGCCGCGATTGGCGTGATTCTCATCCTGAAGCAGATTCCCCACCTGTTCGGCCACGACGCCGACGCCGAAGGGGAGATGTCGCTGCTGCAGCCCGACGGCCAAAACACTTTTTCGGAATTGTGGGAGACGCTCGGTGATTTGCACCCCGGCGCTTCGCTGGTGGGCGTCTCGACGCTCGTCCTGCTGTTTTTCTGGGAGCGGTCGAAGCGACTGAAAGGCTCGCCCCTGCCCGCGCCGCTGATCGTGGTGATGATTGGCGGCTTGCTGGTCACCTTGTTCGGCGCGTTGGCCGACAGTGAAACGCTGGGGCAAGCGTGGAAGATCGGCCCGTCGCATCTGGTGCAGGTGCCCGTCGCGGAGTCATTGAGCGACGCCAAATCCTTCTTTGCTCGCCCCGAGTTTTCGGTTTGGAACAATCCGACGCTGTATGTCGCGGCGCTCACGATCGCGTTGGTGGCTTCGCTGGAAACGCTGCTCAATCTGGAAGCCGTCGACCGGCTCGACCCCCAGCAGCGGATCTCGCCGCCGAATCGCGAATTGATCGCCCAAGGCGCTGGCAACATCACCGCCGGATTCCTGGGCGGTTTGCCCGTCACGGCGGTCATTGTCCGCGGCAGCGTCAACATCATGTCAGGCGGGCAGACCCGTTTGTCGACGATTTTTCACGGCATCCTGCTGCTGCTGGCGGTGGCGCTGTTTCCGTCGCTGATCAACCGTATCCCGCTGGCCTGCCTGGCGGCGATTCTCATCCACACGGGCGTCAAGCTGGCGAGCCCCGCGCTGTTTCGCCACATGTGGCGCGAAGGCCTGAGTCAGTTCGTGCCGTTCGTAATCACGATTGTCGCGATCGTCGGCACCGATCTGCTGAAAGGGGTCATTTTTGGTTTGGCGGTGAGTGTGCTATTCATTCTGTATAGTCAACTCATGCACCCGCTGCGGCAAATCGAAGAGAAGCATGTTGCGGGCAAAGTGCTGCGGATCGAGTTGCCCGGGCAGGTAACCTTCCTGAACCGGGCCTCGTTGACGCGCGCACTCGATAGCGTGCCTCGCGACGGTCACGTGCTGATCGACGCGCGGCTGTCGGAGTACATCGACCCGGACGTGATGGGACTATTGCATGATTTTGAACGGGTGACGGCGCCTGCCCGCGGCGTTCACCTGAGCCTCAGCGGCTTCAAGGATCGCTATCCGCTGGACAATCGGATTCAGTACGTCGACTTCTCGACGCGGGAGGTGCAGGAAAAGCTCCGCCCCGCTGACGTGATCGAGATTTTGCGCGAAGGCAACGAGCGGTTTTGCACCGGACAGCAACTCAGCCGCGACCTCCGCCGGCAGCGCGACGCGACGGCGGGAGGGCAGTTTCCCCTGGCGATCGTGTTGGCTTGCATCGATTCGCGCGTACCCGTGGAAATGGTCTTTGACCTGGGCGTCGGCGACGTGTTCGTCGCTCGCATTGCCGGCAACGTGACCAGCGAGCGCGTGCTGGGCAGCATCGAGTTCGCCTGCGCCGTCGCCGGAGCGAAGCTGGTGCTTGTCATGGGGCACTCCAGTTGCGGCGCCGTGACCTCGTCGCTCGACCTGCACCTGTCAGGTCGCAAACCGAGCGAGGCGACGCCGTGCCACAATCTTGACTCGCTGGTGGCGTCGATTCAGGAAGCGATTCCCGCGATCGACGTATCGCGCGCCGACCAGTGGACTCCCGAGGAAAAGAAGGCGGCGGTCAACGCCGTGGCCATCGAGAACGTGCTGCGCACTGTGCAGTCGGTCAAGAACGGCAGTCCCACGGTCGCCGCGATGGCCGAACGGGGCGACATTGCCGTGTCCGGCTGCTTTTACGACATTTCGTCCGGCAAGGTCGATTTTCTCTAGCAGCCGTCTCGATGGATTTCCGCTGTCGGCGGATTGCGTCACTCCGACTCAATCGTCACGACCACGCATTTGAACGCGGGCGTCTTGCTCTGCGGATCGACCCGACGGCTTACCAGCGCGTTGGCCTCGGGGAAGTACATCGCGGCATTGCCGGGGCGAATGTCGTCAAACGGGTGCAGCCGAATGTTCGGTAGGCTGCCGGCGGGGCCGTGCACGGTCACCCGACCAGTCGGATCGAGTTGAAGCCGACGGATGTCCTCGGGGTTCAGCAAGATCACGTCGCGGCGCTCGACGCCGCGATACAGGTCGTACTCCTCGTAGACGACCGTGTTGAATTGCCCCTCGCTGCGAATGGTCATCAGCCGCAACTCGCCGGCGCCTTGGCCCTGGAGGACGGGGAACTGGTGCGTATGCAAATTGGCGCGGCCGTCGGGCGTGGCGAACGTCGGCTCGTGGAAGGTCCGACCGCCGATTTGGAACTCCTCTTTCGTGCGGTCGATCGCGGCGATTTTGTCGAAGCCTGGGATGATCGCGCCAATAGCCTGGCGGATACTGGACGTGTCGCGCATCTGAGACCAGTCGATCGCTTGCAGATTGGTCGCGTCCGGCTGGGCGGCGGCGACGCGCTGCGCGAGCGTGGCGATCACCTCGACTTCGCTCTGCGGCCCTGCCAGCCGGCGCGGGCCGCCATCGCTGAGTCGGACGAAATTGAACATCGACTCTTGCGTCGTCGGCTGCGGCTCCTCGTCGCGTGCCAGCACCGGCAGAATGATGGTCTCCTTGGCGACCGCCCACGCGTGCCCCGTGTTAAGCGTCGTGCTGAGGGTGACCAGCATGTCGAGCTTTTCCAGGGCCGACTGGGCGAAGCGTGCGTCGGGATTGCTGCCGTACAGATTGCCGCCCAGGCAGAAGCCCACTTTCAGCGCGCCGCGGTCGGCGGCCTCCATGCACTGCATGGTGTCGAGCCCCGCGGCAGTCGGCAACTGCACGCCGAAACGTTCCTGCAAGCGTGCGAGGACCGCATCCTTCAATTGCGGCGTGACGCCCACCGAGCCCATGCCCTGCACGTTCGAGTGCCCGCGAATGGGCAGCAGCCCGGCGCCCGGCTTGCCGACCATGCCGCGCAGCAGGGCCAGATTGGCGATCGCCTGCACGTTTTCCACGCCATGGGCGTGGTGGGTGATGCCCATCGTCCAACTGAACACGGCACGTTTGCTGCGAGCGTAGCGATCGGCCATCTCGTCGATCTGCGCTCGCTCCACTCCGCTCGCCGCGACCACTTCGTCCCAGTCGACGGCCTCCAGCGCGGCACGATACTGCTCCCAGCCGTTGCACGAGTTGACAAGGAACTGCTGGTCGTGGACGCCCAGCTCGAGAATCCGTTTGGCCACCCCGGTCAGCAGGGCCAAGTCGCCGCCAATGTGCGGCTGCACGTACTGGCTGGCGATGGCCGAGCCGAACAACAAGCTGCGCACATCGCTGGGGACGCGGAAGTTAACCAGGCCCGTTTCGCGAATCGGGTTGATCACGACCACGTTGCCGCCGCGGCGCCGCAGGTCTTTGAGCGTGGTGATGAGGCGCGGATGATTGCTGGCCGGGTTGCCGCCGATCACGAAGACCAGATCGGATTGCTCGAGATCCTCCAACGTGATTGTCGCGGTGCCGCTGCCGGTGACGCTGGTCAACCCCACGCCGCTGGCCTGATGGCAGTAGTAACTGCAGTTGTTGACGTTGTTCGTGCCGTACAGCCGCGCGAACATCTGCAGCAGAAAGCCGGCTTCGTTGCTGCTGCGTCCGCTGAAGTACCAGAACGTTTCGTCGGGAGCGACGGTCGCCAGCTTGTCGGCGATCCGTTGGTACGCCTGCTCCCAGGAGATGGGTTGATAACGGCGCTGCTGCGGCGTCGCAACGACCGGCTGCGTCAGACGTCCGCTCGCTTCCAACTCACGGGGCGAGAGTCGCTTCAGTTCGTCCAAGCCGTACCGCCCCCAGAACTCCGGCGTGATGGCGCCCTGCATGTCGGCAACCATCGCTTGCAGCGACTTCTTGCAGACCTCGGGGAATTGGCCTGCCTCGTTGACCATCCCGCCGCGCTGACCTCCCATGCCCAGAGCGCAGGTCTTGCAGGCGTTGCGGCTGCGCATGGCCCGCCACAGCTTGAGCAGCCCGCCCGCTTCGCGCCCTTTGCTGAGGGTGTACCGGATGGCGGCCCAACCGCCGCCTGAGTTGACTTTCCGCATGTGACTGGCCTGGGCGTAACGGACCGCACGGCGGCGGCGAAACTGTGGGGAAAAGTCTGGTGACGCGACCGGCGATGCGTTAGCTTGGCCGATTCGACGCGGCGCTCCGGCGCCGCACGTCAAGGCAAACTGGGCGAACAGCAAACCGACAACTTGGCCTGATTTCGTCGCGACAGTGTAGGTCAAGCGGGCCGACCACGCGACTTGATTGCGGAGAAGTTCGGAGGATTTTCAACGATGGCGATCGCTACGATTTATCGACGATGTCGGCGTTGCGTTGCGGCGGCGCTGGTGGCGTGCGTGCTAGCGACTTCCGCAAGCGGCGCTGATCTGGCTGCGGCTCTCGAGCGGCTGGCCGGCGCCAAGTCGGAGCCCGCCGGGCAATCGCAACTGGCCGAGGCATGGGAGCAGGTCGCCGCGGCCTCCGTCGCGCAGCTGCCCAGCGTGCTGACTGCCATGGGCGATGCCACGCCGGTCGGCGAAAACTGGCTGCGCACGGCAGCCGACGCCATTGCGGAGCGGGAGTACCGGCAGTCCGCCACGCTGCCCGTCGAACTGTTGGAAGAGTTCGTGACCGATCGACAACAACCGCCGCGCGCACGGCGCGTGGCGTATGAATGGCTGACGCAGATCGACGAGACTGCGGCCGATCGGCTGTTGCCGGCGATGCTCGACGATCCGAGCCTCGATCTTCGCTACGACGCCGTCGCAGCGGTGATCATCGCAGCCGAGGCGGCGGGCGAGGATGCGGAGAAGACGCGGCTCTATCAGCAGGCGTTTGACGCCTCGCGCAACGTGGCGCAGATTCAGCAACTCGCCGATGCACTGCGCGATCTGGGGGCGACGATCGATCTCGCCCAGCACATGGGCTTCGTTCGTCAGTGGCAACTGATCGGGCCGTTTGACAATGCCGATCTGGCCGGCTTTCAAACCGAATATCCGCCCGAACGGGAAATTGACCTGACCAAGCCCGTCGAAGGACGCGGCGGCGCCGAAGTGAGGTGGAAAGGGTATGTCTCGACCGACAAACTGGGCGCGGTCAACCTCAACGAAGCAATCGGCAACGAGAAGCTCGTCGTGGCCTACGCTCTCGCCAAATTCACGTCGCCGCGCGACCAGCGTCTGGAAGTTCGCTTGGGATCGACCAACGCGGTGAAGCTCTGGCTCAACGGACGCGAGGCGGCGGCATACGAGGTGTATCACTCGGGTTCGGAGATTGACCAGTACGTCGTGGCGCTCGACGCCCAGGCGGGCGAGACGAACACAATCTTGGTGAAGGCGTGCCAGAACGCTAAAGCCCAGCCGTGGGAACAGGATTGGCAATTCCAACTTCGCGTGACCGACCCGTTGGGCGGAGCCGCGGAGATTGAGGTCGAGTAGTCGCAGCATACCGTTTGGTCTGAGACCTGCCCGAACGAACAAGCGGCTTGCCGCTTCGAGGAGTTTGAACATGCGATTTGCGATTGTCGGAATTCGTTGGACAACTGCTTTGCTGCTGATCGCCATTGGCACGGTTGCGGCGGTGGACGACTCGGCGCGCGCCGCCAATTGGCTCGGCTTTCGCAACGACAGTCGCAGCGTCGCTGATTCGGGCGGGCTGCCCAGCACCTGGAATGTGGAAACCGGCGAAAATATCGCCTGGCAGGTCGATCTGCCGGGGCGCGGCGTCTCCAGCCCGATCGTTGTCGACGGCCGCGTGGTCGTCACTTCTTCCAGCGGCCCGCGTCACGATCGGCTACACGTGTCGGCGTACGACGCGTCCACAGGCGAGCCGCTGTGGCATCGCCAATTCTGGGCAACAGGGCGCACCTTGGTGCATCCCACCTCAGCGGTTGCCGCGAACACGCCGGTGAGCGACGGCGAGTCGGTTTTCGCGTTTTACTCGTCGAACGACCTGATCGCCCTGTCGTTGGATGGCGACGTGAAGTGGATGCGCTCGCTGATTGAGAATTACCCGCTGGCAGGCAACGACATCGGCATGAGCAGCTCGCCCGTCGTGGCTGGCGACGTCGTGGTCGTTCAGAGCGAAGCGCACGCCGAGTCCTTCGTCGCGGCGTTCAACAAATCGGATGGCGCCGCCGCGTGGCAGATCGATCGGCCGCGGGCGCCCAACTGGTGTTCGCCGATCGCGTTGACCGCGCAGATCAATGGCCAGAGCATTCCCGCGGTTGTCATCCAGGGGGCCGATGGTTTTTCGGTCCGCCGCGCCGACGATGGCCAGGCGTTGTGGTCGCAGGGCGTGTCGTGTGCCACGATCGCCTCGGCGGTGTTCGATGAGCAGCTCTTTCTGCCCGCCAATGGAATTCAGCAAGTTTCGTACGACGCGGCGGACGATACCGTCGAGACGCTCTGGCAGGAAAGCCGGTTGCAGCCGGGCAGCGCCAGCCCGTTAATTGCAGGCGGCGCGGCCTACGTGATCAACGGCGGCGGCGTGCTGTCCTGCTGCCCGGTGGGCAGCGACAAGATCGCGTGGCGGAAGCGTTTGGGCGGCTCCTTCTGGGCCACCCCCGTGATTGCCGGCGATCGGCTGTTGGCTATCAACCAGGACGGCAAAGCGACTCTCGTGGCGATCGGCGCGGGGGACGATCCGGCGCCGGGATCGGTGGTGGGCGAGTTTGAGTTCGGCGAACCGGTGCTGGCCTCGCCGGCCGTGGCCGACGGGGCCCTGTACGTCCGCTCCTACCAGCGACTCTGGAAGATTGCCGAGTAGCCCGTACTTGCTCATCCGCGGGGCGCGATCGGGCGTCGCCCTGGCCAAGTTCCCGGCGGCTGCTTACTCTGGTGGCTTGCAATTGACGAGGGCGAACCGCCGCTCGCTCTCACCGGCCGCCCAAGTGTCCTCCCAACATGCCCGATTCGATCGAAATCCAGCCCGTCGCCGGTCCGCTCGACGCTCGCATTCGTCCGCCGGGGTCCAAGAGCATCACGAATCGAGCTCTGGTGTGCGCAGCGCTGGCCGAGGGGCGCAGCGAACTGCGTGGCGCCCTGGATAGCGAAGACACGCGGGTGATGCTCGATTCGCTGCGGCGGCTGGGGCTGGCCGTTGAGGCTCGCGACGACAACACGACGCTAGCGGTCGACGGCTGGGGCGGACCGCCGGCGTGCGACGCGGCCGACCTGTTCGTGGCCAACAGCGGCACGACGATGCGGTTTCTTACAGCATTGGCGTCGACCGGTCGGGGCGAATTTTGTCTGGACGGGATCGCGCGGATGCGGGAGCGTCCGATTGCCGACTTGGCCGACGCGTTGAATCAGCTGGGCGCCAGCGTGAGGTGCGACGGCCCCCACGGCTGCCCGCCGGTGCAACTCGCCGCCCGCGGCCTGGCCGGCGGGACCACGCGGATCCGGGGCGACATTTCCAGCCAGTTTCTCAGCGGATTGCTGATGGCGGCGCCCTGCGCCGCGTCGCCGGTGAACATCGCGGTTGCAGGCGAGCTTGTCTCCCAGCCCTACGTGACAATGACGCTGCGGGTGATGGAGGCGTTCGGCGCGCAAGCGGACGCGGCGGCCGATTTCTCGTCGATCAAGATTCCCGCCCCGCAGCGCTACTCTGGCCGCGTCTACGAAATCGAGCCGGACGCCTCCGCGGCGAGCTACTTCTTCGCCGCCGCGGCCCTCGTCGGGGGGCGCGTGACCGTCGAAGGCCTCTCCCGCGACGCCCTGCAGGGCGACGTGGCGTTCTGCGACTGTCTGGCCGAGATGGGCTGCCAAATCGAGTATGGCGACGCTGAGATCACCGTCGTTGGCGCCAGCGGGCCGCTCCGCGGCGTCGACGTCGACATGAACGGGATCAGCGACACCGTGCAGACCCTGGCCGTCGTGGCAGCGTTTGCCGAGGGGCCCACCCGCATCCGCCGCGTGGGGCACGTTCGTCACAAGGAGACGGATCGCATCGCCGCCGTGGCAACGGAGCTGCGCAAACTGGGCGCAGCCGTCGACGAGACCGACGACGGCCTGAGAATCACTCCGCAGACGATCCAGCCGACGGCCATCGATACGTACAACGATCACCGCATGGCGATGAGCTTTGCGGTGGCGGGACTCCGGCAACCGGGGATTGTCATTCGCGACCCCGGCTGCACGGAGAAGACGTACCCGCACTTCTTCCGCGACCTTGCCGCGGTTGCGCACCGATAGCGCAAACGCGTCACGCAGACGTCAGAAGAAATCAATCCCCCCAAGTAGCCGTGCGAATCAGCGGCACGTGCTACCGCACATTCAACTGCCCGAGCCCAATGCCGCTGCGAGTTGCGGCTTCGATGAGTTGTTCGGCTCGAGCCAGAATCGATCCGGACCCGTCGACAGGCTCTTCGAGCGCTGATGCGGGGTCCATCGCCACGAACGTGGCATTACAGTGTTGACAGACGACGTTTTTGCCAAGGTACTTCACCCGCACCTGCAACTTTCGTCCGCAGGTGGGGCACTCTTGGGCGTAGTACGTCGAACTCGACATGGACAACCTCCTGATCCGCCCCCAGTGTGGAATCCAAACTTCCGCCCCTTTCGGATGTCACAGAATAACCCGAGCGGCAAGATTTGGCAAACAAATGATGTGGAAGCGATGCTGTAAGTCTTTTCTGGATAGGATCTTGCCGCGTTTTTGAAGGCGATTTCCTACTGGTGCGAACGTTGACCTTCGACGCCCTGCGGGCTCCCACGCGGACGGTGGTTTCTATGGGGTGAGACGCAAGACACGCGACAATGGTTCGGAGAATCTCGGGACGGCGCGCGGTTGTCCTGTGATTGGGCAGCTCACCTCAACCTTCACGAGAAAAAGTGTCTCCTGGCGTCCCGAAACTGCGCGAATTGGCAGTTTGAGCGTCGCCGGGTGCGCCGTCCCGTCGTACACTGTGTCAAAGGGGAGGGAGGCTTCGCAACCGGGAGCCAGCGAGGCGCCGCCAGCAGGACGTGACGCGGCGGTCGTCGAGATTTCCAGGAGCGTGCTCGGGAGTTCGCGCTATGGCCAATCGAATCTTTGTCGGAGCCGTCGTGCTGCTGTGGGTCGGCAGCATGTCCTGGCTGATCATCGACAAGGTCGTCCCCTCCTATTTTGGCGGACCGCCGCCCGCTGCCGGCGGATTCGAAGTCGGCAAGCCCGTCGGCTGGCGCGTGGAGTGGGCCGGTCGCGAGGTGGGACGGGCGTGCAGCGTGCGTCTGCCGGGCGCCGCGGGGACCTCCGACATTCACAACCGCGTGTTGCTGGATGAAGTGCCGCTGCTCGATCTCGCCCCGGGGTGGATGCGGACCGTTGTGGGCGACATTGGCGATCTGAAGTTCGACGCCGCGACTCGGCTTGAGTTCGATTCGCTCAATAACTTCGCGTCGTTTGAAAGTCGCGTGAAGATCAATGAGATCCCCGACGTGCTGCGAATGACCGGCCGCATGAACGGGTCCTATTTGCAGCTCAAGATCCGCTCCGGCGAACTCAGCTATCCGGCGAGCATTCCCATCGCCAACGACTCGGCGCTGAGCGAAGCGCTGTTTCCCGATGCGAAACTGCCGTACATGTACGTCGGCAAGGCGTGGCACGAGGAGGTGTACCACCCGTTCCGCTCGCCCAGTCAGCCGGTGGAGACCATCGAGGTGGAAGTCGTGGGCGAGGAGATTCTGGAGAAGGGCGACGAGTCCATTCGCGTGTTCCGCGTCGACTATCGCGGCGAAGCGAGCCCCGGGATCCCCGAGGAGGCTCGGTTGCAGGCGGTGGCCTGGGTGACGCCCGACACGGGTCTGGTCGTGCGGCAGGACGTTTACGTCGGTCAATCGAAGCTGCGGTTCGTGCGGCTCAGCGAGGAAGAGGCGGTCGATTTGTCACGCGAATTGCTGGAACGCGTGCATCGCGCTCAGGCGCCGCATCGGCGCGGAATGGGCGGCTACTGGCGCTGCGACGAAGACTTACAGGCGTCGCGCGGCGACAAACCCGATCGGCCTCGACGGCCGGAAGCGGAGTTTGAGCAAGGCGGAAGCCTGCGGGCGGCGCCCGGCGCCGAAGTTGCCGCTGATCGCCCCCATTGAAAACCGAGGTCCGCGCTGGTCTGCTGTCCGCATGCTTCGGTTTGAACACGTCTCACGCACCTACGGGTCTCGGCTGGCCGTCGACGACCTCGACCTGGAGATCAAAGCCGGGGAACTGTTTGCGCTATTGGGGCACAACGGCGCCGGCAAAACGACGACGATCAAGATGCTCGTCGGCCTGCTGCGGCCGAACCGCGGCTCGATTACGGTGGGGGCCTACGACGCCGTGGCGAGCCCTCGCGAAGTGAGCCGCCTGATCGGCTACGTACCTGATCAGCCGTTTCTGTACGACAAACTCTCGGCCCGCGAGTTCCTGCACTTCGTCGCCGACATGTACGGGTTGTCCGCCACTGTCAGCGGCGAAGCGGTGGCTCGCGAGATCGAGCGTTTTCGTTTGACCGAGTTCGCCGATCGGTTGGCGGAGAGCTACTCGCACGGGATGCGCCAGCGGACTGTTTTCGCCGCAGCGATGATCCACGATCCGCCGGTGCTGGTGGTCGACGAGCCGATGGTGGGGCTCGACCCGCAGAGTATCAAGCTCGTCAAGGATTTGATGCAGCAGTACGTGCGATCTGGCCGTACGGTCTTGATGTCAACTCATACGCTGGGAGTGGCCGAGCAGATTGCCGATCGCGTGGGCGTGATGAAGAATGGCAAGCTGATTTTTAACGGTCCGGTCAGCGAGTTGAGCGAAGCGGTGAAAGGGACCGACGGCTCGCTGGAAGCGATGTATCTGGCGATGATGGAGCAGTTGGAGGGGCCTGAGCCGACGGCTGAGTAGGCGGATCGCCGTCGCGCCGTGAGGGCGGTCCTTGATCTCGCGACATAGCCGCCGTCTTGCCGTGAAAGAGCCGATGTCAGACGTTGCCCTGCCGCTGGCCGAGACGCACGAGCGACTAGCCCGGGACTTGCCGTCGCATGAGCGCGAGGGGCAGATCTTCTGGCGTCTGCGGACCCGGCTATGCGCCGCTCACTTGCGTTCGCTGATGGCCGAGGCTCGCCTGCGCACCTCGCTCGTGATCGGACTGAGCCTGTTCTTCTGGTTCGGTCTGTTCGCGCTGTTCTACGGCGGGTTCGAGTTCGTCGTCCAGCACGTGGACATGCCCGGCGCCCCCTATCACGCGAAGACGATGCATTTCGTGTTTTCGCTGTTCTTTCTTTCGCTGCAGGTGATGCTGGTCTTTTCGTCGGCCATCATTCTCTACAGCGGCTTGTACCCGTCGGGCGAGACGGCCTACCTGCTCACCCTGCCCACTCGCGACGAGCGGTTGGTCGACTATCGGTTTCAGGAGGCGCTGTTCTTCAGCAGTTGGGGCTTCTTCCTGCTGGCCAGTCCCATGCTGATGGCCTACGGCTTCGTCGTCGCGGCGCCGTGGTATTACTTCGCCTATCTGCCGGTGCTGCTGGCGTCGTTCGCGTACATTCCCTGCGCCGTCGGGGCCATTCTCTGCCTCGTGCTGATCGACCGCTTGCCGCGGCTCCGCCGGGTCGTGTTGGGCCTGGCCGCGTTGGCGGTGATCGCCATCGCCTATCGGTCGATCTGGCGGACGCTGGACGTGAGCAACCTCGAGGCGCTCGGCAGGACATGGTTCACCGAAACCTATCGCAAATTCCGTTTCATGAGGGATGAATGGTTGCCCAGTATCTGGCTCAGTCACGCGCTGATCGACGCGGCGCGGCGGTCCAATAACAACCCCAAGGATCTGCCGTGGTTCGAGAGCGGCAAGTACATGGTCGTGCTGGTTTCTAACGCACTGTTCTTACGCATCGTCGTCGGGGCGCTGGGCAAGCGGCTGTTTCGATCGAGTTATTGGGGCCTGCACGCGCGGCCCGCACGGCAGCCGAAGCGCGCCTGGGGCAAACTCGATTCCTTCGTCATGAAACTCCTGTGGATGTTCCCGCGGTCCACGCGCGTGCTCATCGTGAAGGACCTGCGACAGTTTCGCCGCGACCCCGTGCAGTGGTCGCAGTTCCTAATCTTCTTCGGCCTGCTGCTGCTTTACTTCGCCAACGTGGATCGATTTCGCCAGCACCGCGACAATCCCGACGTGCTCACATGGGTGAACATTGTGAGCTTCCTGAATTTGGCGGTCGTCGGTTTGATTCTCTCTACGTTCACTACCCGATTCATTTATCCGCTGATCAGTTTGGAGGGCCGGCGGTTCTGGATACTCAGCCGCCTGCCGATCAAGCGGGATACGATTCTGTGGGGCAAGTTCTTCTTCGCCGCCGGCGGGTCCTGGCTGTCCTGCAGCGTGTTGGTCGCGGTGAGCGATCTGATGCTGGACGTCGCGTGGTCGGTGGTGGCCCTGCACCAATTCGTCTGCCTGCTGCTGTGTATCGGGCTGGCGGGGATGGCCGTGGGGTTGGGGGCGATCATGCCCGACTTCCGCGAGCAGTCGCCGTCGAAAATCGCCGCGGGATTTGGCGGGACGCTCAATCTGGTGCTCAGCGCGTTGTATATCCTGCTGGTCGTGTTGATGACCGCCCTGCCCTGCCATTTCTACTTGCTGGCGCGAAAAGCCGAGGCTGCGACGCCGACGACGCTCATCCAACCCAGGTTGCTGAATTTCTGGATGCTGCTGGGGCTGGCGGGCTCGACGGTACTGGCCGTGATCGTGACGGTCGTGCCGCTGCGGCGCGGGTTGCGGGCCTTCCGGCGGCTGGAGGTCTAGGCCGGCGACCTGTTGGCGTTGAATCACGCATTCCGCCGCGTGACGAGCCCAGGCCGCCTGCGGTTGCCATGGTGAGGAGGGCGCCTCGATGCGGCGCCGCGCCTAGTCGCTCACACGGGGCGGACTTATAATCGCCGCCTGCCGGGGACGGTCGCCGCTGGGCCGATTCTGTAAATTTCTGAGAACATGTCGCCATCCAAGTCGCCACGACCGCCGGTCCGCCCACTCGCCCGCGTGGGCGCGGTCAATTACCTGAACACCAAGCCGTTGGTGCATGGCCTGGCGGATGCCGCTCCGGAGTTGGCGCTCAGCTACGAAGTCCCCAGTCGGTTGGCGGACCAACTGGCGAGCGCTCAACTCGACGTGGCGCTGGCCCCGGTGATCGAGTTGGCTCGCCATCCCGAGTGGTCGTTTGTCTCGTCGGCCTGCATTGGCTGCCGCGGGCCCGTGCTGAGCGTGAAACTGCTGTTCCGCACGGAGCCCGGTAAGGTTCGCCGGCTGGCGCTCGACGAGGGGTCCCGCACCAGCGTGGTGCTCGCCCAGATTTTGCTGGCGGAAATCGCAGGCGTGCGTCCTGAACTGACGGATCTTCCGCTGGGGCAGTCAATTGCCGACGTGGACGCCGACGCCCTGTTGGTCATCGGCGACCGGGCGATCTATCAGGACGAATCGCCGTTTGTCGAGGCGTGGGATTTGGGCGACCGTTGGTGCCGTTGGACGGAACTGCCGTTTGTGTTTGCCGTGTGGATGGTGCGGCCGGGATTTGACGCCTCCGCCGTCGAAGGCGAACTCGACGCAGCCCGCGATCGCGGCGTCGTCGATCTGGACGCGATCGCCGCGCAGCAGGCCGAGCGCATGCGTCTGCCGCGCGAGATGGTGATCAAGTATTTGCGCGACAATTTGAATTTCTATCTGGCCGCCGGCGAGCGGCGCGGCCTGGAAGCGTACTTCGCCAAGGCCGCTGCCCTGGGGCTGATACCCTCTGAAACAGGACTGCGTTTCGATGATCGCACCGCTGAGCGTTAACAACATTCTGGACAAGGCCGTCGCTGGCGAGCGAATCTCGCCGGAAGAGGGCCTGCGGTTGATGCAATCCGGCGACCTGGCCGCGCTGGGGCGCGCCGCTGATGAAGTGACGCGCCGGCTCCACCCGGAGGGCTATCGCACCTACAACATCGACCGCAACATCAACTACACAAACGTTTGCACCGCGGTGTGCGATTTCTGCGCGTTCTACCGCTCGCCAAAATCGCCCGAGGGATACGTGCTGGATCTGGAAACGATCCTGGCCAAGACGGCCGAGACCGTCGAGTTAGGCGGCGAGCAGATCTTGCTGCAAGGCGGCCTGCATCCCGATTTCCCGATCGAGTGGTACGAGGATCTGCTGCGGGGGATCAAGGCGGCGTTCCCGCAGGTCAATATCCACGGCTTCAGTCCGCCGGAGATCTACCACTTCACCAAGATGTCGAAGTTGCCGCTGGAGACGGTGCTCACCCGGTTGCGCGATGCGGGGCTTGGCAGTCTCCCCGGCGGCGGGGCGGAGATCCTGGTCGACCGGGTGCGCAAAGAAATCACCCGCGGAAAGGTGCTGACCGACGATTGGCTGAACGTGAATCGCGTCTGGCATAAGTTGGGCGGTCGCAGCACGGCCACCATGATGTTCGGCCACGTCGAAACGATCGAGGAGCGGGTCGAGCACCTCGATCGACTGCGCGATTTGCAGGACGAAACGGGCGGCTTTACCGCGTTCATCTGCTGGACGTTTCAGCCCGAGAACACGGCGATGGCCGACGTGCCAACGGTCGGCGCCTTTGAGTACCTGAAGACCAACGCCGTGGCGCGGCTGTACTTGGACAACTTTCGCAACCTGCAGTCGAGCTGGGTCACCCAGGGGCTGAAGATCGGTCAGATGGCGCTGCTCTACGGCGCCAACGACATGGGCAGTTTGATGATCGAGGAAAATGTTGTCGCCCTCGCCGGGACGGTCCATCATCTGACCCTCGATGAGATTCGCGGGGCAATCAAGGAGCTCGGCTACGAACCGCGGCAGCGAAATGTCTTCTACGAGGTGGTGGATCGGCAGGCCGAGGTCCGCAGTCTTATGCCGCAGAACCCGCAGAACCAGACCGACTTGCCGATTCTCAATTGAACCGACTGGGTCGGCGGGAGTGCTTTCGCGAGAAGCCCTGTTATCCTTGAGAAACTGGGGGATTTCGGCGTGCGGGTCGGCCGCACCGTCGCTGCATCGGAACCAACGCGAGAGCGTTGGTTGCCGTAGTCGCAGCACGAGGGTGTTTGGGAAGTCTCTCCGTGGGGTCACTGCAGGGATACGCCGCCGCGATGATTGAAGCTCGCCAACTGACGAAGTCGTACGCCGACCTGCACCGCGGCGAGTTCGTGGCGCTCGACCGCCTGTCTTTCTCCGCTCAGGCTGGCGAGGTTTACGGGCTGCTCGGCCCCAATGGGGCCGGCAAAACGACGGCGCTGCGGATTTTGAGCACCGTTCTTCAGCCGACGGCCGGTTCTGCAACGGTTAGCGGCTACGACGTTCGCACGCAGCCCGAGCAAGTTCGCCGGCGGATCGGATTCATCTCGACCAACACGGCCGTCTACGATCGGATGACGGCGTGGGAGATGGTGGAGTACTTCGGCCGCTTGCACGGCATGGAGCCGGACGCTTTGCGCGAGCGGATGGAAGCGCTGTTCACGCGACTGCAGATGCAAGACATTCGCGACCTGCTGGGCGCGAAGATGTCGACCGGCATGAAGCAAAAGGTGTCGATCGCCCGGGCGATCGTCCACGATCCGCCGGTGCTGATTTTCGACGAAGCGACCAGCGGGCTCGACGTGTTGGTGGCCCGCGCGCTGCTGGATGCGGTGGCCGAACTGCGCGACGAAGGCAAGTGCATTGTGTTCTCGACGCACATCATGCGCGAGGCCGAGCGATTGTGCGACCGGATCGCAATCATGCATCGCGGTCGCCTGCTGGCCGAGGGCACGCTGGAGGATTTGCGGCAGCAGCATGGCCAGGGCGACTTGGAAGAGCTGTTCTTTGAATTGATTCGGGCGCAGGAAGCTGACGCCGTGGCTGTTTAACAAGGGCGCCCGTCGCAATGCAGTGGTCGAATGTCAAGCTGATCTACCTGCGCGAGATGCGCGACCAGTTTCGCGATCGGCGTACGCTGTTTCTGATCGCGATCCTGCCGCTGCTGCTCTACCCGTTGTTGGGGATGAGTTTCTTTCAGCTGGCGCAGTTTCTGCGATTCGAATCGCCGCGCGTGTTGCTGTTGGGCGAGGAGGAACTGGCGGGACACGACTGGCTTCCTCCGTTGTTGGGGCCCGCAGGAGACCGGTTTGCCGCGGCCATCGAGCCGCAGATTGGCGAGCGGGGCGAGACTGAAATCAAGCGACCGACCGATTTTCCCGCTCTCTACGCCGAGTTCTTCGGCGACGACGAATCTCTGGCGGAGGCGAGTTCCGAGCGGCTGCAAAAATTCGCTCAACAACTGCTGGACAGCGGACGCGTCCAAGCGGTAGTGTGGTTTCCCAATCGTTTTGGCGAAAGCCTGGAGACGTCGCGGCAAGCCGTGCTGGATCGCAGCACCGACGTACTGCCGGAACTGCCGCAGCCGCTGCTGCTGAACAAGTCGGCCAACGAGAAATCGCGGCTGGCCATGCAGCGACTGCAACGCGTGCTGGAGAACTGGCGGTCGTTGGTGTCGCAGGCCAACCTTTCAGCTGGCGACGTTCCGCAGGTCGCGACGCAGCCGTTCCAGCTCAAGACGCTGGACTTGGCGCCGCCCGAGCAGAAGCGGGCCGCCGTGTGGGCCAAGCTGCTGCCGTTTATCGTGTTCATTTGGGCGCTCACCGGCGCCTTCTATCCCGCGGTCGACCTGTGTGCCGGCGAGAAAGAGCGCGGCACGCTGGAAACGTTGCTCACGAGTCCCGCGCTGCGGCGTGAGATCGTGTGGGGCAAGCTGCTGACGGTGATGAGCTTCAGTATCGCCACCGCCGTGCTCAATCTGGGCAGCCTGGGCGTGACGGCCAAGTTCGTCATGGGGCAATTCGCGCAGATCGGCGGCTTTGGCGCCGACATGCCGATGCAATTGCCGTCGCCGGCGGTGATGGCGTGGCTGATTCTGGCGTTGGTGCCGATTTCGGCGTTGTTCAGCGCGTTGTGCCTCGCCTGCGCAGCGCTGGCCCGCAGCACCAAAGAAGGCCAATACTACCTGATGCCGCTGATGCTGGTGACGATGCCGCTGATGATGCTGCCCATGTCGCCGGGCGTGGAACTGAATCTGGGCAATAGTCTGATCCCGTTGACCGGGTTGGTGTTGCTGCTCAAATCCGTGCTGGAGGGGCAGTATTTTGAGGCGCTGCGATTTGTCGTCCCCGTCGCGGGCGTGACGCTCATGGCGGCCCTGCTGGCCATCCGCTGGGCTGAGGAGCAGTTCAATCGCGAGAGCGTTCTGTTCCGCGAGAGCGAGCGGCTGGAACTGGGGCGGTGGCTGGTGCATCTGGTGCGCGACCGGCGGCCGACGCCCAGCGTGCCGCAGGCCATGCTGTGCATTGCCGTGATTCTGGTGGTACAGTTCTTCATCTCCGTGGCGGCGCGGCCGCCAGCCGAGGGACTGACCTTCGGATTTGTCTCGCAAATCGCGTTCATTTCGCAGGCGGTCTGCATCTTGATGCCGGCGCTGCTGATGACGCTGCTGTTCACCAGCAACCGGCGCCGCACATTGCTGTTGGACAGTCCGCCGCGTCCGACGCACATCGTGGCCGCGATGCTGATGGCCATCGTGGCGCATCCACTCGTGATCCAGTTGGGCAATCTGGTGCAGAGCCTTTACCCGATGAGTCCGGAGATCAAGGCGCAGACCGAGGGCCTGCAGGCGGCGCTGGGCGACGCCCCGTACTGGTGGCTGCCGTTTCTGTTGATCGCCGTGATGCCGGCGTTCTGCGAGGAAATCGCCTTCCGCGGGTTCATCCTCTCCGGCTTGCGGCACGTGGGCCACAAGTGGTGGGCGATTTGTCTGTCGGCCGTGGCGTTTGGCGCCGTGCATACCTTCATGCAGCAGAAGATCTCCGCCGCGGTGGTGGGCGTCTTGATCGGCTACCTGGCCGTGCAGAGCGGCAGTCTGTGGACGTGCGTCGCGTACCATTTCACGCACAACGGTCTGCAGTTGTTGTCGGCCGACCTCTCGAAGCTCGCCGAAAGAGGCGGTTATCCGCGGGTTGCACGCTGGTACTCCGGCGAGAATCCGCTGATCGCCCATCCCGCGACGTTGACGGTGTGCGCCGTGGCATTGTGCGCGTTGTTGTGGGCGTTTCATCACCTGGTCTACCGGCGGACGGACGAGGAACGACTGCAGGAAGCCCGCGAACGCAGCAGCAGCCACCTTGTCGGCGCTTCGTGAACTGGCGACGACGGGGTAGAATCTGCAGCTTTCGACGACTGAATCCTGCGCTAGATCGTCCATGTCCGCCTTCACGCTCCGCGCCCGCTGGGTCGTGCCCGTCGCCATGCCGCCGATTGAGGGCGGCTACGTGGCGATTGCCGGTGCGCGCATCGCCGCCGTCGGTGGGCCCGAGGCGATTGTCGGGCCGGTCGAAGATCTGGGCGATGTGGCGTTGTTGCCGGGCCTGGTCAACGCGCACTGCCACCTGGAGTTCAGCAGCCTGACGCGACCGTTGGGCGAACCGGGATCGCCCCTGCCACAGTGGATCGCCCAGGTCATCGTCGAACGCAAGCGGGCGGACCGCAATGCCACCGCTGCCGTCGCCGCGGGAATGGCGGAGAGCCTGGCCGCGGGCGTGACGACCATCGGCGAGATCGCCACGAATCAGCCGTCCGTGTACGCGACGGCCACTCCGCGACCGAGGCTGGCCCTGCTGCACGAGGCGATCGGGTTCTCCGCGGCACGCAGCGACTCGGTCTTTGCCGATGTCGCCAGCCGAGCCGAGCAGGCCGCGGCCGATGGCGCCAGCGTGCTGGCCAGCGGGGTCAGTCCGCATGCGCCGTACACGGTGCATCCCGAGTTGGTGAGTCGGCTAGCTGACTGGGCGGCGGGCCGCGACGCACCGATCGCCATGCATCTGGCCGAGTCGCCGGAGGAACTGCAATTGCTCGCCGCCGGGGCCGGGCCGTTTCGCGAGCTGCTCGACCAGCGAAGCATGTGGGACCCTGGGGCCATTCCAGCCGGCACGCGGCCTGTCGACTACCTGCGGCGGCTGGCCGCCGCGCCGCGGGCGCTGGCCGTGCACGGCAACTACTTTGGCGCCGAGGAAATTGAGTTCCTCGCTGCGCACCGCGACCGGTTGAGCGTCGTCTACTGCCCGCGGACCCACGGGTACTTCGGCCACGAGCCGTATCCGCTGGCGGCGATGCAGAAAGCCGGCGTACGCGTCGTGCTGGGGACCGACAGCCGGGCTTCGAACCCGGATTTGAATCTGTGGAGCGAGGCCCGAGCGGCCATGGAGTTGCACCCCACGCTGTCGCCGGAGGCGGCGCTGGGCATGGCGACTTTGGACTCGGCGGGTGCGTTGGGACTTGAGAACCAGGTTGGCAGCTTGGCAATAGGGCGGTTCGCGGATCTTGCAACGGTTCCGCTCGTTGGCGAGGGCGATGTCTTGGCGGAGGTGCTGAATTCCTCTAACGTCACGCGCATTTGGCTGGCAGGACGATCGGTTCTGCCTGAACCGCTGGCGTGAGAACCGACCTGTCCGCAAACAGTGACAGCGCTGATTCTCGTACGGCAGTCAGCAATAAAACGTCTGACGTCGCCCCAGTGCGTTCAAGTACGCCCAAATCAGATTCAAGTCGCGAGCGTTTCCGCTGAAGTCTGCCAGCGCCGCGCGGCGTTGGTGCACGAGCCGACGCATGTCTAGGGTCGCGATGCCCTGCCCATCGGCCGACTCAAACTGAAAGCGGGCCGAATCGAGCGACAGCGAGCGACCCACTGTGCGGATCAACAACGCCGTCTCGCGACTTGGCAAAACGCGCCAGCGAGCGTGGGGCTTCGGCCATTCCAGTTGCCCCGCCAGCATGTCGAACGTCGGTTGATCGTTGGTCGCGACAGTCGCGTGGTTGGCGTCAATTGACAGCTCGTATCGAGATCCATCCAGCCAAGTCCAAGCCGCGGGCTGCGAAGGCCACTCCGGCCAATTCGACAGCAGTCGCTTGTCCCCAACCTCCAGTTCCATTCCCGCCATGCTTGACTGCCGATATCGCACGGCAATGGAGTCGCACTCAAGCGGCGTGGATGGGGGGAAGTGTTCCATTGCGGCGGGGCCTATTGCTCCATCTTCTGCACATCCGCGATGAACTCGGACAAGGCCGTCACGGCGTCCGCGGGGGCGACGACGTCGACTGCCAGTTGCCCCTCCACGACGCGGGCCGCCACGCCGACCGGCGAGCTGTCGGCAAAGTCGGGAATGTCGGGCGGCGTGACGATGCCGCCGATATTCTTGTAGAACAGCGTCACCACGCGCTCGAACCACGCCACGCACCCTTGGGGGCTGACTAGCGCCTGCCAGGGGGCGGCCGGATCGAGCTGCACCCCGGTCCGCGCCACGGCCGGCGACTCCGCCAGCCCGGTCTCGCGTTGGCCGACGGCCAGCATGACGTCGACCACTTGCCCCTGGGGGGCCAAACCCGCGACCAGCGTATCGTCGGCCGCCGCGAGGACGAAGATCCGGGCGACGCCGTCGTCTCCCACCAATGCCTTCGAAAACGGCGACATGGCGGGGACGTGTTTGTCGGCCATCGCGGTCCCGACGTCGTAGGCAATCTCCAGGGCCGGCTTGCCAGCGATCGTGCGGGTGGCGACGGTGCACGGCAGCTCGACGTCCGTGTGGAATTGGTCCTTCAGCGCGTTGGTCGTGGCGTAGGATTGGCGGATGTTTTCGAGCGACTGAGCCGCATCGTCGACTTGCAGCACGGCGTAGAACTGGCTGAACATCGGGTCGTCCTCGCCGCCAGGGAGCATCAAGAACGACCAGCTGCGCAGGCCTTCCCACAACTGGGATTCGGCGGCCACCAGCGCTTTCCAATCCTCCTCTGGCATGGCGCCCAGGCCGAACTCCTCGGGGCTCGACTCCACGATGCGGCGATAGAAGTCCAGGGCGAAGGGGCCCAGTTCTGGCGCGGCAGCGCCCGCGGCAGCAACGGCAAACGGCCCCGCCGCGAAACCGGTCATCCCGTCTTCCGCGCGTGCCGCATCTGTCAAGCGTTGCAGCACGGCGTCCTCGGCAAGCGGTACGCGGAGTCCCAGCCGGATGCTCAAATCGTCCTGCAGATTGAGCCCCAGCGCAGCGGCGGTCCCCTCGTGCCGCGCTGCGGCGACCAGGTCCCGGGTCACGTCGACGCTCCACATTTGTTCCGCGAGCCGTTCTGCGTTCTCCTCGCCGGAGTAGCGGGCCTCGAGGCGGCTCTGTTCGCCGTCGAGCTGCTTGTCCAACAGACCGGCGAGCAGTTCCACGCCCGTCGGCATCAGCATGGCCGAGACTTGGTTGTCTGCCAGCCAGGGCTCCAGTCCGTTCAGCCCGCCCACGGCCGCCGGATCGGCGGCGAGCATCAGCTCCATCGTGTCGCGGTGCTCCACGTTCATGAGCATGGCGAAGTCGCCATCGCGAGCCACGAGCACGTCCTCGCCTCCCAACGCCACCCGGCAAATCTCGCCCGTTTCGTCGCCGCCGACCGCCGCGACGAACTCGGCGTAGTCGCTCACTGGCGCCCACACGACGGGGATCAACGCCGGCAGGTTGTGATCGCCAGGCAAGAATGCGAGCAACAAGTCGCCCTGGTCGTCGAGCCCGGCCCCCAGTCCGGTGGCGAACTTAATGAGTGCCAGAGGCCCTGGCGACTGCACGCGAAAGGCCGCGGCAAGCTGCTGCAGCAGCCGGTCCGCAGTGGCCAGGTCGCGCACCAGCACGAATCCCAAGGCGTCGTCCGGCAAGTGCTGCAGAACCGCGACGCGACCGGGCGCCAATTCGCCTCGGGCGGCGGCTGGGATTGGCGCCAACGCGGCGGCTGCCAGGACGAGACACGCGGCAAAATATCGAGCGAGCATGGGATGGCCGGGGTGAATGCTGGGGAGACGCAACGGGGCCGTGCCGGGCCTTTATTATCCGGCGTACTCTGCACGGCAGCAAGCCGGTCCGGATTGGGCGGCGACGCTGCGGCGAGCTCTATCGCACGCCTGTTGGGGCTGGGGCGGTCGCCGTCTCGGCGCCATCGTCCGCCGCGCCAGCGCGCCGCCGGGCGGTCGCCGGGATCTGCAGTCCCCGCCCGCCGTCGGCGACCGCGAACACGAACGACCAATGGAAAGCCAAACCGATCAGCACGGCGATGTGGAACACTTCGTGCGGCCCGATCACGCCGGGGATCAGCGTCGGCCATTTGAAGGCTTCCATCAGCGCGCCCACAGAATAGGCGACGCCGCCCCAGAGGATGGGCTCGGCAAAGCGGAAGCCGTAGCGGCGCATCAGTGCGATCCCCGATCCGGCGCCAATCCAACCCATGCCCAAATACAGCGACAACCCGACGGCCTGCGGCATCTCGTCGAAGAACACCATCTTCAGCGTGATCGCGGTGACCGCAAATCCCCAGACCAGCGCCAACACCCCCCACCGCCCCCAGCCGCGAAACAGAATGATGTGGATCGGCGTGAAGGAGCAGGCGATCAGCACGAAGATCGCCGCGTGGTCCAGCATGCGCAGCACTCGGCGTGCGGTTCCGCCATCTTCGAGCAGATGGTACGTGCCGCTCATCGACAGCAGGAACACGGTGCCGAAGGCGAACACGACCAGACCGGTCGTCCGCAGATTGCAGCCCAGTCCGCGCCGAAACAAAAACGGCGCCAGCACCAGAAACAGGCCGGCGCCCAACAGGTGCGAGAGACTGCTGAACGGTTCGGCGAAACCGGGGATCGGGTATATCGCGGCCATGACCATGGCGGGTCGATTACGCCCCGAGCGACCGTTTGGCCGCATCGACGACGGCGTCCACGGTGATGCCCATTTCCTGAAACACCTTGTCCTGCGGGGCCGACGCGCCGAAGCCGTGCATGCCGACGAATTCGCCGCGATCGCCGATGTAGCGGTCCCAGCCCTGCCGGACGCCCGCTTCGACGGCCACCCGGGCCTTCACCCCCGGCGGCAGCACCGACTCGCGGTAGGCGGCGTCCTGGTCGGCGAACAGTTCCATTGATGGCAGGCTCACCACGCGCGCTGCCACGCCCTCGGCGGTCAGCTGCTCGTAGGCGGCCACGGCCAGGGACAGTTCGCTGCCGGTTCCCATGAGAATCACCTCGGGCTTGCCGCCGGCCGCGTCGGCCAGCACGTAGCCGCCGCGCAGCACGCCGTCGGCCGAGGCGTACTTGCTGCGGTCGAGCGTCGGCAGATTCTGCCGGGTCAGGACCAACAGCGCGGGACGCTTTGTCTGCAGCAAGGCCGCCCGCCAGGCTTGGGACGTTTCATTCGCGTCGCCGGGGCGGAGCACTACCATGTTGGGAATCGATCGCGCGGCGGCCAGCTGTTCCACCGGCTGGTGCGTGGGGCCGTCCTCGCCCACGCCGATCGAATCGTGCGTGAAGACGTGGATGGCAGGCACGCCCATGATCGCCGCCAGCCGCAGCGACGGCCGGCAGTAGTCGCTGAACACGAAGAACGTGGCGCCGTAGGCTCGCACGCCGCTGAGGCACATGCCGTTGACCGCCGCGGCCATGGCGTGCTCGCGAATGCCGAAGTGGAAGTTGCGGCCGGCGTAGTTGTCCGGCCCGAAATCACCGGCCTCGCCCCAGGCGAGCAGCGTTTTGGTCGAGGGCGCCAAATCGGCCGAGCCGCCGATCAGCCACGGGATGTTCTTGGCGACCGCGTTGAGCGCCTTGCCGCCGGTCGCGCGGGTGGCGACGCCCTTCGCGTCGGCGGGGAACTCCGGCAGATCGGCGTCCCAGCCGGCCGGCAACTCATGGGCCTGCATCTGCTTGATCTGCTCGGCCAACTGCGGGTGCTGTTGCGCGTACTTGGCGAACAGGGCCTCCCACGCTTCGCGCTGTTCGCGGCCGCGGACTCCCAGGGTGTCGGCAAAGTTCTGCGGCGCCTCGTCGGGCACGAGGAACTGCGCGTCCTCCGGCCAGCCGTATCCAGCTTTGGTGGCTTTGATTTCATCGGCGCCCAGCGGTTCGCCATGGGCGGAGTGGCTGCCGGCCTTGTTGGGGGCGCCGTAACCGATGACGCTGCGGACGATGATCAGCGTGGGGGCGTCGTCGCATTTGTGAAAGCCGTCGAGCGCCGAGGCCAGCGCGCCCAGGTCGTTGGCGTCGTCGACCCGCAGCACGTTCCAGCCCAGCCCTTCGAACCGCGTGGCCACGTCCTCGCTGAACGCCAGGTCGGTATCGCCCTCGATCGTGATCTTGTTGTCGTCGTACAGCCAGCACAGGTTGGCGAGCTTGAGGTGACCGGCCAGGGAAGCCGCTTCGCAGCAAACCCCTTCCATCAAATCGCCGTCGCTGCACAGCGTGTAGACGTTGTAGTCGAACAGTTCGAAACCGGGCTGATTGTAGTTGGCGGCCAGCCACTTCGAGGCGATCGCCATACCCACGCTGTTGCCGCAGCCTTGCCCCAGCGGGCCGGTCGTCGTTTCGACGCCGTACGTGTGACCGTACTCCGGGTGACCAGGCGTGGCGCTGCCCCATTGGCGAAAGTTCTTGAGGTCCTCCAGCGTGACGGCCAGTTCGTCCGTGGCGTTGCCGGCGTCATCCAGCTTCTTCACGCCCGCCAAATGCAGCACCGAGTAGATCAGCATCGACGCGTGCCCGCAGGACAGCACGAACCGATCGCGATTGGGCCACAGCGGCGCCTCCGGATCGTAGCGCAGGGCGCCGGTCCAGATCTGGTAGGCCACCGGCGCCAGGGCCATCGGCGTGCCGGGGTGACCGGAGTTGGCCGCTTGGACGCCGTCCATGGCCAGCGTGCGAATCGTGTTGATGGTCAGCTGCGAAACGTCTTGCGAGACAGTCGACATGGCAATTGGCAAAAACGGCGGGCGGGGGCGGGATCGCGGCCGCAGCGAGAGGCGGCTCGGCAAACCCGCAATATATGGCAAAATCGCCCGCCCGGGGAGATGCCAACGTGTTGCGACCGCCGCCCAGATGGGGCCCCTGGCTGCAGCGGGGGGCGGAGATTGCGAAGCGGGGCCCTGCTACAGGAACACCCGCTGTCCGCTGCGTGCGCTTTGCCGCGCCTTGCTGGCGATCGAGATCGCTCGGTGAGCGTCCTCCAAGCTGGCCGTCTTCAGCACCAGGCTCTCTACGGCCCGGTGAAAATGCAGCAGCATCTGCTCGCCGACGGGCCGCTCGTGTTCCAGCCGCTCGAGGTGTTGTCCCGCCTCGTTGAACCAGATGAGCGTCGAGGGCATGTCGAGAAACGCGATGCCGCGCTCGCACACGACCTTCATGTCGGCCGGGCGGCGGTAGGCGAGCGATTCCTCGTATTGCGGGGCGACATACTCGCCGCAGGCGATCACGGCCAGCGGGCCCGTGCCGAACTCGCCCGGCGGCGAGAATTCCAGGCTCACCGAAAAATACTCGGAAGCATCCCCGCCGCCCCCGCGGTGCATCGAGCCGACCAGCGAGGTCGGTTCCTCCTCGGCAACGTATCGGCACCAATCGACCAATTCGATCAGATCGACGCTGCACGGTTCCCGGCTGCTGCGCGAGGCGCCCGAGAGTTCCCGGCGATTGCAGAACAGCAGCCGCGGTCGGCCGAGCTTGGTAGCGATCAGTTCTTTCAGCCGCAACGTGGCCGGCGACAACCGGCAGGGAAACTCCGTCATGAAGGCGACGCCGGCGTCGCGCACGCGGTCGCGCAGGTCCGCCGCTTCCTCGTCGCGGAGTTCCAGGGCGGCAGCGCAGTACACGCCCTTGCCCGCGTCGCACGCGGCGTAAATCGGCAGGGCGCCGTACCACTCGCTGCTGTAGACGATGACCGCTTCCACGTCGTTGCGCTGGATGAGCGCGTGGAAGCCATCGTGAACGTCGGCCCCAAGTGTGCGGGCGGCTTGCTCGGCGCGGTGCCCCACGGGGTCGCACACGGCTGTCACTTCGAACCGATCCGGCACGGCTCGCAACGCGGGGAGCCGCTGCGTTTCCCAGGCCGAGCCAACGCCAATCACGCCAACGGGGATCTTCATAGGCCAGTCGTCAGTCTCGGGAGGATGGCATGGCGGATCGGCGACGGGCGCGACCCTGCTGCCTCGCCGTGACTACCCTGCAAGTATAGCGGCCGCCGCCAGCCGCACCCAGTTGCCGCCAGCCGCTTCGCCATGGGCGCCCGTTACGGCTGATAACCGGCGGCGGCGAGCATTTCCGCTAGCAATTCCATCGGCAGGCCGATGACGTTCGATTCACTCCCCTTCTCCAGCCGCAGCCATCCCAGCCGGTCTTGGTAGCCAAACGCCCCGGCTTTGCCCTGCCATTGGCCGCTGGCCAGATACTCGTCGAGCGATTCGTCGGAAATCGGCTCCATAAACAACTCCGACACGGCCAGTCGAGACACGGGAGCGTCCAATGGCTCCTCCCTGTTTTCGGGCGACCAGGGCCACAGGCACAGGCCGCTGTAGACCCGGTGGCGGTTGCCGCGCAGGCGGCCGAGCATGCTGGCCGCGTGGGTTTCGTCGGCGGGCTTGCCGAGGACCTCGCCGCCGCATTCGGCGACCGTATCGCAGGCAATGATCAGGTGCGGCGCCGCGGGGTCCAGGCCGTCGGGGAACTCGCCATGGGCCAGACGTGCGGCCACATGGGCCGCTTTCTCGACCGCCAACTCGACCACCAGGGCCGCGGGACCGCCGGCGGAACAGATGCCGCATTCCACGTGGTCGTGGGGAGGCATCACCGCGAACGAGTATCCGGCCTCAGCCATCAGGCGTCGCCGCTGCGGCGATCCGCTGGCGAGGATCAGCGTGGGTTGAGTGGGCGGCTGGGACACGATGGGGCAATGGCGTCTCGCGAGCGAGACGGCTGTCCTTGGGGGCGTTCGAAGCGATGATTCGTCACGGGGGCTGAGCGGCGGGCCCCTGAAACGGTATTGTAGGACTCGCGTCGCCTGCCGGACACCGGACCCGCTGACTCTCCACCCGCTCGCGTTGACATGAACTCCGGCGAACTGGAGATCCTGTACGAGGACAATCACCTGTTGGCGGTGAACAAGCCGGCGATGTTGCCCACCATGGGCGTGGCCGCGGACCGGCCCAGCTTGCTCGCGACGGCCAAGGAGTGGCTACGCATTCGATATGAAAAACCGGGCAACGTCTACTTGGGCGTGGTCAGCCGGCTCGACGCCCCCGTGACCGGCGTGACGCTGTTGGCGAAGACGTCCAAGGCGGCCGCGCGGTTGACCGAGGCGTTCCGGACCCGCAAGGTCGAGAAAGTCTACTGGGCGGTGATCGACGGTCTGGCCGACCCGCCCAGCGGCTCGCTGGAACATCATCTGCGGCACGACGATCGCCATCGACGCGTGCATGTGACGCACGCCAACTGCCCCGACGCCAAAATCGCCCGGCTGGGCTACCGCACGCTCGCCGCGCTCCAGGACCTGTCGCTGCTGGAAGTGCAATTGGAAACGGGACGGAAGCACCAGATCCGCGTCCAGTTGGCCAAGGCCATTCGCCCCGTGGTCGGCGACCGTAAGTACGGCAGCGAGTTGGAGTTGCGTAGCGGAATCGCGCTGCATGCGCGGCGGCTCGTGCTGCAGCACCCGGTGCGCCGCGAACCGCTGGAAATCGCGGCCCCGTTGCCGGCTGTTTGGCACAAGCGGCGCGAATTTGCCGAGTTAATTCGGCTGGCTTCGGCGGCGGAGTGACGTTGCTGATTCGCGATGGGTTGGCGCCTTTGCGGCCCTGGCTGCCGTCGCGGTACACTTGTTAGTAGCGATGGTGTTCTTGCCTTGCCAATCGGCGAGTGAAATACGTGACTGCGGCTCCTCACTCCATTCTCGAACAAGCGGCTCTGGCGAGCGGCCTGCTGACCCAAGAGCAGATCGACCGCGCGTGGGATGAGGTGGTCTCCACGACCGCATCAGGCGATTTGTCGCTGGGCGACGTGACCGATCGCCTGCTGGCGGACCATTTGGTCGAGCTCGGGTTCCTGAATCGCTGGCAAGCCGAGCAACTGTTGCAGGGGCGGACCAAGTTCACGCTGGGGCCTTACCGGATCCTCGACGCCATCGGCCGCGGCGGCATGGGCTACGTATTCAAGGGCGAGCACCAACTGCTAGGTCGCATCGAGGCGATCAAGGTGCTGCCGCGCACGCAGATGACGCCTGCCTCGATCGCGAGCTTCTGTCGCGAAATCCGCGCCCAGGCGCAACTCGATCATCCCAATTTGATCCGCCTGTCGTTTGCCGACCGCGACGGGGACACTTACTTTCTCGTGTCGGAGTTCGTGCCCGGCAGCGACCTGCGGCGGCTGGTGCGCCGCTACGGTCCGCTCTCCGACTGCCAGGCCGCGTGGGTCGTCTCTCAGGCAGCCGAGGCGTTGGCGTACGTCCACGAGCGCGGACTCGTGCATCGTGACGTAAAGCCGGGCAATCTCATGATCACGCCCGCGGGGCAGACCAAACTGGCCGATCTGGGGTTGGCGGCGTTTGCCGACGAGTCGCTGCAGCCCGAGTTTCACGGCCAGAAGAAGCACATCGTCGGCACGCCCGACTTCCTGGCCCCCGAGACCGTCATCAATCCCGGCGCCGTGCGGCCGATCAGCGATATCTACTCCCTGGGCTGCACGTTGTACTACGCGCTGACGGGCAAGGTCCCGTTTCCCGGGGGGCGCACCTCCGACAAGATCCGTCGGCACGTCGAGCGGCAGCCCCTGCCCATCCGACGCTTCAACACCGAGGCCGCTGAGGGACTGCTTGAGTTGGTCGCCGACATGACTCGCAAACTCCCCGACGAACGGGTCAAATGCGCGGCCGCCGTGGTGGAACGCCTGCGGCCGTGGGCCGAGCGGCTCACCGAATCGGAACTGGATCAACTGGGGCAACGGGCCGAGGAGGCCAACGACGGCAGTCCGCCTGGCGGCGGCTTGGCAGACACGCTGCCCGCTGACGAGGGCGACATCGACACGGCCCGCGACAGCCAGAGTGCGAGCGGCGCCGTCGCAGCGTCCCAGGCCAGTTCAATCGAAGAATCAACGGTGGAGCCGGCGCCGCACCACCTGCGGCCGCCGAGTCGAGCGATGTGGTGGCTGGTCGTCGTTCTGGCCGCTGCCGCGGGCGCCGCGCTGGCCATGCTGTGGCGCAAGTAGGGCGGATGACCGCGCCGATCGGCGCGGTCAATTGGTCGCGGAATTGCGCGCTTGATTGATTTGGGCCTGCAGATCGTTGATCGGTTTGGGGCTGAGAAATTTCGCCAGCAGCGAGCGCGTGTCGTCGAACATCGTCGAGATGCGCTTCTGCACCGAAGCGTCCGCCGACGAGTTGCCCCGCTCGGCCAGCGAAATCTGGCGGCTGAATTGGGCAACGCCGGGCAGTTTGCCCAACTCGGACATGAGCTGCTGAGCGTCTTTCAGCCGGTCCGTTTCCAGGTAATTCCTGGCGCGACCGATCAGGATCGCCCGCCGAGCGACCAGGTCGATGAGGTCTTCGCGCACGGTGCGCAACTCAGCTTGAGCGCGCAACCGCGCCGCGTCGTCGGCGATCGGCGCCTCGAGCCGCTGCTCGGCGCCGGGGGCGACGGGGATTTTGGCCAGAAGTTGGCCGTCGCTTCGCAGAAACAGCGTGGCGATCGCCTCCGCAGATCTGGGAATCTCGATTTCGCCGTGACGGTCCGTCACGCCGACCAATTCGGTGCCGCCGTCGCTGGTCTTGCGAAACACTTCGTATCCCGCCAAACCGATGCTCTTGTCCTCACGGGCGTAGAAACGCACGATCGTCGCCGCGTCCCGCGGCGACAAACCGACGGCCAACTGCTCGACCTGGCCGCGACGCCGCGCTCGAAACGGCCGTCGCACGCCGGTATGTACGTCGGCCAGCCAGTGATCGCCCTGTGGTTCCGTGGCCGAGAGATACGTCCACGGTAGAGGGACAACGCCGTTTTCAAGCAGTTCGCCCGAACGATCGGACCGCCGCAGGATCGGCAGCAGCGGCATGCCCGAGCTGAAGAACGGCGACCGGCCACCTCGTAGCGGCAGGTCGTGCCCGCGGGGAAGCAACTCGACCCGCTCGTCGTTGCCTTCAATCACGCGGACTTCCGCCAGGGGCGAAAAACTGGCGAACAGCGCCTGAAAGCATGCCTCCTCGAGTCGACGCCGCTGTTGCACCGTGGTCGTCGCCACGGGATTCCAACGGCGCAGGTACGAATCGAATTCGCGGGTCCGGATCTGCCAGCCCTGCGGCGTCGCGGCGACCGCCAGCAGCAACAGCTTGTCGCTCTGGCGGATTTCGGCCGGCGTGTCCTCCCACGGCGTCGCCGGCAGCGAGCGCAACAGGTCGGCACGGCGCACTCCCGCAGTGACGGTCAGGTTCGTCTTCCACAGCGGGCCGACTGCGGCATCAATTCGCCGGAGCAAGGCTGACGCAAGTCGCTCGGCGAAGTCGGTTTCCGGACGCAGACGCGCGTCGACCGCCAACTCGATTTGCACCTGGTAGGCCGTCTCGCCCCAATACTTCTGTTCGACCGCGTGCGCACTTCTTGACGCGAAGATCACAGCGACTGCCAGGATCGCGCGGGCCGGCAACCTCTTCGGGCCGTACTTTGCCAGGCTGGTCATCGGCTGCCCTCCGTGAAGGTCTTTTCCCACTGGGGCAGGTTCTGGTACAGCGTGACTGGTTCGTCGCCAACGTTGTTCATCCACGTGCGGCAGGCGTAGTAGTTGACCGTTTGCCACAGCGGAATGACCGGCAGGTCGTAGTGAGCGATCGAGTGCAGTTGTTTGGCGCGGGCGATCACTTGCGACCAGTTCTCAGCCTGTTCCACTTCGTCCAGGGCGAGATTCATGTAGGCGGACGACCGGCCGGCCATGCCGCGGGGACCCAGCAAACGGCGGGCGTCGACAATCGGTTCCCACACGGCCAGTTCCAGGTACATGAGATCCCACTGGGCTTCGTCGCCGCCGGCGCGGACGTCCTCGGCCGTCAACTCGACCAGGTTCACTGGAATGCCGACGCCGTCGAGCTGAGTCTTGATGGTCTGGCAAGCCAGCCGCGCGACGGGATCCGCGGCGTGAGCCAATCGCAACGCGGGCGGCGGGACTTCTTCCGGCTCGCCGTCCGCGCCGCCGTCGCTTTCCTCTTCGTCGTTGGGGCTCGCGGGTTCGGCGGGGCTTTCCGCTGCGGCCGCGTCCGGTCCGTCGGCAGACGCGGCCTCCGCGGCGGCCTTCTCCCGCTTGGCGAGACTTGCCCGGGCCACCGTGGCCAGGACCGACGCCAGCCGCGGTTCGTAGGGACGCGGCTGCAGTTGCGGGCGGTAGGCGTAGCCGATCGGGTCGGTGGCGTTCTCGCCGGCGAGGAACGGGCCGCTCACGGGGCGGAAGCCAATCTGCGCGCGACCGCCCAGCAGCAGATCGTCGACGATCCCCGCGCGATCGATCCCGTAGCACAGCGCTCGTCGGAATTCGCGGAATTCAAGCAGCGGATTCGCGTAGTTGGGCAGCAGCACGTGCACGGTCGGCAGACGGTAGCGGACGACCCGGACGCCGGAGCTTTGGCTCAGGCGGTCCAATTGCCACGGCGGCACGCGATCGAGGACGTCGATCTGCCCGGCCACCAGGGCGTTGATAGCGGATTCGTCGTCGTCAAACGCTTGCTCGACGACGAATCGCGGGCCGACGACTCCCGGAGGTCGCTCGTAGTTGGCCTCCTCGTCCGAACTATGCTGCTCGTCGCGCGTGAACCACAGCCCGGCGTCGGCCGGCGGGCCCATGGTGCGGACCGACGTTTGCAGGATCGCTGCGGGGCGAATGTGAGGGCGATGCCACTGGATGACGACCGAGTCGCCTTCGACGGCCACCGACCGGGCAAGCGATTGATAGACCTCGTCGAACGCGGAGCTCGCCGGATTGGCCATTTCCACCAGCCGCCGCGCGACGGTCGCCGCAGTCATTCCCCGGTCCCGGGCCGCCGGGGTCGTCGTCAGCGTCGTGGCGAGCGTGACATCGTCGGACTCGATGTCCGCCCAGCGCGACTCGTAATCGCCGCCCTCGGCGCCGAAATCGATCATTTCCACAAACCGCGGGTCGGTTAGCTGGCCCGTGCGAACCGCCGTCCACTCCAGCGAATCGTCCGCTGCCGCCAGGGGGCGCAACTGCATGACGCCCACGCGGATTTCGGGAGCCGCGTCTTGAATCGCTTTCAGCAATTCCGCAGCCCCTTCGATTGTCGGGTACACGCCACGCGCTTGCTGCACCGCGGCGCGGGCTGCCGCGTATTGTTGATCTTGCAACGCTTGTTGGGCGGTGGCGAGCGCCGTCGCGGCGTCGCTGCGGAACTTCTCGCGCCACTTGCCGGTGACTCGCAACTGCGTGCGCGTGAATGACTGCTCCAGCGCATCGATGACCGAGCGGGCGCCGGCAAAATCTTCCTCTTCAAGCCGCTGAGTCACCAGCGCGTCGCCGATCGCATCGACGGCCTGCCCCAACCGACGGAAATCCGGGTTGCGATCGTGCAACGCGAGCAGGCTCGCCAGGGCGTCCTCGTGCCGTCCGGCCTGAAAGGCGATCGACGCGTCTTGCCACAGGAAACCCTGTGCCGCCCGTTCCAGCCCCGGTAGTTCGGCGTAGTTGCGGAACAGGAACGTGAAATACTCGAACGCCCCGTCGAAGTCGCCTGCCGCGGCGAGCCGGTTCGCCTCGGCCAGCAGCATTTCCTCGAATAGCTCGACCTTCTCAATCGCCGACCACGACACTTCGTACGGCACCGAGGGTTGGCTGAGCCGGCGGACCGTGATGGCGCCGCTGGTCGGCAACGGACGGAAATTGCGACGGTCGGGGATGTCCAGAATCTGAACGTCGATCACCGCGTTCTGATTGGCCGCATTGAGGATCAGCCGATCGAAGGGCAGCCGATGCAGCAGCTTGACCTCGTCCTGCTGGTCGGCCTTGTCCTGCGACGGCGGCGCGGCCTCGGCGGCCGCCTCTTCCTGCGCACCCGCCAGACTTGCCGCCGCCAGCGCGAGCAGCACGCCGCCGACGCCCTGCAACAGCAGGCGACCGTGGGCATGGCGAGGAGCGAACGGCGAGTGGGCGAGGTCGGTCAAAGCGGTGCGTTTGCGAAAGGGCGTTCGAGCGGAATCCAAGGCTGTGGGTGATGCGATTTCCATGACGCCGTCAGTGGGGCCGGTCGACGACGAGCAACGATCCGTCCGGCGCAGCGACAACCAGCCGGGGACCAAAGGGCGTCGGCCCGGCGACCGCCGGTTGTCCCAACTCGATGCGGGCCGCTTCGCTGCCGTCGGCCATGGAGATCTGGACGCACGCCCCGGCCGGGTCCAAGACCCAGGCCGTTCCGTCCTCGGGAAGGGCCCCTGGAGCAAACGGCGCCGCCAACGGCTGCCGCCACGCGACACCGCCGCCGGGCTCGACGGCGACGAGTTCTTCGGTGTCGAGTCCCGCCAAAACGAGACCGCCGACGGGATACGGGCCCCAGGTAATGCGCCCGCCCAGCGCGACCGGCTGACCGGCTCGCAGGTCAGGCAGTGCGTAGGTTGCCAGGTCGCCTTGGGCGTTGCCGGCCACGACGAATCCGTCGGTGGCGACCAGGGACGTTTCCAGCGGAGCCGTCCCCACGTCCGCCTCGGCCGAAAGCCGGAGTTGGCGGTCGGCGCCCTCGCCCGCGAGCTCGACGAGGTACACCTTGGTCTCCCCGTCGCTGATCGCAAAGGCCGGCGAATCGCCGGGCACGGCCGCCGGCGGCAGCCACGCCACCTCCTGCCCCGGGGTGAGCGTCGGTTGGAACGGCGCTGCTGCCTGGCCGCCGTCCTCGGCTGAATAGTAGAAGACCTGGCCGATCTTCGTCGGCGCCAAGAATCCGTTGGCCAACGCCACCGGCGGCGTGGCGAGCGGCGCTGGCGCCGTGACAAACGTGGCAGGTCCCCGCGGAGCCTGGGGGCGGAAATGCAGCATCGTCGGCGAGCCGACCGCCCCAGCCACCAGGCGACCCCCGCCCAGGTCGACGACGCGCGTCAGCGGCCGCGTGAGCGTTTCGCCCTCGGCGTGCGTCGAGTCGTTTTGGACGCGGGCGGCGAACGACTGCCGATCGAGCAGGTAACACGCCCCCGTGGCCGAGACGGCGGTGATCCGCTGCCCCGCGGCGTCGACAGCCGGCGCACCGGCGGGCGTCGCGGCAATCACCGTTTGCCAGGCCGGCTCGCCCGTACGGAAATCGACCGCCCCGACAACCACTCCCCCCGTCCCGGGCTTGCGACGAACGTGGATCAGCAGGCGCTCTGTCTCGATAAGCGAATGATCGAAGATGTCGCCCTCGTACGATTCGGGCAGCGGTCGCAGCGGCAGACGGCCCCCGGTGGGCAGCACAGCCAGCTTCTGCAGCTGGTGGTCGGCAATCCATAGCGACGTTTCGCGGGTTTCTTCTCGCATCATGCCGAACGGGATTGTTTGCTCGCGATTGCTGGGCTCGCGCTGGGCCAACTCGGTCAGGGCCGTTTCGTCGTCGCCTGAGCCGACCTCGTAGACGCTCACTCCGCCCAGGGTGGTCAATGCCGCGAACCGGCGGCCGGCGTTCATCAACGGGCTGAGCACCAGCCCCCGCAGCCGTTGGCGCGTAATCTCTCGCTCCGCCACGCCCCGTTTGTCGAGGCCGATGATGTGCAGTTGGCTCGTCTCGACGCCCAAGTTCTCGGCGATCGCCAGCTTGTTCAGCACGACGAGCACGGGCGCCACAATGCTGCCGCGGGCATGCCCCAGATAGTGGACGCCCTGGCATGACCAGTCGTCCGTCGAGAGCGTATACAAGTTGGAGTGGTCGCCCACGACATAGACGCGGTCGCCCCGAGAGCTGAACGTCGGCGGCGCGGCCACGGGTTGACCGAACTCGACGCGCCCCTGCATTTCGCCGGATTCGGCGTCGATGACAAACAAATGCCCCGACTCGCCGGCGACCAGCACATGCTCGTCGCGCACGGTCAGCGGCCCCGGCTGTTCGCCCAGCGGCTGTCGCCAGGCGAGATCGCCGGACTCCGTTTCGACGCAAATGATCTGCTGTCGGTCGGCGTCGACGGCGATCACGCGCGATCCGGTCGCCGCAACTTGCGCCGTATCGTGGCCGATGCCCAAACGCCGTCGCCACAGCAGTTCTCCGTCGACGAGCGAGATGCCGTACAGGTTGCCGTCGACGGCCACGGCCGTGGCGCCAGCGGCGTCGGGTGCGGCGGGTCCGGAGCGATCGGCCAGCGCGAGTGCGGCGACCAACGGCGATGGCGATTCGTCGGTGGCGGCCGCTTGGCTGGCCGGGGCGAACTTGACCAGCGCTTGCTCGGCGGCGGCGACCTCGCGAATCTTGGCCGCCAACTGCTCGTTGTCGAACAGTCGGGGGTACTGATCCAGCAGCGCCTTGTGCTTGGCAAAAGCGGTTGCCGAGTCCCCCTTGGCCATGGCGGCGTCCATCGCCGCGATGGCTGCGGCCAGATCGGCGTCGCGCGTGAGCCGTCGTTGGACGCGCTCGAGCGTTTCTTTGGCCATATCCAACTCGGTCGCCAATCGGAACCGCTGCGGGACGAGCTTTGTGTTCGAGGTCAGCCCGATCGCCGTCTTGGCTTTCTCAATCAGTTGCCGGGCTTGGTCGTTGTCGTCACTCGCCTCCGCCTGATTCGCGAGCCCCACGGCGATTTTGGTGAGCAGCTCCGACATCTCCCGTTTGGCCTGTGACAGCCCCGACTCGTCGTCGCCCCCCGCGTTGAACGCCGGTTCGTCCTGAATCGAATCCGTAACCTCCAACGCGGTGTCCAGCGCTCGAGTGAAGTCCGATTTGCCCTCGGTGTCGCGCCACAGCTTCGACATGCCCAGACGCACGCGCGCGTCGCTGATGTCGGGGTGACTCGAATGTTGCTCGACGAATTTCTCGTACAGCGTGATGGCCTGCGAGTACGAGCCGCCGCTGAAGGCATCGCTCGCCTGGGCCAGCAGCTTGTCGGCGTTCTCCCGGAACAGTAGGTAGTAGATCAGCCCGCCGGCCACCAACAGCAACGCCAGCGCCGCGAAGCCAATCAGCAGCAACGGAGAGTCCCATTCGCTGTCCTTCTTGCGGCGGCCGCGTTTCTTGCGTTTCTTTTTGCGGCTCTTGCCCGAGCTGCCCTTGGCGTCCGCGGCAGCTTCTTCGGTCAGGGGATCATAGTCCGCCTCGGGGCTATCCAGACCGGCAGCGGTCGCCAGGTCGACCGGTGCGCCCAGGTCCGGCACGGACGTCCCCAGCGGCGACGGATCGTCGATCTCCGGTGACGGCTCTGGTTTTGCTTCGGCGGGGGCCTCGTCCTCGGGACTCGGCGCCAGTGCTACGTCGTCGCTGCTTGCCGTAGGGGGCTCTTGGGAAGGCGGCACAGGGGCCGGCGGCTTGTTGGGCGCCTTGGGCATGGGCACCAGGCCCAAGATGCTGGACTCCGCTCCCGGCGACACGGTCAGCGTCGTCTCCAGCAACTGCTTTGCCTGGTCGCGCGTGACCAGTTCTTTCTTCACCAAGAACTTCAAGATGCTCTTGGCGGTGATGCGGTGGTCGCCTTTGGCAACTTTGTCCCGCAATTGTCGCACAATGCTGTCCGAGACCAGTTGGCGATCTTCGAGGATGTCGAGGAAGTCTTCGGTCGTCATGGTGGCTGGTCGTGTCGGGCCGCGGGGAGCGGCGTGGATGTGTCCTGTCTCTGGCGGGCGCGGTTTGGCTAAAAATCGAGATCGCCGTCTTCGTAGCTCATCAGCGCGATCTCCTCGCAGCCGGCGCCCACGCCGCCGTCGAGCGCTGCGACGACGCTTTCATGGCGGGAGTCGCCATGCGCTTGCACCAGCAGCTTGGTCGGCGCCTGGGGCGCATCGCGGGCTTCCCGCAGCTTGTCTCGCATCGCCGCGGCGCTCATCGCTCGTTGCTCCTCGGACCATTTCGGGGCCGCAATCCAAAACACGTTGTCGGCGTCAATGCGCACCGTGATCATGTCGAGATCCGGGTCGTCGATAATCTGCTCTTGGGCCGAGTCGTCGTTGACCGGCGGCACACTGATCGCCTTGGCCGCCGCGAACGCCGCCGTGATCATGAAAAAGATCAGCAGCAGGAACGTCACGTCGACCATCGGCGTGAGATCCAACTCGTCTTCGACCTCGCGCGGACGGGTGGCGTCCATCTCCTCGGTGGAGAGGTACTCGTCGAACTCGTGGGTGTCGCGCGGGTCGTGCGCCATTTCACTCCCTCTCCTTCACGGCGAGGTGAATGCGCATGTCGGGGACCTTTGACACCGCTTTGATGACGCGGGCCACGTCGCGGTGCGCCACGTTGCGGTCGGCCTTAATCAGCACGTCCTGTTTGGCGTCGGACTCTTTGGCCTCTTCGATGGCGACGCGGATTTGCTCGTTTTGTTTTTCCAGATCGTCCGACAGCAGTTTCTGCTCGGAGCCCTCCGGCAGGTAGACCGGCGCGGTGTCGATTCCCCCGGCTTCCACCGTGATGATGAAACAGTCCCGCTCGCCGACGGCTTGCCCGTTCTTGGCGGCCGCCAACTCGATCGCCGACGACGAGTCGATGTTTGAGCACACGACGAAGAAGATCAACAGCAAGAACGTCACGTCGATCATCGGCGTGATGTCCATTTCCGACTCGGGCAACTCCACGGAGCGGCGCAGCGGCGAATCGTCCAGTTCGTCGTCGAGGTCGGCGGGAGGGGGAGCGGTTTCGGCCATGGCTCTCAGCACGCGGGCGGCTAGGCGGGAAGGATCTTGCGCAGGGTCTCGAACATGCGTCCCAAACCGACGCCGACCAGGTCTTCCATCTTGCGGATGCGAACGTTGATGCTGGCGGTGGCCAACACCAGCGGCACGGCAATCGCCAGCCCCAACGCGGTGGTGATCAGCGCGAACTGAATGTCCTCGGCCATCTTGACGGGATCGGGCTGCTTGCCGCTGGCCAGGTTGGCGAACGCCCCCATCATGCCCATGACGGTGCCCAGCAGCCCGATCATCGGCGCCGACTTGGCGACGGTCGCCACCCAACTGAGCCGGTGCTCGATGTCGGCCATCACGTCCTGCTGGAATCGCTCGGCGATGCGGCGGCGGAGGCGGCCGTAGCCCAACTCGCGGTTGGCCACGGCGAACAGGGCCAACTGCGGCATGGCGCGGCGATCGCCCTCGCACAGCTCAACGGCCGAGTCGTATTTCTGCGAGCCGAGCGACTGCTCCAACTCCGCCAGGAACTCGGCCTGATCCTCCTCGTCGACAAATCGCGTGTCGGACACGCGGCGCCAAACCATGATGACGCAGAACGCGCCCCACAACGCGAGGACGGCCATCACGCCGTAGACAATCCAGCCAACAATTTCAAATAGGTCGGGCATTGCTCGTTGCAATCAGCAGAGGCGAATGGTGGTTTAGAAATACTTCTGGTCGATGACCTGAAACTGGTACTGTCCGCGGCTTTCGACGACGGTGAACACGGTTTCGCGAATCTTATTGGCGTCGCCGTCGAACTTGTTGGCCTGCTTCTCGATCGTGTACAGCAGCGCTTCAACCTCGAACGGGAAGAACAGCAAGTTGTAGCGACCGAACTGCGACACGCCCGCCTTGCGAGCCAGTTGCAGGGTTAACTCGGGCATGGGGCCGTCGGCGGGCACCGTGCGGCCCCAGGCGTTGTAGTCGATCGACTCGGCGGTCTCGGTTTTGATGCCGCGGGTGAAGTCCCATGCCATGTGCAGTTTGTTGTCCCGGCCGATCACGCCCACGCGGATGCCATATTGGTCGAGCCAAGCAGCGAAGGCGGCCTGAGACGTCGGTTCGAAGCGAATCTTCCACCGCTCCCACCGCGGCACGCGTTCCACGACGCCGTCGCCGCCGGGGCCGGCCTGGCGGGCGTCGCCCAGTCCTTCGCCCTTGCCCGCTTCGGTTGCCGCGTCGATCGCCTCGTCGGACAACATTGCTTCGTTCAGCGACAATGCGTCGAGCGCATCGAGCGTGTCCTGCAACTGCGGTTCGGACAACTCGGGGGCGTCCTGCACGCCGGGCGGCTCTGGCTCTTCGGCAATGCCCTGGTTCGCGTTGGGACTGGTGGCCTCCACGGGCACGAATTCGATCGCCTGGATCGTGTCGCCGAACTTGTTCGAGAAGAACACAATCGACAGCGCGGCTACCCCGGTGCCGACCATCATCAACAGCGCGATCAACAGCGTCGACGTGCGGTCGAACGCGTTGACCCGCAGCGCGTAGCGCGGCTGACGAGTCGGCGTGTCGGAGCTGGCGGTCGCCATCGGCAGGTTACGGGAGCGAAATGGTGTGGGGGATGTTCGGTGACGGACGCCCTACGGTAACGGCGGCGCGTTGGGGCGGACGGAGCGATACCACGACTTCCATTTGACCAGCGCCGTGTCGCGCTCGGCGGGTTCGAAGTTGTCCGGCAGGCCGAATCCCTCGAACCGCCGGCTCACAAACCGCAGGGCGTCGCGGGCTTCGCGAACGACCCGCGCGTCGGGGTCGGTCATGGCGAACAGCAGCGTGGGCACGTAGTCGAGATTGCGCATCTTGCCGAGCGCCCGCACGGCCAGCACGCGGGCCTGGGGCCCGCCGCTGCGGACCACTTGTTGCAGGCGGCGCGCGTCTTTGGCCGTCACGTTGTCGACCTGCAACGCAGCTGGGTTGTCGAGCAGCGCGTCGAGCGCGTCGCCGTTTTCGTCATCCAGCATGCCCAGCAACTGGTCCACCTCCGTGGGTTCGGACTTGACGACCAGTTTGCCGCCTTCGAGGCGGACCTTGGACAGATCGCGCGGCAAACCGCGCCCGCCCACGAGCGTGCCCTGCCCCAAGCTGGCCTTGATGGATTGCTGCGTCGATCGCAGTAAGAACAGAATCGAAAATGCCGTGGCGCACTGACTGCCATCGGCGTCGTTCCAGGAACCGTCTTCTTGTTGCGTCGATTTGAGCGACTCAAATCCCTGCTGATACCAGCCTGGCTCGTCCAGCACGTTGCCGTTGACGTATTCCTCAAAGCTCTTGTAGCGTTCGAGCGAGTAGAGGTAATAACCCTGGTGCGGCGTATTGCTCTTGACGCCCAGATTCTTGTCAAACCAGCCTTGGCCGCGCTGTACGCACGCGGTGAGTTGGTCGGGGCTGACGCTGCCGGCCGGCAGCGGAGGGGCCCGTTTGTCTTCCTGCTTGTCAGCGCGCCGCAGCGCGGCGGGCGTATTGTCGCCTTCGGCGTCCGCGGCCTCGGCCGCGCCGGGGGGCTGCAACAGACCGACGGCGTTGCCCAGAATCAGCACGCCGCCCAGCCCCGCCGCCGCCATCGAGCGGCCGACCTGGTCTTCCTGCGGCTTGAGATCGTAGCTCCCAGGATCGACTCCCTGGTAACCCCAGGCGCCGCCAGGATCCTGGGTGCGAATCAGCCAATTCAGACAATCCTGAACTGATTTGGCGTCGGGGCTGACGCCCACGTTCATCAACTCCCAGTAAGTCAGCGCGGCGTACTGCGTTTGCGACGTGTCGCCGGTGACGGCGCTAAGATACCCGAAGCCGCCGTGCGGTTTCTGGTGTTGGGCAAGCATGCCCGCGTACCGCTTGGCGAGCGAGTCGTCCACGCCCGTTTCCATCAGGAAGATCGTGGCAATCGCCTTGCTATAGATGTGGGTCTGGTTGGCGACCTCATTTGCGCGGGTGCGGCAGGCTTGCAAGGCGGCTTGAATCTGCGGATGGTCGACAGGGCGTCCCGCCTTGTAGAACGCCAACGCGATCAGCGCCTTGCCGCCCACTTCGCTGTGCGTTTCGTCCTCGAGAAACTTCAGGCCGCGTTCGACCAGCTCGCGCACTTCGGGTGTTTCGGGCGTCACGGCGGGCGCCATCGTCGGCGCTGCGAAAACGGCCCCCAGAGCTGCGAGCAGCAGCGTCCGACGACGCCGAGGCCGGGCGCGACCCGCCGCAGCGCGACTTGTGATCGGCGCGCACCGACGCGGCGCCGGCAAAACGCGAGCGCTGACCATCGACTGGGTCATGGCATTGCGGGGCAAGGTTCTAAGTCTGTTCCGGCCGCACGGATGCGGGTGCAGAGGGATCGGGTTCGCGAACGTGACCGCGAACGTCGCCTGCAGCAAGTGGAGCAAGACGCGGCTGCCTCTTAAGCACGCGGCGACTCCACAGGCCAGCGATGCGCAACTTCCCGTCTGCGAAGACATTGCGCACGAGTCTAAGGTACGAACCGCCGATCAGTGCTGTCAAGCAGCGCAGACGCGGACCGCCGTCCAGCGGTTGCCGGTTCATGTCCTGCGTTCGCCAAAACTCGCCGACGAACGACGCGGTGCAGATGCTTCATGGCACACCCAATCTCGCCCCCAGGGCGGTCGCCTCGAAGCAGCAGCGCGTCGCGGGCGGCGAGGTGCGTTATCGGGTGCGGTTACGCCGGTTCCGGGGGTCGTTCCTGGCAGCTCGAGGAAGATTGCCTCGAGCCGCGGCGGCGGCCCTTGAACAGGCGGTCGGTACGAACTAGAAAGATGGGTCTGCGGACAGGTAGCTCAGTTGGTAGAGCAATGGACTGAAAATCCATGTGTCGCCGGTTCGATCCCGGCCCTGTCCACTTGAGATCGTTTTCTGCGAAATACTTCGCGCCCGCCTTCGGCTGCTCGGCCGTCGTGCTCCGTGGCGATCAAAAGCAATAAAAATAAAAAAAGCCGTTCCGCAAACAGCGGAACGGCTTTTGACGTTTCTCGGCGGGCTCAAACTCAAGCGAGCCGTGTCGCATCGCGAGAGGTTAGGCTCTAGGCCATGTCCTTCAGCTTCTTCAGGGCGCGGACTTTCACCACGTTCTTAGCGGGCTTGGCAGCCACGTCCATCAACTCGCCCGGCTTGAAGGGGTTCGGCACGCCCTTGCGAGCGGGCTGAGCGGGCTTGTGCTGCACGACGATCTTGCACAGACCGGGGATCGTGAAGTTCTGGGGCCCGCGCTTGCTGAGCGACTTGGCGATTTCGTCGCTCAAGGCGTCGAAAACGGCCGACACGTCCTTCTTGGTCAGGCCGGTCGTCTCGGCGATGTTCGCAAAGATCTCGGTCTTCGTCGGGGCCTTCTTGGGGGTAGCCTTGGCCATAATTGGGAAGCCTCCTGAATTGGAATTGTTTGATTGGATCATTGGAAACGCGGACCTAGGCGGGAAACGGCAGTCTTGGTCCTGCCAGCGAAAACGGCTGGGCGTGTGCTGATTTAAGGACCGGGGATCGTAAAATACAAGGCGGTTTTGGCTAAAAAAGCCTTGGAAGTCGCTGTTTTTGGCCTCTTCACACGGCTCGCCACCGTCGCGGCGGGAGCGGTTTTCCGACAGGTTTTCCCCAGGTGTCCGACGCTTGGCCGTCGCGGCTGCACCCTGCGAGGCGATGCCGCTGCGGGAAGCCACGGCGTGAAGCACGCCGCTTGTCTTTGGGAGTCGCTGTCGGTAAGCTTTTGTCACACAGGGAGTTACGTTCGTCCGGAAGCGTAGCGGCAAGCGCAGGTGGTGTACGTTTGCTGCCTGTCAAACCTTCCGGCATCGGAGCAACCATACCACCGCGTGCGGCGTGAGCCGGCGGAATTTCGCCTGACGGCCGCTGACGCGCCCTAGTCCAGGCGCCTCCAACCCCGAGAATTGTCAAAATTCCACCCCATCTTTCCTCCCACTTGGGTTGGGCGGCCTCGTTTCGAGGCGTTGCAGACGGCGATACGACCCCGACCATCAACCCACGCCAGCAGGAGCAGCGGATGCCATCTGCAAGAACTGTCGCCGCGACCAGGGGCTGGGCGGGTCCGAAGTACGGGCGCCTGCCGCTGCGGCTCTGGGCCAGCGTGGTTGCATTGCTGGCGGGCGTCTTCGCCGGCCCCGCGACGGGGCAGCAGCAGAACGCCCTGGGCGAGGGCGTTCAGCCCGTCATGGTCCGGGAACTGACGCGCGGGATCGAGCGTGCCGAGGCCAGCATTGCGGCGGGGGAGTATGTGCAGGCCCTGCGGTTCTTGGACGAATTGCTCGGCCGCGAAGACGACAGCTTTGTTCGCGTTGCCGACGAGGGCGGCGCCTACGTGGGACTCAAAAGACGCGCCGCGGAGATTTTGCGTGCGTTGCCCGCGGCGGGACGCGAGGCGTACCTGGCCGCGTTTGCACCCGTCGCCGCGCGCGAGCTCAGAGAAGCTCTCAGCAGCGGCGAACTCGCGCGATTGCGCGCCGTCGTCAGACGATACGGCATGACGCCGCCCGGGCAGGACGCCGCACTGTTGTTGGCACAGCGCGAGCTGGATGCCGGCCGACGGTTCGCCGCGGCGCTGCTTTACGATCAACTCCTCGCGGATGGGACCGCTCGCGAACGATTCGAGCCGCAACTGTCGGTCCTGGCGGCCATGGCGTGGCAGGCGGCAGGCGACGCGGACCGGGCTGCGGCAATCTGGGAATCGGCGCCGGGAGGGCGGTTGCCCATCGCGGGGCGCCCGGAACAGTTGCCCAGCGGGCAGGCTCAGTTGTCCATGGTCGCCGAGATGGTCGGCCCGGCGGCGGACGATTTTGCCCGCGCCGATGACGATTGGCTGACCTTTGGCGGCGATTTGACCCGCAACAGCGCCACGCAAGGCGGTTTGCCTCATCTGCGTATGCGTTGGCAGGCCCGCACTCTGCCTCATCCGGAACTGGAAACGGCCTACGAGGAGATGGCGGCCGATCTGCGTCAGTCGGGCCGGTTCACGCCGATTGCTGCGCGGCCGCTGGCCGTGGGCGACCAGCTTGTCGTACGGACGGCTCACACCATCTATGGCGTGGATTTCTCCACCGGCAAACTGTTGTGGCGAGCCGATCCCAGCGAGGCGATCGACTTGGAACGCCTGTTACCAAGGGAGCCGGTCGGCGACGGTCGCTCGCGCGGCGACAACGCGGCCGCGATGAACTTTGCCAAACGCACTTGGGAGAATTACCTGTCGGGATTGATCAGCAGCGACGGCCGTCGGGTCTACGCGGTGCGCGGTTTGGGGCGGACGGTCTCCAGCGACGATGATATCTGGCAGCAGGGCCCCTTCGGCGGCGCCGTGAGCGTCGGGTCGGAATCGGCCAATCGGTTGTGCGCCTACGACCTGGCCGAGAACGGCCGACGGGCGTGGCAGATCGACGGCGCCGACTTGGATGGCGCCCTGCCGGGGGCCTGTTTCCTGGGGGCGCCGTTGTGCGTTGGCAACGTCGCGTACGCCCTGGTCGACATGCGCGACGAGGTCAGCCTGCTGGCGATCGACGCCGCGACCGGCGACATCCAATGGCGGCAACCGCTGGCGAGTCTCGATTACTTCATCGCCTTTGACGAGGATCGGCGACTGAGCGGAGCGATGCCCTCGTTCGCCGACGGCATTTTGGTTTGCCCGACCGGCGGCGGCATCGTCGTCGGTTACGACCTGGCCGAGCAGTCGCTGGCCTGGGCGTACCAATACCGCCGCCAGGGCGACGGTCCGCGGTATGCCCGTCGCGGCAACCAGGCCGGACAGGACGGGCCGGCGGCCACGTGGACCCAGTCCGCCGCGACGATTGCCGAGGGGCGCGTGCTGCTCACCCCGCCCGAGTCCGACCAACTCCACTGCCTCGATCTGCGGACCGGCGAGTTACTGTGGACCCAGGATCGCGCCGACATGCTGAGCGTGGCCTGCGTCGACCAGGGCCGAATTCTGCTGGTGGGCAATAAGAAAGCGACCGCGCTGGGACTGGACGACGGCAAGCCGGCTTGGGCGACGAGTTCATTGCGGTGGCCCGACGATGCTCTGCCTGGCGGGACCGGTTTTCTGTCGCAGGGGCGCTACTACGTGCCGCTATCCAACGGCGAGGTGGTGGCGGTTGATCTGTCGGATGGCAAGATTGCCGCGCGCTGCGGCGGGCGCGACGCACCGATCTTGGGCAATCTCATCTGCCACCGCGGCGCCGTCCTGTCGCAATCGGGCCGGTACTTGGAACGTTACGATCAGGTCGAAGCGTTGCGCACCGAGGCGGCTGACGCGTTGGCGGCCAATCCGCAGGACGCGGAAGCCTTGCGCCTGTTGGGAGAGATTGCCCTGGGCGAAGGGCGGACCAGCGATGCGATCGAGCACCTGGAACGCGCCTATCGGCTGGACCCCGACAGCGGCGACGTTCAGGAGGTGCTCACCGAAGCATTGGCCGACGCCCTGCTCGGCGATTTCGTCTCCTACCGCAGCAAGTTGCCGCTGCTGGAAAAGTTGCAGGATGGATCAATCGAGCGGCAGTTTGCGCTGCTGCGGATTCGTGCCCGCGGGCTGCTGAAGGTTGGCGAGCCCCTGTCCGCCGGAGCGGCCTGTCTGCAACTGTACAGGTTGGTCGACGACCGCAGCGAGCCGCTGGAGTTGGCGGCCGACTACACAACCGCGCCCCACCGATGGCTGCGGGCGCAGTTGGGCGCGGTGTACCGGGCATGCGACGATCAACAGCGCGCCGAGTTGCTTGCCAGCGTCGATCGCTTGCGCGAGCAGCTCGCGGCGGACGAGGGCGGCGAACAGACCGCTCGATTCCTGGATTGTTTCGAAGAATTCCCGGGCAGCGACGCGCTGCGCCTGGCGCGGGCCGCGTGGTTGGGCAAGCACCGGCTGAACTTGGCCGCACAGCAGACGCTGCTGCCGATGGCCGACGATGCGGATCCAGCGCGGCGCGGCGAAGCGATTCGTCGCATTGCGGAAGGGCTGGTCGGCGCCGGCCAAACCGCGGTCGCCGCGCGCTTCGCCCGCGCGCACGAGGCCGCCCCCGAGGGTTGGGCCGACGCGTCCGCCGAACTCCAGCAGCAACTCGCCTTCGCGGCCGACCAGTTGCAGAGCCTGTCGTGGCCGCAGGGCGTCGCGACGGCGTCGATTCAGGGGAAGCGAACTGCGAGCTCAGGTTACAGCCGCACGCGCATGCCGTTGGCGGGCGTCGGTTTGGACCGCACGGACGCCATCCTGAGCGGATGCACGGTTTCGCTGGCCAGCCGCGGCAGCGAATTGCTCGTCCGCGACAGCCTGGGGCGGTTGATTTTTCAGACGCAGCTTCCGGGCGAGTCCCGCTCGGCGTTCTACCGGCGGGCCGGCATGGCCTATGGAGTCTCGTGCGGGAGCCTGCTGGTGATTTCTCAGGGAGATCGCCTGGCTGCCTTCAATTGTCTCGCCGACGAGGACGATCCGGCCGGCTCGCTGCTGTGGCAGACCAGCGTTGTCAGCGGCTTCGATCAGCAGTCGGCGTCCCTCGACGCCAGCGGCGACTCGTGGCAGCGACCGGGGTCGTACCGCCCGACGCGGGCTTCGATTGACGGGCGATGGACGGGCGTGATCGGCCCGGTTACCTCCACCGGCGTCATCTACCAGGATCAGCGGCGGCTGACCTGCGTCGATCCGCTCACCGGCGTCGTTCTGTGGCAGCGGGGCGACGCACCGTTGGGCTGCGACCTGTATGGCGACGAGCAGCTTGTCTTCGCCGTGCCGCGCACAAGTCGCCAAGCCACCGTCTACAGCGCAATCGACGGGCGCAAGTTGGGATCGCGGCCGGTGCCGAGTTGGCGGGAGCAACTCGCCACGCGCGGCCGGGTGGTGATCGCCTGGAAGGCTCAAGCGGATGACGCACTGCTCGTCGCGGTCGATGCGTGGACCGGCGAGGAGTTGTGGTCGCACCGCTTCGCGCAGGACGCCCACGTAGACGTCGACGTCGGCGAGATGGCCGCGGTCGCCGAGCCGAGCGGTCGGGTCGTGCTGGTTGATATGGCCGATGGGAGCTTGGTTGCCGACTACCAAGGCCCGGCGCTACGCAGTTTCGACACGGTTCACCTGCTGGCCGGTTTCGACGCGGTGACCGTGATGGTTTCGCGCGCCGCGGCAGGCGGCGAACAGCGTCGGATCTCGCCATTCAATACGCTGGATTATCCCGCGATCAACGGGTTCGCGTATGTGTTCGACCGCGCCGATGGCCAAATGCGTTGGAACCGACCGGCGCAACTCCGGCAACAAGCGTTTATGTTGACGCAGGGACGCGACCTGCCGGCGATCTTGTTTGCCAGCGGGCTCAGCACGCGGAACGGACAGGGATCGCGGATGCGAACGTCGATGTTGTTGTTGGACAAGGCGACCGGCCGCACGGTGATGCGCGCCGACGACCTCGATTCGGCCGCCGGCGGCTATTGTCAACCGTTCGTCGCCGAGTCGGACGATGACGCAGATCGACAGCTTGCCATTGAGATGAGCAGCCAGAACGTGGCCGTGCGATTCACCGATCGACCCCGCGCGCCCGCGCCGCCGGCGATGGACGAGGTCGAATCGGGCATGGATGATTCGCGCGGCGGGTTGACCAATCTGCTCAAGAGAGCCGTCAACGCGGTGGAATAGCTCGGTCTTTGACCGGAGGGCCATTGATGAGATTCAAGCGTGAACAAGGTCGTGCGGGGCAGCTGGCGGCATGGTTGGCCGTGGCGCTGCTGGCGTCGCCCGCTCGTGCCGCTTCGCTCGATGCGCAATCGAGCGAAGTCGTGGGCCAAGGTCTCGATTGGCTCGCTTACCAGCAGCACCAGCTCGGCAGTTGGACGGCCGAGGGCCGCTACCCCACGGCCATGACCGCGTTGGCCGGCATGGCGATGTTGTGCGAGGGATCGACGACCACGCAGGGCAAATACGCGGAGAATATCCGTCGGGCCGTCGACTTTCTCACCCGCCGCTCGCGCGACAACGGCCTGATCGGCGATCACGACGACGACCGCTACACCTACGGGCACGGCTTCGCGATGCTGTTCCTGTCGGAGGTGCTGGGCGAGGAAGAGGACGTGGAGCGGCAGCAGGAGCTCATTCGCGTGCTCACCAAGGCTGTGATCTTCACCGGCCAAGCCCAAACCAAAGACGGCGGCTGGGGCTATGTCAGCGCCAAAGACGGTGGCGGCTTTGATGAGGGCTCGACCACCATCACGCAGGTGCAGGGCCTGCGCAGCTGTCGCAACGCGGGCATCCCCGTGCCCAAGGAAATCATCGACAAGGCAGTCAAGTACATCCACGACTGCACGATGAAGGACGGCGCCGTGCAGTACAGCTCCAAGGGGGGCGGCGGCCGGCCGGCGATCACCGCGGCGGCCGTGGCTTGCTTGTTCAACGCGGGCGAGTACGACGACGACTACGTGCCGCGGATGCTCGATTACTGCCGCAAGAATCTCGACCCGGACAGTGCCGACAGCTTTGGGCATTGGCACTACGCCCACTTCTACTACTCCCAGGTGCAGTACCGCGAGGGGGGCGATGTTTGGGACGCCTACCGCGACGCGATCCGCAAGCGGCTGCTGCGGGAGAAGACCGAAACGAAAATCGGCGACGAGACGGTCGTCTCCTGGCAGCAGGGGTATGTCGGCCCGGTGTATACCACTTCGCTGAACCTGATCATGCTGCAGATGGATAATGCGTACCTGCCGATCTATCAGCGGTGAGCCCGAGTTGATTGCACGGCAAGGTGGACTGACAGGATAACAGGATTCGCAGGATGAACATGATCGAGGCGAATGAAGCGGGCTATTTCGCCGATTGGCGATCATCCTGTCGATCCTGCACATCCTGTTATCCTGTCCTTTGGTTTGCACCTCCCCACGCGGCATCGGGTCGCCCGCTGAAATTGGCTGAGGACTTGTCTATGATGTTGGCCGTGGCAGGTTGTCCGTAGCTCTGGGTTTATTGTGTTTCGTTTCTTGTTGAAGGCCCCGCGCCCATGAATTCATCGGAAGGACCCCTGGCCGACGGTCAGGTTGTGGAACGGCTCGCCTCGGCTGTGAGCCGCATTCGCGAGCAACTCAACCAGGTCATCGTCGGTCAGGAGGGCGTGGTCGAACTGCTGCTGGTCAGCCTCTTCAGCCGCGGGCATTGCATGCTGGAGGGCGTGCCGGGGTTGGCCAAAACGCTGCTGATCAGCACGCTGGCCCGCACGCTCAACCTGTCGTTCAGCCGGATTCAGTTCACGCCCGACTTGATGCCGGCCGACATCACGGGTACGGACATCATCGAAGAGAACAAGACGACCGGCCGCCGCGAGATGCGGTTTCTCGAGGGGCCGCTGTTCTCCAACATCATCCTGGCGGACGAAATCAATCGCACCCCGCCCAAGACGCAGGCGGCGTTGTTGGAGGCCATGCAGGAGCGGCAGGTCACGGTGGGCCGCGTGCGGCATCAGCTCAGCGACCCGTTCTTTGTGCTGGCGACGCAGAACCCGATTGAACAGGAAGGCACCTACCCGCTGCCCGAAGCGCAGCAGGACCGTTTCATGTTCAAGGTGATGGTCCGCTACCCGTCGTTCGACGAGGAGTTCGAGGTCGCCCGCCGGACGACCGCCCGAATTCGGGACAATGTGCAGGCGGTGGTCACTCCCGAGGAGATACTGGAACTGCAGGACGTGGTGCGCGAAACGCCGGCCAGCGATCATGTGCTGCGATACACGCTGTCGTTGGTGCGACAGACGCGCGTCAGCGAACCGACGACGCCGGAGTTCGTCCGCGACCAACTGGCCTGGGGCGCTGGGCCGCGGGCCGTGCAGTACTTGATCATCGGCGCCAAGGCCCGCGCGCTGATGCACGGTCGTACGCACGTGACCGTCGAGGACATTGCCGCGCTGGCCAAGCCAGTGCTGCGGCATCGCATCGTGGTGAACTTCGCCGCCGAGAGCGATGGCGTCTCGGCCGACGACGTGATCGACCGGCTGCTCGCGGAAACGCCCACCTTGGAGGATGACCTGGCCAATGACGCCCGATTCAAAGCGATTTTTGCATCCTGAGGCAATTCGCCGGATTGGGCGGTTGGAACTGCGGGCGCGCTACGTCGTCGAGGGTTTCCTCAGCGGCATGCACCGCAGTCCCTACTTTGGCCAGTCGGTCGAGTTCCTGCAGCATCGGCAGTATGTGCCGGGGGACGACCTGCGCCATGTCGACTGGAAGGCGTGGGCCAAGCAGGACAAGCTGTACGTCAAACAGTATGAAGAAGAGACCAACATGCGCGTCACGCTGTTGGTCGACGTCTCGGGGAGCATGCAGTACGGCTCGGGGCCGCTCAATAAATACGAGTACGCCTCGACCGCGGCGGCGAGTTTGGCCTATCTGCTGCTGCGACAGCACGATGGCGTGGCCTGCTACTCGTTCGACGAAGGCATCCGGGCCCGCACCCCGATGCGGAGCACCGAGACGCACCTGACGGCGATCGTCAAATCGCTCGACGCCAATCCGCCGCGCGAGAAGACCGACGCCGGCGGCGTGTTGCGGAGCATCGCCGAGGCCAGTCCGCTACGGGGCGTCATGGTCGTGGTGAGCGATTTGCTGGGCGACGTGCAGTCCACCCTCCGCGGCCTGCGATTGCTGCGGCAGCGCGGGCACGACGTGATTGTGCTGCACGTGATGGACGACGATGAAGTGGATTTTCCCTTTGAAGGCCCGACCCGTTTTGAGGGGCTGGAGATTCCCGATCATCTCAACTGTAATCCGCGGGCGCTGCGCGAGGGGTACCTGGCGGCCTTGGAGCGGTTCCTGGCCGAGCTGCGGCACGGCTGCGCCCGCGATGCGGTCGACTACACGCTGATCCGCACGAGTCAGCCGATGGATGCGGCCCTAGCGGCGCTGCTGACCCGGCGGCTGGCGCAGCATCGGACCTAGCAGAGGCGAGTGCGCGACGAGTTGTGGCCGCGTCGCCGCGGCCGTTAAATGGTCGACTTGTCAACGATCGACCACTACCGACTACCCCCTACCGACTTCCCACCGTGTCGTTCCTCTTCCAGTCGCTGCTGACCGTCGGATTGCCGCTGATTGCGGTTCCTACGGTCATTCACTTGATCAACCTCCGCCGTCGGCGGAAGGTGCAGTGGGCGGCGATGGATTTTCTGCTGGAGAGTCAGCGACGCAATAAGAAGTGGATTCTGCTGAAGCAATTCCTGCTATTGGCCCTGCGGACGCTGGCCATCGCGCTGGTGGTGCTCATGCTGGCCGGGCCGGTGATCCCGTCGGATTGGGGGCAATTGTTCGGCCGCGGCGTCACGCATCACGTGTTGCTGGTTGATGACAGCTACTCGATGTCGGACCAACGCGACGGCCGGTCCGTGTTCGACGAGGCGAAACGCGTCGTGCAGGAGATCCTCCGGCAAGCCGACGGGCGGGCCGAGCAGCAGTTGGTGACGTTGTTGAGATTTTCCGAGTGTCGTCGGCTGGCTGCCGGCGACGGAACCCAATGGGAGCGCCGGCCGTTGGACGCCGAGTTGCTCGCGGAGCTACAAAGCGTGTTGGGCAAGTGGCGATCCAGCGAGACCGACGCGGGGCCGATCGACGCGTTGCAGGCGGCGCTCAAACTCCCGGAGCCGCAAGCCGACGAATCGACGATTGCGTACGTGATCTCCGACTTTCGCCAGCCGCAGTGGCAGGAGCAGGCTCAGCTGACGCAGGCTGCGGGGCGACTCAGCGATCGGGTTAGCCAACTGCGGTTGGTCCAGTGCGTCGACGAGTTTCGCGACAATCTGGCCGTGACTCGGCTGCAGCCGGAGAGCGGCGCCCGCGCCGCGGGCGTGGAAACCTGGTTCGAAGCGGCCGTGGCCAACTACGGCGATCGCGCGGCGCCCGCCGTCACGGTGGCGGTCGAGCAGGACGGCGGTCGGTTGCCGGCGGTCGTCTTCGACGAGATTGGCCCGGGCGAGGAAATCACGCAGCGGTTCCGCGTTTCGTTCGCGGATCCGGGACCGCATGAACTGACCGCCACGTTGGACGCCGACGCCGTCGAACTCGACAACGCGCGTCGTTACGCGATCGACGTGCCGGTGTCGTACCCGGTGTTGATCATCGACGGCTCGCTGGACGGCGATGACAGCTATTACCTGGTGACCGCATTGAGCCCGGGCGGGCGGAACTTGGCCGGATGGGCTCCGCAGGTCGAGCCGGTCAGCTTCTTGCGTCGCCACGACGAGTTGGAGAAGTTCGCCGCGATCTTCCTGCTCGACGTGCCGCGGATCGACGAGTCGGACGTCGCCGCTCTGGAAGAATATGTTCGCGGCGGCGGCGGGATCGCCATTTTCGTCGGCCCGCAAACGGGCCGCGACTTTTTCAATCGCCAACTGTATCGCGACGGCGAAGGACTCGCCGCGGCGCCGTTGGACGTGCCCACGCAATTGCTGCGTGACGCTGAACCGGGCGTCGCCGATCTGCAGGTCGGCAATCACCCGGTGTTTCGCGTGTTTGCGGGGCAGCGCAACGGTTTTTTGCCGTTGGCGACCGTCGACTTCTACTACGCGCTGCAAGCGGCCTGGCAGCCGCCGACCTCCGGCGACGTGCGCACGCTGGCGAGCTTGCGCAACGGCGCCCCGGTCGTGCTGGAAAAACGCCTGGGCGAGGGCCGCGTGTTGCTTCAACTGACCAAGCTGTCTCCGCAGCCCACGCAACTGGGCGTGTGGAACAACTGGAGCCTCAACCCGGTGTTCCCCGTGCTGGCCAATGAGATGGTGGGCTACCTCTCGGCGCAGCACGCCGCGCCGCCGCCGCGGATCGCCGGCAGTCCGCTCGTGTTGTCGTTGCCCGAGGAGCAGTTCGAACCCGACGTGCGCGTCACCGCTCCCGGCGCCAAAAGCGCGGTCGCCGTCACGGCCGAAACGCGCGACGGCAAGCACGTCGCCGAGTTGGCGGACGATGCCGCTGCGGGGATCTGGAAGGTCGAGCTGACCGGGCGCGACGGCAAGCAGGCGACGCAATACTTGGCCGTGAATCCGCCGCGGGGCGAGGGCGACCTGCACTTTCTCAACGAGGCCGGTTTGCAGGAGCGGTTGCCGGGCGTCGACTACCAGTACATGCAATCGACCAGTTTGGGCGGCGACGAAGAGCAATTGGCCGGCGTACGGCTGCAGGATTCGCTGCTGTACGCGCTGCTGGCGGCTCTGGTGATTGAGCAGATCGTGGCCTACGCAGCCAGTTACCACGCCGACGGCGCGCGGAGGTCGACATGATCCACCGCGCAATGCTGGCCGCCAGCGACGCGACGGCCGCGGCCGTCGACGCCCTCAACGGCGCCGCGGCCGAGGGCGTGACGAGTTACCACCTGCTGCGGCTCGAGCAGTTCGACGACCCGCGGATCATGTGGGGCGTCGTGGCCGCGATCACCGCGGTGCTGACATCGTTGGTGGCGTGGCAGTATCGCCGCGAGAGCGGCTCAGTGCCGACTTTAGCGGCTTGGACGCTGGGCTTGTTGCGCGTGCTGGCAATCGTCGCCGCGATCGTTTTCTTCCTGGGCCCCGTCAAACGCACCGATCGCCGCGTCGTGACGCAGTCGCGCGTGGAAGTGCTCGTCGACGCTAGCCAAAGCATGACCGTCGCCGACGAGCCGAGCGCTGACTCGCAGCAGCAAACCCGCGCCGCCGCTGCGGCTGCCGTGCTGACCGACTCCCCGCTCATTGCGGAGCTGCGCTCGCAACACGACGTTTCAATGCGCGTGTTTGACGGGACCACGCGCCGCGTGGCCGCTTGGCTGCGCCGCCAAAATGTTGACGCCGCGGAGGCGAACGAAGCACCGCAGGGCGAGCCCGACTCAGCGGACGAACCGCCCGCGGATTGGGCCGCCGGCCTGCAGCCCACCGGGGCGGTCACGCACTTGGGCGACGCGCTGGCCGAGTTGCTCGACGATTCGGCGGGCGGGCCGCTCGCGGGCGTGGTGGTGCTCACCGATGGCGGCAACAACGGCGGCGTCGACCCGCTGGCCGCGGCGGATCGTGCGGCGGAGGCGAGCGTGCCGGTCGCAACGGCCGGGCTCGGTTCGACGCAGCCGCGTCGCAACGCACGGCTACAGGAGTTGATCGCGCCCTCCCGCGCCTACCCGGACGACCAGGTGACGGTGCGGGCTCAGGTGTTTGGCGAGGGCCTCCGCGGCCGACAAGTCGAGGTGGAACTGGTCGCGCGCCGCATGCAGGGCGACGCGGCCGGCGCCGAAACAGTCGTAGGGCGCGAGGCGGTCGCGTTTGAAGATGACGCGGAGACCCGCCCGGTGGAGTTCTCGCTGGAGCCGACGGAGATCGGCCGTCTGGAACTCGAGGCCCGGTTGTCCCCGCCCGCCGACGATCAGTATCCCGGCGACAACACGGCCGTCGCTGAGATGAGCGTGGTGGAAACCAGCACGCGCGTACTGCTGATGGCCGGCTCGGCGACGCGCGACTATCGATTTTTGCGCAACCAGTTGTTCCGTGATCGTCACGCCACGGTCGACGTGCTGCTGCAGTCGTCGCCGACGGGGATTTCGCAGGAATCGAATCGCATTTTGACGGAATTCCCCAGCGATCGCGAAACGCTGTTTCAGTACGACGCGATCGTGGCGTTCGATCCCGATTGGACCCGGCTCGACGCGGGCCAGGTCGACCTGCTGGACGAGTGGGTCGCCGACGAATCGGGCGGCCTGATTGTCGTGGCCGGCCCCGTGTTCACCGCAGCCTGGGTCCAAAGCCCCGAGCAGGCGAAGATCCGCAGCCTCTACCCGGTCGAGTTCCAGCGGCGACTCACCCTGATGGACGACGGCGTCTACGGTTCGAAGCAGCCCTGGCCGCTGGCATTTTCCCGTGCCGGCGAAGAAGCCGATTTCCTGTGGCTGGCCGAAACACCGCTCGAAAGCGAGCAAGCCTGGCTGTCGTTCCCCGGCGTCTACGGCTGCTATGCCGTGAAAGGCCCCAAGCCCGCCGCGACGGTCTACGCTCGCTACAGCGATCCCGACGCGGGAATTTCCGCCGAGTTGCCCGTGTACTTTGCCGAGCAGTTTTACGGCGGCGGCCGCGTGTTTTACATGGGCAGCGGCGAAATGTGGCGGTTGCGGTCGGTTGACACCAAGTATTTCGAAAAGCTGTACACGCAACTCGTGCGGCATGTGAGCCAGGGGCGATTGCTGCGCGGTTCGTCGCGAGGGCGGTTGTTGGTCGAGCGCGATCGCTACAGCGTGGGCGAGGTCGTGGTCGTGCGCGCCCAGTTGTCCACAGCCAGCCGCGAACCGTATGTCGCCGAGCGCGTGACCGCCCGCGTGACGGATCCCGATGGCGCGGGCCGCAACGTCGTTCTGACCGCCGATGCTAAGCAAGCGGGGAACTTCGTGGGGCAATTCGCCGTCTCACGTGACGGGGCGTATCGAATCGAGTTGCCGATTCCCGATGCGCTCGACGAGCAGCTTTCGCGGCGGATCCAGGTCGCGGCGCCCGATGCGGAGTTCCGCCAGACTCGCCGCGACGAGGCGCTGCTGGCCGCGGTCGCCCAACGGACTGACGGCCGCTACTACGCCGACGTCACCACCCTGGCGACCGGCGGCAACGGCCTGCCGCCGCTGGCGAGTCTGTTCCCGAGCCGCGCGGAGACCCGGATCGTCCGCGGCAAGCCCGATCAACAATTCACGGAGAGACTCAATCAGGTTTTGCTCGGCGTGATTGCCGGCGCACTTTTTCTGGAGTGGACGCTTCGGCGCTTATTGCGTTTGGCGTAGCAACCGCCGAGACCGCGCAAGGCGAGCTTGGTCAATTGGGCGACAGAAACGATCACAGCAAAGAAGATAATGACACGCACAGAATGCAACTCGCGGCGTTAGAAAGTCAGGCGGACTGCAACGTCCGAGAGTGCCACTGCTGGCTCGTCCAGCAGTGGGCGGTTTGTACCCGCTTCGCACTGTTGGACGAGCCAGCAGTGGCACGTGGCAAATACAAACAACGGCAGTAGAGAACCTGCATGGCCACCGCAGCCCCGCAATTTGAGATTCCTCGTCCCGTCGCGCACACCATTTCGCGGCTGCGGTGGATGGTGCGCGCCTACGTGTGGCTGGAAGGCCTCTTCGCTGTGGTCGCCGCCCTGGGAGCCGCCTACTGGTTGGGGTTGCTGCTCGACTGGCTGTTCGAGCCCACGCCCGCGGTCCGGTTTCTCTTGTGGGGAGCCGCCCTCGCCGCAGCGCTGTGGGCCCTGTACCGCTTCATTGGGCGGCGGCTGTTTGTCGGACTGCCGGACGACAGTTTGGCGTTGCTCATCGAGCGGCAGCATCCCAATCTGCGCGAGGGACTGATCACCACCGTTCAGGCGGGCGACGGCCGCCACCGCGAGGGCTATCACCCGCAGCTTATCGCCCAAACCAGCCGGAGCGCGGCCGAGTCTGTCGACCAGATTCGCTTGGCCAGCGTGTTCAACGCCCGGCCGCTGGCGATCAAGGCCGCGCTGGCGTTGCTCGCGATTGCGTCGGTTGCGGGATTCGCGTGGCGCTCGCCGGACGCGTTTGCCTTCTGGGGGCAGCGGATGACGTTCAGCCGCGAGTTGTGGCCCCGCGCCGTGCATTTGACGGTCGAGGGCTTCGGTCGCGATCGCGATGCGCGCACAGTCCGCGTCGCCCGCGACGCCACCTTTGAGGTGCACGTGGCCGCGTCGATCGTCGATGGGTTCACCGCGCCCGACGAAGTGGAGATCCGCTGGCGGCGGGCGAGCGACGGTCTGGGCAGCCGCGACCCGATGCTGAAGGTCGGCGATGCCGTGCCGGGGCGCGACGACGCTCAGCAGTACCGCTACGAATTCAAGGTGACGAGCGACATTGAGTTCGACGTCATCGGCGGCGACGATCGCGTTCGCCATCTGCGGCTGATTGCCGTGGAACGCCCGGCCGTGTCGCGGGCTGTGCTGCAGATCGTCTACCCGGAGTACCTCGAGCGCGAGCCGCGCGAAATCGTGTTGAGCAAACGCGCCGACTTGCCGCAAGGCTCCAGCGGCGTCTGCCGCATCGCTTGCACCAAACCGCTGGCCTCGGCCCGCGTTTACCAGCCAAGTCGTCAGGAGGACTTGCCCACGGCCATTGATCCTGCCAATCCGCGGCAGTTGAGTTTCCCGCTGTCGGCGGCCGACGGGGATCAGCAGGTGGCCGTCATGTTAACCGACCTCGACGGCGTCGAGAGCCTCGCGCCCTACAACCTGGCCGTCAGCGTCACGCCCGACCTGCCGCCGGAGTTGTCGATCCAACTGCGCGGCATCGGCACGGCGGTCACGCCTACGGCGCGCATCCCTGCGGCGGGGACTGTCGTCGATGACTACGCCGTGCGCGAGGCGTGGTTTGAATACCAGATTGATCAGCAGAAGCCGCAACGGCGCGCGTTGGCCGACGTAGCGAGCGGATTCCCGCGGCTCAAGCTCGCCGAGACATTCGACCTGGCCGAGGACGATCCCGAGAGTCGCGAGCCGATGGTCGATCTGAAGCCGGGTCAACGGTTGGCGTTTCGGCTGCAGGCGAGCGACTATTTTGACCTGGAGGCCGATCCACGCGTCGGCTCCAGCCAGCGGTTCTTGCTCGATGTCGTGACGCCATCGCAATTGCGAGCCCTGTTGGAAAAACGCGAGTTGGGACTCCGGCAACGATTCGAGGCGATCTACGAGAAGATGAGCGGCGTGGGCGATTTGCTGACGCGGATTGAGCCGCCGGGTATCGCTGCAGAAACTGAAGAAGCCGCAGCCGACACCGCCGAGGACGATACAGACGAAGGTGAGGGCGACGCGTCGAGCGACGACGGCGACGCCCCGCCCGACCCTCAACGGCAGTTCCGCCGCGACCTGTCGCGCATCGTCGGCGCCCAGCAGAACGCCACGCAGTTGGCGTTCGAGACGGCCGGCGTGGCCGACGGGTTCGAGGAGATCCTCGCCGAACTGTCCAACAACCGCGTCGACACCGAGGAACTGCGGACGCGGCTGGAAGACGGCATCGCCGTTCCCCTGCGAGCGATCGCCGCGGAGCAATTGCCGGAGTTGGAGCGGCTGCTGGCGGCCCACCAGCAGGCTCACCAGGCCCGCGCAGACGACGCGGCCGCTACTCTCAACGCGACCCGAATCCAGGCCGACGCCACAATCGAGGCGATGAAGGCAGTTTTGGATCGGATGTTGGAACTGGAAAGTTATAATGAGCTGGTCGACCTGCTGCGGGAAATTGTCGCTGAGCAGCAGGAGATCAACGACGCCACCCAGCAGCAGCAGCGCGAACGTTTGCGACGGCTGCTCGAGGATTGACGCCCCGCCTACGATCATTTCGTGGCCGCCGTGGACTGCCCCGCCAAGTCGCCCAGGTGCTGCCGATGTTCACTTGCCGCCCACCGTTCCCCCGGACCGAGCCGTCGGCGCCGCCGCATCGATTCTGTCGCGACTTTCTCACTGCGTTGACGGCTGCTGCGGCGCTGGTGGCAAGCGTGCCGCGGGTTTGGTCGCAAGAGCCTGACGCGCCCGCAGCAACCGCGGCGAGCGAGTTGAGTCTCGCCGACCGCGAATCGCGACTTGCCGAGCGATTTGATCGGCTGGAGTTGCTCGCCGAGCGGTTGGCCGAACTGTCCAGCAGCACGCAACCTCGCCGGGCGCGTGTCCTGCGCGAGCTGGTGGCCCGCAGTCGCGACCGCGATCTGGCCGGCGACTTTGACCAGATCATCGCGGCGCTCGAAGGGGAAAGCTACTCCGCGGCGATGCAGCAGCAAGCGGCCGTGCAGTCCGAGCTGGCCCAACTCCTCGAACTGCTGCTGCAGGAGGACCGTGATTCGCAGATCGAGTCCGATCGCAAGCGGATCGGCGCCTACCTGAAAGAGCTTAAGCTGATCATTCGCATGCAGCGGGGCGTCAAGGGACGCACCGACGGCGGCGACGACGCGGAGAAACTCGCCGGCGACCAGCAGCGAATCGAGCAGAAGGCCGGCCAGCTCGGGGGCGACATTCAGAAATCCGATGGTTCGCAGAGCAAAGACGGTCAACCGTCCAGCGGCCAGTCGGGCGAAGGCGCTGAACCCGGTGACTCGGACAAGCAGGCGCAGGACTCCAGCGATTCGCCAACGCCGCAAGAGCAAGAGCAGTCCGGTGATCAGCAGGATGGCGACCAGCCGGAGGAGTCGGCGCAGAGCGGCGACAAACCGTCCGGCGATCAACAAAGCGGCGAGGGCCAGCAGAATCAGTCGCCCTCAGACCAGCAGTCGCCGGGGCAACAATCGCAGGGTCAGCAATCACAAGGGCAGCAATCACAAGGGCAGCAATCGCAGGGCGGCGGGCAATCTTCGCCAAGCCAATCGCCGCCACAACAGAATCAAAGCCCGGCTGACAAGGCTGTCGAGCGAATTCGCCAAGCGCAACAGCGCATGCAGCAGGCTCAGGAGCGTCTGGAGAAGTCGCAACGCGAGGGCGCCGTCGAGGAGCAAGAGCAAGCGCTGCAGGAGCTTGAGCAAGCCAAAGCCGAACTGGAACGCATTCTGCGACAACTGCGCGAGGAGGAACTCGAGCGGACGCTCGTGCTGTTGGAAGCGCGACTGCGAAAGATGCTGGAAGCGCAAATCGAGGTTTACGAGCAAACGAAGAAGCTCGACGCGGCGACCGAAGCGCCCGTCCACGAACGCGAAATCGCCGCGGCCCGACTCAGCCGCTCCGAGCAGCAGATCATTCGCGACGCCGAGCGGGCCCTGATTCTGCTGCGCGAAGACGGTACGTCGGTCGCATTCCCCGAGGCGATCGAGCAGGCCCGCGGCGACATGGAGATGATCGCCGACCGACTGACCCGCCTGCAGACCAGCCTCATCACCCAGGGGCTCGAGGAGGACGTGATTGCCTCGCTGGAGGAGTCGTTGGCCGCGATGCAGCGGGCGTTGCAGGAATTGCGGGAGCAGCAGGCGCGTGGGGGGCAGCAACAGCCAGGGGGCGGCGAGCCGGGCGAGCAGCCGCTAGTGGCCCGAATCGCCGAATTGCGTATGATTCGCTCGTTGCAGGCCCGGGTGAACGGGCAAACCCGCCGGTATGGCGCCCTGATCGAAGGTGAATTGGCCTTCGACGCAGAGATTCGTGCCATACTGGACGAGTTGGCCCTGCGGCAACAACGGATTTTCCAGGCGGCCCACGACCTCGATACGGACGAAAACCGATGAGCAGATGTTTCGCCCCGCGTCGCCCGATGAATTGCTGCACCGCCATTGCGATCGCGCTGACGTTGCTCGCGCTGAGCGCGCAGCGGTCGCTCGCCGACGTCGCTTTCGAGCCCAGTTGGAGCCAGCCGTCCGCCGACGCTGTCTCTGCCCAATTGCAGGACTATCTCGATCGCAGCGGCGCGACGCCTCAGGCGCAGTCCGCGGCGCATGCGGCGTGGCAAGACGATGATCGCAGGGCGAGCGGCGACAGCGCGTTGGATCGCGTGATCGCCGCGCTCGCAGCAGTTGATCCGCGGGTCGCCGAGTTGCAGCAGCAGTGGCGCGGGCCCTTCGCCCCCGGCGACGTAACCTGGATCTCGTGGCTCGACGAGCCGGAGACCGACCCGTTGGTCCGCAGCGCCGTGCGGTTGGCGCATGGGCGGTGGCTTGTGCAGCAAACGTTGTACGACGAAGCGGCGCGGGAACTGGAGCAGTTGGCCGTCGCGGAGGTTGTCGACCCCGCGTCGTTGCTGTTCTACCGCATGGCAGCGTATCAGCAGTTGGTGCGTCCCGACGAAGCGCGGGCTGCGCTGGTGCAGTTGTTGGAGCGGGAGCAGTCCTTGCCGCGCCGCTTTCAACAGTTGGCTCAACTGGTACGGCGGGATTTGGCGACGCTCGACGACGAGTCGCTCGATCACATCAGTCGGCGGATGAGCGACATCGAACGCCGGCTCGATCTGGGACACGCCGGTCCGCGCGTGCAGGGCGTCGAACGCGGCGTGCTGGAGTCGCTCGACAAGATGATTGAGGATCTCGAGAAACAAGCTCAGCAACAGCAGCAAAGCAGCCAGGGCTCACAATCCAATCCCGCTCCCTCCAAGCCGATGGAAGACAGTCGCATCGCGGAGTTGAAGGCGCCGGGGAAGGTCGACAAGCGCGACGTCGGCAACACGCCGGGCTGGGGCGACCTGCCTCCCAAACAGCGCGAACAGGCGCTGCAGGAAATTGGCCGTGAGTACCCGGCCCAGTATCGCGAACTGATCGACCAGTATTTTCGCGAACTCGCGGCCGAAAAGACGACCGATACGCCGTAATTCGCGCCGCGGCTGCTGCCCCGCTGACGCCGAACCGCTCGCCCCGCCCTGCCCCCCTGTTGGTTTCACGGAATGATTCGATCGGCCTTGCTTTCCCTGGCGTTGGCGATTGCGCCTGTCGATTTTGCATCGGCTCAGGCGGTGCGCGTCGAAACTCTCGACGGCGTGGAAACCACCGGCCAGCTTGTCGACTGGCAGCCTGGGTCCATCACGCTGGAGACAAACCAGGGCGAGTACGTCGCGACCGCTGCTGAACTGTTGGGCGTGAGAATTGGGCAGGCCCAGGCCGGTGACGCCGCCGCCAGCGCGAACTTCACTTCGCCCTGCGTGGTGCGGTTGCATAACGGCAGTGTGTTGCCCGCAACCCAGGTGACCGTCGCCGAGCGGCGTGCGACGATCAGAACGTCCTTCTCAACCGACGAGTTGGTGCTCCCCACCTCGGCAATTGAGTTGATCGATCTTGCGCCCGGCAATGTCGCGGCTCGCGAAGCTTGGCAAGCGGCTCAACAACGCGAGTTGCCCGGCGATCTGTTGTTCGTGCTCAAGAAGGACGGCGCCGCCGTGGACTACTTGGCGGGCGTCGTGGGCGCCGTAACCGACGAGGTGGTCGATTTCGAGTGGGAGGGCGATCGCATCCCGGTGAAGCTCTCCAAGGTGGCGGGCATTGCGTTTTACCGCAGTCAGAATTCCGATTCGGCGAGAGCGGCGTGCCGCGTCCAGATGGCGGACGGCACGCAGCTGGCCGCCGCGGGGATGCTCGTCGCCGACGGCCAGGCAACGATCGGCCTCGCCAGCGGCGGAGAGATCAAGCTGCCGCTCGAGAAGATTGTGTCTGTTGACTATTCGCTGGGTAAGATCGCCTATCTGGGCGATCTTCGACCGCTGCAGTCGCGGTGGACGCCGCTGGTCGGCATGCCGGCCGCGGCCGAGTCGATCGCTGCCTACGGCGAGCCGCGGTTCAATCGCTCCTTTTCCGGCGCTCCCATCGAATTGCTGGTTGCCGATGAGGGCCAGCCGTCGACGCGGCGTCGGCAGTCATTCGCCCGCGGGCTGGCGTTGCGCAGCCGCACGGAGATCGTTTACGCCGTGCCGCGGGACATGACGCGGTTTGCCGCGCTCGCTGGGATTGCTCCCGATTGCGCGGCCGAAGGCAAAGTCGCGCTGACAGTTTCCGGCGATCGCGACATATTGTGGGAAGGCGTGGTCCTGGGAGGCGAGCCGCCGCAGGAGATTTCGGTCGATTTGGCGGGAGCCCGCCGTGTGCGAATTGTCGTCGACTACGGCGGCAATCGCGACTACGGCGACGAATTGCACTTGGCTCAGGCAAGATTCGTCAAGTGACGTCGTTCGCCCCCATTTTGCGGCGGGCTGGTAGAATGGAGTGAGCGCCGCCGCAAACCCTCAGACTTGCCGCACGAGCTGCCATGCCTTCCGCCCTGTTGATATTTCTCGCTGCGCTAGCGACGACCGACCCGACGCTGGCCCCGCTGGACGTGCCCCCGGACGTGGCGACCGCCGAAGCGAACCGCGTGGCGGCCGTGTCGCGAGCGTCTGAAGCGACGGTCGCCATCTTTGACTCCGCCGGCAAGGGCGGCGGGTCGGGCGTCATTGTTTCGGCCGACGGCTTTGCCTTGACCAACTTCCACGTCGTGGCCGGCAGCGGGCCGGCGCTGAAGTGCGGGCTGCCCGACGGCGTGCTCTACGACGCCGTGCTGGTGGGCATCGATCCCGTGGGCGACCTGGCGCTGGTGCAGTTGCTGGGACGCAACGATTTTCCCGTGGCGGCGATTGGCGACAGCGACGACGTGCGGGTCGGCGACTGGGCGTTTGCCGCGGGCAATCCGTTTCTGCTGGCCGACGATTTCACCCCCAGCGTGTCGTACGGCATGATCAGCGGCGTGCGTCGGTACCAGTACCCGGCCGGCACGTTGCTGGAGTACACTGATTGCCTGCAGACCGACGCCGCGATCAACCCGGGCAATTCCGGCGGTCCGTTGTTCAATGCCGACGGCGAGTTGATCGGCATCAACGGTCGCGGCTCGTTCGAGAAACGGGGCCGCAAGAACGTGGGCGTCGGCTATGCCATTTCGGTGAACCAGGCGATGCGGTTTCTGAGTCACCTCAAGAGCGGGCGGATTCTTGACCACGCCTCGCTCGGCGCGACGGTCGCCACCGAGGACGATGGCGTGATCGTCGATGACATTCTCGATTCGAGCGACGCCTTTCGACGCGGATTGCGGTACGGCGACGAGATCGTCATGCTCGCCAATCGCGAGATCACCACGGCCAACGCGCTGCAGAATATTCTCGGCGTGTTTCCGCCCGACTGGCGCGTTCCGGTGCGCTTTCGCCGTGACGGACGCACCTTTGACGCGGTCATACGTTTGGCCAGCAAGCACGATCCGGCCGAGTTAGTCGCATTGGTCCAACGCGAGGCCGCGGACCCCTCGCGCCCGCCGGGCGACGAGCCGCAACCTGACGACGAGGATCCCAGCGATCCCGAGCCCAACAAGCTGCCGAAGCTGCCCGACCTGCGAAAATTGCTCGACAGCAAGCCGAAGCTGCCCAAAGCGATTGCCGAGCGGTACATCGAGCGGCGCGGCTTCGCCAACTACTGGTACAACCAACAAGCGCAGCAGCGGCTGTGGTCGGCCTGGCAACAGTTCCAGGGCGACGACGCCGCGGCGAGCCCGGGTTACGATTGGCTCGTCGAAGGCCACGTCGCCGCGGGCGGCGACTTCATCCTCCGCACGGGACCGCTGCAGAGCGAGATTCGTCTGCCGCAGGGCGTCACCGGAGCCATTTTTCGCGGTGATCTGACGTCGCAGCTCAGTCCCCCCGGCTCCGGCGGGCTGCTGTTGGCCGTGCATTTGTGGCAGCGGATGCTGGACGAAGGCCTGCGTACGTTCGGCGAGGTGGTGTACCTGGGGCGGTTGCCCTGCGGCGACGCGGAACCGGCCGAGTGTCTGTCGTGCCTGTACGGCGGCGTCGAAGTACGGCTGTTCTTCGATGCGACGACCGGCGCCATGATTTCTCTGGAGTGCTATTCGTCCGATGACGCCGACCCCTGCGAGCTGCATCTGAGCGATTTCCGCGAAACCGCGGGTCGCATGTTGCCGCACCGCTGGACGATTCGCTCCGGCGATCGCGAGTTCGCGACGTTGGAGATCGATCAGTTCGAAATGGCCGTCGACGGACTCCGCCGGGAGGCGCAATGACGAACAACCGCAAGCGTCATGCACCGCTGCTCAATCGTTGCAGCGCGCTCGCGATAACACTGCTCCTGGCCGCGCTGTCTGCCCGGCCTGCGACGGGTGCGACCGCGTCCCCCCTGATTCGCGACGTGCAGCGCAAGGTCGTCAAGATCTACGGCGCCGGCGGGCTGCGCCAGATGGAATCCTACCAATCGGGGATTCTTGTTTCCCCCCAGGGGCACGTCGTCACGGCGCTCAGTTACGTGCTGGACACCGATGACGTGGCGGTCGTGCTGGATGACGGACGCAAATTCAGCGTCGAGTTTGTCGGCAGCGACCCCGTGTTGGAATTGGCCGTGCTGCAGTTGCAGTTGGGCGAGCAGGAAGTCGACTGGTTCGATCTGGAAGACGCCGCGCCGGCGGTTCCCGGCGAGCCTGTGCTGGCGGTCAGCAATTTGTACGGCATCGCCGCCGGCGACGAGCCGGCCAGCATCATGCAGGGCGTCGTCACGGCGGTCGCTCCACTGGCGGCCCGGCGAGGCGCCTTTCAGGCCAACTACCGCGGCGAGGTGTACGTGGTGGACGCACACGCCAACAATCCCGGGGCCGCGGGCGGGGCCTTGGTCGACTGGCAGGGACGACTGTTGGGCGTCTTAGGCAAAGAGCTCAAGAGCCGCGTCACGGGCGCCTGGCTGAACTACGCGGTGCCGGTGGACGCTTGGGCCGAATCGGTCGAAGCCATCATGGCCGGCCGAGCGGCGTCGAGTTCGTCGGGCTTGGAACTGGCCCCCGACGAACCGACCACGCTGGCGAGTCTGGGACTGGTCCTGGTCCCCAATCTCCTGGCCTGCACGCCGCCGTTTGTGGATGGGATCGTCCCCGCATCGCCGGCCAGTGACGCTGGACTGAAACCCGACGATCTGATCGTGTTCGTCGAGGGCGAGCCGACCGTGTCATGTAGCGACGTGGTGGCCGCTTTGGCGCGGATCGATCGCCGCGACGGAGCGCGATTGGCCGTGCTTCGGGACGGCGAACTCGTGGACGTCGTCGTCGCCGCGCCGACGGAGACAGACGAGACGGCCCCTTCCGATGCTCCTGCGGACGAGGAGCAATGACCATGTCCGCAGGTTTTCGACGGGCCGCCCGTCTGGCGGTTTTGTGCTGGGCGATTGCGTCTCTTGCATCAGCGGTCGCGCGCGATTCGGCGCCCGTGGTCGATGACGTCGCCTTGGCCGAGCAGCGCGCCCTGGCTGCTGCTGTCGACCACGTGGCCGAGGCCGTCGTTCAGATTCGCACCATCGGCGGGCTCGAGCAGGTTGACGACACCGTGCTCGCCCAGGGGCCGACCACGGGCGTTGTCGTTCGCAGCGACGGTTACATCGTGTCCAGCTCGTTCAACTTCGCCCAACGCCCCTCCTCGATCCTGGTGCGACTACCCGACGGGTCGCAGGCGCCGGCCGAGATTGTCGGGCGCGACGAGAATCTGATGCTCGTGCTGTTGAAGGTCGAAACGGACGATCCGCTGCCAGTTCCCTCGTCCCGACCGCTGGAGGAGATTCGCGTCGGCCAGCGCGTCGCCGCGGTGGGGCGCACCTTTGTGGCCGAGCGGGTCAACACGTCAGTCGGCGTGGTCAGCGCTCTGGGACGCATGCACGGCCGCGTGCTGCAAACGGACGCCAAGGTGTCGGCCGCCAACTATGGCGGTCCGCTGGTGGATCTGTCGGGCCGCGTGCTGGGAGTTCTCACGCCGATGGCGCCGGGGATGACTGGCGCCGCGGGCGAGTCGAGCGAGGTTGCCGGCGCGGAGTACTACGATTCCGGGATTGCTTTTGCCGCGCCGTGGGAGCATGTGTTGGCCGTCTTGCCGCGGTGGATTGAAGCGGGCGATTTGCAGCGCGGCGTATTGGGCGTTGGCCTGAAAGACGGCCCCGCGCATGCGACGCCGCCGGAGGTGACCTCGATCTGGCCCCGTTCGCCGGCCGCCGAAGCGGGCTGGAAACAGGGCGACGTCATCATCGCGGTCGACGATCAGCCCGTGGTATCGCAAACCCAGTTGCGCACTGCCGTCGTGCCGAAATATGCCGGCGATCGACTTCGCGTCACGCTGCGTCGCGGCGCTGGCGACCAGGCGAAAGAGCTCAACACTGAGATCACGCTTGCCGCGGAATTGCCCCCCTTCCAGCAAGCGTTCTTGGGCGTGCTGCCGGAGCGGCCGGCGGTCGCCGATGCCGAAACAGAAGATCCCCCTGCCGGCGTCGTCGTTCGCGCCGTGTGGCCGGAGAGCCCCGCCGCTGCGGCAGGCGTCAAGGTCGGCGACCGCGTCACCGCCGTGGGCGAAACGGAAATCAGCACGACGGCCTCGGCGGTGACCGCGTTGACGTCGCAATACGCCGGAGTCGACATCGAGTTGACCGTCGTGCGGGACGACGAGCCGTTGACGCTGCAACTGACGACCGAAGACCTGCCCACTGAGGTTCTGGCAAGCGACCAATTGGGACGCCAGCCCCAGGGCGACGAGGCCGACGCAAACGCCGCGAATCGTGAGTTCGCCGAAGTCAAGCTGCCCCAATTCTCCCAAGCGGCGCGTGTACTGGCTCCTGCCAAGACGACGACCAAGCCCGGCTTGCTGCTGTGGTTGGGCACGACGGACGTCGACGCGAACCGGGAGTTCGCCGAGTCGTGGCAGACGCTAATGGATCGCGATCAGTTTGTGCTGGCCGTCGCCGAGCCGCGCGACGAGTCGGGCTGGACCGGCGACGATTTGGAGTTTCTTTCTCGCATGTTGCCCGTGCTGGCGTCGCAGTATGGCGTCGACCCGCGGCGAGCGGTGATCGGCGGCGAAGGTAAGGCGGGTCAACTCGCTGCGGCGCTGGCGCTGCAAAGCCGCGGCCAGCTGGCCGGAGCGGCGACGCTGGCCGCCCCGCTGCCGCGCACGCTCACGTTGCGAGACAATGCGCCGGGGGCCCCGCTGGCATTGCTCATGATCGCCACGCAGAATTCTCCGTTCTCGATGCTCATCGACCGCGACGCCCAGCGACTGCAACAGGCGGGGTACCCCGTCAGTCAGGCAAGTCGTCGCGGTTCGGCGGCTCGCGACGGTCGGCTCGACAATACGGTGCAGGAGCTGATTGCTCGCTGGCTGGACGGGCTGGACCGAATCTAGCTAGATTTCCAGGCGACCATGGGACCGCCTCGCCGACTGCTCTTCTCCGCGCGGCGTGACTTTGCCGTGCAAACGCGCCGGCCGCCGCGAGCGCATTTTCGCGGTTGTTTCAGGTTCTTTACGCAGCGCGACCCGCCCCAGAGCGGGGCCCTGTGGACGAAGCTGCCCGGCGGGCGTAACCTAATTAGGATCGGCGACGCCCGTTGGTTCAAGCCAGCAGGTTTCCATCCCACTCAATGACTAATCGCCTCGCTATGCATCTCACGCCCGAACAGCGCGACATTGGCAAACAGAACTTCTACGAAGCGCTCGGCACGACCCGCCGTGATTTTTTGAAGGGATCGGTGCTGTCGGCCGCCGTGGCGGGCGGGGGCTTGGGCGCCGCCTACTTTGGCTACGGCGGCAGCGTCGATCGACCGGTGCGGGTCGGCATCATCGGTACCGGCGACGAGGGCAACGTGCTGATCGGGGCGCTCAACCCCGACTACGTGGAAGTCGTCGCGATTGCCGACATCCGCCCCTACAACGTCCATCGCGCGTTCCACGGCCATCAAGCCGCGTTGGGGCCGCGCCCCGGTCTGATGCGGGTGTACGGTTGGAGCAGCGAAGACGAGGCCCGCAAGCACGTCAAGGTCTACACCGACGACTATCAGGAGTTGATCGACGATCCTGACGTGGAAGCCGTGATCATCGCCCTGCCGCTGTGGCTGCACGACGTGGCGGCAATCAAGGCGATGCAGGCCGGCAAGCACGTGCTGACCGAAAAGCTGATGGGACAAACGGTCGCTCGCTGCAAAGAGATGGCCCGCGCCGCCGCCGCGCTGCGCGATCCCGAAGGCAACCCGATGATCCTGGCCACCGGGCATCAACGGCACTACAGCATCCTGTACGACAACGCGGTCGATCAGATCAAACGCGGCTTGATTGGCGACATCCACCACATCCGCGCTCAATGGCATCGCGGCAACCTGCCGGGACGCGACAGTTGGTCGCCCTCGATGCCGACCGACATTGTCGAACGGCGCGTCGTCGACATCGCTCGCCGCGACGCACGCAAGGTCAGCGCCGCCGCCGAGCAAGCCGTGATTGAGCAATGGAAGATTCTGCTCGATCTGTGGAATCGAGAAGGGCGAATTGCCAAGGAAAAAGATCCATCCACGGCGGAGAAGCTCGAAGCGCAGGCAGCGGAGTTTCGCGCGCAACTGCAGGATATTCATGTCGACGCGGCGAAGTACGGCTACGTCGAAAAGACGATCGACGGCGGCTACACCTATTCGCCGCTGGAGGAATTGATCCGCTGGCGCTTGTGGGATCGCACCGGCGCGGGGTTGATGGCCGAGCTGGGCAGCCATCAACTGGACGCGGCGGGCATCTTCGTCAGCAGCCAGCGCGACGACGGCGAAAAGGTTCATCCGCTGGCCGTGCAGGGCATTGGGATGCGGTCGCTGTTCCCGGCGGACCGGGAGGTCGACGATCACGTTCACTGCCAGTTCGAGTACCCGATGAAAGGGTACTACGAAGACTTTGCGACTGCGGAAGTCGCCAATCCGCAGAAACGCCTGGTCGTGACTTACAGTTCGATCAACGGTAACGGCTTCGGCAACTACGGCGAGGTCGTGTTGGGCACCGCCGGCACGATGATTGTCGAGAGCGAAAAGGACGTCATGCTGTTTGCCGGCGGGAACCCGAACACCAAGATCGAAGTCAAACAAGGCGCCGACGGCCCGGCGATGACCAGCTACGAGACGGGGGGCGGCGGGGCGCCAATCGCTCAGGCGTCGACCCCCAAGAACGTCAGCCGCGGCTACCAGGAAGAGATCGAACACTGGGCCTGGTGCATCCGCAATCCGGCGCCGGAGAACAAGCCGAAGTGTCACCCCAAGGTGGCCCTGGCCGACGCGGTGATCGCGCTGACGTCAAATCTGGCGATGCAACGCCAGCAGCGAATTGAATTCAAGAAGGGGTGGTTCGAGATCGACTCGGACGAGACTCCTGACGAGTCGACCCCGCGCAAGGCGGGCGACATCGTGTGACGCTCGCGCGTCCGACCGCCGCGAGGCGGGCTGCGCACAACCGTTTCACGACGCCCGCAACGTGGAGTGTGTGTTGCGCGGTCGCGATCGCGCGCGGGCTGTCCCGATGCGCCGCGACTTGGCATCGGATCGAAACTGTTCTGTGCCGTCGGCGGTTTGCCGACGTCTTGCCCACTGCCCCCGGACTTTTCTCGCGGAGGTTTGTCATGCTCCGTTGCGCCGGCCCCCGGGCTGCGTTCCTTGTCATCGCCGCGGCGAGCGTCGCGACAGCTCAGCAGACGGCCACGCTCGACGCCGCGCCGGTCGCGGGTTCCCCCGCGACGCCGCTGTTTGAAGGGATGGATGGCTACGCTCGTCAGGTCACGACCGACTCGCCGCAGGCCCAGGCTTACTTCGACCAAGGAATTCAATTTCTCTTTGGCTTTAACCACGAGCAGGCGATCCGCTCGTTCCAGCAGGCGGCCCAACTCGATCCGTCGTGCGCGATGGCGTGGTGGGGCGTCGGCTACGCCAACGGCCTGCACATCAACAACATGGAGATGACGCCCGAGCAGAACGAGCAGGCGTACCAGGCCGCGCAGCGGGCGCTGAAGGAACTCGACGACGAGACCGCGGCGGAACGCGCATTGGTCGAAGCGCTTAGCGAACGCTACGCATGGCCGGCGCCCGAGGATCGCGTGCCGCTGGATCAGGCCTACGCCGACGCGATGGAGGCCGCCTGGCACGCGCATCCGGACGATCCCGATATCGCGGCGTTGTACGCCGAGGCGCTGATGGACCTGCAGCCGTGGGACTTGTGGACGTCCGAGGGGGCGCCCAAGGGCCGCACCCTGGAGATCGTCGCCGTGCTGGAGTCGCTCCTGCGAAACACGCCGCGGCACCCGGGCGGCAACCACTTCTACATTCACGCGATCGAGGCGTCGCCCTGGCCGGAGAAGGGCGCTGCCGCGGCGGAGAGTCTGGTGGCTCTTGTGCCCGGTGCGGGGCATTTGGTCCACATGCCATCGCATATCTACATTCGCACCGGGCAGTACGAGGCGGCCTCCGCGGCAAACGAGCGGGCCGCCGCGGCGGACGAGAAGCACTTTGCCGTCGCCGGACCGCCGGGATTTTACGGCCTGTACTACATGCACAATCTGCATTTTCTCGCGTATGCCTCGATGATGGAGGGGCGTCAGGCCGCGGCGCTCGCCGCCGCCCGCAAGCTGGAAGCTCGCATGCCCGACGCCTTGCTGGAGAATTTCGCCCCGCTGGCCGACGGGTTCATGCCGACGGCGCTGCACGTGATGATTCGGTTCGGCATGTGGGACGAAATCATCGCCGAACCCGAGCCGCCCGAGTGGCGGCTCTCGTCGCGCGCGATCCGCCACTATGCGCGGACCGTGGCCCTGGCCAATCTGGGCCAGATTGACAAAGCGCGGGCCGAACTTGAAGACTTGGATGACGTTGCGGCCCAACTGACCGACGAGTGGTTCGTGGGCAACAACGCCGCTGCCGACGTCGTCGCCGTGAGCCGGCTGATGGCGGAGGGCGAGTTGGAGTATCACGCGGGCAACGTCGAGCGGGCGTTCGATCTGCTCCGGCAGGCCGTCGCCGCTGAGGAATTGCTGTCGTACGACGAGCCGCCCGGTTGGATGCAGCCGGTCAGGCACGCGTTGGGGGCGCTGCTGATGGCGGAAGGGCGAGCCGTTGAGGCGGAAGCGGTCTATCGGGCCGACTTGGCCGAGCACCCCAACAACGCGTGGTCGTTGTTGGGGCTGCGCCAATCGCTCCAGACGCAGAAGAAGGCCAAGGCGGCCGAGGCGGTCGCCATGGAGGTCGATGCCGCCTGGGCGCGGGCCGACGTCGAGCCGGCAGCCAGTTGCTACTGCCACCCCGATGCCAAAGACAAGTCCCAGGACTAGCGGGCGTCCGAGCGCTGCGTAGGGACGATTTCGAAGTCGAGCGGTTCGAGCCCCGGCGCCGTGGCCGTGAGCACCGCCGGTTCGCCGTCGTCGCCCGATTTGACGATCGCCAGCAGCCGCCCGGCGGCGGGCACGCGACTGTGACTGCGCAGCGGCGTGGGGTCCATTTGGTTGCCGTTGTCCAGTCCCAACAGCTTGCCGCCCTGCACCGCGACTTCGACCGCTTCGGTGAATCGCGGCACGGGCGTGCCGGCTTCGTCCACGACCTGCAGCACGACGTGGCCGACGTCGCCGGGCGCCAGCGGCTCGCGCTCGTAAACCGTTGCCTGCAGCCGCACCGCGGGGCCCGCGGTGGACAGCGTTTGGCGGGCGACTTCCTGGCCGTCGGCGTCGTACCCGATCGCCGCCAACTCGCCCAGTTCGAAGGGCGTTTCCCACGACACGCTCCGCGACTGGTCGACCGGTTTCTTGCCCAGCGACCGGCCGTTGAGCAACAACTCCACGGCCGCCGTATTCGTCTGCGCGATCACCTCCAGTGGCTGCGGTTGTTCGGCGTCTTCGCCATCGTTCTCCCAGTTCCAGTGTTGCTCGGGCCAACGGAATCCGCGCCGCCGGCGCTGGTTCCCGCCCTCGCGATTGCGCGGCGGCCGTTGCGGAGCGACCAACAGGCTGACGACCGGTTGGTCGCTCCACTCGGCGAGAATTCGTCCGCTGAACGGCTTGAGAAATCCACAGCGGTCGAACACGCCCGCTGTGCTGCCGTGATTGGGCCAGCGGTTCGCCTCGCCCAGGAAATCGAAGCCGACCCAGTAGAACAGTCCGCTGATGTACGGCTTGTCGCGCACCTGCGGCCAGGAATCGGGGCCGCGACCGTTTTCGCTGCCCAGGATAACGCGGCCCGGGAACTCGGCGTGATCGTCGTCGTAGAACTGTTCCTGGTAGTTGTAGCCGGCCACGTCGAGCATGTCGGCCAGACCGATCCCGTTGGCCGCGGGCACGTTGGCCAGCGCCATGGTGACCGGCCGCGTCGGATCGTATTGCTTGACCGTTGCGATCAGCCCCGGCGCCACTTGAGCGAGTCGCGTCGCGCTGGGCCGGCCGTCGAGCGAGAAACCGTCGAAGTCGGGATCGTGCCGCGATTCCGGGTGGATGTACGGGTCGGTGGGATAATCGATTTCGTTGCCGATGCTCCACAGAATGATCGACGGATGATTGCGATGGGCCAGCACCATGGCGGCCAGATCGCGCTGGGCCCACTCTTCAAACGCTTCGGAGTAGCCGAACCGCCGCGCCTGGCCGACGTTGCGGCCTTGCACCCACTTGCGCTTGCCGATTTCCCATTCGTCGAACGCTTCGTCCATGACCAGCAGGCCCAACTCGTCGCACAGGTCGTAGAACTCCGGGGCCATCGGGTTGTGGCTGCACCGCACGGCGTTGGCGCCCAGGTCCTTGACCGCTTCCAACCGCCGCCGCCACACCGCCTCGGGAACCGCGGCGCCGACGACCCCGCCGTCGTGGTGCGCGCAGACGCCCTTCAGCAGCAGCGGCTCGCCGTTCAGGAAGAAGCCGTCGTCGGGGTCGAAGCGGAACGTCCGTACGCCGAAGGGCGTGGTGATCTCGTCAATCAACTCCCCGGCCACGCGGACTTGGGTGACCAGTTGGTACAAAGTCGGCGATGCGGGCGACCATAGTGCCGGCTGCGGCAGCTTCTGCCAATCGGCAAATGTGACTTGCCCGCCGGCTGGAACGCGCTTTGTGCTGGCGACCTCGGCGACCGACTCGCCCTGGCCGTCGACGATGCGGCTGGTCACTTCGACAACCGCCTCGTCGTCCGTGTCGTTGACGATCTCCGTAGCCGCGTTCACGTCGGCGGCGTCGCTGGTGACACGCGGGGTGGTGACGAACACGCCCCACGGCGCCACCCGCACCGGTCCGGTCTGCGTGAGCCACACGTGGCGGTAGATGCCCGTGCCGGGGTACCACCGCGAGTCGGCGACGTTCTCCCGCTGGCAGCGGACGGCGATGACATTCTCGGTGTCGCCAAACTTCAAGTGCGGCGTCAGGTCGTAGTGAAAGTGCACGTAACCGTTGGGGCGATGCCCCAGGTGAACGCCGTTGATCCACACGTCGCTGTTGCGCGAGACGCCGTCCAACTCGATGAGAAAATGATCGCCGCGGGCCGACTCCGGCAGCGTGAAACTCTTGCGGTACCAGCCGACTCCGCCGGGCAGAAAGCCGGTGCCGCTGGCCGCCTCGGGGGAGAAATCAGCTTCGGCCGACCAATCATGCGGCAAGTCGAGCGTTCGCCACTCGGCGTCGGCGAAATCCGGTGCAGCGGCGCCGTCCACGTCGCCCAGGTGGAACCGCCAACCGTTGTCGAAGTTCGCCCGGACGCGCGGCGATTCGTCCGCTCCGGATGCGGTGGAAATCAGAGAACTCAGCAGAGCAAAGACGAAGGCGAGCCGCATGGATTCTCCACGGCGAGGGATCACGGAATTGGCGGAAGAGATTGGCCCGCCCGGCCGTTGGTTTGAACGCCGGACTGGGGCCCAGTGACTGCGCGCAGTTGCGACCGTACTCGGCGGCAGCCAACGCCGCAAACATTCGTGGCGACCTGCGTGAGCGAGGCTACAGACGGGCGTCACGCGACCGCTTGGCTTGTGAAACTGGGGCCGCTCACGCCGTCGCCGGCGTGCCGCGCAGTTTGCGCCACAGGGCGTGCAGAAAAAAGTCGAGTCCGGCATATCGCCCGGCGGCGGTCGCCAGCAACACGCCCAGGGCGGCAAACTCGACAAATTGGTAGTAGAAGAACATGAGGTTGGCGCCGGGGACCCACGGCGGCTGAGTCGCCATGACCGTCAGCAGAAACACCATGCCCCCCAGCGCGGCCAGTCGCGTCAGCAGGCCCAGCAGCAGGCAGAACCCCACGCCGATGATCAGGCAGGTGACCGCGAGATTCATGAAGTCCAATTGCTTCTGCTTCTCGTCGGTCGTTTTGTCTTCGATGACCGATGCCAAGCGGGCGTCGCGCTCCCCCTGGTCGTCGATCGCCAGGGCCTTCAGGTCGTTGGCCAGTCCCCGCTCGATGCCCTGCACCTGCGTCACCCAAGCGCGGCCCGCGGCGGCGGTCTCGGCTGCTTTCTCGGCGATTCGCTTGTCGACGAAGGGCACGTCGCCCGATTCGCCCGAATCTTGCCACTTCTTCAAACGCCACAACTCGTGTTGCCATTCGGCGATCGCCGGAGCTTCGCCCGCCAGATATTCGCCCAGTTGCCGCTTGCGGAATTCCACCCGGGCGGCGGCCGCTTCCTGTTGCTCATCGCCGAGCCCCGGGATGCGGGTGACGCGCTGGTAGGTTTCGTCGAAGTCCGTGACGATCTGCTGCTCCCAGTCGGCCACGGGCGAGACGTCCGACGTATCGGGTTCGAACGGCTCGTCGTCGGCCAGGTCACCGATGCGGTTGGCTTCTGTTGCCGCCCAGACGGCGACTTCCTCGGCGCTCTCGGCCGTTTGTTCGCGGGGCACGGCCAGCAGCTTCTGCCACTGGTGCGCGTCGGGGAGCTTGGAGTGGTAGAACTCGGCGAACGGCCCCACCGCTTGGCTGAACATCGCCTCGGACGGCACCTCCACGTGCAGGTGGCCCTCGGAGTCGCGGTGCAGCTTCTTCGTGCCCTCGCGCCAGAAGTGCCACCCCACGGCCAGCCGCAACACAACCAGGGCCACGACGATGCAGGTAGTCAGCCGAGCGGGCGAGCAAGACGGGGCGGGTTGGGCGGAGGAAGAGTTGTCGGCCACGTGATTTTGCCTTCTGAGAGATTGTGCTTGCCGGCCGTCGCGCGTGGGGGACTGGTCACGGGCGGGCGACCGATCCATCATTGTAAGACGTTCGCCCCGTCCGCTCCAGCAGGCCTCCGATGCGCGTCGTCCTTTGTTATCCCGTGGAATCCCCGCATATCGAGCAAATTCAGACCGCTTGGCCGGACGCAGAAATTGTGGATGCCGGCCAGGAGCGGATCGCCGAGCTGCTGCCCACCGCCGATGTCTTCTGCGGCCACGCCAAGGTGCCCGTTCCCTGGGACCAGACCGTGGCGGCCGGGCGGCTGCAGTGGATTCAGTCCTCGGCCGCTGGCCTGGACCACTGCCTGGTACCCAGCGTGATCGCCTCGAAAATCCCCGTGACCAGCGCCTCAGGCGTGCTTGCCAAGCAGGTCGCCGACCAGACCCTGGCGCTGCTGCTCGGCGTGCTGCGGGACTTGCCGACGTTTTTCCGGCAGCAGCAGGCCCGGGATTTCACCCGGCGGCCGACCCGCGACCTGCACGGCGCAACCGTGGGCATCGTCGGGTTGGGTGGAAATGGTCGCCGGCTGGCTAAGGTTCTCAAAGCTTTTGAGACCACTGTGCTTGCCACGGATTGGTTTCCCGACCAAGAGTTCCCCTACGTCGACGAATTGCTGCCGGCCGATGCGCTCGACGAGATGCTGCCCCGGGTGAATGTGCTCATTCTGGCTGCGCCGCTCAATGAGCACACCCGCGGCATGATCGACGCGCGGCGGCTGGCGCTGCTTCCCCCCGAGGCCGTGGTGGTCAACGTGGCCCGCGGGCCGCTGGTGGTCGAGGCTGACTTAGTGGCCGCTTTGGAGTCCGGTCGCCTGTGGGGGGCCGGGCTGGACGTGACGGCCACCGAGCCGCTGCCGGCGGATAGTCCGTTGTGGACGCAGCCCCGGGTGGTGCTCACGCCCCACGTGGGGGGCCAGCGAGCGAGTCGGATCGACGACATGACCGCACTTTTTTGCGAGAATTCCAGGCGATGGCACGGCGGCGAGCCGCTGATCAACCTGGTCGACAAGCAGCTGGGGTTCCCGAACCCCGAGTCGATCCTGCGCGTCGAATAAGGTGGATTCGCACCGGCGCATCAGCAGAAACCGACACCGTCTGCGGACTGCCACTTCCCAGCCGGCAATTTGGCGTCGCGCCGCCGAAAATCCGTCGCTGCGCGCTCGTGCTTGGCGGTTTCGTCGGCTTGGCCCTATTTTCCTAGCTAGACGTTTTTTCGCTCGGCTGCCTAAGATAGTGGAACAGGCAGCAACCACGGATGGTCCCCGCCGCAGCCCCGCCACGAGATGGGCCCTTGCCAACTCCCGCCCGCTCTTCCGTCTCTGGCGTTGGGTGCTGCTACCTCCTCCCGCTGTAGGAACTGAATGAACCCCTCCACGACCATCCTCCGCGGCACGCGGACCATCACGTTTGATGGTCGCGACCTTTCGCCGTGCCCCGAGGACCTGTACCGGCGCTACGAGCAGCTGCTGGAAGGGCAACACCTGGGGTGGACGGAGCACTTGCGCTTTCGCCGGTTGCTGGGAACCGGGGGCCAGGGCGTGGTATACCTGACCGATCGCCGCGGCTGCGACGACTTCACCCTGCCGGTGGCGCTGAAGGTGTTCTCCCCAGAACGATTCAGCAGCCAATCGTCGTACGACAACGCAATGAACCGCATCGCCGCGGTCGCGTGCAGCGTGGCAAAAATCCAGCACGACGCACTGCTGGACGTGCAAAACTTCGTCGAGCGGAACCGCATCCGCATGATGGAGATGGAATGGGTCGACGGCTACGACCTGGACCGGCTGCTCACCCCCGCGATGTTGGCCCGGCTGCAACAGCGGGTGAGCCGACGCCGGTGGGAGTACGTCAACAACGTGATCGTCACCGCGGGTCCGGTGCGTCCGCGGCTCAAGCCGGGGGTGGCCGTGTCGATCATGCGGCAGTGCTTGTCGGCGCTGGCTGCGCTGCATCGCGAGGAGATCATCCACGGCGACCTCAAGCCGGCCAACATCATGATCAAGCGCACGGGCAATGCGAAGATCGTGGATATCGGCTCGGCGCTGCACCTGAGCAACATGCCCGAGCAGCGGATGTGCACGCCGCAGTACGCGGCCCCGGAGATGCTGGAACGCAACGAGTTCACGCCCCGCAGCGACTTGGCGAGCCTGGGCTACGTGCTCATCGAACTGCTGTCGGGGCAGCCGCTGTTTGCGGGCCTGAACTCCGTGGGCGAGCTGCTCGAGGCCAAGTGGACGCTGCCGCAGCAACTGGAGCGGATCTTCACCGACGACGTGGCTGACAGCGAGCTGCTGATGCACATCTGCCGGCGGCTGACCGCCCCCGATCCGCTGTTGCGGTTCTCCTCGGCCGAGGAAGCCGACAACGGCCCCGAGGGTCTGGCCGAGTTCCAGCGGTCGCTCATTCTGGGCGATCTGGCCAGCGAGTACGAGAATGAGCTGCGGGTCTGGCTGGCTGAGCTGGATTGAGCGGCCCGCACCGCCCTGCTGCGTCGTCTGGCTGCCGAGAATTGGTTGCTCGCCACTTTGCCTGCTCTGCCTAGTTTCTCCGGGCATTGACGCCCCGTCCCTGCCGTGCCACGCTATTTACTCGGCGGAAGGACCGCAATCCGACGGGATTGCCCGACCGATAGTCTTGGTGCGGAGAAGAAGCGATGATGCAGGCAAGCTTGGCTGCGTTGGTTGTGTTGTTGGCAGGACAGGTTGATGGCGGTCGCTACGGCGCGCCGCCCGAGGCGCCCGCGACTCAGCCGGACCCTGCGGCACGGTCTCAGTTTTCGTACGAAGACGGGGGCATTCCCGAAGCAGCCGCCGCCCCGGGCAATCCCTTTCCGGTCGGCGGCGAGACCCCCCAGCCGTCGCTACCTGCCGACACTCAGTCGCCCGTCACGCCGGGCGTCGGCGGCGGCTACCCCAGCGGGGCGGCGGCGCCCGTGACCCCGACGACCGAGTTGGGATTTGCCGGTGCGGCCAACGCTGCCGTCGCCAAGCCCAAGGACCTGATCAGCGAACTCATGCAGCCGCCCGCTGCCGGTAGCGAGTTGCAGGGCCGTCCGATCTCGCTCAGCGACGCCGTGGCCGTCGCCTCGTCGCGATCCGCACAAACGCAGTTGGCCGAGGCGTACTGGGATCTGTCGGCCGACGTGGCGGACTACTACCTGACGCTCCACGAGGCGGCCGAGCTGCAGTCGCTGGCCGCCACCGTGGCGGCGCCGGCCGATGCCTGGCGAGCCGCTGAGCAGCAGCATCAACTGCGCAGCTCCGCCGCGCTCCGCACCGCGCAAGCAGCGCAGACGCGCTTGCACGGGTTGATGGGCGCCGCCGAGACAACTCCTCTGCCATTGCCGGCCGACCTGCCGCACGCGGGCCGCTACGATTCGCAGTACGAGAACATCTTCGGCGACGCCGAGAACCGAGTCGCTCGGCAGCTCAACGAACTGCTGCCCGTGGAGTACTCGAAAATCACGGCTCTTGCCACGGCGGTCACCGAAGCCAACGATTGGTTGTCGCTGGTCAGTGCGCGGCGGACCGACGCCACCGGCGAAGGGCTGCTGCGCGCCCACGATCTGCTGTCGCTGCGGCGGCGCGAGTTTGTCGATGCGGTGCGGCACTACAATCACCACATCGCCGAATACAGCGAACTGGCCACGCCCGGCCGGGTCGAGACGCAGCGGCTGGTCGCCATGCTGATTAAGACCTCGGCATCGTCCGACCAGCCATGGCGCGATCCCGACGTGCAGCAGGCCAGCGCGGCCGAACCCGAATTGGCCGACGACAGTTTCCCTGGCGCGCGGGCCGCCGCTCCGCTATCGGGCGTGCCTTCGACGTACGCAACGCCTGGGGCGCCCAACGATTTGGCGGCGCAACAGGGCTTCGGCGCGAGCGACAGCGCGGATCCGCAGGTGCGCCGCCGCCCGGTGATCGACCTGTTGCGTAACCGCGAGCACTCCATCCTGCGGAAGCCGTTCCAGCGTCTTCGCGGCGACCGCCGCTAACCGCGAGGGACCGCACCGCGACGAGCATGAGTACTGTTGCCGCGACAGCTCCGATTGCCCGGCCGCTGTGGATCGGATCGCTCAAAGTTGATCCGCCGATTCTGCAGGCGCCGATGGCGGGGTTCACCAACTACGCCTTCCGCCAGATCGTACGCGAGTTTGGCGGCGCGGGCCTGTTGGCGACCGAAATGGTCAACGCGCGGGGGTTCGTGTGGCTGGCCGAGCAAGAGGCGGAGCACCCCGACCGGCTGTGGGGCGTCGCCGAAGAGCCCCGCCCGCTGGCGGTGCAAATCTGGGACAACGATCCGCCGACGTTGGCCAAGGTGGGCGCCCGGCTGGCTCACGAGTACCGCGTGAGCGTGGTCGACATCAACTTCGGCTGCCCGGTGCGGCAGGTGACGCAAAAGGCCCACAGCGGCTCGTACCTGTTGAGCTACCCCGACCGGATGGGGGCGATCATCGAGCAGGTTGTCGCCGCCTGCGCGCCGACGCCGGTGACCGCCAAGATTCGACTCGGCTGCAGCCGCGACAAGATCAACGCGATCGACATTGCCCAGGTCGTCGAAGGCGCGGGCGCCGCGGCGCTCACCGTGCACGGCCGGACGGCCGCCGATATGTTCCGCGGTTCGGCCGACTGGGATCAGATCGCCGCGATCAAACCGCATTTGAAGCAGATCCCGCTGATCGGCAACGGCGATCTCGACTCGGCCCAGAAGGTCCTCGACGCGTTTCGTCGGTACGACGTCGACGGCGTGATGATCGCCCGCGCGTCGCTCAACAAACCGTGGCTGTTCGCCCAAGCGGCCGCCGCGGTGCGGGGCGCCCCCGTTCCGCCTGACCCGACGCTGGCCGAGGAGCGACAATTGCTGGTGCACCATTTCCGGCTCGTCTGCGAGCGATTCGGCGAGGAGAAGGCGGCCGTGCTGATGCGCAAATACGCCTGCTGCTACGCCCAGGGCCGCCGGGGCGCCCGTGAGTTTCGCAAGCACGTCGCCACGATCGAGTCGCCGGCCGATTTCCACGCGGTGGTCGAGCAGTTCTTCCCGCGCGACTGAGCGTCCATGCGGCGGCCGATGCGAGCGGCTCGCCAGCCAGAGGGCCGCGTCAGCTGCTCACGCGCGCGGCGTGTTGTTGATGTCCAATTCCAACGCCAGGGCGCGCAGCGAGCGCTGCAAGTCTCGCAAGAACAGCAGCAGCGAGACGCAAATCGCGGCCAGGCAGCCGACGAACAGCGTGCCGACCGCCGCAGCCACATTCCATGAGAGCTTGGCGCCGAGAAACAGCACGATCACCAGCGACGCGGCCAACAACGCCGAGGCCCCGGCCAGGTAAATCGCCGTCCGCAGCAGCCGTGCGCGGTCCCACAGGATCTGCAATTGCGCCTCGTTCCGCGCTCGATCGCCTTTGCCGGAGCGGACCTGCTCGACCAACTCCCGCGACCGGTCGATGACGCGGCCAAATCGGTTGGTCATGGTCAGCAGTAGGAGGCCCACGCCGGAGATCAGGATGACGGGGCCGACGGCGACCTGCAGGATGGGAATGAGATGCTGGAGGTCCATGGAGGATTTTGGCGGGGCGAGATGAAGGCGGGCGGCGCAGCGTGACGCCGTGGCGGGAGGGAGTGAGCGAGGCAGGGGCGGGAGGCGGCGGCGAAGGTCGTCAGGTTTTCAATCCGCGTCGGTGGTGTCGCCGGTGTCGATCTCCAGCGGCCCTTTGATGTCCTGCACGTCCACCGGCGGCAGATTCAGCACGCGGTACAGGCAGTAGCTGACCAGGCTCAGCACCACGCCAATCGACACGAGCATCATCGCCCAACCCTGGGCAGTGAGCGTCGCGACGGGCGTCGTTTCAAGAAGTGTTGTCAGAATCAGCATGGCGTGGTCTCCGAGTATGCAGGCGCGGGGCTATTGGGCTTCGCCGTAACGCAGGCGTCCTTCCGCCACCCAGCGCCGACCGGCGATGTGGATCGACACCAGCAAGAACGCCAGCACCATGCCGACGAACAAGATCGCCGACAGCGCCGACTCGGTGTTGAGAATTGTCTCCAGCCGACCGGTCGCGTGACTCAACACGGGAATGCCTTCGGCGTCGGCTGCTTCGAACGTAGCGAGTAGCTTCTCGTCTTCGCCGACGAGTTGGGCCGGCGAGTTGTCGCCAGCGGCGCGGATCACGGCGCCTGCGGGAACTTCGACCGGCTCCTCCAGATCCGCCAGCGCGTCGATCAACGCGGCGGAAGGCGCCCCCTCCGTCAATTCGGCGGCCATTGCGTTGGGAATCGATCCCGCCTGTTCATCGTGACTCAGCACGTTGTTCCAGCAGAACGCGCCAAAGATCACCAGCAGATACACCGGCACCACGTACTTGAGCATCAACTGCACAAATCGCGGGATACGCAGGTGGGCGCCGATGTGGGCCTGCTCTTCGCCGCGCTTGATGCCGAAGATCCAGCCGTAGAGGATCGATTGCACCAGCGCGAGCAGAAAAATCAGCACGCTGCCGACCCAGAAGTCAAAGGTGTCCAGCACCATCAAATCCTGGGAGAACCACACGACGAACCCGCAACCCATGGCGGTGATCAGCCCCAGGATTGCGGCCGACGCGTGCCGTTTCAGGCCGAAGCCCTCCTCGAAAAAGGCAATCACCGGTTGCAGCATCGACACGCTGCTGGTGATCGCCGCGACGAACAGCATAAAGAACCACAAAAAGCCGATCACGCGCCCGCCCCACATGGCTCCGAACACGTTGGGCAGCGCGCGAAAACCCAGGGCAAACGACGAATCGAGCGTGTCGGGGTCCAACGCCCCCATGAAGATGAACGCCGCGGGGATCGTAATCAAACCGCCCAGGCATACTTCGAAAAACTCGTTCATGCTGCTGGAGGTCAGGCCGCTGAGCACCACGTCGTCTTCGTCCTTCAGATAGCTGGCATAGTTAACGATGATGCCGAAGCCGACCGACAGGCTGAAGAAGATCTGCCCCGACGCGGCCAGCCACGTTTGCGGGTTCTTGAGCTTCTCGAAGTTGGGGTTCCACATGTACCCCAGCCCGTCCAGCACGCCGCGGCCTTCGTGCTCGCCCAGCGTCAGCACGCGCACCAGGACAATCAGCGCCAGCGCGGCCATGACGGGCATCGCGACTTTGCAGAAGGCTTCGATGCCTTTGCTGACCCCGCGGTAAATGAGCGTGAAGTTCAGCATGAACACGCCGCACAGCACCCACAGCCATCGCCGATTGCCCGGGGCGAGCAGGGCGCCGTCCTTGCCGGCGCCGACGAACGTGCCAAAGAACGAGTCGTAGGCGGCGGGATCCGAACCCTTCATCAGGGCGCCGGTCGCGTAGTTGATGGCGTACCCCAGGCACCAGGCTTCGATCAGCACGTAGTACATGTAAATGACCAGCGGGATCATCAGCGCGATCGCGCCGAAGTACTTCGCCGCGGGGTGCGGCCAGATCACGCTGAACACGCCCGGCGCCGAATTGAAGCCCTTTTTGCCCCCGTAGCGACCCATGGTCCACTCGGCCCAGCAGAGCGGGATCCCCAGCACAAGCAGGGACACAAAGTAGGGGATCATGAACGCCCCGGCGCCATTCTGGGCGGCATTGCCGGGAAAACGCAGGAAATTGCCCAAACCCACGGCCGATCCGGCAACTGCCAGGATCACGCCAATTCGGGACGCCCACTGCTCGCCAGAGGGTTCCTGGGAAGCTGATTGCGGTGCTTGCGACATCGACGGCCTTTCTGACAGGGAAGCAGCGGCGATTTTCTAGCTGATAAAGTGTTCCGTGTCAAATACTTACGGCGTAGCGGTTTGAGAAGTGCTTGTATTTTAAAAATGCTGACTTGTTTCAAATCGTCGCAGGGGTACGATTGACGCAGAAGGGCGAGCCACGGTTTCGATGCGCCACGGCACAGCGAGATCTGCCGCCCGACTGACCACAAACTGCAAACCTCGCGTGGCCCCATGTCCTCGCCTAACGAATCCAGCGTGACCGACGGCGCCGTGATCGACTGGCTCCGACGCCAGCAGACCGGTACGGTCCACTCGCTGGCGGAGCGGTTCGGCGTCACCGCCACCGCCATGCGGCAGCGGCTGGTGCGGCTGATGGACGAGGGGCTGATCGAGCGGCATTCCGAAGCCGCCGGTCGCGGCCGACCGACGCACTGGTACCGGCTGACGCCTGCGGGTTGGAAATCGGGCGGCAACAACTACGAGGAATTGGCCGTCGCGCTTTGGCAGGAGATTCGGGCCGTCGGCGATCCTGAGATCCGCCGCGGACTGCTGCAGCGAATTGCCACGCGACTGGCTGAGCAGTTTCAGGGCAAGATTTCTGGCGAATCGGCTGAGGAGCGACTGGCCAGCCTTGCCATGTTGATGGCCGAGAAACAAATCCCCGTGGAAGTCGACCACCAGGGCGGCTTGCCGGTGATTCACGCCCTGGCCTGCCCGTTCCCCGACCTGGCGGAGCACGACCGGGGCGTGTGTGCGGTCGAGAAGATGGTGTTCTCCGAGTTGGTGGGCGATGGCGTCACGTTGAGCGCTTGCCGGTTGGACGGCGCCGACTGCTGCTCGTTCACCCCCGGCGAGCCGGTGGAGGACACGTGAAGCGCGTCCTCGGGCCGCTAGTCGCTAGCACGCAAAGGTGTTACGCTGGCTCGGCTTAGGACGGTTTTAGTGGTGACAGCGAGACGCTCCCGTGCAGCCGATTGCTGGCCCCCGCCACTCACGCGAAACACGACGACAGGACGAGTTGCGATGTCCCAACCTTGGATTGAAGGACGTTTTGAAGAAAACGTCATTACGACCACCGTCGAGCAGGCGATCAATTGGGCTCGCCAGTCGAGCGTGTGGCCGCTGACGTTCGGCTTGGCCTGTTGCGCCATCGAGATGATGGCGGCCGGGGCCAGCCGCTACGACATGGATCGGTTCGGCGCCGGCGCCTTCCGCGCGACGCCGCGGCAGGCCGACCTGATGATCGTGGCTGGGACGGTCACTTACAAAATGGCCAGTCGCGTCAGGCGGCTCTACAACATGATGCCCGATCCCAAATTCGTCATCGCCATGGGGGCGTGCACGGTGGGCGGCGGGCCTTACTTCAAATACGGATACCACGTCGTTAAAGGCGTCGACTTGGTCGTGCCCGTCGACGTGTATGTGCCCGGCTGCCCGCCACGGCCCGAGGCGCTGCTGGAAGGTCTGATGCGGATCCAAGACAAGATCAAGGGCCACCGCATCGCCAAACGCACCGGCGCCACCGGCTTTGGACAGTTGGGCGAGAAGATCGAAGACGAACTGCCGATCCCCCACCACAGCGGCTACGTGGCTACCGAGATCGAGACCCCGCCGCTGCAAAGCCACCAGAAGATTACCGGATAGTCATCGCAAAGCGGCGCGAACTGCCGCCTCGCAGCTTCGACCCTCGCATCACCAATCACCAATCACTCTCTCCCTCCGCTATGTCCGAAACGCTGAAAATCTCCGACCTGCACGTTGCCGTCGAAGGCAAGCCGATCCTGCGGGGCGTCAACCTGGTCATCAACCGTGGCGAGACGCACGCCCTGATGGGGCCCAACGGCTCGGGCAAAAGCACCCTGGGCAACGCCATCATGGGGCACCCGGGGTACGAGGTCACCGGCGGCACGATCGAGCTGAATGGCGAAAACGTGCTGGAAATGGACCCCTCCGAGCGGGCCCGTGCCGGCATCTTCATGGCCTTTCAGCGGCCCATGGCGATCCCCGGCGTCAAGCTGGCTGACTTCCTGCGGCATGCGACGACCAACGTCCGCAACCCCGACCGCAAGGAAGGCGAAGAGCTGATCCCCATGCGGCAGTTCCGCAAGGAACTGACCGAGCAGATGGACCAACTGCGGATCGACGTGGAGTTCGCCCGCCGCTACGTGAACGACGGCTTCAGCGGCGGCGAAATGAAGCGGGCCGAAATCCTGCAGATGGCCATGCTGCGGCCCAAATTCGCCATCCTCGACGAGACCGACAGCGGTTTGGACGTCGACGCCGTGAAATTGGCCAGCCAGAGCATCGCCGAAATCGGCGGCGCCGAAATGGGCATCCTGATCATCACCCACCACGACAAGCTGCTGGAGCACAACGCCCCCGACTTCACGCACGTGATGCTCGGCGGACGGATCGTCGAGACCGGCGGCGTGGAACTGGCTCGCGAGTTGTACACCGCAGGTTACGACCGCATCCGCGCCGCGTACCCCGAGGCGGCCGCCGTGGGCGAGGAAATGAAAGAGACCGCGACGCCCGCTTAAGCTCGGATCGACTCCGCGGCGGGGCTTTCAACGATTTTCACTTGCGTCCTCCAGCGCAAAAGGCGATTGAGCATGTCTACCGACACCACCGAAGACGTCCAAGAAGTTGCCTTGGGCGAAATCAATAAATACGACTTCATCACCCCGTCGCACGACGTGTTCCGCGCCGAGCGTGGGCTGAACGCTGAGATTGTCGCGCAGATTTCCGAGATGAAGAAGGAACCCGGCTGGATGCGGGATTTCCGTCTGCGGTCGCTGGAGATCTTCGAGTCGAAGCCGATGCCCCGCTGGGGCGGCGACATCAAGATCGACTTTCAGGACATTTACTACTACCTGAAGCCGGCCAACGAGCAGGGCAAGACCTGGGACGACGTCCCCGCCGAGATCAAGGAAACCTTCGATCGGCTCGGCATTCCCGAGGCGGAGAAGAAGTTCCTGGCCGGCGTGAAGGCGCAGTTCGAGAGCGAGGTGGTCTACGGCTCGCTGCAGGAAGATCTGGGCAAGAAGGGCGTCATCTTCACCGACACCGACACCGCCCTCCGCGAACACAGCGACCTGCTGCGGCAGTACTTCGGCACGATCATTCCGCCTGAGGACAACAAGTTCGCGGCGCTCAACTCGGCCGTCTGGTCCGGCGGTTCGTTCATCTACGTCCCCAAGGGCGTGAAGATCGACTTCCCGCTGCAGGCCTACTTCCGCATCAATGCCGAGCGGATGGGCCAGTTCGAACGCACGTTGATCATCGTCGACGAAGGCGCCGAGGTGCACTACGTCGAAGGCTGCACGGCCCCCATGTACACGACCGAAAGCCTGCACTCGGCGGTCGTGGAGATCATGGTCAAGAAGAACGGCCGTTGCCGCTACACGACCATCCAAAACTGGGCGAACAACATCTACAACCTCGTCACCAAGCGGGCGATGGCGTACGAGAACGCCCTGATGGAGTGGATCGACGGCAACCTGGGCAGCCAACTCACGATGAAGTACCCGGCGGTCTACATGATGGAGCCGGGCGCCCGCGGCGAGATCCTGTCGATCGCGTTCTCGTCGAAGGGCCAGCACCAGGATGCCGGCGCCAAGGTGGTGCATTGTGCTCCCAACACGAAGAGCCGCATCATCTCCAAGAGCATTTCCAAGAACGGCGGCCGCAGCAGCTACCGCGGTTTGGCCAAGGTCGAGAAGGGCGCCACCGGCTGCAAGAGCAATGTGGTGTGCGACGCCTTGATTCTCGACCCGCAGAGCCGCAGCGACACCTATCCGTACATCGAAGTCGAAGAGCAGGACGTGCAGGTCGAGCACGAAGCCAGCGTCTCGCGGATTGGCGAGGAGCAGCTGTTCTACTTGATGAGCCGCGGCCTGACCGAAGCGGAAGCCAGCAGCATGATCGTCAGCGGCTTCATCGAGCCGTTGATCAAAGAGCTGCCGATGGAATACGCGGTCGAAATGAACCGGCTGATCGAGTTGCAGATGGAAGGCTCGGTCGGATAGTCGACCAACCAGCCCGCTACTTCGCTTCGCAAGTTACACGCGTCGGCTCGCTGCCGGCAAAACCACGTACACACTTTCACCGCATGTCCAGCACGACATTGACCCCCGTCGGATTTTCCCGCGAATCGTTCGAATCGTTTCTCGCCGCCCGCGACGAGCCGGGGTGGATGAGCGATCTGCGCCGCGCCGCCTGGCAGCGGTTCGAAGAATTGCCGATGCCGTCCCGCAACGACGAAGAGTGGATGCGGACCGACATTCGGCTGTTCCGCCTCGACAAATACTCCACTCCCGGGGACGCCGAGCAGAGCGGCCAGTTGCCGCCCGCTCTGCTCAGCGCCGGCGTGGAGGTTGGCGGGCGGACCGCGTCGCTCAACTCGCGACCGGTCGAGAGTTCGCTCAGCGACGAGTTGGCCGGCCAAGGCGTGCTGTTCGGCAGCCTCGACGAGTTGCTCCCCGAGCACGGCGACGTTCTCAGGCCGTACGTCGAGCGTCGCGTGGTCGACCCCGGTTACGACAAATTCGCGGCCCTGCACGCGGCCTTCTGGTCGGGCGGCTCGGTGCTGTTCGTGCCCAAAAAAGTCCGCGTCGAGCAGCCGCTGCATGCGTTGGCCGCCATGACGGACGGGGGGGTGGATTTCACCAAGACGCTGGTCGTGTTGGAGCAGGGCGCCGAGGCGACGCTGCTCAGCGAGACGGCCAGCAGCGATCCCGCGGCCGGCGGATTTCATTGCGGTTCGATCGAACTGATCGTCGAACCCGAAGCGCGCCTGCGGTACGTGAACCTGCAGAATTGGGGCGGCGGCGTCTGGCACTTCGCCCATCAAAAGGCCCACGTCGCGAGCCGCGCCGGATTGCAGTGGACCATCGGCGCCCTGGGCGCCCGGCTGGCCAAAGTCAACCAGCACGTGGCCCTCACTGGGCAGGACGCCGAGGCGCAGGTCAACGGCGTGATGTTCACCCACGGCAAGCAGCACCTGTCCTACAACACGCACCAGCACCACGAGGCCGCCCATTGCCGCAGCGACCTGCTCTATAAAGCGGCGCTACAGGATCAATCGCGGACCGTCTGGCGGGGCATGATCAAGGTCGACGAGGCCGCCCAGCGCACTGACGCTTACCAGCGCAACGACAACCTCATGCTGTCGCAAGCGTCCCGGGCCGACTCGATCCCCGGTTTGGAGATCGAAGCCGACGACGTGCGCTGCACGCACGGCAGCACCGCCGGCCGGGTGGACGACAACCAGATCTTCTACGCGATGACCCGCGGCTACACCCGCACCGAGGCGGTGCGGATGATCGTCGCCGGGTTCTTCCAGCAGGTGTTCGACCGCATCACGATCGAAAGCGTCCGCGACGCCCTCGGCCGAGCCATCGGCGACCGCGTGCGGGATATTTCGGAGTAGCGCATTGCACGGCCGGCCGTCGCGTCTCCTTTCGGCAATCGTGGCGTCGATCGTCGCAGCGGGCGTTGGCGCGTGGGTCGCGTTCTCGATGATGAAAGGTCTGTCGACGGGGCAGGCGAGTGCCGTGGTCGCTATTTGCGCTGCACTGGGGTTCTTGCTGGGTTTAGTGTTTCGCGTGCGGGTTTAGGAAGCTGGTTGAACGGTAACGGTATGGCGGTCTTCCGCCACCCCATTGCGTCGCTCGTCAAGAGCAACGCAGCGTCACACGGACTCGTGCGAGACGCGGTCGGCCGCCAACTCGTAGTGCTTCGCGCCTGCGTTGTTCGTCGCAGTGCATTGCCAGCCACTTGAAAGATTTCGAAACCCATAGATTTGAAACAGGCTCGTTTGGGGGAGCGCAGGAGAGCCGTTGGGCCACGTCACAGGGATTGCAGCTTGTCGATGTCGCGCGGTCCGCGCCGGGACGGTGACAATGAAACCAAAGTCGTGCCGGGCTTGTCGACCCGGCATCGTCGATTCCCACAGCTGTTCTGCAGAATTCCAGATGAAGTCGGCCGTCCAGTCATGTTCCGGCAAGCCGCGTCGTGAAAATCCGTAGCCGCCGTAACCCGACGGCCAGGCAAACCCGCCATCAGCGGTCCACCGCGTCTGGTGTGGACGCAGCCAATGAGAGCAGCAGCCGATCGAAGCCGAGACCAGTGCCGAGTCTGGGGAACAACGTGCGAGGAACGTTGCATCATGAAAAGTGCAATTGATCGCAGCTATCCAGAGGGACGGATCGTCATCTTCACCAAGGTGCGGCGTGATTGCCTGTCCCAACTGCGACCAAAAATCCACAGACGCCATTCTTCAGCGACCCTTCACCAGACGAAATCGCCTGATCACCTGCTGCTGATCTTTCACTGCTTATGTTAAGCTCTTGGTGTAGGACTGCAAAGTAATCCTGCTTCGGCATGTAACGCCGAAATCAAATCCAGGACAACACAAGGCGGCTGTTTGGCTAGCCATCTATGACTGACTTTCAACCCGTAGCCCGCGTTGACGAGGTCCCCGATCCCGGCTCCTTGCTGGTCGAGGTCGACGACCGATTGGTTGTTTTGATCCATGCCGCCGGGCACTGGTATGCCCTGGACGACGTGTGTACGCACGACGGCGGGCCGCTCTCCGACGGGCCGGTCGATCCCGCGGGGCCGTCGATTGCCTGCCCGCGGCACGGGGCCAAGTTTGACGCCAAGACGGGGGCCGCGCTGACCATGCCCGCCACCAAGGCGACGGTCGCTCACGAGGTGCAGGTCGATGGCGACCGCGTCCTGGTGCGACTCGCTCCCGCGGGGTAATCTGGCGTTTGGGCCGTCCGGCCCGCTCGCCTCGATCTCACTGGGTATGGTGCTATGAATGCGTCGCTGGGACGCGCGGTTGCGGTCGTCGTTGCTCTTCTTTCGCCGGCAGTGTGTCAGGCCCAGGTCGAATGGGTCGATCCCACCATCGGCGGGGTGGGGATTCTTCTGCAGCCGACCCGCCCGACCGTGCACCTGCCCACCAGTATGGTGCGCGTTTTTCCGCTGCGGGACGATCAGCTCGACGACCAGATTCGGTCCTTCCCGCTGACGCTCATCTCGCACCGGCTGGGCGAACTGTTTGCCTTGATGCCGGGCGAGACTGCCGGGCCTGCGGCCTGGGACCAGGAAACGACCACGCCGTACTACTACCGCACCCGGTTTGACGAGTCGCTGATCGAAACCGAGTTCACGCCCGCCGCGCGGGCCGGTGTCTATCGCTTTACGTTCCCGGCAGGACGCGCCGTGGTGCGGCTCGGCAATCGCCACTCCGGGCGGATGCAGCTCGTCGGCGACTCCGCAGTGAGCGGCGAGGAACAGTTCAGCGACATGAAGGCGTACGTCTTTGGCCGCTGGAGCCAGCCGGTGGCGATGACACTGGATGACGAGGGCCGCAATGTCGTCGCCACCGCCGATGCGAAGTCGCTGGAGTTCCGGTACGGCATTTCCTTCATCAGCGTCGAGCAGGCGCAGCGGAACCTGGACGAGGAGATCGGCGACGCGCCGTTCGAGCAGATCAAGAGCCGCGCCAAGGACGTCTGGAACAAGACGTTGGGGCGGATCCGCGTCACCGGCGGGACCGACGCCCAGCGCCGCGTGTTCTATACCGCCCTGTATCGCTGCTATGAGCGCATGGTGAACATCACCGAGGACGGCCGCTACTACAGCGGCTACGACCACCAAGTGCACGAGGATCCGCGGCCGTTCTACGTCGACAACTGGATCTGGGACACGTTCCGGGCGCTCGAACCGCTGCACACGCTGTTGGACCCCGCCGCGGAAGCCGACAAGATCCAGTCCTACGTGCGCATGTACGAGCAAAGCGGGTGGATGCCGTCGTTCGCCATCGTGTGGGGCGACCATGCGTGCATGAACGGCAACCACGCCGCCGCCTGGATTGCCGATGCGTGGGCCAAGGGCGTGCGCAACATCGACGTCGAGACGGCGTACGAGGGGCTGCGCAAGAACTCACTCGAAGCCACTCTGCTTCCCTGGCGGAACGGCCCGAAATGTGCGCTGGACGATTTTTACCACGAGCACGGCTACTTCCCTGCGCTGCGTCCCGGCGAGCAGGAAACCGAGCCGTTGGTGCATGAGTTCGAGAAACGCCAGGCGGTCGCCGTGACGCTGGGCAACGCCTACGACGATTGGTGCATCGCCCAGTTGGCCCGGGAGTTGGGCAAGACCGAGGACTATGAGTTGTTCTCCAAGCGAGCGCAATTCTATCGCAACGTGTGGAACCCCAATCGCAAGTTCATGTGGCCGCGGCATGCCGACGGGCAGTGGATCGAGCCGATGGACCCGAAGTTCGGCGGCGGCATCGGGGCCGCGAATACTACGATGAGAACAACGCCTACACCTACAACTGGGACGTGCTGCACGACTTTCCCGGGCTGTTTGAGTTGATGGGCGGCCCCGCCGCCGCCGAGGCCCGGCTGGACGAGCTGTTCCGCGAGGGCCTGGGGCGCTGCCGGTTCGAGTTCTGGAGCAAGTTCCCTGATTCGACCGGGCTGATCGGTCAGTTCGTGGCGGGCAACGAGCCGAGCTTCAGTACGCCGTTTCTCTACAACCGCCTGGGGGCGCCCTGGAAGACGCAAAAGCGCGTCCGCAGCATTCTCTCGGCGCACTTCAACGACACCATCCACGGCATCCCCGGCGACGAAGACGGCGGCGGAATGTCCGCGTGGGTCGTGTTTGCCATGATGGGCTTCTACCCGGTCACGCCAGGCGTGCCGCAGTATGACCTGTGCAGTCCCGTGTTCGACGAGATCGAGATTGCGTTGCCAGGGGGCGGGACCTTCCAGATTGTCGCCCGCGGCAATTCCCGCGACAATAAGTACATTCAACGCGCCGAACTGAACGGCGACCCGGTGACCGATTATCGCATCCCGCATGCGACGATCGCCCAGGGGGCCGTGTTGCATTTGGAAATGGGAGACGCGCCGCCAGCGGACGCGCAGCCTTGAGCCGTCGCGCGCAGCGCGCCGCCGCCTGGGTTCGTCGAAACGAGTTATTGAGGAGAGAGCCGATGCCGATTGCTGAAGATACCGTCCGTGAAGCGCTCAAGCAGGTCATCGACCCCGAGCTGTTCGTGAACATTGTCGACCTGGGCCTGATCTACAAAGTGGACGTGGCCGAGCAGGACGACGGCGGCTCGAACGTGGACGTCGACATGACGATGACCAGCCCCGCCTGCCCCGCCGGTCCGCAGTTGCTGGCGCAATCCAAGGAAGCCGTCGGGCGGCTCGAAGGCGTCAAGGAGGTCGACGTGCGGTTGGTCATGGACCCGCCGTGGACCCCCGATCGCATGACCGAGGACGCCCGCGACCAACTCGGCATTTTTTAAGGTCGCCCAGTTTCCTCGGACGCCACCCCGCCGCGTCGATCATCGAGCCCCCGGTCAATGGCCGGGGGCTAAATGCGTAGGTGACCGGGGTCTCATCACGATATGCACGTCTTCATCTACGAATGGATCACCGGCGGCGGGCTGGTCGAGCAGGCCGGGCGGCTACCGGAGTCGCTCTTGGCCGAGGGAGCCGCGATGACCGCCGCGGTCGCCGAGGACTTTCTCGCGCTGGACGATTGCCGCGTGACCCGGCTCGCCGATCCGCGGGTGAGCCACCAGCGCCTCGCCGGCGAGACGATTGTCGAGGTGCACGGCGAGCAGGAGCGCCGCGCCGAATTCGCGGCCGCCGCCGCGGCCGCCGATTACACGCTGCTGATCGCTCCCGAGTTCGATCACATCCTCGCCCGTGCGTTTCGCGCGGCGCGGGAGGTGAGCGCGACCATCCTGGGCGGTTCGGCGGACCTGATTCGCGTGGCGAGTTGCAAGCAATCGACCAGCGAGCGTCTGCTGGCCGCGGGCGTGCCGACGCCCGAGGCGGTGCTGCTGGAAGCCGACGCCGAGCGGCTGCCGCGCGACTTTGCCTATCCGGGAGTGCTCAAGCCGCTGGACGGCGCGGGTTCGCAGCACACGTATCTGGTCGAAGGGCCGTTGGACGAGCCGCCCCCCTACCCTTGGCCGCGGCGGCTGGAGCGTTACGTCCCCGGGCGCGCCGCCAGCGTGGCGGCCATTTGCGGTCCCGGCGGCTACGCGATGTTGCCCCCGTGTTGGCAGCGGCAGTCGGTCGACGGGCGGTTCACTTATCTGGGCGGCGCCACGATCGACGAGCGGCCGCTGGCCGAGCGCGCCCGTCAGCTTGCCGGACAAGCGCTGGCCGCGCTACCGCCGGCGACAGGGTTCGTGGGCGTGGATCTGGTGCTGGGCAATGCTCCCGCCGGCGACGCGGTGATCGAGGTCAACCCGCGGTTGACCACGTCGTACGTGGGGCTGCGCGAGGTCGTCGCCGAAAACCTAGCCGCCGCGATGATCGCCGCACGGCACGGGGACGTTCCCGAGTGCCTTGCCGTCCGCGACGGGGTGGAGTTCACCCTCGCCGGCGTCGTGGCCTCGGCCGCGAAGCCCTAACAGTATAGAGCGAGAGCGATTGGCATGAGTTGGTTGGCGTTGGACATCGGCGGGGCAAATCTCAAGGCGGCCGACGGGCACGGTTTCGCCGTGTCGCGTCCATTCGCCCTATGGAAGCACCCCGCGGGACTCGCCGACCAGCTGCGCAGCCTGATTGACGCAGCGCCGGCCAGCGAACAGATCGCCGTCACCATGACCGGCGAGTTGGCCGACTGCTACCCGTCGCGCCAGCAGGGCGTGGCCGCGATCGCAACCGCGGTGAAAACGGCGGCCCAGGGGACCGACGTGTTCTTCTACCGCACCGACGGCCAGTTGGCGCCGTGGGCCGGCGACGACGAGTGGCCCCTGTTGGCGGCCAGCAACTGGCACGCGCTCGCGCGGTGGGCGCTGCGGCTGTGCGGGGGCGAAGCCGGTTTGTTGATTGATGTGGGCTCGACGACCGCCGACATCATTCCACTCGGGCCCCAGGGCGTGGCCGCGACAGGCCGCGACGACTACGACCGCCTGCGCGCCGGAGAACTCGTTTACACGGGCGTGGTGCGAACGCCCGTGTGTGCATTGCTCGAAGCGGCGGAACTGGGCGGCCATCAATGCCCTGTCGCCGCGGAGCTGTTCGCCACTGCCGCGGACGCGTACCTGACGCTGGGTCTGCTGCCGGAGGACGCGGAGGACTGCGACACGGCCGACGGCCGCGCTCGCACCCGAGCGGCCGCGCAGGCGCGGCTGGGTCGCATGGTGTGCCGAGAAATCGACGCCATCGAGGCGGAGTCGCTCGCCCACCAGATTCATTTGGCTCAACTGCAGAAGCTGGAGCAGGCCGCCCAGGCCGTGCTGCAGCGGACGCTGCACTGGCCCGGCACGGTCATCTTGGCCGGGCAGGGCGAGTTTCTGGCCGAGGCGATTCTGCCGCGCATCGATCTGGCGCCGGGATCGGCCCACGTGATTTCGTTGACCCGAGAGCTAGGACCGGATGTCGCTCGCTGCGCACCGGCGCACGCCTTGGCCGTGTTGGCTGCGGAGAAGCAGCCGTGATGCGAGACACCTTGGTCCGCGTCGTCAAGGTTGGCGGCAGCTTGTTCGATTTGCCGGACCTGGGCGACCGCCTGCAGGGGTGGATGGCCCTGCAGTCGCCGGCGCACCACGTGTTGGTCGCCGGCGGCGGCGACTTGGTCACGACGATTCGCCGTTGGAACCGCCAACGATCGATCAGCGAGACCGCGGCGCACTGGATGTGCGTCGATGCCATGACAGTCACGGCGCACTTCCTGCACGATCGCTTGCGGGAGATTCCGCTGATTGAAGACGACCGCCTGCTGTGCCAGCGCGTCGGCGAGCAGGGCGCCACGATCTTTGGGCCGGCCGCGTGGATGCGCCACGCCGAGCCCGCGCTGCCGGGCGTGTGGTTGCCCAACTCCTGGGACACGACCAGCGACGCCATCGCCGGTCGGCTGGCCGTGGCTTTGCGAGCGCACGAGTTCGTGCTGATGAAATCGACCCTGCCGCCGCGCCGCACGGCCTGGGAGCTCAGTTCGCTGGCGGCCGCGGATTATATCGATCCGATTCTCGCGCACATGGCGCCCGATCTGCCGACCACGTGGTTCGTCAACCTGCGGACCGAGCCGCCCGAGAGCGGGCGCGTCATCCGTCCCGGGGGGAGCAAGTCGTAGTCGATCCGCGCGGCGCGACGCGTGAAGAGCGAGCTGCCGCAGGCGGGCGCGTAGCTGCTCACGTTTTGACTTGCGATTCGCTGGCGGCGTTGGATTCGTGGCTGGCCCGTCGTGTCCGCATACGCCCGAGCACCAGGCTCAGTGCGGCCAGGCCGCCGGCCAGCGGCAGCATCCCCCAGGCCGTCCCGGCTGCGGAGACGCCCGCGGCGGCCATCCGCTGAAAACCCGCCGCGGCGCCAAAGTCGCCGGCACGCTTCAAAACGGTATCGGCGAACGCCTTCGCGCGATACTTCTCGTCGGGCGCGACGGCAGTAAAGAGGACTTCGCGCGCCGGCACGCCGAACGCGAATCCGGCGAAGCGTTGGGCCACGTCAAACGCCCCCAGCAGCGGCAGCGACGCGTAGCCCAACGCAATAGCCGTGAATCCCGCAAAGTAAACGACGGGGCCCAACGCCAGCGTGGCGCCGACGCCCACGGTCCGCATCATCCACCCGGCGCCCACCGCCTGGCCGACGAGCGTGAGGGCGTTTTGGTAGGTGTTCAGATCGGCGAACCAAGCGCCGCGGTCGGCGGCGTCGGGGATCCGCTGGGCGACCAACTCCAGCATCTGCAGGTAGACGGCCGTGGCGCACACGCTGGTCAGCGCGATCAGCAGACCGATGCCCGCCAGGTAGGGCGATCGCAGGACGTCGACGGCGCCGCCCCAGACGGCGAGCCAGGTCGCCTCGCTGCGGTCGCGGCCCGGTGGCGCGGGCGGCGCGTCGAGCCGCAACAGCCGGGCCGCCAGGGCGATGCCGATTCCCAGCAGTCCCGCCGACAGCAGCAGCGAGTCGGCCGGACTGGCCGCAACCGCCAGGGCCTTATGCAACTGCGACCCGGCGATGCCGCCCAGCGTACCCGCCGCGGCGATCGGCCCGAACAGTCGCTTGCCTTGGTCGCCCGAAAAGACCGCCACGGCGGTGCTCCAGAACAGCGTCACCACGTACAGATTGAAGACGCTGACCCACACGAAGAACGCCCACCGCAGCCACATAGGCGGCTCGGCGGGGTGAATTGCAGCCGCCCAGCGGAAACCGATCAGGCACAGAATGAACAGGCCGTACACTGCGGGCGCCAGCCGCCGGCGCGGCACGGCCGCGACCAACGCGGCGTACAGCGGGGCCGCCACGAGCATCACCGCCAGCGTGGTCCCGAACGAGCGGGTGCGCTCCGCCGGACTGAACGAAACGCCGTACACCTCCCGGATGGGGCGGATCAGGTAATACGCCGCCAACACGCAGAAAAACCACGCCGCGGCCAGGGCTAGCGGGGCCCGCTCCCCGGGGCGAATGTCCAGGAAGCGGCTTGAGTTGGCGGTTGGGGAACCGGGCATTTTCGGCTGCGGTTGAGGTGGAAAGCGTCGGGAGGGCCGCGAGTCTCACTTGGGGGCCACTGGCCACCGGAGTATACTCACTGTCTACGCACCCGCGGGAGATTCACGTAGGATCGCCCCGGCAGCGCCGCCCCTCCGCATCCGTGTCGCACGCTTCTCCCTCCCCCTTGCGCAGCAATGTCCACGACTTCGACAGACCCCGGCGTTGACTACGATCTCGACGAACAGCCGCAAGTCCACGACACGACTCCCGCCACCGAACGGGCCCTCGATCGCCCCGAGACGGCGGTCAACCCCGTGCGCGTGCGCTGGAAGTACGCGATCGGCATTCCGCTGGTGCATGTGTTGGCGTGCCTGGCGTTTGTGCCGTACTTTTTCAGCTGGACCGGCGTCGTGCTGGCCGTGCTGGGGTTGTACGTGTTTGGCACGCTGGGCATCAACCTGTGTTACCACCGGCTGCTGACGCACCAGGGGTTTGTCACGCCCAAGTGGCTGGAGCACTTCTTCGCCATCCTGGGCGTCTGCACGCTGCAAGACACGCCGGCGTGCTGGGTGGCGATGCATCGCATCCACCACCGCCATAGCGACGAGCGTCCCGACCCGCACAGCCCGCTGGTCGATTTTCTGTGGGGGCACTGCGGCTGGTTGATGTTCGTCAACCGCGACTTCACCAACGTGAACTACTACGAGAAGTACACCCGCGACATCCTCCGCGACAAGTTCTACAGAAAGCTGGAGCGGGGATCGAATTGGCTGTACGTTTACCTGGCCAGCATGTTTGTCTTTTTCGTGCCCGGGTTTCTCATCGGCTACGCTAGCGGCGGAGCGGCGGCCGGATTGCAGTTTGGGCTGAGCTTGCTCGTGTGGGGCGTCTTTGTCCGCACCGTGGCCACGTGGCACATCACGTGGAGCGTGAACTCGGTGACCCACGTTTGGGGCTACCGCAACTACGACACCAGCGACAACAGTCGCAACAACGTCCTCGTCGGCCTGTGGAGTAATGGCGAGGGTTGGCACAACAATCACCACGCCGACCAACGCGCCGCCGCCCACGGACACAAGTGGTGGGAGTTCGACGTGACCTGGCTCACGATCCGCGTTCTGGAGAAGCTCGGCTTGGCCCGCGACGTGGTGCTGCCGCGCGTGTGGAAGAAGAAAGCGGCCGCCGATGGTGCGGCGAACTGAGCATTGAAGACAGCCGCAGCGCTGGGCCGAGCGCAGCACCGCTCTGCACGGTGACCGCCAGCAGTAGCAGCTTGCAAAAAGAAAAAGCCGCAGCGAGATCTCGCTGCGGCTTTTTTATTTTTGCAGCCTTCGGACGTCTGCTGTCGCGAAACGCCGAGGCTCGCTTACTTGGCAAACTGGGCCCGCACATCGGCCAGCGACTCGCGGACGTTGTTTTCTACGACCTGCCAGGGCAGGATCTCGACGCCGCCTGAGGCGGTGACGATCCAGTTGCGGCCCTTCTTCAGCAGGCTGGCCTTGCTGGCCGTCTGCGTGGGAGCCGGCAGTTCGACCAACTCCTGGCCGCCCATCAGCATCGGCGCCGACAGGCCGGCCCGCTCGAGCATCTGCTCGCGATCGACAATGGCGCCGATCACGGCCAGATCCATCAGGTTGCGCAATTGGCCAAAGGTCGAGTCCACTGCGGCCAACTCTTCGTAATGCTCGGTCATCAGCTTCGCCCACTTGGCGGCGAGCGGATCGGACTGGCCCGTGCGCTGCTTCTCGCCGTTGGCGGCGACGTAGTCGTTCTCGGTCAGGCACTTCACGCCGGCGCCGCGCAGTTCCCACGACAGGCCGTCGGCGTCCTGGGCGAGCGGCTCGTAGCTGGGCGCCAACCACCACCGCGGGGTGAGGCTCTTGGCGCGACCGCTCATCATCTGCAGAAAACTCGGCAGGCCGGAAATCGGCGCGTCTTCGAAATTCATGGCCAGCCGCTTCATGCGGAAGTCGGCGGCGACGAGCGTGCGAGCAAAATGGCTGCTGCCCGGCACGCCGGTGACGATGATCTGCTGCGGCCCCAGCGCGTCTTCGATCGCGTCGGCCGTCTCGTCGGGATTGCCCATGGTACGCATCTGCGACAGCAGGTTCTGCACGCGTTGCAGCCCCTCGCCGGTGGGCTCGATCGAGCAGGTGATCGCCTCGACGCGCGACTGCGGGCCGCTACGCAGGGCCGCCATCAGATCGTCGAGCATAATCACCGGCAGGTTCGTCGTCTTGCCGACGACGTTCCCCAGCCGGTCGAACTGCCAGCCTTCGGCCGGGCCGACCAGCACAATGTCGTTCCGCTCGGGATAGGCAAACACGTAGCGGATCCGTTGCAGACCGCCGACGCACTCCACCTCGGGGGGCAGCGGCGCGCCTTCGGCCTTGCAGCGTGCGACCGTTTCTTCAAGCCATTTCAGCGAGATGGCGCGCAGCGGCTCGAATTTCTCGAACTGATCGGGCGTGGCCAGATTCGCCGCAGCGCGAGCGGCGTCCAGCGACTCCTGGTCGACGGTCGTGGGGGCCGACAGCACGCCCTGGGCGTCAATCGACACGCCGCCCACGCCGCGCTGGAATCCGCCGGCGATGATTTGGCCAAATGACTGGTTCGTCCCGGCCACGCAGGCACACACGAGGAGGCAGCAAGTAAGTAGCTTCCGCACGGTCAAAATCTCCAGGGTCGCCGCTGCATGTCCGGCCGGCTCGCCGGAGGACGCAAACAGCGATGAGACGTGAAGCCCGCCCCCGGATGACTACGCGATGCGTCCCCGGGCGGGGCTGGTTCTGTTCCGCAAAGCGGGGCTGAGCTGACCTCGCCCAAATTACCCCGCCGATTTCTTCAGAGTAGTTGCTAACCCTTTGCCATTCAACAGTTTTGATTTCCCCGGCCCGCGGGCGCCGGCCGAAAAACCGCGTCAATCGGCGTGATCCGAACCTGCCGGCCCCTGGCAGCGGGCGTTGTGGTTACCCGCGGGCGCATCGGCCTTCCAGGCGGCTCCGTAAATCATTGCGAGCAGGCCACTTCGGCAGTTCCAGCTTGAATGCGCCCGCCTCGGTTGAATATGGTGTAAGTGACGCCCAGTGTGGCAAAATTGAACACCCGGGCGGCTAGCAGCCGATCGACCCTGCTGTAGCTTCGTCCTCTCCGTCATTCGTCTCGAAACCCGCATGTCCAGCAGCGGCTATCTCATCATTCGCGACGGGTCCAAATGGGCCGACGTGATTCGGCTGGTGCCGGGCGAGTCGGTGACGATCGGTCGTGCGCCCACCAATGCCATCGTCGTAAAGGACGAGCGGTGTAGCCGGACCCATGCGGAGGTCTTCCAAGCCGGCGGCGCGTGGCGGCTGCGCGATCTGGAAAGCCGCAACGGCACGCTGGTCGCGGGCGAGCGCGTGACGCGCGACTACGATCTGCAGCCGGGCGACATCATTCAGATCGGCAACTCGCACTTGGCGTACGTCGACGATTTGGCCGCGGCGTTCCCCGACACGTCGACGCTGCTCAAATCGTCCAAGCCTGTCGACGGCGAGGGCGGCGAACTCGTCATGCCGATCGGCCCGGACGAAGAGAGCGTCCTCGACGGGTTCGAGCCGACCACGATCACGCACCGCAAAGGACAGACCCGATTCCTCGACGCTCCGCAATTGGAAGAAGGCGACGAGTCGAGCCCCAAGCTCGGCCGCGCCGCCGCCAAGTTGTGCCGGCTGGCTTTCGAGTTGGCTAAGGGCACCGATGTCGTCTCGCTGGCTAACGTGGCGCTCAACGGTTTGTTCGAGGGCACCCAGGTCGACGCCGGCGCGGTGCTGCTGCGACGGCGCGACGAGACGGGCCAGCGCGTCGGCGAGGAGCTGGAAGTCGTCGCCTCGCGCAGCGACACCGACCACTCGTACCACCGCGTGTCCGCCTTCCTGGCCGGCACGGTGATGCGCGAGGGCCAAGCGGTCATGGCCCGCAACGTGATGGACGACAGCCAATTGGGCAATCGCGACAGCCGCGGCGATATCCTCGCCACCAGCGTGATCTGTGCGCCGATTCGGCTCGAGGGGCAGTCCCTGGGGTTGATGCACATGTACTCGACCGACCCCGATCGCAGCACGGACCCGGAGGATTTGGAGTTCACGCTGGCCGTGGCCGATACCGTCGGGGTGGCGCTACAGAACCTGAGCAAGCGGCAAGAATTAGCCGAAAACCTGAACCAGATGCGCAGCGAAAACGTCCAACTCCGCGAGCAGTTGGGCGTGCAAAGCGAGATTGTCGGCTCCAGCGACGTGATGGCCCGCGTGACGCAGCAGATCGCCCGCGCGGCGCCCAGTCGGGCCACGGTGCTCATCCGCGGCGAGAGCGGCGTCGGCAAGGAGCTGGTCGCCCGCGCCGTTCATTTCTCCAGCCCCCGCAGCAAGGGACCGTTCGTGTGCCTGAATTGCGCGGCGTTGTCCGAGACGCTGCTGGAAAGCGAACTGTTCGGCCACGAGAAGGGGGCGTTCACCGGCGCCACCGAACGCAAGATCGGCAAGTTCGAGCAGGCCCACAAAGGGACGCTGATGCTCGACGAAATCGGCGAGATGAGTCCCACAATCCAGGCCAAGTTCCTGCGCGTGTTGGAAGGCCACCCGTTTGAGCGCGTCGGCGGCGCCCAGCAGATCAAGGTCGACGTGCGGACCATTGCCGCCACCAACCGCGATCTGGAGAAAGACGTCGCCGAGGGAAAATTCCGCCGCGATCTATACTTCCGGCTGCACGTGCTGGAGATCATCGTGCCGGGGCTGCGGAAGCGGCCCGAGGACATCCCCGAACTGGCCGAGCACTTTCTTCGCAAGTTCAACGAAGAGACTGGGCGTAAGCTCAAGGGGTTTTCGCCCCGTGCGATGGAGGAGCTACTGCGATACCGCTGGCCGGGCAACGTGCGCGAGATGAAAAACGTCATCGAGCGCGCCGTGGTGCTCGCTCGCGGCGAATTCGTCGATCACGACGACCTGGTCCTGTCGCATCTGAAGACGGCCGGCGACACGGAAATCGGCGGCGACGAGGACGAAAAAGTGGGCTACGAACCGGCCTCGCTGGCCGATATCGAGCGGGTCCATATTCTGCGGACCCTCACCGCGACCCGCTGGAATAAGAGCAAAGCGGCGTCAATCCTGGGCATCGAACGGTCGACCCTCGACCGCAAGATTCGCCGCTACGAGCTGTCGGCTGAACGCCGGCGGCTGTGAGCGGCGCTGCTGTCGATTCTCGCCGCGCCGGGCATCCGGACGGAACTCGGCGCCAGACATTCCGTCGGGGCGGGCTGTAACGACCGTAGCGGCCAAATGGTGCTGAATTCAGCCAGCCAGCTTGCGGGACCCGCTGTCCCGTTGCACGGCCTGACCCATACTTCCCCGTCGCCCCTACGTCGGCGCCGCTGCGTTCACCCGTTCAAACGCCCTTTGAGATTGAACTTGCCATGTCTGCCGTTGCTGAACCGTCGGTCCTCCAAAGCGTAAGCGTTCGCCCGGAGTTGCTCGACGCCGTGCAAAAATCGGTGAGCAATGCCATGGTGATGTGCGGATTGAAGGTCCGCTGCACCGGCGTCTCCAGCGTGCCGACTCAGCAGACGGGCATTGTCACCGGCATGATTGGCGTGCATGGCAAGGTGACCGGCTTCGCCACGGTGAACATGGCCGAACGCTTTGCTGTGCGAGCCGTCGAGGGTCTGCTGGGCGACGAGCACGGCAAGCTGACCAGCATGGTCGTCGACGGCGCCGGCGAAATCACGAATATCATCGTCGGCGGCATCAAGTCGAGTCTGGCGAAGACCGAATTCGGGTTCTCGCACATCACCGTGCCCTCGGTGCTGGTCGGCCAGAACGTGACGATCGCCTACGCTCGCGGCCTAAATTTCGCGACCGTGAGCTTTGAACTCGACGATCCCGAGGCCGTGCGGCTCGAAGAGCGAATGATGCATGTCAGCCTCTCGCTGCTGACGCTGTAGCGCACGGCGGCGCGCAACTCCGGCGCAGCGGAAATTCTTGGCCGGCATCCGCGCCTGTTTCGTCCGCAACGTCGAAGACTCGACCTACGCTTCGTCCGCAGCTCGCAGCCACGCGGCGATCGTCGGCGTGTCGTCGCAGAACTCGTCGTCGGTGAAGTACAGCGCGATCTCGCGGGCCGCCGATTCGGCGCCGTCCGAGCCGTGCACCAGGTTCATCTGCCGGCTGCTGCTGAAGTCGCCGCGGATCGTCCCGGGGGTGGCGTTCAGTCCGTTGGTGGCGCCCAGCATGTCGCGCACCACGCGGATCGCCTCCAGCCCCTCCAGCACCGCGGCCACGACCGGCCCGCCGGTGATGAACTCCTCCAGCGTCGGGTACCACCCCTTTTCGACGTGCTCGGCATAGTGCTGCTTGGCCAGTTCGGGCGTGATCCGCAGCATCTTCATGGCGACGACGTTCAGCCCCTTGTCCTCGAATCGAGCGAGGATCCGGCCCATCAGGCGGCGTTGGACACAGTCGGGCTTCAGCAGGATAAAGGTGCGTTCCATGGTCGGATGTCGGCCGGGGCCGGTGATTCGAGGGGGTGGGTTGTCGGGCAAATCGCCGCGACCTCCGTAGGTACTGCTCCCCCAGATGCCGCCGCGAGCCCGGGATTGTACGGCGCCCCCGCCCGGCCCTCAACCGCCCCCTGGCCGGTCGCCGCGCGGCCCGCTAGGCTGACGCCGTCATGGCCATTCTGGGAGCCCACATGTCGATTGCCGGCGGCTACTACAAAGCCGTCCAGGCCGCCGCCCGCGCGGGCTGCGACTGCGTGCAGTTGTTCACCAAGAACAACAACCAATGGCGCGCCAAGCCGATCTCTGACGCCGAAGCGGAGCGGTTTCGTGCCACGCTGGCCGAATTGGGAATCGCCCATCCCATTTCGCACGATTCGTACCTGATCAACCTCGCCAGCCCCGACGACGAGTTGTGGAAGAAGTCCATCGACGCCTTCATCGTCGAGCTGCAGCGGGCCGAGCTGCTGGGCATCCCGTACGTGGTCGCCCATCCCGGCGCCTACACGACCAGCAGCGAAGCGAAGGGCCTCAAGCGGATCGCACGTGGGCTGAACGAAGTCCACAAGCAAACCCGCGGCATTGCGGCGAAGTGCTTGCTGGAAACGACCGCCGGACAGGGCAGCAACCTGGGGTGGAAGTTCGAGCATCTGGCCGCCGTGATGGACGGGGTCCGCGATCCCGATCGCCTGGGCGTGTGCCTGGATACCTGCCACGTGTTCGCGGCGGGATATCCGCTGCAGGCGAAAAAGGACTACCTGGCCACCATGCGGCAGTTCGACAAAATCGTGGGACTGGGGCAAATCAAGGCGTTCCACTTGAACGACAGCAAGGCCAAGTTTGGCTCGCGGGTCGATCGCCACGCGGGCATCGGCCGCGGCGAGATGGGCGTCGAACCGTTCCGCTGGCTGCTGAATGATCGCCGCTTCCGCCGCGTGCCCATGTACATGGAAACGCCCAAGGGCGAGGAGGATGGCGAGGATTTGGATGTAACCAACCTCACGATCCTTCGCGGGTTGATCGCCAAATAGTCGCGACGCGACGGATCATTGGGTACCCTAGCGGCATTCCGCCATCTTGCCGCAAGCGTACTTCCGGTGGTTTCTTGCTATGGGTGACCTGAGGCTATCGGTGACCGTCGATGCGCCGCCGGAGATTGTGTTTCAAACCGCTACGGATTTTGCCCAACTCGCCGCCTTTGTGCCGGGGATCCAAGAGGTCGAGTTCGTCTGTGGCGGCCCGGTGGGGCTGGGAACCCGCTTTCGCGAGACGCGCACCATGTTCGGTCGGGACGCCACGGAGGAGATGACCGTGACCGGCTGGGAGCCCCCCCATCGCGTGGCGCTGTCGTCAGTCTCCTGCGGGTGCAGAATCGTCTGCGAGCACCGCTTCCGACCCGAGGGCGACGGCGCCGTCGTCGAGTTCGTCATGACGCCGCAGCCTCAAGGGGCGCTCGCCCGGCTGATGATGATTCTCATGGCGCCGCTCACCTGGATGATGTCGCGAACCATGCGCACGATGATTGCCGACGACCTGGCGGCGCTCAAAGCCGAGGCCGAACGACGCGCCCGCGTTGGCCCCGACGGCGGCAGCCCTGTGTAATCGAATCGCAAACAGATTCTCAGAGAGGTACCGATCATGCCGCTGAGCGATGTTCCCCTCCGTACTCGTCGCCGCAAGCGTCGCCGGCGCCCCGATGAGTTTGACGACAGAGAGACCGTGGCTCGGCGGCCCGCACCGCGGCGCGTGCGTCGCCGCACCCCGCAAGAACCCGAGGCTCGCCGCGGCGTTTCGGTGACGTGGTGGTTGGCCGCCTTGACGTTCGCGGCGCTCGCCGCAGCGGCGCTGGTCAATCCGCGGTCGTGGTGGGCGCCGCTGCTGACCGAGGCCGCGTTGGCGGCGCAGGTGGTCGCCGTGGCGACGGCCCTGTTTGCCCGCGGACAACGGCGCGCCGCCGCGGGCGGCTACGCCATCGGCAGCGGGTTGATTCTCGTCGCCGAATTCGTGCCGGTGATCGGCCGGCCGATCATTCACCGGCTGTTGCCCTGGACGTTGTGGTCGCCCGACTCGGCATTGCGCGTGGGTTCGGTGGTGCAGGACCGCGCGTACGTCGGCATCATCGTCGCCGCATTCGTGTACGGCTACTTGGGCAGCCTTGCCGGCCGCGCGGCGTTCCGCAGGCGACCGCGGCAACGGCGCGCCGGTCGCTGTTGAGGCGATCCGACTCGCAGCGCTACGAACGGGCGGCGTTGGCGCGTCGCGGCATCAACTGGGGATGTCGCGCCCGTGCGGGTCGTGCGTCGCATCAGGTAGCTTTCTCTCCAGCGAGGCCTGCAACTCGGGGTCGAGGAAATGCTCGACGCGATGGGCCGGCTCGTGCACGTGGTCCAGCGGCAGCCCCAGGTATTGCACCAGGTAGTTCTCCCATAGCCGGTGTGCGCGCACGAGTTGCTGCGCGGCGGCGCGGCCTTCGGGGCTCAGTTCCAGCGTCTCGCCCCGCCGCAACACTTGGCGACGGCGAATCAGACCGGCGAGCCCCCACCGTGCCAGCGGGCTGCCGCCCACGGCTTGTACGGCGTCGCGACTGGTCAGCCGACGATCGACGGCCAGTTCCTCCAGCCGGTACATCACGCCCAGCAGATCGTCGCGAATTACCCGCAGGGCGAGTCGCGCGTTGCGGATCACGGCGCTAACGACGCCGTAGCGGGGCGAAAACAGCGCCGCCAATCCATACAGCCCCCCCGCGGCCACCGCCATCATGCCGGCGATGTTGGTGTCGAAGTGCGACGCCAAAGCGAACCCCAGCACGCTGCTGGCGGCCCCGAGTCCGGCCGACAGCAGAACCATGGCGCCCAGCCGGTCCGCCAGCAGGTGGGCCGTGGCGGCGGGCACGATCAGCATGGCGACCACCAGGATGGAGCCCACCGCCTCGAACGAAGCGACCGCGGTCAGCGCGACCAGGCTCATCAGCACGTAGTGCATCAGTCCAGCCGGAAAGCCCATGGTCGTGGAGAGCGCCGGATCGAATGCGCTGAGCTTCATCTCCTTCCACAGCAGCAGCAGGACCGCGGCGTTGATCGCCAGCACGACCCCCGCCACGACCAGCGCCCGCGGCGCCTCGATCCCCGCGATCGATATCGTGTACAGCGGGGCCAATTCGATTGCTCCCTCGAACACGCACTGCCGGTCGAAGTGCACGCCCTTGACCTGGGTGATCAGCACCACGCCCAGCGCGAAGAGCGAGGTGAACACCACGCCCATGCTGGCGTCGGCCGGCAGCCGCACGTAGCGGTGCAGCGTTTGGGTCAGCAGTGCTGTGAGCAGCCCCGCGACCAGCGCGCCCGCCAACAGCGGGCCAATGCTGTACGATCGCGTCAGCAAGAACGCCGCGGCCAGTCCCGGCAGTACCGAGTGGGAGATCGCGTCGCCCATCATGCTCATGCGCCGCAGCACCAAAAACGCCCCCAGCACCGCGCAGGAAGCTGCGGTCACGGCGCCGGTCGCCATGATCCACCAATCGGCGGTCGACGGCCAAGCAAGTGCGAGTGCGGCGGCGGAACCCCACGCGAAGCCGATCATGGCGCGGGCTCCTCTGTGGGATGCGGCGAGGGGGGCACCGGCGGCAGCGACGCCCGTTGCCCCGGCGCGGTCGACAGTTCCGCTTCCAGTTCCAGCAGAACCGACGCTGGCAGCATGTGCTCGACATCGTCGGCCGAGCGGTCGACATGGTCGGACGCGGCGCCGGCAAACCGCATCATGTACAGCTCCCACAAGCGGTGGCGGCGGGCGGCCTCGGCCGCGGCGCGCACCCCCACCGGCGTCAGTCGCACGCTGTCCCCCGCCACCGTGAGCAACCCCTGCAGCTGGTTGCGGTCGAGCAGGCGACGCAAGCGGCTCGCGGACCAATGGCGATCAGCACGCAATAGCTTGAATTGAGTCACGGGTTCATATGTTTCAGCCAACTGCGACTCGGTCAGTTCGAAGAGCGACCGCAGCAAGTGATCCTGGGCGACCCGGCGGCGCAGACGCAACTCGTGGATGGCTCGCACTACCAGTCCCTGCTCTGGCGCCGCCAGCAGCGAGATCAGAAACAGCCCCGCTGCCGTGAGCACGATCGCCGGCCCCGCGGGAATGCCATGGCCGACGCGGGCGCCCACGGCCCCCGCCACCGCGCCCAGGGCGGCGGCCAGCATCAACAGCGTCTGCAATCGGTGCGTCCACAGCCGAGCCGTGATCGCCGGCAGAATGATCATCGCCGCCATCAACACGACGCCGACCATCGGCAGGCCGACGATCGTGATCGCCGCGACCAGCGCCATCATCGTCAGGTCGATGCCCGTGGCCGGCCAACCTTGCGACGCGGCAAAGTCGGGGTCGAACGACACCAGCCGGAACTCCTTGAACAGCAGCACGACGATCACTAGCGCCGCCCCGCCGACCACGGCCAGCAGCACCAGGTCGCTGGTGAGCATGTTGCCGGGCTCGCCGAATAGAAACGAATTCAGGCCGGCGCTATTGCCCCCGGCCTCGCTCCGGGTGACGCGGCTCAGGAGCACGACGCCCAGGCCGAAGAACGTGCTCAGCGCCGTGCCGATCGCGGCGTCTTCCTTAGTGCGCGTCCACCGTACCGCCAGCGTCATCAACCCAATGGCGGCCAAGCCCGTCGCCAGCGCGCCGGCCGACAGCGTCGCCAGATTCCGCGAACCGGTCAGCATGAAGGCCAGCACGACGCCTGGCAGCGCCGCGTGAGCAAGCATATCGCCGGCCAGCGAGCGCCCGCGCAGCACGGCGAACGCGCCAACCACGCCCGCGACGGCGCCCAGCAACCCGGCGCCCAGCATGACCTTGGCGGCAAGGCTCAGCGCGATCATGGGCCCGGCTCGCCCTGGCGCATGGCTTCGGCTGCGGCGTCCAGAATCGTCAGCCGCCCGCCGTACGTCTTCTGCAGGTTCTCAGGAGTGAACGTCGAATGCACCGGCCCGCAGGCAACCAGTCGCATATTCAGCAGAATCACGTAGTCGAAATAGTGCCGCACCGTCTCCAGGTCGTGGTGGACGACGAACACCGTGCAACCCTGGCCGCGCAGCGTTTGAAGTAACTCCACGATGGCCGTTTCGGTGGCGGCGTCGACGCCCGCGAACGGCTCGTCGAGAAAGTAGATCCGGGCTTGCTCGGCCAGTGCGCGGGCCAAAAAGACGCGCTGCTGCTGGCCGCCGGACAGTTGCCGGATCTGCCGCTTGGCGAACGGCAGCATGCCCACCTGCTCCAGGCACCGCTCGGCGAGCAGCCGCTGGGTGCGACCCGGGCGGCGGATCCACCCCAGGCGTCCGTACGTGCCCATCATCACCACGTCGTGGACCGAGACGGGAAAGTCCCAATCGACGCTTTCCCGCTGGGGGACGTAGCCGACCATTTTCCGTTGTTGGGCGTAAGGTTTGCCGTAGATTTCGACCTTTCCGCTGGCCAGCGGCGTGAGTCCCAGCGCGGCCTTGATGAGCGTCGTCTTGCCGGCGCCGTTGGGGCCGATGATCCCCACGAGCTTGCCCTCGGGGACCTGCAGGTCGATATCCCACAAGACCGGGCGGCGATGGTACGCCACCGTCATGTCGTGGATTTCAAAGGCAGGCGTCATGGTCAGGCGGCCATAGCGAGAGCGATGTGATGCCGAGTCTGCGGAGTAAGCGCCAACGCGCCACTGCGAGCCAGGAAGCTCTACGGAGCCAACGCTTCGACGATCACGCGGGTGTTGTGTCGTAGCATACCAGAGTAAGTCGCCGCGTCGCTGTCGGCCGGCCCCAGGGCGTCGGCGTACAGCGGCTCGTCGGGAAGTTGCAGGTCATGACCGCTGCCGCGGACTGGCTCGACCAGCGCCTGCAGCACGCGCGGCGCCACGGCCGACTCGACGAACACCGCCGGAATATTGCGGTCGATGATTATCCGCTGCAGCTCGGCCTGCCATGCCAGGTCCTTTTCTTCTTCGGTGCTGATGCCTTTGAGGCCAAACACCTCCAGTCCGTACGCGGCGCCGTAGTAGCCGAAGGCGTCGTGGGCGGTGATCAGCACGCGGCGGGCCTGCGGCAACGCGGCGATGGACTCGCGACACTCCGCGTCGCTGGCCAGCAACTCCTCCCGGTAGGTCGCGGCGTTGGTTTGATACGCCTCGGCGAACTTCGGATCAAACTCGCCCAGCGCCGCGGCCACGTCGGCCACGCAATCGGCCCACAACGCGGCGTCGTGCCAGACGTGCGGATCGTACAAATCGGCGAACTCCGGCGGCTTGCGCAACCGCGCGTCACGGCGCTCGACCAACCCCGCGGTCACGGCCAAGGTGAATCGCCGGTCGGCGAGCTTCTCGAACAGCTCCGCCATGCGCCCCTCTAGGTGCAGGCCGTTGTAGACGATGGCGTCGGCTTCGGTCAGCCGCGAGACGTCCGAGGCAGCCGGGCTGTAGAGGTGGGGATCCACTCCGGGGCCCATCAGCGCTTCCACGCGCACGCGGTCGCCCCCCACGCGGCGCACCAGCTCTGCCACCTGACCCGTGGTGCACACGACCCGCACGGGGCCGTCGCCCGCGTACCGGTGATTGGCCTTTGCGTGGCCCGTCGCCGAATCATGCGCTTCATGCGGCGTGCAGCCCAGCACGGCCGCCAGGGCGAGCCACGCTAGGAGGGCGAGGTTCCTGCCGAGCTTGGAGCGGGCGCCCGGCGCCGGCTCGGCAGGAGCCTCGCCCTTCCTGTGGGGACCGAGTTCAAGACTAGTGTCGGTTGGCGTCGTCAATTTGGTCTTCCATCATCGTGCGGGCTGCGTCGCGCGCCGCGGCCCAATCGCCGTTGCGGGCCGTGGCGACCATGTCGCGCAGCCAGAGTTGTTCGTCGCCAGTGAGCTGCCCGGCGCCCGCGGCCTCGTCGATTTTACTGGCGAGCACGTCCAAATGCTCAGCGCTTTCGCGGCTTGTCACGGAGTAGACGCCCTTGGCCAAGTCGTAGGCCGCCGGACTCACCGGCCCGTAGCCGCCGCAGCCCGTCAGCAGGGCTCCAGCTGCGGAGAGGACGACGGCAATCGCCGGCGATCGCGCGGGGCTGCTCATAGCTCCGCCCCCGGGCCGTCCGACTCGTTCATGCTGGAGTACTCCGCCCATGTGATCAGGTTGATATCTTCGGAGACGAAACGCACCGACGCGTCGCCCAGGCACACGTTACCGCCGCCGGGATGCTCGGCGTACATCTGCCCCACGTGGAGCGTCGGGAAATTCACGGGGTGAATGATCGGCAGGCCCGTAATGTCCAACTCGCCGCCAGAAGGTCCGCCATGCACCAGCGTCAGCGTGGCGGCTGCGTCGGGGCCGTTCTCGGGAGTGCGGAGCCGCGGATGAACGAACGCCCCCGGCACGACGCCGGCCCAACTCTTGTCGCTCAGCGCGGACGAATGCTCGCCAAAAAAAATCGTGTTCGTCAGGCCGTCGGTGATCTCGCGAAACGCCACCTGCGAGTCGCGGTAGAACGGACCATCGGCAAACAGCGAAACGTCGCCGCCGATGGCAATCTCGCGCGTTTCGCTGGTGTAGATGTTCGTGAACACGGTGTTGGTCGCTTGGGCGCCGCACTCGCCCCAGCACGACTCCTGCCCGTGGCTCGCCACGTAGTGGGAGCGGCCGAGAATCACCTCGCGACCGGCGATCAGCAGCGGATCGCCGGCTTCGCTGGCGACGGCGAACGGTTCGCGATCGCCCGTGGAAGAGGGGCACAACAGCATCTCAATCCGCGTCGCGACGATGGCGGCGAGCGCCGTGTCCCAGATCGGCGCATTGGTGTCGATTTGCTCGCTGAGGGCGGCTTGTTCCAGATGCGGCAACAGAAACGCCGTCCATCCCCAGCCGGGCGGAGCGTCCCAGGTTTGCGGATCGCGCCCAGGGTGGGGCGGCGATTCCAGGCTCCGCGAGGCGTATCCCGGCGGCAACGTCTTGGTCGCGGATTCAAAATTCTGCGCCGCCAAGCCGAGCTGTTTCAGGTTGTTGGTGCACTGGACGCGCCGCGCCGCCTCCCGCGCGGCCTGAATCGCCGGCAGCAACAGCGCAATCAACACGCCCACGATGGCGATCACCACGAGCAATTCGACCAGTGTGAACCCGCGGCGAGTTTTGACGGAATGTGGCATGACTTGTCGCGAAACGTGACGGCGGCAGAAATGTAGCCAGTGCTACAACGTCGCCGGATTGTAGCCGTGGCTAAAAACCGAGTCAAGCGAATTCCGGGAGGGCGAGGCTCCGGCCGACCCGGAAGCGGGCGCCCGGAGTCGGCTCGGCAGGGGCCTCG
>PABB01000065.1 GCA_002702655.1 Planctomycetaceae bacterium
AGGCCATAATCCCGCATCCTCCAGGGGGCGATCGCTTCAACGACCGCTGTTATAGCACCGGCGTCAAGGACCGGTTTTTCAACGGGCTGCTAGGCGGCTGGAAAAGGGTTGCGGTCCCGTCGTCGGTTTATATTGGATACAACGCCATGGTGTTGGGCGGCTCGGTCAACAGCAATGCCAGAATCGAAGACTACGCCGTGGTCACCGGCGGTACTGTGAGCGGGTCGGCCATCGTGCGCGGTCATGCAACCGTGCAAGGCGGCGCCGTGAGCGGCAGCGCGATTGTCGATGATTACGCCACCATCGTTGGCGGCACGATCTCTCAGTTCGCTCGCGTCGAGGGCGACGCGCGGGTCGAAGCGGGGCAAATACGCGGCAATGCGCTCCTATTAGACTACGCGTGGATTTTCAACAACAGCACCGTGGTGGCGGGCGAAACCGTCATCAAAGGGTACGGTGTCGTCGACAATGCACAGATGAACGGCAACGCGCTGGTCGCCTCCTCGGGCCTGGCTGCCGGTACAGGTCTGGTCACCGACCGGGGCGTTCAATTCAATGGCGAGCCATCGGCCGAAGAAACTCCATTGATGTCCGTGCAGTATGACAATCTCTTTGCCCAGTACGATTTCGCTACGCCAGACGACAACGCGGTGTGGGACTCATTCAATACCACTTACGGCTGGGTGAGTAACGCCGCGCCGCAATGGATTCTCAGCGAGTCGACAGCGGGGAACGACTTGGGCGGGATTTTGCAGTTCGGTAGCGACGACCAATTTATCGAGCTCAGCCCCGAATTGGCCCACTGGCGTGATTACACAATCGCGCTCTGGGCCCGGTGGGATGGCGAGGGCGAGGCGAATCAGCGGATTCTGGAGTTTGGCAGCGACCCTGATAATTACATGGCTTTGCAGCCCACGTCGGACGAGGGCGGCGTCAAATTTGTGATTGCAGTCGATGGGGCGGAACACGAACTCCGTGGAATCGCTCCTTTAGCAGCCGGGACCTGGCAGCACGTGGCGGTAACATTCAGCGGCGACACGGCCGTGCTCTACGTCAACGGTTCGGCAGTTTCCACGCGAACGAATGTCACGGTCGACCCGCATCAGCTTCGTTCGAGTTACGCCCTATTGGGTCGTGGTCTGACTGGCGGCGGTTTTCGCGGCGCCATGGATTCGCTTCGCATTTACTCCGACGCCCGCACGGCGAATGAGATTCTCAGCGACGTCCGCGAAGTGTATCCCGGTTTCAATCTGCCACCGAGCGGAGACTTCGATCTGAATTCCCGAGTCGATGGATTTGACTTTCTCAGTTGGCAGCGCGGGGAATCGAATATTCCTCTTAGCTCGCAGGGACTCAGCGATTGGCAGGAGAATTACGGCGCAATCGCTGAGCCATACAACGGGGACGTGTTAGTCGCGCACTACGCATTTGATGGAAACACCTCCGACAGCTCTGGGCTGAACGACGCCACCGCGACCGGCGGGCCAACCTACGTGGGTGGCGCCAACGGTCTGGCGATCAATCTCGATGGCGTGGACGATTATGTCACGCTGCCCGCCAGCGTCGCCAACCACGAAGATATCTCGATTGCCGCCTGGGTCTACTGGGATGGCGGCGGGGTCTGGCAGCGAATTTTCGACTTTGGCAACAATACGACCCAGTACATGTTTCTCACGCCCCGCTCTGGCGGCAACACCTTGCGGTTTGCCATCACCAACTCCGGTAACGGGGCTGAGCAAATGCTGGAGACTTCGCAACTGCCCACTGGACAATGGGTACACGTTGCAGTCACGCTAGGCGGAAGTGTCGGCAGGCTGTACGTGAATGGCATTCAAGCTGCCGCAGGAATCATTACACTCAACCCCACTGACTTCGAACCCCTTTTGAACTACGTCGGCAAGAGCCAGTGGCCCGATCCGTTGTTTGACGGCCGGATCGACGACTTTCGCATCTACAACTTCGAGTTGTCCAGCACCGAAATTGCGAGTTTGGCAAGTCTAACCGCTCTCAGCGGGCATCGAACCAGCGCGGCAAGTGAAGAACCGGCAATCGCGAACGCAACGGCGGTCGAACTACCGAGTTCCCTGGCACTGACCGACGCCGCACTGGCGAGCCTGGCCTCTCAGCTGCATCCGAGCATGGTGATCGATATCGAAGCAGAACTGCTGCCTGAGAGCCGACTGCTTCCCTTCTCGGATGCAATCGTCGATCAACTTGCGAGACAAGATTCGCCACGACAAAAGCAGACAATCGCGTCAATACTGCGCAGCGAAGACGAGGCGAAGCGAACCGAAGAATGGGAACGGGCCTTAGCCGAAAGCCTCGGGCCAGCAGAGAAGATCGGGAGCGACGGCCGAGTTGGCCACCGAACAGGTCACCTGCTACCAAGAAACTGATCCATCGATGATGAGAAAGGGGCGTTGAATTCTGGCCAGGCGTTTTTTGGAGATGCGGCCATGAAGAAGTCTCGGTTCACGGATCAGCAGATTGCGTTTGCTTTGAAGCAGGCGGACTCCGGCGTGCTGGTCGAGGAGGTCTGCCGGAAGCTGGGCGTCCGCCAGCAGACGTACTATCAGTGGAAGAAGAAGTTTGGCGGCTTGGACTGCTCGCAGGTTCGCCGCTTCAAGCTCCTGGAGGAGGAGAATAAGAAGCTCAAGGCCCTCGTGGCGGACCTCAGCCTCGACAAGCAGATCCTGCAGGACGCGTTGTCAAAAAAGCTCTGAAGCCTGCTCGTCGTCGCGAACTGGTCCAAGTAGCCCGAGATCACTACGGGATCAGCGAGCGAAGGGCATGCCGGGTGTTGCGAGCGCCGCGATCAAGTCAGCGCTATCAGCCTCGGCGAGACGAGCAGGCTGCCTTGCGAATGAGGCTGAAGGAACTGGCCGCCGCCCGGGCGCGGTACGGCTATCGCCGTCTGCACATTCTCCTGCGGCGGGAGGGCTGGGAGATCAACGCGAAACGCGTTTACCGTCTGTATTGCGAAGAGAATCTGGCTTTGCGGACGCGCACGCCCAAGCGTTGCGTCAGCTGCCGAACGCGGGTTCATCGCCCCGAACCAGAGCGAATCAATGACTGCTGGGCCATGGACTTCATGGCCGACGAACTGTTCGACGGCCGTCGACTGCGGCTGTTAACGATAGCGGATCGCTTTTCACGCGAGAGTCTGGCGATCGAGATCGGCCAGCGATTCCGCGGGCAGGACGTTGCGCGGGTGCGGACGCGGATTTCAGCCGAACGAGGCTTGCCGCAGACGATTCGAATCGACAACGGTTCCGAGTTCACGTCCAAGGCGTTGGACCAGTGGGCGTACGCCAACGGCGTGCAGCTCGACTTCAGTCGGCCGGGCAAGCCGACAGATAACGCGTTGATCGAGTCGTTCAACGGCCGCTTGCGCGCCGAATGCCTCAACGAGAATTGGTTCTTGTCTTTGGAGGACGCCGAGGAGAAGATCAGTTGTTGGCGTCGCGACTACAACGAGCAACGACCTCACAGCGCCCTGGGCAACCTGGCCCCCAGGGAATTCGCTTCAACTGGCCAGGCTAGCCTGGCCAGTTGAAGCCCTGAAATTCTCACTCCAGGTGGATCAACTTTCTGGAGCAGGTCAAGAGCTGCCTGCTATAACTAGATGACTGGTTCCAATACTGGGGGCAGGTCCGAACCAATGGCCGTGGCATACATGCCCGCCATCAACGATAACCGCGCCGGCGAACCGACCGGACTAGTGGCAAAGGCGTTCGCATACCGTACTGATGAGGCGGTTAGGCGATCGATGTGAGGCGTCGCGACCGTCGAGTCGCCGTAGCAGGGCAGCCACGGGCTCACATCCTCGGCGCACAGCCACACGATGATCGGTCGCGCATCCTCAACCGCGCCCGCCCGGGCGACGCCGACGCCAAGAAAAGACCAGCGTCGCAATTGCCACGATGCAGCCAATGGCGTTTGGCAACAAGCGCCTCCGCGGCCTGGCGCACCGCAGCAAGAGCGCGTGATCTATCATCCTACGGCACGATCGCAAGAGCTGGAGAGCTACTCTGCTGCTGCCGCTTCTTCCCTTTTCTGTAGGTCAGTTTTGGCGTCGTTTCGGTCAACCTTTCCATTTAGAAGATCTTGATACTTGCGATCATTGTCGACCTCGAGGATCTTCCGATTGGAGAGCATTACCAGGCGGATTCCATTCTTGCCTTCCCTCTCAAAGACTAAGGGCTCTCTCGAGCGTTCAAGATCTGGATTGACGAAGACACCCCAGCGAAAATCGAATTCTTCTCCATCATTCTCACTCACGAAGTACTCGTCGATCCTGTCGCGATCCAGTCCAATCAGTTCCAGGTTCTTCTGAATCTGCTCGTTGTTTTGGAGGAAGCTCGTTAAGTCTTCCTTCGATTTGGGGCCCGTGTAGCTCGACCGAGATGCGTACAGTTGATAAGCACTGCACATCTTCTTGATGTTCGTGTCATTCGATTTCTGAACAAAGTCGCCATCCTCAGATGAGTTGCAGCCACTCGCAATGCAGAGGGCCAGCGTTAGCAATCCTCGAACGAGCCAATCGCAGGTGGCATTCCTAGACACGACTAGTCCTTTGTTTGAAGATAAGGCAGGCGGATTATCCATCGCAGTCGATCGGCGTCGTGGCTTCTCCCCTGCGGCGCGGTCCCCTACAGCGAATCGATGTCGACAGTCAAGTTGTCGTTGCGAACGCAGATTTTGTACAGGCTCGTGGCGTCAATTTCCATGCTGATTGGATGGACCGAGCCATCGCCAAAGACGGTATTGAAAACACTTGTGTGCGGCGAGCCAAAACTCTGGTTTTGTGAGAACTCTTTGTAATCGCCATGGTCGGAGGTGATGCTGTCTGGATAGGGCCCGCCCCGCCCCAGCCGCACGGTCGAGAAGCCGCCCGCGTAGATCCCGCCTCGTTCGGTCGGATTGTTCGGCGACTCGTACATGTCGGCCGGCACCGCCTTCTCGCCGAACAGCAGCGTGTTGGACGCGCCGTCGGAGATGTTCTCGAAGCCTATCTTGCCAAACCTCACCAGTGCGCTGGCGGGTTGAGACGCTCTTAAGTAGCCGCCCCGGCTAATGATCCCCGTGCAGATCAAATCCTCGATCTTGGCGGCCTCGTCAGGCTGGCCGCGAACAGGATCGATCAATTGGGTCGGCTCAACTTCCAGACCTGAATCGTTAAGAACTCGCCGGGCGAAGTAATAATCCATCGCGAACGAGGCATAGTCGCCGTAGAACCACTGATCTCCGATGTTGTCAATGATGATCCGCGGCCCACGGCTCGGGCAGGTGACCGCAGGCAAGGGCTTGCTGAGCAACTCGGGTACCAAGCCAATTTGCGACCGCAATTCGTGCAGGTTGCCGGCCTCGATCTGCGGCATGATCTGATAAATCCACGAGAGATTCTCGACGGCTGCCTTAGATTGCACGTTTGGCGCCCCGCTTGGTCCGGACAATCCGGCGCCAAAACCATTGAATGCCAAGCCATAGGTGGGGAAGTGCTTTTTCGACGATTCAAAGTTGAGAGCTGCCAAACCAAGCTGCTTGAGATTGTTGACGCATTGAGTACGGCGAGCCGCTTCGCGGGCTGCCTGAACGGCAGGCAACAAAAGGGCAACGAGCACGCCAATGATCGCGATGACTACAAGGAGTTCAACGAGGGTAAAGCCCTTGCGGAATTGTATGTTTCTATTCATGGCAAATTACTGAAGAGTCGTGGGGATGAGCAACACGCGCGTTCGTCTCAGCACGGGGGCGACCGAGGGACGTCGTCAGTCCATTTGCGGCGCGAAGTCATCGTGAATATGGAGCGGCGACTGACGGAGTAGGAATGCGCTCCGGTCAAGTCTGTCAACGAGACTCGATCGATCCCTCGAAGCGTAGCGTTAACGGAGCTTTTGCAGCAAGTGGCCTACAAACAAGATTGGTTTTTTCGAACGCTTACAACGACCGCACAGAATGCAACGGAGCAGATGGAAGCGATTTGACTTCATTTGTCGCACTAGTGGCGTACGCGACGCCTCAGCACCATTCACCGTGCCGGCGGGCGGCTCAGCCAGACGAGAGGATCTTCCGTGGGAGAGTTGTTAGCCGTCCCGCCTTCCTGGCCGGCCATCCCGTGCCGAGAAGGAGTCAGTGTCGCGGCACCGCGTCCCTCTTCCACCAACACGCCCCGGCGGCGGTCAATTGGACAAGCAAAGCTGGGAAGATTCTTGGATCGCCCTCTTGCCGCCTGTGCGGATGCTCGCGATCCGGAGTCGGAGACAGTATTCATTCGCAGTTGTCCGTGATTGCAGGGGCTGACCGCCTCGCTCAGGTTGCGGGCGGGCGCATTTCTTCTGCATCCCCGGCGCTCTTGAGGTCGGCTTCGGCGATTGCCCCCCCCGGATGTCGGCGGCCGCGGCAAAAAATGTACGGGCGTATAGTTCTTGCGGGTAAATATTGCGAATTCTTGTGAAACAGCTGTCCAACGCGGCCAGTTGCCGTCGTAATGGGGCGGGCGTGTCGCTCGTCGAGCAGTCTTGGCCGAATTGGCAACTGCGGGCATCAGCGAGAATTCGGCGCGCATCACGTGCTCCGCCCGCTGTGCGACGCTCTTCGCTGCGTGAAATCGCGTGAGAACCCCAAAAACAGGGCGTCGCACGTTGGACCGACCCTTCCCGGAGGGTGGGCCGCTGTATCGCTTATCACTTTTCCGCTTCTTTATCGTGCTGCGCCCTGCAGGGGTCGAGCCACGCTGCTCCGGCTGGCTCCGCCGCAGGCGGAGCGAAGGTTTGTCTGTTTCACCCCGCCAACGATCCCCAGGGTCTTGAGAAAGCTACAATGTACAGAAGCTACTTCACGTTGCGTTTTGTTCGTGCCTTGTCGAGAGTCTCGCGTTCGCTGAGCTATTCTGTCGCTCTCGTTGGTGCGAGCAGAGCACCCCTCTTCGCAGCTGCCGTGGCAGCCGGCTGCTTCGCGTTGAGCCTCCCCGCACATGCTCAGACCGTCATCTACGACGGTAGTCAAGCGCTCAACTTTTTCGGCGCGTCGCATCTGGATGATACGACCATGCTGTACAACAACCCCGTCGATCCCACCAGAAACGGCGTTGCAAATGCTGGCGCCGATCCGAATGCACTAGAGGTCGGCGATGCTGCTTGGTTCAAGTCGACCGGACGTCGGATGCGAAACACCAACCTTGGTTCCGCGGGCGCCGCGACTGGCGTGGATGGAGACTTTATGTCGTCGCTCTTCGACGCATCTGGCGCAACAGTCGATGGACAAGATGATCTTGGGGTCGGCGCGGGCTATTTTCTTTACGATGCCGGGGCCACGACGGGCCGGCAATTGTTAAATATTAGCCTCTACTACAACGACCCCACTCCGAATGCTACGGATCCCGATAATCCAGGCGATATCAACGATGGTAGTAATGTCGCCATTCGGGTGTTTGGACTTCACGCCTTCAACAGCAACGCCGATCCTGATGACCCGTGGGATGATGACCGCTTTACTTTCCTCGCCGGAAATGGTGCTTCCGGGGCCTTGATAGCCGCAGGCAATCATCGACCCGAAGCGGGCGATCCTGTAGATCCCATTGTTGACAACCTGTTTACCGCCAGTAGTAATGCTGCCCACCTCCCTGACGAGTTCCTGGCGCCGAGCGCCGCTTGGCAGGAGTTAAGCTTCCAGTTCGATGCTGGAACAGGCTACGACTACCTTATTTTTGCCGTCGGTGGCGTTGTTCAAGACCCGGACGGCACTAACAGTGTTTTGGGTGTCGACCGCTTTGGCTTCGACAATATCTCGTTCGAGGCGGCGCCCGGGGTCGCCGGTGACTTTGACGGCGATTTGGACGTCGACGGGGCGGACTTCTTGGAGTGGCAACGCAGCGACGCCACTCCGGCTGGTCTCGCCGACTGGCAAAGCAATTTCGGTTCGACGTCGGCATTAGCGACGGCGGCCAGTATCCCTGAACCAGCGACTTCGTCGCTGCTTGTCATCGCTGCAACGGGCCTGTTAGCGTGGGGCCGTCAACGACGTTCCTAAACACGCAGGGAGGCGTCGCTGCCTGAATACGGTTCGGGTTCGTTGCCCGATACTCGTGACGAGCCCATGGCGTTGTGAGATTGCCTTACAGCGATCAGTCTTCGAGTCTTGTCTATGTCTGCTAACTTTGAGGAGTCGATCTCATGAGAAAGAGTATGCTATTCGCATTGGGGGCCTTGTTGTGCCTTCATGTAAATGCTTCGGCGGCGATTATCACTGCGTTTGAATTCAACACCGCTGGCGATGCCGAAGGTTGGACGCATAACGGCGCCAACGGCGGAGGTTCCGGCGCGAAGCAAGCGACTGCCGCCGGTGGCGAGGGAGTTCTCACTTCAGTCGCCTTGCCCGGCAACGGTGACCTGCGGGTCCTTTACAACCCTGACATCTCGCTTCCCGCCGGCTTCGCGAATTGGACGACGATTGAACTCCGCTTTCGTCAGCTTGACGGCCTGGACGGAAACCCGCAGGCATTGGCCGGCGATTTGGCCTTGTTGCACTTCGGGATCGAACCCGGATCCAGTTTCGACAGTGACGGCACGATTTTCACTGAGGAGTCCGCCGGCGATCCGGAGTTCTGGTATTCGGCTTCGCTGGATATTTCCGGTCACGGCGCCGCAGACATCGCACAAATCCGAATTGATCCGCTGGCGAGTACAACGCTGGATTACCAGATCGATTGGGTTCGAGTGAATGGCGCCCGCGTTCCGGAACCGAGCGCGACCCTGCTGGCGATGCTGGGCCTGGCAGCCACGGCGTATCGTCGCCTTTACTTTCGTGCTGCATAAGCTCATCGGGATGTCAAGCATTGCCTGAGACGGGATGGCCCAGCGCGGACTCGGTGCGCGCTGGGCCATTTCTTACGGGCGCGACGACGGGGCAGCGTCGCGCCCGATTTGACAAGACCGGTGACAGAATGAAGAGCTTCCAAGTCGTACTTGGGGTGGCCTTGCTCGGTGCGTGCGTGCGTATGGCGGTCGCCGCCGATTACCCGTATGCAAGCGTCGGACCTCAGAGCGCCGCACTGAGCGTAACCACCTCCGGCGGCGCTGCATTCAACAACAAACTGCTCGGCCTCAATACAAACTTCCCCGAGAACCAGTACGGCAGCGACGGCTACAACGACGCCGACGGGCAAGCGCTGATCACGGCTTGGACGCCCCCTGCGCTGCGATTTCCGCACGGCGTCTGGTCGAACTTCTACGACTGGGAGGTTGACGGCCGCCGCATCTACGACGACTACGACACGTCCTACCGGGGCGCCGTGGAAAACTTCCCCAATCTGCGTTATGGGTTTCCCGGATTCACGACGCTGCACGACAATCTGGGCTTCGACGTCCTGTTTACCTGGAACGTCAACTACGACAGCCCGGCAAAGGGCGTTGCCAGGCTGCTCGACCACACGGCGAAGGGGTTCGACGTCAATCGGATCGAACTTGGCAACGAGACCTTTTGGCTCAATCAGCGAAGCAATGCCGTCGCAACTCCTGGGTTGTACGTTGCGGTCGCCGAGGCGCACTCGCAGGCCCTCAAGGCGGTGGACCCGAGTATCCAGATCTCTGTGCCGGTGACCTGGAGGACGACCGGCCATCACGTGCCTTGGAACGCCGCCCTGGCGGCCAACCAGAGCTACTTCGACGCAGTGACGCTGCACAAATACATCCGTCCTGGTGATTCGACCGCTGGGTTGGAGGAGGTCCTCGGCGCACGGAGCCAGATGATCCAGACCGCCGAGGCCATCCGCGCCCAATTCCCGGGCAAGCCAATCTGGCTTTCCGAGTGGAGCGTCGATGCGGGAGCGAACGCCGTGAGCGTCCTGGGAATGTCGGACGTCTACTTGGGGCTCATCGAACGGCCCGATTTGTTTGAATCGTCGGAATATTTCCAGATCCACAACCATGACCCCTTGGTGATTTACGACAAGTTCGCAAATCCCAAGCACGTGAAGACAACTCGCGGCGCCGCTTACGACATCCTCCGCAACGTCTTCCTGGACAGCGAGGTCCTGTCGGGAGTCATGACCTCCAGCGAGATCGTGCCCGGGTTGGACGCCGCCTCGGCGAAAGCCGTGCTCAATGATGGCGAACTCGTCGTTTACGCCGTCAATAAATCACCCGTCGGCGTGCCGCTGAGCCTAGATATCGACAACCTGCCGTACGCGGGCGCGTATGTGCATGAAGCGTTGCAGTTCAGCAGCGTGAACGACTTCCCCACATTTGATCTGGGCGATAGTGCGCTGACGCCTGTCGCGTCGACACCAGGCTCCATCACGCTTCCCCCGCTGTCAATCAGCGTGTTAAGCGGGTTTGCGTTGCAGCAGCCAGTTAACTACGGCGCATTAGTTGCGGGCTGGGACACTTGGGATAGCGGCGCCACGCCCTCCGCTTCTGTCACCGCCTCTGGCGTAACCGCGTCCGCTGCCACAACGTCAGAAGGGCTAGCCTGGCATACTAACGACGGGCGGGGCGCTAGCGCGGACGGCGATTGGGGAACCTTCGCGGGCCCCCCAGCGGCCAGCGTTGTTGCCGGGGATGGCGTGCAAGGTGAAAACCTCGAGTTGCCCAACGCCACCACCGGCGGCACGATCACCTTCACGATCACAAACAACGGCGCCAGCGACATCGAACTGGACGGCTTCCATTTCGATGCCTATGCCTTCCGCCCTAAAGCGGCCAGGGCCTACGAATTGAGCGTGGCTTCGGGAGATATTACCAACGGAGTGATTTACACGTCCGCGGACGATGAGATCACCAGCGTCACCGGCGCCTGGGATAACCTGGCTCATGATGATATTAGCCACTCCCTGTCAGGGCTTGCCGACAACATTCTCGAAGTTGGCGGGACCGTCGAGTTCTCGTTGGCTTTCTCCAGCGGCGAGGGTGACGGCTCCGGCGGCCACGATCTCTGGATTGACAATGTCGCCGTCACGGGCGCCCTGCAGTCGATCGCTGGCGATTTCGACCTCGATGGCGACGTGGATGGGGCCGACTTCCTGGAATGGCAACGCAACAATAGCACGGTAGCTGGCCTTGCGGACTGGCAGAGCAACTACGGTGATTTTTCGTCGGCGACCGCATCCTCCGCCACTGTTCCCGAACCCAGTGCGATGGTGCTCATTGCTTGCGGATCAATGGCGGGTCTGTCAGAAGTGCTGTGGAGGCGCCGCCGTGGTCTTCTGGGAATCTAAAGCGTTTGCTGTTGTCAGGCTGCTGGTCGTCTTCGGTTGCAGCCATGCCGTCTCATACGGGCAGCTCCCGCTCTATACGGAGGGGCCGGGCGTTAATCCGCCCTTCGATGAAATCCGGGACGATATCACCAATGGCTATTCCGGAACGCTCATTGACGTGAACAACGAAGTGGTGGAGGGAGGGCTCTACGGCGCGCTTGATACCGAGGACAACCTCCGACTGCACACGCTTGCCAATTCCTCAATCTCCGAAAGCAATTTCGACCAGTGGAGTCGTTGGTACCAGAGGGACGGGGCGACGCAGATCTTTCGGCTGTTCCCTGGCGAGGAGAACGTTCGCAACGACCGACCGTTGGCGGCTCGCGTCGAAGCATTTGACGCCAACACAGGATGGAACGTCGCCGACGGCGAATGGCACGATTGGGTGGCCCGCTACACGATCATCAAGCCGATCAACGCGGCGATTTTTCAGGCTAAAGACAATGACGACGATGCCTGGTCGGTGCATTTGAACATGGACTCAGACGGAAGGGTCTCCGTGACGCACAGGCGCCCGCTGCCTGGTCAGCCTAAGACCGAGACTCTCGTCGACAATGCGATTGGACAGCCGTTCGACGTCCGTGTGCGGGATAACGGGCTCGACTACGAGGTTTACTTTGGCAACCAGACGCAGCCTTTCGCATCAGGTCAGTACGTGCGCAATGACGAGCCTGGGGACAACTCCGACACGCGATTCCGCTGGGGCATCTACGTCGGCGCCCAGGAGGTCACGAGCGAAGCAATGATCTTTGTCAGCCATGCATCGGTTGATCCGAGTATCGATTTTCCCGCCGACCCAGACTACGGCCCATTGGTCGCCGGCTGGGAGACCTGGAGCGAGGTCGCGAAAGATACTTGGAATGCAACTCAAACCGCAGGAGTCGCGGCCCAAGCGGTCGGGACGCCTGAGGATGGAGGCGTGTGGTTTAACTTCAGTAACGCCACCGTCGAAAACCTGGCCAGCAGCGACGGACGGTACGGAGCCTTGGGGCCGACTGGGGCCGATGCCACCGTGGACGAGCCTGCGGATGGCGTGACGTTATCCAACGGCTTCGACGGGTTCATCGACTTTACGTTGACGGACGCCACTGGAACCGCCAGGACCTTGACTGGATTTCATTTTGACGTTGGCGCCTTTCGCCCGAATGCCGCGACACATTGGCAGCTGGAGGTGCTTGCGGGCAGCGACGTCACCGCAGGCGTTCTGGCAACGGGGACCGCGACCGTGTTGGCGGGACCAATGCAAGGCGATGAATCAATCAATCTCACAGGGATGGCTGACAACACGCTGGATGCCCATGGCTCGGTGACGTTCCGCCTGAATTTCACTGGCGGCGGCGGGGATTCCGAATCGCCTGACAGTGGTCACCATTTGTTTTTGGACAATGTGGGCGTCACCGGACTGCCCGTCGGCTTGCCAGGGGACTACGACGGCGATGGCGATGTCGATGGCGCCGACTTCATGGAGTGGCAGCGCAACGACGCCACAGCGGCTGCGCTCACAGTCTGGCAGGACAACTTCGGATCGGCGGCTCTGTTGGGGGCTCCGGAACCTGCTTTTCTGCCGGTTCCGGAGCCGTCCAGCGTTGCACTCATCATGATTGCCGCAGGGGCATGCTGTCGACCTCGACGTATCGCAGAGAGAATCGGCTGATGAATCTGCGCGTTGGCGCGTCACTTGGGCCGGGGAGGCGTGACGCAGTACTTGCTTGCGAAAGTTCTTAACGGAATTCGGGCGGCGCGAAGTTCGCCACTCTCAATAAGTGTCGTTCCCTTGTTGCTGCCATCCGTTGGGACGGGCCAACGCGATGCATGTGCAGTCTAACGACATGCCAGTTAATCAGCAGACGCACTGGCCGGCCGCCACTGCCGCAGCACGCTTCTGCTGCCTTGGAAGGTTGAACGAAATCGGTTCTTTGTGGGCCAGCAACGGTGAAGTATGAGAAGCGTACTATGCCTATCGCTGCTTGTGATCGCAGGTCCGGTCATCGATGGATGGCTTGAGTTGCCCTCACGGACGTGTCAGGCCGAGCGGCCGCGCGGGGACGACCGTCGGCAAGCACCGGGACCAAGCAAGAACGTTTTGCGCCCGCCCGCCGGGCGACTGGCCATCGTCATTGACGGAAACTCGCCGGACCCCGACGACATCGGCGCCACGGCCGTCATGTTTGGCTTGCTGGGCAAAGCCGGTTTAACCGACCGTTTGGTCCATCTCTCACACTGCTGCGATCTGCGGCCAACCAATCGCATTTCAAGACAGGACGAATTGCGTCGCCAAAGAGTCCTGGACCAACTCTGCCAGGATGGAATTTCCCATTTCGGCCCCTTCGAGAATCTGAAACGACAATTCAACTGTCGTCGCGAGCAAGAAGAGGCGGTGCGAGATCTGCGCAATGCCGTCAATGCGTCGTCGGCGGATAGTCCCTTGTGGATTATTGAAGCCGGCGAGCCCGACGTGATTGGTTACGCGTTGCAGGGAGCGGAGGCATCCACGCTCGAGCATGTGCACGTCGTTTCTCACCATCCCGCCAATGACAACAGCGGCGACTTCTTTCGATGGCCTGAGATCCTTGCATTCGGAATCAAGGAGCACCAGGTCGGCGATCAAAACGAGCTGTTGCAAACCGCCAAGAAACCATGGGACTGGGCTCGCGAGCATTCCGCCAAGGAGATTGCGTGGATCTGGGATTGTCTGGCATACGCCGAACGTGACGGAGTGGTGAAGTTCCAGGCCAACAAGTTCGATTGCTCGGATGCGGGCATGCTTTACTGGTGGATGACAGGGGCCGACGAGGGGGGCGAGACTCGCTCGACGCCGGCTGACTTCAAGGAAGTCCTCGCGGGCCGTTCACCAACGCCGCCGCCGCGCACGGCGGATTGAGAGCATGCTGCGAATCGACGCGTTCTTCAGACCAGCCTCCAATGAGATGTATTTGCGATGAAAAGAATCAGCTTAGCGATACTGGCCGCGGCCACGTGGGTTTCGGCGATGGAGACTGCCGACGGCGAAGTCCCCTGGGAAGCGCAGTGGATCTGGCAGCAGGAGGCTGGTCCTGCGAACGCCTGGGTGGCGTTCCGAAAAAAGGTGAGCGTAGATTCCTTGCCGCAGCAGGCGATTGCGCGCATTTCTGCGGACAGCAAATACTGGCTATGGATCAACGGCGAGTTAGTCGTGTTTGAGGGCGGCGCAGCGCGGGGCCCCCGTCCGCACGGGCCTTGGCAACGAGTCAAGAACATCTGGGAGCTTCCGCCGAAGGAGAAGCCGTCGAACTCTTGGTACGACGAGATCGACATCACGAACTTTCTCCGGAGAGGGGACAATACCATCGCGGTCCTCGTCTGGTACTGGGGGCGAGAAACGCTCAAGGGAACGCACGTCGACAGCGGCCAAGGGGGCTTTCTCTTTCAAGCGAAAACCGGCGATACAACGATCGTCAGCGATTCAAGCTGGAAAGTCAAAGCAGACGTCGCCTACGCGTGTGACAGCGGAGATACCGGCAAGAGCATCGTGCCCTACAACGTGAAGTATGACGCGCGGAAAGAACTGGGCGATTGGACGATGCCGGAGTATGCGGACGACGGTTGGGCGGCTGCCACGGAAAAGGGGCGACCGCCAAGTGCCCCCTGGTTCGAAATGGAAAAGAACTATGTGCCGCCGCTGGTCAACCATGGTTTGAAGCACTACGCCAACTACCCCGAGTCTCAATTCCCATTCACCAGCAGCGGCGAGACGATCCGGTGCATTCTGCCTTTCAACAAACAGATTACGCCCTATCTGGAAGTGGAATGCGAAGCGGGCCAGCAGATCGAGATCTCGACTGACAATAGAAACAACAAGATCAACGGCTACTACACGACAAAACAGGGAGGGCAATCGTTCGAGTCCTTTTCCTGGATGAGCGGCAACGAGGTGCACTACAAGATTCCAGCGGGCGTTAAGGTCATCTCGCTTAAGTACCGCTGGACGAGCGTCGGCGAATTGGCGGGGGATTTCCAGTGCAGCGATCCGTTCTACACGCGCCTCTGGTGGATGGGACGCAACACGTTGTTTGTGTGTGCACGCGACAATTTTATGGATTGTCCCGATCGCGAACGCGCCCTGTGGATCGGCGATGTGGCGGATCAGGCCGGCTACTTGTTCTACTGCATGGATGACGCAGGGCGTCAGCTACTCAAGAAGGCGATTCGGGTCACCATGGCCTTCAGCGACGACGGCGTGTTTGGAGCGCTCGGGCCGCTGCGACTGCGCGAGCTGCCAAGCCAGAGCCTTCAGTTCGTCGACGGGGCGGTGTGGCAGTATTACATGAACACTGGCGATAAGCAGACGCTTCGCTACGCGTATCCCTACGTCCGAGCCTACCTGGCGAAGTGGACGATGGGCACGAACGGTCTGCCCGAACATCGTCGCGGCGGCTTGGATGCTTGGGACTGGTACGACTGGGGCCAGAAAAGCACGCTTGACAAAGACGTCATCCAGCCCGCGCTTTATTTCATTGCCCTAAAAAGTGCATCCAAGATGGCACGCGTTCTTGGCGAGGCGGAGGATGTCGCTTGGTACGAGAGACGCATTCGCAGTATCGCGGAGTCTTTCGACCGGGAGTTCTGGCACGGAGAGTATTACAGCAGCGATCCGCTGAAATTCCAAGACGATCGAGCAAACAGTCTGGCAATCGTTTCGGAGCTTGCCAGCAAGGACAAGCATCAGGCGATCGCGCGCTCTGTGCTGATACCTAACTACTATTGCAGCCCGCACTTCGAGTGGATGGTTGAGGAGTCGCTGTGTCTTGCTGGAATGCCTGATGCGGCGCTCAAGCGAATGAAAGATCGCTATCAGAGCCAAGTCGAGCGTGAAAACATGAGCACGCTCTACGAGATGTTCCCCAACGGAGGGACGTACAACCATGCGTGGAATGCTCCCAACACGATCCTGTCGAAGTACATCGCCGGAGTCAGCCCGACAAAACCCGGTTGGCGAGAATTTCACGTGTTGCCGGCCATGGCGCTTCTGGGTTCCATCGAGACAACAGTCCCCAGCCAAAGTGGCGATATCGAGGTCCAAATACGTCGTGAAGACGGGACTTTTCGCGTGGATCTTGTGTCTCCGCCCGGCACGGCAGCCATTGTTGGCATCCCGAATGCGAAGAGGGACATCGCCGTCATTCGCGCGAATAACGCGGTGATCTGGCGCGACAATGCTTTCGTGGGGCAAATCGAGGGCATCGAAGCCGCCGGGTCCGAAGAAGGTTTCATGAAATTTCGCGTCTCGGATGGAACGTGGAGCATCTCTGCCGATTATCGATAGTTCACTTTCGAAACGAAGGACCATCCTGGGGGACAGGGCTACGCCAATGAAGATTCTGCGATCTGTTCTCGTCGTTTGCTCGTTGTGTCTTCCCGCCAACTCGCTAGCCGACAAATTGAGCTGTGATGAGGGCTGGAGGTTTATTCACGCGAATCCCCGCGGCGCCGAGGCAGTTGCTTTCCCTGATGGCACGTGGCGGATGCTCGATCTGCCGCACGATTGGAGCGTCGAAGGGGAGTATGAATGGAACGCCGGTCCTGAGAATGGAGGAAACCTTCGCCAAGGACGTTGGGCTGACCTGGGAGGGCGGGGGAGTGGATGTCGACTTCGGCGGGGAACAGGCTGAGGACGCCGAAGTCGTCGGAGGTCGGTGTTCCAGAAACGGTCGAAATTACAACGGCTCGGGCTTTGTCGACATGGGCAAGATGAAAGGCGCCTACGTTGAGTGGTATCGCGAGAACGATGGCGACGCTGCGAAAGCGACGCTCTCGATTCGCTACAGCGGCAGGCCCGCCGACAAAGAAGCCATGCGCGTCCACGTGAGCGTCAACGGAACATCGGAGGAGCTTGCTTTGCAGCCTGCCGCCAACTGGGGCAAGCAGTGGCGCAATGCTGCTGTGCCGATCACTTTAGATCGCGGTGCAAACACCATCCGACTGACCGCGGTTGACGATCGGGGCCTCTTGATCGATGAAATAGCGATCAAGTGATGAGCTGACAGATGCTCACTGCGCATTGGAAAGGAACGGACGCTCGGTCGGATCCGGCGGCCTCGGATTGACCTATTGTGCAGATCGAGCGATGACATCGACAGTCAAAGCAGTTGCGTTCAGTGGACAAACGTCCTTCCCTCGTTCGTTCTTCCTCCCCGCTTTGAACTCCGCGCCGGATCCAAGAGTGGAATGATTGGTCCAACGAATCAGATGCAACCTCATGCACTTCCAATCTTCCTGTTTCTTCTATTCTTCGGTCAGGCCGGGTTTGGGGCGATTTTCCCCGATGACCTGAAGTGCGAATACCGGGTGGATCCCCTGGGAATCGACAACCCCCTACCGCGACTGAGCTGGAAGCTCGTCGATACAGAGAACACGCGTGGCCAAACGCAAGCTAGCTATCGGGTGCTAGTCGCCAGCAGCCCGGAAGACCTCGCTGCCGATCGCGCCGACCTGTGGGATAGCGGGGTTCAGGAAGATCCGGAGTCGGTAAATCGGGTCTACGACGGCACACCGCTGCGATCGGGACAAAGCTGCTACTGGAAGGTCCGCGTCAAGGACTCCCAGGGCAACTGGTCCGAATGGAGCCCGCCAGCTAGGTTCTCGGTTGGCCTTCTTTCCCGAGGAGATTGGAAAGGCGCGTGGATCCAAAGACAGAATCAGAGGGATACGGATCACAACTGGTTTCGAAAGAACTTCGCAATTCCTGAAGCTCCCGCGTCGGCGTTTGTCTATGTGGCCTCGCTGGGATACCACGAACTCTACGTGAACGGACGAAAGGTCGGAGACGGCGTAATGAATCCCGTTTCTTCCTTTCTTAGTAAGCGGATTCCCTATCTCACCTACGATATCTGTGCGGATCTGAAGCCGGGCGACAACGTCATCGCCGTGTGGCATGCCGCCGGTTGGACGCGCTGGTCGCGGGTGCCTGAGTATCGGAAACCGCCATTCGTCTTCAAAGCGCAGGTCGAAATCACGACAAGGGCAGGCACGACGACGCTGGTGACAGACAAGTCATGGAAGTGTCGGAAGAGCCACAGCGAGTACATCGGCCCCTGGGACATCCTTAACTTCGGAGGCGAGCGGATCGATGCTCGCCAACAGGTGCCGGGATGGAACGCGCCGGAGTTCGACGACGCCGAATGGGATAATGCGGTCGTCTTCAAAGGACGCGTTCCCGCAGAGCTCAGTTCGCAGATGGTTGAGCCTCAGGTGAAGTACGAAAAGATCGCGCCGGCAACCGTTACCCCGGCGGAAAACGGGGCCTACTTGGTCGACATGGGTCGCAACTACACTGGCTTCTTTCAGATCGCGCTTCGCGGCGGGACAGCAGGGCACACGGTCACAATCGAGGTCAGCGACCAGAAGGAGAAGAGCGTCAATTGGGGGCAGAAGAGTGAGTACGTCTTTGATGGGACTGGCGAAGGAACCTTCACGAATCGCTTCAACATCGCCGGTGGCCGCTGGGTGACAGTGCGGGGTCTGGAGAGCGCGCCAAATCCCCGGGACGTCGTGGGATATGTGATCACCTGCAACCGCAAACGCATCAGCAAGTTCGAATCGTCGGACCCCTTGCTCAACCAGATCTACGAGACGAACCTCGATACGTATATCGCAAACACCGTTGACGGCATGCTCGTGGATTGCCCGCACCGTGAGCGCCGCGGCTGGGGCGAGGTGGCGGTGGCGGCCATGTACGGCGATGCCCTCCCGAATTTCGAAAGCGGCGCCTACATGGATCAATACGCGCAATACATGCGCGACGCCCAATTTGCAGATGGCCGGATCCGCGCCATTATCAATGAGCAGGATCGGCCGTTCCTAATGTGGAAGGCGAACAACCCCATCACCATTTGGGCGACCTATCAGATGTTGGGCGATAAGAAGATGCTCCACGACAATTACGCCTCCATGGAAATGTGGATGGACTGGTTGCTGGAGAATTCCAACTACGCGAATGGCGGTGGGCTTGTCATCGGCGAACAAGGCCAACGCGAATTCCCGGGGCTTGGCGATTGGTGCACACCGAAGGGTAATTTCTGGGATAGCAGCAACTCTGCGGAAGCCGCTCACTTCAACAACTGTCTGTATGCCTATCTGCTCGACAACGCGGCGAAAATCGCCATGGCCCTAGACAAGATGGCAGACGCTCACAAGTACGAGGACCGCCTCGCCGTTCAGCGAAAGGCCACGCACGAACTGACCTACGATCCCGCCACCGGCAATTACGGAAGCGGCCAACAAGTGAACCAAGCTTTCGCGCTGATCGCGGGAGTACCCCCGGAGGCCGAGATTAAGAAAGTATACGACCGTCTCGTCAATGAGATGCTCTACGGATTTCCCTATTATGATACCGGGAGTTCTGGGCAGGCGCTTTACGCTCGCTACTTCATCGAACACGGCGAGCGAATGGACCTGATCTACGAACTGCTTCGGGACGAAGCTCATCCGAGCTACGGATATTTCATTGCCCAGGGCGCAACGGTTTGGCCAGAACGATGGTCGTCGGTGGGCGGGAGCCGAATTCACACCTGCTACACCGGGATCGGAGGCTACTTCATCAAGGGTTTTGGCGGCATCCGCCCCGATCCGGATTATCCAGGAATGCGCCATTTCCTGATCAAGCCAGCCACCGTCGGCGACCTACGCTATGCAGACACCCAGTTTGAGTCCGGCTACGGGACGATTGTCTCGAATTGGAAACGCTCGGGCCCGACTGCCAGCTTTCACATCGAGGTGCCGGTCAACAGCTGGGCCAAGATCTACATCCCCGCCGTGGGCGAGGAACACGTCAGGGAAGGCGGGCAGCCTGCCGAACAGGCGGAAGGCGTCTGCTATCTCGGCTCCGAACTTAGCGACGCCGTGGGCAACTACGTGGTCTATGCAGCGGGTTCAGGAATCTATGATTTCGAGGTCTCGGCCGTGCCTGAGGTGACCTATCCGGACCCAATTGGTCGCAATCCGAACCTCGCAAGGACCGCCCGGATGAGCGCCTCGTCGATGCACATCGCAAGTGAGAAGCTTCCCGGCTTCGAGGCTTTTAGGGCCAACGATGGGAATGCTGAAACTTCGTGGCGAGCTGCCTCCGCGGAAGGTCAGTGGCTCGAAGCGGCTTGGGCGAAACCACGGACGTTTGATTTCGTGCAGTTCGACGAAATCGGCAACCACATCACCGGCTATCGTCTGCAAGCGTGGGCGAATGACGCGTGGCAAGACCTCGCCGTCGGAGACGCTTGCGGACTAGGTCGGAGGCATGCTTTCGACCCAGTGACAGCCAGCAAGTGCCGCCTGCTCATTACCTCTTCGCAACAGCCGCCGGAGCTTGCCGAAGTCCGCATTGGCCGCACGCGATAACGCAGGAAGGACGTGCTCTTGAAAATGCCTGATCAGAACGCGCTCGCGTCGGACGACTACCTGCTGCCAGAGATATCCTGTATTCCCGAGATCCTGTTTAGCGAGAATGGCGGTAATACGATCATGCCGCGTTCGCTGCTAATCGGTTGCAATGGGTTGTCGTCGAAATCTAGGACAACGACTGCCGACAGGTCCTTGAATACCAGGGCCTCATGTAAGACTGTTTGGTCGTAATGCTTGTCGTCAATATTGAGCTTCAGCAGACACGCTTGATCCGTCAGATTCACCGCCAGAACGGCTATTCTTCCATTGCTGACCACTGCCAGAGCGTTAACGGCATTGATCGAACCAATAGGCGTTACTAGTTGCTCCACCTCAATCGTGCTCGCCAGCAACTGGCCGTTTTCAAATACACTGCGAACAATCTCGTAGACGGACGCGTAGGCTGTCTTTCGCAAAGGGTAGAGCAATTGGCGCTTCACCTTGAAGATAAGGAAGCTGTTGGAAACGCCGTTTACGCTGAACCAGTTGGCGCGATCATAGATATCCTGATTCTCGAACATGAAGAGGTAGCAGTCGGCCATGGCCAGTGCAGCGGCGGCCTTGGCTTCTTTGCCAGCCGATACTCCCCACTCAGTCAGCCAGATCGGTTTGCCCGGGGCGAAGCTTCTTACGTAACGAGAGGCGTTGGCGAGTGCAAGCCGTGCACTAAGAACCGACCGAAGAACCTTGTCACTCTCATCCGCCGTTGTGTCTTCTCTTGTGCCGACATACTTGTGGAGCGAGATCGCGTCGAAGTATTCTGCGTCGTCTGCAGCGATTCGGTTGTACTCGGCGTGCTGCTCTCGCCAGGAGAGAGGTATCGATATACGGATACCCGGCTTGGCTTTTCTTAACGCTGATGCAATCGGACGGGCAGCCCTTAGAAAGCCGTCGGGGGTGTCTGTCTGGCTTGATGCTTGCGACTTCCAAAACTGCTCATTGCCCAGTTCAATATCTCGGACGTCGAACCCCTCAAGCAGGCTGTGATTCAGCCTTGCCACGTTCTTGGCTGGACTGTCGTATGCAACGTTATAGACCCATACGATATCGTATCCCTTCCCCCCGCCCTGCTTCTTTTCCACGTTTAGCTTGATCAAGCCAGGGAAGCCCCCTTTCCTGCCTGATTTCTTCCAAGCCTCCAGTGTTATGGCGAAAGACTTGCCCCGTGGATTATTGTCGCCGTGATTTGTGTAGGTGTCTGTCTCCCAGTCATAGAAGTTGCTCCAGGCGCCATCGGGAAAACGAATGGCGATTGGATCAAACCTCCGAACAAGATCGCGCTCCTTCTTGGTGTTCGTGTGCAGTAGGTTGTACCCGAGCAACCTGTTGTTGACCGGTTCCCGGCTGCGCGTACTCACACGAAGCGTGGCAGTGATGGCGTCAGAAAGATCCGAAACTGGATACTCTGTGGCGAACGCGATCCGCGCAACAGCCCACCAGACAGGCAACAAGAGTACTCTGATTCTACGATGCGTGAAGAACATCATTTTCAGTCACTTTCGCTGAAACCGAGATTCCCTAAGCAGCATGGTCGGGAACCTCTCCCGAGACATTTTTAAGTGCATTGTAACGACTGCCTCCCACACACTGTCAGGCGGCGCGATCGGTCCCGACGCGCAGGCGTCAGTCGAGCATGGAGCCAAAGTCGACGAGCGGCGTATGGGGGAGATGGTCTGCAACGGCGATCGGCCAAACTCACACGACGGGGACGCGAAGAGCGCTAAAATGAAGGACGGTCGGACGCGTCGGTTCTGCCGTACAAACACTAAACGTCATCCGCGGAGAAACGATAGAGTCCGGACCCCACTTCCAATTCAAGCCAAACGCGGCCGCCTTCTTTGATGACGCGAGTTCTCTGCTCAATTGGCGAGTCCCCCTCGCGGAGCTGTTGTCCTTCCTGGTAAGGAAAGTACAGCGTGGCGCTTGAGTTCGGCGGTATTCCAACAGTCCATTCGAATTCTTCCGCGCCGCTCTTCCAGTCGCTGCGAATGGCGCCGTACGGCGACGCCATCGAGGCCTTTGCCCAGGCGAGTTCCGACGTCAAGTGCGGTTTCAGGATGAAGTGCTTGTAGCCGGGATGTTCGAACGTTGGTTGGATGCCTCCGACGCATTCGTGCATAAAGGCGGTGAAGCCCCCTTGCATGGGGTGATTGAGAGAATTGCGATACTCCTGCTTCTGCCATTCGAACTGCCGTTCGGGCCAGGTGGAGAGACCGCAACTGAGTATGTAGGCGGGGCCGGGGAAGCTGGCATCGGTTAGCATCCTGTAGGCGAGGGCCTCCTGATTATTCTCGGCAAGGAGGGTGTAGAAATGGCGTAGGCCGTGAATGCCGCACGAGTGATGTCCGCCGTGAAGTTCCTCGATGTCGTGCAGCAAGGCGGCCATCCGATCGGCGATCTGCTCATCAGGCGTCATGCCGAACCGGAGCGCCATGATGGTGGCGGTCTGGCTTCCGTAGTGCTTATGCCGTGACCCGTCGACGGGCTTGAGCCAGGTTTCGTGAAAAGCGCGGTTGATCTCCTCGGCCTGCGTGAAGCACCAGTCTCCGTACTGCGAATCGCCGAGTCGATGCGCCATCTTTCCGGTGATCTGCAGGGCTTCGTAGAAAAAGGCCGTGCCGGAGACGTGAGGGTGGCACTCCATGAACTCTGGCGCCAACCTCCGGTCCCAGCGGGGCGGGCACCAGTCGCCGAGTCCGTCTGCGATGACGCCCCGCTCGTCCTTGAAGCTCATGAAGTAGGTGATGAAGTCCTTGATGTTCGGGTAGTGGCGCCTGAAGACGTCAACGTCTCCGGTATGCAAGTAGATGCGCCATGGCAGGATGACGTAGGCGACGGCCCAGTCGATGTTGGCGGCTCTGTTGGCGCGTTTGCCCGGTGCGACCATGGGAGGCACGCCAGGGCCCTTCTTCAGCACTCTGCGGACTCGAGGGTTTGCTTGCAGGCTGTCCTCGATGTCCTGCATGAACTTCGTGAGAAAGCGGTTCATGTCATAGCTGTAGAAGCTGATGTCAACGGCGGCGTGCGCGTCGCCGAGCCAGCCGCACTTTTCCCGGTGGGGGCAGTCCTCAGGGAAGGAATGCCAGTTGTTCTCCAGCGTGAGTAGGCTTGTCTGATACTCGCGAGTGAGAATCGCGTCTGAGCATGCAAAACTCCCGGTGCGGCGGATTGCGCTACGGACCATGTGGGCCTGGATTGATTCCTTGCTCGGAGGTTGACTCAGCCCGCTGATTTCGACGAACTGAAATCCGGTGTAGGCGAATCGGGGGGACCATGATTCTTGGCCGCCTCCCTTGCAGATGTACCAGAGTTCGTGGTTGCTGCCGGGCGCTCCCCCCATGGTACGCATATTCAGGCTCTTGCCGTCTCTGCCGAGAACCTCCGCAGGAACGATCTTGATGAGTGCTCCGGCCTGTTGATTGACTGTGATTCGCACCCAGCCTGAAATGTTCTTGCCGAAGTCGACGATGTAGCTACCCCGGTCCGTGGGGATCACGTTGACTGGATCGAGACGCTGCATCACCTGGATTGGCGGAATCAATTGCGAACGGAGATTGTCGTCAGTGCAGGGGGCCGTTCGCGCGACTGCGGGTTGCCAAGCCGCATCGTCAAAACCGGGCTTTGACCAACTCGCTTGCTCAAGGCGAGCGTCGTACGTTTCGCCCCAATAGACGTTGTCGAAGATGATCGGACTCTGAGCTGTCTTCCAGTCGGTGGAGGTGGAGAACTCGGCATGGCTTCCGTCTTGGTAGTCGATAACGAACTTTGCTCTAACCGAGGGCTTCCCGTATCCGAAGGCGGGATCGAAAGCGAGATTCTGGCCATAGAAGCCGTTACCGAGCCAGAATCCCAGGGCGTTGGCGCCGGAACGCAGATGCTTCGTAATGTCGTGAGTGACGTAAAGGGTTTGCTTCTCGTAGTTGGTCTGCCCCGGGTCGAGAACATTTTCGCCGATCCGGCTGCCGTTGATGTACAATTCGAAGTAGCCGACCCCGCTGACGTAGGCCCTGGCAGAGCGGACTGGCTTGTCGAGCGTGACATCTTTCCGCAGCAGCGGAGAGGGGTGGGAGTCGAATCGCCCGTTCCCATCGAGACGCGAACGCGCCGAGTGCTCGGAGTTCCGCGTGTCGCCGTCGTGGCCAATCCACTGTGAGCCCGCCCAGTCCTGGGCGTCGAGCAAAGCCATTTCCCAGGAGCCGATAGCCGACCATGCACTCGGCCGATCGTCCTGATCCCAGACACGCACCTTCCAGAAGCATTTCTTTCGGCTGTTGAGCTTGGAACCTGCGTAGGCAACCAGGATGGACTGTTCCGAGTCCACGCGGCCGCTGTCCCACAGATCGCCCTCGTCCTTGTCAAGACGGTCAGCGTCGCTGGCGACGAGGATCTGGTAGGCGTTCTGCCGAATGCTGCGGGCAGCCGGATCGGTCGCCTTGAGTTTCCAACTCAGACGTGGCGCCGCCGTGTCGAGGTGGATCGGGTCGGCCAGGTGTTCTGCTCGCAGTTCGGCGACCGCAACCTCGCCCGCGCTTGTCAGAGTGGCAGTGGCAACACAGATGACGCCCGCAATTGCTAGATGGCGGCAGAGTGAAGTATTCATGGCAGACAATTCGGTGGGGGCGTCGAGAAGTTGGAGAGCGGTCGCGGAGACGACTTGGAGAATCTGGTACCGACATGCCGCAAACATTACCTGGGTTTCATCTGGACGTCGAATAGCTCGGCGTTATCTCGAGGTTGTCAAAGAGATTGGGATCGTAGGAACTTGCCAGTGCGATGCAGCCGCTGCGCGACTTATGCATCACCTGAGCGACGCGCCGCCCATCTAGGAACGCTTCTACTTGTTCGCCGCGGAAGCCGAGCTGGAGTTTGTGCCACGCGGAATCATCGAACCGCTCGGCGGAACCGCTGGCGAGCGTCTGCGCGTCGAAGGCGAGGCGCCACTCGCCTTCCTTGCTCAACGCCAAGCGGTAGCCTCTCAGGAAAGGTCCCCGAACGCGCCCTGCCAACTCGACATCGCCACCGTCGATTAGCACTTCCACGCTACAGGTGAAGTCTTTCCAGTGCACGTCGCCCACAAGAGTATGGGGCTTGATGTTGGAACGACGATAGATCTTCATCCACTCGTAACCTTCCTGGGGGCAAATCTGTTTGAGGCACTGGGAGCCGTCGGCTCGGCGGGCAATCTCGAAGCTGCCCTTCTGATCGGAGTGATACCGCGGGATATCCCCCGCCTGGCGGCCTTCGTAATCCTCTCGATACGGGACCGGAAAGGGCGCGTCCTTGGGAATCGAATACGCCCCTTGCCGCTGGCCATCGGTCGTCGTCAAGGTGTAGATGCACCTCGATTCAAGGTCCAACGAAAAGCGGCCGTTACGCGGCGCGACGCTCTCAAGTTGAACAAACTGACGCTGGGCGTCTGATTTCCAAACGTGGACATTCTGGCTGCGAAGCCCGCCTTGGACCACGACATTCAACGATTCGGGCTGGTCCGTGCAGATAATCATGCTCCAGTCTCCGCTCGTCTTGTTCCTCATCGCGACGCAACTGCCTTTGTAGGTTACCGGGTCGAAGAGGCCGCATCCGCCATCTAGGTAGCGCCAGTCGTCAGGCGTGGCAAACTGCGTCGTATGCGCGGTGGCCCAGATGGCCGGCCACACTTCGTAGTAGCCGCTCCACGGACGGTTCGCCCGCATGGCGCCGGCTTTGTCCCATGTGGCGGAAGGCTGAATGGAACCGACGGGCGCCCAGATAAGCGTCTTCGTGATCCGGTCACGGATGTAGAACTTGTTGTACAAACGGGCTAGGTTGAGCGCCCCGGCGCCGCCCCACTCTTCGCCTTTCCAACTCCAGTCTTCGCTGGCCCACAGCGGTTTGCCAGAAGCCTTTGCTTTGGCGGTCGCGGGGCGTCCGCGACCATCCACCATGTCTTCGGTGAACTCTTTTCCAGTGACGTAGTGGTATCCAACAGCGTCGATCGCCTCGTCGAATTCGGGATCGTCCTGCAACTCTTCGAAGATCCGCCAGTCACCGCTGTTGTCGTCGGGTCCCTGAATCTTAACGCGAGTGAATCCCTTCGCGTCGAGAGTGGGCCGGACCTGGTTCACCAGCCAGTCCCGATCGGTTCCGTTCTCGTTCTCGGCCGCAGCGACCCAATCGATCTCCAGGCCCCACTGATCTCTGGCCGCGGCTAGGTACGCGGCGAAGTACTCCGCCGACTCCTGCGAAAATACGTCTGGCTTTAGCCAACCGGGAAAGCTCCAAGGCAAGCACTCCAAGATCACCTCCGGGTTTCGGTTGCGGGCTTCCCGCATGAGCCAGAATTCGTAACCGCGGGCCACTGGATTCGCCAGTTCGTCTCGCGAGATTGCGTGAGACGGTTCTGAGCCGCAGGTGGAGTTTTCTCCTCCGCCCATTTCCACCTTTAGGTGCTGAAAACTGGCGCCAAACTTTGGCCTGAAGAGCAGGTCAAGTATGTGGCCGCGAACGGGCTCTTGGTAATCGTAGAGCAAATCCGTCGACGCCCCTGCACTGACGGCCCCAATCCCTTCAAATGTGCGGCCCTTGTCGTTGCCATCTAGCGTGATGCAGACTACTCCGCCCTTGCGAGGGAACACCGCCGGCACGAATCTTTGCTCGGGGTCGGCAAGCTCGCCCACGTCAAACCAACTCGGTTCACTCGTCGCCGAGCCTCGCTGCTGGCTCCAGACTGTCACGCACCAGTAGACGCGCTGGCCCGGTTGCAGCGGCTCGCCGCGGTACTCGACGCCTTGGGAATGCGTTGAGCTGGTTGGACCCGAGTCCCAGATATCCGGGTACTTCAGCTTGTCGAGATCTGAAGCCATGCAAATCCGATAGCCGCCCTGAGCTAAGTGGCTCTTGTCACCAACAAAGGTCCAACTGAAGCGCGGCCGAGCGGATGTGACCTGACCCGGAGCCACAAGGGATTCGCACTTCAATTCAGTGACTTCAAAGGCATGAACATGGGAGCCGACCCACAGCAGGCATAGCAGTATGAGTAGTCCCTTCATGGATTCGCTTCTACGTTGTGTTTGGGTTGGCTCATCTACGTTGTACTGCTCAATGTTCTCACTGACGGAGCATGCACTCACGAGCGCTCAAGTGTAGCCTGTCCAGGTCTTGGGGAGATTATGCTGTCTTCTCGTTGGCATGTAATCGCCGATTTCAGATTGATGGCTGTGTTGATTGGACAAATACCGATCGATCTTGTGGAAGTGAACGCTGCGGACCCGGCAGGGTGGAAGTTGCGAGATGCCTTTTTCGAGGAGTTCCGCGAGCTTGCCAGCAAGCTCCTTTCTTTGGGCAAGTCCGCGATGTTGCAGTGACGCATTTGGCCATTAAGTGAGTAAGCCAGAGCAGTGGTTCGGGGTAGGCCGATCCACTCCGGTGATGCAGCCGAGTGACGCGTTAGGCGCCGGCCGTGGGAAACTCGAATCCAGGGCGATAAATCCGCGCGAGGTATCCATTTGCCGCGTCGGCTCCTGCGCCGACGAAGCGTCTTTTTGCCGCGTCGATGGACAACAATTCGCTGTACCGTATGTCGTCGCTCGACAGACTGGATCCGTTGTCCTTCGCGTGGTTCGCCAGCGATTGGATGAGGCCTCGCCACTTGGGATCGTCAGACTGCAACAGGGCCGCGTCACCTGCTACGCCCACGCGAAACGCGACATTGGCCATGTGACTCCAATTGGTCGAGGCGTCGCCAAGGGCGATTTCAGCGTTGAGGGTGTCGGGATCGCGCGACCGCACAGCGTCGATGAAATTACGAACATGTTCCCGCTCGCCTCCCGTGCCACGGAACCGGCGGATCACCTTGCCGTCGGTGTCATACGCGACTCCGCCGCCCCGCCTGCCTGCGTAGCGGCCCCCTTCGCAGTAGACGATGTAGCCCGTTGCGACGCCGTGTCGCGTCAACGGCTTCTTCCCACCGGGATCGCCGGGGAGATTACTCAAGCCGATCGTCACCGGCATGCCGTTGGCGTCAAGGCGGGCGAAATGGACGTTGGGCGTCTCGCCGGCGTCATTCCAGCCGAGGCGGCCTCCGCCCCCTTGAACGGACTTCGGCAGCGGCAGCTGATCCCGGAGCACGACGTTCACCACGTCGTCGATCAGGTGCACACCCCAGTTTCCCATTTCGCCGTTGCCCGTGTTCCACATCCAATGCCAGTCATAGTGCCATGCATTTCGCCACACGGGCTCATCTGCCGCGGGCCCGAGCCAAAGGTCGACGTCGAGCGACGCGGGCGGCGGCAGCGGCTCGGAGCGTCTGCCGATTGACTCGCGCACGCCGTAGCGGCACACTTCGACGGCTTGGATTTCACCGAGGGTCTGTTCGTCGTGGAGTAGGGCTCGAACCTCACGCTGCATGGGATCCGAACGCTGCTGCGTTCCCAGCTGCACGATCGCGCCGTGTCGGCGCGCGGCGGCGACAACTAACTCGCCCTCACGCAGATTGTGGCTGAGCGGCTTTTCGACGTACACGTCTTTGCCCGCCTCGATCGCCCACACTGCGGCGAGGCAATGCCAATGGTTGCACGTCGCTATGACGACCGCGTCGACGTCAGTCGCGTCGATCACCTGCCGCAGATCTTGCGTGTGCTGGGCGTGAGGCGCCTTGGCGGCCGCTGCGTCAAGCCGCGCCTGATCGGCGTCACAGAGCCAGCGGATCTCCACGTCGCCTTGCTCGCCGAAACGGTCGAGCAATATCCCTCCGCGCCACCCCAATCCGATTATTCCCAGGCGTATCTTGTCGTTAGGCGCCGCGGCATGACCGAGCCCGGAAGCGGATGCAAGCGCCCCTGCTGCGATCGCCTGGACGGCGTGTCGTCGATTCATCTGTAAGTACTTCATTTTCTCGCCTGATATGTATTGCGATGTCTTCCCAATCGACTGAGCTTGGAAGGCCGGAGCAAAGAAGCATGCCCTACTTCAATCGGAACGATGCCTTCCGACAATCGGCCGAGGACGTGCCAACCATGACCTCGTAGTCGCCCGGCTCCAGCACCCGCTTCAATTCAAGACCGGTGAACGCCAGCATATCCGGCGTGATTTCGAACTGAACCTGACGGGTCTCACCCGGCTTCAACTTGATTTTTCGAAACCCTTTCAGCTCTTTGTCGGGACGAGTCACGGAGCCAATCACGTCCTTCACGTAGAGCTGAACGACCTCCTGGGCGGCGCAGTCGCCGGTATTTGAGACATCAATGCTGACTGCCAGCGTGCCATCCCGCGACATCTCTTCATCGGATAGCGCGAGATTGTCGTATTGAAAAGAGGCGTAGCTCAGGCCGTGGCCGAAGGGGAATAACGGGCCAGGAGTCGAGAACAGGTAGCCCTTCTTGTAGTTGATTTCCTTCTGGCTGTAGTGGAACGGAATCTGGCCGATGGACCGCGGGACTGTGACAGGCAGCTTGCCCGATGGCGAGAGCTCGCCAAACATCATTCTTGCAAGCGTTTCATCGCCGAATTCGCTCAAGTCCCAGCAGTCGAGAATCGCATCGGCCTGTTCAGCGATCGTGGTAATGGATAGCGTGCGACGATGCTTCAGCACAACGACAACGGGCTTTCCCGCGACTTTGATTCTTTGCATCAACGCATTCTGTTGGCCGACAGGATCAATGCTGTCGCGATCCCCCAACGCATTGTTGAAAAACGCTTCCTTGGCCGTAAACTTGTCGCCGCCGAGGAAGAGCACGGCCACGTCTGCCTCCCCCGCCATCGACGCCATTCGTTCAATCGCTTGGTCGCTGCTTCCGGTTAGTTTCGGATTGCCCTTCGCCTCGTCGGTCAGCTTGAAACCTCGTTTGGCTGAAAACTCCACGTTGTCGCCAGCCGCTGCCTCGAAAGCAGCTTGCGTGCTGTCATCGAGCAACGGCCCCAGCAAGGCCACTTTGAGGGCGTTCGTTTTGCGCAGCGGCAAGAGCTTATGCTCGTTCTTCAGCAAGATGATCGACTCTTCGTCCATTTGCTTCGCTAAATCGAACGACGAGGCGGCACGCACGCCTTGCCGCACGTGATCGAGATCGACGTAGGGCTGTTCGAACAAGCCGAGGATAAACTTCGTGCGCAGCACGCGACTTGCGGACCGGTCGATGTACTCCATCATTTCACCATTCCGCTCCGCCATTTCCGGCAGCAGTGCGTACGCAACGTCGCTGTACAGATCGACGTCGACTCCGGCCCGAAGCGCCATCTCAATCGCGGCTTCGGGAGTCTCCGCCACCTTCATGAACGAGTGCAGCCGGGCAATATCATTGGAATCAGACACGACATAGCCCTGAAAACCCCATTGCTTGCGCAGCACTTCGGTGAGCAGCCAGGGGTTTGCATGGCTCGCAACTCCGTTCAAGTCGCCGTGCGACGCCATAACCCCTAGCGAATGCGCGCGCTGCACCGCATCTCGAAAGGGCGGGAAGATTTCGTCGTGCAGAGTACGCGGCGAGATCTCAATTGCGGCAAAGTTGGTCCCGCCAAGCACCTGGCCATACCCGGCGAAATGCTTGGTTACGGCGCCGATATGCGTGGTGTTGCGCCCGACGCCGTCATAGCCGCCTTGGACTCCGGTCACTGCAGCCACGACCATTTCGGTCGTCAAGTGAGTGTCCTCGCCGAAAGCCTCGCTCATTCTTCCGAACCGCGGATCGCGTACGATGTCCGCCTCCGGCGAGTGGCACATGTGCATCCCCCGCAAGCGTGCCTCGCGCCCGATGACGTCCCAAATGCTCCGGGTGAGCGATATGTTCCAGGTAGCCGCCATATTGATTGGTCGGCCGAAGCGGGTGCAACCGGCCGCATCCACGCCATTGTATGATTCCGTAACAAACAGCGCCGGGATATTCAGTCGGCTTCGCGTGATCACATACTCTTGGAGTTGGTTGTTCAGGGAGGCCGCCCGTTCGGGCGTCAAATGCTCTCCAGGGTTCTTGATTCCGGCGATGCCGTGCCGCAGGCGGCGCTGGACGTCTGCCGATAGCACTAACTGGTCGTCATCGCTGAACTCAATCCCTTTGTTTGCGTGGAACATCCGCATCTGGGCGACCTTCTCCTGTAGCGTCATGCGCCCCAGCAGATCTTCCACGCGGACATCAATGGGCTGTGACGCATCCTGATAGATGGCGCCACGTTCGGCCGAAGTCGCAACTCGGCACATGCTTGCCATCGCAATGACAATGCCAGCGAATTGTGTCAAACGAAGACCCTTGGATGTCGTAAAAAGTACACTAGGCGTCATTGTTGCCTCGACAGTTGTTGTGTGCGTCCAATCAGCGCAACGGCTACTTGATTCGAATAAGCAACTGAGTCCCGCCCGGCTTCAAGACGACTTCCGTCGTCGCTGTCTTCTCGTCGGACTCCGCGGTCACCTTGTATTTGCCGAGGAAGCCCCGGATCGTGCAGACGCCGGCGGCATTTGTTGCCGAGGTGTCGTCTGTCCGCCATTGCCTTGTGACAAGGTCGACAAACACCTCGCCGGCAGGTTTCAAGGTCCAGTCGTCGCGCCATAACGCGGCGGCCGGTTTCCAATGCATCCTTTCCCAAAACCCCCATTGAGCGATTGCCTCGAAGTTCGGATGGCTGAAGGTTGCGATCATGACGTCGCGAAAATAGTCCGCCTGCAAGGTTTCATCGTCGCCGACTTCTACGTCAAATTCGGTTAACTGCAGCCGTGGCGCGATCTCTGCAAAGTCGTCGTACACCTCCAGTAGTTCTTCAGGCGGCGTCAGCGTGGTCAGACCAAAGTGCGCCATAAAGCCAACCAGATCGGGAGATTGGCCATTTTCATTTAAGAATCGGATGACGCGTTTGTACGGCTCGCGTTTGTAGCCATCCGGCAGTACCTTGCCTTCGTTGATGGCGTGGCTCGCATTGGGAGCCAAGCGGCGTGCTTCAGCGAGGATGTCGGCGTAGATTTCGGGCCCGCCGTATTCCGCTTCGTACGTGTGCTTTCCCCAGCCAACGATGTGATTGACCGTGTCCCACTCGGTCACGAATCCAGCCGTTCGGGGCAGCACGTCGGCCATATGCTCCCATAGCCACTTTCTGTGGCCCTGGGGATCGCCGACAAATTGCTTCTCGATTTGATTAAAGTCCATCGGCGCCCAGCCGATATAGTGCCCGCGAGCCGCGATGTGATTGGCGGCCAGCCAAGGCACGGTTCGATTCATGAGTATCGAGCGCTTGCGATCCCAGGCTGGATCGCTGCTGTTCATCTTCTGCCAATTACCGGGGCGGAGTTCGGACTCGAAGGTCACGCGGTCAAAGTACCGTCTGACGATCTCGCGATACTGCCGGGCATCCGCCCAGGTGACTGACACTTTGCCTTTCGGTTGGATTGGAAAATCGCTTTGGTCAGCCCCCAGCACTTCGGAGTTCACAGCGACGCCAAAGCTGAAGGCATGCTTCTGCATCGCGACTGAGACGCGCGCATTGGCGATCGGAGCCCCTTGGTCGTCGACGACCTTGATCGTGAGGTCGCCCTTGCGGATTCTCTCGATGCGGTCGAGCGCCTCTTGTCGCCACACCGAGTCGGCAGCGCGTCCCCGGTACATTACCGTTGATTTCGGGAGCGTGGCGACGTCGTAATCAGCACCGTAGTTGACAAGTCGCAGGTCGGCGATCTCCGCAATCGTACCCGCCTCACCCAAGTCGAAACGCACCGTCGCCTGTGTTACGCCGAAGTCCGCGGGTGAGACGAATGGCCGCACATGTTGCTTCCATTCTCGATAGGCAGATAGCTGGTAGTCGTAACCCGGCGTCTCCGAACACGATCCTGCATCGATCGCGAAGATGGCGTTGTTGGGTTGGCCGCCGGCATTGGGGCGACGCATCCAGAATGACATCAGCAGGACGTCTCCCTTGCGGACAGGCCGTCGAAGCGGAGCGATCAACTGAATATTCTCGGCATCGCTGAACCAAGTGTCCGATTCGATCCGATATGCCTGCCGAAACGGCATGCCCTCGATCGAAACCCACTGCCCGGTGGCCGCAACGTTTTTCTTGACCAGACGTAAGGATTCGACTCGATCGAACTGAACCACGTCATTGCCCCCCGAAGGCGGCGAGATAGTCCCAGCGCCGTGAGCGACGCCTACCAACAGCACCGATATCACCGCGAGATACATCGTCAGCACAGGGGCGCCGATCGAGCTGTCGTGGACGGTTCTTGGAGAAAAACTGCCGGCTTTCATGGAGGCTCGCTTGCTATTGGCGGAAGTCGCCCAAAGTGCAGTCGTTGTGGTCGGGAATGCGACGCTACTGCGCCACGCTTGTCGGCCCTGCTAGCGTTTGCCGACGCAACGCGAGCTGCTTAGCGAATTCAGCGACCTGTTTGGCGTGCTCTGGTTCGTCAGCGAGATTGCGAGGCGGCATTTGAGAGTCCCGGTGATCGTACAGCTCTTGTGCCACGACCCTCTGATCCTCCGAGTTTATCCACTGCGTGAAGCGCCACCGATCAGTTCGCAGGCTATAGCCCATGTTCGAACCACGCGGGTATTGGCTCAAGGCGTTCGAGCGAAACGCTTTGCTCGGGTCCTCCAAGACTGCGCTGAAGCTTTCGCCTTCGCAGGATTCCGGTATCTCGCCGCCGGTGAGTTCGGCTAACGTCGGAAATACATCGATCATTTCGACCAGTGTCAAAGAATGATGCCCTGCGGGAAAACCCGGTGCTGAGACAATCAAAGGCACGCGCGTGTCCAACTCAAGATTCGTATGTTTGCACCACAATCCATATTCCCCGAGCTTGTAGCCATGATCACCCCACAGCACGACAATCGTGTTTTCGCGGAGACCTAATCGGTCGAGTTCGGCCATGACCTTGCCGACCTGGGCGTCGGCATAGCTGACGCACGCCGCGTATCCGTGCATCAATTCGGCAGATTGCTCGTCATTCAACGGACCTGCTTGGGGCATCCCCTGATAGGAGCGCAACTCGCCCCAAGTCGTAAAGGCCATCGATGGCGCCCCTTGGGGCAACTTGCGGGCGGGCGCGGTGAAATGCCCGCGCTGGTAGAGATCCCAATATCGCTTCGGCGCCGAGAAGGGCAAATGCGGCTTGGCAAAGCCAACGCACATGAAGAACGGCTTGCCTTCGGTGCGCCGTAGTGCGGCAATGGCCTGTTGAGCGACGGCCCCGTCGCGATAGGCGTCATCGTCCACGTCAGCAACTTCAAACGCTGGACCTTTGCTGGCCTTGGACAACTCCAGACGCTTGAGCCCCTTCGCCCTGGCTTCCTTCTTGCGCTGCTGAATCGATTCCAGCGTTTTCGAATCTGCGTAGATTTCGCCGGGCACGTCTGGCAGGACCGACCAAAACGCCCGGTCGTCGTTGTGGTGGTGGTAGACCTTGCCGAACGAAGAAGTCTCGTACCCTCTTTCAAAGAAATACCGAGGCATGCTCATCACGTCTGGGACCGTGCGGCGAAGCGGAGACCATAGGTCGTAGATCCCCAACGTTTCGGGATACTGCCCAGCCATCATGCTCGCGCGCGACGGTGCGCAGATCGCTTGTTGGCAGTAGGCGCGTTCGAAAACCACTCCCGTCGATGCCAAGGCGTCGATATTTGGGCTCTTGACGTACTTCTCGCCGAAACAGGCCAATTCGGGCCTTAGGTCATCGATGAAGAAGACGAGGATGTTTTGCGTCTCACCCGCCGCGACGGGAATCACGGATACCCAAATCAACAGGCTAAAGATTCTGGACAAGCTCTTCATAGGAACGCAGCTCTCCGCGATGAGGATGAGACGGTGGTGCGGCGCAGCGGGCGTTCAGGAGTGCCAAAACGGTCCGCCGCTTGCCTATCGTGGTGCAGGCAAACTCAGTGGCTATGAATGACAATCGACTTTTTGTTACTTTCTAGGAACTTCCTGCCAGCCGTCGCGAGGCGAAAAGCCTTCCTTGAGAAACGCGGCGTGCTCTCGCTCAAGCAATGGCAGTCGCACATTGAGCGTTTCGGTTTGCTGACGAGCGGCAACGGCTGCGTCGAAGCGGGGATTTGGCGTTGGCACACGAGCGTTGACGCTGTCTAGCCAGCCGTTAAGTTCAACTTTCAACGCCCTTGCTCTGTCCGGATAGGTAGTTGCGAGATTGGACTGCTCGCCGATGTCGAGCGCGACATCGTAAAGCTCGTCGTGTCCATCCTCGTAGTAGTGGATCAGCTTCCAATTGTCACGAATCACAATTGAGCTGGGTTCTCCGCCTTGATTCCCGTAGTGCGGGTAATGCCAGTAGAGGTTTCTTGCTTCGAGAGATTGGCCCGAGAGCAGAGGGACGAGACTGACGCCATCAAAGTGCTGGTTCGTTCGCCGCTGCTGTCCTGTCAGGTCCAGCAACGTCGGGAAAAAGTCGCATCCGGTGACGGGCGTGTCACAGGTGCAGCCGGCTCGTATTCTCTCAGGCCACGCGACGTAGTATGGCACGCGTATTCCGCCTTCCCATTGACGCCCCTTGCCGCCGCGCAGCGGTAAGTTCGAAGTGGCTTTGTCGTCGCCGGCTGATACGCCGCCGTTGTCGGACGTGAAGACAATGATCGTGTCTTCGGTCAATCCGAGTTCATCGAGCTTTGACAGCACAATGCCAACCGCGTCATCCATTGCTTCCACCAGTCCGGCGTAAAGCGGATGGTCCTGCACTTGTCGGACAGGCGACGTACGATCGATCAGGAAGCGACTGGTCGGGCGCGGCCCGGCGGCGATGGCCTTGTCGCGGTATTTCTTCCAAAGCGATTGAGTCGTTTGGACCGGAGCGTGGACGGCATAGAACGAGAGGAAGGCGAAAAATGGTTGATCCCGGTGGGATTCGATGAAGGCGGCGGTTTCATGGCCGAGCCTCAGGGGCAAATATTCGCCCTTAGGCCCGTCCTTCATTTGCGGGTTCCTCCAGGGCGAGAAGTATCCGCCCGACGGCGAGCCGCGGTGATTTCCGCCAATGTTAACGTCGAATCCATGGTCAGTTGGAAGGGACCCTTTCCCGCCGAGATGCCACTTGCCGGCAAAGAACGTTCGATATCCACCGTCGCGAAACGCCTCGGCAATCGTCGTCTCTTCTGCCGGCAATTCGCGGCGATAGGTTGCGGGCAAGAGTTTGGTGTTGCGGCTCCACTCGTTTCCCTCAGCGGCCCCAATCCAATCCGTAATCTCAAGTCGCGCGGGGTACTTGCCAGCCATGATGGCGCCCCGAGACGGACTACAAACCTGGCAGGCTGCGTAGCCCCGTCTAAACTTCATGCCGGCGGCTGCGATGCGGTCGATGTTGGGGGTTTCATAAAACGAACTCCCTTCATTGCTGAGATCGCGCCAGCCAAGGTCATCGGCAAGGATAAAGACGACATTGGGACGCTCGCTTTGGCGAGGATCTCGGGCGTCAGCCGAACCAATTGACAGGTGTCCGACCCCGCAACAGATGACAAGGCAACTGAGGAACCGCATAACGCTCAACCAACCCATAAGAGGAGCTGCGTTTCTGTCGACGCTTTCTTTCAGTGCGTTGGGCCGAAATCGATCCAATCGCAGGCGCAAGAGTCGATTTGGGCTACGCAGTCACGTGCAGCTCGTGGAGAAATGGACGATGAAAAGGCGCAAGAAAAGCAGAATTTAGTCGATGGAGCACCTCTTTTTGGTCCAGTTCGGCTCCGCATGGCCCAGGACTAGCTGAAGATCAGATTCTGCTTGCGGGCCACTTGTCACAGTCGTTGCGTACGCCATCGTATTAGCACTGCCAGGTGGTTCTTGCTGGGAGGGAGAAATGCGAATGATCGCTGTTGCCTATTTCCATACCGTTGCCAGCGACCAGCCAGGACGTGCGGCGAGAGGCCTGTCGACAAATCTGTGGGCGACGGCGCTGGTGCGAGCGATCGCACTGTTTGCAGTTGTCAGCAGGCTCGGCGCGTCCGTTCAGGCTGCGGTCGACGCAGCCGCTCCGTTGGTGAACGCGGATACGGTCTTTGAAGTTCGCGACGGGCAAGGCGCGGTCGAGGCGGAGCACTTCTTTCGGCAGACGCGCACGGACAAACGAGCCTTTTACGTCGTCCACCGCGGGCAGGAACCCAATTTCGTCCCTGACGGGGATCCGCCGCATGTCGCCGGGGCCAGCAACGGAGCCTATGTCGAGGTATTGCCTGATACTCGCCGAAATCACCGCGATCGACTTATTGTGGGAGAGAATTTCTCGAATGACCCCGGCGCATTAGCGGTCGTGCATTACAAAGTGCATATCGACCAGCCTGGCAGGTATTACGTGTGGGTCCGCGCTTACTCCACCGGCTCGGAAGACAACGGACTGCACGTGGGCCTGGACGGGCAATGGCCAGCATCGGGGCAACGCCTCCAGTGGTGCGAGGGGAAAAGGTCCTGGCGGTGGGAAAGTAAGCAGCGGACGCAACAGGAGCACTGCGGCGAGCCCCACGCGATTTATCTCGACATCGACGAGGCGGGCGTCCACGAGATTCAGTTTTCGATGCGCGAGGACGGGTTTGAGTTTGACAAATGGATGCTCGTCAAGGATCGCCGCAGCCGCGGGCCGGGAGGAGCGGGACCTCCGAGCTCCGTGGGCACGGGACCGCAACCGCCCCTATTCGACGAAGCGGCTGACCCCAAGCAAGTCGGCCGTCAACTTGTCCAGCCTCGTGGGAATGACGGCGATGGCACGGTTAGGATTGCCGGAGAGCTGAAACAATGGCACAAGGTCACACTCGACGTGGCGGGCCCCTATGCCCACGAACTCGACAACGTTCCTAATCCGTTTTGCGACTACCGAATGGAAGTGCGTTTCAGGCATGAGTCGGGCGCCCCGGACTATTTCGTGGCTGGCTACTTTGCGGCCGACGGTGACGCCGCGAATAGCTCGGCCCAAGCCGGAACAACTTGGCGAGCCCACCTTTCGCCGGATAAGGCGGGGCAGTGGAACTACCGGGTTCGCTTTCGCCATGGCCTGATGGCGGCCGTCGAGGACGGCGATCACGCCGCCCTGTCCCCCTACGATGGATTGCAGGGAACATTTGACGTGCTGCCCACCGACAAGTCGGGCAGAGACCTCCGCGGTCAGGGGCGACTCGCCTACGTTGGCAAACGCTACCTGCAGTTTGCCGGCAACAAGAAGTACTTTCTGAAGGTGGGAGCCGATGCCCCCGAGACCTTTCTCGGATATGCCGATTTTGACGGGACCGTAGCAAGGAAGAAAAACGTCCCCTTAAAGACCTGGTCAGCACATGAACAGGATTGGCGCGTAGGCGATCCCATGTGGCAAGCCGGCAAGGGAAAGGGGATCATCGGCGCGGTCAACTACCTCGCCTCAAAAGGCTGCAACGCTTTCTCCTTTATTCCCTACAATGCAGGCGGCGATGGTGACAATGTGTGGCCTATGGTCGATTACAACGAAAAGTTGCACTACGACTGCTCGAAGCTCGACCAGTGGCAAATCGTCTTTGATCATGCCACGCAGCGCGGCATGTATTTGCATTTCAAGCTGCAGGAAACGGAAAACGACGACCTGCGGGGCGGCGGGCAGGCGGAGCTTCCGACGCCGACAGCGCTCGATGGCGGCGGCCTGGGCATCGAGCGTAAACTCTACTGCCGAGAGATCGTCGCACGCTTCGGCCACGAGCTGGCGCTCAATTGGAACCTTGGCGAAGAAAACACGCAGACCACCCAGCAGCAGCAGGCCATGGCGGCCTATCTGCGCCAAGTCGATCCCTACGATCACCATCTCGTGATCCACACGTATCCCGATCAGCAAGACCAGGTCTATCGTCCGCTTCTCGGCCCCGATTCTGATTTTACCGGGGCTTCGCTGCAGAATAGCCATATCAAGGACACTCACCCCCAAACGGTCAAATGGGTGCGTGCGTCCGCTGCCGCTGGCAAGCCGTGGGTTGTCGCGTTCGACGAGTCAGGAAGCGCCGCGCATGGTCAACCGCCCGACCTGGGGTATGAAGGATTCGACGGACGCGACCGCAACGGACAGCCGACCTACACGCGGCATGAAGTGCGCCGCCAGACGCTGTGGGGCACGCTCATGGGCGGAGGAGCAGGCGTCGAATACTACTTTGGCTACCTGCTTCCGCAAAACGACCTGATCTGTGAAAACTGGCGGAGTCGCGACGCGGCCTGGGACGATTGCCGACGGGCTCTGGAGTTCTTCCACAACTGCCAGATTCCGTTTTGGGATATGGAGCCAGCCGATGAACTGGTCGGCAATCCGCAGCACGACAATCGCTGCTATTGCCTGGCATGCGACGGCCACATCTATGTCATTTACCGTCCGAATTTGCAGCCCGTGACGCTCGACCTTCGCGATGCCGACGGTCGGTTCTCGATTCGATGGTATGATCCCCGAAATGGCGGGGCACTGGCGAGCGGCTCCGTGGAAACTATTGCAGGTGGAGGTAAGAGCGATTTGGGGGCGCCGCCGCAGGAACCCGCCGAGGATTGGGTCGTCGTCGTACAGCGTCCATGACGAAGCCACGCCCACAAACACGCCAACCCAAAGCCTCCCTGAATCGAGGCGGCAGCGCGCTGCAAAAACCAGCGAAGCTAGACCAGCGTGACCTTGTGCCGTAGCAGACAGGCAGCCTGATCGAGAACGGCCCTGCTAGATCACTGAGATCTCGCAGCGCACGCTTGGCCCTTCACGTGCCGGGAAGCGAGCTATCACGGGAACGGCTTCGACGCCGGGCACCATGTTGAATACCCGCCCGCGCTGCGATTCCTTAATCGACAGGGGGACGTCCGCCGCAACCACGACGGTTCCGCCGGGCTTCTCGATCTCGATTCGACGATCAGACGTCCGGCGCACGGCTTCACCCGACGGGGAGACCAGTGGCAAGACCAGCGCTGACGGCCTTGTGCTTGTGGCGCGCCCGGCTCGTTTTGCAGTGATCGTGACTTTGCTCGCCTCGAACACATATCGAATCTCATAGATCGCGGCGTTTGCATTTAATTTGTTTCGATCTTCATCCTGCAAACTCGTAGTCACGTCGAAAATGATGCGCTGGCCGTCGTCGGCGTATTGAACGTTGGCCGCGAGATCGTACAGGTTTGTGTACCAGACGCCGTTGTCGAACGATTCAATTCGCGGCGTCAGTGCATAATCGCGTCCCGGTTGCGGCTGCTGATTTCTTTCCTCGACCAGGATATACCTGGCCATGCTCGCGGCCAGCAGCGTGCCGACTTTGTAGTGGTAAAGAACGGCAAGCGAGCCTCCCGTTGCCTGCTGGATGTGTTTGGCCGACTTCGTCCTGTAGAGGGAATCACAGGCCGAAATCGTTCCGCGCCACGGTCCTCGCGCCGCCAGCCAAACAGCGATTTCGGGGTAGGGCTTCACGCCCTGGGCGGTCTCTCGAGGCAACGGCGCGGACTTGTCGACCTTGGGCAGTTCATGCCTTTTGTCCAGCACAAGTGCCAACGCCTTGGCATGGGCAAAGGTGTGGTGGATACACGGCTTGACGCCGTGAGAGACGTAGTGAGGTCCGCCATGTAGCAAACCGTCGGCTGTGCATCGGCGTAGCAGTTCGGCGTTCTTGTAGGCCGCGGCGCCGAATGCCGGGTTCCGATCTGCCATCAAGCTGAAGGCCGGCTGACAGCCGTCGGCAGTCCTGCTGCCCCAGTACGACCACTTTGCCTGACGAGTCCCCCAACTGTTGTCCCAGGCGCCGTCCGGCAACATGAAGTCCAGGTGACCCAGCATCGACTGCTCCAGCAGGTCGAGCAACTCGGCATCCTGCTCCTCCAAGGCATACAGGACCAGGCCGTTCAGGGATTCTTCCACGTTGTAACCCAGATCAACCGGCAACAACCCGCGGTCGCTGCGGTTGTCATTTGGCTTGCCTTCGCCGTAGATCAGTTTATTCGGCTCGGTAAAGAACTCTTGCACTCGCTTTGCCAAGTCGTGACTGCGGTCGGTGTACTTGTGGTCTTCTAAGATCCGTCCGAACAGGTTGAAACCGTAGACAGCGGTGAGACCGTAATTCAGATTCGTGAAGTCGATTCTGTTGAAATCGCGATAGAGGTAGCCCGCGGCGGCTCGGTCGAGGCGGCGCCTCCACTGTTCGCGGTGCACGTTATCCAGAACTTCGCCGTGGTAGCGCAATGCCTCCGCGAGAGCGATGGCGCCAAAAATCGTGGTTCCCTTCCACGATGTCGGATCCATGTCATTGGTCCAGCTGCCATCGGGCTGGCTCACGTTGCGCTCAGCCCAATCAAAGAGCTTGATGGCAGCCGGCAGGAATCGCGTCTTGCCGACGACGTGAGCCATGTGCAGAAAGGGATAGATCGCGTCGGCACACCGCCCGTGGAGGTGGCTGCAGGCCGGACATGCCAACGCGCCGTGGCGCCCCGGGTCGCCAGGCTCATCGATTTGTCGCGCAATCATGCCGTCGCACCAATCGGCAAGCATGTCAGCCGCAAGCGTCTCGAACGGTATGTCGCCGGCATCATGTCCCGCAAGAGCCTCGCTGGCGCGCAATGGATTGCAGAGCGCAAGCGTCAAGCCGGCGTAGCCGGCGGAGAAGCCCTCGAAGAACTGCCTGCGATCCATATTTGCTATCTCAAAGAAATCCTTGCTGCTCCGCTTGCTCCCCCTGTTCCACCCACGTCGTGCTTCACGGGTAATGGACCGAAAAAAAAACGCACGAAAGGTGTGTTTCCGCGAAACACCAGAGGGCAATCTCGGCCCGGGCGGCAGGCCTGCAGCCGTTTAGCTGCAGGCAACCGCCCTGAGTGTCTCGGGGGCCAGCCCTTCGGAGGATCAGGCTGCTCACTGGCGGACGAACACGCTTCTGACGCCCCCAATGCTGCAAACTGGCTCCGAGAACGCCATGAATACGCTGATTGCGGCCGTGGCGCCCGGCCGCACGGTCCGCGAGAGCGGCGAATGCAATTGCTTGCCCCCGGATATGCTGATTATCTCAGCTAAATCGCAATTACGTGCGTCCCCGGCACTCGGCCGACTTGGGGGCGGATTTGCCTGTTTTCTGCGATTTTGGCGTCCATTTCGCCCCAGCCTGAGCGTAGTACGACGATGTTAGACCCATCAGAAACCCCCGATCCGTCCGCCGAGAAACAGCGTTACGAGCTGTTCGTCAAGAATCTGCTTGAGCACGAGCCAAGCATTCGGGCGTTTCTGCGCGGTTTGCTGCCGACTTGGCAGGATGTGGAAGAGGTTACCCAGGAGGCAAGCTTGGTGGCATGGCGAAAATTCGCCGATTTTGAAGAAGGTACGTCATTCGGCGGCTGGTTTCTCACGATCGCACGGTATGAAGCGATGAGTTACCGGCGGCGCCTTGCTCGCACGCCCATGGTGTTTTCGGCGGAAGTCTGGGATCTGTTGGCGGCCGAAGTCGACGAAGACGAGCATGGGCCAGCGCGTCGCCAGTGCCTGGAAATTTGCCTGCAGAAACTGGATGCGACCAGTCGCGAACTGCTGATGAAAGTGTACTCTCCCGGCGCTGTCATGCGTGAAGTGGCAAAGCAATCAGGCAAGAGTGAGCAAGCCTTCTATAAAGTCGTTCAACGATTGCGATCGGCGCTTTTGAAATGTGTATCGTTGGCAATGGCCAAGGAAGGTCTCTCATGACTGACAGTAACATGAATTCCCATGAACTCGAACTGTTGATTGCAGCTTGGCTGGATGGCCGTCTTGATGACGAGGGTTCGCACGCGCTGCAGAATGCATTGCGAACATCTCGTGCTGCAAGAGAGACTTTTCGCCAGTATGCCCGGCTGGATGCGGCTCTGCATGATGTGGCGGATACCAGCGCCATGCTCGACCTGACAAAGCTTGCAGCTGCCTGCGTTCGCCCCTCGTCCGCTGAGCAGTCGCCAACTCGTGCGCAGGAATCGTCAGATACAGAGGGTTCGAAAACTGAGCGAAGGCAGCGCCCTTTTATGCAACAAATGGCGAAAGGAAGCCGTGTTAAGCCAACCAGCCGCAAGCCAATTGCGTCCCTGCGGATGACGCCTTGGTATGCGGCGCTTGCGGTCGGTATTCTGCTCGTCGCTTTTCTGATTCGTGGCTTCAGCGTAGATGAGCCGGGGACCGAATCGATTGCGGACCTTTCCCCTAGCGAGAAAACGATCAACACTGATGCATTCAGCAAGGTGTCGTTGAGCAAACCACCGGCTCCGGTTGCTGTTTTGTCGTCAGTTGAGGGAGTAATCTGGGCCGACTCGCAGTTGGAGGTTGGCCATGCATTTTTCGAGGGAGAGTCGATTCGCTTGGAGCAAGGCGAAGCGCGTGTCAGTGTCGGCTTCGGGGCAGAAATCGTCGCTGATGCGCCCTGCTCACTGAAGTTTCTTTCGAGTGATCGAATCCAACTGCACGATGGCGAAATCGCCGTTGACGTTGCGCCATGGGCCGCTGGGTTTACAGTTGTTACCGAAGAAATGGACGTGGTCGATCTTGGGACCACATTTACGGTCTCAGTAGAGGCTGGCGAAAAGGCGGAAACCACGGTCCTGAGGGGGGTCGTGCGAGTGCATCCAACAAAGATCGAAGGCGAGCCGCGTCGAGGCCTCTTGGTTTCGGAAGGACAGCGCATGTCAAGTGACGGCAAGGGGTCGTTCGTCAACGTCCCGCAAGACCAAGACGAGGTGCAAAAGCAGCTTGGGCGATTGGACTTTGGAGTGACGGGCCCTTATCGACCCGTAGATTTGAGCAACACAGGCCAAGGGCTTTCCACAGGCGACGAGGACCTGCACTGGCAAGTAGTGGCTGGTCCCGCCGGCGTCTTCAGCGAACCGCAATATGCCTCGGTCTGTGAGCCGGAACGGGGGTACCTGCCGAACGATCCCGATGTGTCTCAGTGGATCTCGACTGCTGACTGGCGCACCGCTCTGCCGAACGCCGTGTACACGTTTCGAACGGAGTTCGCTCTGGATGGCTACGATCTAGCCACCATGCAACTGTTCGGGCGCTTCTTGGCGGACAACGGTATCGAGTCGGTTCGCGTCAACGGCAATCCCGTCGAAGTTCAGTCGTGGGTCGATAACGTGAAGTACCAAGCGTTTGGCGACCTGCAGTTTCGATTCGTCAACATCACCGGTGGTCTGGTCAGTGGTCGCAATGTCGTTGAAATCGACGTGCGAAACGGCATGATGCGCACAGGTCACGTGAAGGATCCGCCGTTGAGCCCGATTCCCAATCCGATGGCGTTGCGTGTTGAGTGGTATGCGTTTGGGCGACAACAGGGGATTGCGCAAGCGGACGATGGCGTTCGGCTGTGGCGTCGAATTCGGGACTCCGTTCCACCGATGTCAATGCTCTCCTACGCTGGGCCGGAGATTTGAGACGGAAGAACGATCCTCGACGAAACCTTCCGACTCCTTACGCGATCCGCGGGCGGTGCGGCAGTAGCGTGCGATTCTGAAGCTAATCGTTCACGCGGCGTGGGAGCTTACAGGCGGCTCAGTAAGTTCGTCGCATCAAAGCAAGGGGGCGGTGCAGTGCGCACCCTCTGTGGCAAATGACGCGGTCATTTGCAGTTAGAAAGAAGTGCGTTCGACAGCGGGCGCTGAAGTAGTCGAATCAGACCTTGCGGGTAACAGATGAAGCCGGCTTTTCAAAAACAGGCGTGGCTGGTTGCGGTGGCCTTGGTGACGCCGTTTGCGTGCAGCCCGCTCGGCAGCGCAGAGTCGACCGAATCGCGTCACGCGACTCAAGTCGCGCTCCGAAGCCGTTCCCAGCCGCTCGATCCGTCATGGCCCCCCGCGCGAGGCACTGTCACGCTCACTGAGCAGGCGCCGCAGAGTGTCTCGAAACTGGACTCCGGCGCCGTGCTGATCGATTTCGGGCAGGTTGCCTTCGGAAACGTCGAATTGACGCCGCCCGCCGACTTCGAAGGCGTGGTGCGAGTGCGGTTTGGAGAGAAACTCGCAGACGGCGCAATTGACCGCACCCCCCCTGGAACAGTTCGGTACAGCGAAGTTGAAGTACATGTCACTCCTGGATCAACAACGATCATTGCTCCATCCGCCGACGAGAGAAACACCCAACAGTCGGGCAAGGTTACGCCGCACGGAGACAGAACGCCGCCGGCGGTCGTAACTCCGCCCGAGTGGGGGGTCGTTGCCCCGTTTCGCTGGGTTGAGATTGAAGGCGCCCCCGGCAGTCTCAGAGCGGAACACATCGTACGCAGAGCAGCGTTCCCCAAGCATTGGGACGAGGACTCTGCAGCGTTCGAGTGCTCCAATGAGACTCTCAATCGCGTGTGGGAACTTTGTCGCTATTCCATCAAAGCAACGTTGTTTGCCGGAATCTACGTGGACGGAGATCGAGAACGCATTCCCTATGAGGCCGACGCCTACCTCAATCAGCTAAGTCACTATTACGTCGACGGCGATGGCAAGGCGGCGCGTAAGACTTTCGACTGGCTAATGCAGCATCCCACGTGGCCGACGGAGTGGGCGCCGCACATGGTCTTCATGGCGCACGCCGACTTGATGCATAACGGCGATGCTGATTGGATTTCTCAGCGATACGAGAGCCTGAAGTCAAAGACGCTCCTCGAGCGTTGCAACGAGTCTGGCCTGGTCATTAGTGATCAAAAGCAAATGCGAAGGGAAGACATCGTTGATTGGCCCCCGAGCGAACGCGACGGCTTTGTGCGGACCGAGGTCAACGCGGTTGTAAATGCATTTCACTTGGCAGCTGTCGACAGAATGGCAATCCTCGCTGAAGTGGCTGGCGTCACCGCCGACTCAATCCGATACAAACGTCACGCAGCGCGAGCGAAGCAGGCGTTTTACAGTCAGTTGTTCGATGCCGAGGCGGGACTGTTTCGCGATGGACCAAGCGTGGAACATCACGCGCTCCACGCGAATTTTTACCCGCTGGCTTTTGGGATTGCCCAGCAGCGAGACCGCCAGGGTATTGTGGAGTGGCTGGTCGAACGTGGCATGCGATGCTCCGTCTACGGCGCTCAATACTACCTCGAAAGCCTCTTTGAAAACGGAGCCGGAGAAGCTGCGGTCAAGCTCATCGTTGCCCCGGGGGAGAGGAGTTGGCGTCACATGCTCGAATCCGATGCGACAATCACGTGGGAAGCGTGGAATGAGGCAGTTAAGCCCAATCTCGACTGGAACCACGCCTGGGGAGCAGCTCCTGCCAATCTATTGCCGCGATTTGTTTTAGGCGTCCAACCTCTTGCTCCCGGTTGGAGCCGCGCGAGGATTTGCCCACGTCCGAGCGGTCTTGATTTTGCCCGCGGCATTGTGCCGACTCCGCTCGGGCCCATCTCAGTCGATTGGAGCCGCAACGACAACTTCAGATTGGAGTTGGAGTTGCCCGCCGGGATGGCGGCTTCGGTTCGCGTGCCGACGACGCCTCACGCAACTGGCGTGTTTGTCAATGGAGAACCTGTCGCTGCCGTTGCTAGAGACGGATACTGGGTCCTTGCCGAAGACGTGGCCGGCAAATCCGTGATTGAAGTCCGCTAAACAAGGCCGGCTTCGACGCCTCAAGGCCCTGCTCCGCTTCAGCGGAACAGCGGACCCTTAACCCTAGATTTTGTCATGCAGGCTGGCACATAGATCGGGGGAAGCCCATGGGCAGGTCCTGCCTGACGTGTGGAAGGCTGAAGACGCGGCGGAGGTAATGGCACGTCATGCAGAGGCGAATTCCTGAGCACGCCTTCTCAGTTCCGCCTCGGGGATGTGAAATTCTTCGCCTTCTTGCATCGTGAAAATGTCAATCAGCGTTTCTCTCACTTCAGTCGAGTAGCTGCAACTCAAAAAAACTCGGTCTGCCCATTGGGCGATCCGTAGTGCATCGTAGCCTTGATCGAGTTGTGCCAGCAATTTGGCGCCAAACTGTTGATCTGTGTACGTCATTGTCCAAGCTCACTCCCTGTCGGCGGGTAATGCGGACCTATTACCTGCTGACCGCTAACCATCTTTGGGTGCACCCCCGCTACGCTGCCAGCGTGGTCGTAGCTCTCGGCCCAAGAACGAACTTGCCCTGTCGCCGGGTCCCACTCCATTACGTACGCGTTACCTCGCGTGGGACCTGGCTTCGCCGCCAGCCGCTCCGCTTCATAGTAGCGAATCCGTCCATCGGGTAGCTGGCGTACTCGAGCCGCGTTCTGCTGAACACTCTCCAGAGCCCGCAGCTTAGAATTCAGAGCTGCACCAGCATTGACGTTGCTCGCCGGAGTGCCCTTCGGCTAACGGACACCAAAAGTGCCCGCACTTGTGGTTCGCGAACCGGTCACGGTTGGAAGCCGAGCGAAAGAGTCCAAGTGCAGCTATCGATGTAGCGTTGACGCAACGGGCGATCAGCCCCGATGGTCTTCAAATAGCTTTACGAATTCTTCGTGGATTGTTGGGTGCTTTTGGGAGAGTTCGTTCTGCTCGCCAGGATCGGTTCGGATGTTGTATAGCTCGACGGGGGCGTCCAGTCCGTAGCGCACCGCCTTCCATTCTCCTCGTCGAGCCGCTTGAAACACTTCGCCCACGATACCCGAATTGGGATCGCCTGCCTGTTTGCCGAATTCCCAGTAAAGAGTCCGCTCCGGCATCGGCTGGGGATCGTCCCGTAGCAGTCCGCGGATCGAGACGCCATTGGTTTTGACGCGCGGCACGGAGTCGAGCGATACTCCCGCAACGTCCGCCACCGTCGGCAGCACGTCGGCAAACGCCCACGGAGTTTCGTCGACTCTCGCTTGAGCGATCGCCTGCGGCCAACAGGCGATCATGGGAACGTGGATTCCGCCGTCATAAACGTCGCGCTTGATTCCGCGGTACGGACTCGACGCCTCGAAGAATGCCGGGTCGCCGCCGCCCTCGTCATGGGGGCCGTTATCCGACGTGAAGAATATCAGCGTATTGTCCGCGATCCCCTTTTTCTCAAGTGCTGCCACGACCTGCCCGACGTAATCATCGAGAGCCGTTACCATCCCGGCCAACGTCGCGTGCGGCTTTTGGACGGGCTCTGGATAATACCAGGCATACTTGTCGCTGGGTTCGCCTCCCGACATACCGCCGTACGCCGTCTCGGAGAACTGGCTCTCGTACTGGTCGACATACCGCTGCGGCGCGGCCAGTTCAGCGTGGGGCGATGAAAACGCCAGCACGATGAACAGCGGATTGTCATGCGGCTGATTAATGAAATCGATTGCTTCCTGGGTAAATAACTCTTGGGCGTAGGCGCCCTTCGTACCTCCTTCATTCGCCATGATCCGAAGCTTCTGGCCGTCTCGCCACAGGAACTCGGGATACTGGCGATGGCCCTCCAGGATCGAGTACATGCCGAACCATGTGTCAAAACCCATGGCAAGCGGGTCTGTCACGCCCATCTGAGAACCGATCGAGTATTTGCCGAACAGCCCGGTGTCATAGCCAGCTCGCTTCAAGATATGAGCCACGGTGACATCAATGTCACCTAGCTGTGCTGTGTTTGAGTTGTTCTCCATAAGCCGCCCGTCCCGTCCCGTGAACAATGAAACGCGAGACGGAGAGCAGACGGTATTGCCGGCATAAGCCTGGGTGAACCGAATTCCCTGGGCGGCGAGTCGGTCAAGATGCGGAGTCTTGATTGACGTGCTGCCATAACAGCCAAGTTGGTTGAATCCTAGATCATCGGCGACAATGAATACAATGTTCGGCGGCTCACTTGTCGGCTCGGCAGTTGCGCGACCGGCATGGATCGCAAGGGCCGCCAGGCTGGCGGTCGCGCACAGGCGAAGAAACAAGACCGAGGCCACCCGTAGAGATGCAACCGTTAGAGGGGCGTGATAGCAGCCGTGAATTCTCATATTTGTATCTGGTGCGAACTGATGAGGCGAAGGCATGGAGAGACAGCTTATATCGCAAGGCAACACGGAGTTGCCATGTGCGGCGATTTGGGTGGCATCCGACCACTGTATGACAGAGGTGGGCTGTCGCCATTCACCTACTTTGGAAACGCCTCTGTTTCGATAAGACGATAGTCCACGACATTGAGGGGGGAGGGCATTCCATCGAGTGTTTCCGGCTGTGCTGTTTGGAGTTCCGCCGCGGGCTCTTCTTGGCTGTAAATAGAAAGAACCTTGTCGACTTCCCATCGTCGGACATCCAGCACCGCGTCGCCGTAAATCGAATGGGGTGCAGGGAGTGCGACGCCCGTCCACCGCCAGCGGGACCGGCGAGAATTGGGCTGACCTGCCGCGATGAACAGTTGCTCGTCGTCAGTGTAGACGAGGAGTAATCGGCCGTCGTTTGTTCCGATTAGCTTGGGTCGATCACCTGCGTACGGCAGGGACTCATGACACCATTCCCCTTTTTCTTCTCGCCAGTAGTGCTGATAGCAGCTTGTCGTAGCGCCGCTCGTGCGGTGGCGTAGCACAATATGAATACTCCCGTCGGCGAAGGCATATTGGGCATTCTGGTTCGCGAGTCCGGAGCCGGTCGGAATGGAAGCTACGATCAAACCGGGAGAGTCGAGATGGATGAAGTCGTCTCCGGTATTCCCAATGATCTCTCCTGCTGAGTTGCACCAGGAGTGGCCTTTGTCGTCACTGTAGGCGTAGCAAAGATCGTGCTGGTTGCGCGGATCCGTCTTTTCGAAACGATCTCGCCAGACCCAGGAAGCATGAAGCCGCCTCCCCGCGAATGACAGGGAGTTCATGTAGGGGCAGCGTGCCAAACTTGTTCTTCCGTTTGCCGTGTACGTTCCGATGTCGCGCGCAATGAATCGTCCCAGGCCGGGAGTCCAGTCGTGCCTGTCACCATCGTATCGCTCGATCATCCCGTCGCCGTTGCCGGAAGTGACGGCCCTGTAATAGAGCATGAGATTTCCATCGGGCGTCGGGAAGAATCTCGGGTACGTGACTTGTGGAGTGGGCAGGACCGAGCCAAGCGTGTGGGTTATCGGCCCGAAGAGATCCGCCTTCCATTCTACGGATTCAGGGTGATGCGCGGCGCCCAAGTCAGAAACGCGGTAGTTCAGTCGTGTCGCATGGTGATCGAAGGCAAGATGAATGGTGCCGTCCTTGTTGCAGATGCCGAGGACTGCCGTATTGTGCGAGTCGTTCGATTCGAATCGGTGATCTTCAAACCGAATCACTTCCCACAAGTCGCCGGGCAGCTTCCTGCGGCCTACGCAGATACGCCTCCTGGCATCGACATATGTTGCGTACTGATAGCCATGACAGGTTGCCAAAGGCGATTGCTGGTGAGTCCGCCCGTTGACCGTGTTTGAGAAGCGTGTTGCGGGCCCGGTCGCAAACGTCAAGGCTGCTTCATCCACCGTAGTTCGCGCGATTAGCTCCAACTGCTGCGCTTGGATCGGGTTCGAGATCAAAGCAGGAACTGCGCCCGATCCCAGCAAGAGCAATGCGAGTCGACAACGACCGAAGTTGAATCTTGGCATAGCACTACTTTGCCGCCGCTTTCAATTCGGCAAACCTGATTCTCATTTCAAGAAGTTTGCCCGCATGTGCGGGATCTACCGCAAGGTCGTTCTCTTCCATCGGATCGGCTTGCAGATCAAATAGTTGTTCGCGGTCAAAATCGGGCCAGTAGAAGTACTTCCAATGCTTACGGACAAGTGCTTCTGATGCCGGGATGAAGTCAGTGCTCCTGAGCGTCGGATGCTCATAGAAGAATTCGTCGCGCCAGTCCGGTCTCTTGTCGGCAAGATAAAGCGGGCTGAGGTCTTTGCCTTGCATCGTGACCGGCGCGTCGATGCCGGCCGCGGCGAGAATCGTTGGAGCGAGGTCAACGTTGAGCGTGAAGTCGTCGTTGGTCTGTCCCTGATAAACCGCATTCATTCGCGGATCGCGGATAATCAACGGGACGCGAATGCTCTCTTGATGGGGATACCATTTGTCGGCGAGGCCGTGTTCTGCGTGATAGTAGCCGTTGTCGGTGGTGAAAATGACCAACGTATTGTCGTCCAGCCCTTGCTTCTGCAGTTCTGCCAAAATCCGCCCGCACGTCGTATCGACCTCCGTGGCCAGCCGATAGTAGTTCTTCATCATCGCCTGATATTTCTCGGGCGTGTCGAATCGCCAGTGCCAGCGGACGCGTCCTTCGTTCTTTTCGTTGCCGACAAAATCCGGCAGTCGCTCAAACGACGCTTGCGTGGCGTTTGTGGCGACCGGGATCACGTCGTCTGCATACAACTCCATGCTACTCGGTTGCGGAAGGAACTGGAGCGGGTTCGTGTCCTCCGCGTGTGTCGCAAAGAATGCAACCGTCAGGCAAAACGGCTTGTCGGTCGGGCGTCCTCTCAAAAAGTCCACGGCGTCGTGCTCGTTCTTCTGAGTCACGTGGATTCTTGAGCCGTCAGACCGAGTCATCCAGTGCGTCCCATAATAGGAACGTGCGAAATCAAAATGTTCTGTAGGGATTTTGCCATTGTGCCATTTGCCGACGTGGCCGACGTAATAGCCATTTTGGCGGAGCAAGCCTGGGAATGTCTCGGACCACGGAGTTTTCCACGGCCCAAATGAGCGGTTCTTGTGACGCGACATCCACTGGCCAGTGAAGAGCGAGGCGCGGCTGATGCCGCAGATTGAAGTTGTGACGCAATTTTGCGTGAATCGTATTCCTTCCCTCGCTAGCTGATCGAGTACGGGCGTCTGGACGATCGGGTTTCCGGCTGCGCCGAGAGTGTCATGGCGCCAATCGTCGGCGTAGAGCAGCAGAATATTCATTGGCGCGGCTTCGTCCCGATCGTGGGCAGTGGAAGCTGCCGGGGCGTCCGAACTCGCCAGAAGGACGAGGAGTAGGGAAGTGATAGCAGTATGCGAGAAAGTCGAGTTCATTGAATTACTCGAGGAGTCGAGTTGCTAATTCGGCCAAGTTATCACGATTCCCGGCACTCCGGTGACAGTGCAGCCCATGATCGAGGTCGTTTCTTGGACTTCCGTTCGGCCATGCCATCGCCTTTTGGCTAGTCGCGTTCTTTCCTGGCAGGGATCCGACGCAATAAATGCGATTCGCCCGAGCCAAAGCCAGGTTTTTCAGGCTACTCCACGGTTATTCGATAGCGGCCTGGTGTGAGCAAATAAGTCTGTCCGCCGTCCGTTGATCCGAACGTCTTCGCGCCCGTAACCGGACGGACAATTGGCCTCTCCTTAGCTATCTGCGGCGGCTTGAAGGTGGCGGTTGTGTTTGGCGGCACAACCGCTCGCACCACCAATTTATCTACCTGCTTCTGCCAGTCGCAGCGGGCTCGTCCGTAAGGAGTGTCAATCGATGCAGACGCGCTACTCAGCGGGCCGCCAGGAATCGGCTGAATAAAGAAGTGCTTGTAGCCAGGCTGCGCCGGATCGGGCGCTAACCCCGCGATACGTTCGTACATCCACTGTCCGATTGCCCCGTATGCGTAGTGATTGAAGGAGTTCATCCCGGCGTTGCCAAAGCCGTCTTCGTGGCTGTAGCTGTTCCAGCGTTCCCACATCGTGGTGGCGCCCTGGTTAATGGAATAGAACCATGATGGGTATGTTTCCTTGAATAGCACGTCGTAGGCCACGTCCGCGTGCCCCAACTCGTCGAGTTGAGGAGTCAGCAACGGAGTCCCAAGAAAACCTGTGCGGAGGTGTCCGTCCGCTTCGTCGATGAGACGCAATAGGTTCTTGGTTGCGGGCTCGCGCAGGCTTGGTTCGAGAAGGTCAAACGCCAATGCGAGGAGGTAGCCGGTCTGCGTCTCGTACTTCGTCGTCAAGCGCCCATTCCGATCGAAGAACTGCTCCGAGAAAGCTTCGCGAATCTTGCTGTGCATCGCATGGAATTTGGCCGCGTCGTCTGGGCGATCGAGCGCTTCGGCTGCGTGGGCCATCAAGGCGGCGCAACGACCGAAATAGGCAGTGGCAATCAGGTCAAACGGCGTATCAGAGCGTGAATTCTCCGTTTCAGGATAAGGTTGCAGCCAGTCGCCAAAACCGGGGCGGTGAACTATGAACTCCTTTGCTTCTCGCTCGTAAGCTGCGGTCCACTGGGCCATCATTTCGTAGTTGTCATACAACAGGCGACGATCGCCCGTCCGGACATAAACCTCCCATGGCCCGATGACCGCCACATCGCCCCAGCCCGGACTGCCGCCCCGATCCATTGTGTTCGGAACGACGTTGGGGACGAAGCCATCGGGCGATTGTTCTTCCCGAATGCTCTGGAGCCAACTCGCCCAGAAGGAATGGACGTCGTAGTTGAACAGTGACGTTGGGCAGAATACTTGGGCGTCTCCTGCCCAACCGAGGCGTTCGTCACGTTGCGGGCAATCTGTTGGGATATCGAGGTAGTTGCCCCGCTGGCCCCACGTGATGTTCTCTTGGAGCTTGTTGAGCTTGTCGTGCGAGGATTCGAAGGTTCCAGTCTTGGTGAAGCCAGAGTGGAGGACAACACCGGTAATCCAATCCAGTTGAGGAGTGGCGTCGGAAGCGACGCCGCTGATCTCGACGTAGCGAAACCCATGGAACGTGAACGTGGGGTGCCAAATCACATCGCCGGTTGCGGCCGGCACGTAGCGATCGGTCGACTTGGCGCGGCGGTAATTCGCTGTGTAGAGCGTGCCGTCCTTGTTGAGCATTTCGGCAAAACGGATCGTAACCGGCTGGCCTGCTTCACACGGGATGCTGACGCGCGGCCAGCCGACAATGTTCTGCCCCAGATCGAATACATAACGGCCTGACGTTGGCTCGCTGACGCTGATGGCAGCAACTTCTTGAGTCGCGCGGACGGGGTGATGACGCTTTGGCGTGAGCCGTACTTGCTCGTCAATAGGCTCCGCGACGACCCGCGACCATGCCGCGTCGTCAAAGCGGGCCTCGCACCAACCCGGCATCTCTTGTCGGGCATCGTAGACTTCGCCGTCGTAAATGCCAGAAAACCGCAGAGGGCCATTGGTCGTCGCCCTCCAACTGCCGTCGGTGACGATCGTTTGCGTGCGCCCGTCCTCGTAGCGGATCTCCAACTGGGCGATCGCTGCGGGAACAGCCAGCGGATAGACGTCTCTCTTTCGTAACAGCTTGCCTGCGTACCAGCCCTCGCCCAACGCAATGCCGATGGCGTTGTCTCCAGATTCGAGCAGGGACGTCACATCATAGGTCAGCGTTTCAATTCTCGCGTGATAGGGCGTCCAACCGGGCGTCATGTGGTCCTTGCCGACGCGTTTGCCGTTGAGATACGCCTCAAACACGCCCTTCGCCGTTATGTACAAGCGAGCGGAAATCGGCGGCGACGCCGTAGAGAATTCCTTGCGTAGATACTCTGGCGTAAAAGCGGCCAGAAGCAGCGATTGGGGGTCGAAGCGACCGCCCTCTGGCGTCGTGCTGGTGAGCGTCTCGCCCCCTTTGCGATACGTGATCGCCAAACGCTTTGGCTCCCCGGGGGCTGGGTCGGCGCCTGCAAAGTTGTTGCTGACCAGAATCGGCGTGCCGCCCTGTTTGATTCTCCGTCTGATTTTATCGATGAGATCAATCTGCCTTTGGTGGTCCTGATCTGGGCCGTAAACGGCTCGCACGATCGTAGGCTTCAAGGCGTCGGGGTCCGTTTCCGCCGAGCGAATCCAGCTCGCAGTCCAATCGCCGTTGTTCAGCAGTCCCAACTCAAATCGTGCCGGATCGCTCCAAGCCGACTCGCGGCCCTGTGCGTCCCAGTACTTGACCCTCCAGTATCCGACATCGCGCGACGAAAGGGGCTTGCCGCTGTATGGGATATAGACCGATTGCTCGGAATCCACTCTGCCGGAGTCCCAGTACTCGGCGTCGTCGGGCAATGCGCTGGTCGATGTACCGACGATAATACGATACGCGGACTGACGCTGTACGCTGCTCTGAGCAGGCAATTGCCAAGAGAACGTAGGCGCCGAGTCATAAAAACCGAGTGGCTCGTGAAATCGCTCGCTGAGGACAAGCGTGTGCGGCGGAGGGACTTCCGCTGACAACGACGAGGGCGTCGAAGCGATCGCGAAGAGGAAGACCCAGAGCGGGAGTAACGCCAGTCGAATGTCGAATCGCATCAACGCATGCATCCATACGGTATACAACTGTTGTCTTTCTGTGGATCGGTCCACCGGCGCGACCGTCTCGCCAGCGGCGCGGCGAACAAAATCAGCAGCAAGCTCATCGGTTCGGGTACGGCGTGGGACGTGCTCTTCGCCGCAGCCTGCAGCGCCGCCGTTCCGAAATTGTTTTGCCATGCCGTGAGACCCGCTGTCGTGCCGTCGTTACGTTGCCACGCCAGAAAATCGGCCCCGTCGACATCGCCGTCGCCGTCGAAGTCTCCCGAGGAGGCGTCAATCACGGCGGTCACGGCGACATTGTCAATCCAAAGATCGTGGCCGCCGGAGCCGTCCCCCTCGCCGCTGGAGAAGGTCAATAAGAACTCGACGGTCCCGCCAACTTCCAGGATATTGTCTGCGAGTTCCGATAGGGAGTGATCGATGTCGTCGTGCGCCATATTGTCCCAGGCGCCGCCGACGTGGCTGATCTCATCGTCCCCGGACGTGTAAATCACGCCGTTGGTAATGTCACCCGACGCTACGCTCAATTCGTAGGCTCGAGCGGCCTTGGGGCGGAAGGCATAGGCATCGAAATGGAAGCCGTCCAGCACGATGTCACTGGCGCTATTATTGGTGA
>PABB01000066.1 GCA_002702655.1 Planctomycetaceae bacterium
CATGGAGAGCTTCTCCACGCCCTGAATCAGACCGTCGACCACTAGCGGATTGTGCTTGCCGTGCGGGCCGCCGTGGCGTCGCACCAGAGCCCGCACAATCTCTTGCCGCTGCTTGTCCGTGAGCGTGGGCACGTTGCCGGCTTGATCCTTGCCGATTCGCACCATGAGGTCAGGGTGAACGCCTTGCGTGAATGCTCGGTGTTGGGCTCTCTGGATTTCCTCATCCGTGGCAACCGCCAACGCCTGGGCCTGGAGGGGCGAGACGGCCCCGAACGGGTCCGAAGGATCGGGCAGCGTGAACGGGATCACGTCTTCACCCGGCAAGGTGTAAGTCTCTGCCGAGCCGTAGGGCCGCAGCGTCCAACTCCCTCGCAGAGGGTCGTTGGCTTCAATCCAATGCGAGGGGATGGGCCAGATTTGTCCCTCTGTCAGCCACCAGAATGCCCGGCCCGTCAGCAAGAGCGAGCCCACAGACGAAAACATGAGCGACCAACGCACCATGAGCGGGTTGGGTTGCTCCAAGGTGCTCAGCAAGGCATGCGATGCGAGCGGCTCCAGGGTATCCCCCAAGCCCTTCAGGGAGCCCGGCAAGTAGAGCTTGCGGCCCTTGGGCGGCTTGCCGATCCGACCCACGTACAGAGGCTGACCAGCGATCTTGGTTGCGATCGTCTTCACCGCAACGTAGGTCCAGCCGGAGAAGTGGCGGTATTGCTCTTGGTGCTTGCCCAGGTTCGCCGAGAGCGGCCCCAGGTTGGGCATGTTGGCCGCGAGGGAATGGGCCGTCGCAACAGCCTTAGAGGCCGCCGCGTGCATCCTGTCGCAATCTGCCAGGGCTCGGGAGAGACTATCCACTTGAGGCCTCATTCTGAGCACGCTGGCGAACGTATGCGGAGGTCTCCGCCTTGATGCGTTCGCGGTCCCTTGCGATCACCGCCGACAGAGTGTCAATCTCCGCCTGCTGGATGGCGATCGTGCGTTCCGCCACAGTCAGCTTCGCTTGTAGCTCGGCGATCTTCTCGTCAGCAGACTTGAACATGTAGCACCTAAGGGAAAGCACCTCCCCGCCAACGAGGCAAGCGGGGAGGGCTCCCTGTAAACAGCTTCCCCGACCGTGGGCGGGTTCCGGTCCAAGAAAGCTGCTGGTCGAGGCGACCAGTTACTTCTTTGCCGCCAGCTTCAGTAGGGCCTCTAGGGTCTTTTCCTGAAGCTCTGCCTGACGTTCCAAGGCTGCCGCCAGCCGGTCCATCGGCCCCGGCCGTTGCGAGGAATGGAAGCGAGTTTCCGGCGTGCCTTCCACTTCGGGCAAGTCGCCCGCAACCAGTCGGCCGGCTCCGCCTTCCACGATGGCCCGCAAGTGGTGAATGGCCGTGGCCACGTCGCACTTGAACGGCTGCCGTTGGTCAGGGAGCTTGAAGCCCTTGGCTTCGATCTTCTCCCGCAAGGCGGCAAACTCGGCATCGTGCAAGGGCTCGATAATGGCCCCTTCGCCCGACTCCGGGTAATACTCGATTCGCTGGCCGGGGATGCCTTCGCCCCACTCTTGGTGGAGCTTCATGCCGTTGGGCTCCGCGATCTTCCGCACGTCCAACGCCCCGCGGATTCGCATCCGCAGCGGGGCGAAGTAGACGCATTGGTTGCGAGGGCCGGCAATCTCAACTGCTACAGTTTTCATTCGGTTTAGGCCTCAAAGTTGTCGCTGAAGGCGAAGGCGTTGGCGTCCATCACCCGACCGCCGTAGCGACCGCGGGCGATCATCAATGCCAGGTTCTTCAGCCCCAACTCACGGCCGCCGGTCTCAAAGCGAATTGACAAGCCTTGCCGCCGGTAGAGCCGATAGCGACTCATGGCACCGAAGGCCGCCTGATTGTTGGCGACGTTGTTATTGATGACGAAATCGTGCTCCAGAATGCGATAGTGCGAATGGAGCATTCCAAACACTCGGCGAGCATCGGCTGTGCCAACCGGGATGCCGACGCACCTGGAATAGGTCGTGTCATTGGCCAGGAAGCAGCAACGGGCGGTCGGGTTGCGGTATTGCTTGCCAACCGCAAACAGCAAGGCTTCGTAGTCATTGACTTGCGGAGCCGCACCATCACCGCCGGCCGGGTTGCCGATGTCCGTGAGGCTGCTGGCCGTGAAGATGCCTTCCGGCTCGCTGGTGCCGTTGCCCAGAGCAATCACCCGGTCCAGTTCCGCCATGAGACGCTGACCGACAAGCTCAGTCAGGATGCGGCCCAGATCAATTGGCGTATCGGCCAGCAGGTCGCGGCCCAACTCCACCGCACAGGTGACAGGATGAAGCGTGGTGTCGATGCCGGCAACGATGCCCGAAGTATCGAAGGGCGTCATGGCCGTGCCTTCGCCCACGCCCCAAGTGGCCGTAGGAGTGCTCACGCTGGCGGTCTCCACGCTGTTGCCCTTGGGTACGTCCCTGAGGTCGACCTTGGGGACAAGCTCGCTGTGCAAGAGCGGGAACGTCACCACGTTGGCGTCAAAGAACTCGGGCACCAGCTCCGTGCCGCCAGAGGTCGCATCGGACAGCAGGGCCTTCACCTGCATGCCATCGACTCCGGTTATGAACCCGCCATTGATGGAGCCGCACCACTTCTCTTCCGCAAAACATTGGTCGAGAAGCTGCTTTTCGTGCTCGTTCAGCGAGACATTCATGCCGGAGCGACCGGCCAGAAACTTCAGCAGGGCACCGCTGCGGGCGTTGTCCAACTCGCTGGGCAATTCAACCGTCTTGCCGTGCTCGTCCCGGACAGGCTCGCCCGTGCGAACGTGCTTGCCGGCAGACTTCGTGCTGCTGTATCGCTCGCTCGGTTTCTTGACGCGAGGATCGCCAAAGACTTGGCCAGCCGTGGGCGAATCAGCAGCGACAACGCCCCGCACGAAGTTCGCGGCCTTTCGCTCATCGTCGGCAAGCTCAAAGGCCTTCAGCCGAGCTTGCGACAGCGTGCCGTCTGAGATGGCGGACTTCACCGCCCGGTCGAGAACAAACTCATCATCGACGCTGGCCGCAACGTAGTCATGCTTAACCAGCCAGCCCTTCAGGCTCTCGGATACTGCCACTTCTCAAAACGCTGTTCCCCCGCCCAGGGGATTGATTCAAAAGGGGGTGGCGGTAGGTGTAGTACCGCCACCCCGCAGGACTTTGGCCCATGAAAGACCGTCTCTAAGAAAACACAAGTTGCCTATTCTGGGTCAAGGCGAATTCGCCCTGAATTTGCTTCGCGGCAACCAGGGCCAAACTGAGTGCCGTTGCCGCGTCAGCATGCCGGGTGCCTTCGCCCGTATTCGTGCGTCTGGCCGCTAGACGATAACCGCTCGTCTTCTCGTCCACCCGCAGCCGTTTCAGATCGGCCGACAAGATGCCATGCGGGTACATGGTGAACGTGCGTTCGCGGAATCCCTCCAGGACAGCCTGTGCCATGCTCTGGAGATTGGCTGGCGTGAAGTGCAAAGGCTCGCTGACAATGCCGGCCCGTTGGCAGTTCTCAATCAACTGCATGGCCTGCCAGGGATCAGCCGCCAGCCGAGAGATGCCAAACCGTTGATGGAGCTTGAGAATCTCTGCCTCTATCTCGGTAAGCTCAACCCGGCCTTTCGTCGGCTCCCAAACTTTCACATAGACCAACTCAACCCGGGCGGTGGCCGCGTGAGTTATCCACTCGGATTGTGTCTGCGGGCCGTCGATCAGGTCCAAGTCAGCCATCGCGGACCAAACCCGCGGGAGCTTCTCTGGCTTGATGAACTTCTGTTCCGACCAACCAACATGCTTGCGGACCAGCACCAGGGCAGATGCGTCGCGACTCAATCCAATGTCCAATCCGGCGACCGTCAGCCAGCCATTCTGCCGGCCCGTTGGCGGTCGCGTCATCGTGATGGCGGACTCGATATCAGCCACGGTCAGGGCCGGGCTGTCCGTGCCGTCGATCCACTCATTCAGCCACAACCGCCGGTAGACCGGATCGGGCAGCAGTCGCCGCTGTTCCGCCAATTGCTCCGGGGTAATCCAGGACGCACAAGGCCCCTCCAACCGCCGAAACAACCAGCTTTCATCCTCCCGGATCGCTTCGCGAAGGGGCCAAACCCAAGAATCCTGCCAACCCGCGTTGCCGATCACCATCAGCAAACAATGGCGACGCTTGGCCGCGGCACTGAAAAGCGAGTCCCACAGGTCCCGACGCTGCCAATGGCTGACCTCATCGCAGATCACGAAATCCGGCAGCGTGCCGTAGCTAGAGGCGGCATCCGAGCTAATCACCACAAGCTCAGAGCCCGTGTGCTTGTTGAAGACCCGGTCCTTCCGTACCTGGAGGATGTTGCTCAGCCAGGGATTCACCCGCAGCAAGGAATCTATCGCGGCAATCAAGAGGCCCGCTTGGTCCGAGTCAGCAGCCGCCACCACGCCGGAGAGCTTGGCCCGGCTGGCGAATAGCAGCCAACTGGCGGCAATCGCGATGTCGGAAGTCTTGGAGTGACCGCGGGGGCGTTCAATCCACGCCCTGAGCTTGGCGTCGCCCTTGCGAGTCACCACCCGGAGCAAGCCGCCGTCTATGGCCTGAAAATTTTCACGTTGCCAGTCGTCTAGCACCTCCCCCAGACGCACCGGGCCAGCGTCGGCATCTATCAGGACCGCGTTGCGGAAGGCAGCCGGGTCTGCCATAAGTGTTTTTAGTTCCATACAATCGACCGTGATCGTTTAGCCGTACTAGGGAGTGGTACAGATGGCATATGAATACGATTCCGACCCAAATGACGAACGGACGATATCTCACCAACGATGGGGTAGTTGGTCTGGTTTTCTCGCAGATGCTCCAGCCGGAACGGTCTACTCTTACCGCGATGCAATGAGCCAAGGCATCCCCGCCGAGTTCTCAATTCCCAATGCGGTTGAGGCCTATTGTGAACACTGCAAGGGGGTCCATCCGTTTAATCCCAAAGACATCCACGGTGAGACGCTTGAACGGGAGTTGATGGCTGGACTGTTCACTCTGAAGTGCCGTCGATGCTGCAAGTCGTACATCGTCATCGCAGTCATGGCCGAATACGTTCAGGGCATTTATTGGCGACTTACCAAGGCAGGGCAAACACCGCCTCCCGGCCCGCCTTTGCCAGCGAGGTTGCTCCGCCTGCTGACGGGGCATTCGGAACTACTGAAGCAGGCTCGGCGTGCTGAGAATGCTGGACTTGGAATCGGGGCATATGCTTACTATCGCCGAGTTGTTGAGGTCGAGCGGGATGTTCTGTTCGGTGAGGTTATTAAGTACGCTGAATCGAAACCTGGCCAGGATGACGTGGTTCAAGCCTTCACCGATGCGAAGCAAGAGCGGCAATTCACCAAGTCATTTGACATGGTCAAGGATCACTTGCCGGACCAGTTGAAGATCAATGGCGAGAACCCCTTTACGCTCCTACACGCCGCGATGAGCGATGCGGTCCACAATTGGACGGATGAAAAATGCCTGAAGGTTGCTGGCAGCATTCGGACGGTTCTGACTGCATTCGCTGAGACGCTCGCGAATGTGCGGAAGAGCGAAGACCTCATAAAGAACGCGATAAAGGACCTTCGCGAGGCCGGCGACGACTAGGTCTCACGCCACCCCTCGCCTTCGTCTTCTCGATACGCCAAGTGCTTCTCAACCAGCGTCTGCCCGTCCAGGACCAGCCCGATGCTCTTCTGTAGCTCGTTGATGCTGTTGCAGATCGGGGACATACACGCCACGCTGAAGACGTGGAGGTGTGCGGAAACGACACGCTCCGTCTCTTCGCGGATCATCCGGCGGATTTCGGCTACTTCTTGGTCGGTCATGCTTTGGTGCGGAATGAAATCGTGGCGTGGGCTGAGAGCATGGATACAATAGAAGTTGTCTAGTCTTGCCGCATAGAGTGGAGCGTCTAATGCGAAATATCGTCAAGGCATTTACCACCATCGGCATCCTTGCTCAGGTACCCGTCGCCCACGCAGTCGTGACGTTTGACTGGGCCACGGTTGGCAATCCTGGCAACGCAGCTGATTTCTTCGGCGACGGTCGCGTTGACTACACGTACCGCATCAGTAAGCACGAAGTCACGAATGCCCAGTACGTGGAGTTTCTCAACGCGGTCGATCCGACAGGAGCCAATTTGCTCTCGCTGTACAACCCGAGAATGTCGAGTGACACACAAGGCGGAATTGACATCGATGGCGATGCGTCCAGCGGTGCAAAGTACCAAGTCAAAGCCGGTCGCAACTTCAATCCTGTTGTGTTTGTGTCGTTCATGGACGTGATGCGTTTCGTCAATTGGCTCCACAATGGCCAAGGGCTGGGGGATACGGAAGCTGGCGTCTATCACATCACCACGGGTTGGGATGAGATACGTTCCCAAAATGCCAAGTATTTCATGCCGAGCGAAGACGAGTGGTACAAAGCGGCGTTCCACAAAGGCGACGGCGTGACCGGCAACTATTGGGATTTCGCAACTGGGACCGACTGGGTCCCGTACAGCGATAATCCAAATAGCCTAAATACTCCAGACGACACGAACGTCGCCAACGGCTTCGCAAATGATTATCTGCCTAATGGCTACGGTGACGGCTTTGCGGTAACGGGATCGATGACTTTTGACAATCAGCAGGTTCATCTGACTGACGCAGGTGCCTACTCATTGGCGACCAGCCCCTACGGAACGTTTGACCAGAGCGGCAACGTTGCGGAATGGACTGAAACAATCGGACGCCCCTACTTTCGTTTCACTTGGGGGGGCTCTTTCAGGACCGACTCGCGAAACCTTGGGGTTGGATCTCGGGGGCTAACCCCGACTGGAACCGAGAGCAGCGATCTCGGCTTCCGGGTCGCCTCCCGCATCCCCGAACCCAGCACGCTGCTGCTAGGGGCCTTGGCTGGCTTGGGTTTCTTGCTGCATAGGCGTTCTCGTTAGGTCTGCCAGCCGCCCGCACACCGGGGGCGGTTAGCGATCAGGATTGTTCTGCTGCATCGTGTGGGGGTCGTGGGCTCGCGTAGAGGGCCTCAATCACGGTGGTTGGATTCTTGTCTAGCTGTAGGGAAGCAATCGCTCTGTCGCGGCTCTCGCTCGCCTTGCCGATGTCCCTGGAGTAGGCCAGACGTTGGTCATAGGTCAACTCAGCGAATCCGACCCGCAGCCAGCGTGTGACCAGCAGGGCATGACGTTCCCACCTCGCGGCCGTGGCGATCGCACAGGCGTCTGCGAGGCCGATGGAGCCCTTGGCTGCGATCACCTCATCCTCAAGGGCCTTACGGAAGGCGAGCACCAGACGATGCACGTAGGCACCTCCCGGCGGGCATTGGCCGATCGCACTGCGGATGCCGGACTTGAGAGCCGACCGTCTCCGCTTGTCACGGCCTTTGACCATCTGCTGGCCTTCGTAGAGTGGTTGGTTGGTGTTCATGATCGCTGTCGATGCGTTGCTTATTGAGACTGGACACCCAAACGGGTGTCAGGCCGCATGGCAGTGATGCTCTAAGGTCTTCAGTGTCAGGCGGTTAGGGTAAGCCGGCAGGGGATACCCGATCCCTTTTGACTCGATGCGGGGTGGTTCAGATTGATTGTGTCGGCTCTCGCCAATTCAGGACCAGTCGAGTTTGGTTCTCACGAAAATTTTCACGCAGCCTGTGCTGCAAGAATCCTGTCGCACCAAGCGTCTGAGGTGTTCAGTTCAGTCTGTGTCTGTGGGGTCTAGAGTCTATTAGGGGACTTGATGTAGGGGGTAGGCGTACCGAGGGCCTCCCAGGGTGAGTATGGGTGTCCTACCGTTTGGCGATGGTGACTGTCTTCTGACTCGGCTTATGGATTCTGGTTGCCGTCTGAGAGTCTTATGCCGCAGTTTTGGGTTCTCACCTTGTGGACCAGGACGTGCCCTCTGGCCGGCGGATCAACTACCGCCCCGTTGCCTGGATAAACTGCTTTCGCAGAACCGCGTTTCAACTCTCTCCGTTCGGCTGCCCCTTGGCCCGTGTTGGCCTCCGGCATCCTGCAACCACTGGGGGAGGTTTTAACCCCAGCCGTTTTTCTATTCCGATTCCTTTTGGCTCGGGCGAAGCAACCGGCACAAGCAAACCCGCTTCCCAAGATCTCGTTTCGTGTTAGCATGGGAAGTGAAGACAGCCCGCTTCCTCATCAGCGTGGCTCTGGATAAAAGGTCCGCGGCCCTTAGCAAGCTGCGGGCCTTTTTTCGTTGCGTCTTTCGTGAAAATTTTCATGGAGAGCAGGGGCCGGCCTAGGTTAGCACTCTCAGTCCCGGCCTCTGTCTCACATGATGAAGCTCTCTACTGTGGTTACGATTCGTGGCGTGGTTGGAGCCTTGGGCTTCGCGGTCGATCGTCGCCGCTCAAACGCTTCGATCGAATCGCGGCTGATCTTGTAGAACGCTCGACCGGCACCGGGCCGGCTGAAGTCGACGGCCTCAAGCTCTCCGGCCTGAATGTGGCGATAGATCGCTTCGCGTCGCACGCCCCAGAGGTCGGCAACCTCCGCAACCGTCAGATACTTGCTCATCGCGTCGCCACCTCCGCCCCTTCGCCAGTGGCGATGGCTCGGGCCGCCTTGGCCGCTAGCTCCCACGGCAGGCCGTTGCGGCGAAGCGTGCCGAATAGTCCGGCAGCGAAGGCGTCGGCCATCGAGTAGAGGGCAGGCCGATCTTGCACGGATGGGACAATTGCCCGGCGGTTCTTCCAGGTCTCAACCGTCTGGCCGGTCACACCGCCGATAGTGGCGATTTCCTCGCGTGTGAAGTGCTCACGACCTTCGGCGAGGGTGACGAGCTTGGCCCACAATCGCGGGATATCGACGTAAGCCGCTTGGAATGGTCCAGAGCCGCCGAAGATGGCGAACGGTTCCGCAAACCACGCCCGGCCGCCGGATATGACCAGCAGTGTGCGGCCGGCGTCCGCGTGCTCTTTGAGATGGTGGGGCAAAACCATTGAAGGCTCCGATCAACTGCTGTGTTGACTGAAGCCTAAGCAAGTTTCGCATTCAATGAGTGAGACAAAGAGTGGTGGACTTGTGGGACAGAGTGGGACATCAGGCCTGTGGCTTGATTCGATATCGTCCGTAAGCCCTGCCAGCCATCTGAATCGCCTCCGCCCAGAGCGGATACTTGGTTCGCAGCCGCCTGAGTGTCTTGAGTGGATCGCCTGCTATGCCCTCTAGTTCTGCTTTGCTCAGTCCGTTGTCGCCAGCCTCGACCAATGCCTTCACCAGCTTGTATTGTGCGGATGTAAGTGCCGGCACGCACTCGCCTAGCACCCGCGTCGGCTTCCCTTCGCCGTCTAGCTCCACGGTAGGGCCGGGAGGATTCATGTACTCCTCAAATCTCTCGATGCATTTATCAAGAGTCATCTCAGATGCTGCCTTGAGCGAAATGCCGTCCCGCTCGGCGATCACTTCGGCGACACCGCGAGTGGAGAACTTCTCGCCCATGTGGCCTACAAAGTGCCACATTCCCATCAGGGTATGGAGGTCGTCTTGAACACGCTTGCTCAGGGCCTCCCCGAGGTCTTTCAGTGCTTTCTTCTTACTCGCCATCGTCAGGCCCTCCGAACAGCCAGCTATGAATGTGGTCGCTGACGGCCTTCAGCCTGTCGTCGCTGATCCGATCGCGGCGGACGTACACGCCTGCCATGCCCTGGAGAGCGTGGCCCATGATGACGCTTGACGCTGAGAAGTCGCCAGCACCATCGCTCACGGTTCTATGCGTATGGCGAATCGAGTAGAACGACCGCAGCCGCTTGGCGAGCTTCTCTTTCTTGAGCAGCTTGGCAAACTCCTTTGACAGCGGGTTGTCCTTGGCCGTGTTCCGCCAGCTATTGCCTTGCTTGGTGATGAAGACCAATTCGGACAGCTCGCGGTCCTTCGGCTCTTTGCGGACGGCCAGCCAAGCTCGCACGGCCTGAACCGTCTCGGGCCAAAGGTGACAGCGGCGGAATTGGCCCGTCTTAGGTCGCGGGTAGGTCAGCCAGCCGGCGTCCAAGTCGAGGTGCTCAAACGTCAGGTTTGCAATGTCGGAATTGCCCAGCCCGGCGTTGATGGCCAGCAGGATCATCGCCCGCAGTTGCACGTTGGCCGATTCAATTAGGGCGAGTAGCTCGTCAGGCTCATAGAACTTCTCCGCCTGCCCGTTGCGTTCCTTCAGCAGCTTGTCCGCCCGCGGCTTGCTGAACTGAGTGCCGTACCGCACTCGGTCGATCAGTTCATTCTTGATGGCCCAAGAGAATGGCACCCTTGCCTTGGTGATGAAAGTGCCGAGAGCCGCGAGGCCGCGAGTCTTGGCCACCTCCGTGCGAACCTTGGCGAAGTCGGCCGGGGCGAGTCCTTCGACCGCACGATTCTTGCCGATGATGTCGGCGAACCGTTGGCAGGTTCGCTGATAGTCAGCCAGCGTCACGGCCTGAAGCTCGCCCGTAGCGACTCGCCTTTTGCAGTCGCTCAGGAACGTGTCAAAGAGTCGCTTGACCGTCAGGCGGTCTTCTGAGGCATCCTCGGCAGGCGGTGGCGACTCGCCGCGTCTCAGATAGTCTTTCGTGCGGTCCCACTCGCGTTCAGCGTCTTCAGGCGAGACTTCGCCGATTTTGCCGAAGTAGTGGAAACGCCCCTTTATCTTCTTGCACCAACGGCCTGACGGATGAACCCAGAGCGGGAACCCCTTGGGGGTCTTGGGCGGCCTTGGCGTTGCCGACTTGCGGCGTGTAGAATTGGCAGACATGGCATCCCTCGCGTCTTCAAGTGAAGGGGTGTCACTGACACCCTCCGGTTGCCGCCGGGGGGTGTCGCTTTAACTGCCACATAGCTTAGCAGGGTGTCAATTTGGGTGTCAAGCAACAAGAAACGCTTGACAAGCCAAAGACGCAAATGCCTGTGAAATAAGCACTTAGGTCCGGTAGCTCAGTTGGTTAGAGCAGGGGACTCATAATCCCTTGGTCGGGGGTTCGAGTCCCTCCCGGACTACTCGCTCGTGTGTCGCAGCGCCGGAGAGTTCCGTCTCGCCGATGTTGGCGCGGGTCTTCCCAACTGCGTTTTGACCGCCAGTTGGACTGTCATGCATGCAGGCAGTGCGGACGATCTCGGCGACGGGCTCCGGGATTTCCCTGTGGCGACGCTGAGTGTGGCCCGTGTTATAGTGGCGGCGCGTTTCTCTTGCCACCAAGGATTCAACTCCTCTCGAGATTGTGAGCGACAACCACGACCGACCCCGTCAGCTGACGCTGCGAGCTGCGGCAACCGGGGCTGTCCTCGGGGCATTGCTGGTGCCTTGCAACGTCTATTCTGGGCTGAAGATCGGTTGGTCGTTCAACATGTCGATCGCCGCGGCCCTGCTGAGTTGCGGCTTTTGGGGCGTCGCGCGGCGAGGGTTGGGCCACGAACGCATCGCCGATTGGGGATTGCTGGAGAACAACGTCAACCAAACCTGCGCGTCGTCGGCTGCGTCGATTATTTCGGCAGGCTTGGTGGCGCCGATCCCAGCCCTGGCGATTCTGACCGGTACGGAGTTGAGCTGGCCCGTGCTGTCCGTCTGGCTCTTCACGGTCAGTTGCATTGGAGTGCTGGTCGGTCTGGCGTTGCGTCGGCAGATGCTGCTGATTCAGAAGCTGCCGTTCCCGTCGGGCGTGGCCACGGCCGAGACGGTGCGCGAAATCTACGCCGAGGGGCGCGAAGCCACCATGCGGGTGCGCTACTTGCTGGGCGGCGGATTGCTATCGGCGACGACGAAGCTGTTTTCTGAATTCGTTGCGGCGATTCCTCAGATGGGACCTGCCGTGCGGTTGAGTTCGTGGGGATTGCCAACGCTCACGACTCGCAACTTGGGGTTCGTGTTCGATCCTTCGTTCTTGATGATTGGTTTCGGCGCAATCGTGGGCTTGCGAGTGGGGCTGTCGCTGTTGGTCGGAGCGGTCATTGCCTGGGGCGTGGCGGCGCCTTGGCTATTATCGACGGGCCGCGTCCCCATGCCGGTTGGCGATCAGACGGTCTTCGCCAATGCCGTGGAGTTCCTGCTGTGGCCGGGCGTTGCCATGATGGTCACCGCGGCGCTGGTCTCGTTCAGTTTCTCGCTGCCGAGCATGATGCGGGGCGTGGGCAAGAGCAAGCAGCGGCCTGCGGACGGGAGCCAAGCGAAGGCGCCCGACAGTGCGGGCGTCCCCGGAAAGTTTCTTGTCGTGGGGCTGCTGGCAGCGACGGTGGCGACAACCATCGCCCAGGTTTCGATCTTTGGGATCGAGGCCCACATGGGGTTGCTGGCCGTGCTGCTGACGTTTGTCCTGGCCGTGGTTGCCGCTCGGGTTTCGGGGGAGACCGGGATTCCGCCCATCGGAGCCTTGGGGAAGGTCACGCAGTTGACGTTCGGCTTTGTCAATCCGACGAACGTGACCGAGAATCTGATGACCGCCAATGTGACGGGCGGGGCTGCCGGTCAGTGCTCGGACTTGTTGCACGATTTGAAAGCCGGGCTGTTGCTCGGCGCCTCGGTGCGCGCCCAAGCAGCCGCCCAGTTTTTAGGAGTGCTTGTCGGTTCTGTGGCGGGCAGCGCCGCCTATCTGGTGCTGGTTCCCGATCCCGCGAAGATGCTCCTGACCAAGGAATGGCCGGCGCCGGCCGTGGCCACTTGGAAAGCGGTCGCGGAGTTGTTTCGCGACGGCATCGACGCCGCTCCGTCGGGGGCGATTACGGCGTCGATCATCGGAGCGGTTGTCGGCGCCGTCCTGGCAATCATCTACGCATTGCTGCCGGAGAAGAGCGCGCATTGGTGTCCCAGCGCCGTCAGCCTGGGGCTCGCCTTCGTGATCCCCGCTTTCTACGGAATCTCGCTCTTTCTTGGCGCCGCCCTGGCGACGATTGCGGCGCGGTTTGCCCCCGACTGGTCGCGTCGATTCGTGTTGCCGATTGCCGCGGGGCTTGTCGCCGGCGAGAGCCTGGCGGGCGTCGCCGCTGCGCTGACCACGCTGGCGAGCGGCAGTTAGTTGCCCTGTCGCTGCAGGCGTTTGCAGGAGTTTTTCAACGAATTCAAGCTGCAGTGCGCTCCCGAGCCGCGCGGCAGCGGGTTGTCTCAGCGCGGAAAATTGTGACACTAGAGTGTCATTGGTTCACTATTTGGGGCGGAGAGGGGCGTCTACGGATGCGGAGAATCCGCCAACCCAATCACGCTTTCGTCTATACGCTCAGCGCTGAACATCAGCCCGTCGCGACGGTTGCCTGCAACGAAACGGTGTGCATCGAAACGATCGATGCGTTTGAGGGCCGGCTCCGTTCGTCTGCTGATTTGTATTCCCAAAAGTGTCCAGGGCCGCCGCGGGCCAATCCGCAAACGGGACCGATTTACGTCGAGGGAGCCGAGCCCGGCGATACGCTGGTTGTGACGATCGAAAACATCGAGCCGACCGAGGCCTTTGCAGTCACGGCTCTGATCCCGGAGTTTGGCGGGCTCACCGGGACCAGCCACACGGCCACGTTGGACGATCCGCTGCCGGAAGTGACTCGGCTGTTGCCCATCGAGAATGGGACGCTGCGTTTCGACGAGTCGCGTGCGCTGCCGCTGGCGCCCTTCGTCGGCACGCTGGGCACGGCGCCCGACCTGGAGGCGATCTCCAGCCTCACGCCAGGCTACTGGGGCGGCAACATGGACTGTGTCGAAACTGGCATTGGCAGCAGCGTGTGGTTACCGGTCCACAACGAAGGGGCGCTGTTCTTCATCGGCGACGCCCACGCACGCCAGGGCGACGGCGAGGTGACGGGCGTGGCGGCGGAGATGTCGGCGCGCGTCACCGTGAGCTTCGCGCTGAAGAAGAACTACAGCATCCGCTGGCCGCGCATCGAAACCGACAAGTACTTGATGGCAGTCGGCAGCGCGCGGCCGTTGGAAGATGCAGCGCGGATTGCCTGGAAGGAACTGATCGGTTGGCTGGTCGCCGACCATGGTTTCGACGCGCTGGAAGCCTACCAATTGCTCGGTCTGGTCGGCGAGATGCGCCTGGGCAACATGGTCGATCCCAATTACTCGATGGTGGCGAAGCTCGGTAAAGCGTGGCTGCCGTCCGAATCAGCCGCTGGCAATTCGCAGACTCCGGAGCAGTAACGTGTGTGGCATTTGTGGTGAGGTTCGATTTGACGATGCGGCGGCCGACGTGGCGGCCGTCTCGCGCATGGCCGATCGCATGGTTCGGCGCGGCCCCGACGGCGAGGGGATCGTCGCCCGCGGTCGGGTGGCGCTGGGGCATCGTCGACTGAAGATCATCGATCTTTCGGAGCACTCCCAGCAACCCATGGTGGATTCGCAGCTGGGTTTGTCGGTGGTCTACAACGGCGCCATCTACAATTATCCCCAGCTGCGCAGCGAACTGGAAGCGAAGGGCTACACGTTCTTCAGCCACGGCGATACCGAAGTCATCTTGAAGGCATACCACGCCTGGGGATTGAAGTGCGTCGAGCGGTTCAACGGCATGTTCGCCTTCGCCATTCACGAACGCGACACCGGCAAGATTGTGCTGGGGCGGGATCGGCTGGGGATCAAGCCGCTGTACTATTCACAGACCGCCAACTGTTTACGGTTCGCGTCATCGCTGCCGTCTCTCCTGGCGGCCGGCGGGATCGATACGTCCGTCGATCCGGTGGCGCTGAACTTCTACCTGTCCTTCCATTCCGTGGTTCCGCCGCCGCGGACGATTCTCGCGGGGGCAAAGAAGCTGCCGCCGGCAACGATCGCCGTCGTCGAAACAGACGGTTCGGTCACGATGCATAAGTACTGGGACCTGCAGTTTGGCCAGCGTGCCGATCAAAAGAACTACTCGTTCGATGATTGGTGCGACGAGACGCTCTCCGTGATGCGGCGGTCGGTCGAGCTGCGCATGGTGGCCGACGTGCCGGTCGGCGTCTTGCTCTCCGGCGGGCTCGACTCGAGTCTCGTCGTGGGCCTGCTGTGCGAGAACGGCGGAGACTTGGAGACGTTTTCCATTGGCTTCGATGCGGTGGCCGGCGAGGAGGGCGACGAGTTCAAGTACTCCGACATCGTCGTCGACCGCTTCGGGACCAAGCATCACAAGCTGTTCATCGACGCCGCGCGGACGTTGCCCGCTTTGCGGCAGTGCATTGCCGAGATGTCGGAACCGATGGTCAGCCACGACAACGTCGGGTTCTACTTGCTGTCGCAAGAAGTCGCCAAGTCGTTGAAAGTCGTCCAAAGCGGGCAGGGCGCCGACGAGATTTTCGCCGGCTACCACTGGTACCCTCCCATGCTCGACGCCAGCGATGCCTTGGGGACGTACAAACAGGCGTTCTTCGACCGCGATTTTGACGAGTACCAGCAGGTCGTACGGTCGGAATATCTGACCGAAGACGCGGCCACGGATTTCGTCCGCGAGCATTTTGCGAAGGCCGGGGCGGAGATGCCGATTGACAAGGCGTTGCGCCTCGACACGCAAGTCATGCTGATCGACGACCCGGTGAAACGCGTCGACAATCACACGATGGCCGCCGGGCTGGAGGCGCGCGTGCCGTTTTTGGACCACGAGGTGGTCGAATTCGCGGCGACCGTTCCCCCCGAACTGAAGGTCAAGGACGACGGCAAGTACCTGCTCAAGGAGGCGGCTCGCCGAGTGATCCCCGCCGAGGTGATCGATCGCCCGAAGGGGTATTTTCCCGTGCCGGCTCTCAAGTACCTGCGCGGGGACTTTCTGGATATGGCTCGCGATGCGCTCGCCGCGTCGGCCGCGCGACAGCGCGGTTTGTTCAAGCAGGACTACGTGGACCGTCTGTTGGACGACCCGGAAGCACACATCACTCCATTGCGCGGCTCCAAGCTGTGGCAACTGGCGTTGCTGGAACTGTGGCTGCAAGAGCACGTGCCAGCCCGCTGAGCGATGTCTCCTTTTCTGCCTTGTCAGCTTCAACTCGCCTGCCCTCTAGTTGACCCAGTCAGATGACAAACGAAGAACAGCAACTCGGTTCGATCATTGACGTCGGATGGGGACGGTTGATTTTTGCCCACACCTTTCCCGATCCCCAATCGGTCGCCGACGCCTTGCTCCACGAGAAGCCCAGTCAGCGCGATATCGCGTTCTACGTGAATGACCCGCAATTGGTGCTGGGCGTGGCGCCGCAGGATCTGTTTCTCGATCCGTCGACGACGTATCGGCTGAACCTGAAGGAGTGGCGGGATGAGGGCTCGCAAAGTTTGCCCATTCGCGTGAGCACGATCCAGGCGCGAGACGAGATCGACGAGATGAACCGGATGTACCTCGCCAACGGAATGGTGCCGGTCGATCCTGAAACCGTGTGGCAAAGCCGTGCTGACGAGCGATTCGATTACTACATCGCTCGATCAGAGACTTCCGATCAGATCATCGGCGTTTCCCTGGGCGTCGATCATGCCCGCTGCTTCGACGACCTGTTCAATAGCAGCAGTCTGTGGGCGCTGGCCGTCGATCCCCAAGCTCATGTGCCGGGAGTGGGGACCGTTCTGGTCAGCCATCTGGCTTCGGAATTCGCCAGCCGCGGCCGCGAGATGATGGATCTCTCGGTTTTGCAGGAGAGTGAAGCGGCGGTGAAGCTCTACGAGAGCCTCGGCTTTCAGCCCGTGCCGGTGTTCGCCATCAAATGCCGCAACCACATTAACGAGCCGTTGTACGTGCCGTGCGACGTGCAGCAAGGCTTCAACCCCTACGCAACGATCATCATCGAGGAAGCGTTGCGGCGCGGGATCGGCGTGGAGCCGCTCGACCCGCCGCGGGGGTACTTCCGACTGGGGCATGGCAATCGTCGGATCACATGCCGCGAGTCGCTGAGCGATCTCACGTCCTCCATAGCCATGAGTCGCTGCGCCGACAAGCAGCTCACGTTGGAATTGCTCGCTCAGGCCGATCTCAACGTCCCCGACCAGGTCGTTTACACGGACGAGAAACAGGCCCTGGAGTTTCTGGAGAAACACGAGCGGGTCGTCGTCAAACCGCTGGAAGGCGAGCAAGGAGCCGGCGTCTCGGTCGATTTGCAGACTCCGGAGCAGGTGTTGGCCGCGATTCAACTGGCGAGCCATCACTGCGAAACCGTGTTGCTCGAGCAATTCGTCGAAGGCACGGATCTGCGAATCATCGTGATCAACATGGCCGTGGTCGCGGCTGCGATTCGCAAGCCGGCGGAGATCCTCGGCACGGGCCAGCACACGATTGAACAGCTGTTGGAAAAAGCTAGCCGCCGTCGCCGCGCGGCGACGGGCGGAGAGAGCGAAATCCCGATCGACGGCGAGACCTTGCGCTGTCTTCAGTCCGCAGGTTTTGAGCTTGGAGACACCTTGGAAGAAGGGCGGTTGCTGCAGGTTCGTCGGACCGCGAATTTGCATACGGGCGGCACCATCCACGACGTGACGGCCGACCTCAGCGAACCGCTACGCGCTGCCGCTGTGAAAGCGGCAATGACGCTGGAAATTCCGGTTGTCGGGCTTGATTTTCTCGTTCCTGCCGTAGAGGGCGACCAATACTATATTATCGAGGCCAATGAACGACCGGGTTTGGCCAATCACGAACCGCAACCCACCGCCGAGCGGTTCATCGATCTTTTGTTTCCGTATACCATCAACGATCCCGCTTAAGTGCCAGGTCGTGACGCCATTTCCGATGAAGAAATCCGATTTCGACCACGAGTACTTGCTGTCCACGTTGCTGACGCTCCTGGGCATCCACAGTCCGACCGGCTACACCGATCCGATTGTTCGCGGCGTCTGCCACATGCTCCAGGAACTCGGCCTGGAGTTCGAACTCACCCGCCGCGGGGCGATTCGGGCAACTCTGAAGGGTAAACAGGGAAGTCCCGATCGAGCGGTCGTAGCGCACGTCGACACCATCGGCGCGATGGTGAAGGAACTCAAGGACAACGGTCGCCTGGCGCTGATCCCGGTGGGCACTTGGTCCGCTCGATTTGCCGAAGGCGGTCGAGTCTCTGTCTTTACGGACGACCAGATCTTTCGCGGGCAGGTCCTTCCGCTGAAGGCGTCCGGCCATACCTACAATCAGGACGTCGATACGCAGCCGGTGGGCTGGGACAACGTTGAATTGCGGGTCGACGAACCCGTTTTTAACAAGGCGGATCTGGCCAAGCTGGGAATCAATGTCGGCGATTTTGTCGGCTTCGACAGCGCTGCGGAAGAGTTCCCTAATGGATACATCTGCGCCCGCCATTTGGATAATAAGGCGGGCACCGCCGCACTGCTCACGGCCGCGAAGTACATGGTCGACAACAAGATCGAGTTGCCGGTCGACTTGCATCTGTTGTTCACGATTTCCGAGGAGGTCGGATCGGGCGCTTCGGCCGTCCTGCACGGCGACGTGGCAGAAATGATCACGGTGGACAACGGGACAACGGCGCCCGGCCAAAGCTCCGCTGAGTTCGGCGTCACAATTGCGATGGCAGACTCGACGGGGCCGTTCGATTATCACCTGACGCACCATTTGATCCACCTTTGTCAGGCGAATGAGATCGCGTACACGCGCGATATCTTTCGCTACTACCAGTGCGACAGCGCCTCCGCTCTAGAAGCCGGCAACGATATTCGTACCGCACTGCTCACGTTTGGAGTCGACGGCTCGCACGGTTATGAGCGAACGAACATCGACTCGCTGCTTTCGATCGCCCAACTCGTGGTGGTTTACGCGACGCAGCGACCGTTGTATGCGTCTCAGCGGGGAGCGCTCTCCACGCTGGAAGACTTTCCCGAAACCCGCGACACAGACGTCGACGGCCTGAAGATTCTGCCGCCAAATCCGATCAAGCAAGTCGTCGAAAAACTGGGGCCCGAGAACGGCGCGACGCCGGACGGCGCCCAAACGCAGGACGAACAAACCCAGGCGTCTGACTAGGCGACTGCGAGCTTGATCAGCCACGCGGTCATCGACAGGGCCGCGGTAAACTGCGTGGCATGGCGCTGGCCATGGATTGGCGGGACGGAAGGAGTTGTGCGCAAACCTGCAGGACCTAGAGGCAACTTCGTGACGGACTCGCCAGTAGAACGCCCGCAGCCGGGGGCAGCCGACAAGCGCCCTTATCTCCTGGAGGTTTGCGTTGACCGTTTGGGCGACGCGATCGCCGCCGTGGATGCCGGCGCCGACCGTTTGGAACTCTGCGGTTGCTTAGAAGTGGGCGGATTGACCCCCTCGGCGGGGCTGCTGCGCGAGGTGCTCGACGCGACCGACGCCCAGGTCGTGGCGATGATTCGCCCCCGTGCCGGCGGGGTCTGCTACGACGATCACGACCTGCAAGTCGCACAGCGCGAAGCGACCGAAGCACTCGCCGCCGGGGCCACGGGCATAGTCTTTGGTGCGCTGCGCTCCGACGGCGTCATCGATCGGGATGCGACCGGTCGCATGGTGCAGGCCGCCGGCCCGGCGGAGTTCGTGTTTCATCGCGCCTTCGATTTTGCGCCGGACGCGTCTGCGGCGCTCGAAACGCTAGTGGACCTCGGCGTGACGCGGCTGCTCACCAGCGGCGGAAAGCCGACGGCCCCCCAGGGCGTCGCGCGGCTGCAAGCGCTCTGCGAGCAGGCCCGGGGGAGAATCCAAATCATGCCGGGATCCGGCGTCCGTCCCGAGAACATCCTGCGGCTCGTCCACGCCACCGGTTGTCGGCAGATCCACGTGGGGGCCTCGCTGGCCCGGACCGACAATTCCCTGGACCTGTTTCCTGACATTCCGATGCGCTCCGCCGCCGCGTACGACAACGGGGCGTATCGTGCGGTCGATGCGGCAGCCGTCCGCCACGCGGCCGAGATTTTGCGAACTGCGGGCGTCGACTCGCACCCCGCCCCCCGCACGCCTTGATGGCGATTCAACTGGGCTGGGCGAATCGCCGTCGGTTTTGCCGCGCCGCCGCCGCGGGCGGTTGGCCGAGAAAGATTTGCCTCCTGCCCGGATTCGTCGATAATTGCCGCGGAGGCAAGACGAACGAAGCGCGAACCGGTGCGACCACGGCCGCCCAGATCGGTCGATGCATGCGCGTCCGGACGCCGTGCCGTGCAGAGCAGAGAATTGGGTACGCCGCTATGCGACGGATCGACCACCGGCACACGCACGAGGAATTGCTCGCGGCAGATCGCGACAATCGTTGGCGGCGGCGTGCGGACTCGTCGCCTCCCAATCCTTTGGCGCAAGACGATGCGAGGGGGATGAGCCCGGCCCGTCGTTGCCGGCCATCTGCCCGTTTCGGCGAGGACGCCCCGCCAAGCCCCGCGGAACGGGTCGCCTGGCCGCTGTTTCTGGTCGTCGCGGTACTGCTGTTCGAGCTGACGGCCAACGCCACGTTGTCGGTGCTGGCGGCGTGCGTCAAGTTTGGCTGGAACGACTTCCGCACTGCGCTGTGGTTGTTGCGCACCGACCCCGACGTGCCGCGAGCCCGCGCGTGTTGCTGGTTCTACATCGCTTCGGGAATCTGGAAGACGGCCCTGGCGCCGATTGTGGCCGTGATGACCGTCAGTCTGGTGTGGGGCTTGATCTCCGCCCGCGCGTTGCCCGGCGCCCCCGAGCACGTGTGGTCGGCGCTGGTCGTGGGGCTGGGCGCCTCGACCGCGTTGGTGTTGGTCGTGGCCGCGGCGTGCACGTTCGCTCTGGCCGCGGGCGTGCGGGTGTGGGTGCATCCCGACTTGCATCAGTCGCGACAGGCGGCGGCGTGGCCGCCCGAGTGGCGGCGGATGGCATGGCAGCACGACAACCGCGGTCGGGCGATTCTGGCCACGGCGTTGATCTTCGTGACGCTGGGCTTTCCGCCGCTCGCCTTTCGGTTCGTGGTGTTGGCGTTTCAGGGCGACCTGCAGATCGCGGCGGTGCTGGCCCTGGTGTTCGGTGCGCCCATCGGCGCCACGGCGACTTACGCATTTCTCAAAGGCAAGATCTTCGCCAATCGCCCCTGGGAGTGTTGGCCGGAAAGCTGTGTGGCGTTTCGTGAAACGGCAGCTCGCCTGACTCCCGACAGCGAGGCGGAAGCTGACACCCCGCCCGGCGAATCGCCCGACGCCGCTCCCGCCAAATCGCCCGCTGCCGACGCCGCATCCTGAGCGCCGGTCCGCTGCCGTCAGCCTCGCAGTGCGCGAACGCGAGGAGGTTCTGCGCGAATATCGTTGCGATGGTCCTCGCTGACGAATAGTCTGAGATAGCGGAGAAGAGCGTCCGCTCCATGCAGCGGGGCCGAATGACGGGGCAAGTCGGCGCATGCCGAGCTGTGCGTTTTGTCCAGCTTAGCGTTCGCCGCGTTCGGCGTTCAGACAGTCCGATCACGAGAGTTCAACCACGAGGAGTCGCTCATGAAGGCCACGAAACATCTTCTTCTCGCGACGGCAATTGCCGTCGCCATCGCGGACGCCGCCGCCGCACAGTCGGTCACCGTCAGCTTGGCAGTTCGCGAAACAGCCTCCGGCGCCGCCATCTTTGACAACGGCGGAACATCGGGCGGCATCGAATGGATCGATAAAGACGCCAACGTCGTTCCGCTGGACGGCGCCTGGCATCAGGTCTCGTTCAATCTGCCCACCGCGGCCGTCGACGCCTTTGCGGGCGGTACGGCCAATGGCGACCTGGAAGTGGCCGATGGCACCATCGAACACATCCGCATTCTGAATTCCGACGGCATCACGTTGCCGATCCGGCTGTACATTGACGACCTGGTACACACCGACGTCACCGGTGCGCCGACGACCTTCGACTGGGAAAGCTACGCGGTCGGCGACGAGGTGATGTTCCAGGAGCCCGGCTTCTCCGGCTCCACTGCCGGCAATCTCGTGGCAGGCGCCACGTCCGGGGTCACCGACGCCATGGCTCACGGCGGTTCGCTGTCGTATCAGGCCGATTTCCAGTTCATCGACAACGATCCGGCCAGGTGGGTCCGCTGGACGACCTTCAGTGCCTCCAACGCGCCGAATCCGGCGGTGAAGCTCGACAGCACGATCAGCTTCTGGGTCAAGGGCGGCGTCATTCCCGAGCCGACCTCGGTCGCCCTGGCCGGCTTGGCCGCTCTGGGCTTGGCGGTCTGCCGTCGGCGGAAGTAACGTCTGACGACGCGGCGACGAGCGTCGTCGGTCGCTCAACTCACAGGGCCGCTGCCGAATTCGTTCGGCAGCGGCCTTAGTCATTTTGGAATCGCGCCAGTGGTGGATTCTGCCGCGCGTCGGCGGCGGAGCAGGGCCGTCCCCGCGGCCAACGACGCTGCGCTGAGCGCCGAGGTTGGCTCCGCGACGACGCCCGCCGCACGGACGCCGGCGGCCGTGCCGTACTGCTGCTGCCAGGCGCCGAGGACCGCCGCGCCGGCCCGCTGGATCGCCAGAAAATCCGTGCCGTCGACGCGCCCGTCCCCGTTCAGGTCGGCCGCAAGGGCCTCGGTCAGTTCATAGGCGCCAATGTCCGGCGAGTTTCCGCGCGGCCGCCCGAGAATGTCGACCGCGGGCGCCCACTGCGGCTGGGCCATGTCGATCGCCAGCGACTCGGCGCCAGGTCGTCCGTACTGCTCGACGAGCCGCACCAGAGTTTCGCGAATCGTGGTGGAGCCGTCGGCGAATTCTCCCGCTTGCGGATCCCACCGCGGCAACGCCAACGTGTCCTGAGGCCCGAGCCCCGGATCGCCGACCACCGCCAGCGGATCGTCGGTGAAGTTGATCACGTCGTTGCCGCTGGTGGGGATCGCCGCTGCGCCGTTGAAGTACAGATTCCCCGCCAACTGCCAATCGACCACCTCGCCCGGGGGCGAGTCGGAGAAATCGTTGTTGCCGCCGCCCGCGGCGCTGGCGCCCATCGTGCCGGTCGGATCGCTGTAGATGTTGTTGTAGAACGCCACGCGGCGATTGGTGACTGCCGGGTTCTCCACATTCACCCGCATGGCGAACGCCAGTGCCGGCATGTCGCCGGCGACGGTGTTGTTTCGGAACGTAATGTCCTCGCCGCTCTTCACCCCCAAGGCCGCCCGCATGGTGTTGGTCGAGTTGCCCAGCATCAGGTTGTTTTCGACAAGCACGTGGCGGGCCTCGATGAACGGCTGGGCATCCTCGCCCACCAGGACAAAATTGCTGCCGGTGCTGCCTTGCCAATTGAGGAAGACGTTCTGCTCGATCGTCACGCGATTGGAGCCGACGAGAATGTCATCGCCGGCGTTGCTGTCCTTGACCACGATATAGCTGGACGTGTCGTTGCCGTTGACGCGCCCCGAGCCGGCAAAGTCGTTGAAAAACACGTTTCCGCGCACCGTAACGTCCTCAACCGAGTTGACGTCGATATGCTCGTCGGAGCCGGCCTGGTTGTAGAACATGTTGCCTTCGACCAGCACGTTGGCGACGCCATTGTTGATCTTCAGCAGGTCGTTGTCGTAGCTGTCGTGGATCACGTTGTTGCGGATCGTGAGACGGCCGATGCCGGCGTTGCCGCCCGCGCCGTCGATGTGCACGACCAGCGGCGAGGCGCCGGGGCCCGTGTGGGCGATATCGAACCCCTCCAGCGTGATCCCGCTGGCCCCGCGCGGGTTCTGGTAAACGACCACCGTGCGATTCGCGCTGCGGAGCTGCGCCTGGTAGGGAATCTCGGAACGGACCGTCACCCCGCCGGCGAACGTGCCCACCAGCCGCTGCCGCCCCGTGTACAGGCCGGGCCGCACCAGCACGGTGGCCCCGTCCAGCGCGTTGTCGTGGGCGTAGGCCAGCGCGTGCTCGATCGAGGCCCACGGCGCGGCCAGCGACCCGTCGCCGCCGGAGTCATTGCCATCTGTGGCCACATAGAACGTTTGGGCGAGAGCGACCTGCGGGCCGGCAACGGTGGCAACAATGAGTGCCCCGCAGATCGTCGCTTGGCGCGCAACGGAAGCGCAAACTCCATTCATCAAGAATCCCCACCTCGACGAGTCGGCTTGCCCCCGGGGGATTATCGCCCGTCACGGCCAAATCCGTCAAACGAATCGCCCGAGCGACAGGGGCCGAAATCTCAATCGGATTTCGCCCCGCCGCTTGCAGCGGGGCCCGCGGCGCGAGCTCCGCGGCGACCGACTTCAACCCAACAACAGCGGCGCGTCGCTTTCCCCTTCGCGCTCTTCCCACGCCTTGCGGACCTCGCCCAAACCGTAAACGCACAGTTGGAAATTGTCGCTCAGCCGCGCCAGCAGTTCGTCGGGCGCCGAGGTGTCGTCGGCCGGCAGTTGGGCGGCGATCGCATAGTTGCGTCGGCCCTGGTCCTGATAGTCCAGCAGGCTGTCTTTCCAATCCGCCTTGCGCATTCGCTCGGCGACTTCCGGGTAGACGCCGCTCCAGAACAGCGTGAAGTCGCCAATGTGGCGATGCACCCGGCGTCGCGCCGAGCCGTGCCGGGCCTGCGCTTCGGCCAGCATGTCCGTGACCTGCGAAATGCGGTCGCCCCGCGGCGTCCGCAGCCCGTACAGGGCGTCGCTGGCCACGAACCGCACGAGCAGTTCGGTCAGATAGTCGACCAACGGCGGGTCGGCCACGCCCATGCGCGCGGCGAAGGCGTACTCGGTGACTCCGGCAAAGAAGCGACGCACAAGGTCGCTACGGCTCGAATCGGCGGCGGTCATCGATGGCGGTGCTCCAGGGCGACGGTGGAAGTACCGCGACCCAGGTTGCCCCCAAATTGGGCAACGCACCGGTGGAGCGACGCCGCGAGCGTTTCGTTCACCCGATCGAGGGCGACGCAGCCGCGAAAGAAACGCTTGGCGGGACGACCCAACCACCGGGCGGAGGGTCGCATTCAATTCGGCGGGAAAGACGCACCAGCGGCGGTCCGTCTCACCCACTCAATTCTAGTTTGCCGCGGCCGAAGGGGTCAAATTCAGTTTGCCCGACGGACGCGAGCCGCCAATTGCTCTTATCGGCCATCTCGGGGCCGCGGCTTGAAGAATCACCACAGGGAACACGGAGAGCACGGAGACACAGCGAGAGTGGTCGTTAGAGTCGAGTGGCAATTGCGACGTCATGGCGGACTCAGCCGTACCACGGATAGCACGGATTTTACCGAGCCGAACGAGCCTGCTGAAGCGATGGACTGGTCGTCGAACAGAGCGGCAGCGGCAGGCCGCCTGAGGACTTCCAACTCTGTGAGCTCCGTGTCCTCTGTGGTGAAGAACTCAGTCAAGCGCTGCCAGCAAACTCGCGACGTACTCGCCCACGTCGGTGAGCTTCTGCTCGCGGGGAGCGTCCGCGGCCATGCGGCGTACGATCGCCGAGCCGACGATCAGCCCGTCGGCCACGGGCGACAGCAGTTTCACATGCTCCGGCTGGCTGATGCCAAAGCCGATGCAGATCGGCAGCTTGGTCTGCTCGCGCAGCCAGCCGACGTTGTCGATCAGCTCGGGCGGCAGTGCCGTTCGCTCGCCCGTAATGCCGGCGACGGACACGTAGTACACGAACCCGGTCGAGGTTTCGCAGATCTTCAGCGCCCGCTCGCGGGGCGTCGTGGGCGTGATCAACTGAATCAGGCTCAGATTGCGCGCCGCGCAGACGGCAGCCAGGGCCGGGGACTCGTCGACCGGCAAGTCGGGGACGATCAGTCCGGCCAAGCCGGCGGCGGCCGCTTCGTCGCAGTATTTTTCCACGCCGTGGCGATACACGATTGCGTAGCTGACCATGGTCACGACGGGGGCGGACAATTGCGGCGCCGTTTCGCCAAGCATCGTCAGGATGTCGCGCAGCTTCACGCCCTTGTCCAGCGCCCGGGTGTACGACGCTTGGATCACCGGCCCGTCGGCAATGGGGTCGCTGTACGGGATGCCCACCTCGCACATGCTCGCCCCGCGAGCGACCAGTTCCTTCAGCACCGCCGCGGTGAACTCCAGATCGGGATCGCCCGCGGTCAGAAAAGGCATGAGGGCCTTGCGGCCCGCGGCACGGAGTTTTGCGAACAATTCGTCAATCGCCGACATTTGGGTTCCTGGCATGCTGTTGGGCCCAGAGGGCCGAGGTGTTGTCGCACGGGGCGCGAGCCCCTGGTTGGTGTGAAGTGAGACGTAGGCCCCAGGAGGGGCGGTATACGATTGACCGTGTCAATTCACATCGCCCCTCCGGGGCGCGTGCGTTGCTCGTGGCAGAGTCTCGCTTAATGCAATCTTACAACCTTATCGCGGTAGATCGTTGACGCCCTCCACGGCTTTCTGGAACTCAGCAACCAATTCCGCGTGGTTGGAATGCGTCTCGTACGTCGGACGATACGATCGTCTGAGCACCTTCAGCTCCCGGGCCACTTCGTCGTGCTTTCCCTCGTCGAGGGTGTCGATCACGGCGTCGATGAGAGCTTCATTCGCATCTGCAAAATAGCTCCGCTCGCCCATGCCCCTCACTGCCGAGTTGAGTTCGCCGAGGAAGAACACTCCAACTAAAGCCAGAACTCCGAGGGTGATGCGAATGCCCAACGTCGGAAAGAACTCGCTGATGAACCACGCAATCGGCGCGAGAACGGCCAGTAGAAGCAAGAACACGAGCATGGCGACTCCCCAGTTCTATTCAGGCTCTCCAGCCCTTCGCCGCGCGAGCCCGTCTATCGCAGCAATCGAAATCCAGCAAGCTCAAAATCGCTGTCAAACCCCAGCACGTCGCGGACGCTCCTGCGTTTCATCACTGCAAATGACAGGCAATCCGCGAAGCTCACCCGTTGATCGGAGTACTTACTGAAGAGATTGATCGCTTCCACTTCATCGCGAAAGTCCGGTCGCTCGATTTCCAGAGCCCGGGACGCGTACAGTTCGCGGGCCTGCGTTGCGGCGAACTCGTAGGTTGTCGCTCGCGCGATCAGAGTCAACGATTCGCTGAGGACGACGTTCGTCGTGATGCAGCGTACGTCGGACTGTTGAATTCTTGTCCACAGGCGCATCGCTGCTTGATGATGCTGATCCCGCACGACAACGCGAGCGATGAATGCACCGCTATCGACGAAGATCACAGCTCCTTGTCCCCATACAGATAATCGTCGTGATTCTCTGACAAGTCGCTCGGGGCATCCCCCTCCCAGACCTGCAGTCCTGCGAACAAGGGGTCAGAGGCACGGTCATATCCCACCGAAGTGGCAACGCACTTACACAAGAACTCGTCGAGACTGACGCCGCGCTCGCGCGCTGCATTGACAGCGAGGTCACGGACAGCCTCGGGAACAGTGAATGTGATCTGGACCATTGCCCTATACCTCGTTTGACTCGGGATCGATTCTCACATTCTACCCAAACTTGACGCCCTTGAGCCGGGCAATCTCGCTGGCGTCCTTGTCGCCCCGGCCGCTCAGGCAGACGAGAATCACCTCGTCCCGTTTGCGCCCCTTGGCCAGTTCCATCGCCTTGGCCACGGCGTGCGAGCTTTCTAGCGCCGGCATGATGCCCTCGGCTGCGGCGCAGGCGTCGAACGCCTTCATCGCGCCGCCGTCCTCGCAACTGGTGTACGCGACCCGTCCGGTGTCTTTCCAGTAGCTGTGCTCGGGGCCGACGCCGGGGTAGTCGAGGCCCGCGGACATCGAATGCACCGGGCTCGTCTGGCCGTCCTCGTCCTGCATCACGTAGCTGAAACTGCCGTGCAGCACGCCCGGCGAGCCATAGGTGAGCGGCGAGGCATGATCGCCCGGCTGATTGCCGCGGCCGCCAGCCTCCACCCCGACCAGTTCCACGTCGCCGTGTTCGACGAACGGGTAGAACATGCCCGCGGCGTTGCTGCCCCCGCCGACGCAGGCGACGACCGTCTCGGGCAACCGGCCCAGTCGCTCGGTGCATTGCTCGATCGCCTCGCGGCCGATGACCGACTGAAAGTCGCGCACAATTCGCGGGAACGGGTGCGGACCGACGACCGAGCCCAGGATGTAGTGCGTGTCGGCCACGGTGGCCATCCAGTCGCGCATCGCTTCGTTGATGGCATCCCGCAGCGTCCGGCTGCCGCTGGTCACGGGGCGGACTTCCGCGCCGAGCAACTTCATGGCGAACACGTTGGGCGACTGGCGGCGGATATCCTCCTCGCCCATGTACACGACGCACGGCAGGCCGAAGTGCGCGCACGCCGTGGCGGTGGCCACGCCATGTTGGCCCGCGCCTGTTTCGGCGATGACGCGGGTCTTGCCCATCCGCAGCGTCAGCAGCGCCTGGCCCAGCGTGTTGTTGATCTTGTGAGCGCCGGTGTGGTTGAGATCTTCGCGTTTGAACCAGATTTGCGCGCCGCCGACTTGCTCGCTGAGCCGTTTGGCATGGTACAGCGGCGAGGGCCGCCCGACGAAGTTCTTCAGCAGTTCGTCCAACTCGGCCTGAAACTGGGCGTCAGCCTGGGCCTTGCCGTACTCCGATTCGAGCTGGTCCAGGGCGTACACCAGCGTTTCGGGCACGTACCGGCCGCCGAACTGGCCGAAGCGGCCGTGCGCGTCGGGCACCTGCGCACTGGCGGGCGCCGCGGACGCACCCGAACTAGTTGCGGCGGCGCCGGGGATATTGATACTCACGGGGAATCCTTGCGGTCGTGGTTCTGGCAGGGGCAAGACCATTCATTGTCCGCTGGAAACGGGTTTCCTTCAAGCGTGCCGCTCGCCGGGCGACCGCTCGCGGAGCCCCCGATTTCGCCAACTTTCAACGGGAATTGCCATGACCAAAGCGATCATTGCGGGCGTGTTGCTGGCTGCAGCCGGTGCGAGCGGGGCCGTCGCCGCCGATTCGTCGGGCGCCGCCCCCATCGATGCTGATCTCGTGCTGGCCGACGGCATGATTTACGACGGCAGCGGCGGCGCGCCGGTTCGCGGCAGCGTGGCCATTCGCGGCGAGCAGATTGTCGCGGTCGGCCAGTTCGCCGTCGGGAATGCCGGCCGCACGATTGATTGCCGCGGTCTGGCGATCGCCCCGGGCTTCATCGATTTGCACAACCACAGCGATTTCGAGGAATCGCTGCTCGGCGAGGGCAACCGCGGGGCCGACAACTATCTGCTACAGGGTTGCACCACGATGGTCACCGGCAACTGCGGCGGCGGCCAGGCCAACGTCGGCAAGTTCCTCGCGGACGTCGACGAGGGCGTCGGCGTGAACGTCGCGCACCTGATTCCCCACGGAGCGGTCCGCAGCGAGGTGCTGGGTCGGCGGGCCGTCGATCCGTCGCCCGAGCAATTGGCGAAGCTGTGCGAGTGGGTCGACCGCGGCATGCAGCAGGGCGCCTGGGGCATGTCGACCGGGTTGATCTACGTGCCCAGTTCGTACGGGAAGCTCGACGAACTGGCCGCCATGTCGGCGCGGGTCGCGGCGCATGGCGGCATCTATGCCAGCCACATTCGCAGCGAAGACAGCGACCTGCTGGGCGCCATCGAAGAAGCGCTGGAGATCGGCAAGCAATCCGGCGCCCCGGTGCACGTATCGCACTTCAAAGTGTGCGGCAAACCCTACTGGGGCGTCGTCCGCACGGCGGCCCGCATGATCCAGGACGCCCGCGCCGCCGGGCAGACCGTCACGGCCGACCAGTACCCCTACATTGCCACCTCCACGTCGCTGGGCGCGATGATGCTGCCCAGTTGGGCTCGCGAGGGGAGCTTCGACGACACCGTCGCGCGGCTGTCCGACGACGCGCAACTGCCGCAACTCCGACGCGAGGTCGAGCAAGCCCTGTCCGAGCGGCCGCACGTGGTGATCGTCGCCTGCGACGCGGAGCCGACCTACACCGGGCGCGCGGTGCGCGAGATTGCCCGCGCCCAGGGGCAGGACCCGGTCGACTTTGTGATCGGACTGTTGAAAGTCGAAGACCCCGCCGCAGTGAACTTCGCGCTCGACGAGGCCGACGTGCGGTTCGTGATGCAGTTGCCGTGGGTGGCGACCGCCTCGGACGGTTCGGTCAAGCAGCCGGCCGAGGCAAAGGCCCACCCGCGCAGCTACGGCACGTTTCCCCGCAAGCTGGGTTACTACGCGGTGCAGGAGTCCGTCCTGCCGTTGGAGCAGGCCGTACGGTCCTGCAGCGGTCTGCCGGCCGACATCCTGGGGATGAGCGACCGCGGCTACGTGCGCGTTGGGGCCATCGCCGACGTGGTCGTGTTCGACCCGCAGCGGGTGCTCGACGGCGCTACGTTCGACGAGCCGTACGAGTTGCCCGTGGGGATCCCATGGGTGATCGTCAACGGCCAAATCGCCGCGGAAGACGGCAAGTCGACCGGCGCCATGGCGGGGCGGGCGCTGCGGCACGAATCGAAGTTGGCCACCCCCGGCGGTTGAGGCGGCGGTGAACTGAGCGTTTTTATTTCAGCGGTTGGCGGCGTGAGCGGCCTGGCGGCCGACGCTAAGTTGGATTGCTCGCTAATCTTCACGCGGTGCTATCTGCCGCCCACTGCCCTCGACCGACTGCCTACTCCCCCTGCCCATGCCCGAACTGCCCGAAGTGGAAACGATGCGCCGCGGCGTGGCGCCGGCGGTGGGGGCGGTGATCGAGCGCTTCGAGCGCGTGCGCTGTCCGCGCAAGCCGATCGCGATCACCCCCGGCGTGGCCGCGTTCCGCCGGCGCGTCGAGGGCCGCAAGATCGTCGACACCCAGCGCGCCGGCAAGCGCGTCGTGCTGCGGTTGGACACCGACGACGCGATCGTGTTCGAACCGCGGATGACCGGATTGCTGCTGTTGGATGATCCGCCCGATTCGCTCTACAACCGGGTGCGACTGCAGTTGGGCGGGCGCGGGCGACCGCGGCAACTGGTGTACTGGGACCGGCGCGGGCTGGGAAACGTGCGGCTCGCGTCGCCCGAGGAGTTCGCTGACCGCTACGGCCCCGTGTCGTTGGGGCCCGATGCGCTCACGATCACGGCCCAGCAGTATCGCGAGCGGCTGGGCGGCTCGCGGCGGGCGATCAAAGTGGCGCTGCTCGACCAGCGCGCAGTCGCGGGGATCGGCAATCTTTACGCGGCGGAGATTCTGTTCGTCGCGGGCATTCACCCCCAGCGGGAGTGCTGCCGAGTGACTCCGCGGCAATGGACGGCGCTGGCCCGCGCCACGGCCGACGTGCTCGCCGAAGCGATTCGTTATGAAGGTTCCACGCTGTCGGACGGCACCTACCGCAACGCGCTAAACAAACAGGGCGGCTACCAGAACGAGCACCGCGTCTACGACAAAGCCGGCCAGCCCTGCCCGCGCTGCGGCCGGTCCATCGAGCGCATCGTGCAGGCCCAGCGGTCGACGTTTTTCTGCCGTGGTTGCCAGAAACGCACAGGATGCATTGATTCGGATTAGCGATTCGCTTGTCGCAGTCTTTGACTTGCGATCGCTCCGCGCATCCGAGATGCTGACGGGGCAGGGCGCCACGTAGGTCAGGCCTTCCAGCCTGACTTTGCGTTAATGGACGGGATTGACTGAGAAGGACGAGTCACACTCCGGCGCCGTACTCTGTGCCGCCGCCATCAAGGGGGCGCCGACTGCCAACCAAACTCATATCAGGCTGGAAAGCCTGACCTACGCATTGCGGAGCAAACATGGAAACTTGGCCAATTGGAGTTTTCGCCAGCGTCGATGCCGGCCTGGGCGTGCATTTGGACGTGGCTCGCGACCTGGGCGTGCCGACGGTGCAACTGCACTCGCCCCACAGGGAGTCGCGCACTGCCGAGCGGGCCGGGGAGTTTCTCAAACAACTTGAGGAGTTCGGGCTGACGATCACCTGCGTCTTTGCCGGATTCGAGGGGGAGAGCTACGCCGACATCCCCACCGTGTCGCGCACCGTGGGGCTCGTGCCCGCGGAGACCCGGGCCGCCCGGACGGCGGAACTGCTGGAGATTGCCGCGTTTGCCAAGCAGTTGGGCGTGGACGCCGTGGGCGTGCACATTGGGTTCGTGCCGCACGATTCCGCCTCCGAGGACTACCAAGCGGTGGTCGCCACGGCGCAGAAGGTGTGCGACGAGTTGAAAGCCGCTGGGCAGGCGCTGCACCTGGAAACGGGGCAGGAGCCGGCCGACGTGCTGCTGCGGTTTCTGCAGGACGTGGGCCGCGACAACCTGTTCATTAACTTCGACCCGGCCAACATGATCCTGTACGGCGTCGGCGAACCGATCGCTGCGCTGCGGACGCTGGGCCAGTACGTACGGAGCGTTCACTGCAAGGACGCCAAGTGGTCCGACCAGCCGGGCGAGACCTGGGGAACGGAAGTGCCGCTGGGCGAGGGCGATGTGGGTTTTCGCGACTACCTGACGGCGCTGCGCGAGATCGGCTACGCCGGGCCGCTGACCATCGAACGCGAGATCCCGCAGGAGCCGGCGCGGCAGAAGGCCGAGATTGCGGGGGCGGTCGAGCTGCTCAATACCATCAAGGCCGAGTTGAGCGCTGAGTGATTGATTGGGGGTGGCTGGGGACGAGCGCAGCGAGCCCCCAGAGGATGGGCCTGGGGGCTCCGCTTTGCTGCGTCCCCAGCCACCCCGACTCAGAGCAACGGCTTCAAGCTCGGCAGGAGCCTCGCTCTCCCCAGAATGCGATCAATTCGCGACCATTCGCGTCATTCGCGGGCGCATCGAACTCAGGAACAAGATCATGCTTCAAGTCGGTATCGTCGGGCTCGGGTTCATGGGGATGATCCATTACCTGACCTACAAACGGCTGCCCGGGGTGCGCGTGGCGGCGATTTGCGAGGTGAACGAGCGCCGCCTCGCCGGCGATTGGACCGACATCAAGGGCAACTTCGGCCCTCCGGGCGAGCAGATGGACCTGTCCGACGTGGCCACGTTCACCTCGCTGGAGGAGATGCTCGCCTCGACCGAGTTGGACTTCGTCGACGTCACGCTGCCGCCGGCGATGCACGCCGACGCTACGGTCGCCGCGCTGAAGTCGGGGCGCCATGTGTTCTGCGAGAAGCCGATGTCGCTCACGCTGAGCGAGTGCGAGCGGATGTCGGCTGCCGCGACCGCCGCGAATCGGCAACTGCTGATCGGCCACGTGCTGCCGTTCTTCCCGGAATACGCTTGGGCGCTCGAAACCGCTCGCAGGGGGCGGTACGGCAAACTGCTGGGCGGAGCGTTTCGTCGGGTGATCTCCGACCCCGCGTGGCTGCCCAACTTCTGGCAGGCCGACAAAGTGGGCGGGCCGCTGCTCGATTTGCACGTGCACGACGCCCACTTCATTCGGCTGCTGTTCGGCATGCCGAGGGAGGTCGTCAGCCGCGGCCGGGTGCGCGGGCGGCTGCCGGAGTTTTGGCACTCGCTGTTCGCCTACGACGGGGGCGAACTGCTCGTGGAAGCCACCAGCGGCACGATTGGCCAGCAGGGCCGCCCCTTTGACCACGGCTTCGAGATCCACTTTGCCGATGCGACGCTGCTGTTCGAGTTTGCCGTGCTGGGCGACGCGGGCAAATACCTCTGCCAGCCGACCGTGCTGGCCTCCGACGGCACGGCCGAGACGGTCGACTTGGGCGATGGCGATCCAATGAATGCGTTTGCCGCCGAGTTGCAGGCGGTCGTCGACTGCGTGCGGGACAATCGACCCAGCGACGTGCTCGACGCCGCTCTGGCCGAGGATGCCATCCGGCTGTGCCAACTGCAGTGGGATAGCGTATTGGCCGTGGCGACGGGGTGAGCCCCGATCCGCGAGGGGCGTTTGGAGCCTAGTTCCCGCAGCAACACGCGGCTGGCGCAGCTTATTGCGGGCGAGAGCGCGGCTGACCCCCCGGAGCGCAGGTGGCTTGGCCCGGCGAGCCAGTCTGCGCCTCAGCGAGTTTGGCACGCGATTCTAGTGCGCTTCTGCGCGAAAAAAGACCGCACAAAATAGCCCAAATCCCCTGCAATTCTTATTACGATGCGGAAAGAGAAACTGGAATCAGGCTCGCACCGTCGCGTTGGGGTTGCTGCGGCGTGGCTGCGAGCGAATTGCCCACTCACCAGGCCGACTACAAACACAGGGCGACAGAACCATGAAGGCACGACTCTTCTCACTGGCGGCGGCGATGGCGGTGCTCACTGTTGCGACAGCAGCGTGGGCCGACACGACCATTGTCGATGACAACTTCGACGGCTATACGGACACGGCGGACTTCCAGAATACGTGGGTGCCCACCCAGGGCAACGGAGGCGCCCCGGCCGACGCCGCGAATCTCGACGCGGGCATTCTCACGTCGGATCCGTTCTCCGATCCGAATCTGTTTCCCGGATTGCAGGGGCAGGCTGTCGATCACATTGGAGCCCTGGCCGGCACGTTTATGGTCAACCAGTACGGCGGCGTGATCAGCGAATCGAACATCCCCTTTTCGATCACTCCCTCGGCGTCCGAGAGCGTGTTCGTCAGCGTCGACATCTTCGACGGCGCCAGCGGCAACGAGCGGATGACGCTCGGCCTGCGGAACTACGACCCGGTGAGCGGCGACACGGTCAACCTGCTGGAGATGGGGCACTACAACGCGGCGCCCAACACGAACGTGCCCGGCGCACCCACCGAAGTGACCGGCTACGCCTACCGCGTGATCCTGTTCGAGAGTTACGATTCGCCCCTGCTGGGCGCCCCCAACTGGCAGTACTTTGCTCTGCCGCAGGAACTCGATCGTCCCGACGGCACTGGCCCCGGATTTGACGACGACGAGATCGTCAGCACTGGCGACATTGGCGCTGGTTGGCATCGTTACACGGCGCTGATCACGCCCGATGAAATCACGTTCGAGGTCGACCTGTTCCGGGACGGTAAGACCAATACCACGCGCGATACCGAAGGCAACATCGAGGTGGGCGTGGGCGCCGACGGCGTCGACGCGTCGATCACGCTGCCCGTCGGCACGTTTGCGACCGGGTTCAACTCGTTGCGGATTGGCGGCCCGTCGGGTCTCAGCTCGGCTGGTCCCGGCGTGACGGCGTTCGATAACGTGCTGCTGCAACTGATCGATGTTGGCGGAGGCGCCGACAATGCCGACTTCAATGGCGACCTGATCGTCGACGGCACGGACTTCCTGACTTGGCAGGACAGCTTTGGCATCGCCGACGGCACCGCCCAGTTGAGCGATGGCGACGCCAACGGCGACGGCAACGTGGACGACGCCGACCTGGTCGTGTGGCAGGCGCAGTACGGGACGGTCACGCCTGCCGTGGCCGGAGTGCCCGAGCCCGCCACCGTATCGTTGCTGCTGGGCGCCGTCGCGCTGCTGGCAGTGCGGCGCCGCATCGGTTGAGCCTCCGCAGAGCTTCCACTCAGTTTCTGACAATCTGAACATACGCGCGGATCGGCCGCGCTTGTCGGGCATGGTTTGTCCGGCAAAGCGTCCGAAATGCGTCGTACGCCCGCACCGTGGCCGCGGGGGCATCGCCGCGGTGCGGGCTTTTTTTGCGCTGACGTCGCGTTGCGGAGGGGGGCCCCGAGTTGCCGCCGTGTCGCGGCCGCCGCCGAGTCGTTATGATTGGCAGCCGCAAGCGCGGCGGCGAGTGCGCCGTCGACGCTCCGATTCCGTTCCTGCCAAACTCTCTGTCCTGCTGCCGCACGTCTTGATGGGTCTCGCCAATCCAAATCTGTGGCCGCATCAGCGCATTTCGCCGCAGGAGCCTGCGGAACTCACCCCCGCTGCGGTCGCGACCGCTTTGCAGCAGTTGCAGCAAACCGGCAACGTACGATTGGAGCGGCTGGGGTCGTCCGCACGCGGAAGGGCGATCAACCAAGCCACCGTTGGCGCCGGCCCCACGCGCGTGCTCGCCTGGTCGCAGATGCACGGCGACGAGCCGACGCACACCGCCATGTTGTTGGACGTGCTGGCGTGGCTGGCCGGCGACGACGCGGCGGCGGTCGCCCTGCGGCAGGCGTGTACCTTTGCCTGCGTGCCGATGCTCAACCCCGATGGCGCCGTGCTTGGCACGCGGCAGAACGCCCAGGGGATCGACGTCAACCGCGACGCCCGCCGCCTGCAGAGTCCCGAGGGGCGCGTCTTGCACGATCTGGTCACGGGCTTCCAGCCGCAGTTCGCGTTCAACCTGCACAATCAAAATGCACGCTCCACGGTGGGCCGCTCGCGGTTGCCGTCGGTCGTGGCGTTGATGGCGCCGCCGGTCGACTTGGCGGAAACGGAAACCCCCGGCGTGCGCCGCGCCAAGCAAGCGGCCGTTTGTTTCGCCGAGGCCATCTCGCAGCACTGCCCGGGCATGATTTCGCGCTACGCCGCCAGCTACATGCCCCGCGCGTTTGGCGAATGGGTCCAGACGACCGGCGCGGCGACGGTGCTGGTCGAAGCGGGCGGCATGCCTGCTGACGCCCCGTTCGACATGGTCGAGTTGCACGCCGCGGGGTTCGCCGCGGTGTTGCAGGCGATCGCCAACGGGCGCGTCGAATCCTTCGACGCGGCCCGCTACGACGCCCTGCCGCTGGATGGCGAGATCACGCGGTTTGACCTGCTGGTGCGCGGGGCGCTGATCCAGCCCGGCGACGATCTGCCGGAGTTCACGGCCGACGTGGGCGTCAATTTCGCCGGCGGTCGGCGACTGGCCACCGGGCCGTTGGTGGCCGGAGTGATTGAGGAACTTGGCGACCTGGAAGTGACCGCGGGCAAGGCAACGATTGACGGCGCGGGACTGTGCTGCTTGCCCGGTCGCTGGGCGGCGAGCGCCGCCGGCACGCCACGGCAGTTGCCCGACGACACCACGCAGGCCGAACTGCTGGCGGCGGGCGTGACCACGCTGCTGGGCGTCGTGGACGCGGAGGACGAACAGGCGCTGGCCGCCCTGGCTAAGCTGCACGCGAGCGGCAGTGCCGGCCGCCTGCTGCTCAACGTCGGTTTCCTCGCGCGAACCGCCGGCGGCGACGAGGCGGCCGTTGTCAGCCGCTTGGCTGCGGCCTGCTGGCGCGGCGCGTGCGCCGCCGTGGTCGACGGACTGAGCGAGTCGGTGGTCGAACAGTTGCACGCGGCGGGCATTCCGTGCGTTGCCATGTCCACACTGGGCAGGGAGGGGCAGTCGCCGATCGTCGTGTCCGCTGATTCTTTGCCGACAGAAATGCTCACGTGCGCAGGGAGCATGCGCGGCCGCGTGGCCAAAGGCGCGATCGCTGATTTGATTTTCTACCCCGCCGACGCATTGCAGGATCCGCCCGCGATGGTCTTGGTCGGCGGCGCGTGTGCCTTTCGCGATGGCGCGCCCGCCGGCGATCGGGCCGGCCTCCTGCTTGCAGCGCAACCGGCGACACGTTAGTCACTCTCTCCCCGAGATTTCTCCGAGGAGCAAGCATGCTGAATAAAGTTTGGTTTGGTCTGGTCGTTGTCGGCCTGATTTACGGATTCGGCAAGGGGGCCGTTCAAACGGCGCGCCTTTCCGCGGCGGGCGTCGAATTGTCGGACCTTGCGCGGGCCGGAATGCCGACGCTGGCGGTCGGCGGGACAACTCAGTTCGGTCCGGGGCCGGCGGGCCCGCCCGTGGCGGCCGTGATCGCGCTGGCGAAACGGTACGATCAGCCCTCGCCGTTGGAGACCATCGGTCGCAGTATCAACGACGCGACATTTGACGCAGCCAAGGTCTCGGTGGAAATCGTCATCACGCTGATCGGCGCCATGGCGCTGTGGCTGGGCCTGCTGAACATCGCCAAAGACGCCGGCCTGGTCGACGCCTTGGCGCGGCTGCTGCGACCGGCGCTGCGGTTTCTGTTTCCCGAGGTGCCCGACGGTCACCCGGCACAGGGCGCCATGCTGATGAACATCGCAGCGAACATGCTGGGGCTTGATAACGCCGCCACGCCGATGGGCCTCAAGGCGATGAACGAGTTGCAGACGCTCAACCCGCACCCCGACACGGCCACCAACTCGCAGGCGATGTTCCTGGCCATCAACACCAGCAGCGTCACGCTGATTCCCTTCACCATCATCGCGTATCGCACGGCCGCGGGGAGCGCGGCGCCCGAGTCGCCGCTGTTCGGCATGCTGCTGGCGACCACCGTCAGCACCATCGTGGCGATCATCGCCACGCGGTGGCTGTCGCGACGCCGCAAGTACCAGTTGGAGCCGTCGCCCGCCGCGCCGGCCGAGAGCAAGGAGGACGCGCAATGAGCGGCTTTCAAGAATTTGCCGGCTTTGTCAGCCAATGGACCCTGCCGGCCACGATTCTGCTGATCGTGGTCTGGGGCGCCTGGCGCCGCGTGCCGATGTACGAGTCGTTCATCACCGGCGCCAAGGAGGGTTTCAGCGTTGCCGTGATGATCATCCCCTACCTGGTGGCGATTCTGTTTGCAATCAAGATTTTCGTCGCCGGGGGCATCTTCGAGGACATGAAGCTGCTGGCTGAAGCGGTGCTGCGTCAGTTCGACATGGAGCGGTTTGCTCAGACGTTCGATTTGCTGCCGTTGGCGTTCACCCGGCCGCTGTCGGGCTCCGGCGCCCGGGGGGTGATGCTGGAAATCTTCGATCAGCACGGCCCCGACAGCTTCCTGGGGCAGACCGCCTCGCTGATGATGGGCAGCACGGAAACCACCTTTTACGTGCTGACCGTGTACTTCGGGTCGGTCAACATCAGCAAGATTCGCCACACGCTGTCGGCTTGCTTGATTGCCGACGTGGCGGGCGTGATTGCCTCGCTGTTTTTGGGATACGCCCTGTACGGGCATCTCGCCGCCGCCGCGGTGGCCAAGTGAGGGGGTGATCTTTCGTGAAGAGCAAAACTGGTCCAGCAGAGTTGCCTGCCCGCTTGGCGCCCCCGCGGCTGCAGCGCGGCGATACGGTGAGCATCGTCGCCCCGGCCGGCCCCGTCGATCGGGCCAAGCTCGAGCGGGCGTTGCCGCGGATCGAAGCGCGGGGTTTGCGCATCAAACTGCACGGCGACGTTTACGCCCAGCACGGCTACCTGGCCGGCGACGACGAGCGCCGTGTTGCCGAACTCAACGCGGCGTTGGCCGATCCCGAGACGACGGCGGTGTTTCCGGCCCGCGGCGGGTATGGTTGCTCGCGGTTGGCGCACCGGATCGATTTTGGCGCCGCGGCCTCGCATCCCAAGCTGCTGATCGGGTTTAGCGATATCACGGTCCTGCACGCCACGCTGGCCAGCCGTGCCGGAGTGGCGACGCTGCACAGCGCCAACCTCAGCGACGGTTGGGGCGAAGAGCAGCCGCCCGCCGAGTGGATTGAGGAGTGGTTCTGGCGCTGCACCGGCTTGTGCGGCGAGTTGGCGGCGTCCGCCGAGCGGCCCTGCCCGCTGCCTGTGACGCCCGAAGCTCAACAAGCGATGACCACAATCACCGGCGGCGTGGCCGAGGGCGTCGTGGTCGGCGGCAACGCAGCGGTGCTGACGGGGCTGATCGGCGCGCCCCAGCTGCCGAGCTTTGCCGGCAAGATTCTGTTTCTGGAAGACGTCGGCGAGCAGCCTTACCGCATCGATCGGATGCTGTCGCAAATGCGGCTGGCTGGTCTGCTCGACGGCGTGGCGGCCGTGCTGTTGGGGCAGTTCACCGACGCCGAGCCCGCCGACGACAAGCCGTCGCTCGCGCTTGATCAGGTGTTTGCCGATTATCTGGCGCCGTTGGGCGTGCCGGTGTTGGCTGGGTTTCCCACGGGCCACGTGCGCGACAACTTGGCGCTCCCGCTGAACACCCGCGTGCGTTTGGATGCGGACCAGAAGACCGTTTCGCTATTGGAGATGCCGTTTGCCGAGTGATGAAAGGCTGTCAGCTATTGGCTGTCAGCTGTCAGCTGTCAGCCAGGCGATCGATTGGGGGTGAAATCGCATTGCAGGGCTCACCCCATGGTTGCGGAATAAACGCGGCCGGGCATCGGCCTGAAGGGCCACGCTAAGACTTGCGGCGACACGGCGCTTACTCTCGATAGATCAAAAACTCGCCTCGTCTCTGTTTGAACTGTTCCAGCGCGGGTTTGTAGAGCGACTCGATTTCCGCGGGCGACTTGCCGTCGGCGATGGCCTGCAGCACTTCCGCGTTGGTCAAGAGGCGGGCGTAGCGTTTGATCTCCCACGCGTCGCCATAGAGCCGTCGCAGCGTGCAAGCGATCTGCAGGCCCATGGGGACCGGCTGCAGTGCCGCGCGGTCGACGACGATCACGTTGACGCCCTGACACTGCTGGCCGGCGAACTTGCTCGACTGGGGGGTGAAGCGGATTGGCACGAAACGCACGCCCGCGATGCCCGCCGCGTTGAGCTCCGCGGCCAGTTGCCGACCGTCGATCCACGGCGCCCCAAACAACTCGAACGGCGTGTCGGTGCCGCGGCCCACCGACAGGTTGGTCGTTTCCAACAGACCGATGCCGGGGTACAGAAACGCCTGCGTGAGCGACCGCATGTTGGGCGAGGGATTGACCCACGTGAGCCCCGTGGCGTCCCACGCCTGCCCGCGGCGCCAGTTCTCGGCGGCGATCACTTGCAGATCGAGCTTCAGATCACGTTGGGCGACGAACATTTTGGCCAGTTCGCCGGTCGTCATGCCATGTTGCACTGGCAGCACGTGGTATGCGACGAACGATTCGTCGTCGGCATCGCGCATCGGCCCAGCGACTTCGATCCCGCCCAGCGGATTGGGGCGGTCAAGGACGACGAACTTCAGCCCCGCGTCGGCGGCCGCGGACATCGCTTCGCCCATCGTGCTGATGTAGGTGTAAAACCGTGCGCCAATGTCTTGAATGTCGAACACCACCGCGTCGAGTTCGGCCAACTGCTCGGGCGAGGGGCGCCGCGACTCGCCGTACAAGCTGTAGACGACCACGCCCGTGCCTTCGTGCCGCGTGTCGGCGATTTCCGACTGGTCGAGCTTGCCGGCGATGCCATGTTCGGGGCTGAAGATGGCGACGAGCTCAACATCGGGCGCCGCGTGCAGCAAGTCGATCGTCGACTGCCCGTCGCGGTTGAGCCCCGTGTGATTGGTGATCAACCCCACGCGCATGCCTTTCAGCGCGGCAAAACCGTCACGCTGCAGCACGTCGATGCCCGTCAGCACGCTGGGCGACACGTCACTCACATCTCTTGCCGCCCCGCCTTCGCTCGACGCACGCGTCGAGGCGAGCGACACGTCGACCGGTTCCGTCTTGCGATGGTTCTCGCCGACGATCGCGGCCGCGGCCACGGCGCTGATGCGCCCCGCCAAGTCGTTCACGCTTCCCGAGCCGTCCGGATGCAACCGGTTTGATAGAAAAATGACAAACAGGTCCAACTGCGGATCGATCCACAACGCCGTGCCCGTGAAGCCGCCGTGGCCGAACGCCGCCTTGCTGAGCAAATCGCCGCGATTGCTGGAGTAGCGGCTCGCCGAGTCCCAGCCCAAGGCGCGCTTCGCCCCCGAAACGTCGCGCGGCTGGATCATCTCCACCGCGGCGGCGTGGCTCAGCGGCGCCGGAGGGGCCTGGTCGCTGTGCAGCGTGCGCAGCATCGCGTCGCAGTAGCGGGCCAGGTCGGCAGGTGTGGAGAACAGCCCGGCGTGGCCGGCCACGCCGTCGAGCAAAGCCGCCCGCGGGTCGTGCACCTCGCCGCGCAACCAGCGGCCGTCGCGCTGTTCGCTGGGCGCGGCGCGCTGGCGCAGCTGTTCGTTGGGCAGGTAACCGGTCTCGTTCATTCCCAGCGGCTCGTAGATGTTGTGCCGCACGTAGTCGGCCAGCGGTTCGCCGGACACGCGCTCGATGAGCGCCCCCAGCACTTCGAAATTCACGTCGCTGTAAATGAACTTCGTTCCCGGCGGCTCGATCGGCTTGAGGGCGTAGATCCGCCGCCATGCTTCTTCGACGCCGTGCTGGTAGTCGTCCAGCGGGTTGTCGGGCACCAGCCCGGTGTGGTGGATGAGCAGTTGCTCGACGGTCAACGACTCCTTCCCGCCCGCGGCGAACTCGGGCAAGTAGTCGGCCACCGGCGCCCGCAATCGCACCTGGCCGCGTTCGACCAATTGCATCACGCTGGTCGCCGTGGCCAGCGGCTTGGTCAGCGACGCCATGTCGAACACGGTGTCGGTCGTCATCGGTTCGCGACTGGGGACCAGCTGCCGATCGCCGTACGCCCGGCAAAACGCGACCCCGCCCGTACGGCCAATGGTGACCACACAGCCCGGGAGCTTTTTTTCCTCAATCGCCGCGGCCACCATCTGCTCGATGACTTCCAGTCGCGTCGCGTCAATGCCGAACTCGGCAGCGCGGGGGGCGGCGTCTCGCGCCGCAAGCGGCGTCGCGACGAAGACCGCCGACGTGATGGCGAGAATCGCGGGCCAACTGCGCGTGGATTTGACGCGGAAATGCATGCTGCTCGTCATTGCGGTCGTGCCAATTGAGGATTCAAAGTTGCGAGAAAGTAAGTGTTCACTCGTCCGCTGCCGGGGCGGCGGCGAACGGCGCCAGCCCCAGGCCGGTCACAAACGTCACCACGGCGCCAATCGCGGCGTACCAGGGCCAATCGACCGCCGTGGTCGTTGCCACCGTGGCCAGGATCACAACGCCGCAGGCAAAGGCGAGCAGCGCTTCGCGCTGCTCGACGTGCTTGGCGAGCACGCCCAGCAGGTACAGGCCCAACAGCGGCCCCCACGCGAAACCGGCGATCTTCAACACGCTGTTGACGACGCTGTCGGTCACGCCGCCGTAATAGGCCACCAGGGCGCCGGCCACCTGCACCACCGCGAACAGAATGGTCAGCAGACGGCCCCGTCGCAGTTGGGCGCGTTCGTCGGTTGCGTCGGACGGCGTCGTCGGCAGCAGGTCGTTCAGCAGCGCGGTCGCCGAGGAGTTCAACGAACTGGACAGCGTCGACATGGCCGCGGCGAAGACGGCCGCAAGCGTCAGCCCGGTCAGCCCCGTCGGCAACTCGTTCACAATGAAGTGCGAGAAGACGCGATCCTGGTGCCCGGCGTCAAAGCCGCTTGCGGGCGGGAACTCGCCGTAGAAGCACGCCAATGCGGCGCCGATCATCAAGAACAACGCGAACTGTCCGCAGACCACGATGCCGCTGGCCACGAGCGCCGTCTGTGCGGAGCGTTGCGAGCGAGCCGACAACAGCCGCTGCACGGTCAATTGATCGACGCCATGCGTGGCCGCGGTGAGAAAGCCGCCCCCAATCACGCCGGCCCAAAACGTGTATCCGCCGGTGGCCAGTCGCAGGTCAAAGTTCAGCACGCGCAGCCGGCCGGTGTCGTCGGCGAATTGCCAGACCTGCTCCCACCCGCCGGGCATGCGGCTGATGATCACCGCCAACGCCGCGGCGCCTCCCGCCATGTAGACGACGAACTGCAGGCAATCGTTCCAGATGACCGACTTCACGCCGCCAAAATAGGTGTAGGCCAGCGTGACGCCCCCCACGGCCAACACGCACGCCGCGAAGTCAATCTGCAAGACCTCGCGCAGGGCAATCGCCGTCAGGTACAAGCGCAACGAATCGCTGGCGTTGCGGGTGAGCAGAAACAGGGCCGATGCCACCCGCCGCGACGCTTGTCCGAACCGTTGCTGCAGCACTTCGTACGCGGTGAACGTCTCGCCGCGAAAGTACAGCGGCACCAGCACCACGGCCGCCGCGACCCGTCCGACCATGTAGCCGAACGTGATCTGCAGAAACGTCATGTCCCCGCCGTCGCGGTACGCCAGTCCGGGAATGCTCAGAAACGTGACCGTGCTGGTTTCGGTGGCCACGATCGACAGCAAGATGGCCCACCCGGGCAGCGTGCGTCCGCCCAGGAAGAAATCGGTCGTGGTCCGCTGTCCGCGGCCGACCCACAGACCTAGGGCAATCACTGCAATCAGGTAAGCGACGACCACCGCGCCGTCCAGAGCTCCGGCCGCGGCAAGACACGCAGCGGCAGGCGTTGGCGATGGCAAGGTCATGCTCGGGCGTGGGACGCGAGACGAGGGCCGAGGAGGCAGGCGAACGCGGTCACCAGAAGGTAACGGAAAACGTTGGAAAGTCCTATCGCGGCGGGCCGATATCGGGGGTGGCGCCAGCAGTATAATTCGCCCTTTTTCCGCTCGCTGGGGGCCAGCGCAGGGGTTCCGCTTTTTTGCGCACCTTGAGTGGGCGGCCGGCAGGTCGCGACTAGAATCAAAGTATGCTCGATCATCTGACTACCGAAGCGCGTAATCCCGCCTCCGAAGTGCTCGACCAGCTCGATTCGCTCGAGCTGGTGCGCTTGATCAATTCGGAGGATGCGAAGATCGCCGCCGCCGTTGCTGCCGAAGAGCAGTCCATCGCGAAGGCCATCGACGTGATCGCCAATCGGTTGTCCCATGGCGGGCGACTCGTCTACATCGGGGCCGGAACCTCAGGGCGACTGGGCGTGCTCGACGCGTCGGAATGTCCGCCCACATTCAATGCCGATCCGTCGCAGGTCGTCGGGCTCATCGCCGGCGGTCAGCGGGCCATGTTCAAGGCGGTCGAAGGCGCCGAGGACTCGCCCACCATGGCGGCCGACGATTTGCGGGAAATCGATCTCTGCAGCCACGACGTACTGGTCGGGATCGCTACCAGCGGCCGAACGCCGTACGTGATCGGCGCCCTGGACTACGCCCGCTCGCAGGGCGCCTACACTGTGGGGCTCACCTGCAATCGCGACGCGCTGCTCAGCTCGCGCGTCGACGTCTGCATCACGCCGGTTGTGGGGCCGGAGGTGCTCAGCGGTTCGACCCGCATGAAAGCCGGCACGGCGACCAAGATGGTCCTCAACATGCTCACCACCGGCGCCATGGTCCGCATGGGCAAGACGTTCGGCAACCTGATGGTGGACCTGCAGGCGACCAACTCCAAGCTGCTCGAGCGGACCAAGCGAATTGTCTGCGACGTGACCAACCTGCCGGCTGACGAGGCCCTGGCCCTGCTGCAGGCGTGCGGCGGCGAGCTGAAGACGGCCATCGTCTCGCACCGCCTGGGCGCCTCGCCCGAGGCGGCTCGCAAACGCCTGGACGACGCCCACGGCCACCTGCGGCGGGCGCTGGAGGCGACGCCATCGACCAACGGTCACGCTCCCAAGAGCAAGCAGCAATGACCCCGCGCGAACCGGCGGAGTCGCCCCCCGGCGATTCCGCGCTCGCTCCGGTGATCCTCGGCATCGACGGCGGCGGCACGAAGACCGCTGCCTGGCTGGCCATCGTTGGGTCGACCGACCCGCCCCAGGTGATCGGTCGCGGCAGCGCCGGGCCGTCGAATCCCTTGGCCGCCGGCTTGCCGACCGCTTTGGATAATCTCGCCGCGGCAGTTGCGGCGGCGTGGCACGACGCGGGGCGAGAACCCTGCCCGGCGGCCGCGGCGGTGATGGCCGTCGCCGGCGCAGGTCGCGCGGACATGGCCGAAGCCCTGCTCGACTGGGCTCGCCAGCAGCGGATAGCCGAGCATTGCGAGATGGTCCACGACGCCGCGGCCGTGTTGGCCGCGGGCACGCGCGAGGGCTGGGGCGTCGCGCTGATCGCCGGCACCGGCTCCGCGGCCATCGGCATCACCCCCGAGGGACACCGCCACGTTTGCGGCGGCTGGGGCTATCGTTTCGGCGATGAGGGGAGCGGGTTCTGGATTGGCCGTGAGATGTTGGCCGCCGTCGCTCGGGCATGCGACGGGCGGGACGGTCCCACGCAACTCACCCCGGCGATGCTTGCCCACTTTCAGATTGACCACGCACGGGACGTGAACGCCGCGCTGGCTTCGGCCCAGTCGGAACGCAACGCCATGGCGGCCTTGGCCCCGTTGGTCGCGGCCGCCGCCGACGCGGGCGACGCGGCGGCGATGCGGCTCATGGACCGCGCCGCGGAACTGCTGGCCGAGTTGGCGGTGACGACGGCCCGCTCGGCTCAGTTCGACCGCGGGTATCCGCTGGCCTTGGCCGGGGGCGTCGTGTGCGGCAGCGGCGCTCTGCGCGATCGTCTGCTCGCGCGGCTGGCGGACGCCGAATTGCCGCCGGGAGAAACCAGCTTGGCGCCCGACCCGGTCGAAGGTTGCCTGCGACTGGCCGCCCAGCGGCTCTAGCGGGCCAATGAACAACAGCAATCGGGCGCGCCACGGCTCTGCGAGCCGCGAGAAGCAGGGACGCGCGTGCAGCGCACTTCACACGGCTCGCAGAGCCGTGGCACACGTGTCTCAGCAGCCCCGGTCTCAGCGGTACACCGACACAACCCCGCCGACGCGCGGTTGATCGCAGCCGGTGGTTTCCGGCACGGTCAGCGGCAACCCTCGCATCTGACGAACGGCCAGCCAGGCAAAGCACTCCGCTTCCAGCGTGTCGGGATTCAAGCCGAACTCGCTGACGACGCGCAGCTTGCCGAGCCGCTCGCTCAGCATCTGCATCATCACCGGGTGATGCACGCCCCCGCCGGTGACCCAGGTGCACTGGGGCATGGCGGGCAGCTTCTGGGCGGCGCGATACACCGCCTCGGCCGTCACGGCACACAACGTCGCCGCGCCGTCCTCGACGCCAAGTGTCGAGACGTCGACATGGTCAAAGTCGTAGCGATCGGCGCTTTTGGGCAGCGGCCGCTCGAAGAACGGACTGGCCAGCGCCGCGTCCAGCGTTTCCTCGTCGACTTTGCCCGCCAAGGCGAGCTGGCCGTCGCGGTCGTGCGGCATGTCGGCCATGGTCAGCGCCCACTCGTCGATCAGCCCGCACCCAGGCCCCGTGTCGCCGGCGATGATCTCGTCCTTTTCGCCCAGCCACGTCACGTTGGCCACGCCGCCCAGGTTGAGCACCATCACCGGGCGGGGTTCGTCCACGAACAACGCCTTGTGGAACATGGCCACCAAGGGGGCGCCTTGGCCGCCCGCCGCCATGTCGCACCGGCGAAAGTCGCTGACCACCGGCAACTGCAGGTCGCGGGCCAGCAGCCACGGGTTGCCGATCTGCATCGTCTGGCCACGCGCGGGCATGTGCCGCACCGTGTGGCCGTGGAAGCCGATCACTTCGACCTTCTTGGCGGCCTCGGGCTGCTGGGCGAACAGCTTCTGCACGGCCAGGACGTGGTGCTGGGTGATCTCCGTCTCGACCTGCAGCAGCTCCGACAGCGGCACGTCGTACTGCGAGACTTCCAGCAGCCGCGACCGCAGATCGTCGCCGTAGGGGATTGTCAGACCGCCGAGAAAGCCGATCTTGGTCTCGCCGTCCGTGTCCAACAGCGCGGCATCGACGCCGTCGCCCGAGGTGCCGCTCATCAGGCCAACTGCCAAAGTCGCCATAATCGTCATCGTCCGCTGCGAGGAAATGGGCGCTCCGCGGATGAGCGCGGAAACCCTCAGCCGATCAGCTTACTTGCCAAGCCGAATCTGGAAAGCGACAAACCGAATCATAACTCTCGTTATTGCGCAGACGGCAGACCCGTTCCGACTTACAATAGATGAGTGAGAATTGTCACTTCGCGTCGGGGGGCGCCGCCGCACGGTTCTTTCAGGATTGATGAAGCCATGGCTGACGTCGAGTATCTGCGGCGCGTCGCGGTGCTGGTCGAGACGGACGACAGTTGGGGATGCAGCGTCATCCGCGGGATCTACGATTACTCGCGGCGGCAGGGCCAGTGGAACCTGCTAATCGACCCCAGCGATCCGGGGAATCGGCCGTTGTTGCCAGACCGTTGGAACGGCGACGGCGTGATTGCGCGGCTCAGCAGCCGCATGCAGATCGACCAGATCCTCGAACGCCGACTGCCGGTGGTCAACGTCGACACGCTGTTCGGCGGGCTGGCCGGCGTGTGCGACGTGGTGACCGACGACGCCGCCCGAGCGCGACAGGCGTTCGATCATCTGCGCGATCGGGGTTTCGAGAAGTTCGCGTACTTCGCACCGCCCAACACCCGCTACTCCGACAGCCGCGGCGAACAGTTCGTCAAAATCGTCACGGGCGAGGGCTTCGAGTGCCACGAGTACAAACCCGGATACCGCCCGGGGCGCAAGATCAGTTGGACCGAGCAGCAACGTCGCGTGACGCGTTGGCTGGCCTCCCTGCCGCGACCCGTCGCGGTGTTCACGGTCGACGCCCACCGCGGCCGGCAGCTGGCCGAGATCTGCCAGATGACCGACGTGCGCGTGCCCGACTCGGTCGCCATCCTGGCCGGCGACACCGACGACCTGATGTGCGAGGTCTGCACGCCGCCGCTCTCCAGCGTGGCGGTGGCCGGCCGGCGGATCGGGTTCGAGGCGGCCGCCCAACTGGACCGCATCATGCAGGGCGCCCCGTGCCCCGCTCAGCCGCTGCTGATTCCCCCCAACGGCGTCATCGCCCGGCAGTCGACCGATATCCTGGCGATCGACGACGACACGGTGGTCCGCGCTCTGCGGTTCATCCAGGCCCATGCGTTCCGCGACATTGTCGTGAAGGACATCCTGCGCGAGCTGCCTGTCTCGCGCCGCAGCCTGGAGATCCAGTTCCGCAAGTACCTGGGCCGTTCGCCGGCCGAGGAAATCCGCCGCGTGCGGTTGGAGAAGGGCCGCGAGCTGCTCTCCAACAGCGACATGTCGATCGCCGAGATCGCCTCGGCCAGCGGATTTGCCAACGGCACCCGGTTCGGGGTGGCTTTCCGCAAGAAGTTCGGCATGGCCCCGCTGGCGTACCGCAAGCAGGTCGCCAGTCCGTGACGCGGTCGCGCACGGGAATCTTCCCGCGGCGCAGGCGGAGCGATTACCTGGTTGCCGAGGAAAGTCGCTGAAAGATAGACTCGGACATTCAGCGACATCCGTTTCACTTCGTCGTCGTTCAGTGTTTCATGCGAGCCGCGACCGACCACGGAGCGGCCACTACGAAAGAGAGTTCAGATGAGCCTGTTTTGCCAACAATCTGCGGCCGCCAACAGCAATTTCGCTGCGGGCCGTCTTCTGACAGGGGCCGCAACGCTGCTGCTCGGGGGGGCCTCGCTCGTTGGTTGCAGTAGCGGGCCGTCGGCTGTCACGCCGCCGTCGATTGACGCGGACGACGCCGCTGCGGCCGCGATGACACAGTACGACACGGATGGCGACGGCTATATCGCGGGCAGCGAACTGGACGCAGCGGTTGGCCTCAAGGCCGCGATGGCGACCCTCGACGCCAACCAAGATGACAAGGTGGAAGAGAGTGAAATCGCCAATCGAATCACATCGTGGCAGGTAGGCAACACTGGCCTGACGGGCATCAACTGCAAGGTGACCATGGATGGACGGCCGCTGATCGGAGCTCGCGTGGAGTTCATCCCGGAGAAGTTCCTGGGGGATGAGATGCTGGCCGCGGAAGGCGAAACGTCTCCTGCCGGGATGGCGATCGTGAGCATCCCCAAGTCAAAGCGTCCCGATCCGACCTGGCCGCCCGGCGTGCAGTATGGTTTCTACCAGGTGAAGGTTTCCATGCCGTCCGGGTCAATTCCCGCCAAGTACAACGAGGAAACCACGCTGGGTCAGCAAGTCGCTCCTGACGACCCGGCCGTCGTGAGTCAGCGCATGGAGTTCGCTCTGACGAGCAAATAATCGTCGTGCCGGCTCGACGCCATCGGCTAACCGGCAGGAGCGCGTCGCTTGGCAAACACCCTCGACGCGGCTGACGCGGCAAACTCCGCGCAGCCGCTCTTTTCTTTCTGGTACCAACTCGGGCTGACTCGAGCAGGAACTGCATGGACTCGAACGAGCGAAGTGCTCGTTTGTGACGGGCCGTGGCCGTCCACGCAGACCATACGCTGCGGCCACGCTACCCACAGTCGATGAATCGCCGCTGGGATAGAACGCATCCCGCCGCACAGCTTGCTGCACGTACGCGTGGGCGCGACGCACTCTGTGACTGTCCGACGCCGAGAACGCACATCGCCGGTCGGTAGAAAGCGAGTGGCGCGAGGCACGCTCAGGCGCGTCAAGCCTCGACAGCAACGCGATCGATCGGCGGGCGATTGTTAGGGAATCTCGGTCGGAATCCCGTCGGTGCGATTCGCCAAGTTCGCGTGGGTGACATGGTCGATGTCGTAAGACAGCGAATGCACGGAGCCGTCGCAGAAGACCATGTTGAACGCCGCCGGGTGGGCGCTGCCAAACTTGACCTCGGGGAACGGCACCACGCCGGGGCGGTCAGCTTCGGGCTGGTAAGACTCGATGGCGGCTTCCGAATTGCCCGAGTAATTACGGTTCCAGGCGCCGCGATGATTGTCCCATTCGTAGCCTGAGTACATCGACTGGTTTTCGCCCCAGTCGAAACCGGGCGAACTGGACCCGCCGCCTGTGCCTTCGTAGGCATCGGTGGGCAGAAACTTCTCGCCGACCATGTACGTGTTGGAAACGCCGTCAGTGATCTGCTGCAGCTCGATCTCGCTACGGTAGAAGCTGACGCCGGATTGGAAATACTGCGATGTGTCGTCGGAACAACGGGCTTCCCAGGTGCTGAATTGTGGCGGGATACGACCGCCTGGCTCGGTCTCTTGGTAGTTATTCGGCGCCCAGAAACTGACGCCGCCGAAACTTTGCGATGCGGTGTGGTAACTGTCGCCGGCGTTCGCGGCGTAGTCGGTCTTTGAGATCCCGCTTTCGCGCCCAATCGCCTGCAGCCGAGACTGCAATGAGGACGGTCGAATCGTCGGCCAGTACGCCTGATACACTTTTACCTGACGGCGCGACGGGCAAATGTACGTCTCCACCGGAGTCGTGTGCATCGTGATCATCGCATCGACATACCCAGTCGATGCGGAATCCTGCCCCTTGCCGAGGTCGTGCAGGTTTTGCAGCTCGATAAACGAGAGAATGTTGTAGGTCCAAGTCCCCGGCTGGTCCTTGCCGAAGCCTCGATTCGGATCCCCGGTCCAGTTGCCGCTCCAGCCGCCGGTCGGAAAGTGCTTTTGCTGCGACTCGTGGTTCAACCAGCCCAAACCAATCTGCTTGAGATTGTTCTGGCACTGAGCCCGTCGGGCCGCTTCCCGCGCCGCTTGAATGGCCGGCAGCAGCAGCGCAACCAACACGCCGATGATCGCAATCACCACCAGCAACTCAACAAGGGTGAACGCCACGCGCGGGGCGCGACGATGCATCGGCAGGGAGGGTGTGTGGCCGTTCAAACTATCGCTCCTTGAGATGATGTGTCGCCCCGTGCGGACGACGCGATGCGGCAGTCGCGACTTACCGACGCGACCGGCGCGCGGCAGGCGCCGTCGTGGACGAAGCGGTATCGATGTCGTCCGGGTGAGTGTGGCCGATAATCTTCCATTTTGGGCGGCGATTGCAGAACGAGCAATGCGCATCAGCGCACGATGTCCGCGCTGTCGCGCAGCGTCTCGTCAGCCTGCCTGCCGCGGCGAACCGCACCGGATGAAATAACGCCGACCCAGCGAGCGGTTCGCCGGGCCGGCGTATCGTGTCATGTCACGTCGACTCGGTATCGAGCCGTTAGCTGCGACGACGCAGGCCCGCCAGGCTGCCCACGGCCAGCAGGGCCAGGACGGCCGTTGTCGGCTCGGGCACGGCGCCAACCGCGGGGGTGACGGTGCCGTACTGGGTCTGGAAGATCGCCAGGTCGGCGTCGTCCACGTTGCCGTCGCCGTTGGCGTCGCCGTCGGCCAGCAGGGCTGTGCCGTCGGTCACCGGGTAGCCGCTCTGCCAAGTCAGGAAGTCCGTGCCGTCGACGATCAGGTCGCCGTTGAAGTCGGCATTGTCTTCGCCGCCCGCGGTGGCGACCTCGACGACAATGTTGTCAATCAGCGTGAACTGGACGTGCTCGAAGTTGGGGTCGAGCGAGTTGCCGGCGTTGATGTCGCCGTGGCCGAACATGATGTTGTCGCCGCCCACGGGGGTCGTGAAGTTGGCGGTGTCGACGGTAATGAGATCGATGCCGTCGATGGCCCAAGTGACGATGTCGCCCAGCTTGGTGATGCTCACCTCGTGCCACTCAAAGCCGATCGTCCCGGCCCGCGTCATGCCGTACTGGGTGTCGCCCAGTGCATCGCCGTCAATGACGGCGGCCGTCTGAGCGGCAGGCACCATCGCGGGGCCGAAGTTGTCCTGATAGAGTTGTGCGGTGTGGTTGCGACTGTCCGCCAAATACGTCGCGTGCTCGTCTTCGACCGAGCCTTCGGCCCGCGGCCACTGGTAGCTCACGGCCCGCTCGGACGAGTAGGCGCGATAGTCGGCGGAAGAGCCGCCGTCGCCCGTGGCGGCGAAGAACACGCCGTCGGAGTTGCCGGCGTAGTTGGGCACGGTGCCGGAGGTCATGATGCCGGCGATTGACAGGTTGGTCGAGCCATCGGCGCCCAATTCCACGCCGCCGGAGCCCGCGCCGGGATCAGTCGCGTCGAAGGCGCCGATGTAGTTCGACCACATGTCAAACTTCAAAGCATAGTCGCCGGTGAACGCTTGACCGGTGGGCGACACGGTGAAGCCGCCAAAGATGCCGTCGGTGATGTTTGACGACAGTCGCATGCCGAGAGTCGACCCGCCGGAGTTCGGCGCCGAGGGGATGCCCACCGTGCTGTAGTCGAAGAAAAAGTCAGCGTGCTCGTCGGTCGGGCCGTCGTTGACCGTCCAGTTGGCGGTGTCGTCGGTGTCGAAGTTTTGCGAGTACAGGATTTGACCACGGGCGTCCGCCGCCAAGCCGATGGCCAACAGCGCGAGCAGGGTGTGAAACGTGAGTCGGAGTTGCATCGATACTTTCCCTAAAAATTGACGGTCTGATGCGGGTGGGCAGTGACGGGGAGTCGCAAGGAGGGTGTCGCGGCAGTCAGCGACAGGAGAACCGGGGCGACGGCCGCGACGCACGGTTCTCGCAGGAGCGCAAAGCGGCAAATTCGCGCCAGTCTCTATATATTAATGGGCCAGTTGCGAATCACGAAACATTTCTGGCGCATTGTTTCCGCGATTTTGCGCATCCGCGCAACGTTGGCAATTCCGGTCAGAAACCCGCGGTTTTCGCGGGTCTGACGCCGAAGCGCCCAGTTGTTGATTGTCTGCGATCCTTCGATTTTCCGCAAGGATTTGCGCAGGTGCGCGAGGCGGGCGGCGACCAAATCAGAACAATGGGGTGACGGCCCGCCCCAAACGTCGGCCCCACGGCCATTCGCTGAGCGCCTCATCGACTGCCGACGAGCCCGGCGCGGCCGCGTCGTGCGGGCCGCCGGGATCCCCGTGGCGAGCGCTCGACGGGTCGGGCTGCGAGCCGCGCCGCGGCGGGGCGAACTGGAGCTCGCGCTGGTGGGCGACCGCTGCTGCGGCGGCTCCCCCGCGGGCGGTCGGCACATGCGCTTGCGGCGCCTCGGGCAGCGCCAGCCAGTACGATGCCGGCGCGTCGGCGTTGAGTTCTGCAGTCGAGGCGGCGACGGTCAGCGTCGCGACGGCCGTCGCTTCGTTGGCCGAAACGTTTCCGTATTGCGTCTGCCAGACGGCCAGATCGTCGCCGTCCACGTCGCCGTCGCCGTTCCCATCGCCGTCGGCCAACGTGGCGCCGCTGCCGGTCCCAAACCCGCGCTGCCAGGCCAGGAAATCAAACCCGGTGACGCTGCCGTCGTTGTTGAAGTCGCCCGTTTCCTCCGTGACAGGCGAGAGCACCACGCGCACGGCATCGGCGATCACCACCGAACCGCCGCTGCTCGCAGCGGCGTCGAGCGTGACTGATGCCGCGCCGGGGGCGAACGAGTAGGTCCCCAGCGACACCCACTGGTCGTCGTTGAGGGTTTGGTTGGTCGATGCACTCTCGACGCCGGCGCCTGTGTCGACGCTGTAAGCGACGTTGGTCGCCCGGTTGCCAGCCGAGCGGTAGTAGACAAAGACCTCGCCCGTGGATTCGGCAGGGACGAAGAAGTTCCAACTGGCCGTCGCGGCGCTGCCCGCGGGTGCGAAGCGATAGTTCGTCCCGTCAAAGCCCGATCCGGAGGCCGTGTTCCACGTGCCGGTCTCCTGGTAGGCCGGCGAGCCAAAGCTGTCGTCGATGATGATCTCCGCGCCCTCGAACGTGAAATCGGCGTCGAAGTACGCCAGCACGGACGACATCACGGCCGTGCGGGCGTTTTCGTCGGTGATCGTCTCGAACGGAAAGCCGAAGAGCACGACTTTTTCGCCGACCCCGCCGGCGTACTGAAGGCCCGCCACCCCGCCGCTGCCGTAGGTCAGCGCCGCCGTGGAGCCATTCGCGGGGGACAGGACATCGGGGAAGTTGACGTCGTAGAACAAGTCGCCGTCGTCGAATTGCAGAGCGATGCCATCGAAGATCGAACCGGCAACGCCGCTGGCGGTGTAGGAATTCGCGTCGTCCGCGACGTAGTCGGCGTGCAGGACGTTGTTGTAGAACCCGGCGCCGTTGCCTTGCGCATCAAGGTCCCAGCCGATCTCGGCGCCGGTGGCGAACAGCTTTCCGCCGCCTGCCAGATACGAGGTGACGGCGCCTTGTTCAGCCGCATTGAACGTGGCGTCGACGGTTGACTCTTCGCCCAGAATCCAGACGACCGAGTCGTAATCGGCCAGATCGACCGTGCCGTCGGCCACGAGTTCGTTGGACGCCGTGGCGATTTCGACGTTGTAGCCCGACGCATCGATCGCCGCGGCGACCTGGACGACGTAGTCAAACGAATTGCTGCTGCGCGGGCGCACCCGTTCGACCAGGCCGCCAGCTGCGGACTGCAATGGGTTCTGCGACCGCTCGAGGCGGTCGAACCCGTTGACCACCAGCAGCCGCGTGGCGGCCGTGGCGGGCGAGGCGGCGACGACTTCCGAGGCCGCGCCTTCCCCGCCCTCGTTGACCGCTGCGACCTTGAAATAATAGGGCCCCGCGCCCGTGTCGAGCCCGGTCAGCACGTGGCTGGTCGTCCCCGCGGGCACGAACGTGCCGCCGTCGAATCCGTAGCCGTTGGTCGAACCGTAGATCATGTAGCCGGTGGGCGCGTCGCCGTTGTAGGAGTTCGACGCGGGCGGCTCCCAGGTGACCTGCACCGAGCCGTCGGCGACCGTCTCGGCCTGCACCTGCGGCACTTGCCCCGGCAGCATCGTCAGCGAGGTGGCCCCGCCGTCGACGGCGTTGAAATACTTCACCAGCCCCTGGTACGTCGACCGCGCCAGCGCATCGCGGACTTTCGGGTCGCGCATCAACTCGGCGTCGAGTTGATTGTCGTGAAACGCCGTTTCGATGATCGTGGCGTCAAACTCGCCGTTGATCACTTCGTTGTTGATCTCGCCGAACTCGATATCGCTGCGGTCGAGCGTGTGGGTCGTGCGATTGAACCAGTTGTGCTCGAACAGGCCGTTTTGAGCGACCAGATCATCGTTCACTTCGCCTGCCACGGTGTTGGCCAGCAGAAACTGGTTCGGCGTCGCGGCGCTGGCGCGGTTGTTGCCATTGAGCAGCCCGAGTGTGCCGCGGTTCGATCCGCTGCCGGCGTTGGAGTGGAAGCTAATGTACACCCGATCCGACAGCGAGCCCTCCGCCTCGCGATTCATGTACTCGGAATATCGCGTGGGGCCCGACACGGTGGTCGACGGGCCGCCGTACTCGGAGGTGGATACGCCCTGCGCGCGGTCGACGTGCCACTTGATCCAGTACACGGCGGGCTCATCCTCGCGCGTCCGGCCCGACACGCCGCCGCCCAGGTCCGTGTCGCCGATCCCGTTGCCGAAGCGGATCATGTCGGCAATGACCACCCGGCCCGCGTCGTCGGAGCGGTTGCTGATCTCGACCGACCCGCTCGTGCCGGCCTTGAAATGGTACGTGCCCAGGTACACCAGCCCGTTGCCGACCATGCGATGGTTGACCGTCACCTCGGTGCTGCCGCCGCTGTGGTTCACTCGGTACAGTTGATCGGACGCCCGGTCGGAGCCGGACCGCGTCCAGGCGTACACTGGATAGAAGCCGGCTTCGGTGATGTTCGGCCGGTAGTTGGCGACCGCCGTTTCGGTGGCGGAGGTCGACGCGAACCGATACGGCACGTCGCCCGCGTCGCCGAAGTAAATCGACGCCGAACTGTCGCTCCACGCCCCGGTGAACGTCACCTCCACGTCATCGTTGTCCAGCACCACCTCGTTGGGCTGGTCGCCCACTGGCCGTTGCGGGGCAACCGTGGCGCCGGCGCGGAACAGGTAGTCGACCAGGAACGTCATCTGGTCCTGATTGCCCAGATCCTCGATCATCCCCAACAGCAGCGGCCGCTGAAATCCCCAACTGTTTCCGTAGACGTAGCCGTGACCGCCGTGGGTGTAAACGACTTTGCCGGCCAGCCCGCCATCGGGTTGGGCGCCGACGTCGACCAGCCCGGCAGCCGAGAGCGGCAGCCGCGGCTCGAGCGGTTCAAAGCGAAAGGTGCGGTGCGACGCAGCGCAGCGCGAGCGTGAAAAACGGGGCATGCCGATCTGTTCCGAGAGGCGGGGGCGGGTTTGCCAGTGCGGGCTCCCAACTCTTCATTCTAGTCAGGACCGCCAACAACGAAACAAAACGGCGCCGACGTTGCGCTGAGCCTCGGATTCGCTGCGCAAAACGGCTAGATAGGCAGCGGGCGGCTACTTGGCTGCTTTCTGCGCGTCGGCAGGCGGCGCCGGCCGCGTTGGCTGGTGCAATCGCGCGATGTAAATCCGCTGCCGGTCGAGTTTGCCCCGATCGCCGGGGACGTCGGCGAAATACTCCGTCCGATCGCCGATCCCGTCGGTCGATTTTTGCGTGCTGCGGTAGCGAATGCCGACGATCTGATCCCTCTCGCGAATCAGCTTCAGCAGCACGACGCTGTGGCCCGACTTGTTGGTTCGCCACAGTTGCAGAAAGTCGCCGGGGCGGGCCTCGGCCAGCGACTTCACCTGCGTGCCGATCCCCAGCCGCTCGACCGCCAGCGCGCACTGCTTCTCAGCCGCTTCCGGCACGGCGCCGTACCACTGTTTTTGGAAACGTTTCACTTCGTCGAACGACTTGCCCTGCAGCAGGTCGCGGCGGCGCGCGGTTTCCATAGCGACCGCAAACGTAAAACCACTGCAGTAAGTGCCCTGTGGCTGCTTGGCGAGCACGACCTGGCCGTCGTGGCGGATTTCAATCGGCGAGCCCGTGCTGTCCTTCCACAGATAGCCGCCGCCGTCTTTGAAGGATTTGGCCACTGCGAGTTCCAATGGCCCCGCCGGCTCGCTAGGATCGGAAGCGACCGCCATCGCCGCGCCTGCCGCGGCCGCGACGAAAACCAGGATCCTCAATTTGAGTTGACCACTCATGATGCATCAGCCTTTGGTGTTGCGCACCCGCGCGATGAATTGCTCAGCCGTCACGGCCCAGTGTAGCGAAAGCTGCGCGCGAGCGTACGGTCGCAGTCGCATTCGCGTGGTCGTGACTTTCATCGCAGCAGTCGGCAGCATGCTGGCGGGTGGCGCCGACGCGCGCGCCGACGAACCGCCGACGTGCGCCATTGCCACGGTTCATCCGCTGGCGACCGAAGCGGGCGCCAACGCGTTTCGTCGCGGCGGCAACGCGGTCGACGCCGCGGTGGCCGCCGCCGTCACGTTGGGCGTGGTCGACGGGTACAACTCGGGGCTGGGCGGCGGCTGCTTCGTCCTGATCCGCCGCGCCGACGGCCAACTGGCCGCCATCGACGGCCGCGAGCGCGCCCCCGCGGCCGCCACCGCCGACATGTTCCTCCGCGACGGGCAGGCCGATCCCGAACTGAGCCAGACGGGCCCCCTGGCCAGCGGCGTACCCGGCGCGCTGGCCGCGTATGAGTTGGCCCTGGCCAACCACGGCAAATTGCCGTTGGCGGACATCATGCTGCCGGCGGCGGAGATCGCCGAGGAGGGCTTCCCCGTGCCGGCCGCGTACGCTCGCAACTTGCGCCGCTTGAAAGACACCCTCAGCCGCTTTCCAGGTAGCAAGGCCACGCTGCTGAAACCCGACGGCGAGCCGTACGCCGAAGGCGAGACGCTTCGCCTGCCCGATTTGGCGGCTTCGTACCGAGAGATCGCCGAGCACGGCGGCGACTGGTTCTATCGCGGCGAGTTCGCCCAGCGGGTGGGCGACTGGATGGCTGCCAACGGCGGGCTGATCACGGCCGACGACTTTGCCGACTACCACGCGGCCCAGCGCGAGCCGATCGTCACCCGTTACCGCTGCTATACGATCGTCGGCTTTCCGCCCCCCAGCTCCGGCGGCGTGCATGTGGCCCAGATTCTCAACATGCTGGAGCACTTCGACTTGGCCGAGATGCATCGCGAGGATCCGGCCCGCGCGACGCACGTGATTGTCGAAGCGATGAAGTTGGCGTTCGCCGACCGGGCGTACTGGCTGGGCGACGCCGACTTTGTGCCCGTGCCACGCGGTTTGGTCGATCGCGAGTATGCAGCTCAACTGGCGGCAAAGATCGACCCCGACGCGGCCACGCCCGTCGAGTCGCACGGCCGCCCGCCGCGGGCGCAGTACGACACGTTCGGCCGGCACACGACCCACATCGCCGCGGCCGACAGCCTGGGCAACTGGGTCGCCATCACCGCAACGGTCAACACGACCTTCGGCTCCAAGGTGATCGTCCCCGGCACCGGCATCGTGTTGAACAACGAGATGGATGACTTCTCGGCGCAACCGGGCGTGCCCAACGCGTTCGGGCTGATCGGCGCGGAGAACAACGCCGTGGCGCCGGGCAAGCGCCCGCTGTCCAGCATGAGCCCCACGATTGTGTTGAAGGATGGCGAGCCGGTGCTGACCGTCGGCGCCGCGGGCGGGCCAAAGATCATCACTCAAGCGCTCTTGGCGATTGTTCGCCGGCTCGACTTCGGCGAGTCGCTTGAGGATGCGGTCGCCGGGCCGCGGTTTCACCACCAGTGGGTCCCCGACGAGTTGGTCGTCGAGCGCGCGTTGCCCGCGGACATCATCGACAGTCTGCGCGACTCCGGTCACACGATCTCCACCATCGAGCGCGGCGGCGTGACGCAGGCGGCGGAGGTCGACCAGCAGGGCGCCTTGCACGCGGTGCATGATCCGCGCGCCGGCGGCACGTCGATCGTGGTCGAGCGCGAGCCGGCGCTGGCCCAGTAGCTGGACCTGACGGAGTCGCTGCGCTGCTCTCGCCGCTGCGCAGTCGCCCAGCGCTTTTGCGGCGATCGCTGCCAGCGGGCGGCAACTTCCGGTGATTTTGTTGACCCGCTCAGTCGTCACTGCTAGTCTCGCAAATACCAGGCAAGAGACGGAACAGGGCGGACGAGTCAACTTGATCAGCCACGACGGCGCACGCCGCGTCGTGTCGTGCCTCGCGATCGTTCTGGACTGAGATTCTGAACTGGGAGAAGCTTGCCATGTTGCGCCTACTGGGGGTTGCCGCCCTGTCGACTTTGTTCTGTGCGCTGCTTGCGCAACCGTCGATGGGCCAGATTTTCACCGACGATTTGAGCACCGGCGCAAATTGGACCGTCGTGCAAGACGCCGACGCGTCGGCCGTGTTCGGGTTCGATTACTCGACCAAGGGCGTCCCCGCCGCGCCGCGGGGCAGCGACACCATTGGCCTGAAGTTCGAAGTCAACAACAGCTCGCCCGCCGCAGCGGCCAGCATTTTGGCCTACCATCGCGATGCGGCCTTCACGGGGCAGTTCACCTTCCGCGTCGATGCGTGGATCAACTGGGCCCCCGACGGCGGCGGCGTCGGCAGCGGCACCACGGAATTCATCGGCGGTTCGGTGGGGCATGACGGGTCCCTGGGCGGCACCGGCGTCGAGCCGTTCGGCTGGACCTTTCTCTACACCAGCGAAGGCGACGCCGCCGCAACCGACTACCGGATGTACAAAGAGGGTTTTCAGGCCCAATCCGAAAGCGGCCAATACGCCGCCGGGACCGAAGCTGGCTCGCGCGACAGCAGCAACGAGTACTACACCACCGCGTTCCCGTCGTTCGATATCGCCTCGGCCGTCACTGGCCAGGCCACCGGCACGCAACCGGCCGGCGCCGGCGGGTTTCAGTGGATGACGCTCAACTTTGAGGTCGACACGGACAACATCGGGCCTTCTGGAGCGCTCAATGATCCCGGGTTCGTCCGCGTGTCGATGCGCAGCGCCCGCTCGGGCAGCACGATCGAGATCGGCGTGCTGGACAACAGCAACGACGATGTCATGTTGGGAATCGACCAGGACACCACGGTCGGCATGTACATGGCCGATCTGTTCAGCTCGGTGACTCTCAACCCCGACTTCAGCTTCGGGTTGTTTGACAATGTCGAGGTGCTCGAAGGCTTGGTCCCGCTGGACGCCGGCGGACTTGCGGGCGACTTCGACGGCAGCGGATTCGTCGACGGCGGCGACTTCGTCCTGTGGCAAAGCGACACGGGCGTCGGCGATCTTGGCGACTGGCAAAGCAACTACGGCATGGGCACGCCCCCGTCGGTCGGCGCCGTGCCCGAACCGGCCACGCTGCTGCTGTTGGCACTGGCCGCCCCGGCAGCGCTCGCACGCCGCCGCCGCTGACGGCGACGCTCGCGATACGCTGGTCGCCTACCAGCAGCACGCGCTCATCGACGTTCTGCCCGGCTCAACTCCCCAACACAAAAACGCCCCGGCCTGCGGCGATCGCAGACCGGGGCGTTTTGTGATTCTTCGCGGAGAGGCGCCGCCCGGATTCGAACCGGGGATGTCGGATTTGCAATCCGATGCCTTAGCCACTTGGCTACGGCGCCCAAAGTGTCTCTGCAAGTTAAAAAACCGCTTCGACCTGGTCAAGTGCAGGTTATTTATCGGTTGGGCGGACTCGGCGACTTGAGGGCTTCTTGCGGAGCGCTCCGGTCGACCGCCCTGGGACCGACGCTCTGCAGACGCCGATAGCAACGGTTCGATTTGTATTCACGGCTGTCGAGGGCGCTTTGCGATTCGGCTGCCGCCGGACGCCCGTGGCTGACGGCCGAAGACCGACCGCCGGCCGGTTACGAAAGTATCGGCAGGCCGCTGCCGCCCGCTTTGCTCTGGCGCCCCGCAGCGCGTGCCCCCACGAATACAGGAGACGCTCCGTCATGGTTGACGCCCTTATTTCCATCTTCCAGGGGAAGTCGCAGCGGCGGCTTGACGCCATCGTCCGCCAGGTCGCGGATCTCAGCCTGGAGGGCATTGCCCAGACGGTCGAGGGCCGCACGGCCGGCATGTCGCTGTGCGAGACCCGCGGCTATATCCGCGCCCGGGCCACTGCGGAAGTCCGCCGGCAGACGCGGAACGTCCTGGAGCGTCACCCTGGGGCGTCGCTGGACTGGGAGAGCGAGGTCGTCGCTCGCGCCGCCGATCGGGTCGCTCCACTGGTGCTGCGTCGCCTGACCAGCGCGGCTTGCCGCAAGCCGGTCGTGCCCCTGGCGCCGGCCGCCGAATGGCGCCGCGCCGCATAGCCTGGCCGCTTGGACGGCTCGATGCTTCCGCGCCCGACTGGTCGCGCCCCCGAGGCGCGCCTCCTGCACCGAGAGAAGGGGCCCGCCATGGATTCTTCGTCGTACCCTTCGCTGCTGTCGCTCTTGCACGCTCAAGCGCGGCTGGCGGCCGACGTGCATCGCGTGGGCGCCATCATGGACGGGTTGCTCGACGACGTCGAGCGGTTGTTCCGCGCTGCGACGCGGCAGGACTGGGACGTGATCACGGCCGTCACGCGACGCCTCGCCAAGAGCCGGCCGGCCGACACGAACATGCAGGTGGTCGCCGCCGCCAAGCTGCTCAGCCGTTCGATTCGCAAATCGCGCCCCATCGGCGACGCGCCGGTCCAACTCGCCGCGCTGCTGCAGGCGTGCCGCGACTTGCAGGAGCACCGCCGCGTCGCCTGCTGAGCGGCGCCTGCGCTCGTTGGCTTTGTCGAGCCAGCTTCGAGCAGCGCTCGCCGCGAGCGCTGCATCAGACTCCGTTGCGACGCCCCAACCGATCTTTTCCGTGAGCCAATCGTTGCCGACTGCGCACAAGAACGCCGCACGCAAATCGCCTTGCGCGCGGCGTGTGTCATTGAATTTCTTGTGCCACGGCTTTCTGTGCCGCTAACGGATGATGACCACGCTGCGATGGGCCGAGTGCCACCAGCCGAACGGGCGCCCGCCGGGCATCTGCCAGGCCGTGCTGTACATGCCCGTGAAGGGAATGCTGATCGCGGTGGGCCGGCTGGCGGACATGCCGTAAGCCCGCATCGCGTCGAGCCGCGCCATCCGCTGTTGGGCGCGGGCCATCGATTTCTGCTGGGCGACCGACAGTTGCGGTTCGCGCACGGGCGGGGCCGTGTAGTAGGAATCGTCCTCAGCGGCGGCCGGCTGTTCGGCGGCAAAATCAAAGTCTTGCCCGAGGGCGCGGCGCGGGGCCCCGGCCAGGGCGCTGCTCAGCACGGCGGCCACGGCCGCGGTCAGTACGATTTTTTTCATGGGTCAAACGACTCCGGGCAAGAATGCCGAGGCGGGGGCGAAATACGGTAGGCTGGGCCGCAAGCGGCGCACAGACGGCGACTCGCGAGCCCGCAAGGTCGCACGGCGCCGTACAACCGTCATCGGCGCGCCGGACGGTTGGCGCTCAGCGCGTTCGGCGCAGTCGGCGCGGAAGCGGGCCCCTGGGGCGCCGATCAGGCAAACTGCGAAAACCCTGCGGACGCCAGCGGTTGCGTCGGCATTTTGTTAGGGAGATTGCCCGGGAGTTGCCTGCCCCCGTTTGCCCGGGCAGCCCCCGAGTGATACGCTATGGGATGTGAAGAAACGGCCAAGGCGGACGCTCCGCCAGCCGAGGCGGGATTTCCCCAATCAATCCATGGAGATCGAAAGATCATGAAAAAGTTCGGTTCATTGATGCTGGCGCTCGCGCTGGCGATGGTAGGCTTTGGCACGGTTGGCTGCCAAGAAGCGGCGGACACGACCGAGTCGGCCACTGAAGCTGCCGAAGATGCCGCGGAAGACACCGCTGACGCTGCCGAAGACGCCGCAGAAGACGTTGCCGACGCGGCCGACGACGCTGCCGAGTAGTAGTTAGCAGCGAATTGCAGGCGACGGTAGAACGTCGCCGCGATCCTCGGATCACACGCACGGAGCGAGCCTCGCTGGAGGGTCGCTCCGTTTTTTGTGCGCTCGCGTTGTTTTTGCACTGAAAAGACAAGGGCGAGTGCCGAGCCAGCCGCGCGTGGGGGCGTCGCTCGCCAGTGGAGTAAGAACAATCCCGCCGCCGCGCTACTCGCCGTCGCTGTCGCCGATGCGTTGCGATTGATTCGCGGCCAGAGCAGCCTCGATCCGCTCGTTCAGCGCATCCAGGTCGTCAAGCAGTTGGTCGTGCCGGCGGCCCAACTCCAGCAGCAGTTCTTGGCGATCGGCGGCAGGCATGGCGGGGGCGAGCGCGGGGGAGCACGACAATCCTGGGGCGGCGGTCCAAGCGATAGGGGGGATGCCCGGACCGCCGCCCCCCGGGTGCAGAGATCGACCGCACCGCGGCCGCGGCCCCATCTCCGCGGGCCTCCGGGGGCTTGCGTCTTGCCCGGGCAGTTCCGGTGGCGCCGATTGTGACGGTTGCCCGGCGACCGAGTGTGCCACGGCTGGCTCGTCCAGCACTGTGAAGCGAGCGCGTGTGCCACTGCTGGCTCGTCCAGCAGTGTGAAACGTGTACGCGGCGCCCACCGCTGGACGAGCCAGCAGTGGCACGATGCCGGGGCGCGGCAAACTTTGCGGCCCCCGCACTGGACGTCTTGACAGGCCGCTGCTATCCTAACTCGTTTCCCCAACCCCAGATGGCGCTGCGTCACTGCCGCCCAAAACCGGGGACGGACGCTGCGGGCGAGTAGCCAGCCGCAACGACGGGCGGGCTCCCGCCGGGCCGGTTTCCCGCGAGCCCGTTCCCCAAGAAACAGATGCCAACAGCTGAAAGGACGTTTGAGTGGTCAAGCTGACGTTACGCGATAAAGAGACGGCTCAAGAAGCGGTCCGCCGGTTCCGCAAGCTCGTCGAGCGCAGCGGCATCAAGAAAGAGATCCGCATCCGCGAATTCTACGAGAAGCCGAGCGAGACCAAGCGTCGCGCCCGTCTGCGCGCCGAACGCCGCGCCCGCCGCGACCGCATGATCGGTCGCCGCTAGGGGCAGCGTCACGCGTTCTCGCCTGCCGACCGTGCGCGTGCCATGGCTCTGTGAGCCGTGCGATGCACAGAGGGCCGTCGGCACGGCTCGCAGAGCCGTGGCACACACGCTCAATACAACAGCAGGGCCCGTCGCGCGGTGCGCGACGGGCCCTGTTTCGTTGACGCTGTTCCCGGCGAAACGAATCGTTTCGCCGGCGGCAGTCTCGCTCCTTAGAACGTCACTTCGCCGCGAACGAACAGGCCGTCGAAGCCCAGGATGTTCGCGTCGTCGTAGCTGTCGATCTGGAAGTTGGCGAAGTCGTATTCTTCACGCATGCCCAGATCGTGCCAGGCCGACCAGAAGTAGCCGGCCGTGATGTTGGCGTGGCAGCCCAGGTGGACCGTACCGCCCATCTCGATTTCGGTGACCGGCACGATGTGATCGCAGCTCGTGCGATGGAAGGCCGTGGTCGACGACGCGGCGTTGGTCACCAGCGTTTCGACGTTGATTTCGCCCACCAGCAGCGACCAGTCGCCCTTGGCGTACAGGCTGAACAGCCCCTTCTTGCCAAAGTAGCGACGCCCGGCCAGGCCAATGCGACCGCCGAAACCGGTGAAGTCCATGGTCGTCGTGTAGCCGTCCAGGAACACCGGGATGGTGCTGAAGTCGTAGCTGTTGGCGCCGCGAGCCCAGCTCACGTCGGCAAAGCGCACGCCGCCGCTCCAGGTGATGTCCCACGGCGGGCAACCGCCGCAGCTGCCGCAACCGTCGCCGCAGCAGGTGTCGTCGCAGCAGACGTCGCCGCAGCAGACGTCGTCGCAACCCGAGTCGCAGCCGCCGCACATCGGTCCGCCCAGCGGAATCGTCTTGGAGAACATCAGGTCGTAGGTGTCCAAGTCGACGTCGGCAAAACCGTTGATGTTGTCGTCGACCTCGAACGGACCAAAGATCTCGCTGTTGGTGGGGGTCGACCCCGGCGGATCGTTGACGGCCGTGAAGCCGGAGCTGCTGGTCATGTTCGTCCAGTCAAAGATGACGGCGCCGCCGCAGTCGCACAGGTAGATGCCGCCGTAGAAGCTGTAGCCCGACTCGTAGTCGAAGTCGTACTGCACCCAGTTCTCGCCGCCGTTGACCAAGTCGGATTCGACGTAGGCCAAGGCCTGGCTGAAGTTGGCGCGAGCGTAAATGTATTCAGCGCCCGCGACCAATTGGATCGGCCGATCGAGCAGCCCCGGCCAACCGCCGGACGGCGGACAGCAGCCGGCGCCCGCGGGCCCGGCGCCAAACGAGACGCTCTGATAGGAAGCCAGATCGACCTGGTCGTCGGCTTGGACGCTGGCGTTCTTACCGCGCTTGGACTGAGCCTGTCCGGGAGCGGCTCCTGCGGCCAGCACGCACAGCGCCAGCGCAGCGATTCCCCATAAACGAAGTTTCATCCTTGAATCCCCCCTAAGTTGCGTGGATTCGGGCCACGCCGTCCCAGCAGGACGTATCCTGCGCGTGTGTCGTCGTCCGCCGCAACGGACATCGCAGCCGGCGCAATGCGGGATTGCTTGCCGACTCAGTCGCAAGTATCGGAACCCGCAAGAGCGGCACTTTCAGGAATTCGGGAACAATCCGCAATTCCCGGACCATCGCGCCAACTGGAGCTGTTTCGGCAGCGAGAAGAGTTTGCCTAACCGGAAAAGTCGCCGGAAACGCAGCCGATGCCATCGCGTCTGCCCCTGGGGCGGCGTCACCCAGGGCCTGCAAACACCCTGACCTGAAGGGCCGGTTCTCAGGCAGCCTTGGGGACTCCGGCGCCAGTGTCATCGCGAGCCCCGCAGGGCGGCGTCTTCGCCTCAGACGGCTCCGCTAGCTTGCGTTCCAATAGCGCACAAAAAAAAGAGGCCGGGGTCGCTTCCGCCACCCCGGTCCCTCGTTGATCGTCATTTGCCGTCGACGCGAACGCGGCCCGCTCGGCCCGCGACCGTTATGCTAGCGGCGCCGCCGCACGGCCAGCAGCGCCAAGCCGCATGCGCCCAGCAGCACCGTGCTCGGCTCGGGAATCTCGACCATGGCCATGATCGGGAAGGTGACGTCGCCGGCCGACGTTTTCAGGATCAGGTCGGCCGTGTACATGCCCACGTCGCCCGAACCCATGAAGGTCATGTCGAACGTCGCCATCATCTCGGTGGGCGAGTTGCCGATGAGTTGGATGCCCAGGTCCTCGCCCGGCTGCACGGTCGTATTCTTCAGCTTGAACAAATCGGCGTCGGGCCCGGTGATCATGTAGCTATACACGTCGATGATCGTGCCGGTGTCGCCATTGTTGGCGATCTTGGCCGCTTCGAGGATCATGCCCATCTCGTCGGGCATCAGCGTGCCAAAGTTGATTTTAAACGGGTCGCTCAGTTCTTCCTCGACGCCATCCGGGTTCACCGGCACCGCGTCCATCACGTGATAGGGACGCAGGTACTGGTTGAAGTAATCCGGCACGTCCGTCTGCTGCGTCAGGTCGGTCGACTGCGTGAGGGATTCCAACCCGTCGGTGAACACGCCCGAGATCGTGCCCGGCTCCGTGGGGTCCGCCATGCTGGAGACGGGGGCGCCGAAGAGCACGACGCGGAAGTCGGGGTACAGGAACATGGAGGGATCATCGACCACGTCCAAGTCGACGTTGAAGATCGCCGATTTGCCGGCCGTCATGCCGTCGAAGTTGACCGTCAGCAGTTTCATGTCGGCCGACAAGGTCGAGCCGAGAATCGTGACGCCGTCGTCGACGTACATCGTCTCGCGGATGAAGTCCGTGAAATTATCCGTCGCCACGTCGCCGGTGCCGAAGAAGTAAGGGTCGCTGTTGATCGCCAGCGAAAACGACGACAGCTGCACGCCGGGCGTGGTCGTATCGGCGACCGAGACTTTAATCGCCGGCTTGTTGTTGGCCCGCACGCGCAGGTGGGGGTTGTCGCACGAATCATCCATCAGGATGGCGTCGTATTCGGGCGTTCCGATAGCGTTTAGCACGCGAGCGCTGCCGCCAATATCGACGCTGAATTCCGTGCCGGCCAAGATCGCCGCATCGGCCCGTGGGGCGCTGCAGACGACCAACGCGGCCAGGCATGCCAGAAGGATGCGAACTCGGAGGTGATGGTTCATGGCGTGTGTCCTAAAAGGAAGCGGCCGGCACGAATAAATCCGCTGCCAACGGCTTCAACTCTCCATGGCGTTGAGCACGATCGTCAGAACACCCGATTCAACCGCGACGGCGAATCAGGTTGCGAACGGCGAATGCGGCAGAGAGAGTCCCGCTGCCATGGCTGAGGGCGCAGCGCCTCCAGCGTGGGTTTGCAGGCTGCAGAGAAGCAAAAACGCTGTCGGACGAAAGACGCGGTCGCAGAGCGAGACCGGCTTTGGCCGCCGCTGGGGCCTCGTGGCGACTGAGCAGGCTGCCGCCGGGCGGCTAGCAGCGATCACCAAGAAAAGTCGAGAGGGCCTCAGGCAGTTGCCTTAATCGGACAGCGATCCGGCTTGTCCAGCCAGTCGCCGATCGCGTGTTCATGAGGTCCGCAACTCGATCAATTAGGTAAGAACGACGAAGATCAATGTTTGGCGGACGATGACAGTTTGCCCGCTGCTACAGAGAATAGCGATTCCGAGAGGCGTGTCAACAACTTGTCCTGTCGCGACGCCCCTTTTTTTGACAAATTCGTAATGGTTTTTTCGCACCAAGTCACTTCACACCAAACGACGAAAACGCCGGCCGCGACACAGCGCGGCCGACGTCTCCGAAGCAAAGGAGGCTTGGCGAGCCCGACGCGGCGTGCGTCAGGCAATGTGTTGTTGTGAATTCCGCGTGGAGATCTCTCAGCCTGCGCGGCGGCGACGCACGGCGTAGCTCGCCAGCACCGCCAGTCCGGCCAGCCCGATGGCCGACGGCTCGGGAATGTTCTCGCCCGGGACTTCCGTGTTAGTCACCGGGATCATATCCATCGTCTGATAGGGACGAATGTTTTGGTTCGAGTAGGTCGGCGTCTCGGTCAATTGCGTCAGCGTGCCGTCCAGGTCCAGCGAATCGACGCCGTCGGTGATCACGCCGAGGAACGTCGCGGGATCGCCCAATTCCGTCTCGCCCGGCATCGGCGCGCCATGCAGCACATGCCGGTAGTCGGGATACAGGAACATCGACGGGTCGTTGATCACGTCCAGATCGACGTTGAAGATTACCTTCTTGCCAGCCGTCAGGCCGTCGAAATCGACGGTCAGCGTGCGGCCGTCGGCCGACAGCGTGTTGCTGACGATCGACACGCCGTCGTCCGTCCAAATCGATTCTTGAATGAACTGGGTGTAGTTCTCCAGGATGCCCCCGTCGCCGCTGCCGAACAGGTACATCGGGTCGGCAATCGACAACGCGAACGACGACAGTTCGGCGCCAGCGCTCAGCGTGTCGTTCACCGTCAGCATGATGGCCGGCTTGTTATTCGCCCGGATACGCAGGTGAGGGTTGTCGCAGGAGTCGTCCATGAGCACGTCGTGGTACTCGGGCGTGCCGATCGCATCCAGGACGCGGGCGCTGGAGGCAATGTCGATGGTGAATCCGGCCCCCGTAATTGCGGCAGGCGCGGTCGTGGCCGTCGCCGCCAGCAATGCCGCGGCAGCCAGGGTGGTCGTCAAACGATTTGTCATGCTGTTGATCATGGTGCTCATTTGTGTCTCTCTCATCCGACCGCAAAGCAGTGCTTGTACCGTTCGTTACCGAGGCGGCATCCCTGCCCGAGTGATACGGGCGCCGAAGTTCTGCGTGGCCACGGCACGTGCCAGCGGTTCAAGAAACTCCCCAGGTGTAGGACGGAGAGTGAAGCTCGTGAGCATTCGCCCGCGTCAGTTGCGAGCGAACTGCGATTCGACCGGCCTCAGAAAGAGATGCACTCCAGCTGCGCACCGCGTGCGCCTGCCGCTCGCCCTATCAGGCGAGCCACATGAGTTGCGAGCAGCGATAGAACAATCGTCGCAAGAGCAGGGCGGGGGCCGGTCTGCCGCGACCACGGATGGGTCCGTGAAGTGCGCAAGCAGACTGCAGCGAAAACCTGAGCGAGGCAACAGCCGTCAGAAATCGTCCGCGGCAAGAACCCGATCAGGCGACCGGAACCAGCGGAAAGGCAGAAGGTGTTGCGACCTCGGGCAAGATTTGTGCCCTGTTTCTCACAGCGATCGAGCCATCGGGGCTCGCCGCCGGTCGAATGCTCATGAGGTCCACAACCCAGAAAAAAAGTGTATGTCGCGTAGATGCAAGCTGTGCGGTGAATCGCACAACTTCACTCTAGGCAGGGCCTGCAAGTCTGTCAAAACAATTTCGCGGAAAATGGGGCGACATTGACGGTCGCCTCGCGAGCCCGGCCTGCATGAGAGCGCCAGGGCCGGGGGACCGGGGCAATGTGGGCGCCCCGCGGAGATCTCTGCACTGCGGCTGGCAGAATGCGGGAACCGAAGATGCCAAATGTGGCAATAAAAGGACGCGGCGGGGTCCCCTCTCGCTCCCAGCGTGCCCCGCCGCGTCGTGAACCTTCGCCCCTCCCCAAAGGCGTTGGATCACCCAACAGTAGGACGAAGCGGCGCTTGGTCAAATGCCGCCCGGCCGCGGGCCGTCGCGCTGCCCAAATCGAGTCGCCCGCCGGCGAAGTGCGTTGCGCAGTTGTCAATCGCGCGCCGGCCCCAGCCGCGGTAATCGACCCAGTCGCACCGCCGGGGCGTTGATTCGGGCCCCCAGGCGGTGGTCTCGCGGCTACCAGCGTGGCGTTTTTGCCACCGCAATTATCCCGCGCGCCAATCCAATGCCACGTCCAGCGCGATGGCCGAATGGGTTAGTCCGCCCACGCTGATTCGATCGACCCCGGTGGCTGCGATTTCCCGCAACGTGTCCTCGCGGATGCCGCCGGAGGCTTCCAATTGGACGCCGGGGGCTTGATCGTTTCGCATCGCGACAGCCTGACTCAGTTGATCCGATGACATATTGTCCAGCAGCACAATATCGGGCGCCGCCGGCAGCACGTCGGCCAACTGCTCGAGCGAGTCGACTTCAATCTCGATAATCGGATCGGCCGGCGCCCCCGCGCGGGCGCCCTCGGGACCGCTGAGAAACTCGCGAGCGCGCTGCACCGCGGCCGCGGGATCGCACGCCGCGCCGCCCGCCTCGGCCGCTTGGGCCAGGTGGTTGTCCTTGATCAGCACCGCGTCGGCCAATCCCAGCCGGTGATTGCACCCGCCGCCGCACCGCACCGCGTACTTTTCCAGCCGCCGCCACCCGGGCGTCGTCTTGCGCGTATCGTACAGCCGCGCACTCGAGCCGGAGGCCAACTGCACGAATTTCGCAGTCCGCGTGGCGATGCCCATCAACCGGCCCAGCAAGTTCAGCAGCGTCCGCTCGGCGGTCAGCAGATCGCGGACCGATCCGCTGAGGGTCGCCAGCACCGTGCCCGCCTCCATGGCGGTCGCGTCCTCGGCCTGCAATGCCACGCTCAGATCGAACCCCAATTCGTCCACCGCGGCCACCAGCGCCGGCATGCCCGCCACGATCCCGGCTTGTCGCGCGACGACATCCGCCGCTCCGCGCCGCTCGGCGGGCACCAGCGACACGGTCGTCCAGTCCTGCCCCCCGGACAAATCTTCCTCGATCGCCATGCGGACCAGCCGCCGACAATCCGCCTCGACGGCCGCGTTCCAAATCAACTGCTCGAATTCCCGGTCCATAGCCAACTCCGCAGGGGGTATAATCGCCCGGTTGTAAACAACGCGAGGTCGTCGCGTCTACCTCCTGCGAACTTCCAACAGACGAACCACGGAGGCACAGAGGAGACGGAGGCAAGCGGCAACCGGCGATCCGAGTCGACGGACGGCGCGGATGCGAGACTGTCCTTGCTCGGCATAGAATTGGTGAGACGTGGGGAGAGCGAAGCTCCGCCTGGCCAGAGAAACAACCACTCGCCTGTCTCACCGAGCCACGCCCTCCCGTGCCCTCCGTGCCTCCGTGGTCAATCCGAATTGATGTCGTTCCGCCTGCCCATCAAGCCGCCGCGCACTTGGCTCCGCCAGCGCGACCAGTGGACGCTCGCTGCGTGCGCCGCGTGCAGCCTGCTGGCGATGCTTGGGTGGTGGTACGCCCGCGGCGGGCATCGGGGCGAGTTGATCGAGATCGACCGCGAGCCGCCATTGCAGGCCAAGTTCCTGGTCGACGTGAACCGCGCCGACTGGCCCGAGCTGATCCAACTGCCGGGAGTCGGCGTCATCCTGGCCAACAAACTGATCGCCGAACGCGAGAGCGGCGGCCCGTTCAACGGCGTGGAGGATCTCCGCCGCGTCAACGGCATCGGCCCCCGCACCCTGGAGCGCATCCGCCCGTACGTCCTGCCGTTGCCCAATGACCGCGAAGTGGCGGCCGAAGGCGTCGATCCCCAACCCGCGGGATGAGCGAGTCAGCCTGAACCGCCAAGTTCGCTAAGGAAAAGAACCACGACGACACGACGGACACGACGAGTCGCCCGATATTCGCGTACGTTCCAAGATTACCGATGGCTTTATTTTCAGGATCTGTACTGCAGGCATTCTCATGACGCGAGAGTTTTCCGTAGTCATTGCCAGGGAAAGTGACTGGTTTGTCGCGAACGTTCCGGAACTTCCGTGGGCTGTCGCCAGTGGAGCGAAAATCGAGGAAGCTCGCGCCGCAATTCGCGAGGTCGTGGGAAACACACTGCGGGCATACGTCCAGCAAGCTATCAACGATCTTCCATCGACTGCAATCTGGGAAACGATCACGGTCGACGTCCCAGGCCGAGAGACCTCGGCGAACTAGAAGGTGAGTGTTTGCTGCGGCCCGACCAGGTCCAGAAACCGTGCGTCTTCGTCGTGCCCGTCGAGCCGTCGTGGTTCAACAACGGAATCCCAAATCCCCCCTCCGCCTTCCCCCTTGGCGCACTTCGCGTCCTTGGCGGTTCGAAAATAAAGCCCAACCAAACTGGCGCCTCCCCATGCCTTTCCAAATCACCTCCGAATTCCAACCCGCCGGCGATCAGCCCGCCGCCATCGAGCAACTCGTCGCCGGGCTCCGCTCAGGCCAGGCCGAGCAGGTGCTCATGGGCGTCACCGGCAGCGGCAAGACCTTCACCATGGCCAACGTCATTCAGGCCGTGCAGAAGCCCACGCTGGTGCTGTCGCACAACAAGACGCTCGCCGCGCAGCTCTACAGCGAGTTTCGCGAGTTCTTTCCCCACAACGCGGTCAGCTACTTCGTCAGCTACTACGACTACTACCAGCCGGAGGCCTACATCCCGCAGCGGGACATCTACATCGAGAAGGACGCCTCGATCAACGAAGAGATCGACCGCATGCGGCTGGCCACGACCAGCAATCTGGTCAGCCGGCAAGATGTGATCGTGGTGGCCAGCGTCAGTTGCATCTACGGCTTGGGCTCGCCGGAAGACTACAAGGAGATGATGGTCGGCCTGCGCGTCGGGCAGACCATCGACCGCGACGAGGTGCTCGGCAAGCTGGTCGACGTGCAGTACGAGCGCAACGACACCGACCCCGAGCGCGGCAAATTTCGGGTGCGCGGCGATTGCGTCGAGATCTGGCCCAGCTACGAGGAGTTTGCCTACCGCGTGGAGTTCTGGGGCGACGAGGTCGAGCGGCTGTCGATCATCGACCCGGTCTCCGGCGAGACGATCGACACGCTGGCCCAAATGTACATCTACCCGGCCAAGCACTTCGTGATGCCGGAGGAGCGGATCCACAATGCGGTCGATCGCATCCGCAAGGAGCTGGCCGTGCAGCTGGAGCACTTCCGCGACGTGGGCAAAATGCTCGAGGCCCAGCGGCTCAACGCCCGCACGCGGTTCGACATCGAAATGATGATGGAGGCCGGCTACTGCCCCGGCATTGAAAACTACAGCCGCCACCTCGCCGGCAAGGGCGAGGGCGAGCCCCCCGCCACGCTCTTCGATTTCTTCCCCAAAGACTTCCTGCTGTTTGTCGACGAGTCGCACGCCACGGTCCCGCAGATCGGCGCCATGTACGCGGGCGACCGCAGCCGCAAGGAAACGCTGGTCGAGCACGGCTTCCGCCTGCCCAGCGCTATGGACAACCGCCCGCTGAAGTTCGACGAATGGCGCCAGCGGGCGCCGACCGTCATCTACGTCTCCGCCACGCCCGGCAACTACGAGTTGCAGCAAACCGGCGGCGAAGTCGTCGAGCAGGTCGTTCGCCCCACCGGCCTGTTGGACCCCGTCATCGAAGTCGTGCCGGCCCGCGGGCAGGTGCCGCACCTGCTGGAGGAGATCAAGCTGCGCGCCGCCGCCGGCGAACGCACGCTGGTCACGGCGCTCACCAAACGGCTGGCCGAGGACCTCGCCACGTACTTCACCGACGAAGGCGTGCAGTGCAAGTGGCTGCACAGCGAGCTCGACGCGTTCGAGCGGGTCGAGCTGCTGCGCGATCTGCGGGCCGGTCGATTCGAGGCGCTGGTCGGCGTGAACCTGCTGCGCGAGGGGCTCGACCTGCCGGAGGTGTCGCTGGTGGCGATCCTGGACGCCGACAAGGAGGGTTTCCTGCGGAGCGAAACCTCGTTGATGCAAACCATCGGCCGGGCCGCGCGCAACGTGAACGCCAAGGTGATCCTGTACGCCGACCGCGTGACCGACAGCATGCAGCGGGCGATCGATGAAACCGAACGCCGCCGCAAGCTGCAACAGGAGTACAACCGCGAGCACGGCATCACGCCCGAGACGATCAAAAAAGCAATCCGCATGGGCATCGAGTCCGACGCGGCGGCCCACGCCAAAGCCAACGCGGCGGTCGGCCGCACCGACGAGACGGTTTATGTCACGGAGGAATACATCGCCGAGCTGGAAGCCGAAATGCTCGCCGCGGCCGAGAACCTGGAATTCGAACGCGCGGCGGCCATCCGTGACCGCATCGAAACAATGCGCGAAAACGTCGGCGAACCCGTCGACGCGGTCAAGAAGCCGGAGAAGGGCAGGGGACGCGGCCGCCGCCAGAAGGGCAACCGCGTGCCGCGGCCAAAGAAGGGGGCGTAAATCCCAGAAATGATGAAGGGGTAGCCCAGCTTCTCGAAGCTGGGCCGCCGCAGGCGGCAAGAGGCCCGAGCGACCCCGTGACCACGCCTCTTGCGGCTTCGCCGCTCGGGTTCGAGAACCCGGGGCGCCCGGCGCCGCTGGCTCTGCTCGTGCAATTGCGGTCCAATCATGGCCGGCGCTGCCGTTGTCCGGCGCCACCCCTTTCCCACTGCCAAGGAGACCGGCATGTTGTCCGACGCTCAACTTCTCCGGGTGCGCATCAAGCGGTGGACGTTGTTGCTGGGCGTCCTGCAGGTGACCGTCGGCTGCCTCATCGGCTTCATTCCGGCCTCGGCGATCCAGTGGTATCGCGGGCTGGTCATGGCCCACATCGAATTCACCGCCAATGGCGTGCTGATGGTCGCGTTCGGGTTTCTGGCGACCGAGATGACGCTGTCGGCCGGCGCCCTGTGGGCTTGGTTCGCGCTGCTGCAGATCGGCACGTGGACCAACGGCGCCGCGGGACTGGTCGCCGCGCTGCAGGGCTCCTCGTCGCCGCTGATGCCATCGATCAACGAACTGTTCCCGCCCCCCGGGGGAACCGCCAACGCGCTGGTCGACGGCCTGCTGAAAACCTGCGGCGTCACGATCACCGCCGCGCTGCTGCTCACGCTGTGGGGGCTGGCCCGGCGCTTGCGCCAGGCCGCTGACGCGTAAGCCCCAGGAACGCGATGATTGGTGCCACTGCTGGCTAGCCCAGCAGTGCGAATTGGGTACACGGCCAACAGCTCATGAAGTACCATGCCGTGTCCCAGGGGCCCACTGCTGGACAAGCCAGCAGTGGCACACCCAGCTACTCTCAATCGTGTGTGTCACACCCGGCCATGAGCATCCAGCCCGGCCACCGCAAACGCGTCAAGCACGTCGAACACCCGGGCCACGTGCGGGAACTGACGTTTTCCTGCTACCAGCGTCGCCCGCTGCTCGATGACGACTGGCGGCGGGAGCAATTAAGCGTCGCAATCACGCGCGCCCTGGCCCGCTATCCGTGGCGCCTCGCGGCGTTCGTGTACATGCCGGAGCATGTCCACCTGCTGGTCTACCCAACCACCGCCCCTGCCGACGTGTCGCGCCTGCTCTTCGCCGTCAAACGACCCGTCTCCTACCGCGTCAAGCAGCGCCTGGCCGACAGCGGCGATCCGATCCTGCGCGATCTCACCGTCCGACAACGCCCCGGCAGAACCACGTTTCGCTTCTGGCAGGAAGGCCCGGGCTACGACCGCAATCTCGCGGAGCCGGAGGCCGTTCTGGCGGCAATCGACTACCTTCATCGCAACCCCGTGAGCCGCGGGCTCTGCCAACGGGCCAGAGACTATCGCTGGTCGAGCGCCCGCTGGTACGAATCCAACGGCGTCGCCGTCGACCCTGCTCTGCCGCCACTCGCAAAACTCCCCGCCGCCTTTCTCCACGAAGCATGACCAGAGAGAGCGTGCCACTGCTGGCTTTGTCCAGCAGTGCGAAGCGGGGGCTCGGCTAAACTCAATCTATCGCGCCAAGCCGCGTACCACGGGCCCACTGCTGGGCTAGCCAGCAGTGGCACGATTGTGTGTGTGAGCCGGCGTGTTGTGCCGCAGATTACTGTGCCGGCCGGCCTCTCGCTCGCCGACTGGCGCATTCCCGGCGCATAATGACCGCCACGCCGGCGGTCGTCGTCGGGCGGGGTTGCTTCACACGTGGTGCGCACAGCGGGGAGTTGTCATGAAGGGCGGGCCGATTCTGACGGGCTTGGCGTTCGCGTTGCTTCTCGCAATAACCAGCGCGCCGGCGGCCGCTGAGAACTGGCCGCGGTTTCGCGGGCCCAATGGCCAGGGGCATGCCGCGGCGCCCGGGTTGCCGGTGACTTGGACCGCCGACGACTACGCCTGGCAGGCGGCGCTGCCGGGGTTGGGGCACAGTTCGCCGGTTGTGTGGGAGGGCCGCGTTTACGTCACCTCGGCCGATCGCGAGACGGCCGAGCAGACGCTGCTGTGCTTCGACGCGCCGACCGGCGCCGAGCAGTGGCGCCGCACCTGGGCCGGCGGGCCGCACCAGCAGCATCGCACCAACAGCTTTGCCACGCCCACGCCCGCGGTCGACGCCGACGCGATTTACCTCGCGTGGAAGGCGGGCAACGACGTCTTTCTCGCGGCTCGCAATCACCAGGGCGACGAATTGTGGCGGCGGCAGGTCGCGCACCTGGACGAGCACCACGGCTTCGGCACCTCGCCAATCGTCGTGGGCGACGTGGTCGTGCTCGACAACCAAACCGCCGAGGCGGCCGACAGCCAGATCGTCGGCGTCGATCGAACCACCGGGGCGCCGCGGTGGACAGTTCCATGCGCCACGGGCAAGACCGTGTACGCCACGCCGTGCTTGCTGCGGCGCGACGGGCGCACGTTGGCGGTGTCGGCCAGCATGGGCACGGGCGTCACGGCGCTCGACCCGCAGACGGGCGCGGTCGCGTGGAACGCGCTGCGGCAGGACTTGCCCGATCGGTGCGTCAGCTCGCCGCTGATCGCGGGCGACCTGGCGCTGGTGTCGTGCGGCTCGGGCAACAACGGCAAGCACCTGATCGCCCTGCGCACCGGCCCCGGCGAGCCGCAAGAAATCTATCGCGTGACCAAGGGCGTGCCGACCCTGCCGATGCCGATTGTCACCGACGGGCTGATGTTCCTGTGGCACGACCGCGGGATCGTGTCGTGCTACGACGCGGCGACCGGGGACCTGCATTGGCAAAAGCGGATTGGGGGCATGTTCCATAGCTCGCCGCTGCTGGTCGACAATCGGCTGTATTGCATTTCGCTCGCCGGCGCCGTCCACGTGCTGGCGGCCAGCGACGAGTTCACGGAGCTGGGCAAAACAGAGCTGGGCGAACCGGTCACCGCCACGCCCGCGGTCGCCGACGGCCGCATGTTCATCCGCACCGAGCAGACGCTGTATTGTTTAGTGGGAGAGGCAAGGTAGGTGCAGATGCTCTGATGCTGGCGCCTTGCCGGACGGAGTGGCGCTTCCGGAGCGGCCAGGCTGCAACGAAGTGAAATCCATATTCCGGAGAATGGACGATGTCGTATGTATCAGGTTGCAGTGTGTCGGCGGTGGCGGCGCTGATGATTATGGCAACGGCGCTCGGGCCGCAGATGGCCAACGGACAACAGCCAACTGCGATCGTTGAGCCGGCCGTCGAGCGGTACGTCGTCGAGCGCGGCGTGTCGTACTACTCCGACCCGGCGGACGACTACCAGCGCGAGCGGTGCGTGCTCGATGCGTCGTGGCCGACCGACGCGGACGGGTTTGCCACGGTCGTGTGGTTTCACGGCGGCGGGCTGACCGGCGGCGAGCGGTTCATTCCCCGCGAGCTGCAGGAGCACGGCCTGGCCGTCGTGGCGCCGGGCTACCGGCTCAGCCCGCGGGTGAAGTCGCCCGTGTATGTCGAGGACGCGGCGGCGGCGGTGGCGTGGGCGATCAACCATGTCGAACAACACGGCGGTCGGCGCGACCGGGTGTTCGTCGCCGGGCACTCCGCGGGCGGCTACCTGGCCACGATGGTCTGCTGGGACAAGCGGTGGCTGGCGGCCCACGACCTGGACGCCGACAAGCTGGCCGGGCTGATTTCCTACAGCGGGCAGATGGTCACGCACTCGACGATTCGCGGCGAGCGGTCGATTCCCGGTTCCACGCCGGTGGTCGACGACATGGCGCCGCTGCGGCATGTGCGCGCCGATTCGCTGCCGTCGCTGCTGCTCACCGGCGATCGCGACCAGGACATCGCCGGCCGCTGGGAAGCCAACGCTTACTGCCTGAAGATGCTGCTGGTTAACGGCCACCAGGACTGCGCGCTGCACGAACTGCAGGGCTTTGACCACGGCACGATGGTCGACCCCGGGCACAACCTGCTGATCGAATTCGTGCGGCGGATTGGCGAGTGACCGCGCGGGCGATTTTCTCAAAGCCCGATATGCACGTCGCTCGCAGAGCCTGTGCCTACTCGTCTGGTTGGAATATGCGCGTCTCGCACCGACCGCAGTCGCAATGGACCGTGGATCGCTCGTTCACTTCCACCGCGTAGGCGCCGCAGCGCTCGCAGACGCCGCGGACCAAGTGGGGCGAGGCCTTCACGACCGAGCCCGTCTGATCGCGCATCCGCAAGAGGAACAGGACCTCGACCTGGTCGCTGGCCCCGTCCGCGGTGATGTTCCAATGCATTCGTTCGCCGAAGCGCGCCTCGGCGACTTCGGTTGAGCCGGGCTGCACTTCGACGGACCGTGTCGTCAGGCTGGTGTGCTGGGCGCCGACGTTGCTCAACGCCCCGTTGGCCAGCCACGCCGCGCCCATCAGCGGCGACAGGACCCCCAGCAGAAACAGCGCGCGAATTTCGGTCAGTGGCATGACGGGATCCTCGTCGGTCGGGTGATTCGGGACGGCTCCCCGGGGAGGCCGCCAGTCGGCGTCGATGTGCCCAGCGCCCGCTGAAAAACCTAGCACAGGGAATGCGTCGCGGACGCCGGCGGCGGTTCCGGCTGTAACGCTTGCGATTGTTCGACGGGATCTCGTGTGGACGTCTCTTCGCCCCATGTCGCACCGGAGGAGAGCTGTTTCCCACTGGGTGTGGAACGCCAGGATTTCGGTGGAAATTGGGCCACGGTTTCTCGTAAAAACGAGCCTGGGGAGCCGCGCTCGGCGGCAACGCACGAACGGAACGGGGGGATCAAATGAAACTGACAGGGCGACCACGGTTGTTGGCGGATCATCAGAAGCGGCGCACGGTGTGTGCGATGATTTCAGTCGGGGCGGGGATCGAGGCGGCCGCGCGGCATGTGGGGTGTTCGACCTGGACGATCCGCCGCGAGGCGCAGCGCGACGAGGCGTTTGCCCGGCAATTGCAGGAGGCTGAGACCGCCTGCCAGTTGGCGCCGCTGCGGATGGTCCGCCAAGCGGCCGAAACGCAGTGGCGGGCCGCGGCGTGGCTGTTGGAGCGGACCTGCCCCGAGCGGTTTGCCCGGCGATCGGCCGATGCGGTGACGCCTGGGGAACTCGAAGATTTGTTGGAGAAAACGGCCAGCATTCTGGTCGACGAATGCTACGACCAACCGCACCGGCAACACGTGGTGCAGCGGCTGCGGGAGTTGCAGGAAGCGCACTTCGGCGAGCGCCGCGCCGGCCAGCAGGGCCCGGCCGAGCCGCAGTCGGAAATCGAGCGGCTGTTGCAGCGCGTGCAGCGGGAGCGATTCGGCGCCGCTCTTGGCGCCAGCGACGGGAGTTCTGCGAGCAAAACGTCGCTGTCGCCGCTGGGCTCCGCGCCGCGCAACTCGTTGGCCGGATAGGAGTTGACGTCCCGCTTGGCGAGCCGCGGTCGTTGGGTTCCGCTGCGAGGATCTTGGCGTCTTGCACCGGGAGCACAACTGCCGCTTGCGGCGCCGTTCAGCCGGCGGAGGCGACGGCGCGACGATCGTCGTCACCCCGCCTGCTGGCCGATGGCGTCCGATTCGACGCCGCGCGACTCGGGCTTCGGTTGCTCGCAACACGACGCTCTCTGCAATTGCGCTGCGTTGCTGGCGGGTGCGTCGACCGGCGACTTCGCCGCGCCCCATTGCACCAGCGCCACCATCGCCAGCACGCCCGCCACCGCGGCGATTTGCAGATCGGTGAGCTGCTCGCCGTCGAACTGCCCCCACACCAGCGCGATCATCGGCACGACGTAAGTGACCATCCCGGCAAACAACGGCCCCTGCGTCTTGACCAACCAGATGAACAGCAGAATCGCCACGCCGGTGCTCAGCACGGCCAGCAGCGCGAGCGAGGCGATGGCCAGCGGCCAATTCTGCGGCGCCGGCGGACCCTGCATGCCCAACGCGGCCAGCGCGCCGGGGCTCAGGTCCAACGGCAGGACGATCAATCCGCCAATCGCCAGGAACGCCGCCGACAGCGGCGCGGCGGGCAGATGGTCGAGTTTCCATTTGATATACGTGTTGCCCACCGCATACGCGACCGGCACCGTGAGCGCCAGCGCCAGGATCCATGGCGTGATGCCGCGCTGCGTGCCGTCGAGCACCACGAGCCACGCGCACGCCAGCCCGCCCAGCACGCCGACCAATTGCCGGGGCGTGGGCCGCTGCCCCAGCATGGGAATCGACGCCAGGATGGTCACCAGCGGCACGAACGTGACCATCAGCCCAAAGAAGGCGTGCTCGTCGGCTTGCCCCATCACATACGGTTGCACGACGAACGGCCACGCGTTGGCCAGCACGGCCACCAGCGTCAAATGCAGCCAGTCGACGCGGCGGAACTTGGCCCGCCGGCCGGTCGCCCAGCAATATGCCAGCAGTACAATGGCGCCGCCCAGCAGCCGCACCACGCCCACCGTGACCGGGCCGACCGCCAACAGCGCTCGATCCATCAGGATGAAGCTGGCGCCCCAGACGCAGCAGATCAGCAGAAACGCGAGATAGGGCATGCCAACAGCCGCAGGCGGGACGGGCTCCAAGCCCGGTGATGGGGTGGGTCGTACAACAGACCGATCCTACCGCCAAAGGTTCGCCGAGGACAGCCGATCACCGCGGGCAAAGCGCATTTAGCCCCCGGTCACTGACCGGGGGCTAAGTTTGAAGGTCAACCGCCGTCACCGCACGCGGGTCTTGAACGTCAGCACGCCGCCTTCGCCCGGCTCGACGGGATCAGCGATCTCCCACCGCAGCAGCAGCGAGCCGACGTCGTTGTTCGACGTGGAGAAGCCCGCTTGGGCGGTCGACTTCTGCGACCCCTCGACATACTCCAACCGCGTGGTCAGGTTGTCGACGATGGTGACGTTGCCAATCACGCGATCGCCGATGTTGTCGTACCGCAGCGTGAACTCGACTTCGTCGCCCGGTTGGGCGGTGTCGGTCGAGGCGAGCTTGATCAACCGCAGTCGCGGCGAGTTGGGCTCCTTCAGTTGATACACCGTGCCCGGCGACTGGACGCTCACCCCGGCTTGCGCCTGGTCGGCGTCCAGCAGCACCTGCACCGCCTGGTCGCCGGCCCAACTGACCGCGGCCAATGACAATTCGGCGATCTCGACGATTTCGCGACCGACGATTTCGCCGGTGGCGATCGTTTGCAGATTGACCGCGGGCGCCACCGAGCCGATCGACGCGGCCGCAGCGCGGTCGCGGTTCAGCGCGCCGGCCTTCTCGCGGTCGCGCAACAGACTCGACGGTTGACGCATGCGGTCGACCGCCGGTTCCAGCCGCGCCACGTCGGCCAACGGCTGCTCGCGCTCTTTGATTCCCGCCAGTGCAGCGTTCTCGTCGAAAGCCTCGACCATGACCGCCTGGTCGTAGCCGACCGGATCGACAATCCGCCGCACGACGCCAAATCGCGGGGCGTAGATGCACACCTTGTTGCTGGGCGTGACCACGGTGCGGCCGTCGACCGTGTCGTAGTGGGCGATCGTATCTTCTTGTTCCAGCCCCGTCACCCGCCAATCGGCCCGCACGCCGGCGGGCAGACCCTCGTCGCCGCCGTCGCACAGATATTCGTCGTCGGGGCCGCGGATCGCGCAGCCGTTGTTGCAGCACGAGCAGCCCGTCGAGCAACCCTCCAGCGAACAACCCTCGGGCAGGCACTGCGCTTGTTGAATCTGCGAAGGCGTCAGATGCGACGGCAACGCCGGCGTCGTGTACTGCACAGGCGTGACGGGCCCCGGCGCGTAGAACGACACGTCGTCGGACATGTGCAAGGGCGAGGCAGTCGTGGGCGCCGCGGTCGCGCGGCTTGCTTGGCGTTGGCTGCCGGCGTCGCTGGCGGCGAGTTTCCCCGGCACGGTCGCCCGGCACGAACACATGATCAGCGTCGCCGCGGCAATCACGCCGTAGCGCAACCACGTGGGAGCGCCAATGCGACGACGGGGCGAGCAGGAAGTGATGTGCAGTTGCGACATGCGGGAGTTGTCAGTGGTCAGTGGTCAGTGGTCAGTTGTCAGTCGTCCGCCGTCATGCACCGATCACTGGTAACCGGTAACTGGTTACCAATCCCCAGTCACAAGTCACGGCTGCTTCGCAGCAGCCTCCACCGGCGGGCGATCGTAAATCACCGCCGGCTGCGGACCGTAGGCAAAGCTGCCGTCGCCGGCGGTCGGCACGCGGCCGCCGATGCGCACGATGGCGATCGGCCGACCCAGCCCGTCGGCGGCCACCAGCGGATCCTCGCCGGGGCCGACTTCCAGCCACGGTTGTTCCTGCTGGTCGGCGCGCGACACGGGCAGCGCCAGCAACGGGTCCTCCACGTAAATCACTCGCGTAATAAACCGCCCCTGAGCGGCCATCAGCAGTTCCTCGCGGGCCAGATCGATCGGCACGGGAAACTGCAGCGACTTGCCCTGCGGCGGGTAGAGTCGGTCGATCAACTCCACCGTGGGAAAGACTTCGACTTCCGGGAAGTCGGGGATGTCGCTCACGCGAAAGCGGTAGACGCCCGCCACGTGCAATCCGACCAGCACGGCGTCTTGGTACTGTTGACCAAATCCGCCGCCAGCGACCGGGGCAATCCGCGCCCCCGCAGGGACGCGGATATCCACCGGCTGACAATATCCAGACAACGGTCCGCCGCGCAAGAGCCGCTGGACGCCAATCGCTCCCGGTGGCATGGCGCCGGCATGGCTCCAATGGACTGGCCTGTCCTGCCCTGCCGCCGACGCGATGCCGACGGTCCAGACCAGCCCTGCCCAAAGAATTCTACCAGCGGCCCGCTGGCGGCGACTGCCGCTGCGATTTGTGTGGCGAACCGTTGTCATAAGGAGTCCGAAGAGAGAAGCAATGATTCTGCGATTGCGAATGCGCTAGTGAGATGAGTGGGCGAGTGGTTGGTTGCTGAGGGAGTCGCCGCCGTGCCCCGGCGGCGCTAAGTTGTGACGGTGCGTCACCTCCCTGATCGTCGACCTCTCGCCGCTGAGCTCTCACTCACACATTTCACAACCGTCGCCGCCGCACGATTCGCACGAGTCCTTCGCGGTCAGGCGGGCGCCGAGGTTCATCACGGCCGTCGGCAGCAGCGGCGGCAAGGTGCCCCCGATCAGCCGCAGCGGCGCGCGATTCGTTTCGTCGATCTTCACGTGATTGACCGGCCGGGGATAGTTCATGCCCGGACGCTGCTTCACGGTGACCTTCATCTTGTTCACCGGCGGCGGCATCAGCACGCGGGTGTGGTTCTTCATCACGTGCTTGGTCAAGCCAGCCTGATGCCCCAGCGGAATGTGCGGGGGACCGGGCAAACCGATCGGCGTGCCGGTGTGCGGCATGCCATAGGCCGGGCCCGTGACGCCGCTGACCATGTGCGGCGGCATGGCGGCCGGGTTGAAGCCCGTGGTCGGCATGCCTTGGGGGCCCATCGGGGCGCCGCCGGGCATGCAGCCGCCGTCGGGGCAGCCTTCGGTATACTGAGCCGGATAGACTTGCCCGCCCATCATGCCGCCCTGACCGGGCGACTGCAGGTCGAGGTTGCCGATCCGCAAGATCGCCAGGATCGAGCCGCGGCGGTCCGCCTCGGCAATCGGGTCGACGCCCGGATCCAGTCGCGTGCTGACCAGGGTTTCCACGCCAGCCAGGGCGAGTTCCTGGAACTCGGGATCCGGCAGGTAAATCACTTTCGTGACAAAGTTGCCGCTGAGCACTTGGTCCAGATCCTCGTCGGTGAACTTCACCGGTACGGGCGAGTGAGCCAGGAACGCGTCGGTCCGCGGCGTGACGGGAGCCACTTCCAGCGTGGGATACAGTTCCACGCCCGGACGATCGGGCAGGTTGGCAAGCTTCAGGCGATAGATGCCGCCCTGGTTGAAGTTCTGCCGACCCGGCATGACCAGCGGAGAGCTGTCAAAGTAACCGCCGCCGCTGACGTCCCAGGCGACTTCGCCGCCCTCGACGCCCAGGAAGGCGATTTGCGAGTTGCTGCCCGCGGGCATGCCCATGCCGCCCATCGGGGGGCAACCGCCGCCCATCGGGCCGCACATTTGCGCGGGCATGACGCCGCCGCCCATGCCGCCCATTGGCATGTTGGCCGAGGCGGGCGTGATGACGCCGGGGCCGGGGCCGCCGACGCCGGGGCCGGGCTCCATCAGACGCTGCGAAGGCGGCAGGTTGTGAGCGACTCGACCGCCCACGCAACCGGCCGACGTCGCCAACGCGACGCAGCAAGCCGTGACGATGGTCCACTGAAATTTCATTGCATTCCCCCTGAAAAGGACGCCGTGCGCGACGCGGCCGCGCTTGGACGTTCGAACAGTTCGCGTCGTATGTGCTTGGTCGTGCTGCTAGCTCGCTCGCGGCTCGTGTGCCACGGCTCTGTGAGCCGTGCGCCCGGAGACTTCAGGTCCCGCAGACAAGCACGGCTCACAGAGCCGTGGCACGCCGGCAACGTAACGTTGCTAGCATCGCTGCGTGCGGCGCCTCGCAGTTGCCGTGGACGGCGGCGGTGGCGGATCGCTAGTATCCGCCCTTCGACGCCCCACCCCGACGGGGCGACGCACGCTGCGGCGCTGCCCATGCGAGAGCAGTGCCTTCGGGAGTATTTGGTCGGCGCCGGACGACCCGACTCTTTGGCAAAACCGCTAAAACCGGCAAAGGAAAGCCAGCTTGCCCTCGTTGCCACGACATCTGATTGGTGCTGTCGCACTGCTGCTGGCCGCGACGCCGGCGTTCGCGCAGCCCGCGGCCTGGCAGTTGCCGGAAACGCCCGGCACGCCCTCGGCCGCCCACACCGCCGACGGCAACGTGTTGCTAGCGCGGATGCTCGACGGCATGGAGCACCGCGTCATCCTGACCGCCCAGGTCCGCCAGCGGATTTGGCTGGGGGATCAGGAGACGCAAGGCGAAGGGCACTACTGGCATCAAAGCGTCGGCAATCAACGCCGCAGTCGCTGGCAGTTGACCACCCTGGCCGGCGGCGAGCCGATTAGCCTGGTACAGGTGTTCGACCGCCGCCACTTGTGGACCGACCGCCGCTTCGGCGACAGCCGTCGCGTGTCGCGGGTCGATTTGTTGTTGCTGCAGAACGAACTCACCAGCCGCGCCGACGAGTCTTCCGCCGGCATGCCCACGCTGGAGGAGGCCAAGCTGCTGGCCCGCGGCGGCATGTCGCAAATGCTGGCCGAGCTGCGGCGGCGATTCACGTTCAGTCCGCCGCGGCAGGCCGCAGTGGGCGCAGGCAGCGACGCCAAGAAGACGTTGGCCATGGTCGGGCAGTGGAAGCCGCAGGAACTGGCCCGGTTGTGGTACGGCCAACCCTACGATCCGGCCGATCCGCCCCCGTTCGACGTGGCGTCATGGCCCGAGCAATTGCCGCACCACGTGGTGGTGCACTGCGGTCGCACGAATCTGTTTCCGTACTTGATTGAATTTCGCAGCGCCGCCGACGCGGCCTCCGCGACCGCGGTGAACGCCGTGGCAAGCGTCGCCCGACCGCTGGCTCGCTACGAGTTCTTCAACGAACAGTTCGCCGCAGTGATGGATCAGCAACTGTTCCAGTACGATCCCGGCGAGGTCGACTGGACCGACGAGACCTCGTCGGTCGTGGCGAGCCTGCTGCCGCTGGAAGTGCAACCGCCCGAAGAAGAAGTCGCCCTGCGACGACGCAGGGTGCGGTAGCGGCAATACGCTTTCACGTATTTTGGTCGCTTGAGACTCTTCCCAGGAGAGGTCACAGCGATCCCATCTGCGACTCCTTCAGAGTCGAGGGCGTCTTGCGTCTTCCGGCGTGAGACAATGAGAATAGCTCAACGATTCACCGCTGGGTTGGGAGGCGAGGTTACCCGAAGTCCCGTCAGGGACGATTGATGGAAGGTCGTTGGGCGGTTCACCTCAGTCGTCCCTGACGGGACTGCTAATTCTCTTCGCCCCCGCTTTCCCAGCGATGAATCGCTGGGCTATTCTCATCTCGTCCCTCCGGGACGGGCTGAGGCAACGAACAACGTGGGGCACGACTGGCCAACCGCCAACCGCCAACGACCAACCTGTCCGCGTGGTGCTTCAACGCTAATTCTCGTTTTTGCAAAAAGACTTCTGCTTATCGCGAAACCGATTAGGGTTTGCATCGTTTAGTCCCTTCGTGAGGGGCATTCATCGCACAGCAGGCCCGCCGCGTTGAGGCACGCGGTCGAGGTGCGCACGCTCTCGTGACGCGCCGGGGGAAGCAGCGCCTGCCGGGAACTGAGGAGAGCAAAAAATGAGTCGAAATTGCCGCGCTACCGGTACGCGCCGAGTTTCCCCCCAACTGCGGCTGGAGACGCTGGAACGCAAGGAACTGATGGCGGCCGACCTGTTCGTCGGCCCGCTGCCTGCCGAGGGCCGCGCGACGCACGATGCGCCGTCCTTGGTGCGCGCCGGCGCCAATCGCGACCTGGTCCTGCGGATGGCCGATTTGTTGCGCAGCACGTCGGCGGCGCCGGTCGCGTCGCTCGAAGCGCTCGCGCGAACCTTCGACGGCAGCGGCAACAACCAAGCCAACCCCGACTGGGGCAGCACCGGCGAGCAACTGCTGCGCGTCGCGGCCGCCGAACTACGGCGCCGGGATTTCGTCGCTCGCTGGCGATTCGCGGCCGTCGGCCCGCGAGATCAGCAACGCCCTGTCCCAGCAGGACGCCGACGCGTCCGGCAATGAGCGCGGCCTGTCGGCGCTGGTGTACCTATGGGGTCAGTTCATCGATCATGACATCGATTTGACCGACGCCAACCGCGTGAATCCCGAGCATGCGCCCATCGAGGCGCCCACGGGCGACGAGTATTTCGACCCCGCGGGAACCGGCAAGCAAACCTTGTCGTTCACCCGGTCGGTGTTCGATGCGGCGACCGGCGACAGCGCCGCCAACCCGCGGCAGCAGCTCAGCAGCATCACCGCCTGGGTTGACGGCTCGCAGGTCTACGGCAGCGATCAGGGGACCGCCGACAGCCTGCGCAGCTTCGTCGGGGGACGCATGCTGGTCAGCGACGACGGCCTGCCGCCGATGCAGGACGGCAGTTTCGTTGTGGGCGATATTCGCGGGAACGAGAATATCGAGCTGACCGCCATGCACGCGTTGTTTCTCCGCGAGCATAACTTGTGGGCCGATCGGATCTCCGCGGAGAATCCCGGCCTGAGCGACGAGCAGATCTACCAGCAGGCTCGGGCCATCGTGATCGCCGAGATCCAGGCGATCACCTACAACGAGTTTCTGCCCGCGCTGCTGGGCCAGGGCGCGCTCGCTCCCTACAGCGGTTACGACGCGAGCGTCAACCCCACCATCGCCAACGAGTTCTCCACAGCCGCGTTCCGGTTCGGCCACAGTCTGGTCAACGACGATATCGAGTTCTTCGGCAACGACGGCCGGCCGATCGACGAGGCGATCGCGCTGCGTGAAGCGTTTTTCAATCCGAGTCTGCTGCAGGAGAAGGGCGTCGACGGCATTCTGAAGTACGTCGCCTCGTCGCAGTCGCAGGAGATTGACCTGCAGCTTGTCGACAGCCTGCGCAACTTCCTGTTCGGCGAGCCGGGGCAGGGGGGACTCGATCTGGCTTCGTTGAAAATCCAACGCGGCCGCGACCACGGGCTGGCCGACTACAACAGCGCCCGCGCAGCCTACGGATTGGAGCCGGTCAGCAGCTTCGCCGACATCACGTCGGATCCCGAGCTGCAACAGAAGCTCGCCGATCTGTACGGCGACGTCGACGACATCGACCTGTGGGTCGGCGTGCTGGCCGAGGATCACGCCGCCGGCAGTTCGTTGGGCGAGTTGGGCACGACGATCGTTGCCGATCAGTTCACGCGGCTGCGCACGGCGACCGGCTGTGGTACCAGAACGTGTTCAGCGGGCGCGAGCTGGACATGATTGAGCAAACGTCCCTGGCCGACATCATCCAGCGCAACACGAACGTCCGCGGCTTGCAGGACAACGTGTTCTTCATGCAGGCGTCGGTTAGCGGGCGCGTGGCGCAGCCCTCGCCGGGCGGCCAGCGTTTGCAGCCGGTCGCCGGCGCGACTGTCGAGCTGCTCGACGGCGAAGGCGAGTTGGTCGACTCGACCGTCACGGACCTGCTGGGTCGCTACCGCTTCGACAACATCGCCGAGACGGGCGACTACCAGGTGCGACTCGTCGGCGCCGCGCCCGACGGCCGACAGGAGGAGCAGATTGTCGACTTGCTCATCTCACGCGGCCAGACCGACCTGCGCGGCGTGGACCTCGCGCTCGCCGGCCCGCAGAATGGCGGCCTACCCGCCGAGCCGCACCGCCCGCCGCGTCGTGCTCTGCCGCCGCGCGGCCAGCTCGCGGCGGTCGACGAAGCGTTTGCCGAGGACCCGATGCAGAGCGCGTTGGCGCAGCTGGCCGGGTTGGACGGCACGCCGCTGCGCCGGCGGCGGTGAGCGAGCGGCACGCGGCCGGCGAGGCGCTGCAAAACCCGCAGTTCGGTACGAACCGAGACAGGGGCGGGCCATGCTTCGTCGGCCCGTCGCCGCTACGGACGCCAGAGCCGGCGGTCCGATTCACTGCACTTCGAAGTCAATCGGCGTCGATTGGTCGGCGCTGACCGTTGCCGAGAGCGGCGTGTTGGCACGCGAGGAATACTGCTGAGGCAGGCTGACCTTTGGCGGCGGCAGGGGGGCGTCGCGTTGGTAGTCAGGCGGCAGTTCGACCTTCACGGCGACAGTCACCCGGTAATCTCCCGGCTCAAGCCGCACTTCGTACGTGCCTTGCTCGGACACGCGGGCGACGGTGGGCGGGCCCGACGACGGAAAGAAGGTCAACGAACCGGCGGGCAGCGGTTCGCCGCGTACGCTGACTGCTCCGCGCACCGCGACGCCGGGTTCCGTTTCGCTGCATCCCGCCAGGCACGCCGCGAGAACCAGCAGCGCTGCGGGAGCTGCCGTCCGAGAAATCGCCCGCAACAGGGCGCTGTCGACGTCCCGCCTCATTGATTCACGACCTCGCCGCCGTTGCGCGAGCCGTATGCCAGGTACACGTCCGTGTCGATATCTTCTTGCAGAAAGATCACGCCGCCGTCGCCTGTGCAGAAATTTGCCCCGCCGGGGTGATAGCTGGCAAACGGCAAGTTGTTCACCGAGATCACGCCATTGGGATTCTCCATATAGGGGCGGTCGTTGTACCGAATGCTGTCGTGGCCGATGTAGGCCTTGTCGAATGGATCGTTATTCAACGGCACGTCGGCGTCGAGATTCTTCATCGCAAACATGGCCGAAGAAGGCTGCGGCCCATCCGGAGCTTCATTCGACGGACTGCGACGATTCGCCGGCTGCGGATCGCGCGGCTCAACCCAGTAGGCGCCAATCATCCACGCGCGAATCTGGTAGTTGCGTTCGCCAATCATGACCGTGTTAGATGTGCCGTCGGACACCTGGCGCAGCTCCACGGGCCAATCCATGATGAGCAGGCCGTCGGTGTTTACCGGTCCGAACAGATTGCCGGGGGTCTGGCTCGTCCACACGCAATCGACGCCGTCGGCTTTCGTCTTGCCGCACTCTCCGGTGCGGCTGTAGTACGACCCGCTCACGCCGGCGTAGCTCATGCCCTTGCGGTCCGAGTTGCCGAACTTCTCTTCCTGATCTCGCAATTCGGTGTCGCTGGGGCACAGGTACATCGGCATTAGCAGCGCGTTGAGCTGGTTCATCACCGCGGTGTTCGAATAAGCGTCGGCGGTGGACGCAAACTCATCGATCGCCCCTTCGCTGACGGCCGCTTGTTCGATGTACGGCAGGATGTACACCGGCCAGCCCAGACCGCTGCCCTGCACGACGCTGGTGTTCAGCCCGCCTGGCGGCAGCGACCCGCGGGCCGACTCGTAATTCAAACAAGCGAGCGCAATATTTTTCAAATTGTTCTGGCACGAACTGCGGCGGGCCGCTTCGCGGGCGGCCTGGATTGCGGGAAGCAGCAGGGCGACCAGCACCCCGATGATGGCAATCACCACCAGCAGTTCCACAAGAGTGAAGCCCCGACGGCGCAGCGGCTGACGTTGTTTCATAATTGGCATGGCTATGACCTTATCGTGGCGACTGTGGTGGGGCCTCACTTGCTGGGCCCAGGCGCCTGACGGCTGGTTGTGAAAAGGAGACGCCGCGAAACCTCGCAACGCCGCGATGAGCAGCCTGCCCCCACGCCTGGGACGACCGGCTGCCCGTCTCTCCGTATCTTACGCGCGGGGCGCGATTTCGAGCAACTTGTTTATGCGCACCCGTGTCACGGGTTCACGCAGGGGCGCAGCGGCCGCGACGCTCACCGTCGGCGATTTCGCGGGTCGTTTTGCATCACCCAATAGAACGCGGAGGGCGGTTCGGCGGGTAGCTGTCGCCGGGCGTACCACCCTGCCAGCAACCCGGCGGCAAACCCGCCCAGATGCGCCGCGTAAGCGACTCCGCCCGTCTGTTGCGAAATGAACATCGACCCGTAGCCATTGACCAACTGGGTCAGCGCCCACATGCCGATGACCGTGTACGCCGGCAGCGACACCACGTAGAACAAAAAGATGGCATGCACGCGGTTGCGGGGGAACAGCATCAGGTACGCGCCCAGCACGCCGGAGATGGCGCCCGACGCCCCCAGCGTGGGAATCACGCTGCCCGGGTCGGTGGCGATTTGCGCGAAGCTGGCCGCCAGGCCGCTGGCCAGATAGAACGCCAGAAACCGCACGCTGCCAAAGCGGTGCTCGACGTTGTCGCCAAAGATCCACAGAAACAGCATGTTGCCGCCGATGTGGCCCAACCCCCCGTGCATGAACATGGCCGTCAGCAGCGTGAGCTGAATCGGCACGGGCCCGGGCGTCTGCGGGATCTCGACCGCTCGGCCCGGCGCCACCTGCAGCAGCACCGGCTGCACCAGATCTTCGCCCGTGGTGATTTCCCGCGGCACAGCGGCGTACCCGTAAGTGAACGCCGGGTTGGACATTTGATAAACGAATGCCGCCACGTTCAGCGCAATCAGCGCCCACGTCACGTAAGCGGGTTTCACCAGCCGGCGGTCATCGTCGGAGATCGGAAAGAACATGTCAGTTAGTCGCCGTGCCCTCGGCGGCGGCCTCCACTTCGACGCCCGGGTCTTCCACGCCCTGGATGTAAGTCGCTCCACGGTAGAACTGCGACCACGCCACGAACACCACCGCCGCGATCAGCATCGCCACGGTGAAGGTCCAGTAGTAGTTGGCGCCCGAGAGCAGCGCCACGCCCCGCTGCTCCAAGTCTTCAATCATGCCGGCGACCTTCGCAATCAGCAGGTTGCCCAGCGCGATCGCGAACAGGAACAGTCCCATGATGAAACTCTTGAGCGTCTTGGGCGCCTGGGTGTAGGAGAACTCCAGCACCGTGATCGACACCAGCACCTCGCCGGCGGTCAGGATCAGATAGGCCAGCACCTGCCACCAGATGCTCGGCGCGTCGTTGGCGATGACCAACTCGTCGCCCAGGCCCGCAGCGGTCACGGGCAACTGCGACAGCCCGAAATCCACGGCTTGGCGCGGCGCCGTCCACGGATCGATCCGCTCCTGCACCAATGCACACACCACAAACGATCCCGCCGTGACGAACAGCCCCACGCCCACTTTCTTCAGCGGCGTCACCTCGGTGAAGCGGCCCCAGAACGGGTAGATCACCGTCGCGAACAGCGGAATGAGCATCAGCACGAAGATCGAGTTGATCGCCTGGATCTCGGCCGGGTTGAATTCGAACTCGCCGACCACGGGCAAGTGAATCACGCGGTCCATGCTCTTGGCCTGCTCGATCCAGGTACTCTGAGTCTGCTCGAACATCGCGAAGAACAGGATCACGAACATGTACAGCGGCAGCAGGTTGGCCATCGCCCGCAGGCCGGCCGGGCTGACGATCTCGCTGAAGATGCGATTGCCGGTCGGCGGCACGTGCACGAACTTGTACCGACCCAGCCAGAACACCACCGTGGCCACGGCCATCAACACGCCCGGCACGCCGAACGCCACCGGCGGGCCGTAGGCGTCCATCAACCGGGGGGTCAGGATCATCGACGCCGCGGCGCCCACGTTGATCGCAAAGTAGAACCACTGATACACCCGCGGCAGCAGGTGCTGATTGAGTTTGCCGAACTGGTCCCCCACATGCGCCGAGACGCACGGCTTGATCCCCCCCGCGCCGATCGACAAGAACACCAGCGCCAGCGCCAGCAGCGACTTGGGAGCGATGCCCGTCAGATGCGGCAGATCGACCAGCGCCAACACGGCATGCCCCAGGCAGTACATCAGCGATAACCACAGGATCGTGCGGTACTTGCCCCACAACCAGTCCGCCAGAATCGCTCCCGCCATCGGCAGAAAGTACACGCCGAACCCAAACCAATGCTGCCACTCGGTCGCGGTGGTCGCGTCGAAGTGCGCCGGCTTGCCCGCCGCGTCGAGCAGGTGCTCGGTCATGAACAGATACAGAATCGCCCGCATGCCGTAGTAGCTGAACCGCTCGGCCGCCTCGTTGCCGACGATGTACGGAATCCCCCCCGGCATCCGGTCGGTCAGCGGCGGGGTGGTGTGCCAGGGCTTGCGGGGCGAGTCAGACATAGGCGGCGGCGAGCGTGGGTCAGGCTTTCCAGCCTGACAATGCATCTGGTAACGGGCGGGCGGATTCCAACGCGGTGCGCGTCAGGCTAGAAAGTCTGACCTACGGGAGGTCGCTATTCTCGCCGGACTCACCCGACCTTTCCACCCCGCGTGGAGTCTCGCCCACTCCCTGCCGTTTTCCCAGGCGATTCGCTAGAATGGCGGCCTCGCGCCCCGCGGCCGGCGAGCTTGCCCGCTCGCGGCGGCCGGGCCGAAATCCGACTCACAAAACGCCCAACCCGCCCCCGCCTCCAACCCACCCGACACCTGCCATGGCCAAGACCGATCCGTTTGCCGCTCGCGATACGTTTGACACTGGCGCCGGCCAGGCCGCCATCTATCGGCTGGCCAAGCTCGAAGAGGCGGGGCTGACGAAGGTCGACGACCTGCCGTTTTCGATCCGCGTGCTGCTGGAATCGTGCCTGCGGAACTGCGACGGCTTTGTCGTGGAAGAAAAGGACGTCAAGAACCTCGCCAACTGGACTGCGAGCCGGGGAGTGCTCGCTCCCGGAGACGCCGGCGTCGAAATCCCCTTCAAGCCCGCCCGCGTCGTGCTGCAGGACTTCACCGGCGTGCCGTGCGTGGTCGACTTGGCCGCGATGCGGTCCGCCATGCAGCGGCTGGGCGGCGACCCCAAGAAGATCAACCCGCTGGTGCCCGTCGACCTGGTGATCGACCACTCGGTTCAGGTCGACTTTTTCGGCACCGACGGATCGCTTGAGCAGAACATCGAACTGGAATTCCAACGCAACGCCGAACGGTACGAGTTCCTCCGCTGGGGGCAGGACGCGTTCGCCAACTTCCGCGTCGTCCCGCCGGGCACCGGCATCGTGCATCAGGTCAACCTGGAATATCTGGCCAAGTGCGTCTTTCTGCGCGACGACCCCGGCGCGACCGACGGACTGAAGGTGGCCGTGCCGGATTCGCTGGTGGGCACCGACAGCCACACGACGATGATCGACGGCTTGGGCGTGGTGGGCTGGGGCGTGGGCGGCATCGAGGCCGAGGGCGTCATGCTCGGCCAGCCGATTTACATGCTCATGCCCGAGGTGGTCGGCATGAAACTCACCGGCGAGCTGCCCGCCGGCGCGACCGCGACCGACCTGGTGCTCACCGTGACCGAGATCCTGCGCAAGCAGAAGGTCGTCGGCAAGTTCGTCGAGTTCTTCGGCGAGGGCGTCAGCAAGATGTCGCTGGCCGACCGGGCCACCATCGCCAACATGGCGCCCGAGTACGGCGCCACCATGGGCTTCTTCCCCGTGGACGACGAGACGCTGCGGTACCTCACCCGCACGGGCCGCACCGACGCGGAGGTGCAACTGGTCGAGCGGTACGCCAAGGAGCAGAACCTGTTCCGCACCGACGCCACGCCGGCGCCCACGTTCAGCTCGACCGTGGAGTTGGACCTGGGCAGCGTTGAGCCGTCGCTGGCCGGGCCGAAGCGCCCGCAGGACCGCATCACGCTGGCCGCGATGCAGTCGACCTGGCAGCGCGACCTGGACGAAGTGTTCGGCAAGGAGCCGCCGGCCAACAAGCCCGAAGGCCGCTGGGAGGGCGAAGGGGGCCAGCCCGTCGAGCCCGGCGCCGCTCATCCCGAACCGGCCGTGGCGGTGGCCGATCCCGGCTTCGACGGCGTGAGCGTGCAGTACGAGGGCGCCGAGTTCCCCGTGAAGCACGGCAGCGTCGTGATCGCGGCGATCACCAGCTGCACCAACACCAGCAACCCGTCGGTGATGATCGCCGCGGGGCTGGTCGCCAAGAAAGCGGTCGAGAAGGGGCTCACGTCCGCACCGCATGTGAAGACCAGCCTGGCGCCCGGCAGCCGCGTCGTGACCGAGTACTTCCAGCACTCGGGGCTCGAGCAATATCTGGACGCGGTCGGTTTCAACACGGTGGGCTACGGCTGCACTACGTGCATCGGCAACAGCGGCCCGCTGCCCGGGCCGATTGCCCAGGCGGTCAGCGAGAACGACCTGGTCGTGGCCGGCGTGCTGAGCGGCAATCGCAACTTCGAAGGCCGCATCAACCCGCACGTGAAGGCCAACTACCTGGCCAGCCCGCCGCTGGTGGTCGCCTACGCCCTGGCCGGCACGACCGACATCGATCTGCCCAACGAGCCGATCGGCACGGGCAAAGACGGCAGCCCGGTGTACCTCGCGGACATCTGGCCCAGCCACGAGGAAGTCGCCGCGGTGGTGAACGACTCGGTGCTGCCCGCGATGTTCCAAGAGCAGTACGACGATGTGTGGAAGAAAAACCCCAAGTGGAACGCCATCGAGGTCACCGGCGGCGAACTGTACGAGTGGGACGAGACCAGCACGTACATCCAGGAGCCGCCGTTCTTGGTTGACCTGACCCCCGAGCCGGGGCCGATCGAGCCGATCGTGGGCGCCCGCTGCCTGGCGGCCCTCGGCGACAGCGTCACCACCGACCACATTTCCCCGGCGGGCTCCATCGCCAAGACCAGCCCCGCGGGCAAGTATCTGATCGAAAACGGCGTCGACCCGGTCGACTTCAACAGCTACGGCGCCCGCCGCGGCAACGACCGCGTGATGACCCGCGGCACGTTCGCCAACATCCGCATTCGCAACCTGCTGGCCCCCGGCACCGAAGGGGGCGTCACCCGTCACCTGCCCAGCGGCGAGCAGTACGCGATCTACGACGCGGCCATGAAGTACAAGGACGAGGGCACGCCGCTGATCGTGCTGGCTGGCGCCGAGTACGGCACCGGCAGCAGCCGCGACTGGGCCGCCAAGGGCACGTTCCTGCTGGGAGTCCGCGCGGTCATCGCCGCCAGCTTCGAGCGGATCCACCGCAGCAACCTGGTCGGCATGGGCGTGCTGCCGCTGCAATTCGAAGACGGCGTCACCTGGCAAAGCCTGGGACTCACCGGCGAGGAGATCTTCGACTTCCCCGACCTGGGCGACGACCTGCAACCGGGCCAAACCCTGACGGTCCTCGCCCGCCAGCAACCGGCCTCCGAGGGCGAAAGCACCATCAGCCGCAGCTTCAACGTACGAGTGCGAATCGACACGCCAGTGGAACTAGAGTATTACCGCCACGGCGGGATTCTGCAGTTGGTGGTGCGCAAACTGCTGGGCGAGTAGTCGCCCACTCGGGTCACCCGCCGCGAACCCCCCACTTAGCCCCCGGTCACTGACCGGGGGCTAATTTCGTATTGGCCATCCTACTTGGCTGGTTGACTTCAACGTGCGGCACAACGGCTTTGAAGCGCGCTGGGTGGCAAATTCGCACCGCCGCTGTGTGCCACTGCTGGCTCGTCCAGCAGTGTGAAGCGGTGACTTGGTCTGCTTCCCCGGCGACGTTCCCAACAACTTCCAACTCGACTCCCGCGGCCCACTGCTGAGCAAGTCAGCAGTGGCACGCGTCCATCAACTCGCTCGGCGTATCTAGCACTGCCCTCGGACTTTTTTACGCGGGCATGTGGCCCCCATAACGCCGCATGCCCACGCCGGCGGACCGGCGTGGGCATGGCACACGTCTTGTGGCTTGAAGGATGCAAGCGCCGCCCGCTACGCCAGTCGCTTTCTCGCCCGCAGCGCGAGGCCGACCGCCGCGACCGCCAGCAGGCCGACCGTCGCCGGTTCCGGCACGGCGGACACTTCCAGCGAGCTCACGTTGATCTCGGCCAGGCCGTCGCCCGCTTGGATGCGCAGCCGATTGACGGCCACGCCGGGGTCGTACGTGCGGTACACGGTTTCGGTGGCGGCGCCGTCGCTTACGGTCAGCGAAGCGTTGCCAGTGTCATAGTTGTACATGAACACGCCAGTGACCGCCTCGGCGCCGATGGTGGAGATCACCGCGCCGCTGCCGCCGGCGAAGCCGTCGGCCGTCCACCCCGTGCCTGCCGCATCGACGCCGCCGGCGGGATCGCCGACGAAGAACTTTTCGTCGTTGTCGATGTACAGCGAAATGCCGGCGTAGTTGTTGTCCGGCTGAAACATCGTGCCGTCGGTTTCCAGCGTCTCGAACCGCATGACCAGCGTCTCGCCCGCGGCCAGGGCGCGGGTGAGGCTGACGAAGCTGCCGTCGTGGGCGCCGCCAAACTGCGCCGTGTCGAACGCCCCGCCGTTGATCTGGCCGTTGCTGGACCACGTGCCGCCGACATCGGCCGCCTTGCCTCCCAGGGCCGTGCCGTCGGGTTCGCTAAAATCGTCGGCGCCGATGATTTCCGCCGCCGCGTGCCCGCTCCATCCCAAGACAATGGCGAGCGTAAGAGAAAAAAGGCCGGTCGCTGTTTTCATGAGTCGAATCTCCGGTAGCAAACTCAAAGGAAGAGAGACTGCGAGGCAACACACGTCGCCGGCGCGCACCGCCCCTGGCGGGTTGTGTTCAGGACAAGTCGGCGACAAAGCGGCGGCCCGCCGCGCTCGCGACGCCCGCACCTGTGTATCCGCGTCGCGGGGGCCGAGACTGACGCGGAAAAATGGAGAAACCCGCGGGTTTCTGCCGACCGACGGGGGGTGATGCCGTTTGCCCCTTGTATGTGGGGGGTGACGGAGCGACCTCTCAGCAATCGCCACTGGGGGCTCCCGTCGCTCGTCCGCAGCCAAGCCAGCCGTATCACCCCAGGCCAACAAATTCTGTGGAAAACGAGCCAGCGCCTGAGGTAGAAAAGAACTGTCGCGGCGGCGGGGTTTCGGAGCGCGGGGGGCGTCGTGCACGGCAGCCGGCGCGGCCGAGGGTTTTGCACCTCTGACGGGAGTTTCGCTGGCAAAAACCTCCGCGCGGCGATTGCCGGCGGCTGACGCAAGTTCAAGCCGGCCAACGACTACGGTCACGCGCCGCCGCGCCGTTGAGCTGAGTTTTGCTCGTGAATTTAAGAGTTTTGCACGATGGCAAAAGTGTCGAGGAGGTTCGGGCGTCGCGCGTCCCTCGGGCGGACAAGCCGCGATCGGGCAAGGCGCCCGACGCGCTCAATTCACGCCGTCGACGATTTCCTCGCCGGCGACGGTGGCCAACGCGCGGTGCACGGCGATGTCCATGTCGTAGCCGAGCGTCTGCACCGAGCCGTCGGCCAGCGACATGTTCATGGCGCTGGGATGGGCGCTGCCAAAGTTGTGGCACGCGCGGCAGTTGTTTTCGATGTCGCGCGCCGGCGTTCGCGCGGCGAAGCGAACGTACGAGTTGGCCGCGCCAATGTGGGCGGTCAATCCGGCCACCGGGCCGCGGTCGCCGACGTCTTTGCCCGTTTCGTAGTGCAGCACGTCCATCGCCTTCTCGCCAACGAGATAGGTGTGGCTGGTCCCGTCGACGATCATCCGCAAGGCGGTGCGCGTGCCCATCGACCAGACGCCGTCCTGCAGCAGGTCAATGTTGGGCGAATCGCCCGACTCGTCGACGAGGACGTCGGCGCCCGGCTCCACCTCGGCGTCGGAATTGACCGCACTGCCCCCGTTGATGGCGTAGTCGGTGCGAGCGCCCGCGGGACCCAACGCCGCGGCCACCTCGTTCCACAACGGATACGCCGCCGGCGGTCGTCGCGACGGGCAGTACAGCGTGGGCGTCGGGGCGGCGACCGCGGCGGCGATTTGCGGCGGCAGCGGCTCGCCCGCCGCGGCCAGTTGCAGCGGATCGGGCCGCCCTTCGGCCGCGGCGATCAGGTCGTCGACGATGCCGGCGTGCTCCATGTATTGGAGCGATTGCAACAGCCAGTTGCCGGTGGCGCGCATGCCGCGGGCGCGGTCGGTGCGCTCTTGCCCCACGACGACCCGCGCCGGCGCCGCTTCGCCCGCGTGGCCGGGGAAGTACCGGCGGGCCGACTCGAAGTTGTGCACCGCCGTGGTGATCTGCTTGACGTTGTTGCGGCACTGCGTCATGCGGGCCGCCTCGCGCGCCGCCTGAACGGCCGGCAGCAGCAATCCCGCCAGGATGGCCAGGATCGCGATCACCACAAGCAATTCGACCAGAGAGAAGGCCGCCAGGCGACGGCTTGGCGCAGTCCTGCGCATGGGCGTGCGGGGGTGGATGAGGAAGCCGAACAGGACGCCGCCAACAAGACACTCCGTCGGAGCTTCTCGCCCAGCCGCCGACAGCCGCGTCCCCTGTGGCCGGCGAGGTCGCCCTGTTATCGCCCACCGCGGGGGATGTTGGCAAGAGTCGCGCGCCGACGCGGCGATTTCAGCGAGCTTTGCCGCGGCGGCCCTCTGTCTGGGGGTGCGCTGCGGGGCGTCGCCCGTCGCGTCGTTCTGTAACGCTTGTGCTTGTTAGCGCCGACGCGAGCTGCCAGGGTTTTCTCGACCTCGCGGGCCGACTGCAACCTATGTTTTCAAGGCATTGCGTTGTTGACGGGCAGGCGTGCGCACACGGTCGCGGCGATGGCGCCTGTCTCCGCTGCCGGGGCGAGGGAGTCTCGCCCGATTGTCCGCATGTTCGCCGCGCACAAAGCGCCAGCCGCCAGCACGGGCCTCACACGAAATGACCACGTTAGCATCGTCGAATACCGTCTCCCTCGGCCGCCAGCCCATTCTTGACGCCAAGCAGCAGGTGATCGGCTACGAATTGCTGTGCCGCGACGCGGCGACCGACATGGCCGCGGCTAATCGGCTCAAGGGCGACGCCGGGGCCACCGACGTGCTGGTCAGTGCATTGGTCGAAATCGGGCTGGACAGCGTCGTGGGCGATCGACTGGCGTTCGTCAATTTCTCCAAACCGTTCCTGGACGGAACGACGGACATTCCGCACCAAGCTGATCAGCTCGTCGTCGAGGTGCCCCCCAGCGTAGAGATCGACGAAGCCGTCGCCTCGGGTATCCGCAAGCTCTCAGAGCAGGGCTACCGCATCGCCCTGAGCGATTTTGTCTATTCGCCGCGCTGGGATCCGTTGCTCCCGTATGCCGACATTATCAAGCTCGACGTCACCAAGTTGACGGAAAAGCAACTGCGAGCGCACGTACAGTTGCTCAACGACAACGACATTGCGGCGCTGGCCGTCAATGTCGAGACGCACGAACAGTACGAGATGTGTTCCGAGCTGGGCTGCGCGCTGCTGCAGGGGCACTTTTTCTCGCAACCGAACGTGGTCGACGGCAAGGTCGTCCGCACCAGTTACTCGGCGCTGATCCAGACGCTCGCCGCGGTGAACACGCTGGAGGCGGGGCCGGACGAGATCGAGGCCGCCGTCTCGCAGGATCCCGCGCTGGCTCACAAGCTGATGAAGTTCGTCAACTCGTCGGCCTACGGTCGGCGCAGCCCGGTCGACTCGGTGCAACAGGCGATCGTGTATCTGGGCAAGGAGACTGTGCGTCGCATGGTCAACTTACTGCTGATGACCTCGGTCAACGACAAGCCGACGGTGCTGACGCGCACGGCGCTGGTCCGCGCGACGGCCTGCAAGAACCTGGCTCATGCCATGGGCGAGCCGAATCAAGACGCCTTTTTCACGGTCGGGTTGCTGTCGTTGATCGACGCTATGCTCGACCGGCCGTTGGACGGGATCGTGCAGGAGCTGCCCGTGACCGACGCTTTTAAGGAAGCGTTGTTGGAGCATCGGGGCGCCATGGGGGCGTGTCTCGACGCGGTGATCGCGTTCGAGTTGAACGAACCGCTGGCCCCCGACAATCTGCCGTTGATGGTCTCGGACCAGTGCAAGGCGTATCTCGACGCGGTGACTTCGGTGGAACAGAACGAAGGCATGGCCAGCATGTTGCCGAGCAGCGGGCGCCGGATCGACGAGGCCGCCTTCCGCGGCAGCGCCTACTCCAAGCAACTGGCCGCGGCCACGGCGGAAGCATAGCTGGCACGCGAGTGCCGGGCGATGCGCTCGTCCTCCGCGCTATGAGTTGGTTCGCTGATTTCGTGCCCCCATTTTTTCTCGTTTCTTCGCCCCAGCGCGTCAGGTTTCCGACGCCAATGGTGATCTCGCGTGTAAGCAGCGCTTGAGCTTCGTCGGCAACGTGCCGGGGACTCGGCTTGCACTGCCGATTCTCGCCCCGGGATTCGCCCGGCGTTTCCGGACGAGTTTCGACGCCGCTCTCCACAGCCGGTAGACTGGCCGGCACGCTCGCTCCACGCACCTCCGAGGTTCGCCATGCGCGTTGTATTCTGGCTGGCTGCCGCGATCGCGGCGCTGGTGGCGGCTTGCCCGACGGGCGTCGCCGCCGAGACCCCGCTGTTCAACGGCAAGGACCTGTCCGGTTGGGCGTTTCACCCCGAAGACGAGGAAGCGGCCAAGGTGGAAGCGCCGTGGGTCGTCGAGCGCGGGATGCTCGTCTGCCGCGGTTTAGCCCCCGGTTTTCTGATCCACGACAAGACGTGGGAAGATTACGTGCTGACGTTTGAGATCCGCACGATGAGCACCGAAGAGGGCAACGGCGTCGCGGTCGGCAGTTTGGGCTCGGTGTATCTGAACGCATCGCCGGAGAAAGGAGCGTTTGGGGCGCCCAAGTCGGTGGAACTCTCGCTGCGCGACACCGGCAATGTGTTCCTCCGCGACATCGACAATGAGAACGTGCACAATACCGACGCTTGGGTGCATCGAGCGCCGGGCTTTGCCCGGGATGTCGAGCGCGATATGGGCCAGTGGAACAACGTGAGAGTGATGTGCCACGGCGAGCGGCTCACGGTGATCGTCAACAACCGCATCGTCAACCAGGTCGAGCCGATCCATCCAGTCAAGGGCGCCGTGGCGCTGAAGTCGCAGCGCGGCTTCATGCCGGCGCCGACCTACTATCGCAACATCGTCGTCAGGCCGATTGGCCCCGCGGACGTGAAGTACGAACAGCAGGTCACGGCCTCGTTTGCCAAGGCGACCGCCGCGATCGCCCGCAAGAAAGCCGCCGAGCAGGCCGAGCAAGCACGCGTCGAGCAGATGCAGGCCGCCGCCCAGGAGAAGCTCGCCCAGGAGTTGGCCGACGTGCCGGTCGCGGCCGACGTGGACGTTGTCGCCGAGGCGCGGCGGCTGCCGTTCCCTGCCGACGCCCGCAACATCGAGTTCAGCGCGGTGTTCGGCGACATCGAATTCGAGAGTCCCTCATCGCTGGCCCAGTTGACCAGGTTCTACACCACGGAGATGGCGAAGCGGGGCTGGCAAGCGACTGCCTCGGACGTCGACGAGGACGAGGTGACGATCACGTTTCAGCACGGCGACGCCGAGGTCGAGGTCAACCTGGACGAGTCGCCCGATGGCGTCGACGTGAGCATGGACACCGAGGAGTTATCGTTTGAGGGGACCGACGACCCCGCCAGCCTGGCGAAGCTGGGCGTGCCGCAGCCGCAGGCCTACCTGGTCCTGCAGCGGGAATTCGCGGCGCCCGAGGGTTACCGCGATCAGGAATATGACCTGGGCGAGCGGCGGCTGTTCAAGTCGACGCTCCCACTGCCGGAGCTGTACGAATTCCTCACCGCGCAGCTCCGCCAGAAAGGCTACCGCGAGACGCGGCGGCCGATCATCTCCGACGACCGCCGCTACTCGGAATTCGCCAAGGGCGGCGTCGAGCTGAGCGTCAACGCGTTCGCGCACGAGATCGGCTCGCGGGTGGTGCTGACCTACGAAGCCGAGTAACGCGGCGCAGGTCTCGCAGTCCTTCAGCAGTGAGTCGATGGCGTTGCTTGTTCCGAAGTGCGCCAGCGCGTACGCTGATTGCGTGATCGTTTTCCGTGTGAGCTGCCACCGCGATGACCGCCAGCGATCTGATCAACCGCTACGACCAAGGCCAGCGCGATTTTCGCGGCATCTGGCTCCGCGGCGTCAATCTGCGCGGGGCGAACCTGGCCGGCGTCGACCTCAGCGGCGCGGATCTTTCGGGGGCGCGACTCTCGTCGGCCAATCTCATCGGGGCGTCGCTGCGGGGCGCTCTGCTGGTGGCGGCGACGCTCGTGGCTGCGAATCTCGATGCCGCTCAGTTGCAGCAGACGAACTTGCGCGGCGCCGTGTTGGAGTGCGCCACTCTGTCGCACGCCGACCTCCGCTGCGCCCAGCTGGAGGACGCCGATTTGTCGGCGGCCGTGCTGCGGGGGGCCAATCTGTCGGAAGCCAAGCTGTTCGGCGCCCGGCTGGTCGACAGCGACCTCCGCGACGCCCGCATCTGCTACGCCGATGTGCGAATTGCCAATCTACGCGGCGCCCGGACGGCGGGCGCCCTCTGGACGGGCACGGATCGTAGCAAGGTCATCTGGACCGAGCGGCAGCTTTGGGACGACGGCTGTTGGTCGTGATACCCTCGCAGGAGGGATCCGCCCGCCCCCCGACGCGGCGAGCGAGCTGGCGTGTTACAATCGTCGCTTGGCCCAGCGCCCCCAGCGGCTGCGTGGGCCGGGGCGTGTTCGTCGCCCTTCGTCTTGTTTCCTCTCTGCTCACCACACTGATCACTCATGTCGCACTCCGATTCCTCCCGTCGCTTGCAGCCGAGTCGTCGGCGTTTTCTGTCCACTGCCGCCTCGGCCGCGGCCGTTCCGTATTTCTCCTGGACCGCTTCGGCGCTGGCTAACACGTCCAAGAATGATCGCCCGCGCATCGGTTGCATCGGCACCGGCAGCATGGGCACCGGCGACGCCCTGGGGCACGCCCGCTTTGGCGATATCGTGGCGGTCTGCGACGTCGACTCGTACCACTGCCAGCGGGCGAACTACCACGACGGCATCGGCAGAGGTCGCGCGGATTGTTACGAGGACTATCGCCGCGTACTCGATCGAAATGATATCGACGTGGTCAGCATCGTCACGCCCGACCACTGGCACGTGAAGATCGCCGTCGAGGCGTTGCTGGCCGGCAAGCATGTGTTTTGTCAGAAGCCGCTCACGCTCACCCTCGAGGAGAACCAACTGATTCGCAACGCCTGCAAAGCGAATCCCGAGTTGGTGTTCTTCATCGGCACGCAGCAGCGGAGCGATCGCGATCGCTTTCTGCGGGCGATCAACATGGTGCAACAGGGCCTGTTGGGCAAGATCAACAAGGTGACCTGCGGCATCAACGGCGCACCGACTGGCGGGCCGTTCCAGCCGGAAGTGCCGCCGGCGCGGATCGATTGGTATATGTGGCTGGGGCAGGCGCCGTTGGTCGACTACATGAATCGCCGTTGCCACTATGAATTCCGCTGGTGGTACGAATACTCTGGCGGGAAGTTCACCGACTGGGGCGCGCACCATGTCGACATCGCCCTGTGGGCGCTGGGGCTCGACAAGCAGGGCACGGGCCCGGTGGAAATCGACGGCGCCGACGCGAAGCACCCGGTCCCCTTCGAGAACGGCTACCCCACGGTCGACAACTGCTACAACACGTCGCACGACTTCAACGTGATCAGCCGCTTTGCCGATGGCATGGAGATGCACGTGACCAGCCGCGGCGACAACGGCATTCTGTTCGAAGGCGACAAGGGCCGGCTGTTCGTCAATCGCGGCAAGATCTCCGGCACGCCGGTCGAGGAGAACTGGGACGAGGGCAAGTTCGGCGACGAGCAGCTCCGCGAGCTGTACCGGGGCAAGCCGTACGAAGGGCACAAGGAGAACTTCTACCGCTGCATCCGCGAGGGCGGGCTGCCGGTGTCGGACGTTTACTCGCATGTGCAGACGATGAACGTGTGCCACCTGTCGTCGATCGCCGCCCGGCTGGGACGCACGATTGCCTGGGACCCTGAGGCCGAGCAGATCACGGGCGACGACCAGGCCGCGGCCCTGATGGCCCGCACGCCGCGGCCCGGGTTTGAGATCCCGAAGGTGTGAGCACCGTGGTCGATTCTCTCCGAGAATCGATCAATGCGGCGCCGCGACAGCGGGGCGATGCGGTCGCAATCGATGATGGGGACGCCGGCGTCTTGGCGCTTGAGGGGGACCGGTTGGCGAACTCGATTGGTCGATTCTCGGAGAGAATCGACCACGGGGGCGTCACTGCTTCGCGGCCGTCCGCCAGCGCACGGCGGCCGCGACGCCGCAGGCGAGCGCGCCCAACCCAACCGCCGCCGGTTCGGCCACTTCGCCGACGAGCGCCGCCGCGGCTTGCCCGCCGCGGCGTTGCCAGGCCAGCAGGTCCGCGCCGTCGGTGACGCCGTCGCCGTTGGCGTCGGCGAATCGGGTCACCCCGTAAGCCGCCGACCACGCGGACAGGTCGTCGGCGTCCATCACGCCGTCAAAATTGAAGTCGGCCGGCTGGAACTCGCCGCCGACGCGCCAGGGCAGGGCGGGCAGCTCGTCGAGCGTAATCACGCGCTCGTCGCCCAGGAGCGCCTGCAGCTCGGCGGCCGTCATGTCGTTGACGAACGTTCCTTTCCACGGCGAGAAGTAGCTCCAACTGATATTCCACAGGTCGAGCGCCGCGGGGTCGGGCAGCGTGCCGGTTTCGGAGAGCGCGATCAGTTTGCGGCCGTCAAACTCGTCCAGCGAGTCGCTCCACTCGCCGCTCATGCTGGCTCCCGGCTCGGTGTACACGTCCAGGCCGACCATGTCGACGACGTCGTCGCCGGGGTACCACTGCGGGCTCAGCGGGTCGCTGCCGGACATGCCGACCGCATATTCCCAGATGAGATTGTGCAGCCCATGGTGGTTGGTCAGCCGGTCGTGCATCAGCCGCCACAGGCCTTTGAACGCTTCGGGGCCGTGATCGCCCCACCAGAACCAGCCGCCCTGGGCTTCGTGCAGCGGATGCCAAATCACCGGCACGCCGGCGTCCTGGAGCTTCTGCAGTTGCACGGCGATCGCGTCGATGTCGCGGAGCAGGAGCTGATAGTCGGCGCCCGCCGGGTTGGCCAGCGCGCCGTGCAGGTCGAAGGTCGTCGCGTCGCTGTAGAATCCGCGCCACCATTCCCGGCCCGGCTGATCGACCAGGTCGCCGGGAGCGTTCCAGTGCCACATCATGCTGACCACGCCGCCGGTGGTCTGGGCCCAAGCGATCGTTTGTTCGGTTTCGTTGTTGGGATTGACGCCAAACTGGATCCGCGTGGGCGAGTACTCAATGAAGTCCGAGCTGCGGACCGCCGGGATCATGCCGCCCGACTTGCTGAGGTACGACGCCACGGGAAAGGACAGATTCTTGCTCTGCTCGTGGTGCTGCCCGGCCAGCGTGGTGCGGCCGTATTGGCTGGCCAGATAGTTCATCAGCACCTGGACGTGGTAGTCGGCCTGGGCGTCGACTAACTGCGGCGCGACGGGCGACACTACCGGCGGCGCGAAGGGGCGCAGCTCCAGGTAGTCGAGGTCGTAAAAGCCCCACCCCTCGTAGATGCCGAGCGTGGTCGTGCCGTCGCCGACTGTGAACAGCCCCGCGCGGTCCGCGGCGAAGGTCTGCGACTGCGGGAACATCCCCGTGCCCGTCTGATCGCCGACCCGGTAGTCGTAGCCCTTGGGCCCGTACTGCGAGCGATAGCCGACATACATCTCGTACAGCCCCGCCGGGAGCTGCACATTCAGTTCGACAAAATCGGGCACGGCGTCTTGGTTGTTAAAGCCCGTGACGTAGCCCGTGCCCGAAAAGCCGGGGACGGAGTTGCCGACCACCACGTTGGTCAACGCGCCGGTTTCCGCTTCGAAGCGGAAACTCTGGCCGCGGCTCGGATGCGGACTCATCACCGCGATCAAGACAACAAGGATGTGCCAGTTCTTCATGACATGCAACGCATCGAGAGGCACAGCGGTGCTGTTGGCTTGCGCCCAATCACAACGCACGCGATCGGCGACTGGGGAGGGCGAGGCTCCTGCCGAGCCGGAAGCGTGTCCCCGGCGCCGGCTCCCGGTACGCCGCCGCCGGTTCATTCTACCCTACGGCTTGGGAACCGTGATTTCCAGCGGGGCGTCGGCCGTGTCGATCACCAGCGGCGAGCTGTCGGGCATCGCGTACTCGCGCGGCACCAGCGGTTTGCCGGCGTCGTCGGTGGCGTAAAAAAACACCACGCGGTGCTGACCGGGGATCAGCCCATCGGCGTGCTTGTAGCTGGTGACGTACTCGAATTTGCCCGTCGCGTCGACGTTGGCCTGCGCCGGCCGCGGCGTCATGCCTTCGACCTGCGGAGCGTCCAGGGCGTAGAACTTCAGCGCGAAGCCGCCCTTGGGTAGCGGCGTGCCGTCCTCGTACGCCACGGTTCCTTCAATGGGAATGTAGTCATATGGCGACGGCGAGCCGGAGCAGCCGGCCAGCACTAACGCGCCGAGCGCGACGACCCAGCCCAGTGCGTTGATCCCACGTTGCCGCATGCTCGCTCCTGAGAAATCGGAAATCTCGCGAGCCGCCGCCGCGATTTCGTTTTCGTTGCTCGGACGACGTTACTCGATCGTGCCGGTGGTCAGGCCGTCGGTCGAAACGTTGAGCCGCTGCCAGGGACCGAAGTTCCCCGGCAGGACGTCATTGTCGTTGCTGCAGCCAATGCACGACCCGCCGGTGATATTGCCCGCGTCGATAAAGTCGCTGATGAATCGCACGCTGCCGTCGAGCAGCGCCACATAGGCCCCGCCGGGGTGGACGCTGCGAATGACCGACTGGCCGCTGGCATTCGCGCCCGAACTGGGATCGGGCCGCATGCACTCAGCGAATAGCGTTGGATTTCCGACGTCTTCGATAATCTTATCGGCCCCGTAGACGTCGTCGTCGTATCCATTGCAGGAATTCACAGCGCCTTGAACGTCGGACGCGTGGCGGCAGTGGAAGCTGGACCCGCACATGCCCATCGCCCAGACGCCGCGGCGATCGCGCGGGCTGAGCCCGACCCGCATTTCGCCGATGAGTATGGTGTTGCTGGCGCCGTCGGAGATGCGCCGCAACTCTCGGCCCTCCCAGCTCACCGCGCCAATGCCGACGTTGAAATCGAGCACCCCCGGAAGCTTCGAATCGTCCCGCCTTGGAGGCTTTGTTCCTGCCGCGACCTGATTGTTCTCGTAGTTGCCCCAATACTGGTAGCCATTGAGTCCGTAGTTGCCTCGCGCCCACGTGAGTGAGTTGTATCCGCCAACAAACGGGTTGCCGGCTCCGCTGTCGCTGGGGCAAAGGAAAAGCGGCACTTCGGTCGCGATCTCCTCGACATCATTTGGACTGTTTGATGCCGGTTCGGTCACGCGCTTGGAGTCATAGACATCGGTCACGTTCCACTTGGCATCGAATCGATCGTAAAGATTCTGTTGCTCGAGTTGCGGCAGGATCTCAATCAGCCAATTCGTAAAGAGACGATCGTCCTTCAGCGTTTGGAAACCACTGTCGGGCACGATATACGCCGGCGCCGGCAGGACGCCTTTGCTCGACTCGTAGTTCAGCACGCCCAGGGCGATGTTCTTGAGGTTGTTCTGGCACTGGGCGCGACGGGCCGCTTCGCGGGCCGCCTGCACCGCCGGCAGCAGCAGCGCCACCAGCACGCCGATGATGGCGATCACCACCAGCAGCTCGACGAGCGTGAATGCGCTGCGCCGGCGCGTCGTGCGCTGACCTGTGGAGGCACTCGCCATGTGACTTTTCTCCGCTCCCTAGAGTTCTTGCGATCGCCGCCGTGGCGACCGCGTTGCCGTCCGTCGTTCAGCTTGCCTGTTCTGTCAACATTCTACGGTCGCCGCCGCCGCAGCAGTCCGGCGCCGCCCAGCGCGACGATGGCCAAAACCAGCGTTTGCGGTTCGGGGATGTTGCCCGCCGCAGCCGCCGGCGTCGCCGTTCCGTACTGGTCCTGCCAAATCGCCAGGTCGGAACTGTCGACCGTGCCGTCGCCGTTGGCGTCGCCATCGGCCAGCGTCGTGCCGACGCCCAGTCCCGCTTGCCAGGCGAGAAAGTCTTCGCCGTCGACGTCGCCGTCGCCGTCGAAGTCGGCGTTGTCGGTGGACACTTCGCTGATCACGCGGAAGTTGTCAATTTGGTAGAAGCCTGGTACGTCGGTATTGGTCGAGAGGCCAATCCGCAGAAAGTGCGTCCCGACCAGCAGTCCCGCCTGCTCGAGCGTCAGGCCCGAGGTGTTATCGAGCATGCTGCTCAGCGGAATCGTCACCGTGCCGGTGTCGCCCTCGACGGGCCCGTTGAAGCTCTGCCCCTCGGCGTCGTAGAAGGCGCCCGTGTCGTCGGTAAAGTGGACGCCGAACTTGGCGTAACCGCCGCTGTAGGGGAAGTTGTCGCCGATCCGCACGTCGAAGGCGATGGCCGTGGCGCCGTTAATGTTCTCGACCAAATCGTCGATCTGCGCCTGCAGCGTGGGGTCGATCTGCTCGACCTCGGGATCGGGGTCCACGTCCGAACTGATCAGAAACTGGCTGCCCCAGGAGAAGTTGGGCGAGGTGCGCGAGCGGCGGTCGATCTCCAACGCGTACGAGCCGTCGGTGGCGCCATCGGTCGAGATCGAGTGGACGTGCCCGTCGTGAAACCCCGGAACCCAACCCTCGAACTGTTCGTTGACCTCGGTCGTAGCCGGGTTGTCGGGCGTTTCCCAGGAGAACAGCGTCGTCTCGACGAGCGTGGGCAACGCCGTCAGGCGAATGTTGTCGATGAAGTACTTGGCGCCTTCGCCGCCGCCGCCGTTCGTGTGGTCGCTGTTGCTGCCGATGTTCAACTGGTAGAAGCTGGAATTGGCCGACACCGGCAGCGACGCCATGGGGATGCTGATCGGGAACGTGTTGTTGGTCAGCCCGGCGAGGTTGGGCGTGACGTTCAGCGACTGCTTAAAACCAGTCGTGTCGCTGTTGACCGCCACATTCAGCAGGAAGTAGCCGCCGGGATCAGTCAGCGAGCTGAAGCTGTCGGGAGTGATCGATACATCGAAGTCGAGCGTGTAGCCTTCCAGGTTCGCGGCCGCCGCGTTGAACGCGGCGTACCGGGCCGCGTCGCCCGCCGAAACGCTGCTGCGGACGTCCCAGCCGTAGGTGGGGCCCGTTTCGACGACCATGCTCTGCGTGCCGTCCGTGGCGCCCATGGCCGAGGTCGCCAGCGAGATGAAATCGGAATCGGTGTAGCCGGTCGCCTCCCATCCCTCCAAGCCCGTTTCGAACGACCACAACAACTGCCCGCGGGCCGTTGAACCGTCCAGTAGAATCGCGGCGAGCAGCGTCGCTGTCGCCATCCAGCACGAATTTGCTCTCATTGTGACAAGCCTCTTGATTGCTGTTGCTCGCTGCGAAAAGTTACACAGTGGTTGGCGGCCGTTGCGGTCGCCTGGCGCAAGTGCGCTGATCGGGCAAAGGCGCCTCGTACCGCCGCGAGCGCCGATCCGGACCACGGCCTGCCCCGTGCGCGGGCCGGATCGACCACTCGCCGAAAATTCATCCTCGTTTCCCGCGTCGCGAGTGCTCACGCACGCCGACGGCGGACGACGCAACCGACGACCGCCGCGGCGAGCCCCATCAATGCGCAGCTCGCCGGCTCGGGCACGGTCACATAGCGCACCAGGTCGATGTTGACCGTGATGTCGTTCGTGTGGGCGCCCAGATTCACGCCGCTGAACTGCACGTCGAACAGGTCGCTCAGCCCGGCCAGCGGGAACATGAGGTCGTAAAACTGTCCGTCGATCGGCAGCGACTCGGTGCCGGCTGACTGGTATGTGTAGCCCGAACCGGTTTGGTAGTAGGCTTGCACGTCGACCGAACCGGCGCCGTTGGTGGGATCGGTGGCCGCCATGCGGTAGATCACGTAGTCGTAGTTCGACACGTCGGTCAGACGTTCGTTGAAGCTGTTGCCGTTGAACACGGTACCGTTGCCGTAGGCGATGGCGGCGCCGCTGGCGTCGCCGATGCCGTGGTCGCCCTGGTCGACCCACTCCAGCGCGCCGAGGCCCGCGTTCTGCGACAAGCCGGTCTGATTCTGATTGCCGTCATTGCCGATGATCGCCCCGCGATCGAAGTTGGCAAAGACGCCCTGCAGGCCGCCGTCGGACGTGCCTGCATCGTGAGTTGCCAGATCGCGGACCATCAACGGCGTGCCGCCGCTGCGGACCTCTTCCAGCGTCCACACGACGTTGCCTTCGCCCACGTGATCACGAGCGCTGAAACCCAGCGTACGGATGTAGACTTGTTGCGCGGGCGTCAGCCCCGAGAGCGGCACCTGGTAGGTGTTCACGCCGGGCTGCACGGCGATATCCGGCGCCAGCGACACGTAGTTGTAGCCGGTCGAAGCTTGCACGTAGAACTGCACGTCGATCGGACCCGATCCGTTGTGCCCCAGATCGAACTCCAGAAAGTCGAGCCCGGTCAAGTCGAGGCCGCCGGTCGCTGATGATTCTTCGAGTCGACGGTTGGCTCCGTCGCGGATGGCGACGTCCTCGCCCGGGGCGCCAATCTCGACGATTCGCAGTTGCCCCGCGACGTTGTTATCGAGCAGCACGTCGTTCGTGCCGAAATTCTTGGCCCAGTCGTCGACGTCGGCTGCACCGTCCCAGGTGTAGAGCACGCGCGGCGATTGAGCCTGCGCGGAAGTCGCCAGCAGCGTCACAGCGAACAGGGACATCGCCCAGCTCATCAGGCCCAGCGCGGCGCCGTGTTGCAATTTCATTAGACAGTCCCCCAGATGACCATTGGAAAAGAATGCAGTGTGCCCATGACTAGCCGCCGAATGACGGTGGGACTCACGTCAGAGAGTCGCTCGGTGTCCTGGCGTGGCAACGCAGCGCGCGAGAGTCAGGGCAGCGCCCGTCGGGGCCGCATGGCTCCATTGTCTCTTGCCGATTGACCACCCGCTGGCCGCTGTTTGAGAAACCCTCGGAATCCCGGCCGCCTGTCGGCTCAAACCTGTAGAAAAGCAGTTGCTCAAGTAGTTGAACACCCGTCAGGATAGTGCCGCGCCGCGGGGTTGTCAAACAATTCTGGACAAATCAGCGGCGATTCGGGACCGGGACGAAAAGCGGCTGTGCGGCGGCGATCAACCGGCGCCGCGGGAGCCGCATTCTGGGCGGCCGACCGACGTCACTCGCCGGGATGCGAACACGATTGCCGGACGATCAAGTCGCCGCCGACGCGGACGGTGGTCGGCGGATTGTCGCCGTAGTCGCCATCGAGCCGGTCGAGGATCAGTTGGGCGGCGCGGCGACCGATTTCCTTGGGACGTTGCCGCATTGTGGTCAGCGGCGGGTGCATCTTCGCCGCGAAATCGAGATCCGCAAATCCCACCACCGACAGATCTTGCGGAATGCGGAGTCCCGATCGCTCGGCCGCCTCGTACAGGAACGCGGCTTCGTGATCGGTTACGCAGAACACGGCGGTGGGGCGCGGATTGCTACTGAGAATGTCGGTCGCTACTTCGACGCCGTTGCTGCCCCATTGGTTGAGTCGCCAGGTGCTGACTTCCAGATTGGCCAACTCGTCAACGGCCGCTTCGAACGACGCCCGCCGACGCACCGCCCAGGCTTGCCAGGCGGTTTCGCGCGAGGAAAAACAGGCAATTTCCCGATGCCCCAGCGCCAGCAGGTGCTCGGCGACGATGCGGGCGCAACCCTGTTCGTCGGTTTCAATGGAGTCGGCAATCTTGTCGGCCGAGAACTCGTGGTCGATCACCACCACGGGGACGCGGCGTTCGATCAACTCGCGAAAATGCTCGTAGTACGCCACGGCAAACGACGGCCACAGGATGAGCCCGTCGACGCGGCGGTCCAACAGCCGGCTGATCTGCCGCAGGCCCTGCTGCTGGTCCTGCTCAAAGTGGGGAATCTCTTGGCAATCGCCCACCCACACCGTGATCGGCAGGTAGTCGGCCGACTCCAGGCACAGATGGATGCCCGCGAGCACGTCGACCCAGAACGAGTCGAACGGCGGAATCATGACCCCCACGGTCTTGGTGCGGCCGGTCTGGATGCCGTTGACCAGCAGATTGCGACGCCAGCCGAGTTTGCGGGCCGCTTCGAGCACGCGCTGGCAGGTCTCGGCGCCAAACCGCTCCTGCTCGCCTCGGAGAATGCGCGACGCGGCGCTGAGCGAGACGTTGGCCGCCTCGGCGACGTCTTTCAAACGGGGGGCGGAACTTCCAGACATCGCGACCGCCAGTGCAAGAGGTTCAGAGAGCAGCGGAGCCGCTGTGGCGCGGCACACCCTGTGAAGCATGATCGGCCATTTTGGCACGCGGCTCAATGTGCATGCGGAGCGAGACTGCTCGGATTGCTTGTTCAACTACTTGAACTGGGCTCCAGTTCGCGCTATTCTAGATTGCTGGGGGCCGTTGGGAGCCGGGCGAACCGCTTCGGTCACCCCCGTCAGGGTGGCTCCTGGCAAGTACTTGTCTTCGCGTTTCAATCTTGAATATCCCGCCTAGGGAACGACATGGCCAACACGTCCTCGACGTCTGCGCAAACTTCCGATCACGTTGCCGCTTCACGCGCCACGCTTGGACAATCCCCCGTCGCGACGGGATCGGCGGCGATCCCGTGGCAGCAGCGTCCGGCAGGGTCGCAGTCGTTGCTGTGGCGTCACTCGGGCAATCCCGTGATCGGCCGCCACCATATGCCGGGCGCCCAAGGGATCTACAACAGTGCGGTGGTTCCCTACGGGGACGGCTTTGCCGGCGTGTTCCGCGTGGAACTGCAAACGCGCTATCCGCACCTGCACGCAGGCTGGAGCAATGACGGGCTCGACTGGCACATCGAGCCAAAGCCGATCGAATTCACCGGCTACCAGGATCAGCCCGAAGGGGTCGAGTACGCCTACGATCCGCGCGTGTGCAAGATCGACGACACCTACTACGTGACTTGGTGCGGCGGGCACAACGGCCCCACGATCAGCGTCGCCCGCACGCGCGACTTTCAATCATTCGAACGGCTTGAAAACGCTTTCTTGCCGTTCAATCGCAATGGCGTGCTGTTCCCGCGCAAGATCGACGGCAAGTTTTACATGCTCAGCCGTCCCAGCGACGACGGGCACACGCCGTTTGGCGACATTTACCTGAGCCAAAGTCCCGATATGTGTCACTGGGGCGTGCATCGGCTGGTGATGCGCAAGGGGGGCGATCGGACCGGGCAGTGGTGGCAGCGGACCAAGGTGGGGGCGGGGCCGATCCCAATCGAGACCGACGACGGCTGGCTGCTGATCTACCACGCCGTGATGGACACGTGTAACGGGTTCGTTTACAGCATGGGCGCGGCGCTGCTGGACCGCGATCAGCCGTGGAAGGTCCACTACCGCACCAATCAACACATCATGACGCCTGAGGCGGACTACGAGGTGTCGGGGCACGTGCCCAATGTTGTGTTCCCCTGCGCGGCGCTGGTCGACGCGGCCAACGACCAATTGGCAATCTATTACGGCGCTGCTGACACGTCGTCGTGCATCGCTTACGCTCATCTCAGCGAGTTGATCGCGTTCACCAAAGACAACTCGATCGTTTTCTAGACAAGCGGTCGTTGAGTCCAGAATGCCCGGCGGAGGCGCTGGCCTTCGCACCGCTCACAGAAGCGCGCCTGCGCGGTGCGAGCTCCGATGTCGCAGCTGCAATTGAGCCTGCTCGATCGCGCGATCATCGTCGGCTATCTCGTCGTCACCGTGGCGATCGGGTTCTGGATCTCGAAGCGGGCGTCCAAAAGCATCCAGACCTACTTTCTGGGCGGCAATTCCATCCCCTGGTACATGCTGGGGCTGTCGAACGCCTCGGGCATGTTCGATATCAGCGGCACCATGTGGATGGTGTATCTGCTGTTCGTCTACGGCGCCAAGAGCATCTGGATTCCTTGGTTGTGGCCCGTGTTCAACCAGGTGTTCATGATGGCGTTTCTGTCCATCTGGCTGCGCCGTTCGGGCGTGATGACCGGCGCCGAGTGGATTCGCTTCCGGTTCGGCGACAACCGCGGGGCGCAACTGGCGCACCTGGTCGTCGTGGTGTTCGCGCTGGTCAACGTGATCGGCTTTCTGGCGTACGGATTCATCGGCATCGGCAAGTCGGCGGCGACGTTTTTGCCGTGGGACTACACCGCCAATCAGTACGGCCTGATCATCACGGCGATAACCACGTTGTACGTGGTCAAGGGCGGCATGTTCAGCGTGGTGTTCACCGAAGTGCTGCAGTTCGTGATCATGACGATTGCCTGCGTGTGGGTCGGCGTGATTGCCATGCAGCGCGTCGCGCCCGAGACGCTCGCCGCCGTGACGCCGGCGGGCTGGCAGGATTTGTTCTTCAGCGCCCGGTTGAATTTGGACTGGTCGGGGCTGCTGCCGGCGGCCAACGCCAAGATTGCGAGCGACGGCTGGGAACTGTTCGCGATGTTTGTCGGGCTGATGTTCTTCAAAGGCGTGCTGCAAAGCGTCGCCGGACCGGCGCCCAACTACGATATGCAGCGCGTGCTGTCGGCTCGATCGCCGCGCGAGGCGGCGTACATGAGCGGCATCGTCAACGTCGTGCTATTGGTGCCGCGTTACATGCTGGTGACGGGGCTGACGGTGCTGGCGCTCGCGTTTTTCATGGATCAGTTGCGGGCCGAGGGAGCCGAGGTCGACTTCGAAGTGATCCTGCCGCTGGCGATGCGCGAGTTCATGCCGAGCGGTCTGTTGGGCTTGCTGGTCGCGGCGCTGCTGGCGGCGTTTATGAGCACGTACGCCGCCACGGTGAACGCGGCGCCGGCGTACGTGGTCAATGACATTTACAAGCGTTACCTGCGCCCCGATGCGCCGCAGCGCACCTACGTGGCGATGAGCTACACAGTCTCGATCGTCGTAGTGTTGATCGGCACGGTAATTGGGCTGTACGTGAAATCGCTCAACGACATCGTGCAGTGGATCGTGACCGCGCTGTACGGCGGCTACACCGCGGCCAACCTGCTGAAATGGATCTGGTGGCGGTTCAACAGCTACGGGTATTTCTGGGGGATGGCCAGCGGCATGTTGGCCGCGGGAGTCGTGCCGCAGGCGGCCAAGAGTCTGGCGGTTGCGGGGCGAATCGAGCCGATCGCCGAGATTTACCTGTTCCCGCTGATCTTCCTCATTTCCCTGGTCGGTTGCGTTGCGGGCTCGCTGCTGACGCCGGCGGACGATCTCGAGGTCCTGAAACGGTTTTATTTGAAGGTGCGGCCCTGGGGGTTCTGGGGGCCGGTGCACGACGCCGTGGTGGCCGAGCATCCGCAGGTGCAGCCGAATCGCAACTGCGGTCGCGACATGCTCAACTGCCTGGTGGGCATGGCCTGGCAGACGGCGCTGACGGCCGTCGGCGTGTTTCTGGTTCTGCAGGATTACCGCAAGCTGGCCGTGTCGCTGGGCGTTGTGGCGGCGGGGTCGGCATTTCTCAAGTTCAACTGGCTCGACCGGATCGAAGATTACCCGGCCGACCTGCCGCAGTCCGAGATGGCCAGCGGCGACGTCGGCGCGGCGGAGGCGAATCCAACATGATGCGACACCGACCGCTGAAACTCTGGCTGCTGGCCGTCGCGGCCGCGCTTGCCGGCTCGACCCACGCGGCAGAGGCGCCTGCCGAGTTCAAGCACTTCGTGACCGCTCGCGACGGGCAACTCTTCGACGGCGAGCAACCGCTGCGGTTTGTGTCGTGGAACGTGCCCAATCTGCTAGCCATTGAGGACTCGTTCAGTTTTCTCGGCGAGTCGCCCTGGCGGTGGCCGAACGAGTTTGAGATCAGCGACGCGCTGACTTCCGTGCAGCAGATGGGCGGCCGCGTGGTCCGCACGTACGTGATCACGGTCAAACGCGCGGGCGCCGACATGGGCGGCCACGTGCACGTGCTCGCTCCTGGCGAGTTCAACGAGCAGGCGTTTGTCGCGCTGGACCGGGTGCTGCAGATCGCCAACCGGCAGGGAGTGCGCGTCATTCTGCCGCTGGTCGACAACTGGCACTGGATGGGCGGCGTCGAGCAGTACGCGGCCTTCCGCGGCAAAGAGCAAGCCGCGTTCTGGACCGACCCGCAGTTGCGCGAGGACTTTAAGGCGACGATTCGCTATGTGGTGAACCGTCGTAACACGCTCACGGGGCAGTTGTATCGCGACGACAAAGCGATTCTCGGCTGGGAGACGGGCAACGAACTCGATTCGCCGGCCGACTGGACCGCCGACATCGCGGCGTATCTGCAGCAACTCGACCCCAACCATCTGGTCATCGACGGCAACGCGCTGCACGGGCTGCAGAGTTGGTCGCTGGCCGATCCGAACATCGACGTGGTCACAACGCATCACTACCCCGGTCCGGGCCGCGATGCGGTGGCGGACGTGAAGAAAGCGGCGGCTGCGGCCCGCGGCAAGAAGCCATATTTCGTCGGAGAGGTCGGCTTCATTCCCCTGGCCGACGCTCGGCGGTTGTTCGACACGGTGATCGACGAGGGCGTGTGCGGCGCCCTGTACTGGAGCTTGCGATTCCACCGGCGCGAGGGGGGCTTCTACTGGCACGACGAACCGCAGGGCGAGAACGTGTTCAAGGCGTACCACTGGCCGGGGTTCCCCTCGGGCGACGCGTACCATGAACGCGAGTTGATCGATGCGGTGGTTAACGCGGCGTGGCGGATTCGCGGCGAGCAACGGCCGGCGCCCGCGCCGCCGGGCGCGGCGCGCTTGCTGCCAATCGAACATCCCGGGCGGATCTCCTGGCAGGGGGCTGCGGGGGCGTCGGGGTACGACGTGCAGCGCAGCGAATCAAAGAGCGGCCCCTGGGAGACCATCGCCGTGGGCGTCAGCGATGCGGCTGTGCAGTACCGGCCGCTGTTCTGCGACGAGACGGCCCGGGCCGACGACGCGAATTTCTATCGCGTTGTGTCGCTGGGCCCCGGCGGGGCCGGGCCGCCGTCGAACGTGGTGGGCCGCGTGGCGATTGACAAATCGCTGCTGGTCGACGAACTGCAGGACCGCAGCCGACTGCACGCGACCGCGGGCGACGTGCAATTCCGCCACGATCAGCCGCGCCGCGTGCAAGAAGACATTCACCGCCTGCAGTTGCCGCCGGGCGCTACGGTGACCTACAAGCTCCCCGGACATGTGATGGGCGCGACCGCGTGGTTGTTCGCGGAGGAGTCGGCGCCGGATGTGGCGATCAGCGCGTCGCCGGACGGCGAGACGTATTCCCCACTCACGTGCGAGACGACTACGACCAGCCGCAGTGCCGGCGACTATGGCTACTGGCAGCCTTTTCTGCTGAAGTGCGATCCGCCGGGGCTCGGGCTGCGGTTCGTCCGCATCGTGAACAACGGCGACGCGCCGGTGCAATTATCGCGGGTGGAGATCTTCCACCGCGGCGCGCCGTGACGGCGGTTGAGGCGGTCCGCGATGTCGGCTATTCGCTGAGCGGCTCAATCACAATCGTGTGCGTGACCGGCGTTAGCGCCGCGGCGACCGCGTCGGCCAGCGGCTTGCGTTCGGCTTCGGTCTCGGCGACGGCCTTGTTGATATCTTCGCGGCCGCGCTCGCCGTGGAAGATTTCCTTCACCTGCTTCGTTTCGTAGGCTTGCTTCTCCGCCACGGCGTCATCAACCCGCGCGAACGCTTCCAGAAACGGATTCTCGGGAAAGTCCTCGGCCAGGTTGACGCCCGCGGCCAACTCGTCGCTGGAATATTCATGGGAATGGTCGCCCCAGGTCACGCGGTACCGCGCGGATGTGCCGCCGGTGGCCCGCAGCACAAACTTGTTCAGGTCGTCGTAAAACGGCACCAGCGTCATGCCCGAGCGGATTGAGTTGTCCCGATCGATCGGCCCCGCCGCGCAGAACGGGTACCGTGTGCTGACGATTTGCAGCTTGCCGTCCGCGAAGGATTTGACCTCGTGCCCGTCGGAGGCGGTTGCCGTGTCGGCCGCCAAGTCCACGTCGAGCGCGGCGATCTCGCCGTCGAGGCCCAGCGCCCGCAAAAATGCGTACGCCATGACCACATGCCCGGCCCAGTCGGGGTGGATGCCGTCCTGGCCCGCCACTTCGTACGGCTGCTCGTCCGTGGCGCCGTGCTGACCGGGCGCGAACACCTGGGCCTGCAACATCGGCCAGAAGACGTCGGCGAACGCGGCCTCCTCGGTCTCGGCAATGCCCATCGCAATGTCGCGCAATGCGCACAGATTGACGTTCTGCTGATTCAGCGTGCCGTTGCCCGAGGAGACCCACGACGCCAGCTTGCCGGCACAGCCGGGCGAGCCAACAACCACGCGCACGTCGGCGTCGTGGAACTTGCGCACGATCGCCCGGTAGTGATCCTCGTACCACCGGCCGTTGGTCACGTCGAATGGACGGTAGCGGGCGTCATTCATGCCGTAGCACAGCGTGGCCAGCGTGGGATCGAACCGCAGGCAGTCCTGGTCCATGCGGCGCAGGAAGCCCTGCGCCGTCTCGCCGCCCCAACCGTACTGGCGGACCGTCACCTCGTACTGCGGTACGCACGCGGTGAGATACGTTTCGATGATCCGCGAATACTTTTTCTGCTCGGTGATCGAGTCGCCGCAAATCGCCAGCCGATCGCCCTGGCGAATCAGCAACTCGCCGGGCGGCGGGGCCTTGCGGGGATTGAAAACTGCAAACGCCGGGTCGTCGGGCTTGGTTTCGTACTCGTAGGGGCCGAGTTGAATGCCTTCGACCACCGCGGGAGCGGCCGCGCTGTGATTCGCAAAGAAGGAAACGCAAAAGATCGTGGCGCTCAGGCCCAGCAACGGAACGAGGCGTGCATGCATGAGAAGGAGACTCGCGGTGACGACAAGGTGACAGCCATGCGACGGCGAGATTTCCGTCGCCACGGAAGCCGTCGATTTTCCCGCGCTGTGTCGCGATGTCCAGGGCCGCGGGGCGGCGACATGCCCAGGCGAGCAGGCGGGCGCACTTGGTTTTGCCGAGAGAAACGCGCAAGGATCGCGATCGCGCCAAATCGAAACGACACCTAGGCCGACCCGCGGGGTTACTCTTGTGTCCGACCGCCATCCTCTTGCCAATGGACTGACAATGCTCACGTCACGCATCGCCCTGACGCTCGCGACGACCGCCCTGCTGACCGCCTTGTCGGGGGGAACGGCCAGTGCACAATTTGGGCCGCCCGGCCAGCGGCCTGGCGGGGGCGGCTTCGGCCCCGGGCCCGGCGGCATGGGGCCCAATCGGGCTGATTTGCAGCTGGTCGAGTTGTTCGATGAGAACGAGGACGGCTGGCTCAACCAGGATGAACGCGACACCGCGCGGGCGTTCCTGGAAGCTGGCGGCCGGCAGGGGGGCGGGCGAGGCCGCGGGCCGTGGGGCGGTCGCGGCGGCGCGCAGCTGGCGCCGACCCCAGGACCGCAGGTCACGCCCGACGAGGTCGCCAACTACCCCGACGCCGAGCTCTACGACACGTCGGTGCTGCGGACGGTCTTTCTGCAGTTCGAGTCCGATGACTGGGAAGAGGAACTGGAGACCTTCAAAGACACCGACGTGGAGGTCACCGCCCAAGTCACTGTCGACGGCAAGACGTACGACAACGTCGGCGTGCATTTCCGCGGGCAGTCGTCGTACTTCATGATGCCGCGGGGCGTGAAGCGGTCGCTGAACGTGTCGTTCGCCGCGATCGACAAAGAGCAGCGGCTGTACGGTTACAAGACGCTCAACTTGCTGAACTGCGCGGGCGATCGGTCGCTGATGAGCGCGGTGCTCTACTCGCACATCGCGCGGAAGTACATCCCGGCGCCGCGGGCGAACTTTGTAAAGGTCGTGATCAACGGCGAGTACTGGGGCGTGTACGCCAACGTGCAACAGTTCGACAAGGTCTTTCTGGCGGAAAATTACGAGCCGGCCGAGGGCACGCGGTGGAAGGCGCCCGGCAATCCTGGCGCCGACGGGGGCCTGCGATACCTGGGCGAATCGCTGGAGGGCTACAAGTCGCGGTTCGATATGAAGTCCAACGACGGCGAGAAAGCCTGGGAAGCGCTGGTCGAGTTGTGCCGCACGCTCAACCAGACGCCGACGGACAAACTCCACGACGAGGTGGCCGAGGTGCTGGACATCGACACGGCGCTGAAGTTTCTGGCGCTGGACGTGGCGCTGGTCAATAGCGACGGCTATTGGACGCGGGCCAGCGACTACTACCTGTTCCGCGACGCGGAGGGCGTGTTCCACGTGGCGCCGCACGATATGAACGAGGCGTTCCACGGTTCGCGACCGGGTCCGCCCGGCGGCCGGGGCGGCAATCGCGGCGGGCCGCGCCAAGTTGGCGGGTCAGGACGCGGCGATCGAACGTCGCCGACGCGGTTCGATCCGCCGCAGGAGTTCGGACCTCCCGAGGGGTTTGGACCGCCGGAAGGATTTGGACCGCCCCCTGGCGAGTTTGGCCCGCCGCGCGGTTTTGGCCCCCCGCCAGGATTCGGCCCGCCGGGTCGCGGCGGCCCGGGCGAAGGCGGCGTCGAGTTGGATCCGCTGGTCGGCCTGGACAACGATCGCATGCCGCTGCGCAGCCGACTGCTGGCCGTACCGCAGCTGCGCGAGCAGTACCTGGCCGACGTGCGGCGCATCGCGAGCGAGTCGCTTGATTGGGACGAGCTGGGCCCGTTCGTCGAGTCGCAGCGCAAACTGATCGCGGACGCCGTCAAGCAAGAGACGCGCAGCCGCAGCAGCTACGACGACTTCGAGGCCGCCGTGGCCGAACTGCGCGACTTTGCCGAGAAGCGAAGCGAGTTCTTGCTGCAGGCCGTGGAGCCTACCGACGCAAAGTGACACCGCGTTGCGGCGTGTGTGCGAAAAGGCAGGCAAACTGAGCGCTAACTGCCCTCAGCGCCGCTCAACTTGACAGTGACCTGCGTCGGCTCCGGTCCGCCAGGGTGGCTGATCAGCAGAGTGTCCGAGTCGGCGTCCCAATGGCTCGTGTCGACTTGTTGTCCATCGATGGCGACCGCGGCGGGCGCGCTCTCCAGCAGCAGCCGCGTGCGGACCGGCGTCCCCTCCGGAGCGGTGATCGAGTACTGCAGTTTGCGGCCGTCGACGGACCACTCTTCCACCCGTCCGGCTGCGGCCAGGAGCAGCGGGCGTTGGCTGCTCGTCTTGTCCAGGTCGAGCAAAAACGCCTGCTGATTGGGCTGCACCGTCACCGCGTTGCTGACCGCCAATTGCGGGTCGAGCAAATCGACGAACTGTCCGGCGAGCGCGAGCGGCTCGCCGCCGACCGACTCGTCCATCACGGCGGCGACCACGTACGGCCCGCGGCGCAGCTCCAGGAAGTTGCGCTGATGCAACTGCCCGCCGGCCAACTCCACCGCGTGCTCGACCAGGTCGCGATACTCGCCGGCAGTCTCAGCCGAACGGGTGTAGTACGCCGGGTGACGTCGCGCGATGATCACGCGGCCCGCGCCGCAGGCGTGCTCGCCGTCGGCCAGCTCGCGGGGCAGGCCGAGCTGCTCCAGCAGGTGCTCGGTCGGGCTGCGGTACGTGACGAGCCCCTCGTTCCACCAATCGCGCGCTTGGTGGAAGGGGTCGGCGTCGGCCCCGACGTACACCAGCGTGCCGCCGCCGCGGACCCACTCGGCCAGCGCGAGGTGCAACCCCGGCGACATCGGTTTCATGAACTCGTAGCTGAGCACCAACACCTTGAAGTCCGCCAGGTAACCCGGCGTGCGGGCCAGGTTGTCCAGCTGCACGGGGCGCAACGGCACGCCGTGTTTCAGCAGCGGTAGCGTCAGGCCGTAAAAACCGGCCAGGTCTTGCACCTCATCGCGCGTGGGCCGGGTCGGATCGCTGGCGTCGGGGGCCACGCCCTCGGTGAACGCCGGCTCGGCCCGCTGGAACATGGCCGAGTCGGAAAGAAACACGCCCACGCCGGTGGTGCTGTCGGGTTGGGCGATCTCGTCCTGCTGCATGTCGCGCAACTGGTTGAACACCACCGCGAGGGTCGTCATGTAGTCGTCAGGGATGCCAATGCCGTCGCGTCCGCGGGGGTAGCGGCCGTGCATCACGCGATTGGGCCAGGGGCACACCTCGTACCGCGATACGCCGGGGTGCAGCAGCGACGCGACCAGCGTGCGGATGTAGTTCTCGCGGTAGTCCTGCCAATCGTGCCGGGGGTTGTCTTCGATGGGATCATGCAAGAACCACATCCGCCGCGTCGTACCGCGGACCAGTTCCTGCATGACGCCGTATTCCAGGTACGCGGTCTCGAAGGTGCGCTCCTTCTTCCGCCCGGCGTAGGTGTTGGGCGTGCGCGAGGTGCCGGTCCACACCTGGGCGATGTAGCCGTCGACGCCCGGCAGATCGAGCAGCGCCGATTCGGGGCTGACGATTTGCCACTGCGAGTAGTTCAGCAGACTGTGCGTGGGCACGTAGAACCGCACCTGCCGGCCGTGCTTGGCCAGTGCGTATTCCTTCATCGCGGTGCAAAGCCGATCGAGCGTGCGGCGGTACAGGTAGTATTTCAGCTTGCTGGCGCGGTACTGGGCGTCGATGCTCGAGTCGGGCCGTTGCCACGGCTCGCGGTAGAAGATCTGCCACTCGCGCTGGAATGCCTCGCTGAATCCCGCGCGGGCCCAGAACTCGGGCTCTTCCAAATGCACGGCCACGGCGCCGGCGTCGATCGCCCGCTTGACGCCGGTCTCCAGGTAGTCGGCGAACGCGACCGAGGGCACCATGTACGGCACGGTGGCGCCGTGGTTGATGGAATTGCCGCGGGCGTCGACCTGGCCCTCGTCCCAATGCTCGCGACCGTCGATTTCGCCGTTGAGAAAGTCCTGGTACTCGCCCCAGGCGACGCCGGTCATCACCTGCGGCACGTACCCCGCTTGCTGCCAGCGGGCGAGCCGCTCGGGGAGCGACTCGTCGACGCCATAGGCCATGACAAAATCGGTCCGCAGATCCGACCGCGGCCGATAGGGGGCGGACTCTTGAAACCCTGTTCGCTCGTCGCTGCGGGGGGTGACCAGATCGGGGACCAATCTCGCGGCCGGCGCAGCTGCAGCGGACGAAATCAACGCGCCGCACGCGATCGCCCAACCGACTGCCAACGCGGACACGAATCTGCTGATGGTCACGGAATTCATGAGTTGCTCGTTCAATAGGGTTCACGAAGAGAGAAGTAAGGCGGTCGGCCATCGCGTGGGACTCGGCCGCAAAGAACTCAGCGACGCGCCCGACGCCGCGTCGCAACGAGCCGCATCGCTCAGCCGATGCGGGGCTGGCCGTTGGACGCGCTCAGCCCGCCGTCCACCGGCAGCACGACGCCGTTGACGAACCGCGCGTCGTGGCTGGCGAGAAACGCAATCACGTCGGCCACCTCCGCCGGCTCGGCTGCGCGCCCCATGGGGATGCGCTCCTGGAATTTGGTCATCGTCTCCTGGCTTTCGAAGACGCCAGCGGCCATGTCGGTTTTGGTGAGGCTGGGCGCCACGGCGTTCACGCGGACGCCCTGGGCCGCCAGATCGAGCGCGAGCGCTCGCGTCACGTTGCTGACCGCGCCCTTGGTGGCGTTGTAGGCGAACAGACTCCAGTCGCCGCCAAGCCCCGACACCGACGACACGTTGACCACCGAGCCGCGCGACTTCTTCAGGTGGGGCAGGGCGGTCTTGATCGCCAGAAACACGCCGCCGGCGTTGATTGCCATCTGCTTGTTCCAATCGTCCAACGAGACGCTATCGATCCCGCCGCCCACGAGGATCGCCGCGTTGTTCACCAGCACGTCGATCCGGCCGAAACGTTCGACGGTGGCATCCACCAGATGCTCGACGTCGTCGGGCGCGGATACGTCGCCGGCGACGATTAGCAGGCGATCATCCGCTCCGATGCGCTCGGCGACATTTCGCAGCTTGGATTCGGTTCGCCCGTTGAGCACCACGGCGAACCCGTCGCGGGTGAAGCGCTCGGCCGCGGCGGCCCCAATCCCTGATCCCGCGCCGGTGATGATTGCCACTCGTTGGTCTGCCATTCTCGCTGTCCTTCCGTCGGGGCCCGTGCCGAGGGCGCGCTGATTGCGGTCGTGGTGGGGAAGTTGGCATCGCGGCCAGTCGACTTCCCCATCTTCGCCGCTTGGAAGTTTTGTTCAATGCGGGGCCGCGGGCGAAGTTCGCTGAAGTGTGGGCCGACCCGCACTTCGGCCGCACAGCTGCGTGCGTTGCCGCACCACGTCGGCTGGCAGCGATCGCACCGAGATCCCGCGGCGCCCGCTGCGAAAAGGAGGACAACGAAGCTTGCGACAATTTTCTCCTCTCCGCCAGGCACGGCTTCCCCGGTAGGGCGCTCAAATTTCGCGCCCTCGCCAGCTGGGAGTGTCCCCGGCGCACTCCGGCGAGTAAATTGGCGGCATGCTATTCGCCCTCTCGCTGCTCGTCGCCGTTACGGCGGTGGACGACCCCGCCACGTTCACCAACCCCGTCGCCCCGCGCGGCGCCGACCCGTGGGTCGTGCGCGAGGGGGACGCCTACCACTACTGCTTCAGCGCGCGCAATCGCGTGTGGGTCGCGTCGGCGGACAACCTGTTGGACGTGTTCACGGCTCAGCCGGTCGTCGCCTGGCGGCCGCCGCGGGGAACCGATCACTCGCGTGAGATCTGGGCGCCCGAACTGCATCGGCTGGGCGACGCGTGGTACGTCTACGTGGCGGCCGATGATGGGCGGAACGAGAATCATCGCATGCAGGTGCTGCGGCGGGCCGACGACGATCCGGCCGGGCCGTTTGAGCGCGTCGGCGAGTTGCCACTGCCCGACGACAAATGGGCCATCGACGGCACCGTGTTGCAGCATGCCGGGCAGTTGTATTTCGTATGGTCCGGTTGGCCGGGCAAGGTGGACGTGACGCAGCGGTTGTACATCTGCCGCTTGCAGGATCCGGCCACGCCGGTCGGGCCGCGGGTGGAGATCAGCCGGCCCGAGCACCCGTGGGAGCGGCACGGCGAGCCGACGGTGAACGAGGGCCCCACGGCGCTGGTGCATGACGGCCGCACATTCATTGTGTACTCGGCCAGCGGCAGTTGGGGCGATCACTACTGCCTGGGCATGCTGGAGTTGGTCGGCGACGATCCGCTGCAAGCCGACGCGTGGCGGAAACTGCCCGAGCCAGTGTTCGCCGGCACGGACAAGGTGATCTCGCCGGGGCACGCGTCGTTCACCACCGTGGGCGACCAGCACTGGATCGTGTACCACGTGGCCCGGCATCCGGGGGCGGGCTGGGATCGGCTGATTCACATGCAGCCGTTCACGTTCGACGAGGCCGGGCGGCCCGATTTTGGTGCGCCGCTGCCGCCAGACACGCCGTGGCCGGCGCCGAAGAGCCGTAAATGATCGCAAAAGATTTGCGAAAAGCCGCGCGGGTGGCCCGGCTATAATCGGCGACGGCAGCTCGCGCTCTTCACCCTGCTTCACCTCTTCTCCTGTTGGGAACAGTCGACATGGTCCGTACTCTCTCGTTTTTGCTGGCGGTTCTGGGGCTCGCAATCGGCGCGCAGCAAACTACGGCGGTCGAGCCGGTCTCGTTGACGTCGCTGCTGAAGGAAATGGTCGACCGCGACGCTGTGGCCCGGTTCCCCGATCCCGCCTACACGTGCCGGCAAGCCAGCAGCTACGACCGCGCGTCGGTCAGCGCCGACGACCCGGCCACTTGGTACGCCAACAACGATCGCAGCCAGTTCGTGCGGATCGAAGAGCGCGACGGCCGTAAGGAATTCGTGCTGATGGACGAGCAGGGCCCCGGCGCCATCGTGCGGTTCTGGGCCACGTGGCACGGCCCCGGCGGCGGGCCGTTCAGCGACGGGACGCTGCGGTTCTACTTCGACGGTTCCGACACGCCCGCGATCGAAGGGCCGGCGTCCGAGGTGCTCGACCGCGGGTTGCTGTGCGGGCCGCCGCTCTCGCAGGGCGTGTCGCCCCAGACGCCGCACGCCCAACGCGGCCACAATCTGTACTTGCCGATCCCCTATGCGAAGAGCTGCAAGATCACGTACTCGACGGACGTGCTGATGGACATCGGCGCCGTGCGGGGCGAGGCGCTGTACTATCAGATCAACTATCGCACGTACGAAGAGGGGACGCCGGTCGAAACGTTCAGCATGGACGGGCTCGCCGCCGCCAAGGAGCTGATCGAGGAGACGAACGAGCTGCTGCAGGCCGGGGCGGCCGGCGACGGGCTCGCCAGCCAGGCGAGCGGTTGGAGCAAGCGCGATCCGCTCACCAAGGACTTGGCGCCCGGCGCTGCGACCGACGCGGCGCGGCTGACGGGCTCGGGGGCGATCCGGCGACTCTCCTGCCAATTGGAGGCCGAGAACTTGCCGCAAGCGCTGCGGTCGACGGTGCTGGAGATCACCTGCGACGGCGAGCAAACCGTGTGGTGCCCCGTGGGCGAGTTCTGCGGCATGGGTTACCAGGTCCGCCCCAATCACACGTGGTACACCAACGCCACGGAGGATGGCCGGCTGGAGGCGACGTGGGTCATGCCGTATGCGCTGGAGGCGACGGTGCGGCTGCGGAATCTCGGCCAGCAGCCGGTGCGCATCGTCGGTGCGACCATCGAGACCAGTCCCTGGGAGTGGGACGGTCGGTCGATGCACTTCCACGCCACGTGGCATCAGCTGACCAAGGCAACCACGCGGCGCGACGCTGCCGGCGAACCGCGGCCGTATGACGTCAACTATGTGAGCGTCGAGGGGCAGGGCGTTTACCTGGGCGATACGCTCACCGTGTGCAACGGGGCGGCCGCGTGGTGGGGCGAGGGCGACGAGAAGATCTACGTCGACGGCGAGCAGTTCCCCTCGCACTTCGGCACGGGCACGGAGGATTACTACGGTTACGCGTGGTGCCGGCCCGAGAAATTCGCGGCGCCCTGGCACGCTCAGCCCGAGGGCGACGGCAACAACAACGGCGGCTACAGCGTGAACTGCCGGTTCCGCAGTCTCGATGCCATCCCGTTCCACGATTCGCTGCAATTCGACATGGAACTGTGGCACTGGGCCGACACGAAGGTCAATTACGCCCCCACGACATTCTGGTACGCCCTGCCTAGCGCCGAGAGCAACGTGGACCCCGCGGCCGACATTGCGGCCTTGCCGGTCGGTCTGGAAGCCGAGGACGTGGCGCCGCCGTACCGCGTGGATGGGGCCGTGGAAGGGGAGCAGCTCAAGATCGTCGAAGCCACCGGCGGCAAGCACAGCGTGCAGCACGGCGTGCTCAACTGGAGCGACGCTCGCCAACTGTGGTGGATCGATGCGGCCCCGGGCGACCGGTTGGTGGTGGAGTTTCCCGTCGAAGCCGCCGGCAGCCACAGCGTTGCGGCCAACGTGACCAAGGCGGTCGACTACGGCATCGTTGCGATCAGCGTGAACGACGATCCGCCGGTGAAGTTCGACGGCTACTCGGCCGAGCTGGGCGTCGATACCGTGTCGCTCGGCGCGCACGAGCTGCGCAAGGGGACCAATCGCCTGACGATCGAAATCATCGGCGCTCACGCCGACGCCGTTCCGCGACGAATGTTCGGGCTGGACTACTTGCTGGTCCAGTAGCGAGGGTTGGCCGTTCGTCTGTTTGGCGATCGGCAATTTGAAAAACTGGGTTTGATTTCGCGCCTGTTGCACTCGCATGGTTCACCAAGACCAAATCCAACTTCGCACGACCGGCAACGGTCACATGCACGACATTACGGCCCGCGTGGCGGCGATTGTCGCCGACAGCGGCGTGGCCGCGGGCGTCGTGCAGGTGTTCAACGTCGGCAGCACGGCCTGCATTGGCACGATCGAGTTCGAGCCGGGGCTCCAGCGCGACTTGCCGGAGCTGCTGAACCGACTGATTCCGCCCAGCGACCAGTACGGGCATGAACTCGCCTGGCACGACGGCAACGGCCACTCGCATTTGCAGGCCACCTGGTTGGGGCCGTCGCTGTCGGTCCCGATTGCCGAGGGGCGGCTCGTGCTGGGGACGTGGCAGCAGATTTTTCACCTGGAGTGCGACAACAAGCCACGGCAGCGGCAGATCGTCGTCACGGTGGTGGGCGAGTAGCGCGGCGGGCTGCGGCCACGCGCGTCACTTCGCCGGCTGCGTCTCGACCTCGAACTGGTAGTCCCACTCGTCGAAGTACAGGTTGTGGCCGTCGATTTCGACTTCGCCGCGCTGGAAATCGTTCGGCTCGCTGCGGAAGCTCGTCTTGGCCGGCTGCAGCTCGCGGGCGTAGTCGAGATTGACGATCAGCCGGTACGGATCCATCCGCCCGCAGAAAAAGTCGGCGACCCGCGGATCGGGATCGTCGATCACGCCGTACGACGCGTCCGCGGGGAGCCAGCCCCACGGTTCGACGAAGAACTCCGACCAGTCGTGCATGTTCCACTTGCCCGGCTTGGTCTGCCAGCCCGATTGCCAGCGAGCCGGGACGCCGGCGGCGCGGCACAGCGTGATGAACGTCATCCCCTGCACGCCGCAATCGCCCCGCCGGGCCGCCAGCCCCTTGGCCGATAGGCTGGGAATGATGCTGTACTCCATTTCGCCGCACCAGGGGATGTTTGCCGAGACCCAGCGAAACACGCGGCGGGCTTTTTCCAGCGGGTTGGTTTCATCGCCGACGATCTCGGCGGCCAAGGCGCGCACGTCCGACGTCAGGGCAATATGCGGCAAGCGCTCGGCGGTGTAGGTGCGGTATGTCTCGCCGTCGCGATCGTAGGGCTCGACGGCCGCCGCGGTGATCTTGGGGCAATAGGCGCTGGTGACGAAGCTAAACTCGACGGCGAACTTCAACGGTTGTTCGGCGTCTCGAACGGCTTGCTCAAAATGAGCGGTGCGCTGCGGGGCCTCGGCTGACGCGATCATCGGCTCGCCCGGCGAACTGCTGACGAGCCGCACGTCGCGCTGCTGGCGATATTGTTGCGGATAAGGCAGCCACACGCGCACCACGGCGCCCGGCTTCACCCGCGGATGATCGGCATTGACGGTCAGGGTGTATTTCACGCGATGTTGCACCGGCGCGACGAGCGGATCGTCGCTCGCTTCGGCGAGTTGCACCAAGTTGCGCACGTGCTCGCGCAGGTTGAACTCGGGCGTCGATTCGCTCTGTTCCTCCTGGTTGTCTGGTGACTTGTCCGCCGCGGCTGCGCGGGCCGCGTCGCGGCGGCGGCGGGCGTCGGCATCCAGGCGGAACAGGTTACCGGCCGCGCGGCGGAAATAGCGCACCTCCCCGTCGATCAGCCGGTGCTCCAGCAGGTTGTCGTCGGTCCATTGCTGAACTTCGGCCGCGGTAGCGTCGGGCAGATCAGCTTGAATCTGCTGAAGCACGTCCGCCGCCGAGAGCGTGAAGTCCATCCGCGTGCGTCGCAGGATCTCCAATTGCCGCGCGGCCGGCCCAACCACTGGCGCCTCGGGTTCGGCGATCTGGGCGCGGAGCGCGGCTTCGGCGGCGGCAAACTGCCCCTGGCGGATGAGCTCGGCGACGTCTGTGCGCTCCGGCTCATCGCCCGCGGCCGTACGAACGAGCCACGTCCCGACCAGAACCATCACCGTCATGAACCCCGCCGCCGCGGCCGCCACTCGAAAATCGGTTTGCATCAAACGATTGCCTTTGCATGCCGGAAACTTCATGGGTGCACCGCCGCGGGGATTCTAGCAGATCGGCGCGCCGCCCGGAAATCGTCCCTGGGCAGCTGCCTGCGGTGTGGTGGGCGCCCCCAGTGGCGTTGGGCAGTCTTCCCGTCGCTGGCGACCGGCAACACCTTCAGCACGGCGTCAATCGGCGTCGTCCACAGGCGGAGCGACGAATTGATCGTTCTGCGGCGCCGTTTCGCGCGTCTCCGGCCAGCCGCCGTTGTTCTGCATGAGGTTGTCGACGTACAGCAGCGGGCCGAACAGCGCGACCAGTCCCACGATCCACACGACAACGAACAGGTACACGCGCCCCATCAACCGCTGCACTCGGATGTCGAAGCGATTTCGATGGAGTCGGCAGAACATGCTGTTCAGCGTCCCCGCCACGCGGGACGCGAACCCCTGGCGACCCAGGCCGCGCAGCCGCGACACGTTCCAGTGGTAATAGACGGACATCAGCGCCGGGACGGCGATCATCCAAGCGAACGCGACCCACATGACCTGCAGCCAGTTTGCGCGCACCGAGAGATACTCGACCACAGCGGCATTTCTCCTTCGTAGGCACGCTCCGGCGCCGCCTATTTGCGCCGATCCAGGTGCCCGCTCTTGTTGATGGCCCGCAGCAGTCGCAGTCCCAGCGCTGCGCTGCCGAGTAGTCCGGCGAGTCCAGGCGCCGAGACGCCCACGACCGGCCAGAATCCAAACGGCCAAATGTCGTTGATCACCAGCAGCACCGAGCCCAGAAACAGCGCGCTGGTCAGCATCCCCAGCACCAGGCGATTGACGCTCGGCTCCAGCCCGCGGTGGTCCAGGTGGACGTCGAATCGCCCGGTTTGCACTTGCTGCAGAATGTCGCGCACCCGGCGGGGGAAGACCTCCGCCAGTTGCTCCATTTCGTAGGCGATCCGCCGCGCCTTGCGCAGTTGCCGCAGCGGCGACATGCGGCGTTTGATCATCTGCTTGCGGTAGGGTCGCAGCACGTCCATCAGGCTGAATTGCGGCGAGAGCCGCCGGCCGGCGCCTTCGAGCATCACCAGCACTTTCAGCAGCATGGTGGCCGCCGTGGGCAAGACAATGCGGTGCCGCCGCATCAGATCGAGCATCTCGGTCAGCGCCGCGGCCAGTTCGAAGCGATCCACCGACTGATGCGCATAGTGGGCGACAAAGTCGGCCAGGTCGATGCCGAGCGCCGCTTCGTCCAGCCCCGGCGGCGTGGCCGCCACGCGCGTGACCACGGCAGTGAGTTGCCGGCTGTCGCCCTCGACGATCGCCGCCAGCAGGTCTTCAATGTCTTCGCGCAGCGAATCGTCAATCCGACCGACCATGCCATGGTCGAGCAAACCTACCACGCCGCCCGGCATGGCGATGATGTTGCCCGGGTGAGGATCGGCGTGATAGAAGCCGTGCTGAAAGATCATTTCCAGGTACAGCTCGGCGCCATGGCGGGCCAGCGCCGCCAATTCGGCCGGGTCGTTCGGCAACTGCTCGACGTTCGATAGCGGCGCCCCCTCGATCCACTCCATGACCAGCACGCGGTCGGTCGACAAATCGGCGAACGCGCGGGGAATGCAGACCGACGGGTTGTCGGCCAAGTTGCGGCGCAGCTCGTCGATGTGCCGCCGCTCGCGTTCAAAGTCCAACTCGCGGCGCAGCGTGCGGCGGAACTCGGCCACGACCGCGCAGGGGCGGTAGGGCTCCAGTTCCGGCAGCCGTTCGGCCAATTGGGCCAACCCCGCGAGAATATCCAGATCGATCCGCACGCGGCGCTCGATGCCGGCGTGCTGGACCTTCACGGCCACCTCCTCGCCGGTGGCCAGCCGCGCGCGGTGCACCTGCCCGATCGAGGCCGAGGCGACCGGCGTCGGCGAGAATTCGGTAAACAGCTCGGTCACGGGGCGGCCGAGCTCCTCCTCGATCATCTCCTGGACCGCTTCGGGCGAATCCGCGGCGACCGCGATCTGCAGCTTCTCCAACTCGGCGGCCAGTTCCTCGCCCACCAGGTCGGGTCGGGTGCTGAGCACCTGTCCCAGCTTGATGAACGTGGGCCCCAAGTCTTCCAGCGCCAGGCGGATTCTCGTGGGACGGCTCTCGGAGGTGAGCGCGTGCCCCTCGCGATTCTTCAGCAGGGCCCGCAAGGGTGCAAAGTCGTACCGGCTGAGCCAGTCGGCCAGGCCGTACTTGCTGAGCGTGGCCAGGATTTCGCGCCAGCGCCCCACATTGCGGTAGATCTGCGGGATCGTGCTGATGCGCATGACGGGCCGTCGACAGGGCAGGGCGTTGCGACGCTTGCGCGTCGGCAAGCCGTCCCCCTCCATTCTAGTTGCACGGCGGCGCATCGCCAAAGCCGGCAGTTTTGGCGGATTGAAGCTACGCCGCCGTCAGCCGGTCGAGCGCCAGTCGCGCGTGGGCGGCCGTCGCGCCGTTGCCGGCTGCGGCCGCTTCCAGCGCCGCCGTTGCGCGGCTGTTGTCGCGTCCCACTGCGGCCAACGCCCAGGCGGCCCGCTGCCGCACGCTCTCATCGTTGCCTTCGGCCAGCCGGTCGATAAGCACGGCCAACGCGGGAGCGCCCTGGACGCCTGCGCGGCCAATCAGGGTGATGGCCCAGTACGCCACCGTGGCGTCGGCAGCCTGAGCGAGTGCCGTGAGGTCGGCGATTTGACAGGCGGCCGGCGGGCCGACTTCTTCCAACGCGGCGATGCACCACTCGCGGACCGCTTCGTCCTGGTCGCCCGCGCCATGCACGAGCTGGGGGATGACGGGCTGCGCCTCGGCGCCCATCCGTGAGAGCTGCTCGGCCGCCTCAGCCCGCGCGGCCGGGTCGCCCAGCTTGAGTTGATCGAACCACTGCGTGGCATCGGCCATGGCGCTGACCTCCTTGTCAGAGTAGAAACGAGCGAACGCGGATTGTACCCGGGCGTCAAGCTGCCGCTCAACGCGAGTTTGGCCCTGCCAGGTTTCCGACAGCTGCAATGCCACCGTCTGCGTGCCACGGCTGGCTTGTCCAGCAGTGCAGAGCGGGTACAAGGCGCCCACTGCTGGGCAAGCCAGCCGCGGCCCACTGGGACCTTTCAGTTCAACTGTTGCGAGACACCAGCGTCAGTTGTTTCGTGCTAGCTCCATCCGAACCGTCGCAAGGCCCAGGTCATCGCCCCGTAGCCCGCCAGCATGATCGCCGTGGCCGCCGCCATGCTGGGGACAAACGGCCACCGCTTCAGCAGCAGCGGCAACGCGACAAAGAACAGCAACGACGGCAGCACCAGCCATAGAATCGACCACGACAGGTCGGCAATCTGCTGCGTGTTGCGTTCGTCAACGTACAGCCAGATGATGCCCAGGTACGACACCAGCGGCAGCGACGCCAACAAGCCGCCCGCCAGCGTCGACCGCTTGCTCGCCTCGGCGACCAAGACAATCAGGACCGCGGAGATGGCAGTTTTGACGGCGTATTGCCACACGGCGGCGGGCCTTTATCGGCGCTGCGGCGGTTCGGCGCCGTAGGCGGTCGCCGCGCTGTCCCAGGGATTCTCTTCGACGAAGAACTTCGTCATCTCCTCGGCCGACAGCTTCATTTCCAGGTCCTGGCACAGCACTTCGGCGCGGAACACATGCGTGCCCTCGTCGTGAGCCTTGGCCTGAATCTTCAGCACGACTTCGTCGCCGGCGGCCAGGCTGTCGATCGCCCGGAAGGCCACGCGGCCGTCGCGAACGGTGTGCTTGCCGCCTTCCACCGCGGTGGGGTCGATTCCCGTGGAGAACAGACCGACGATGCTCACGCCCCGCGCGGCGATCGCTCCGCGATTGCGGACGCGGATCTCGTACACGACCGGCTCGCCCACCGGCAGCGGGCCCTTGGGGTCGGCAATGTCGAGCTTCAAGTCGGCCACCGCGATCACGTTGGTCTCGGCGGTCTGCTGGTCCAGCAGACCCGAGGGCGTCTCGGCCCGCAGGCCGATCTGGTTGGCGCCCGGTTTGGCCAGGCGGCATTTGAACTGCAGGAACCGTTCTTCACCCGGCTGCAGCGCGGCGCCGTGCCAGGCGATGGAGTTTTTGTCCGGCCCCGGGCCGTAGCCGTTGCTGGCCGAGACCAGCTCGGCGCCTTCCGGCAGGTTCACGCCCACGGCCACGGCGTCCGTGGCCGCCTCGCCCGTGTTGCGAACCCGCAGGTAGTAGGTGGCCACCGAGTTGCCGTATTTCTCCTCGGGGCCGCGCCAGTCGAGGTCCAGTTCCGGCTTGACGCACCGGACCGTCTTGTGGGCGGCCGTCTTGACGCCGCCCGTCGCGGTCGCCGAAGCCAGCATCTCCAACTCGCCGGCTTCCCGGGCGGTGAGTTCCAGTTCCAGTTCTTTCGACTCGCCGGCGGCCAACGTGCCGACGCCGTGGCGGATCATCGACGAGGGATCGCCGCCGGGCGGCAGCAGTTCCAGCTCCACCTCTTCGGCAGGCCCCGTACCGGGGTTGGTCAGCACCAGTTTGTAACGCTGAGCGACGCCGAATTGCACGACCTCGGGGCCTTGCAGACTCATGGTCAGCAGCGGTTCCTCGACCTCCACGACCGCGTCGGAGCCGACCGGGGCGTGGCTGAAACGCACGCCCAGAGCGAGATTGGCGCCGGTGCGCGGGGTCAGCTGCACCTTCATCGTGACCGTTTCGCCAGCGCCCAACTGCTGCATTTCCCAGTGCAGGGCTTGCGTGCCGTCGGCCAGATCGTCGACCTGCTCAATGGCGCCGGCACTGGACGAGGCGTCCAACAGCGTTGCCGACTGCGGTACATTCACAACGGCCAGCAGTTCATTGGCGCCGACCTTGCCCAGATTCTGCAACACAATTTCGTACGTCGCGGGGCGACCGACGGTCAATCGCTGGGGACCGGCGACGCGCGAGACGATCACCGGTTGACGCGAGGTGAACAGCACGTCGGCGGCTGGCGTCATTTCGGCCACCTCGACCTGCGGCTCGGCGATCGGCTGCGCAGCTGCGACGGGAGTCGGCGTGATGTCCGGCTCCGTCGCGGCGAATTGTTCTTCGGCGAGTTCTGCTTCCGACGCAACCTGGGGCTGTTCGACTTCCGATTCGGGCGCGGGTTGGGCGACCTCGGCTCGCTGCCGCGGCGGGCTCGCCTCTTGCAGGAGCGATCCCAAGTCGTCGTAGTCGCGACTGGCGATCGGCTGCGGTTGTGCAGCTTGCGCGGGCGCCGTCCGCGGCGGGCGGGCGGCCACTTCCACGGGCAATGCGTCGCTGGCCGGGTCCGGGATGATGGACGGATCGACGGATGTTTGGTCGTCCGTCGGCGCGTCGTCGCGGACTCCGCTGCGTTGCGACAGGGCACGCCCAAAATCAATCGTCTGCGGCGACACCTGCACGCGGCCCGTGTCGTGCGTCGATGGCCCCGCGGGTCCGCGAGCGACCGTGGTCCGCGAGGGTTCGGCCAGGGCGTCCAGCGCGTCGAGATAATCGGGCGCGGCGCCGGCCTCGGCCTCGGCCGCGTAGCGCGAGCCGGAGGGCGCGGCATTCAGATCCGCAATGGCTTCATCCAATTCCGTACGGCCGCGCTGGGTTCCCACGGTGGGGGACCGACGCGGCGTGCGATTGACGATGGTTGTTGTCGTGGTGGGCGCCGCGGACTCGCGGGCCGGCTGAGCAGCGGCTTGCTGGCAGTCGCGCGTGGCGGCCGGCGAGCCGCCCTGCAGCGAGCGCCGCACGGGCGCGGTTTCGCCGCGTTGGCTCGTTGCCGTGGCGCGGGGTGCGGGCTGCCGACCGGGTTGTGTCGCAGGCTGGGCGCCTCGCCGTTGTTGCTGACTGGCGCTGGACAACTCGGCCGGGTCGTAAGGCATCGGGTGCGATCCGTTGCCCTCGGGAGCGTCGCCGTCGTCGCCGTCTCGATTGCCGCCGAAGAGCCCGCCCAGGCCGCCGAACAGGCTGCGCTTGCCGCCGGAACTGCCGCTGGTGCGCGTGGTGGGCGAGTTGCGCTCGGCGCGAGACGCGCGGTGCGATTCCGCCGACGTTTGCCGCACCGTGGGCTGCTGGTCGTCCTTGTCCGACGACGAGAAGATCGCCAGCCGTTCGGTGGGCGACGGCATGTTTTGCTGCGCCGGTGCGGTGAGCGGGGCGAGTCCCATCGCCGTCGCCATGACCACTGTCCAGATTCGCCGCATCGCAAGACTCCGGGGGAAGAGCGTCGAGTGTCGTTCGGTGCGCCGGGGGTGGCGCCGTCGGCGCCAGCAAACGAACGAGCCAGCGCAACGGACTTCCGCGCAGGAAGGTCCGTCGTGGGAAGTATCGGTCGCACCGGTTGCGGAGAATGAATCAATCCGCAGAAGAATTCCGGTTGCGGAAGATGGGCAAGCAGGGTCGACGACGCAAGAGTAGATCTGAGCCGCGAGCGGGGCGCGTGAGCCCCCTATTCGCCTGCGCCAGCAACGCTGTCAGCCAACGGGGCGCTCGCGCCCCCGCTCGCCGCTGCGATTCCGATCAATGCTCGTGGTCGTCGTGCTTGTGCTCGCCGTTGCTGCAGGGGGAGCCGACTTCCGTGGACATGGTGACCTCGAAGCCCAGGTCGCGAATCATGTCGTAATCGGCCTGGGGCGCCTGGCCCTTGGTGGTCAAGTAATCGCCCACGAAGATCGAGTTGGCGGCGTACAGCCCCAGCGGCTGCAGGCTGCGGAGGCGGATTTCGCGGCCGCCGGCGATACGCAGCTCCCGGTCCGGATTGACCAGTCGGAACATGGCCAGCACCTTCAGGCAGTAATTGGCCGTTACCTCTTCCTGGCCGCCCAGGGGCGTGCCGTCGATGGCGTTGAGGAAGTTCACCGGGATCGACTCGACGCCCAGCTCGCGCAGGTCCAGGGCCATGTCGACGATGTCCTGCGGGCCCTCGCCCATGCCAATGATGCCGCCGGAGCACAGTTCCAGCCCGGCGCCGCGGGCCGCCTTGAGCGTGTCGACCCGATCGGCGTACGTGTGGGTCGTGCAGATCTTCTCGTAGTGCGACTCGCCCGTGTTCAGGTTGTGATTGATGCGGTTCACGCCGCAGGCGGCCAGCCGCTGCGCCTGCTCGGCGGTCAGCAGGCCCATGCTCGCACAAATGTCCAGGCCGTACTTCTGCTTGATCTCGGGCACCAGCTCCTCAACGGCCGCAATCTCCCGCTCGCTGGGGCCGCGGGCCGAGATGACGATGCAGTAGGTTTTCGCCTGCCGTTCGGCGGCGGCGGCCGCGCCGGCCATCAGTTGCTCGCGGTTCAGCAGGTTGTAGCGCGGGATCTCGGCGTCGGAGACCTTCGACTGCGAGCAGTAGCCGCAATCCTCGGGGCACAGTCCGCTCTTGGCGTTCATCAGGAAGTACAGCTGCACCGAGCGGCCGAAAAAGTGCCGTCGCACGCGGTAGGCCGCCGCCATCAAGTCCAGCACCTGCTCATCGGGCGTCTGCAGCACGGCCCGCGCTTCCTCGGCCGTCAGCGGCGTGCCGCCGATCACGCGATCGGCCAGCGCCTGAAAATCGAGCGAAACGGACGGATCGGCGGCGGGGGCGGCGAGCGGAGTCATAGGGCTTGGTGCGCGGCAGGAGGGCGGGGCGGGAGGGAAGTTTTCAATTGTCGCATAGCCGCTGGGCGTCGACAACCGGGCGTGTAGGTCAGGCTTTCCAGCCTGACAGGCGTTTCCAGCGAAGATCTGTGCGCGAATGGCGGCCCTGGCGTCAGGCTGGAAAGCCTGACGCCAGGGCCGTGACGCCGGCGTTGGCTTGTGGCCGGCCAGCTGCAACAATACTCCCGTCGCTGCCACTTGCCGCATCTCCCACCGCATTCGCTTCGTCCATGGGTTTCCACCTCGTCCGTTACGGTCTGCTCGGCCATTTGGGCCGGTTCTCGGCGGCGGACGCCGTGCGCTATCCGCGGCAGAGTCGCGTGGTGGTCCGCAGTCCGCGGGGGCTGGAACTGGGCGAGATCGTCGCGGAACCCGAGGCTGCCGCCGCGGCGCCCCGCCTCGACGGGCAAATCCTCCGCCGGGTCACCGTGGAGGACGACCTGCTGCAGGCCCGATTGGACAAGCACCGCCACCAGGCGTTCGAGGCGTGCCAGCGGCTGCTCGCCGAGCACCACGTGGCGGCCGCGCTGGTCGACGTGGAGCACCTGCTGGACGGCGCGGGGCTGTTCTTTTACTTCCTGGGCGAGCCGCCGGCCGAGGCGCACGAGATCACCGCCCAGTTGGCCGAGACCTACGAGACGGCGGTCGAGTTCCGCCAGTTCGCCGACCTGCTGACCGAAGGCTGCGGCCCGGGCTGCGGCACCGAAGAAGTGGCGGGGCAGGGCGGGTGCGCGAGCTGCACGAGCTGTGCGGTGGCGAGCGCGTGCGGGTCGAAGTCGCGCGGATAACTTTGGGCGTTTGTTTTTCTCACGCGGAGGCGCCGGGCGCCATGCCCACGCCCGTCCGCAGGAGTGGGCATGCTGAGTTGGCGATTCAGCATGCCCACAGCGGACTACCGCCGTGGGCATGGCACCTCGCTTGTCTCACGCCGAGTCGCAGAATTGCGAAGGAAAGATCGTGCGTCAAGTCATTGCCAACAAACTGTATCTCGGCAACGCTCAGGACGCGCGCGACCTCCGAGGATTGGCCGCTGCCGAGGTGACCGCTGTGGTGGACCTTGCGGCGAACGAACGGCCAGCCATGTTATCGCCCAGCATGGCCTACTTGCGCTTGCCGATCAGCGACGACGGCAGCAATTCCGCCGCGCTGCTGCAATGCTGTGTCGCGATCGTCAGCGAGTTGCTGCGGTGCGACGGTCAGCGCGTCCTGGTGGCCTGCAGCGCCGGCATGAGTCGCTCCCCCACAATCGCGGCCGCGGCATTGCACCGGCTGGGCCGTGGGAGTTTGGAGGAGTGCCTGAAGCTCGTCGTGCGCAATGCCCCCAGCGACATTTCACCGCAATTGTGGAATGCGATCAGAGAACTCGCGTGAATGCATCGGCGGTGCGCTCGTCACAGGGGAGAGAACCAAGCGTCATTCAAAGGCGGAATACGCGTCGGACGATAAAGCCAGGGCGTCGAAGCAATGTCCTCAATGCTGAACGCGTTGCACGCGAGTTAATTGCCCCTGTGCATCAAAGTAAATCTGAAGACCGTCGTAATCTATCCGGAAACCGCTCCACATCCCGAGATTGTATTCATACATTTCGGGCGTCTTTGCCACGTCCGGCTCGCCCAAGAGATTAGTGACTTGCTGACGGCTCAATCCCGGTCGTAGGTGTTTGCTCTTAAGGCTCGCCACCATTGAAGCACGTGGATTGTCCGGGTCATCGTTTTCGTGGAAGTGGTGCCACAATTCACGGTCGAATGTGCGTCCAGAGAATGGGTCCAACCGGTTGTTGCACGACCGAATTCCGGCAAACGCTACCACGACTACGGCTACAAGAACGATGAACGCTCGTAGTCTGAATCGCATGTGAATGCCCCGTCCCCTTTCTTGTCCACCCCGAAATGTCCTCTGCGTGAGACAACTCGGCAATCACTCGCCCAAGTCGCCGGGTGGCAATGTGCGTGGGCGATTCAGTATGCCCACGGCTGACGACCGCCGTGGGCATGGCACTTGACGTTCAGGGTGAATGCGGACCGCCATGTTCGGCTACTTGTTTCTGCAGCCAAGCTTTGTTGATTACGACGTGGGAGTGGTGGCTTAGGAGTCGAATCGTGCCGGTGCGGTAGTTTCCTTGGCTGCTACGAATCCGAAATGCCAATTCGTCTGCATCGTTTTGCAAAAAGACAACCTCGCAGTCCGGGAACTCGTTTCGGACCAACTCTGTTATTCGATCACACCGTTCAGAGGTGTTGATACTCATGGCGACCGATTGTAACGCTAAAGCACCCTGACACCACGAAAACGAAGAACGGCGGGTGCGGCTAACGAACGGGGCCAATCCCGGAGGATTGGGCGCCAGGGGCGTGTCGCCCGTGAGAAGTCTAGGGCCGCCACGTTGTGGCTTCCAATGGATGATTGCCCTCCAGTACCCAGGGCGGCGGCTTGGCTCGCGTTGCTCGCCGCGCCCTGCCCTGGGCTGCGATTGGGGCGTTCCGTTGGGACTTGGCATGCGCCACGCCCGGCCGGGTGCCATGCCCACGCCTGTCCGCAGGCGTGGGCATGCTGCGTTGGCGATTCCGCGTGCCCACAGCGGACGACCGCCGTGGGCATGGCACCTGGCCCGTCCTGGTGGTTGCGTGCTGGAGACAGATGGCTTGACCTGTCGAGTTGCGAGTTGCGAGGCGCCCAGCCCATCTATCACCAAGATGAGAACGAGAAGTTTGGATAGCCCTCACGCGGTATGAGTCCATCCAGCGACCTGAGGAAGTCTGCAGCCTCGTCGAAGATGAGTGCCATTCCATAGGCGCCAGCCTTCTCAGGACAGGGCACCTCGAACCAATACAGGTCGTCCTCTGATTGATACATCATCTGCAGCGTAGTACCTGCCTCATCGACAACACCGATGAACTCACCGTCTTCCTTGAGGAGCGGAAATAGCTCGGAATACACCTCGGCGATGTCCATGGGGACGGCTGAATCAGAGGGGACATCGTTGGGCATTCTGATGATGCTGTGGAAGACTCTATACACGAATGCACTCCCGATTCACCTGAATTCAATGCCACGCTTCCGAGTTGGCGGCGTATCGAAGGTCCCTTCCGGGAGAAGGGATCTGCTTTTCGCCACGCATTAATCGCAAACCGCTCTTCCGCCATGCATCCTCTGCGTCTCCGCGCCTCTGCGTGAGACAACCCAGCCGTCACTCGCCCAGGTCGCCGAGGCCGGCGAGGTATTCGCTCATTTCGCCGGCGGCGTGGGCGTCGCCTTGGGTGCGGGCGGCTTCGATGCCGTCGCGCAAAAACGCCCGGGCTTCGTTGGTTCGCCCCAGGCGGGTGAGCTGCTGACCGGCCATGAAGAACGCCGGCACGTAGGGCGGGTCGTCGCGGGTCAGCTCCAGCAGCTTGGCGAGGCTGGCGTCGTGGTCGCCCTCCTTGTCGAGTTCCATCGCCAGGCTGTACCGCAGGAACGTGTCCTGAGGCTCGTCGGCCAGCATCGCCTCGATCTTCTCGCGTCGCGACATGGGTCACTCCGTATCGACAGGATAACAGGATTTGCAGGATCAACAGGATGGATGGCTGTGCGGAGCGGGCTCGTTCACTCCCTCGCTGATCCTGTGCATCCTGGCAATCCTGTCATCCTGTCCATGTAAGGTGCTTGCCAATTCTCAAGCGTTCAGAACTTGCCGGTGATGCGCACGACTTGGCCGCTGGCGTCGTCGTCGGGGTCGCCCCAACTGGACACGTACAGTTTGCCGTCGGGGCCGAACGCCAGTGCGGCGGGGCAGGGGACCGCGGCGATCTTTACCGGTCGGCACGCCTGCAGTCCGTCGACCATCGCGGCGTCGATGCGATACACGCCCCCCGCGGCCGGATCGGCCCACGACGCATCGGCGACGTACAACTGGCCGCTTTGGCTGTAGGCGACCGCCATCACGTCGCGCAATCCGCTGGGCAGCGCCATGGCCACGCGGCCCGATTGCAGGCTGAACCACGCCAACGCGCTGTCGGGCGACTCGTCCGCAACGCCGGGGGCGCTGGCCACGACGTAGGGCAGATTGGGATCGCTGTGGAACGTGACGCCGGCGAAGGGGCCCGGCGGTCCCGGACTGCTGCTCGACGCCAGCCGCTGCAGGTCGGCGGCCTTGTTGGCATTGACGGTCGCCTTGAGCAGCCACGGCCCGCCAGGGACGGGCTGCCCGCCGTCGGCCGTTTCGCCGGCCTCCAGCGACGAGACGACCAACGCATTGTCGGCCAGCAGCGCCAGGGCGTAGAAGCCGCCCTGGGCGGGTTGCCGCGTCGGTTTCACGGGCCCCACCACGTGATCGGTTTGGTCGTAGCGGAGCGAAGCGGGGCCCTCGCCCAACGAGTAGACGCGGACGAGGTCGACGCCCGGACCGGCGCCAGCCTCGCCGACGGCCAGCTTGGTGCGCGTGATGAAGGCCAACCCCAGCGGCCCGATCTCGGCGCCGTTGAGCGACTTGCTCGCGCGGGTCGGAAAGCCCTCGATGAACGGGGCCGGTTGCTGCCCGGCGCCCAGCCGCACGCGCGACACGCGACCGGCAGCGGCCTCGGCAAAGTACAGCTCGGGGGCGACGGTTTCTCCGACGCCGATGCGGAACGCCAAGCCGACGGGCTTGTTCAGGTCGCCGAGGAATTGCTCGCTCTGGAATTCGGCGGAGATGTCGCCCGCCTCAGCGGCCGGTGGCTGCAGCGTTGGCACCTCGTCGGCACGGGCAGGGCGCGACGGCGCTCCGATGATCAGGGCGGCCAGCGCAAGGGCGCGAGCGACGACACGCATGCGGCGTGACGCCGCCTGCGGGGGCCGCCGGCGACTTGGCCAAGTCGCGGCTGCGTGGGCGCTAGCGGCGTGGGGCGGTTGGCTGGGCACGGTCGCTTACGCTCCGGCTTGGGCGGCTTCGTACGCGGCGATCTTGTCTTCGTGCTGCAGGGTCAGCCCGATGTCGTCCAACCCGTTGAGCAAGCAGTGCCGCCGGAACGGCTCGACCTCGAAACTGGTCGAGAAGCCGTGCTCGTCGCTGAGCGTGCAGCTGTCCAAATCGGCGGTGAGCTGGTAGCCCTTGTATTTCGCGGCGCGTTGGAACAGCTCTTCGACCTGCTCTTCGGAGAGCTTGATCGGCAGCATGCCGTTCTTGAAGCAGTTGTTGTAGAAGATGTCGGCAAAGCTGGGCGCCACGATCACGCGGAAGCCGTAGTCGTCCAGCGCCCAGGGGGCGTGCTCGCGGCTGGAGCCGCAGCCGAAATTGCGGCGGGCCAGCAGCACCGTGGCGCCGGCGGCCTCGGGCTTGTTCAGTTCAAAATCGGGATTGGGCGTGCCGTCGTCGTTGCGAATCCAATCCCAGAACAAGAACTCGCCAAAGCCGGTGCGCTCGATCCGCTTGAGGAACTGCTTGGGGATGATCTGGTCGGTGTCGACGTTGGCGCGGTCCATCGCGACGACTTTGCCGGTGTGAGTGGTGAATGATTTCATGGTGCGATCTCTCGCGATGGGAGCGGCCGAGTTTGCGACCGCAGGTGGATTGAAAGTTGAAGTCAGCCGCGGGGGCGCGACGGGCTACTCGAAGTCGCGCACGTCGACAAAATGACCCGCCACTGCGGCGGCCGCGGCCATGGCCGGGCTGACCAGGTGCGTGCGGCCGCCTTTGCCCTGGCGACCTTCGAAGTTGCGGTTGCTGGTGCTGGCACAACGCTCGCCGGGGGCCAGCTTGTCGGGGTTCATGGCCAGGCACATGCTGCAGCCCGCCTCGCGCCAGTCGAAGCCGGCCTCGGTGAAGATCTTGTGCAGGCCTTCCTTCTCGGCCTGCTGCTTCACCAGGCCGCTGCCGGGCACGACCATCGCGTGAACGGTGTCGGCCACCTTGCGGCCTTTGGCCACTTCGGCGGCGGCGCGGAGGTCCTCGATCCGGGCGTTGGTGCAACTGCCGATGAACACGCGGTCGAGTTTCAGGTCGGTGATCGCTTCGCCGCCGACGAGCCCCATGTAATCGAGCGACTGGGCCGTCGTCTTCTGGTCGGTCGCGTCGGCGTAGTCAGTCGGCTTGGGGATGGTGGCATTGACCGACGCCACCTGCCCGGGGTTGGTGCCCCAGGTGACCTGCGGAGCGATGTCGGCGCCGTCGAACACCAGCGACTTGTCGTAGGTCGCCCCCTCGTCGGTGGGCAGCGTGCGCCAGGTGGCGACCGCCTCGTCCCACGCGGCGCCCGCGGGGCAGTAGGGGCGCCCCTTCAGGTAGTCGAACGTCGTCTGGTCGGGCGCGATCATGCCCGCGCGGGCGCCCGCCTCGATCGACATGTTGCAGACCGTCATCCGGTTTTCCATCGTCAGGCCGCGGACCGCTTCGCCCGTGTACTCGATGCAATAGCCGGTCCCCCCGTCGGTGGTGATCTGGCCGATGAGATACAGCACCAGGTCCTTGGCCGTGACGCCGCGGCCCAGTTGGCCGTCGACGCGCAGTTCGAGCGTCTTGGGCTTGTACTGCAGCAGCGTTTGCGTGGCGAGCACGTGCTCGACCTCGCTGGTGCCGATGCCGAACGCGAGCGCCCCAAAGGCGCCGTGGGTCGAGGTGTGGCTGTCGCCGCAGACGATCGTCATGCCCGGCTGCGTGTAGCCCAGTTCGGGGCCCATCACGTGGACAATGCCCTGCCGCTGGTCGCCCAGGCCGTAGTAGGTGATGCCGAACTCTTTGCAGTTGGCTTCGAGCGTGTCGATTTGCTGCTTGGAGATGGGGTCGACGATCGGCAGGCTGCGATCGGTCGTGGGAACATTGTGATCGGCCGTGGCGACGGTCCGTTCAGGGCGGCGAACCTGCCGGCCGGCGATCCGCAGTCCCTCGAACGCCTGCGGGCTGGTCACTTCGTGCACCAGTTGCAGGTCGATGTACAGAATGGTCTGCCGGCCTTCCTCGGCGTGTACAACGTGGTTGTCCCAGATTTTCTCGAACAGCGTGCGGGGACGGGCGGCGGGGGGACTCATCGGTCGGACCTCGATCACAAAAAGTCAAATCTCATCAGCGGGCGGCCGCGCGGGGCGGCGAGCCCCTCATTTTAGGCCAGCCGTGCGGGTCCACAAGGCAATGGACAGGATAACAGGATTGGCAGGATGACTAGGGCTTTTGGAGCGAGGGTGGCTGGGGACGCAGCGCAGCGAGCCCCCGGGGGCAAGGGAGCGAGGCGTGACGCGACTGGGGGCTCGCTGCGCTCGCCACAGCCACCCCGCAGCAGGCAGACCCGCTTAAACCGCGGCGAGTTCGGCCGCCTCGGCCGCCAACGCCTTTTTCTTCGGGCAGCCGTATTGCCGCCACCAATCGCTGGCGATCGAACTGGTCCACGAGTCATCCGTGATCACCCGATCGAGAGCGTCGCGCAGCTGCGACACGTCCTGGTAACGATCCTCGGGCCGCTTCTCCAGGCAGCGGAGAATTGCCTGCTCGAGTTCCTCGGGGATGTCCGGACGCAGCAACCGCGGCGGCTCGGGGTCCTCGCTGGCGTGAGCGATGAGCACCTTCAGCGGCGAGGAGTCGTCGAACGGCGGCTGGCCGGTCGCCATGAAGTACATGACCGCCCCCAACGAATAGATGTCGCTGCGGGCGTCGACGGCGTCGCTGCCGGTGGCCTGCTCGGGCGACATGTACAGCGGCGAGCCGGTGATTGATCCCTCTTGCGTCAGGTTCGAGTCGCTGGCGTCCGTGGCCGGCTTGGCCAGACCGAAATCCAGCACCTTGGCCACGTCGAACAATCCGCCGCGATAGGCGCAGTAGATATTCGCCGGCTTAATGTCGCGGTGGATCAACCCCTGCTCGTGCGCCTCGGCCAGGGCGTCGCACACCTGTCGCATCAGATGCACGATCCGCGCCGCCGGGAGCGGGCCGTGCATGTTGACCAACTCGCCCAGGTTGTGACCGGGCAGAAACTCCATGACGTAGTAAAACGTGCCGTCGTCGGTGCGGCCGTAATCGTAGATGTCGATCGAATTCCAATGGGACAGCTTGGCGGTGGCGCGGACTTCGCGTTCGAACCGCGCGAGCACCTTGGGGTCGCCCGTCTTCTCGGGGCGGATGACTTTGATCGCGCAGGGGCGCTTCATCATTTGGTGCTCGGCGAGATAGACCTCGCCCATGCCGCCGCTGCCGAGCAGTTTTTTCAGCCGGTATTGCCCCAGCTGCTTCGCCACGAACGCTTCGTGGCGCAGCGAGTTGATCGAGTGCACGCCGACGATTCCCACGACGACGGCCAGGGTCATCATCAGCAAATGCTCGGTGAACACTCCGCTGAACTCCGGCAGGCGCACCATTTCGGCAAACGCCGGGACACGGAAGTAAGCCACGATCATGATTGCCAACGGCGCCACGCCCAGCGCCGACAAGACAATCGCCGCACGGCGCCAGCGGTTGGGCACCAGCAACGCATAGCAGAAGATCAGCAGCGACCAGGCGCCGACCACATTGGGAATGTGCGAGTGCCCGTCGGCGAGCGTGGTGCACATCTTCAGCTTCTGGTACTGCAGCATCACGAAGAACGCGGCGGGGACGCCGAACACGAGCGCCTCGGCGACGCGGAGCGCGCCCAGCGACATATCGCACTTGGCGCACAGCTTGCGAGCCAGGGCCGCCAGCATCAGCGTCACGCCCACGTGCGAGACGAACAGAGCGACTCGCCGGTCGCTCATGTGCTCGGCGATGGGGAATTCGATGAGCGACCAGATCAGAAATGCGGCGAAGCCCCCCAGCAGCAGGCAGGCCACCACGCGCAGTCGCCGGCGCAGCAGCGAGCGCGTCTCGGCACTCATGTGCGGCGCGCTGCCCTGGATCAATGCCACGCGGCGATGAACCGACTCGCGCAGGCGTGCCGTGTTGCCGTAGGAACCGGTCCCATCGACAGCGGGTGCATCGCCGGCAAATTCCGGCGAATCGAGCCCGGCGAGGCGCTCCAGCGCGCCCGGCGTGGCTTCGATCGTTTCGGCGTTGGCAAGGGCGGGGTCCGAGTCTTCCACGACCGGGTCCTCTGACAGCGGTGCGGCCCGGCACGCGGCGGGCGGCGTGCGGGGGCCGCCTCGCCGGGTCGCAATTTTGTCATTCTACGCAGAGAAGACCCGCGAAGGCAGGGGAAAGTTCACCACCGGGGCGTGAGCCGGGGCACCGTGGGCCGACCCACTCCTTGCCTGTCGCCTAAAAGTCGTTGATCACTTCGCCGCCGGCGACCGTAAGCAGTTGCAGGAAAAGATCGGCGTCGATGGCCTCGCTCATCGACCGGCAATGGCCGTCGAAGAAACCGGCAATGAACGTGCCGGGATGCGGCCCATTGGTCAACCCATCCAGCACGGCGCCCTCCTTGCCGGGCGACCAATCCTCCGGCTTCGTCCAGATCGACGCCCGCTGGTCGTTGACCTGCACCACGGCGATCGTGTTGGACGTGCCGTCGCGAATCTGGGGGAAGGTGCGTCCCTGTTGCTTGCGGTCGAACGCCAGCCCTTCGCCTACGACGCCCAGGTAGTGCGTTCGCCCATCGGTTGGAGCCAGTACGGAACTGGGGTCGAGGTACGTCTGCGGCATCTTCTCGACCAACGCGAGGTTGTGCTCGCTGTCCCATGGCTCGTCGAGATGGAACTGTTCGTACAGCGCCTGCTCTTCGATAAACGGCAAGATATGCACGCGCCAACTCAGCAGCGGTTTGCCGTTGTCGTCGAAGTTCGCTTGCGCCGGGAACGATTTGCGCGTGTCATAGTAGTTGTGCATCGCCAGCATGATCTGCTTCATATTGTTCAACGACTGGTTGCGCCGCGCCGCTTCGCGCGCCGCTTGCACGGCCGGCAACAACAGCGCGACCAACACGCCGGCGATCGCCACGCCCATCACTTGCGAATTGCCGCCGGACTGGCTGGGATCGAGTCGCAACATCGTCAATCGATCGCCGTCGACCTGCAGTTGCAGCCACTCGTCCCATTTGCCGAGCATTCGCTTTTGGTAGCGGCCAAACGCGGCCTCGACCGGGTCGCCGCTGTTGAGCAGCCGCTGGATCTCTTCGTTGGTTTTGTCGCGCACCTGTTGCTTCAGACCGTCGACGATCCCGACGATCTGCTGGGCGTCGCCGGCGTTGTTCGCAGTGGCGACCAACTCGGTGATGCCGGGATTCGAGAGATTCACGCGCAACTCGATCGCCCGGAGCAGGTTCGGCAACTGCTGCAGCGACTGCAGCTCGCGCGGGATGCCCGCCTGGGCGAGTCCTGCGGATAGCAACGGCCGGACCGCTTCCACGTCGACCATCACAAACAGGTCGTCGCTCTTGGCGGCCGCGGCGACCTGCGCGGCGAGCCGCCCCAGCGGAGGCTTCTCGCCCTCGGCGACGAACTGCTGCAGCGCCGGGTCGGGCGTCAACAACAGCGACTGGTTGTCGGGCTGGTAGACGCTCGGTTCCATGGGTCCGCGGGCGCGCCGGTAAGCTCGGCCGGCAATCTCGGCGGCGTCGGTTTGCCGATCGATGTTGGCCGAGCGCAATTCAGCAGGCACGGCGAAATGACCGTACATCGCATAGCTGGGCGGACCTTGGACCGGCGGAGAGACGGTCGCGACCAATTGGTCAAGCTCAAGCACATCGACGTTGAATTCCTGCTTAGCGGCCGCTTGCAAGACCTCCAACGGCAACATCTCCAGCGCCGCCGACTGGAACATTTGCTTTGGCCGCGCTGCCACGATCACCGCAGCATCGGGCAGCGTGTACTGCAGGTTCAACTCGGCCACGGGGGCCACGGCCGGGTCGGCCAGCAACGCCAAATTCCCCTGTTGATCCGCGGGCGCGGCGCGCTCGCTGGCGGCGCCGCGGCGGACTTCCTGCGCCGCCACCGGCAACGCCGGTCCAGCGCCGACGATCGCTGCTAGCAGGCCGCAAAGGTACCGGTGTGAAAACGCTGCCGGACGCAAGAGACCGTTCATCGCCGCCTCGAAAAGCTAGGTTGGTGAGCACTGCGACCGGCTGGCCGCTGCACACAAGCTAGCGATTCGACCGGGGAAGTCAAATCTGGCCATGTGTATTCACACGGCGTACCGCCGGTGCGCATGGCGACTCTTCGAGCAGCGCGAACTGCGCGGGCGCCAGCGGACGAAGCGCGGCTCGCACAGCCGTGGCACGCTGAGACGACTTCAGGCCGCCACGCGTTTGCGTCGGGCGCCGCTGGGAAGCATGGGAATGATCGACTGCAGCTCTCGCAGCACGGCGTCGCGACCTTCGTTGGACACGTCCACAAGCCGGTCGACGTTGTGGTAAGCTTCCAGCAAACTCAACGGCTGGCTGGCCGCGACCATGATCTTGGGGTGGGTCGTGGGTTGGTTGGCCTCGCTGTCGCCGTAGAGCTCCTCATAGAGTTTCTCCCCCGGGCGCAGTCCGCTGAACTCGATCTCGATGTCCTCGCCGACGCGCAAGCCAGACAAACGAATCATGTCCGCGGCCAAGTCGACGATCCGCACCGGCTCGCCCATGTCGAGCACGAAGATCTCGCCGCCGGCGCCCATCGTGCCGGCCTGGATGACCAACTGCGCCGCCTCGGGGATCAGCATGAAGTACCGCACCATATCGGGGTGCGTCACCGTCACCGGTCCGCCCGCGGCGATTTGTTCGCGGAAGATTGGCACCACGCTGCCGGCCGAGTCGAGCACGTTGCCGAAGCGCACGGTGACGAAGCGGCAAACACTGCCAGCGGCGCGGGCTTGCACGTACTGCTCGGCGACGCGCTTGCACGCGCCCATCACGCTGGTGGGATTGACCGCCTTATCGGTCGAGATCATCACAAACGCTTCGGCCGCGAACTCCTCGGCCAAGTCCGCCAGGTTGCGCGTGGCGGCGGCAATGTTTTTAACCGCTTCGCCCGGGTAGGTTTCCATCAGCGGTACGTGTTTGTAGGCCGCCGCGTGAAACACCACGTCGGGCCGATGCTCGTCGAACACGCAGCGCAGCCGGTCCTGGTCTGTCATGTCGGCCAGCGTCACGACCACCTCAGTCTGCTTCGCCAGGGCGCGCAGTTCGCGGTCGAGGAAGAACTGTCCCGTCTCGGACCGATCCAGTACCACGAGCCGCTTTGGTCCCAAATGCAGCAGTTGTCGGCAGATTTCCGAGCCGATGCTGCCGGCGGACCCGGTCACCAAGACCGTCTTGCCGCCCAACCAGTCCGTGGCCTGAGCAAAGTCGAGATCGACCGACGGCCGCCGCAGCAAGTCGCCAATCGCCACCGATCGCGGCTGCAGGGCGACGTTCTCGTTAAGCAACTGCTCGTAACTGGGGAGGACCTTCACGCGAACCCCGCCGTTGGCCGCGGCGTCCGTGAGCGCCCGCACGGTCTTTCCGGGCAGAACGCCCGCGATGATGAGAACTTCCTCGACCTGATGCGTCACGATCAGCGCGTCGAGATCGTCGAACCCGCCGAGCACGGGCACGCCGCCGATCAACAGCCCGCGGCGACTGCGGCGATCGTCGACAAATCCGATGGGGGCGTAGTTGAGAGTTGGATTGTTGCGGATGCCGCGTAGCAACGCTTCGCCAGCGTCGTTGGCGCCGACAATCAGCGCTCGGGCCGAGCCAGGTCCGATTTTGCGACGCGACAGGGCGTCGCGCACGACGCGCGGACCGCCGTGCCAGGCGCCAAACGCCACGAGCGTGGCGCCCCAGTCGAGAATGATCACGCTGCGCGGAATGGTAGCCTGCGCGGCGAACATCGCATCGCACAACATCAGCCCGACCGACGCGACGGTGGTCGCTTTGGCGAGGCCCACCAGATCGTGGAGCGTGACGTAACGGTTCGTACGCTGGTGAAGTCGATACCACGCGCCAGCAACCACTTTCGAGACAACCGCGAACAGGACAGTTTCGCGCAGCACAAAAACGGCCGCGTCGTTAAGCGAGCCGGCAAAGCGGAGCAAGAACGCGACATAATACGCCGCCGCCCCGAAGACTCCCATCAGGACGAGGCGGAGCGTCGGGAGATGTTGGGAAAGGCTATCCATGCGCGGTTTCTGATCAGATTTTCAAACGAGAGTGGGGCGTCAGACTCGGTCTGAAACGAACCTTATCGGTAACCGACGTCTGGCTGCGAATCACCGTCCCGACGTGCCAGACGATGCCGACGCACGGCTGCCAGCCGCTGGCGCGTGGCGGCGTCTCCAGGGCAATGGTCGACGCACCACGCGAATTGAGTTTCGGCGTCTTCCAGCCGATCGAGTTGTTCGTACACCACGCCCAGTTCCGCTCGGGCGGGGTAGCAATGCGGATCGACGCGAAGCAACTCAACCAGCGTTTCCTCGGCGGCCTCCGGCAGTTTGGCTTCGCTCTGCAACTGAGCCAGTTGCCGGAGCAGCGCATTGGCGCGCCGACGGGGCAGTTCCCGAACGTCCTCGTCGGCGCGCTGCTTAGCGTAGGCGGCCACGGCAGCCGCTTGATCTTCGGTGACCAATTCGCGGCAGGCCGCCCAGAACGCGGGGAGCGAATCCCAACGAGGTTCAAACCACTCGATCCACGCTTGAGGTTCGACCCGCCGGCCCATGAGCGCCGCCAACTGGAGGCGATGCGTGCCAGGGGCGGCAAAACTGCGTTTCCACAGTTTCAGGGCGGCGTCGACGTTTCCCCGGGCGGCGTACTCGGCGCCAGCCGCCAGGAGAATGGCGCCGTCATGCGGACGAACGCGTAACGCTTGCCGCAGTTCCGCTTCGACGACCGCGCTCTCGCCGCCATGCAAGAATGCCAACTCGGCTAGCCGCAGGTGGGCGTCCCCTTCCAGCGGGGACAGCGCGACCGCTGATCGAGCGTGGTAATCGGCTTCCAGCAGCAACCGAGCGTTGTCGCCAAATGCGACGGCCAGCCAATCCAACAGAGCTTGGCGAGATTCGAATTGCGATGCGATGGCCGCATTGCGAATCTCGCTGAGCGGCATGGGATTGTCGGAATGCCGCTGTTTGAGCTCAAACAACTCGACGCAACGATTGGCCAGTTGGCGATGTGCGTCCGGGAATCGAGGGCGAGCCCTGACCGCGGCTCTCAGTTCGCCAAGCATCGATTCCAACGAGGCAAGCTGAGCCGTGTAGAATTCGCCCAACGCCTTTGGATCGTCTGTTGCCCCGTTCTGCAGCAGAGTCGTTTTGGCGATTCGCGACGCGCGCGACGCACGTAGGTATCCGTCCCAATGCGTTGCCGAGCGTGCGGGAACAATCAGCGCCAAAGCCGCGACCAGGGCGCCGGCCGCAGCCAGGGGAGTCATCGCGTACGACGCGAGCGAGTCGTCTTCATCGACGATGCTCTGATCGCGCGCGTTAAGCTGCAATGTTCTCATGAGACAGGCGGCATGCAGGAGTCCCAGCGTGATACATGCGGGGATGAACCAAACGAAGTCAACGGCCGAGTGGACCAAGCTCGCCACGAGTGCGGCGGCGCTGGTGGCGGCCGGCCAATAGGCGGGTGCGTTGGCGTCCACGCGGAGCGACTCGATGCACCACCACCCGATCAACGCTAATGCCAATGCGAGCGTGCAGGCGCCAAGCAAGCCGTTCTCCGACAGCAACTGCAGATACCCGTTCTCGGCGTGCGTGAACTCCGTGGCGGGCGGCTCGGGCATGAAAGTGCGGTAGACGTCGGCATGCGTCCCGGCGCCGGCGCCGAGCCAGCCATTGGATCGCGCCACGTCCCAGTTGGCCTGCCAAATCTTGCGTCGTCCTGCGCCTTGGTCAACCTCCTCCAACTCGCCGCTCACCACCGTCGCAATGCGGTCAGCCGCGTCCTCAGGCACGGCAACGACGGCGAGCGCCAGTCCCACAACGGTCGCCAGCATGAGACCCGTCGCGCCGCGTCGCGGTTCTCGTCGTTGCCGCCACACGGCGGGCGCCAAGGCGAGACCGCCTGCCGCCAGGGCGATCGCCACGCCCCGCGAGCCAGTCAGCAGCGCTGCAATCGTCACCAAGGCCAGCAAGGCAGCAGGAGCCCATTGCCGGATTTGGGCCGGCCAATCGACATCCGGCTTGCCAGATCTTGTCTGCGACGACGAGCCCTGGCGAATTCCGGCGGCTTGGCTAGCCGCCCATGCGGCGAGACAGACTCCCCCCATGATGAGAAAGTGACCGAAGTGATTGCGGTTGGCAAACGGCCCGCAAATCGACGTGTGCGAAGATCGGGACGGATGATCGTAGACCCACAACAACTTTCCGTTGGGTGCCAGCCATTGAAGCACGCCCAGAATCGCCATCCAGCCTGCAGCCAAGCCGATCGCTCGCTGCAACTTGCGAATGTCCTCCAGTTGGCGGAGTCGCTGGGCGACAACCACGAACAGCACGGCGTAGCAGGTCCACATCGCCAGCGACAGACGGGTCGCCTCAACGTTCAACGAAGCGCAGTTCGGGACCGAGATTCCCAGTTGGCTGGCTGTCGACAGCCATGGCTCAACCAGATGGGCGCGCAACGGCGCGAGCGATTCGAGCCACGAACTCGGCAAGGGGACGAGTTGCAGCGCTAACACGACTGTGCCAGCCAACAGAATCCCGTTCGCCGGCGTCCGGCGCCAGGAACTCTCTTTGAGTGCAAATTGTCGACAGCACCAGGCAATCGCCGTCACCGCAATGCAGACGGCGAACGCCAGTCGACCCACGTCGTGCCGACCTCCCAGAAACAGCGGAGCGACGAATAGAGTCGCGGCCAAGCCCGCATCCGTGACGTCTTCCGCAGTCTTTGCCATCGACTTTGGCGACTCCGCCGTTGCGGATCCCCAGCTTCGGCTTGCTCGGCTTCGTCTAGGATGTTGCGATGAGCGGCCCATAGAAAAAGCAACCGAATTCAGCGCAAGTCGGAAATGAGTTACGGTTGACCCTAAGCGGCACGCCGCGGACGAATCGGAGCGTCGTGGCCGTCGTGATCCTCATCAGCGGTGCGGCGGCCGTTGATTGCCAGCGTCAGGTCGTCGTGGCCGACCGGGGAGTCCTCTTCGAAGCCGTCCGTTTCGTCTTCGTCGTGTCCGTATCCGTAGCCGTATCCATAGCCGTATCCGTAGCCATTGCTGTCGGCAGTCACGCCGTTGGCAACGACTCCGAAGATGTGGCAACCGGTCGCGGCAAAGTTCTCAACGGCGCGAATGACCATTCGGCGATGGTTCTTGTCCGGTCGCACGACAATCACGGCGCCATCGACGAGCCGGCCGACCACTTGAGCGTCGCTGACCGCCAAGACGGGCGGGCAGTCGACCAGCACCTGGTCGTAGTTGGCTTCAGCCCAGGCGAGCAACTCAGCGAAGCGAACGCTGCCGAGCAACTCGGCGGGGTTCTGCCGGCGTAAACCTGTTGGAATCACGTCCAAACGTTCCACGACCGTCTTCTGCACGAAACGCGGCGCGTTGTCGGCAATCTCCCCGTCGGCAAGCAACAGTTCGGCAACGCCGGCGTCGCGCTTCAGCGACAAACGCGTTGTCAATCCGGGCTTCCTCAGGTCGGCATCAATGATGAGAGTACGGCGACCCGCCTGGGCGAACGTCACGGCCAAGTTCAGGGCGACAGTTGTCTTGCCGTCGCTGGGCTCGCTGCTGGAGACGAGCAGCCGACTGTGCGCCTGCGGACTCAGCGTCAGGGCAGTGCGCAAGGTTCGAAATGCTTCCGTCTCGGGCTTGTTGGGCGACACGTACGCATGAACCAGGTCAAAGCCTTCGCCCACGAGCGTCTTGAGGTTGCCGACGACCGTCAGCACGCCCACGCCCAATTGAGCAGCCATCTCCTCAGGCGATCCAAACCGGTCGTCGAGCACGTCCTGGACGTAGATGATGAGGCTTCCCAGAAACAAGCCCCCGGCCAAAGCCCCCACGACGACCATTTTCAGACGGGGCGAGACGGGCCGCGGGTCCGGCAGCGGTTCGCGAACGACCGACGCCTTGATGGGCGCCTGACCGGCCAAAGATTCCACCTGCTGCAATTGAGCGAGAATTGCCTCGCGCTGCGTCTTGGTCCACTCGACCTGGCCTTCGAGACGCTCGATTTCGACGATGTGTCCGCTGTGCTCGGCGGCAGCTTGGCGCGCCGAAGCGAACGTCTCCGTGAGGCGCTGCTCGCGGCGTTGGGCTTCCGCAAGCGCCTGCCGCAACATCTTGAGCGTCGCCTCTCCCGCTTCGCCCGAATCGCCGCCAGCAAACCGATTGCCCAGATTCGAACGGTAGTCGCGCAGATAGGCAATGAGCGTCTGCTCCTGCCGCTTCAATTCGCTGATTCGCGGGTGATTGGGTCCGTAGTAGTTGACCGCGTCCTGCAACTCCTCTTGTGTTTTCAGCAGGCGCGACTCTTGCTCCGCGAGCATGGTCATGTCCTGCTCGCTGATCCCCAGCGTCATCTGCAGCATCTGCGCGGCAACGGACTCTTCGAGCCCGGCGAGATGTTGAAACACGTCGGCGCCGGTAGCAACAGCCTCCTCGACGGCCGCCAAGGTGGCTTGCAGTTGCAGACGTTGCTGCTGCGCGTCCATCAACATTTCATTGACGCGCAGCGCTTGTTGAATGATGGGGTCAGTCAGCCCGTCTTTCGAAGAAACGGCCAGATGGCCGACCTGCCGGCGCAGCGCGCGCAAGCCGGCCTCGAATTCTTCCAGCTCCTGCTCGCGGCGGGCCAGTTTCTCGGTCAATCGCCTTTTTTCGGCGCCTGCCGCGCCCTGGTGCGTATCGCGAACCCATTCCAGGTAGGAGTCGATGATGGCCCGCACGACGGCTGCCGCCGTGTCCGGCCGCTTCGAGCGGAACTTGACGTCGATCAGATTGGTACGGCGGGTCACCGACGAACTCGACAGGGCGGCCAGTCGATCGATCCATTCGTGCGGCGCTTCGTCGACCAGATCGATCCGGTCCTCCGGAGCGAGCCGCTCAATCGCGCGTCGCAGCACGACCGGGCTGACGACGATCTCGCGTTGAGTCGCCATGGTGTTGTCGGATCCGTCCGCATCGTTGACTGATGCGAGCTGATCGCTTTTCTGCTCGATGATCAGCAATTTGGCAGTTGATGCGTAATATCGCGGCGCCGCGATATAGACGGCCGCCCCCACGGCGCTGCACAACGCCAGCGCGACAAGCAAGACATTCTGGCGGCGTCGAATGAGCCGCAAAAAGCGCATCGCCGCCGAGACGATCTCGCTGGACGCGGGACCTTCCTGAGCCAGGTTGGAATCCAACTCCGAATTCATGCCAGTGCGTTGGTGGGATTCGAGTGCGGGGCTAGAAGAGCGAGGCGTTGTTGGCGACGCCGAGGGTCATACGAAACAGATTGCGGAAGGTGTCCACAACAACCGTGGCGGGCGTCTGCTCGACGCTGACCGCGTCGCCGGGCGAGAGGATCAGGTTCTCTGAGCCAGACCGCTTGGCTGCGGCGATGCTGCACCGAATGGGAACCGGATTGGGACGACCGGGAATGTTGCGTACGACAAGCACTTCGTCGGCGACAGGGGAGTCCAAGCCGCCTGCCATGGCAATCGCGTCGAGCAATCGCAATTCGGTTTCTTCGGGCATCTCAAACTGCCCAGGCTTCTGCACCAATCCTGCGACGTAAACCATCTCCTTGTCCCGCGGCTTGACGACGACGACGTCTCGATCGCCCAGTTGGCAACCGGGGGCTGCCGCAGAGTTCGTCAGGTCGATCCGTTGGGTCCGCGCCGCAGCGGGTTGCGGTTGGTAACTGGCGAGTTGAACGCTGTCGCCCGCGGCAGCAGAGGCGGCAACGCGCGCCCCTAGCGATGACTGCCGGACGATCTCCACGATCGTTCCAGCTTCGTCGTTCAAACCGCCGGCGGCAGCGATCGCTGCGACCAGATTGCAGTTCGTTCGCGACAGTTCATGAACGCCCGGTGCATCTACGGCGCCCAACACGGTGACGTGATTGACGGCTTTGCTCCTCAACTCGACCGCCACGTGAGGTCGCACGTAGATTCCGCGTTGTATCGATGCTTGCGAGATGGCCTGTTCCGCGGCGGTCGCTTCCATCCCGGCGACCGCAACGGGACCGACCAGTGGAATGTCGACAGCGCCCGCTTCGCCGACGCGGGCAACAACCGGGTCGTGCTCTTCGCCCTCGCGTCCGCTGGAGATTGTCACTTCCAGCAGATCGCCCGCGGCGATTTGTGCGTCCGCGGATCCCGGTGCGGCAACGCCGGCCAAATTCAGCTTGGCGCGCGACTGACGCGGGCGGGCTAGCAATTCTGGCGGCAATGCGCTCGGGCGCACTCCGGGCGTTCCGCACCCTGCCAGCAGCACAACTGCCAACAGTCGCGCAGCGGTCGCACGCCTGCGGTCGGGGCGAATGTCGCAGCTAGTCGACAAGGCAATCGACATGGGTAGAAACCTGGGTCGGGAAAGGCAGCGTGGCGCCGCGTCGGGGCGAGATTGATACCGGCTGCGCGAGACGGCAGCAAGATCAATCACACCCTTGCTGATGTCATCGCTCGCAACCGGTCGCGGTTTGGAAGTCGCTGATCGCCGCCGGCCGGGCGGCTGCCTTTCCGCGACGTCGGCCCCAGATCGCTAGCATGCCCGTCGTTGCAATGCGGGGCTGCGGCCTGGGGCGCAATTCCTGGGGTTTGAGCCACGCCGCGCGCCGTCCCGCGCGAAGGTGAGCGTTCGGCGAGTGGTCTTGTGACGCTGTAGCGTGATTGCTACGGTTCGCCGTCCTGTGCCCCCCGTTTGTTCACACGCGGCGCTTCGCATGACTCATTCTCGTCTCAGACCGCTGCTTGTGGTTGGCACACGCCCTGAAGCAATCAAGATGGCGCCCGTCATACAGGAGTGTCATCGCCGGGCGCAATCCGTGGAGCCGATCGTTTGCTTCACCGGGCAGCACAAGGAGATGCTGCAGCAGGTGGCCGACTATTTCGCGATTGTCCCCGACGAACAACTCGACGTCATGCGGCCGAACCAATCGCTGTCCGGGTTGACGTCCCGCTTGCTCGACGAACTCGACCAGGTCGTTCTTCGGCAGAAGCCGGACGCTATCGTCGCTCAGGGCGATACGACAACGGTCCTGGCGGCGGCGCTGACTGCGTTCTATCACCGTTTGCCGCTGGTGCACGTCGAGGCCGGACTCCGCACTCACAACCTGCAGGCGCCTTGGCCCGAAGAATTCAACCGGCGCGTCGCCAGCCTGGCGACCACGATTCATTGCGCCCCGACACGGGGGGCAGCCCAGCAGTTGATTCGCGAAGGCGTCGACCCTGCCGCCGTCCACATGACCGGCAATACCGTGATCGACGCTTTGCTGGCGACGGCGGCCCGCGAACGAAAAAACAGCAGCATGTGGCGCGACCGCTTGCCCGCCCTCCGACAGCCGCGCATGGTGCTGGTCACCGGACATCGCCGCGAGAACTTCGGCCAGGGGATGCAGAGCATCTGCCGGGCGATTCGCAGGTTGGCGGCCGAGTTTTCCCACGTCGACTTCGTCTATCCGGTGCACCTCAATCCGAACGTCAAGCAGCCGGTCCATGCCGCCTTGGCGGGGCTGGACAACGTGCATCTTCTGCCGCCGGCCCAATACCCCCAGTTTGTGTGGCTGATGGATCAGGCGTCGCTGATTCTTACGGACTCGGGCGGAGTGCAGGAGGAGGCGCCGTCGCTCGGCAAGCCGCTGCTTGTCATGCGCGAGACGACTGAGCGGCCGGAAGCCGTGGATGCCGGCGCGGCACGGCTTGTTGGCGTTAGCGAGGATCGGATCGTCTCGGAAGTGTCGCTCCTGTTGAATGACCGGAGCGAGTACGATCGCCGCCGTCCGAAGCACAATCCGTACGGCGACGGTTGTTCGTCCTCGCGAATCGTCGATCTGCTCGAACAGCGCTTTGCATCCCGCGTCTCACGCCGTGCCGCAGCGTGAAGCCACCGCTTTTCCGCTCCAAGCAATAGACCCAGCTATGAACAAGACCACGCCCCCCGCAGCCGCCTCGCCGGCAACGCCGCCCATCGTGCCTTTTCGGACGCGGCCTGACGTGTGCATCGTCGGCCTGGGGTATATCGGCCTGCCAACGGCCGCAATTCTCGCGGATCGAGGTCTGGCCGTTCATGGCGTCGACAAGAACCCTGCCGTGGTGAGCCGCGTCCTGCGCTGCGACAATCATATCCAAGAGCCCGGCCTGGACGAATTGCTCGTTCGGGGAGTTCGGTCGCAAAGACTCACGGCTTCGGACTCTCCCGTCCCGGCCGAGACCTTTGTGATCTGCGTTCCGACGCCGTTGGGCGAGAGCAACAAGCCCGACGTCTCCTACGTGGAAGCCGCCGCTCGTGCGATTCGCCCCGTGCTGTCGCGCGGCGACCTCATTCTCCTGGAGTCGACCAGTCCTCCAGGCGCCACGGAGAACATCGTGGCCAAGCTTGCTGTTCCCGAGGGATGGAAGATCGGCCAGGACGTGTATATCGCCTACTGCCCGGAACGGGTGATTCCCGGGAAAACGGTCGAGGAGATGATCCACAACGACCGCGTCGCCGGCGGGATGACGCCCGCCTGCACTGATCGTGCCGTGGCGTTCTACAGGCAGTTCGTGGAAGGGCAGGTTTGGCCCACCAACGCCGTGACTGCCGAACTGGTGAAGCTGTCGGAGAATGCGTTCCGCGACGTGAACATCGCATTCGCCAACGAACTGTCGATGCTGGTCGAACGGTGGGGCGCTGACGTGTGGGACGTAATTCGCCTCGCCAATCGCCACCCGCGGGTCGAGATTCTGCAGCCTGGTCCCGGCGTCGGCGGCCACTGCATTAGCGTCGACCCGTGGTTCTTGGCGCACGGCGCCGAGGACAAGACGCCGCTCATTCAGACGGCCCGCAGCGTGAACAACGCCAAGCCGCAGCACGTCGTCGAGCAAGTCAAACAGCTTGCTGCTCAGAGCGGCCTGACGAAGGTCGGTTGTCTGGGGCTGGCGTACAAGGCCAACACGAACGACGTCCGCGAGAGCCCCAGCTTGGAGATCGTCCGCGAGTTGATCGGCGTGGCTGGGTTTCAGATCTTCGCTTGCGATCCGCATGTCGAACCGAGCCAAACGCCTGACTTGCGATTGGCATCGTTGGAGACCGTGATCGATGAGTGCGAAATGCTCGTCTTGCTGACCGACCACAGCGAGTTTGGCGCCATTCCCACCGAGGTGCTGAGTTCCAAGGTGCTAGTCGACACCCGCGGATTCTGGCGTCAGCAATTGGCGGAAACTGCCGTCGGCGCACCGCTTCGACGCGCAGCCTGACGGTCGTCCTTGGCCGCTGCACAAGCGCGCTAACTGCGTCGATACCTCGCCGCCGACTCCGATTGGGAGCAGGCATTCGTCGGGCCGAGGTCCAGACAACGCAGACAAGTACGGCGCCGGACTCAATGCGCTCGCAGTGCCGCCACGCTGCAATGACAGTGGCGCCGGTGCAGCAAGGGGGCCGCCCTCGTGGCTCGCAATCCTTGGTTTGTTGACCGGCAGCCTCGGCAAGCACGAAGCTACTCAGCCAACACCATCAGCGAAAACCCGCCCAACACAAGAGCGGCCAGCGGCGTGGAGAAGTAAGAGACGGGCCGACGAACAGAGTTGGCGAGCCGCTTGCGGTAGCTGGGGTGAAGGTGGGCCAACGAGATGGCCCCGTCCGTGTAGAAATAGTCGATGACCGTGTGGCCGGTGTCGGCAAGCGTCGCCAGGGCCGTGTCGGCCGTGAAGTGGTGAAGATGCCCGACGTCTTTGCGATAGTCCCGGAACTTTCGCCGCATCACTGATAGCACGTTGATGTCCAGCGGGATGTGGTACAGCTTGTACTTGGCCGCATCTCGGCATTTCGAGAGGAATCCCAAATAGTCGGGAACGTGTTCGAACACGTCGATAGCCATGAGCAGGTCGTATCGCTTGCCGGTCTCGAAGAGATCCTCGGCGAAGAATTCCAGACCTGGCGCAACCTTCTCGCGGGCGCGCTCAATGGCATGCGTTGACACGTCGTAACCGTGAAACACGGCGTCATCCGCTAGCAAGTTGCCGCGCAACTCTGAGCAAACCTGCGAGAGCACTTCGCCGACGCCGCAGCCGACGTCGGCAACGCTGCCGACGTCCAGGCGTTGCTTGCGAAGCATTTTGACGACCTGCGACGCTTTCCACGGCGAATCCTCCTCGTGCCAGCTCGGATTCTTGTCCAGGTAGGTCTTATCTTCATAGATCGATGTGACCACGGATTGAACTCCTGGGAAATTCGGGCGGCGGATCGGACGATTCGGGGTTCAAACGCGGGATCGTCCAGGCTTGCCCCCGTTGAGTCAATCCCATTTGGCGCGAACCGACCCCGTCATTACTGCCGCATTGAATCGCTGTTGGACCGACTCGCTGAAGGTGCTATTGTCTCGCCGCTCCCCGAATTGCCTGTCCCCGCAACGCGCCGTCAGTTCTGTGCGATTTCCATGTTACGACACTTCTTGATCGTGATGGGAAGTCAGGCGGCGCAGTTGATCGTGACCCTGCTGGGCCTGCCCGTGTTGGCTGGCAATTTGGGGCCGGAGGACTATGGCGAGGTTTCATTGTTCCTGTTGTTGGCAAACGGGATCGTGTGTCTCGACTTTGCGAGGCCGTTGCTCGTCCGCGAATTTGTCGGCGACGCCCAGGAGCAGCCGGCGTGCACCTTCTGGCTGACAACGCTCAACGGCTTGTACCTGGCGGTGATCGCGGTTGTGGCGGGAGCGTTCTTGTTTCAAGCGGCCACGCTCGCAGGGCTGTGCGCGACGGTTGCCCTGTTCTGTTGCGGCAGTGCCGATTTCGCGTGGATTGCCGCGAATGAAGGCGTCGGTCGCGCCACGATGGTTCGCAACCTGGCGTGGGCGGCCGCCTACGCGGCTGTCGTTGCGATGTCCTTTCTGCCACAGACCGGAGCGTGGTTCTGCTGGCCGTTTGCCGCGGCCAACCTGCTGTTGTTGGTTGTGTATCGTCGCTGGAGCGAACGGACGGCGAGCGAAGCCAAGCTCAGCCAGGCACGAATCGTGTTGGCGCCCTATTGGGGCAAGATCCGCGATGTCGTCGTCTCGAGCCTGGCGACCGTGGTCACGACATCGTTGGACCGCGTGTTGCTGAGGCAGTTTGCCAGTCCGGAGGACTTCGGGCGCTACTCCGCACACATGGACTTGGCCATGAAGGTCAATGCGGTGAGCGCAACCATTGGCGCCGTCGCCTATCCGTCGCTATCCCGGCAGCATCAGCACGCGGGCCCGGAGGCTGCCGCCCAATCGTTCGTAAGGCTTCTTTCGTCGCTCTTTGTCGGCTGTTTCTTTGTCGCGATGACGTTGATTGTCGCGAGCCCGGTGATCGTCCGCACGTTCCTCGGCGAGCAGTACAGCACGGGCGTCAACTACTTCGCGCTGTTTGCCTGCGGCGCGTTTATTCAACTGCTCGGACACCTGCTGACAGTTTGGCAGCGGGCGCAGAACGACTTCGCGACGCCTCGCGTTGCGTATGTGACCAGCGCCGGGCTTGTCGTGGGAGCAGGTTTGTCCCTGGTGCGATTGGTCCCCATGACGGGCGCCTTGATTACCCATCTGTGCGGGCGCTGGGCCGACTTCGTCATGCTCTTCAAGGAAGCCAATCGCTTGCGGGGAGGATTGCGGCCATGGACGCGGGCGACCGTCGCGGTGGCCCTCATAATGATCACAGCGAGCACGGCCATTTGGCGGTCGGGACTCGTCGCGGGAGATTCAAAGCCGATCAACCACGTGGCCGCCTTGCCGCAGGAGAGAAAATGAGCATTGCCCTATCCGCCATCGCGACGGACGTCCGCGATGCGTCCCCATCAACACGAGTTGCGCAGCGCATTGCGAAACGCCTGCGAACCGATGCTCCCCGCATGAGGCTGGAACCTCGGCTGTGGGATTACTGCTATTTCATGACGCGCAATAACCTCAAGGCCATCACAGCCGTCGCCGAGGTTGTTAACGGACGTCCCGACGCAACTGTCGTCGATCTGGGCTGCGGAAAGAAGCCGTTTCGCAAATTATTTCGGAAGGACCTTCAGTACGTCGGCGTCGATATTTCGGCCGAGCATTCGCTGGCCGACGTGGTGGCGGACTTGAATGGTCCCATCGAGTTGTCCGAGTCCATGGCCGACGCAGTGCTCATTTCCGAGACGCTCGAGCACGTCCAGGATCCGCATCACCTGGTGAGCGAGGCCTGCCGGATCCTCAAACCCGGCGGCAAGCTCTATATCTCGACGCCCTTCTCGTTCCCGATTCACAGCGCACCGCACGACTACACGCGACCCACCGAGTATTTTTACCGGAGTCTGCCGCGCCGGCTTCCGCTGCAACTGCAATGCCTCAGTCCCAGCAATCAGTTCTTCGTCACCCCGCTGCAGCATTTCAACTTGCTCATGCTGCCGGCGCCGCTGCCGACTGTGCTGCGGAGGGCGTTTTGGCTGACCGTCAATCTGGCGTCGACGCCGGTTGAGTGGGCTTGTCGGAAACTAAGCGGCAGGTTTCCCGCTGATCACAATGTGGCTCGCTGCCTCAGATCCAATCCGTTGGGCTATGCAGTCATCCTCGAAAAGCTCCCGCCCGCGTAGTTGACGTAACCGTGACGTCAACGATCGAACCGCCGATCAAGGCAGGAAGACGATGTCTCAGTACGACTTTTGGCGACAGAAATACTTGGTCAAGCATGCGGCTCAGAAAGTGATCGGAGCCGCGCCAGGTTTGTATCGCCTCCAGGAGCGATTCAAACAACTGACCGGTCGCTGGCAACAGCCGGCCTCGCCGCAGTGGATCGAGCAACATGCGCGCGACACCGTCGATCACTTGGTGCAGGCGCAGATTGCTCCGCCCAACTACGTGGTCGAGCAAGGAACCGGGTGGCACGGGCTCGACGCGGTCATTTTCTATCTGAGCGGATCTGAGCGGATCGACACGTACGACGTTCGGCCCTGGCTTCGAGAGCAACTGGTCCGCGGCGTGTGCCGTTGCGTTGAGTTGATCGCGCCGATCGTGGCATCCTGGCCCGGCGTGGACGTGACGCTGCTGGACGAACGAGTTCGTCGAGCGCGCGAGGCAGCTCGCCTGCCGCTGCGAGAATTGCTCGAGAGCATGAATATCCGCTACTGCGTCACTTCGACGATGCAGCGCGGCGACGTGCCGTCGGGCTCGGCGGACCTGTTCTACTCGAACTCCGTGCTCCAGCGGTTCGAGGCTGGCGAATTGACGGACTTGCTTGCCGAATCGCGACGGTTTCTCGCGCCGGACGGCAGCAGTTTCCACCGAATCGACTGCAAGGACTTCCACTCGATCACGGACCCGCGGATTCCCGAACTGTACTATCTCAGCTTCAGCGACGCGACATGGCGCCTGCTGACCAGCAAGTATCTCAATGGTCAGAATCGACTGCGACTCCCGCACTTCCTGCAGATGTTCGATGCAGCCGGATTCGCCGCCGAAACTCCGTGGCATGTGCTGACGCAAGAGAACTTGAGCTACGTCCGCGCCAGCCTCGCGGACCATGTCGAATTGGGAGAGATGGACGCCGAGGCGGCGGCGATTTCGCGATTCGACATCTTGGCCTCGCCACGAGAAGCCGCTTGTATCACCGGCGAACGTCGGGCCCGGTGCGCGTGATTTCGCCGATTCGCCCCTGCGGAGATATGCCACGGTGCAACTGCTGCTGATCCTACTGAGTCTCGCGACCGTGTTTGCAGGATTGTACGTCCTGCGTCGGCAGTCGCTCGTCAACCCGCTCGCCATTGCGTTGGTCGTGACGGGAGCGATGGGCGTGTACTTCCCGTTGGGCTCGATGATCGTGGAGCCAATCACGTGGCGCAATATTTACGACATTCCGCATGGCGTGTTTCTGAGCACCCAGGCGGACTATCTGTGCTTTGCGCTGGGGTTGTCGCTGGCGGCGATCTTCGCCGTCAACACAGGCCTCTTGCCCAGTTCCGCAAGTCGGGTCTCTGGCGTCGGAATCATGTCGCGCGACACGATGGTCACGCTCGGATTGCTCACCGTCGGTACAGCTCTGTATGTGAAGTTCGTCATGCTCGTGGGTTTCGTCGCTCTGACGAATCATGAGAACTACGCCGAAAAGCATCTGGCTTCCCAGGGCATGGGGCCTCTGAAGCTGGGACTGGAGTGGATGATCGTTGCTTGCTTGTGGGCCGAAGCGGGGCTCGTGAAGAAGTGGCTGAAGCATCTGTGTCGAGCGATCGCAGTGGGCATTGTGTGCTGGTCGGTCGGGTTCATTTCGAGCCGCAGTTACGTGCTCATGCTCTTTGTCGGCTACGCCGTGATCATCTGCCAAAGGGGCGGCTATCGGCTCAAGTCGATCAAGCCGTCGCTGATTGCCGGCGTACTGTTCGCCTATTTGTCCCTGGAGTTTTTTGTTCTCTACCGGGGCGCGTATAGCGGCGGATTCTTCGCCACGCTGCAAACGTTGGCCGATTTTGGCGTCTGGCAAGATCACATCGGCGTCGTGGTGGGCGGGTCGGAGTTCAGTCACCCGTTCATCACGTGTATGGAAATTGAGTTTCTGGAGGATCCCGGCGGGCTGGCGGGGCAGAGCTACCTCGAAACGCCGCTGGTTTGCGTTCCGCTGTCGTTCTTTCCGAACCGGCCGATGACGCTGGCCGAGGCGTTCGTTTCAGATCAGTACGCCAATCTCTCAGATCGCGGCGGCGGAACGGCGTTCAGCCTGGTGGCTGAAGCGTGGTGGAATCTGGGCGCCTTCTGGGGGCCGCTGGCGGTCGGAGCGGTGAGCGGGTGGTGTCTCGTTTTGGCGGAGCGTCAGCGTCTCCGACGTCCGCACGGACTTGTTGCGCGATTGCTGCCCGCGTTGGCGCTGCTGTTGATCACGGCTCACCGTAACACGCTTGCCATTGTCTTTAAGCATTCGTTGATGATCTCATTGCCAGCGGTGGGGTTGTTTGCCGCGATATCAATTCTGCTTTCGACGGCTCGCACGACTCCAAGCCGTCCTCTCCCTGGCCGGCTGACCGGCCTGCAGCCGGCGCTTGCACGCCCTGTCAACAATCGGGCAGTTTCTCAGGAACGATGATGTCGTCTGAATTGAGCCAACCGGCGCCACCGGCGCCGCTCCGCCGCATCCTGCTCGTGGGGCCGCTGCCGGAGCGGCTGGACGTTATCGGGGGCACAAAGGTCGTCTTTTCCGGATACGTGCACAGCTTGGCAGCAGCCGGTTACTCGGTCCGCACGATCAGTACAACGCGACCGCTCAAACAGGCCGGCCCGCTCAAGCGAGCCTGGTTGAACGTCAGTACGCTGGTCCGCGTGCTTTTCCGACTGGTCGTCGAATCGCGTCGCGTCGACATGGTGATGTTCGGCGTATCGTCCTATGCCGCGCTTTCCAGCGGCCCGCCGATTTGGGCGGTGTCGCGAATGATGCGCAAGCCTTTGGTGGTGAGAATCTTCGGCGGCGACTTTTGCGAGGTGTTGGCCACGGCGCCGCGATGGCGTCGCCGTCTGGCGGAAGCGACGATCCTGCAGACGGAGCAGGTGCTCGTCGAAACGCAGCGATTGGTGAATGGTTTGCCGCGCCCCGAGGTTCGATACTTCCCGAATGTCCGCGATACAAGGCGAGGTCGGCGGCCCCCCAGTCGAGCCTGTCGCCGCTTCATATTCTTGTCGCAATTGCGTCCCGAAAAGGGCGTTCGCGAGGCCATCGACGCGGCCGCCCAATTGCCTGAGGGCTGCACGCTGACGTTCGTCGGGCCAATCATGCCCGGCATGCAGGCGACCGAGCTGCAGGGGCGCAAGAACATCGAGTACCTCGGGACCCTCCCGCCGGAGGAGGTGCCCGGCGTACTCGCGCAGCACGATGCTTTCGTGTTTCCAACGTATTATCCGGGGGAGGGAATCCCGGGCGCGCTGGTCGAAGCGCTGCAATGCGGCCTGCCGGTGATAGCATCGCGGTGGGGCGACGTACCGGAGTTGATCGAAAACGACAAATCCGGTCTGCTTGTATCGCCTCGCTCAACGAACGAGCTGCGGGACGCGATGCGACTGTTGGCGGACGATGACGTGCTGTTTCAGCGTCTCGCCGCCGGAGCGCTTGCGCGGGGCGATCAGTTCCGGACCGGCGTGTGGCAGAAACGCCTCGAGGAACTGCTCCAGGAAGCCCATGGCGCCCGCGTCCCTGCACGCAAGGCCGCCTGACTACATTGCACGGAAGCAAGTCAAATGTGTGGCATTGCCGGATGGGCCTGTCCCGACTCATGCGTGAAGCGTAGCGTCTTGGACGCCATGAGCGACGCCATCGCCCATCGGGGCCCCGATGGTTCTGGCGCGTGGGTCAGCGGAGACGCGCGTGTCGGTTTGGCTCATCGCCGGTTGGCAATCGTCGATCTTTCGGCCCAGGCCAATCAACCGATGGTCGACGCGCACGGTCGCGCGACGATCGTTTTCAACGGCGAGATCTACAATCACCGCGAATTGCGGCAAGAGTTGCAGGGGCAGGGGGCTACGTTTCGGACCGATCATTCGGACACGGAAGTGCTCTTAGTCGGATACCTGCATTGGGGGCTTCGGGCGTTGCTCGAACGACTCAACGGGATGTTCGCCTTTGGGCTGTACGACCACCGGCAGAAGAAACTGCTGCTAGCGCGTGACCGCATCGGCATCAAACCGCTTTACTCGGCTCGAGTCGGCCGTGGCATGGCGTTCGCATCCGAAGCCAAGGCCTTGTTGGCTCATCCGGAGATCCCGCAACGCCTGAATCGCAGGGCGTTCTACCATTACCTCTCTTTTCGCTCGACGCCGGCGCCCTTGACGTTGTTCGAGGGGATTGATGCAGTTCCGGCCGGCCAGCTTGTCGAGTTTGACGTGGAGACGGGGTCGCGCACCGAGGTGCAGTGGTGGGATCCGCTGGAAGAGGCCGCCGCGGCTCCCCGGAGTCGGGAGGCGGCGGAGGAGCAGTTCGAGGAACTGCTGACGTCGTCGGTCGACTATCGGATGGAAGCCGACGTCCCCGTCAGCGTGTTTCTTTCCGGCGGACTTGATTCGGCGATGACGCTGGCCTTGGCAGGCCGCAACGGGCGCCGGCTCTCGAGTTTCACGGTCACCTACCCCGACCAGCCCGAATACAACGAAGGCGTTGCCGCAGCGGAGCGCGCGCGCGCCGCCGGCGCCAACCACCATGAACTTCCCATTTCGGCCGCGGACTTTTCCGACTGCTTGCCCGACGTGGCGTTCCATCAGGACGAACCGATTGCTGCACCGGTCTGCGCCTCGGTCTTTCTCTTGTCCCAGGAAGTGCAACGCACGGGCAACAAAGTCGTGTTGGCAGGCGAGGGCGCCGATGAGTTACTGACGGGTTACGCGAGTTGGCGACGGTTGCGCGACATGGAGCGGTGGCGTCGGCGGCTTGGGCATCCGGCGATGCGAGTTCCTGCGAAGCTGGCGTCCGCCATGCTGGGCGCTGCGGCGCCGTGGCGATCTCATTGGCTGGAAGCATCTCACCGACTTGCGCTGGGCCAGCCGCTGTTTTGGTCAGGTGCGATGGATTTCGCCGAACGGGCCAAGGACGCTTTGCTCGGGCCAGGCATGCGCGATTGTCGGGGCGACACCTACGCCGAGTGCATTGAACCGCGCTGGCGACGTTTCTGCCGCATGCGGTCGCCGGAGGATAGCACGCTCTGGATGACGTACGCCGATCTCGGTTTTCGCTTGCCCCAGTTGATGTTGCCGCGGCTCGACAAAATGGGGATGGCTTGGGGGATCGAGGGCCGCGTGCCCTACCTCGACCACCGCTTGGTGGAGTTTGTCATGGGGCTGCCGGCGCAGTGGCGGGGCGGAAATGACCGGGTCGGCAAAGCAATGCTGCGGAGAATTGCCGCTCGGCGATTGCCTGCCGAGTTCGTGCGGCAACGCAAACGCGGCTTCCGCGCACCCGTTGCCGAATGGAAACGCGATGCGGTCGGAGAACGCTACGGCCAGTTGCTTGTTCGGTTCGCCGAGCGAACAGAGTTGCTTCGCCCCGAAGCGGTCCGAGCGCTGCTTGCCCATCGGTCGAGTCGGCTCTATTTCAGCCTGGTCAATTTCATGCTGTGGCACGAGCGATTCATCGAGCCGGTGCTCGAAGCTGATCTTTCTGCCAGCGGCAACAGACGGAGCGTCGCGGCGTGATCGAACCTGGGGCAATCTTCATCGTCGGCGTCGGACGTTCAGGCACCAGCCTGTTGCAGAGCATGCTGCACGCGCACCCGCAAATTCGTTTCCTGCCGGAGACGGGTTTCTTTCGGCGGTACGTTGCCGACCGCCGACCGCGTCGGTGGTCGCCAGAACGCCTGCAGGAGACACTCGCCACGGATCAGCAATTCCAGCGTGCGGGGATCGAGCCGCAGGATGCAGCCCGCGAGGGGGCCTGGGGCCTGTACTTGCAGATGCGTAAATCTGCGGCCGGCGCTTCGCCCCCGCGCTACGTGGGCGACAAGGATCCGCGATCCATCGAGTGTTTGCCGGAAGTCAAACGCCGCTTCCCCGACGCAATTGTGATTCACGTCATGCGCGACCCGCGCGACGTGTTGCTCAGTCGGATGAAGGCCAAGTGGTCTGCGGGACGCCCGTGGTGGGTGCACCCGCTCATCTACCGCAGCCAATTTCGCCGCGGGCGGATCGACGGCGCCCGGCTGTTTGGCGAGCAGTGGATTGAGTTGAAGTACGAAACGCTCATCGCGCAGCCCCGCTCGACGCTCGAACGTTTGTGCGAGCAACTGTCGCTCGCATACCATCCGGACATGCTCGCTTTCAGCCAAGCCGCCCAGGAACTCGTTGCGCGAGACGAACTGTCGTGGAAGAAGGAAACGCTTGGCCAATTGCTGGCGGACAACGCGGGAAAATGGCGGCGTGAACTGACGTCGTTTCAAGCGCTGTTCGTCGAGGCCGCCTGCAAAGAGGCGTTCGTCGACGTGGGATACGAGCGGTTGTCGAACACCGAAAAGCTCCGGTGGCGGGATCGCCTGCTATTAGGTGCGTCGCCAGCGATCAGGTCGGCGTCGCTCGTCGCCTATCAAGCCGCTCGAATGTGTTTCTCTTAGCGTGATGATTCGATCCATGAAGCCGGCCTCTTCGCAATCCAAGCCGCAGTCGGTTGCCGGAATCGTCCATTGGGTCGACGGCCGGCATATGGTCGCGTCGCGCGGACTGCAGCTACATGCGAGCGACGACAGCGGTCGAACATGGCGGCCGCTGGGACGCGTTCCCGTCAGCGCTGCCCAACGCGCCAAATCACTCACTGCGACAACACGGCGGTTTTTTAGGAGCCATGTCGGGCATGTCATTCCGGTGCGCGACGAATCTCTGCTGATCTTGGCTGGCAACCGGTTCTACGAGCTGGATTTGTCCCGCTTGAGTTTCCGCGACCAGTCGGCGCAGCTCGTTGGCTCGCGCCCGCTGGCCTTGGCCCGAGCGAGCTCGACGGAACTGTACTACGGTCAGTACGAGCGCAATCGCGAACGCCGCCCGGTGAGCGTGTTTGGCTCGTTTGATGGCGGCAGGACTTGGAGCGACGTGCACGAGTTTCGCGGCGTGCGGCATATTCACGGCGTGTTCCACGATCCTTTTGAGGATTGTTTTTGGATGACCACGGGAGACGACGATCACGAGAGCGCTCTGTGGCGGACGGACGACCGTTTCAAGACGGTGGAACGAGTCCTGGGCGGCAGCCAGCAGACCCGCGCCGTGCACCTGCTATTCAATGAGCAGTATGTTTACTTCGGATCGGACACGCCTCGCGAGCCGAATTTTCTGTATCGCCTGAATCGACGAACTGGTGCCGTTGAGCAACTGCAAGCGGTCGGCGAGTCGGTTTTCTTTGCCGCGAAGGTCGGCTCGTGGCTGATGTTTTCCACGGCGTGTGAGCCAAGTCCCGTGAACACCTCTCAAGAAGCTGCGGTCTGGGGCTCGCCTGACGGAGAGAACTGGACGTGCCTGCAGCGACGTCGCAAGGATTTTTGGCCGTCGCTTGCCATGCAGCATGGTCAATTCTGGTTTCCAGCCGGGTCGGGCGACACCGACCGAATCTGGGTGACGGCCTTGGCCGTGGAAGGACATGGCACTAGCTGGCAACTCGAACTGCCTCCTGTCGCGTCAAGCTCGCGGCCGCCGGTTGAAGCCGCCTGAGGAGCCCATGAATTGGCCAGATGCGGCGCGCTTGTATCGCACGTTGCGGCCGCTTCGTTGGTCGCAGTTTGCCTACCGCGCACGGTATGCTTGCCGTCGCAAGCTGCCCGGGCTAAACAGGAGGCGCCTGCGATCCGCGACAGTGTCGCTTGCGCAACTCGCCGACCTGAAGGCGGTCAATGAACGGGTTGGTCGGGAACTGCTTGAGCCCGTTCTGCCAGTCGATTCACGCGTTCTCGCGGACGGGCGGCTGACGTTGTTGAACGAGACGCATTCCGTTGAAGGCTGGGGTTTAGAGGACAGCGCGCAGAATCGACTTTGGAAGGTGACGCTGCATTATCACGAATGGCTCCACGCTCTTGCCGAGATGGCCGTTGCCGGCGACGTGCAGGCTCGCGAGCTGTTTTTCGAGTACCTCAACGACTGGCTGGCCCGCTGCCAGCCGCCGGCGCCCGGCGTCATGGCGCTCGCCTGGAACGCCTATGCCACAGCGACGCGAATCGCCTGGTGGTCAAAGACGCTTTTGCTTGGCTACAAGGAGTTGTTTCAGCAGCGCCAGGACGTGCTGGAGTCGATGCTGAGTTCCCTGTGGCGACAGGCGCGATTTTTGAGCGCGAATGTCGAATGGGATCTGCGCGGCAATCACCTGGTGCGCGACGCGCTGGGGCTCGCGTGGGCGGGAAGTCTGTTTCGGGGCGAGGAGCCCGCTGCGTGGCTGCGGCAGGCCGGTCGCATTGCCCGCAGTCAGGCCAACGAGCAGGTGTTGCCCGACGGAGCGCATTTTGAACGCAGCCCCAGCTATCATGCCGAGGTCCGGCGTGATTTTCTCGAGTTGACGCGGCTGCTTCCGCCGGGCGATGCGGATCCCGTCCGGAACGCCGTCGCCCGGATGGAGGATTTCGCCGTTTGGACGCGCCACCCGGACGGTTCGCTGCTGCACTTGAACGACGGCGCCTCCGCGTCGCGGCACGTCGTTGATGGACCCCTGCCAACCGGAGGATGCTGCTTCCCCGACGCGGGCTTGGTCGCCTGGCATGATCCGCACTGGAGCGTGTTCTTTGACGCTGGGACCGTTGGTCCTGACTGCCAGCCGGGCCATGCGCACGCCGACGCGTTGACGGTCAATTGCTCCTGGGGCGGCCGGCGACTCTTTGTGGATCCGGGATGCCTGCGGTACGACAACGACGAGTCGCGACGATATGACAGGTCGACGGCAGCACACAATACGGTGTGCGTCGACGGCCAGGACTCGAGCGAGATGTGGCACATCTTCCGCGTGGGGCGGCGGGCGCGTATCCGCGACTTCACCGTAGATTTCGCAGCCGACGGCTTTGTTTGTCAGGCCGCCCACGACGGGTACCGGTTCCTGAGCGGCGCTCCTGTGCATGCGCGGCGAGTCGAATTGGCGAGAGGCGCCCTCGCGATCCTCGACAAGCTCAGCGGAGCGGGCTCGCATCGGGTCGAAGGGGGCCTGCTCGTTTCGCCGGAATGGGCGATCGATCGGCATCAGTCGGGGTGGCGACTTCGCAGCGGCGATCTCGCGCTCGACGTGTTCTGCGAAAGCGATGCTAGCTTGCATCTTGCGGCGACGCGCCGACCCTGGCGTCCCGACTACGGAGTGGATCTCACGGCCACCCGGATCAGTTGGAGTTACGAGGGCAGCCTGCCTGTCGAAGTGCAAGTCCGGGTTGTTCCGGGAGGCGACGATCGGTAGTATCCGCGGCCACCTCGCCCCCCGCGCGTTCGCCATGAAGATTCTGGTCCTTTCCGATCACTACTTGCCGGAGATCAAGGCTCCCTCGTTTCGCGTCTCGGAGCACGCGAAGCGATGGCTGGCGGCCGGGCACGACGTGACGGTCGTCACGTCCGCGCCCAATTATCCGCGGGGGAGGGTGTTCGACGGTTACCGGAATCGGCCCTACCAAGAGGAAGTGGTCGAAGGCGTGCGGGTCGTTCGCGTCGGCACGTATATCACCAACAAGCCCACGGCGCTGCGACGGTTTGCGGATCATTTCAGCTTTGTGCTGAGTTCCGCGCTCTTCTGCTGGCGACTGCCCAAGTGCGATGTCATTCTGGCCACCTCGCCGCCGTTGTTCACCGCGTTGGCCGGATGGGTCCTGTCGGTGCTGCTGCGCAAACCGTGGGTCTTTGAAGTTCGCGATCTCTGGCCCGCGACGATCAAGGCGGTGACTCGACTGCCTGGTTGGCTGATACGTTGGCTCGAACGATTGGAACTATTCCTCTATCGGCGGGCCGATCAAATCGTTGTCGTTACGCAAGGCTTCCAAAGAATTCTCGTCGAGCGGGGCATTGACGCGGGGAAGATCACCGTTGCCACGAATGGCGTCGAGCCGGAAAAGTTCAGGGCGAGCAATCGACGCAGGCAGGTGCGCGAAAGCCTGAATGTCGCCGACGGCACGTTGTTGGTCGGCTACTTCGGCACGATCGGCATGTGCCAAGACCTGTCCAACGCCATCCGCGCGATGAACTTGCTCGACCGCGGTCGCGATATCCAGTTGCTGATTGTCGGCGAGGGCGCCGAGCGCCCGCTGCTGGAAAAGCTGATCGAGCAGGAAAGTCTCGACAACGTCACTTTGTTGGATGTCGTGCCGCAAGAAGAACTGCCGGACTACTACGCAGCGATTGACGTCTCGCTGGTGCATCTGAAACGCGATCCGACCTTTGAGACGGTGATTCCGTCGAAGATGTTCGAAGCCATGGCGACGGGCACGCCCCTGCTGATGGCGGCCGACGGCGAGGCTGCCGAAATTGTCTCGACAGCCAGGTGCGGCTGTTGCGTTGAGCCTGGCAATCCGCGGGCCTTGGCCGACTCGCTCGTCCGATTGGCCGACGACCGCTCCCAGTTGGCGCGGATGGGCGCTGCCGGAGCCGACGCCGTACGACGCGACTACTCGCGGCAAGCCAACGCGGCCCGCGTGCTGTCTAGCATGTTGGCGGCCACGGGGCGCGCAGGCAGTGCCGCAATGCTCAGCTCGCCTCACACCTCCGCTCGCACCCAGCAAGCGGCGTGAACCTATGACCGCAACAGCAACTCCGTCGCCTTCGGCATCGTCGGCATGCTCGACCGCCGCGAGCACTGCACGGCGACCGCTTCGTGTGGTCGTCCTGACGCAACCCGACTCGGTCGCGATTCCCGCGAATATCGGCAAGATTGCCGCCATGGGCGACGTGGACTTGGCAGCGGTAATCGAGTGCGATGCGCCCGGCGCCGTCGTCAACAAGAAGCGGCATTTTGCCAAGGGCTTTGGACTGACTCAAACCGTCCGGTTTGGGGTCGTCCTGGCTCGGCATCGCGTCGTTGACCTTGTCGATCAGTTCGCAGGGTATCGTTTGGCTCGGCAGAAACGCAGCGTACGCGCCGCCGCGGTCAGCAGCGAGGCGCTCTATCTGAAAGTGACCGATCCTAACTCGGCGGAATCAATCGAGCACTTCGAGCGATTGCGGCCCGATCTGATCGTGTCGTTTTCGGCGCCGTGCGTGTTTAAGCCGCGGCTCCTCGAACTGGCGCCGTTGGGGTGCATCAATCTCCACTGCAGCCCGCTACCGGCCTACGCAGGGCTACTGCCCAGCTTTTGGGTGCTATATCACGGCGAGAACGAGACGGCCGCCACGGTGCACTACATCGACAGCCACATTGATTCCGGCCCGATCTTAGGGCAGACGCGCGTGCCGATCGCACCCGGCGCGACGATGTTTCGAGTCGTTCAGGAAACCAAGCGCCGCGGCGGCGACTTGATGGTCGAGACAATCCAACGTTTGCACCGAGGCGACTGCGAGGCGACGCCGAATTGTCCCCAGCAGCGGACCTATTTCACCTGGCCAACTGTCGAACAGGTATCCGAGTTTCGGCGTCGCGGAGGACGGCTGATATGAATCATGCGGTCCTGTCTATGGATGTGGAAGACTGGCGCCACCTGGACTACATCGACCGGCGGTCGGCAGATGCCACGTACTGCATGTTGGACGGCGTTGAGCGCTACGCCGAGCTGCTGGAACGTCATGGCGTCCGGTCCACGTTCTTCGTGTTGGGCGAATTGGCGGAGTCGCTGAAGCCTGTGCTGCGTCAACTTGTTGACGCGGGACACGAGATCGCCTCGCACGGCTGGGATCACACGCGGCCGCTGAAACTCGCGCCCCAAGAGTTCGCCGCCGACGTTCGACGCAGTCGGCAGACCATCGAGGATGTGATCGGGAAGGCGGTCCTCGGATACAGGGCCCCTTGCTTTAGCTTGGACCGCGAGCGTCTCGAGTTACTCGAAGCGACGGGGCACAAGTACGACTCAAGCCGCATCGACTTCGCTGCGCATCCGTTGTACGGCACGATCGACATGCACGGCTTCTGCGAAGCGGACGACATGGTCTTCAATCGCGGTTCGTTCGTTGAGTTCCAGGTAAGCACTGTCAGGCTGCGGGGCCGGCCGGCTCCTGTCTCGGGCGGCGGCTACCTGAGGATCTTCCCCTGGTTCGTTATGCGACGAGCCGTGGAGCATTACTTGAAGACTGGGGCGATGTACACGTTGTACATCCACCCCTTTGAGCTGAGCAGCAAGGCCAACCCGCCCTTTCCACGAAACACGCGGTTGCGGGATCGCATTCGCTGTACGTTGGGCCGCGCCGGCACAGGTCGCAAGCTCGAAGAACTGATTGGGCTGCTCAAATCGCGGTCGTACGAAACGACCACGTTCGCAGAACTTCGTCAGCGGATGTTCGCCGGCGAGGGTCGCGAGGCCGCATAACCCCGCTGGAACCGAACACCCAATGCGCGTCTTTGTCACTGGAGCAAGCGGTTTCGTCGGCGGGTTTCTGACCCGTCGCCTGCTGCGCGCTGGGCGCCAAGTTTGTGCCGGATCGCGTCGGCCGCAGATCGACCAAGACGGCGTCGCGTGGGTGCGTACGGGCGACTTGGGGGCGGAGACTGATCTCACTCCCTGGCTGCAGGGGATCGACTGCGTCGTGCATCTCGCATCGCACGACCACTTCGTGGGCCGCACGGCGAGCAGCGACGGCGATCGGTTTCATGCGGTGAATGCGCTGGGTACGCAACGCGTGGCACAACAGGCCCGCGACGCCGGCGTGCCCCGCATGGTCTATGTCAGTTCAATCAAGGCGGTGGGCGAGGGCGGCGATGCGCCGTACCACGAGTCGACTCCGTGTCAGCCCGAAACCGCATATGGGCGGAGCAAGTTTGAGGGCGAGCGGCGCTTGTTCGATGTCGCGAGCCACAGCGATCTGGAGTGCGTCGTCCTGCGACCGCCGATCGTTTACGGTCCGGGCGTGGGGAAGAGCTTCCTGCGAATGCTCGACGCGGTCCGCAAAGGCCTGCCGCTGCCGCTGGGTTTGCTCGGCGCGAAGCGTAGTCTGATCTCGGTGCACAACCTGGTGGATGCGATCGTGACGTCGGTTGAGTCGCCCGCCGCGGCGGGCAAGACCTACCATGTCGCCGACGCGTGCGATCTGACCACGCCTGAGTTGATTCGACTGATGGCTCGACTGATGGGTCGACCCTGTCGCTTGGCTCCGGCGCCGCCGCTAGCGCTGCGGCTGGCGGGCGCACTCACCGGCAAGCGAGCCGAAGTCGACCGATTGTTGCGAGGACTGACCATCAGCCGCGAGCGAATTGAGTCGGAACTGGGCTGGGCGCCTCCGGTGGCAACGGAGCAGGCATTGCAGGAAACGATCGACTGGCGTTTGGGTCAGTTCCGCCGCGCGGCCTAATCGAGGGGCTTCATCACATGCTCAAGCGACTGTTCGATATTTTGGTCGCCGTGGCCGTTGGCATCGCGGCGCTGCCGGTCTTCCTCATCGTCGCCGTGCTGGTCAAGATCACGTCGCCGGGGCCCGTGCTGCACTGGTCATCGCGAGTCGGACGGGATAACCAGATCTTCAAGATGCCGAAGTTCCGCACAATGCGCGTCGATACGCCGCAATTGGCCACGCATCTGCTGCACGATGCCGAACGCTGGATCACGCCGGTCGGCGCGGTGCTGCGTTCGACCAGCCTCGACGAATTGCCTCAACTGTGGTGCGTGCTCACCGGTCAGATGAGTCTCGTGGGACCCCGACCGGCGCTATTCAACCAACACGACCTGGTGGAGTCTCGCACAGAACAGGGCGTGCATCGCCTGCGACCGGGGCTGACCGGTTGGGCGCAGGTGAACGGCCGCGACGAGTTGGCGATCCCCGCCAAGGTCGCGCTCGACGTCGAGTATGCCGAGCGGAGGTCTCCGGCATTCGACGCGTGGATTCTGCTGCTCACGGCGTGGCGAGTCATTCGACGAGACGGCTATGCGCAGGCGCCCGTTCGGGAGCCGGCATCGACAAAACGGGCCGCCTGATTTTAGCTCCACGAGCCGACTGTTGCGAACGCGTAGTCGGTGGCGCCGACGGAGTGCGACGAGGTCTCGCCCGACCTGGAAATGGCCGTCAGATTGTCCATGCCGTCGACGTTCGCGTCTCCACCGACTGCGCGGTCCAAAGACGCTGCCGATCCCGAGCCGCTCAGGGTGTCGGCGGCGGCCACGTCGAACAGGGTGGCCGAGTCGTTGCCGCTGGAGAAGGTCGCCTCGACCAAGTCGAATCCTTGGGCGAAGTTCAAGAAGCCGCTTCCCTGCATCCATGAGAAGTCCGATTTCCCGAAGAATTGATCGTTGCCGACGGTATCCCAGAGCAAGGCCGTGTCATTGCCGCCGCTTGTCGCATAGGCGTCGACACGGTCGAAACCTTGGGCGAAGTTGAGATAACCCGCGCCCTGCATCCAGCTGAAGTCGCTTTTGCCGTAGAACTGGTCGTCGCCCGCCGTATCGTAGAAGAACGCTCGGTCCGCGCCGCCGGCGAGGGCGTAACCATCGACCCGATCGAAGCCCTGCGCGAAGAGGAGATAGCCGCTCCCCTGCATCCAACTGAATTCGCTCTTGCCGTAGAACCGGTCATCGCCGGCCGTGTCGTAAAGGTAGGCTCGATCGTTGCCGCCCGCGGTGGCGTATCCGTCGACGCGGTCGAAGTTTCTGGCATAGTTCACATAGCCCGCGCCCTGCATCCTGCTGAGATCGCTTGTGCCGTAGAAGAGGTCGTCGCCAGCCGTGTCGTACATGAATGCGCGGTCGTTCCCTCCCACCGCCGCATTTCCTTCCACCTGGTCGAATCCCTGCGTGAACGCCAGATAGCCCGCGCCCTGGATCCAACTGAATTCGCTCTTGCTGTAGAACCGGTCGTCTCCGGCCGAATCGTAGAGAATCGCTCGGTCGAGACCCCCGGCGGTGGCAATCGCGTCCAACCGGCTGAAGCCCCTGGCGTAGGTGCTGTTCATCCGCCCGTAGTCGCTTTCGCCGTAGTAGACGAAGTAATCGTCGCCAGCCGTGTCGAACAAGTAGGCTCGATCATTGCCGCCGGCGGTCGAATATCCGTCCACCCGCGTGAAGCCCTGCGCGAAGGTCAGATAGCCCGAGCCCTGCATCCAACTGAATTCGCTCTTGCCGTAGAACTGATCGTTTCCGGCCGAGTCATACATTCGCGCTTGATCGTAGCCGCCCGCGGTCGCATACGCGTCGACGCGGTCGAAGCCCTCGGCATAGTTGAAGAAATTGCCGCCTTCAAGCCAACTCGAATCGCTCCGGCCGACAAAGGTGTCGTCGCCAGCCGAGTCGTACAGGTAAGCCCGGTCGCTGCCGCCTGCGGTTGAGTACGCTTCGACCCGGTCGAATGATTTGACGAAGTTCAGATACCCGGCGCCCTGCATCCAACTGAACTCGCTCTTGCCGAAGAACTGGTCGTTTCCGGCCGTGTCGTAGAGGTAGGCTTGGTCGTTTCCGCCCGCGGTCGCGTATGCGTCCACTCGATCAAATGCCTGAACGGTATTTTGGTAGCCGGCGCCCTCCATTCGCCGGATATCGCTCGTACCAACAAACTCATCGTCCCCAGCCGTATCGAAGAGATACGCCCGGTCGTTGCCCCCGCCGCCATGGACGGTCGCCGTTCCGAAGCCCACGGCTGAAACGGCGTAGTTGGCGCCAGTCAAATCCGTGTTGCCGGCGAGCATGATTGCGATGTCGTCGGTGGCGGCCCCATACAGGGTGACGGAATTGGCGCCCTCGCCGCCCCGCAGTTGGAATTCGCTGGCCTCGCTCGTCGAAAAGCCGTAGCCAATGCCGTTCACTGTGAGGTAGAAACTGCTGCCCGCGCTGAAGGTGACCTCGTCGTCGCCCGCGGCGCCAGCGACGGTGACGGTCGTGCCGGCATGAACCACCAGGTTCGCCAGCGTCACGTCGACGTCGCCGCTGGTTCCCTGGATCCGCAGCAGAAAGCTTTGTCCTGCGGCGGCATCAACGTCGACTCGCGCCGTCGTGCCGGCCACGTTGCCGGCGGAAATGAGGTTTTGCTGTGTATCGTAGATCTCCAGCGTCACGGCCCCGCCGGCGGAGAAGTCGGCCAGCGCCGTGAAGTAACCCGTCTGACTCGCGCTGACTCGATACCAATTCTCGCCCGCCACGGATTGGTCCGCGTGCTGGTTGAATGTGACGACGCCCCAGTCTTCCGGGGCAGGCGACGAATCTGCGGCAATCGATGCGTCGAAGCTGTAGTTCCCCAGGCCGTCGGACGAAGACAGCCCGACCGTGTACGACTGTCCGGCCACGACGGCAAACGAGGCGCTCGCCCCGCCGCCGGCCAGCACGCTGACGCCCTGGCCGTTGTACGCGGTCCACTGGGCCGCCATGTTGTGCGTGGTCGACGTCGTGGCGAAGGTCGCCGTGCCGGTGGACGCGGCGGTGAACGTGAAGTAGTCCACGTCGCTGAGCGTGCTGATCATGCCGCTCATCGTGCCGGCGGACAGCGAACCCATGTTGTACGCGTCGACCATCGACGAACCGAAGTCGTCGGCGGGCATCAGGGCGTCGATCGCATTTTGCAGATTGAGCCGCTGGAAGGTTGCGCCGGTGGCCGAGTCGACGAACGAGTCCGCCGTGGCCATCATGTGGTCGTAGATCGTGTCCTGCGTGATGCCGGTCATGCCGACCAGTTCCATCGCTTCGCGAATCAGCACGCTGGAGCCGGCCACGTACGGCGAGGCCATGCTGGTGCCGCTCATCGTGCGGAAGTCGTTGGCCAGCCCGTCGTTGTTGCCGGCATAGTCAGGGACCGTGCTGGTGATCGAGCGTCCGGGGCCGGCGATCGCGCGGGTGCTGCGTTGGCTGAAGTAGCTCAGCGCACCGCTGTCGTCGACTGACATCACCGGCACCACGTAAGGGCTGGCCGCCGGGTAGCTCAGGCCGGTCGTGTTGTAGCTGGTGAAACTGTTGCCCGCCGACACGGCGATGAAGATCCCGTCGGCTTCCAGCTGCGCGAACTCGTCCTCGAGATTGGCCCACGAGGGAATCGACTCGGAGTTCCAACTCGACACGCCCAGCGACAAGTTGACGGTGGTGATGGGGTTATCGAAAGCATTGCGGTTATCGTGAATCCACCGCAGGGCGTTTTCGACCCAGCTGAAGTAGCCGGCGCCCGCGTCGTCGAACACACGCAGGCCGACAAAGTCGACCCCCGAAGCGACGCCATGGTGCGTGCTGTCGCTGGAGCCGATGATACCGGTGACATGCGAGCCGTGCTTGCCGGCGGTTCCGTCGTCGTAGGGGTCGGCGTCGTTCTCGCCAGTGAAATCCCAGCCGCCCACGACGCGGTAATTCGAGCCGTACCCGCCGCCCAGCGCGTAGTGGTCATAGGCAATGCCCGAGTCGATCACCGCGACGGTCTGTCCTGTTCCGTCGAAGCCGTAGTTGGTCTGGACCGAATTCCAGCCCGTCAGTTGGTGGGCTGAAGAGAGCATTTGCTCGATCTCGTCGAGTTGATCCTCCAGCAGCGCGCGATCTTCCTCGGTAATCCAGAAGTCGGGCGTTTGATCCTCGATATGCTGCGACAGCGGCGGCAGCGCATCGGGAGCGGACAACGAACCCGTGGAGTCCGTCGCGTGGTGAACCAGTTCTGGTCCGTCGTCAAAAGAATGGTGCTCGATGGCGCCGCCAAGCAAATCGGCCAAGGGATCGGCCGACATGACGACGCGCTCTTCGAGCGATTCGATACGTCCCTGCAAATTCGACTTCCGTTGCGACGACTTGCGCATCAATGGTGTCCATCCTGCTTCGCGCCCGCATGTCGCCCTTGCGATGCGAGGACCGCTGTGGCGGTCGTGTCGCCCGGTGCGCGAAGTAACTGATCAATGAAAAGTATGCGGACTGCGGCGGCCAGAAAAAAGCGGCCGCAACCGCGAAAAACGACAAGTGCCGGCGAGGAGAGCGCGCGGACGATCCGCACGCAGCACGGCGCTAAAAGCCTAGGTCAGGAATCTGAGGAGCGCCGAAGCTCTCCGCACCGCAACCCAAGCGATGTCGCGGCCGCTCATCGACTGGCGGGCGGCGCGTTGGCAAACGTCCACTTTGCCGAGAAAACGCGCTGTCGGGCGGCCACCTGGTGTTGCCGAAAGTCAACGTTTGGTACGCACGGGGCCGGCTTCGGTTCGCCGTCCGCTGCGGTCGTCCGCCACGGGGGGGCGGCGCCTGCTAGCGGCCGCAAACTCGCCGCGAACCACCGAAAACGCCGTGAATTTCTAGGTTTCGCGCTCTGCCCAGTCTATCGCGAATGGACAGGTCCGGCGGCACGGGCGGCGCCGCGGTCGCGTTGGTATGATCGAAGCGGCCTTGCGCGGGTCGCACACCTTGGCAGCTTCGCGGTCCAAGATTCCCATGCCGCCGACGTGACGATGAACCGACCATCACACTTGTCCGCTGGTAAGTTTCGCGATGCGCGGCGGCAACTCGCCATGGTTGTCGCCACGTCGACGGTGATCGCTGCGACGCTCGTGTCGCCGCCATACCCGCGCGAACAATGGCTGCAACACGCGGCCACGCCGATCGTGTTGGCCGCCGCGCTGGCGGCTGCGCGCCGCGGGTGGTTCAGCAATGTCGCAATGGCTGCGGCGCTGGCGTTCCTGGCCCTGCACGCGGTCGGAGCGCGGTGGATCTACAGCTACGTGCCCTACCAGCGCTGGTGCGACGTGCTGTTTGGCGCGGGGCCGGCCGAGTGGTTCGGTTGGCAGCGGAATCATTTCGACCGACTGGTTCACGTGGCGTTCGGCGTGCTGCTGACGCCGTTGTTCAGGGAGCTTGGCCTGAAGGCCGGGCTGTCGTCGCGCGGTGCTTTGGCGACCGCGTGGCTGGCCGTGGCCGGAGCGAGCGCCGCCTACGAGGTGTTCGAGTGGCTGCTGGCGATCATCGCGGCGCCCGAGTGGGCCGACCGCTACAATGGGCAGCAAGGCGATCCGTGGGACGCGCAGAAAGACATGGCCCTGGCGATGGCCGGCAGCCTGGCCGCGTGTCTTCTGCTTGCTCTGTCCCAGCGCCGTGCACCGCCGCCGTCCCCTCGCGAATGAACCACCATGAATAAGGCGTCGCCCCCGGGCGTAAAAAACTGGGTTGAGTATCTGATCGTCGTCACGTTGGTCGTGGCCGCGGCGGCGGTGGGATCCATGTTCACGCCGGGCGAGTGGTATCAGCAACTGGACAAGCCTGCGTGGACGCCGCCCAATTGGGTGTTCCCCGTCGCTTGGACCACGCTGTACGCCATGATCGCCGTGGCCGGCTGCCTGCTGCTGCGGGCTGACGGTTGGTATGGGCCAGCCATGCGGTGGTGGCTGGGGCAACTCTCGCTGAACGCCCTGTGGAGTTGGCTGTTTTTCGGCCAGCAGCAAATTGACTGGGCTTTGGTCGACATCGTGTTGCTGCTGGCGTCGATCGGGGCGACCGTCGTGCTGGCGTGGCCAAGGCAACGGGCCGCGGCGTGGTTGCTATTGCCGTATCTGGCATGGGTCGGCTTTGCCACGGCGCTGAACGCGGCGATCTGGCAGCTCAATCGGTAGGGGCCGCGGCGGCCGGGCGGGGATGCGTTGATGTGCGGCCGAACCGGCCCGGCTCGCCGAACGTCCCTTGATCGAAAGGCCCGGCTGAGAGAACATGCCGCTTTGCTCGCCGCCCGCCGCCGCTGCGGCTTGCGTCCCGCCCATTCCGCCCTCCCGCCGAAATATCCGCCATGGCAGCCGCCGACGACGCTTCCCCGTCCCCCAAAAAGCCGAGCCCCAAGAAGAATCCCGCCGACAAGGCGGCTGAACCCGCCGGCAGCCGCACGCCCTCGCGGAATTTCATCCAGCAGATCATCGACGCCGACCGCGCGGCCGGCAAGAACGACGGCCGCGTGCATACCCGCTTTCCGCCCGAGCCGAACGGCTATCTGCACATCGGCCACGCCAAGAGCATCTGCCTGAACTTCGGCCTGGCCAACGAATACGGCGGCAAGTTCAACCTGCGGTTCGACGACACGAACCCCGTGAAGGAAGAGCAGGAGTACGTCGACGCGATCATCGACGACGTTCACTGGCTAGGCGGCGAGTGGGAGGACCGGCTGTTCCACGCCTCGGACTATTTCGAGCAGTTGTATGAGTGGGCGGTGCAACTGATCAAAGCCGGCAAGGCGTACGTGTGCGACCTGAATGCCGAGCAGATGCGCGAGTACCGCGGCACGCTCAAAGAGCCGGGCAAGAACAGCCCGCACCGCGATCGCACCGTGGATGAGAACCTCAAACTGCTGGAGGAAATGCGGGCCGGCAAGTATCCCGACGGCAGTCGCACGCTGCGGGCGAAGATCGACATGGCGTCGCCCAATCTCAACATGCGCGATCCAGTGATGTACCGGATTAAGCACGCCCACCATCAGCGCACGGGCGACGCATGGTGCATCTATCCGTCTTACGACTACACGCACGGGCAAAGCGACTCGATCGAGGGGATCACGCACTCGATCTGCACGCTGGAGTTTGAGAATCACCGCCCGCTGTACGACTGGTTCTGCCGCGAACTGGGCATTCACCACCCGCAGCAGATTGAGTTCGCGCGGCTCAATCTTACGTACACCGTGATGAGCAAGCGGAAACTGCTGGAACTGGTGCGCGACAGGCACGTGGCCGGCTGGGACGATCCGCGGATGCCGACCATCCGGGGCCTGCGCCGCCGCGGCTTTACGGCCGAGGCGATCCGCGCGTTTTGCGAACGGATTGGCGTGGCCAAGTTCAATAGCACGATCGACATGGGTTGGCTGGAAGACGCGGTGCGCGAAGACCTCAACGAGCGGGCGCCCCGCGCGATGGCCGTGCTGCGACCGCTCAAGGTCGTGCTGACCAACGTGCCGGCGGACAAGACGATCATGGTCGAAGCGCCCAACCACCCGCAAAAGCCGGAGCTGGGCACGCGGCAGATCCCGCTGACCCGCGAGGTGTACATCGAGCAGGACGATTTCATGGAGGACGCTCCCAAGAAGTTCTTCCGCCTGAAACCGGGCGGCGAAGTGCGGCTGCGGGCCGCGGGGATCATTTCGTGCGACGAAGTGATCAAGGACGCGGCGGGCAACGTGACCGAGTTGCGCGGCACGTTTGACGACGACCACAGCCGCAAGGTGAAAGGGACGATCCACTGGGTCAGCGCCAAGCACGCCCTGACCACCGACGTGCGGCTGTACGATCGGCTGTTCAATGTGCCCGACCCCGACGACGTGCCCGAGGGCGGCACGTTTTTGGATCACCTGAATCCCGACTCGATCGCCGTGATCCAAGACGCCAAGCTGGAGCCGTCGCTGGCCAACGCGGCGCCGGGGGATCAGTTCCAGTTTGAGCGCGTGGGGTATTTCTACGCCGATCCGGTGGACAGCCAGCCGGGGCAGCCGGTGTTCAATCGAACTGTCACGTTGCGCGATAGCTGGGCCAAGGCAGCGGGGAAGTAGCCGCCACTTCGCCGCGGACGCCCGATCGCGTATGCTGGGGCCATGGCTATTCGACTTCTTAGAGTTGTTGCGGCGTGGCTGGTCTTGACTTTCGTTGCGCCGCCGCGGACCGCCGCGGCCTCCGGCGACCTACCGCCGTTGAATTTCGTCTTTTTCCTCGTCGACGACCTGGGGTGGCGCGACCTGGGCTGCTACGGCAGTACGTTCTACGAAACGCCGGCGATCGACGCGTTGGCTGACCGCGGCATGCGGTTCACGGCGGCCTATGCCGCTTGCCCCGTCTGCTCGCCGACCCGCGCGAGCATCCAATCGGGCAAGTACCCGGCGCGGCTGGCGACGACCGATTGGTTTGGCGCCGTGCAGCCGGAGGAGGCGCTCCACCACCAGCGGTTCGGGAAGCTGCCGCTGCTGCCGGCGCCGTACCTGGAGCACTTGCCATTGGAAGAGTTCACGCTGGCCGAGGCCCTGGCTGACGCCGGTTACGCAACGTTCTTCGCCGGCAAGTGGCATCTGGGCGACACGGCCGAGTTCTGGCCCGAGGCGCAAGGTTACCGCACGAACATGGGCGGATTCTCCGCGGGGCACCCCCGCGGAAACGGCTACTTCTCGCCCTACAAGAATCCGCGGCTGAGCGACGGACCGGCGGGCGAACATCTCACCGAACGACTCGCCGCGGAGACGGCCGAATTCATTCGCAGCAATCCGGATCAGCCGTTCTTCGCCATGCTGTCGTTTTACGCGGTTCACACGCCGCTTGATACGCACCCGCAGCTCAAAGCCAAGTACGCCGCCAAGGCCACGCAAGTCGCACACGACGGTCCGCGGTTCGTTCCCGAGGGCCAGCGCAAGTCGCGGCAAGTGCAGGACCACCCGGTCTACGCGGGCATGGTGGAGTCGATGGACGCCGCCGTGGGGATGGTGCTGGCCGCGGTGGAGGAAGCAGGAGTGGCGGATCGCACCGCGGTGATTTTTACGAGTGACAACGGCGGGCTGAGCACCTCGGAGGGCTCGCCCACCAGCAACGTCCCGCTGCGCGCCGGCAAAGGTTGGCTGTACGAGGGCGGCATCCGCGAACCGATGATCGTCCACTGGCCGGGCGTGACGCCGGGCGGCGCCGTCTGCGATCAGCCCGTGACCAGTACCGATTTCTACCCCACGATGCTCGACATGGCAGGCCTGCCGCTGCGGCCCGCGCAGCATGTCGACGGCGTCAGCTTCGCGCCGCTGCTACGCCCTGGGCCGGCCGACGCCAAGTTTGAGCGCGGGCCGCTTTTCTGGCACTACCCGCACTACGGCAACCAGGGCGGTTCGCCCGGCGCCGCGATCCGCAGCGGCGATTGGAAGTTGATCGAGTTCTTTGCCGAAGACCGCGTCGAGTTGTACAACCTCGTCGCGGACATCGGCGAGCAGCACGACGTCGCGGCTGAGCAGCCGCAGCGCGTGGCCGAACTGCGCGACGCGCTGCACCAGTGGCAAGCGGAGGTCAACGCTCGCCTGCCGACGGCGAATCCCCGCTACGCAGAACAGCAGTAATTCGGCCGATTCTTCAGCGTCGTTGCCGTCGCGGTCACTTGGCGGCCGGTTCGTTTTCGACAGGTTCGGGCTCCTTGGGCACGCCGGCGCGATAGACCATCGACTCGGTGTGCGGGCCCTGACCCAACCGCGCTCGCGCCGCTTGCACCAACTCCGCCACCCGCTCGTGCACGTCGTCGCGGACTTCGATTGGGCTGCGCTCGTCGGGGGGGACCGGCTCGCCGAACTCCACCGCCGCGCGGATGCGTTTCATCCCGGCAATTCGCTTGAGATGCGACATGAACGATTCGTCGCCGTAGCACGCATCGGCGTGATCGTACGCGATGCCCACCGGCACGATTTCGGCGTCGGCGCGTTCGGCCGCCTTGAACGCGCCCGGGCGAAACGGTCGCACCGCGTCGCCGGCGTATGCGGTGCCCTCGGGAAACATGCCCACGCCCTCGCCGCGGGCGAGCGCTTGGTCCACCTCGCGCAGGACCTCGGCGCCGCTCCGCCGGTCGGCCCGATTGACGAACAGCGTACCAATCCGTCGGGCGCCCGGCCCAATCAAGAACCAGTTCGCCAGGTCATGACGGCTGATCGCGTGCGCGGCGGCGTAGGTCAGCAGCACGCCAATGTCGAGCGAGCTGCGATGGTTCAGCACGAAAATGCGTCCGATGCCGTTGTCCGCCGCGCCAGGGTAGATGCCCTGGGGAAACTGCTCGACGCCGCGCACGTAAACCTTCACGCCGAACAGCTTCAGCAGACCGCCGGCCCACCGCGGGACCCAACGATTGACCACGGCGATCCGCGGCTTGCGGCCCCGCAACAAGAAGGCGACTTCCATGCCGGCCCAGCAGAAAACGGTCACGGCGCCCAGGCCGAGGATTCGCCAGGCGATGCGCAGTTTGTAAAGCAGACGGCTCATGCGGGGCGGCCGGGGTGAGGGTCGGCGATCTGCAGCAGCGCGTTTGCCGCTGCCCGGCCGGTCGACCAAAGTGCCGGCAGGCTACCACACTTGCCGCGCCTTGCCCATGCACGATTTGCACGGTGCACGGCGCGCGAGTGCTCCCAGCACAGGAATTACGCGCTGGCGACCGCGGGTTCACGCCGCAGATCGCGGGCGAGCATCGCCGCCATATAGATCAAACTGGCGGACGAGCCGATCAACAGCGACCAAGCGGCGCCGGTTGCGCCGTACCGCGACACCAGCGGCCACGCGCACCCCAACGTGAAGACTAGCGTGACCAATTCGCCCCAAAACTGGCTCTTGGTGTCGCACATGGCTGACAGGGCATTCGACACGGTCATGCCCACGGCCGTCACCACGGCGTTGACGCCCAGCACGGCCACGGCCGCGGCGGCCACGGCGTACTCGGGGCGATACACGACGCTCAGCAGCCAATCGCCGTAGGCCCACAGCACCGCGGCGATGCTGCCCAGGATCACCAGAAACAGCCCGATCCCCAGCCACACGACGCGGACCATAGCCGCCGGGCCGTCTTTGGCGTAGGCCGAAATGGTGAGCGGTCGCAGGTAGTTGGTCACCCCGCGAATGAAAATCCACGATCCGCCGACCAGTCCCAGGCAGGCCGCCCAGTGGCTGACCACGATCTTGTCGGCGGCCCACAACACGATCCACGGCATGGCCAGGCGACTGAAGCTGCCCGCCATGCGGCCCAACACCAGCCACTGCGAGTAGGCCCAGTTCTGCCGCCAGTGCAACGCAAGTCCCTGTCGCCGGTAGCGAACCGGCAGCGGACGAGCGATTGCCCACGACAAACTGCTCAACCCCGTGGCGATGCCAATCACGACAAATGCAGCGGGAATCGTCAGCCGCCCCCACCAGGCCAACAGCGCCAGCCCTGTGGCTTGCACGACAAACACGATGGCGTCGCCTGCTACGGCCGAGCGCATCTGCAGGTGCGCGAACGCCACGTTGCGCAAGAATTCGCGCAACATGAACACCGGGCCGACGATGACCAACAACCACATGCCGATCGTCATCGTTGCAGCGCTTTGCCACCATGAAAGACATGCGCTGTAACCCATCATGCCGTTTGCGGCGAGCGGGAACACCCCGGTGATTGGCACGGCCGTGCTGCTCACGACCGCGGCCCGCCATGTGTTCAAGGCCGTCGAGGAGTCGCCGTACGCCCAGGAGAGATAAATGCTGTAGGCGGCAATTCCAATCGCGGCGACGGCTGACGAAATCGCAAAGTGCACGAGCGTGCTGCCGAGGTAAGCCGCCCGACTGGCGTCGCGTTTGCGATGCAGAAAGACCATGTAAGGCGTGGCGAGCATCCGCTGTTGCAGCTCGCTCACGAAGAACACGATCGAAAAGCAGAGCGCGTAGACGCCCAGCGCCGCTTCCCCGCCGAATTTGCCGATGAGCAGATATGGCAGAAAGTTCGTGGCGCTGACCAGCGCCTGGTCGACCATGGCCAACCCGCCGCTGCGGGCGCCCGACGAGGTCGACGCCGTGCGCACCCGCTGCGCGAAGGTCTGTTTCGCCAGCGCATCGCCCTCGGCCGTCCCCGCCGGATCGACAGGGGCGGCGGCAGACGCCGAGGCAGGCGAGGCGGCGGGCGGCATGGCCGTGGGGGCGGGCGGGAGAGGGCAGGGCAGGTCGCGTGAGTCGCGAGACCTTCATCGTAGTTCGGCCCGGGCAAAACCGCAATTTGCGGCTGCAGGCGGTAGTGATACCGTTTGCGCGATAACGAGAATCAGCCGAGGTTCAATCGGGGGCTCACGCCCCCCGCCGGCCGGGTTGGGGAGGCTCGTCGTCCCCGACATCCACCGCGATCTCGCCCCAGTCGGCGGTGAACTCGTGCTGACACTTGGGGCATTTGACGCCCTCGCCCAAAAACCGCATCGGCGCGTCCTTGCCGTGGGCGCACTGGGGGCAGGACAGGTGAAACCGCAGTGCCGGGTCGTCCAGCTTGGCGAACTCGTCGAGGGGCACCTTGGCGAAGTGAATGTCTTCGGTCTCCAGCGTCGAGAGTTGCTCGACCGACAGATCGATCACCGCCGCGATGCGGTTGGCCTGGCGGCGGATGGCGTCCTCGAACAGGTTGCGCACCGTGCGGCCGTTGCCAAAGTGGCGGTCGCGGCGCTCGTACAACCAGGTGAACCCCAGCATGATCTTCGCGCGGGTGCGAGCGCCGACCTTGTATAGGTTCTTGTTGCACATCAGCGAAAAGATTCGCGCGAGCTCCAGCGGCGTATAGTCGATGAACGTCAGTTGCCGGCTGAATCGCGATGACAGGCCCGGATTGCTCCGCAGCAGCGCTTGCATCTCGACCGGATAGCCGGCCAGGATCACCACCAACCGCTCGCGGTCGTCTTCCATCCGTTTGAGCAGCGTTTGCACCGCTTCGTGCCCGAACGGGTCCTCGCCGTCGCTGGCGATCAGCGTGTAGGCCTCGTCGATGAATAACACGCCGTCGAGCGCTTCGTCGATCTTTTTGTTGCTCTTGGGGCCAGTCTGGCCGGCGTACTCGGCGACCAGGCCGCTGCGATCGGTCTCGATCAGGTGCCCCTTCTTCAGCACGCCCATGGCGCCGAAGATTTTGCCGACGATCCGCGCGACGGTCGTCTTGCCGGTGCCGGGGTTGCCGCCGAACACCATGTGCAGACTGAGATTCGTGTTGGGCAGCCCCGCCTCGGCGCGGATCTTCTGTACCTTCAGAAAATTGGCCAGCGTGTGGACTTCGTCCTTGATGTTGTCCAGCCCAATCAGATTGTCGAGTTCCGCCAGCGCGTCAGCGAGCCGCTCTTCCGGCGGCTTGTCGCTCTCGGGCTTGGGTGGCGGCTCCGTTTTCTGCTGGGTCTGCAGCTTCGGCTCGGCGGTGGCGATTTGTTCGCGCGCCTTACGCACCGCCGGCAATTCGTCCGCCGAGGAGAAGATCTTCTCGATCGTATCCTCGCGAGTGCGATCGGCCTCGGCGTGCTCACTCGGCTCGTCGATCGGAATCCTGCGCAGGTGTCGCTGCAATTCGTCCTGGATCGTCTGCACGTGCGCCGCCTCGGTCGGCCGGATCGGCCCGTCGGCCCGGGCGATCAGATTCGCCAACCGCGAGACGATCGCCTCCAAATCGCCAATGCGGTTGCGGAGCGGGGCCAGTTGATCGAACGGCCGCACGAGCGAGTACCACTTCAGGTCCATTGCCCGGGTCGACATTGCCTCGAGCGCCTGCCGCATCTGGTCCTCGTCGAGCCACTGGCTCCACAGGTGAAACACCAGCACTTCGGCCAGGAACTTCTCGTTCTTGCTCCAGCGCCGGTCGGCTTCGCAAATCGTGACGAACACCTTCACCACCAGCGCCTGGTGCAGGTCGTCCATCAGTTGGATGAACTTCTCGCCCGAGTGCGGCAGGAGATGGGCGTGCTCGCGGGCGGCCAGTTCGCCGCTGGAGACGTACAGATCGCGGCACTTGCCGAGCATCTGTCGGAACTGCGACGGCAGGTCGGTGAATTCGAAGGTCGACATGCCGACTTATTATCGGCAGGGGCGCGCCCGTGGCAAGCGAACTCGCCCAGCGCGGCAGACGGCGGGGCGGCTAGGTGATTCCGTTTCGCACCGCCCAGACCGCAACCTGCGTGCGGTCGGCCAAGCCAGTTTTGCGCAGGATGTGCTGCACGTGTTCTTTCACGGTTTCGTAACTGATCGACAGGGCTTGGGCGATTTCCTTGTTGCTCAGCCCGTTGGCCAACTGCACCAATACGTCGAACTCGCGGCGGGTCAGCGGCACGTCCATATCCACGGGCAGACGTCCGGCGGCCATCGATCCGCTGACTTTGCGCAGGGTCTCGGTCGACCAGAGCGACTCGCCCGCGGCAACGGACCGCACCGCGGCGACGATGTCGGCGGCAGGCAGCGCCTTGTCCAGATAGCCCGCCGCCCCCAACGCCACGGCGCGGGCCTGATACGTGGGGTTCTCGTAAGCCGAGAGCAGTATGACCGGCAAATCCGGAAACTCGCTTCGCAGCGTGGCCAGACAAGCCAAACCGTCCAGTCGCGGCATGCGGACGTCCATCAGGACGAGGTCCAGCGGCATGCGGCGAGCCACGGCCAGCGCCTCGGCGCCGTCAGCGGCTTGGGCGACGACCTCGATATCCGGCTCGGTGGCGAAGAGCGAGCTGAGGGCAAGCCGGATCAGCTCGTGGTCGTCGACAATCAACAATCCCGTCGGCATGGCGGGGGGCGCTCCTCGCGTCAGGGGCGACGGCTGCTAGCGTGCAGCACAATCCGGCAGCGGCAAGGAATGCCGCCCCTGATAGCTGAGTTGAGTTAAGCGCCCGCTCAATCAATGTCCTGGCAGCATAATAGCATCTCGGGTTTTGAAAAGCGACTCCTCCGCGAGCGGGGGGCTGAGGGCGGCAACTCGCGTGCGCTTTTTTCGAATTCTCGGTCCTGAACGTCGGCGTCTCGGCATGGCGGACCGCCGCCAACTGGCTTTCTAAACTTCCGTTTACACGCCCAGCGGATTTGCCCATACTCGACGCCGTACCGTCCCGATGCCTCATCGCTGCGGCAGACTACTCCTCGATACGCACCCCGCGAGCCGAATCTGCTATGTCGACGTTGTCGATGAACGAAGTGACGACATACCGGTGGACGCTTGAGGAGGATCTTCGGCGTTATCGCGAATTCGGCTACGATGGCATCGGTCTGTGGCGACGAAAGCTCGAAGATTACGGCCTGCCCGGAGCCGTTGAGCTGGTTGCCGAGAGCGGCCTGAAGGTCACTCACCTGGGTTGGGCCGGCGGATTCACCGGTAGCGACGGGCGCACCTACGACGATGCGGTGCGCGACGCACTGGGCGCCATCCGCCTGGCCGCGCAGCTCGAGGCAGAGTGCCTGGTGCTGTACAGCGGCGGACGCAACAACCACACGTTCCGGCATGCCGAACGCTTGCTGACCGCTGCCATCGATGAGTTGCTTGATTACGCCATCGCTGCGGACGTCGTGTTGGCGTTGGAACCGATCCATCACGACTGTGCGGCGGAGTGGTCGTTCCTGACCGAGCCAGCCGAGGCGCTGGCCGTGGTCGAACGGTTTGGCTGCGACCACTTGAAGCTGGCCCTGGACGCGTACCATTTTGGCGATTCGCCCGAGGTGCTTGCCAACCTGGGCGAGTTGGCGCGGCATGCGGCGCTGATCCATTTGGCCGACCGGCAAACGCCGCGCTGCATTGATCAGTCGCGGTGTGCGTTGGGCGAAGGTTCAATTCCCTGGGTCCAATTTGCGACGGGGTTGATCGAAGCCGGGTTCGCCGGGGACTTCGACGTGAAGATCTTCGGCCCCGAGGTGTCGCCCAGCGATTACGAGTCGTTGCTGACCGGGGCGCAGCAGGCCGGCGACGTGTGGGCGCCGGTGCGTGGGCGGTAACGCTGCCTCGCCGCTTGGCGATGATCCCCAATCCGGGCGCGCGAACCTGCTGCCCGTGCCGTGGCGTCCATGCCAAGGCGAGCGGCGAGTCCGCCGCTTCGATTCACCCGTTGATCGCGGTCATTTGATCCGCTGCCGAGTGCCGCCATGGCTCGCAAGCTGATTGTCAACGACAAGTGGGAGATCCCCGCCGAACGGTTGCGGCTCACCTTTGCCCGTAGCGGCGGGCCCGGCGGGCAGAACGTCAACAAAGTGAACAGCAAGGCCGTGCTGCGTTGGTCGCTCGCCGAATCCGCTGATTCAGGCGATTTGCCCTCAGGCGTCCTGCAACGCTTTCGCGGTCGCTACGGCAACCGCGTCAATCAAGACGGCGAGGTGGTGATTTCCGCCGACGAAAGCCGAGACCAAGGCGCCAACGTGCGCGCCGCTTATTCGCGCCTGCGGCAGATGATTCTCAGCGTGGCCCAACCGCCGCGAACGCGGCGGGCAACGCGACCGACGCGGGGCGCCGTTGAGCGGCGGCTCAAATCCAAACAGCGTCAAAGCGAAAAAAAACAGCGGCGCCGGCCGCCTCGCTCGGACGACTAGGCGGCTCGCCCTCGGGCCCGCGCGGCAATCGACCTTGGCCGGCATCCGCAAACTGACTGTAACCGGCTTTACCGGTAGAACTTGCACATCGGTTTTCGGGCGAAATTCCGAAAAAGCTTGGATCAAGCGACCGGTTTGCTACACTGAGTACTCAAGCCGCTCAGCACGACGAGCCCATGGTCTGCCCCCGGGGGGGAGGGCGATCGGCAAAGTTGTGCCACGGCGTTCGCCATGCCGCTAGCCAGCCGCTCGCGGCGACGTGGCTGCTTTTCACCCTGCTCATTGAGTTGCACCGATTCGTCACAGGCAGTTGTTCTGCCGCTCCGCCGGGGTGACGCCTGCGCGCAACTCGCACGACGCGCACGTCACGACATATGGACTTTTCGAGGAGGACCCGCCCCATGCCGACGATCAGCCCCAACGGGTCTCGCAAGACCTCCAGCACAGCGACCGAAATCCGCGCCTCGTGGATGGAACACCAGATCCTCGATCACGTGAAGCAAGCATTGCGCGTGACTCTGGACTGGAAGACGCCCGCGGTCGGCTTGCCGCGCAAGGCCTCGACGCTGCAGTTCACGCTGCAGGCGTTTCAGCGGCACCTGCATCGCCTGATGGACTTCGAGGAGCGGGACGGCTACATGGTGGTCGTGGCCGAATCGAACCCGAATCTGGAAATCCGCATCCGCAGCTTGGAGGACGATCACGAGGCGTTTCGTCGCACGCTCGACGAATTGACCCCCGCGATTGCGGAACTGGCGGAATGCTCGGGCGAGCGGTTCGAGGAAATCTGCGGCGAGGTCGCTTCGCTGCTCGATACGGTCGACCGCCACGACGCCGAGGAAATTGACCTGATTCAGGAGGCGATGCTGTACGACATGGGCGGCGAGGGGTAATCGCCCGCCAGCGGTTTCGCAGCCCGCAAAACACGTGCCGGCGGACCGCGATTTTGCCTGGCCCGGACGGCGAGCAGAATTAGTTCGGCAGTGGCCTCGCAACGCGCGGTAGAATAGGATTGGGGCAGCAAACCGTCCCGCTTCCGTTCGACCGACCCGCGATGCCCCGACCGCCCGCCAAACATCTTGACCGCATTCTTGCCGACTGGGACTTCGAGCCCGGTCAGCCCCAGGCTCGCCGCGTGACCGGCTCCGACGGTCGCGAACTGCTCCAATTGCGGGTCGACATGGGCGTGTTGCAGTTGGAAACGGTCGGCCGGCCCGACGGCGAGAAGCCGGGCGGGCACGCCACCTACTACGACTTTTTGGTCGCCGCGGCGTTCGAGGAAGGCGACCGATTTGAGCTCGACGAGCAGCGGTGCCTGCAAATCGATCGCGAGTTCTATCAGTACTATCACCGCCGTATTTGCTGGCTTGCCTTGCGCGAGTTCGAGCGGGCCGCCGAGGATGCCGAACATACGCTGCGGCTAATGGACTTCAGCTCGGCCAACGCCCCCGTGGAAGAGTGGGCGTGGATGCACGAGCAGTACCGGCCGTTCGTCATGTTTCACCGCATCCAGGCCACAGCGCTGGCGCAGCTCGAGGGCGCCGACCCCGAGGCTGCGAATCGGGCGGTCCGCGCCATCGATCTCGGGCTCGAGGAGTTGGCGGCTGTCTACGACGAGCAGCAACTGGACGAGGGCGCCGAGAGCGACGCCGACGACGAAGCGTTCGTCGAGAAGCTGCGCGAGATGCGCAATTCGATCACCGAGCACTACGAGTTGACGCCCTCGCTCGCCGATCAATTGGCCGAAGCCATCGCGGCGGAGCAGTACGAGCGGGCGGCTGAGTTGCGGGACCGCATTGCACGCCGCGAACGCAAATAGCCGCGGATCCCGTCGCCGAGGCTTGCGACTCGCGCATCTCTCAGAGCGATGTCTTGCCCAAGCTGCCAGGCGGGCAGTTTTTACTCCTCTGGGCTGTCAAACTTACCGCTGCAATTGCTAGCGTCGACGGCAGACAGATCGGCGCAAGTCGTTGATTCTCCACGACGTTTTGCGGTTTTGCCAGGACAAGCGATCCCTTGGCACGCCGCGTGCGTAATGAGGGCGTGTCGCGAAGGATGCGGCGCCTCGTCTTCTCTCAAAATAATGGAGTGTGTCATGCTAGTTCTCACACGGAAGCAGAACGAAAAGATCCAAATCGGCGACAACGTGACCATCACGGTCGTGCGGATGAAGGGCAAGACGGTCCGGCTGGGGATCCAGGCGCCCAGCGATATGAGCGTGCTGCGGGGCGAACTGGTGTTCGACCTCGACGAAGCCAACGGCCAGCCCGCCGAGCAAACTGAGACGGCAGCAGCGAGCACGGCGCGCCCGCGCGACAAGCAAGAGAATCCCAACAACACGTGGGAAGCGGCTCGCGCGGCTGCCAAGCCGGCGCCTATGGCGGATTGCAGCAGCGACCACTGGGCCCCGCTGCAATCGTTCGTCGCCAGCGCCTGTCGTTAGTTTATCGCACAGCCGCGGCCGGCTCGGCCGACATCCGCGGCGACGGTCTGGGGGACGCCATCGGACCGGCCGTCCCCCCCTCGTGCGAAATATCTTCGGTCGAGGACGCATAGTGCACGCCGCGACCGTACGGGTACTTCCGCAATTCGTCGAGGTGCGCAAGCAAGATGCGGCGCACCTCGAGAATGCTCTGCGGATGCCGATGCACGCTCATGTGGTCGGCCGGAACCACGATCTGAGAGGCGGCGTGCTCGACCTGCGCGCTGGCCAGCGATACGACGCCGTCGCCCTCGCCGGCAATCCACATCGAGATCTTCTCTGTGAAGCCGTCGTCGTCCGCCTGCCCCACGACGTTGTGGTACTGCACCCAGGGCCCCGGTTCCGCCGTCAGCAGCGGCGGGATGAACGGCGAATGCGGCGAGAGCGAATCGATGCTGGTGTTGATTAGCAGCGACGGTTTGTCGACGAAGAACCCCGGGTTCTTGGCAAACAACTCATTGCGACCTCGCAGCATCTGCGAGGGGATGCGAATCAGCTTGTTGCCCAGCCACCGCGTGAAGTCGTTTGAGAAGTCGCTTCCCTTATGCGGCGTGCCGATCGTCACGACGCGGCGAATCGACGGGTTCGGTTGGAAGAAGTACGTCGAGGCGAGCTGCTTGCGCAACTCGTCGTCGGCCTGCAACTCGGCAAAGGGTTTCTCGCTGACGGTGCGCCAGAACTCGTCGCCGCTGTCGATGGTTTGCAGCTTCGACACCAGCCCGCCCATGCTGTGCCCCACCAGCACCATCTGATCGAGCGCAGGCGCCCGCTTTTGCGGATCCAGAGCGCCGCGCATGTTCGCCAGATCAATTCGCATTTTGCCCGCCGACAGCCAAAACGGCTGGCCAGTCGGATACAGGTAGAACCAGAACTGGTAGTAATCGCGGATATACGGGTCGCTCCGTAAATCGTTGAACATCTCCATCCATGTGACCGGGCTGGACCACAGGCCGTGCACCATGACCACGGGGATCTTGTCGGGGCTGTACGGCTCAAGCATGTAGAGCCCGGTGAGCGCCGCCGCCTTTTCCGGCTTGAGCAGTCCCAGCGTCGACACGCGATCGTCGTCAAGCGCCGGCTGGCTGAGATAATACGCCAACGGCGTACTGAGGTCGGTTTCCAGCGGGACCTTCACGCCCGCGATGGTCGCGCTGGTCGTCTCCAGCGGATCGTACAGTTCCAAAACGGCGCGCGTGATCGGCGGACCGGCGCCCTCGGGCGGTTGTGGTCCGTACTGGGCCGTTCGGATGCCCTCCGCCTCGATCCGCAGCAGCGCCGTCAGCGGGAACGACAGGTCGGGCGGATAGAATTGCTCGTCGGCGTCCGCGTCTTCGTGGTGACGCCGCATCGCGATGAGCGGCACGCCCAGCCCAAAATTGTGGTAGTGATTCCGCAGGCCGTGCACTTCGTAGTCAGTGACAAACTCCACGTGGTCCAGGTCGTCGGCATGCCAGCCGCGGCTCTTCAAGACGATCTGCAATTCGCACTCAACGCCATTGCAATGGATGACGTGCGATTTGCCCGGCTCAAGTCCGCCGTTCGCCTGAGCGATTCGCAATGTTCCTTCCAGCGCGCTGTTGTACAGATCGCAAGCTCGGCGGAACTGGGGATCGAACGGGTTGCTTTGCGCTGCGTAGCCGGTATCGAACAGGTACCGGTAGGCGTGCAGCACCGAGGCGCCGTAGAGTTCAAAAGCGTCGGTCAAACGCTTGGCGGATTCGGCCTTCTTCGCGCCCACGTAGGCCAGCTCGGCCTGCGCGTAGAGATGCTCGCGACTGGGCTCGCGATGGTCGATGGCGTCGATTTCGCGCAGCAACTCGCCGCGGTCGCCATCGAGACGTTCCACCAAATCGTAGCGACGCAGCATTTGCATCGTCCGCTCAGTCGGCTTGGGGCCGCTACTGGCAAGCAGTCCCAGGGTGTCGGCGAGCGGGTTGCGCGGCGTCGAACGGACCGAGACCCAGCGATTGGAGCTTGCGCACCCGCCGCTTGATGCACCGACGATGACAAGGACCGCGATGCACCACAGAGGCGCACGACAAGATCGCGTTTCGCGTATTGGATTGGCCGCGTCCATGCCCAGCAATCTGACGGTCCCGAGATGCTCTCGACCGCCTGCGGACGGTTTGCCGCAGGGTCGGGGCGGGACGGTAAGAGATGTCAGAGGGGCGCGTCAACGCCGACGTGCTTGCTAGCGGCCGACGAAATGGACGGACATAACGTCGTTGCTAGCACAAACTTCCAATCAACGAGGGCGACAAGGCATGCCGTCCGCCCTGCGCCCAGCGAGGCTCTGGCAGCGTGCGATGGCCTTGTTCCCAATCGTTGAAGTCAACACCGCGAACTACGACAGCCACGAGAAGGCTAGGCGACGGATTGAGATGCCGATTCGACGCCCGTCAGGCCCAGTTGGGCAATGACGCAGGCCGCACTCGTTGCCGCGTTGGCCTCGACCGACTCGTCTTCGGCTGCTTCAGCTTCGAATTCCTTGGCGGCTTGCAGCAGTTCGCCGCGCAGGATTCGCATTTCCCGCGGCGCTTCAACCGCCAGGGTCACGCGATTGCCGGCGATCCGGCGAACCTCTACGACGATCCCGTCGCCCACATGAATTTTCTCGCCGACTTTGCGACTGAGCACCAGCATCCTACTGTCCTCCCGTTTGGAAAAGTTAATCTGACGCCTGCACCAACGCATGCCCCGCGTCGTGGTTACGCTCAAAAGTTACGCACTTGGTATGCCAACGGATTCCTGAACGACTTGATTGAACGGATCAAGCGGCGCAACTCCTTTTGCTGTAGGAAATTACAAACAGTTGCCATTCGCCGTTGCAGTGTGGTTCTGACTGGATGGACGCCGTTGAGCGTCTCACGCCGGGATTGGCGTCCCGTTTTGAGACTTGCCGTCAGCGTTGCCCTCGTTCGTGCCGCCGGGATTCCCGCGCTTGCCCCGCCGGCCATGTGCAAGCCGCGGGCCTCGCGTTAATGTGTCTGATCGCTCCGTACGTTAAACCGCTGGTTATTAGTCCGAAATCACAGCCGTTCGTCACGCATTTGCCCCGAGTTTCGCCATGGATGCTTTCACCCCCAACTTGGACGCCTGCCGCGGCCGCCAGCAACGCCTGCTCGCCGAGATGCAGAAACAGGGCTGGAAACGGGTGATTGCGACTCGCGGCGAAACTGTGCAGTGGCTATCGGGCGTTTACCTAGGGCCGTTGTGGTCGCCGTGCGCCGCCCTCGACGCCGACGGGCGTTTGACGCTGGCCCTGCCGAATCGAAAACGCGACACTCCCGCGGCCGCTGACGAGGTGGTCGGTTACGAGGCCAAGTGGCACTCGACCTTTCGCAACGATCAACCAGCAGCCAGTGCGGCGGCGCTGACAGCGGCGCTGGCGCCGCCAACGGGGCTCGTCGCGGTGGAATGGTCGCAATGGCGGACGTATCTGCAGGCCGCGGCGGGCGAGTCGCCGGCCGATGTGGAATCGACGCTGTTTTCGCTGCGGCGGCACAAGGACCCCGACGAGTTGCGGATGATGCAGCGGGCCAACGACGCCAACCGGGCGATGTTCGCTCGGGCCCGCGACGTCGTGGAGCCGGGACTCACCGAGTTGGACCTGTACAACGAACTCCACGCCGCCGCTGTGCGGATACTAGGCGAGCCGCTCACCTACTTTGGCCAGGATTTTCGTGCGAACGCCCGCGGCGGGGCGCCACGAGACCGCGCTGCCCAGGCCGGCGAGTTGTGGATTCTGGACTTGGGCGTTGGGTTCCGCGGTTACTTCAGCGACAACGCTCGGACGTTGGCGGTGGGCGGCGATCCGACGCCGGCCCAGCAGGACGCCTGGCGGCGCCTGGCGGACGTTTTTCCGTTGGTGGAGTCGACTGTCAAGCCGGGCGTGAGCTGTCGGGAACTGCACGAGCAGGTGCAAGCAATGCTCGACGACGCCGCGCCGTGGGCGTTCAATCACCACTTGGGGCACGGCGTGGGTCTCGCCCCGCACGAGGGACCGCACCTGAACCCGCAGTGGGACGAGACGTTCGCCGTCGGCGACTTCTTCACTGTCGAGCCGGGGCTCTATCACGACGAGCTCCGCCACGGTATCCGTCTGGAGCAGAATTACGTGGTCACCGACTCGGGCGTGCAACTGCTGACCGACTGGCCGTTGGAGCTTGTCTGATTTCGCGAGACCCTGGACGCTGCTGGCAATCCTTCTGTCGCGTTCGACGGCCAAGTGCGATTGACGCTCCCCAGCGGCTTTGCCAACATCCGCGACCCTTGTTGTCGGCGCGGCTGCGCGCTGGCGGGCCCGTCAGGTTCGCGGGGCGAAATGAATGTCCGCTGGCTTTTGCGATATCCACTGTCATTTGCTCCCCGGAATCGACGACGGCGCCACCGATTTGGCTGCTTCGCTGGCGATGGCTCGGATGGCCGCCGCAGACGGCACGCGCACGATCGTGGTTACGCCGCACCAAATGGGCAACTTCGCGCACAACCGCGGCGACGACATTCGCGCTCGCGCCGCGGCTCTGCAGAAAGAGATCGATGCAGCGGACATCCCGCTCTCGATCCTGCCCGGCGGCGACGTGCGGATCGACGACGGGATGATCGAGGGGCTGCTGTCGGGCGATGTTCTCACGCTGGGCGACCACGGCAAACATGTGCTGCTTGAGTTGCCGCACGAGACCTACCTGCCGCTGGAGGGTCTGCTTGCTGAACTGAAGCGGCATGGCATGACGGGCGTTCTGTCGCACCCGGAACGCAATCGCGGCTTGCTTCAGTCGCCGGAGTTGTTGGCGCCGTTGGTCGATTCGGGCTGCCTCATGCAGGTCACAGCCGGCAGCCTGATGGGCACGTTCGGCAGCGCGAGTCAGCGTTTGAGCGAATGGATGGTCCAGCAAGGACTGGTGCATTTCCTGGCTAGCGACGCGCACAGCCCGGCCAAGCGTCGGCCGCTGCTCAATCGCGCCTACCTGCGAATGAAAGAACTGGCCGGTTCGGAAGTCGCCCTGGCGACGTGCTGCGATTTCCCAGCTCGGGTGGCCGCAGGCAAACCCGTCCCGCGCGGACGACTCTTGGGCGCCGCGAAGTCTGCGGCGCGCGGCGGTTGGCGACGACTTTTCGGTTCTCGACGAGCAGCTTGATGCAACAGTTCACGCGCCGCAACTTTCTGCAAGCAAGCGTTTGCGCTGCGCTGGCTGGCGGCCCCGCCTACCGGTCCGCAGCGGCCGTCGCGAATTCCGCGGCTTGGGTCGACCGGCGTGTTTACGGTCCATTTCAGGTCGTCGCCGCGTTTCCGCTGCAGGGACTCGACCGCGAGCTGGCCGATCTGGGCTACCTTCAGGGCGAGCTGCAACGCACGCTGGCAATGCGACCGCCGCAGCAAGCCGTTGACGTGTACCTGTCCGCCGACGAACGCTCGCACAAGCAGTTCCTGCAAAGTCGCTTTCCGCGGATTCCCTACCGCCGGGCGTTGTACGTGCAGTCCGGCGGACGCGGAGCGGTGTATGCGTTTGATCACCGCGACCTACCCACCGACCTGCGGCACGAATGCACCCACGCGCTGCTGCATACCGACTTGGCGATGGTGCCGCTGTGGCTGGACGAAGGACTGGCCGAGTATTTCGAACCGCCCCTGGCCCAGCGGGCGTTCCACCACGAGCATCTCCGCACGCTCCGTTGGAATCTGCGGTTGGGCATGGTTCGCTCGATTGCTTCGCTCGAGTCGATTCACTCGCTCGACGACATGGGGGCCGAGGAGTACCGCTACGCGTGGGCGTGGGCGCATTTCATGCTGCATGGCCCCGTGGCGGCCCATCGGGCGCTCACCGGCTTTCTGGCGGACATCCGCCGCGGCAATCCGCCGGGGGTGCTCTCGGCGCGGCTTGAGCAAGCCGTTCCCGAGGCTGAGGCGCAACTCGTGCGGCACTTCAAGCACTGGCGACGCGGCTGAATTCGTCGCGTTTTCGCGGCGACCCTTCCGCATGTGCAGATGCTGTCAGTCGGCCAAAAGAACTCTTGGCCGTCCAAGCGTTAGAATCTGCCTAAATCGCCAAAACGCGTTGGAGCGGGACGGCTCTGCGCGCCGATGCTGAAATCACGATCCTATGCGCGAGCGCGTTGCGCGGTCGCACATACGTTTGGCAACCTCACCGCATATATCAACACCTGTTGATCGCCGACCCGGGCGGGAGCGCCCGTGTTCAATCAAACCAGATCTCGAGGAGCGTTTGGCATGAAGCTACGTCATCTCCAAGAATTTGCCGCCGTGGCAGCTTGTATGTGCATGCTGTCGGCGCCGGCGCTGGCCGCCCCAGGCGCCCCCTCCGTGCAGCGTCCTGCCGACGTGGCGCTGGGCGACGGCGGCACGCTGGTCGGTCAACTGGTCGACGCGCAAGGAGCGCCGCTCGCTGGCGCCCCCGTCTCGATTCAGTCGGGCGGTCGCGAGATCGTTCGCGCGACCACGGACGCCCAGGGCCAATTCAGCATCACGGGCTTGAAGGGCGGTATGCTGGAAATCGCTGCTCCCGGTCACTACCAGTCGTATCGCTGCTGGGCTCCGCGCACCGCCCCGCCGGCGGCCAACTCCGGCGTCCTGATGGTTGCCAACGGCGACCTGCTGCGCGGCCAGTACGGCGCGTGCCCCACGCCTGGATGCAGCCCCGGTCCCTTCGGGACGGCCATGGGCTGGGTCGCTCAGCACCCGCTGATCACCGCCGGCGTGGTCGCCGCGGCGATCGCGATTCCCTTGGCGATTGACGACGACGATCCTGCTAGCTGAGTTGAGTCGCGATTGCGGCGACGTCTGCTAGCCGAAAAGAGCTAAGCAACACCGGCCGGGCAGCCAATTGGCTGCCCGGCCTTCTTTCGTTGTGGGCAGACGCAATCGCCCTTTTTCCGCCCTGCGAGAACTGGTACGTTCCGCGGGCCGACGGCCGATCGTCCGCCCGTCGGGCAGACAGACTGCATTTTGTCACCAGCCGCGGGGGGCGTTCAGGAGAGTCACATGAAGGGATTCGACACGTGGGCGCGACGCAGCGCCTGGACGGCCGCAGCGATGTTGGTGCTGCAACCGGCCGCATTGTTCGCGCAGGGACCGGCCGCCGCAACGATCGCTTCGGCGGCGAAGGCCATTGACGTGAAGCTCGACGCACACGGCGCGTTGAGCGGCCAGGTCGTGTCGCCGCAGGGGCAGCCTATCGCCGGCGTGGCCGTCGCGGTCGCGAATGCCAAGGCGCCGACTTTCGCCGTCACGGATCAACAGGGCCAATTCCGCCTGGATGGTCTGCGCGGCGGCGTGCACCAACTGCAGATCGGCAACAGCGTGCAGACGTGTCGGGCGTGGACCGCGCAGGCCGCTCCGCCCAGTGCGGTCCCCGGACTGTTGGTCGTGCAGGATTCGCGCGTGGTGTTGGCCCAGCACTGCGGCAGCCCGGTCGCGTGCGGCCTGGCGGGCTGCAAGGAAGCGCTTGCCAATCCGCTGGTCGTGGGCGGCCTGATCGCCGCCGCGATCGCCATCCCCGTGGCGATTCACAATGCCGACGACGACGACCCGGCGAGCTGATTGCTGATTTGCCAGAGTCGAACAATCTTTCAGGGCCGCCAACGCACATGCGTTGGCGGCCCTGTTTCTTTGGTGTTTGTCGCCGGGACGCGATAGACTGGCGGTCTTGAGTTCGCTGGAAACTGGCCCCACCTGCGCCCCGTGCCAACGCCGTGCCGTGGCCGCCGAAATCACGATGTGCTCCAGGAAACGCCAACCGTCGATTGATCTGTTGTGACGCTCAACGTTGTCATCGTCGTCGTGGCCCTGGTCGTGGCGGGGCTGCTCGCGTTTTCGCCGCGGCTGGCTCGTTCGTCGCGTTGGCAGGCCACGCTCACGCCGCTCGCTTCGATCATGGGAAGCGGGTTTCTGGTCAGCGCACCGCTGTTGGCCGGCGCCGTGGGGAACCTGGCCGTTCTCTGCATGGCGGTACTGCTGGCCCTCGCCTACGCCGTCGGCAGCGCGATCCGGTTCAACATTCGGCACTTCGAGCCGATCGAACGCGACGGGGAGGGGCCGGCCCAGATCATCGCGTTTCTGTCTCGCATCGTCCTGGCCGGGGCTTACTTCATCTCGGTCACTTACTACCTGCAACTGCTCGCTGCCTTTGTCGGCAATGGTCTTGGAATTACTAGCGAGGTCGCACAGAACGCCTTGACCAGTTTGCTGTTGATCGTCATCGGCGGCGTGGGCATGTGGCGCGGGCTCAAGGAACTGGAAGGACTGGAGAAGTACGCCGTCGCGCTCAACTTGGGCATGATCGGCGCCTTGCTGACGGGGCTGGCGGTCTACAACATTCGTGCGGCCGCGGACGGCTCCTGGGCGCTGCCGGAAATCTCGTCCGACATCAACCTCCGCGACGCCCGCATCTTGCTGGGGCTGCTGATTGTCGTGCAGGGGTTCGAGACCTCGCGCTATCTGGGCGACGAACATCCGCCCGAGGTGCGAATTGCCACGATGCGGGTGGCGCAACTGGTCTCCTCGGCGATCTACCTATCGTTCCTCGCACTGGCGACGATCCTGTTTCGCGACGGGCTGGGCGCCGACGTGACGGCGATTGTCGTTATGTCCAAGCCGGTCGCTTCGGTGCTTCCGCTACTGATTTCCGTGGCGGCGGTGGGCAGCCAATTCAGCGCCGCAGTAGCCGACAACGAAGGCGCCGGCGGGTTGATCGAAGACATCACCCACCGCCGTTTGCCGGAGAAATACGCCTACCTGCTGATCCTGGCGATTACGCTGACGCTCACCTGGCAAACCAATGTGAACCGCATCATCGCGTATGCCTCGCGGGCGTTCGCATTGTACTACACGCTGCAATGCACTGTGGCATTGCTCACGGCATGGCAAACAACAGACCTGCCCGGGCGAAAGCGACGGCTGGTTACGTTCGCCGCGCTGACAGTGGCATGCCTGGCGGTGTTTGCATTTGGCCTGCCGGCGGAATGAGCGGCGGCGGCTTCACGCCGGCGGTCGGCTTCTTGCATGGCCGGGCTCGTCGTACCAATGTCAATGCTCGCTGAGAGCGGACTGTCAGCCGTCGCCGAACCTCGCCCGAGTCCTCAAAGGCGCCGTCCGGGGCTCTCTGCGGGCGTCACGGACCGTACTTGCTTGTGGTTCGCGGTACGCGAACGCCGAAATGGAACCCTTGCCCCCCTGCGTCGCGTCGGTCCATAATTGCGGGTTTGAAATCCGCCAGCTCTCGCTCACTTCCCGAGGAAAGAGTCCGTCATGCCGCTTGTCGTTGTTGGATCCGTCGCCATTGATAACGTTGAAACGCCCACCCAACGGCGGGACAACCTGCTGGGCGGGTCGGCGACCCACTTTTCCGTGGCCGCCAGTTTCTTCACCGGCGTGCGGCTGGTAGGCGTGGTCGGTTCCGACTGGCCCGAGGAGCACACCCAGATGCTCATCAGCCGCGGGATCGACACCTCCGGCTTGCATGTGGTCGAGGACGGCAAGACGTTCACCTGGACCGGTCGCTACCTGCCCAACATGAACGACCGCGAAACGCTCGACGTGCAGTTGAACGTGTTCGGCGAGTTCGATCCGGTGCTCCCCGAGAGCTACAAACGCGCCAAGTACGTCTTTCTCGCCAACGGCGTCCCCGGCGTGCAGATGAAGGTGCTCTCGCAGGTGCCCGGCCGTCGGCTGGCGGTGGCCGACACGATGGATCTGTGGATCAACACGATGCGCGGCGATCTCGACAAGCTGCTGGGCGAACTGGACGGGTTGGTCCTCAACGACGCCGAGGCGAAGCTGCTGACCGGCAGCGAGAACCTGGTCGCCGCGGGCAAGGCGGTCCAGGAGATGGGCCCCAAGTTCGTCATCATCAAAAAGGGCGAGCATGGCGCGATGTTCTTTGGCGAGCATGAAACGTACGTCATGCCCGCGTTCCCCACGCCGCGGGTGATCGACCCCACCGGCGCCGGCGACAGCTTTGCCGGCGGCATGATGGGCTACCTGGCCGAGCAGGACGCCTTCGACCCCGAGACGCTCAAAACGGCCATGGCCTACGGCGTGGTGGTGGCCAGCTTCAACGTCGAAGGCTTCGGGCTGGAGCGGATGCACGAAGTCGGCCGCGAGGATATTGATAAGCGGATGGACGCGTTCCGGAAGATGCTGAGTTTCTAGTGGGGACTTTCAGCGGTCGGCGATCGCCTGTCAGCTAGTGCGATGACTGCGATCGCATCAACGGTTGCCGGGCTGCACACGCGGCGCGGCCGTCCTTGCAACGCCTCTTGCGGCTGCGTCGCCACGGTTCAAGAACCGTGGCTACCTAATCCCCTATTTGGCTTAGTGCGGTTTGCTGAGAGCTTTCTCCCATGTCCAAAACGCGCACCTTTATCGCCGTCGCCGCCGTTGATGCGGTTCATGCCGCCGCCGTCGGCGCAATTGAGCGGCTGGCTGGCGCCACGGAGAACGTGAAGTGGGTCGAGCCGGAGAACCTGCACTGGACGTTGCAGTTCCTGGGCGACCTGGACGACCAGGAAATGGCCACCGTCTGCATGCGCGTGCGGCGGGTGGCGGCGCGGGTGCCGGCGTTCACCATGCAGGCCGACGGCGTGGGGGCCTTCCCCTCGATCCAGCGGCCGCGCACGCTGTGGCTGGGGGCGGGCGACGGGGGCGAGGAGTTCTGCCGTCTGCAGCGGGAGATTGAGGATGCGCTGCTCGACCTGGGCTTCCGCGCCGACAATCGCAAGTTCGTCCCCCACCTGACGCTGGGCCGGGCCAGCCGCGGCGGCAACCCGGGGCCGCTGCTCAGCGAGCGGCTGGCCAAGCTGGCCAATTATCCGGCAGGCGATGGCGGACCGGTCGCCCAGGCCGTCGACGAGGTGACGGTGTTTGCCAGCGAACTGACTCGCGAGGGGCCGCACTACCATGTGCTGGCAACCGCTCCCTTGGGCGATTGATGCCGGTCAAGACTGGGGTGCCTGGGGACGCATCGCAGCGGAGCCCCCAGTTGCATCAGCTCACTCTTGCTTTTCTGGGGGCTCGCTTCGCTCGTCCCCAGCCACCCCCTGCGCTTTCTCACCTGCCTACTGCCTACTGCCCACTGCCTACTGCCAACCCCGGCTTGCCAGCAGCGATTCGCTAACCCGCAAGGTCGCCGCTAGCACCGCCCGCCGGGTTGCCCGAGACGGCAATTCCCCCTGACGCGGCAGCCCTTCCGCCGCCGAAATCTTCAGAAGAATCGATACATCTTCGCGCCGCGGCAACCGGTCGGTTCGCAGCCGCCGGCGACTGTCCTGGGGGGGACCTGATCATGCGACGAACGGTCAATTGCATCGCGGCGGCCGTCGCGGCGACTAGTCTTGTGCTGTTGAGTTACCAGGCCGCAGCGGACGACGTCGTGTTCGCGAGCGACTTGCCGGAGGAGTTCACGTGGGATGGGGCCTGGGCTGATCAAGCCCAACCGCTCCCATCCGGCAGTATGATCCGGCAGGCGCAAGCCACTTCGCGCAGCAATCGCGGCAACGCCAACACAGGCAACCGCGTGGCGTCGCGCTCGGCCCGCAGCACGCGGTTGCCATACATGATCGGCGATCAGTTCAGCGGCGGCAACGGCGAAATGATGATGTACGCCGACATGGGGCTCGACGGCCACAACGTGACGCCGGTCTCGGAAATTGAGAGCCCGATCTTCGGCGGCAATCGGCTGAATATCGCCGAGGCGAACTCGACGCTGCCGACCGACCGTTTGATTTTCTCCTACCGGCACCTGAGCAACGCGTTCGAGTCGAACATTATCGGCGAGCGAGCGCAAACCGACATTGAGCACTTTGTCGTCGGTTTCGAAAAGACGTTCCTCGACGGCATGGGATCGGTCCAGTTTCAAGTGCCGTTGTTGCGGCAACTCAACTCGGACCTGGAGGTGTTCCAGGATTCGTTCGGCTCGAACATCCCCACTTCCGACCGTCACGGCGAACTGGGCAACCTGGCCACGACGGTCAAGCTGCTGCTGATCGAGCGACAGAAATTCGCGCTGGGCTGCGGCGTCGCGGTCACTGCGCCCACGGCCGACGACGGTTCGATCATCGGCGACTTTGACACGACGTTTCCGCTGACCGGCTCGCCAGCCGTGTCGGCCACCGCGCCCTCGTCGTTCTTCTTCGAGGGGTACTTCGACAACCACACCGTGAACCTGGTGCCGTTTCTGGCGTGGGCGTGCCAGAGCGACAGCGGATTCTTTCATCAGGGCTTCTTTCAGGTCGACGCGCCGCTCAACTCGTCGCCGGCTCGCGTGCTGGCCGCCGGCACGATCACGCCCGACACGATCTACGACGCCGAAACGTTCAACGTCGAAGTGGAAGGCCGCGTCAAGCAGCGCACGCTGCTGCGGGCCAACCTGGGCTTCGGCTACTGGTTGCACCGCGGCTCGCGGCGCGACTTCCTGGAGGGAATTGCCGGGCTGCTGGAGGTGCACTACACGCACGCGCTGGACGATCCCAACTCGCTGGTCGTGCCGCTGGCTACATTCACCGATCCGTCGACCACCAACGATCCGTTCAGTCTGAACATCAACGCGGGCGGCCCCGGCGGCAACGTCGACATCGTCAACTTGTCGACCGGCGTGGTACTGGACATGGGCGCCTGCCAGATCACCAACGGCGTCATCGTGCCGATCAGCGGCAACGAGCGGTACGACCGGGCGTTCGACTTCGAGTACAACCTGCAGGTCAACCGATTCTTCTGAAGTCGGCGGCCGGCATGCACTTGATTCAGCAGGAAGCACCGGCGCGACGTCACGCGCGGCGCGACTGCTTGCCCCCGTTGCGGCGAAGCAGCAGCAGGCTGGCCATCGCGGCCAGCAGTGCTGCGGCGGGTTCAGGCACGGCCCGCAACATGGCTTCAAACTCGCCGTCGCCGTTCAGCGCGTTGTACGACGTTTGGAACCGGCGGAAGTCGTCAAAGTCGTTGTCGCCGTCGCCGTCCAAGTCGCCGCGAGCTGCCTGGACCTCCGGTGACAGCATCGACATGTCCGTCAGGTGGTATGTGCGAAAGATCGCCCAATCTCGCAGAGTGAGATTGCCGTCGCCTGACAGATCTGCTGCGAGCACCTCTTGCAACAGAATGGGCCAACCGTCGACGGTCCACAGCAGCTCGTCGATGGCAAAGCGCGGCACGCCGTTGGAATTGGCGTCGTAGAAGTGGAAGCCGAAATAATCGACGCCGTCCTCAGAGAAGATGCCGGCGTGCCCTGGGCCAATGCGATTGTCGACGTCGTCGAGAAACAGCGTGCCGCCGCCGCTGATCATCGACCGCGGCTGGGCGCTGTTGTCGACAAAGGGCCCTGCGGGACTGGTGCTGCGGCCGACGCGAATCTCGTACGTGCTGTCGACGCCGCTGCAGCAGCTGCCCCAGTTCACAAACAGGTAGTAGTACCCGTCGTGGTAGTGCATGTACGACGCTTCGATGTCCGTGCCGCCGCTGCGCCCGGCAATCCGCGTGGCGCCAGCGGGCGTGGCGTCGTAGGGCTTGCCGCTGACCGGGTCGAGTTCGGTGACAAAGATGCCGTTCCAGTACGAGCCGAACGTCATCCACATCCGATCGGTCGCATCGACAAACACGCTGGCATCGATCGTGTTGTAGGGATAGCCGACCTCTGACTTGGTGACGACGCCCTGGTCAATCCACTGGTAAGCCGGGTCCGTGAAGTTGAGCGTCGTGTTGGTCGCTAGCCCGATCGCCGACTCCTGCCCGCCGAAGGTCGAGACGGAGTAGTACAGCCGGTACTCGTCACCGTACTGAATGACGCTGGGGGCCCAGAACGTGCCGTCGTTGCCGGGCACCTCGCTGGCGATCCACGCCGGGGCGTCGCTGAAGATCGCGTTGGCCTCGGCGTTATTGTACGGATCGTACCAGGTCGTCAGATTGGTCGAGTGCTTGAAGAAGATCCCGTCGGCCCCGCCCAGGGCCGTGCCGTAGACGTAGTAGTGATTGCCGTCCTTGATAATCCGCGACGGGTCGTGCATGACGCTGTCGCCGCCGACCTGCGCGATCGCCGACGCCCCCCCGCCGTATGCTAGGCAGGCTGACAACGCCACCGCCAATCGCAACCTCGCTTGCATTCGCCTCTTCTCTTTCCCGGCAGAAATGCCGACTTCACTGTCCTCCCTCCAAGCTACATCGCCGCGGTAAGATCGGCAACTTGCTGGGTCGCGCCACGGTGACGGTGACTGTGTCCGGGGGGCTCACAAGAACAAGAGAATGCCCAGAACCGGCACAATATCCGTCCCCCCCATCGTTTCTCTGGCGCCAGCCTCGCAACGATGGGGGGAAACAACCGCTGGCTGGGGCCAAGCCGGGGGAACGGCATAGACGCTGCCGGGGGGTGTCTGGTATCTGTTCCCCGCGTTCGCCGATGCGGTTTTGTGCAGAGGAATCAGTCGCCGGGCGCCATTTCATCTGCACGCCGTGACGAATCTCCTGAACCTCGGAGGTCAGTCGATGCTTGCTAGGTTGGTTTGTGCTGGTGTTCTCGTCAGCTGCTCGCTGGCTGTCCTTTCCGCGGCGGCTCAGTCGGCTCATCGCCCCGGCGCCGACGCGTGCAATGTCTGCCTCGATGGCCAGTGCGAGACTTGCCAGATTGAGCGCGGCCGGCCGCACCGTCTGCTGGATGTGACCGGATCAGTGCTGGGCGTGTTCGACAAGCTCGCGCTGTGGGACCGCCGAGCCCGCAATCACGATGTGTCGCCGGAAACCGAGGCTGCGGTCATCGAATATATGACGGCCAACCAACTCGGCGACACCAAGGTGCGGATCAATCAATACGCCCCCGGCGACGAGTGGCGACGGCTGCGCGACAACAAAGACGTTGGCGCCGGCTGGCGGTACACGTTGGGCGCCGTGTACACGCTGGGTTACACGATCTTTCCCGGACGACTGCTGGGGCGCGACAGCTACAATCCCTACACCGACACGGTGTCGATCTACTCGGACCTGCCGCCGCTGGCCCTGGAGCAGGCGGCTCACGCCAAAATCGTCAATCAGCAGGCGCATCCCGGCACGTACGCCGTGTCGTACGCCATTCCGTTTGTGTCCCTGTTTCCAGAAAAGCGCGCCAAGGACGACGTGCACGGCTATTTGCAGCGGTGGGGCACGCTCGACCAGCGGAACGAAGCCTACAGCGTGCTGACGCCGCAACTGGGCAGCGAAATTGGCGGGCAGATTGGCAGTCTGTTCCAGCCGGCCGGCGACACGATCCTGGGGCTGGGCGGCGCCGCAATCGGGCATACCGTGAAAACTCAAGTGCGGCCCCCACGACAGCAGCAGCGTCGCGGCTTGGCCGGCGAGCCGGTGATCGTCGACGACCGCGCCGTGCAGCCGGCCTCGGCCGAGACTCGCGACACCGACTGGGCGCGGTAGGTTCGCTGTGGCGCTGTCTTCAGACAAGCAAGCGGCGGACCGCGAACTACGGCCGCGTTAGCCGCTCTTGCACGATGAACGGCCGCAACTCTGGCAATTGCCGCTGCAGGTCTTCCAGGACCAGGACCGCAAGCCGCCGCGCGCCGGCGTGGTTGAAGTGTGTCGTGTCCCCCTCGGTTTGCAGCGCGGCGCCTGCATTCGGCGCAAGCCGATTGAACAGGTCGCGCGTCAACTGGGCCAGGTCCACGAGCGGGCAATCCAACTCGCGGGCCACCGCGCGGGCGGCCTCGGCGTAGTCGGCGTTGCCGTCGTCGTCGACCAGTTGGCCCGACTCGTCGACGATTCGCCGCACGGGCGGGGTCAGCAGCACGGCTGTCGCCCCGGCGGCGCGAGCTTCCTCGACATACCGCCGCAAGTTCGCGCGAAAGTCGCCGCCGGCTGCCGGGTCGGTCTCGCGCTCGGGGCCTTTGCCACGATTGTCATTGTGACCGAACTGGATCAGCACGTAGTCGGCGTCGGTCTGCTGAGCGCGCCGCCAATGCCCCTCGGAGCGAAAACTCTTGGAACTGCGGCCGTTGCGTGCTTCGTTGACAACGGTCACGCGGTCGTCGAAGAACGCCCGCAGCCCCCAGCCCCAGCCTTGCAGCGGACTGTTGGCGTCGTAGTCAGCCACGGTCGAGTCGCCCACGGCCACAATCGTCAGCTTCTTCAGCGGCGTTGCTGCTGGCAGGTCTTGCTCGGGCACGTAGCGCGCTGCCAGCGTGGCCAACGCGCCGTACGCGGCCTGGGGGTCGGCCGGCGCGAACCGCTGCGGCGCGGAGTCGGACTGTCCGCCGACAAACGAAATCCGTCGCGTACCGCTGCCGGTATCGTAGGCGGCGACTGAGCCGTCCGTGCGCACGACCGTGGCCCCCGCGGCGCCAGCTACCGGTTCGCTGAATTGGACAATGACTCGGTCGCCATCGGTTTCGACGCTCTCGATCGTCGGCGCCGCCGTGCTCTCGGGATCCCAGCGACCGTCGAACGTCCATGCGGGGGTGATCTCGTCGGGCGTTGGCGCGCCGGCCGCCTCGCTCAGATTGTCCGCATACCAGGGAAAATTGTCACCGTCGCGGTGGCAGTTGTGGAAGTACTTGCGCTCGTACAGCGCCTGCTCGGCAGGCGCCAGCGAGGAAATGTCTTTCACCACGCCAATCGGCCGATCGGCCATCGTCGCGCTGAATTGGCAGTCGAGCAGGTAAAACTGCGACGGGTAATGATTCCGCCCCAGCCACCAATCCTGCACGCCGTCGAACTGACAGTCTCGCAGCACGAACTTCATGTTGGGATCAAGGTGGCCGTCGTGCCAGATCGCTGCGGTCGTGTCGACTTCCTCGAACTGCGAGTCGCGCACGAAGCACCACCCCCGCGGGCAGACGAAGTCGACGCGCCCCTTGAAGCGGCAATTGCGGTGATAATACATCCCGAACGCCGTGTTCCACAGCGACAGCGTGTCGCCGCCGACGCCCAGTACGTTGCAGTTGTCGATGATCAGCCGATTGGGTTGCCCGTAGACGGCAAACGCGTGCTCGCCGGTCGGCTGCGTGTTGACGATTGTGAGATTCTTGAGCACGCAGTCGTCGCTAAACAGATTGACCACGGCCACGCCGAATCGATCGTAGCGGCGATGATACTCCTCGCGCGGCAGGTTGAACTCGATCCGCACGCCCTCGCGACTTTCGCCGCGGAGCGTGACTCGATTCTGATCCAGGCGGATCCGTTCCGTGTAAACCCCGTTGGGGATCTGAACGATGACCCGTTCGGCGTTGTCGGCGGGGATCGAATCGATCGCTTCCTGTATCGACTTGTCAACCGTGATCACGCGCGGCGCTGCGACCGCACTCCCTGCGACGGCCCCGCTGAGAAATGCCAGCCCGCAAAGGACGCCAAGATATCGCTGCCCGCGGCGAATACGCAGGCGGCGATCGGCAGACGAAAACATGTCGCGCATGTTGTGTTCCGAGCGAAAAGCCAAGACGATGAGCTGATGAGATGAAGCGAGGCTGATTATACAAGCGGCGCCGACGACGCGCAGGGCGTTTGCGTTGTGCGTCGCAGGCTCTGCAAGAATTCCGCCGCCTTCCACGGAGAATAGTCACGATGGGCCTGTTTTGGGACCTGATGCAGCAGAGCCAGATTTCCAGCCACGACGAGCGCGCCGGCGCCCTGGAAGCCCGCGTCGTTCGCCTGGAGCGCGAGCTTCACCGCACGCAGACGGTGCTGCACGAAGCCATCAAGCGGCTGGAGATTGTCGTGGGCGAAGATCTCAATCGCGACGGGCAGCTTGGCTGACGGTACTCGCGTCCAATCTGGTCGCCAGCCGGCAGCGTCGTGCCCGTCTCCGGGCGCCGGCGGAACGAGGGCCATTCCGCCCTGGCCAGACTGCCTGCTCGATTGCCAAGAGGCCGCCTGGAGTTTCGCGTTCAGTGAACTAAACTGAAGGTTTCGTTGATCCTTGCGCGGCGATTGAGCCTCTGACTTATCTGGCGAAAAGCTGACAACCGATCGCTGACAGCTCTGCCTGGTTTCATTGGCGGCGCGATTCTCAACAGTTTACGGCTTCTGCACGCGGCGGACCGCTCCTCATGAATATTGCGAAAGCTCTGGTCACGGCCGCGGCGCCGGATCAGCACACGTTACCGCTGCAGCGGTTGGTTGATCAGCAGGGAGTCGAGCGAACGGCGCTGCAACTGATTATTGCCGAAGTCGCCGCAGCGGGCGTCGATGAAATCGGCGTGGTCATTCGCCCCGGCGACGAAGCGGCCTACCGGGCGGCGGCCGGCGAAGACGTCCAGCGGTTGACGTTCTTGCCGCAAGCCGAGCCGCGCGGCTACGGGCATGCCGTGTTCTGCGGCCGCGATTTCGTCGGCGACGAGCCGTTTCTGCACCTGGTCGGCGACCACTTGTATTTGAGTCGCACCGAGCGGCCGTGCGCCGCCCAATTAATCGACGCGGCCAAGGCCCACGGTTGCGCCGTCTCGGCCGTGCAGGCGACGCGCGAGAACAAGCTGCCGTACTTCGGCGCCATCGGCGGGCGGGCCGTGCCGCAGCAGACCGGCCTGTACGAAGTGACGACGGTCGTCGAAAAGCCGACGCCGACCGTGGCCGAGCAGCAGTTGATCATCGGCGGCCAGCGGGCCGGGTACTACCTGTGCTTCTTTGGGATGCACGTGCTGACGCCCGCGGTGATGGCGGCGCTGGGCGAGTTGCTGGAAGCGGAGAGCGAACGCCGCGCGCAACTTTCGGACGCGTTGGCCGTGCTGGCGGCGCGGGAACGTTATCTCGCGTTGGAGGTCGACGGCGCCCGCTACAACATCGGCGAAAAGTACGGAATCCTCACCGCGCAACTGGCAACAGCTCTGAGCGGGGTGGACCGCGATCAAATTCTCACCGAGCTGGTTGAGCTGCTGGCCGGAGCGGCGGGGGATCGGGCATGAATCCGTTGGTCGCCACGATCGTGTCCGACGAGGAGGACGTGCGCCATCGGTCGCTCGACTCGCTGTGCCACGGCGCATCGCTGGAAGAGTTGCAGCAGCACTGCGCCGAGTTGGACGCCTTCCGCCGCACCAGCGACAACCTGTACCACCGCGTGCGGGCGCTGTTTTTCCTGGCAGCCATTCATCGTTATCAGATCCCCGCAGTTCTGCCTGAGCGACAGCAGGGACTGATCCCTTTTGACGGCTACTGCCAACTACTGGGTCGGCGCTTTGCCGAGGCGGCCGATTCGTTTCTCGCCGCCGCGACGTCGCAGCCGCCCAACGACGCACTGGCCAGCGCCCTGGCCCACGCGTACCACGCCATGGCGTTTCAAACGCTGGCCGATCAGGTGCGTCGCAGCGTACGGACGGTGCCGGGTAACCAGTGGATGTTTCGCATGGGGCATCCCGATGATCACCCGCTGCGGCTGCGACGCGAGCTGCTCGCCCGCGACGGCGGCGGCGCCTTCCCCGTACTCGCCGAGCAGACGGCCGTGCGGATGGATTTTTCGCATAGCGCGTGGAGCGATATTTTCTTTTTGGGGATGGATTTTCCCGAGGGAGCCCGCGTGCTGAACGCGTCGATCAACCTCGGCGTTCACGGTCGCGACGCGGCGCCCCGACCCCCGATTGAAACGTACCTGCGCGTGATCGACGAACCGGTGTTGCGACTGGTGAGCGTCGATCTGGAAGCGGTCAGCACGATTTGCCGCGTGGACGAAGTGTTCGACTTTGCCCGCGACTATAACGGTCTGCTCAAAGCGGCCGTCATCGCCGCGGGGATTGTGCCTCCCGGCATGGAAGGGAGCGATCACGGCATTGAGGAACTGCTCGCCCGTGTCGTTGGCCCGGGTTTGGGGGTGGAACTCGTCAGCAAAGTGAACGGCATCCCCAAGGGGTCGCGGCTGGCCGTGTCGACGAACCTGCTGGGGTCGCTCATATCGATTTGCATGCGGGCGACCGGGCAGGTGTCGACGCTGGTCGGCGCGCTGGCCGAGGCGGATCGGCGGATCGTGGCGGCTCGTGCCATTTTGGGCGAATGGATCGGCGGCTCCGGGGGCGGCTGGCAGGATTCGGGCGGCGTGTGGCCGGGGATCAAGCTGATCTGCGGCGCCGCGGCTCAGCCGGGCGACCCCGAGCATGGGGTGAGCCGCGGTCGATTGCTGCCTACGCACGACGTGTTTGGCGACGACCGGGTGACTCCGGAGACGCGGCAGCAACTGCAGGACAGCTTGGTGCTGGTGCATGGCGGCATGGCGCAGAATGTCGGCCCGATCCTGGAAATGGTCACCGAAAAGTATTTGCTGCGCGGCGAACGCGAATGGCAGGCTCGTCACGACGCGATGCAGGTCTTGGACGACGTGGTCGCGGCGTTGGAGCAGGGCGACATCCGGGCCGTCGGCGCCGCGACGACGCGCAACTTCACCGGGCCGCTGCAGCAGATCATTCCCTGGGCCACGAATCTATACACCGACACGCTCATCGACGAGGTCCGCGCGGCGTTCGGCAAGCAGTTTTGGGGCTTCTGGATGTTGGGCGGCATGTCGGGCGGCGGCATGGGGTTCGTGTTCGACCCTGCGGCAAGAGCCGCGGGTCAGCAATGGCTGGCCGAGAACATGCCGGCGGTGAAGGCCCGCCTGGAGCGGGCGTTGCCTTTCGCGATGGAGCCGGTCGTGTACGACTTCACGATCAACGACCGGGGGACGTGGGCCGAGCTGCGCACCGGCCGCGACGCCGCGATGCCCGAGAGTTACTACCTGCTGCAGGCGCCAGCCTGGATTCGTAGCGAAACTCGCAACTTGTCGCCGCAACTCCAGGGCGAGCTGCAGCGATTGGGGCAAGAGGTCGGCGACGACGGTCGCCTGGCCGCCCGCGTGCTGCAGCGATTGCTGCCCCACGCGCACGACGGGCAGTCGCGCGACGCCGAGCTGTCGGATTTGCTCCGGCGGTACGGATTCGATCCCGAACAGCACGAACAGATTCGCGGCGACTTGCGGGCCGGTCGTATCGGGTTAGCGCAGAATCGCCTGCCGGCCAGCGCCAAGATCGAGGACGTGCATCCCGGCGACGTGGTTGAGGCTCGCGGCGATGCGGTCGACCGATTTGGCGAGTTGGGCGCAGCGGCCATTCGCGACGGACAGGTGGCGGTGATCTCGCTGGCGGCCGGCGCCGGCAGCCGGTGGACGGGTGGCGCGGGCACCGTCAAAACGCTGCACCCGTTTGCCAAGCTGGACGGACGGCACCGCAACTTTCTGGAGGTTCACCTGGCAAAAACGCGGCGCGTGAGCCGGCAGTTTGATGCGCCGATCAGCCACGTCTTCACAACCGGCTACATGACTGACGAGCCGATCCGCGCGCACCTGGCGGACTGCGACGATTACGGATTGAGCGGCGGCGTGTTCGTGTCGCCCAGTCGGTCGGTCGGATTGCGGATGATCCCCATGGTCCGCGATCTGCGATTCGCCTGGGAGGAGATGCCGCAGCAGGTGCTCGACGAGCAGCAGGAAAAAGTCCGAGCCAGCGTCCGCGCGGCGCTGATCGATTGGGCCGTTGCGATGGGCGAGGGCGCCGACTACACCGACAACCAGCCGCGGCAATGTCTGCATCCGGTCGGCCACTGGTACGAGGCGCCCAACATGCTGCGCAACGGCGTCATGCGCGAGTTGCTTCAGCGGCAGCCGCAGCTCAAGTATCTCATGCTGCACAACATCGACACCTTGGGCGCCGACGTCGATCCGCGGATGTTGGGCGCGTGCATCGACCGCGGCTGGACGCTCGCCTTCGAGGTGATCGGCCGGCGGCTCGACGATCGCGGCGGCGGGTTGGCGCGCGTCGACGGCCAGGTGCGGTTGGTCGAGGGGCTCGCCCTGCCGCGGGAGGAGGACGAATTCGCGCTCTCCTACTACAACTCGCAGACCACCTGGATCGATCTGGACCGCTGGCTAGCCGTATTCGGACTGACGCGCAATGACCTGAGCGACGACCGCAAAGTCGACGCGGCCGTGCGGCGCATCAGCCGGCGGATGCCGACGTACATCACGCTGAAAGACGTCAAGAAGCGGTGGGGCCACGGGCAGGAGGACGTGTACCCGGTGTCGCAGTTCGAGAAGCTGTGGAGCGACATGACCGCGTTGCCGGAGGTCGAGTGCGGGTTTTTGGTCGTACCGACGCAGCGGGGTCAGCAACTCAAGCAGCCCGATCAGTTGGACGGCTGGCTACGCGACGGCTCGGCTGCGCACGTGGCTGGCCTATGCGAGTGGGATCGCTGACTCTTCGTCTTCACTCCTGCCGGGACGCATGTGCGATCCGCCGGTCGACGCGAGAGGAACGCGAGTCGTGACGAACATCGATTCGTTCCGATTAGCGTCGATGAGCGGGAATCAGCGTTCCAAGTCGGTTGCCGCCAACTCGATCGCCAACGATTCGACCAGATCGCCATCGAGGCGGCGGCTCAGTTCCGCGGGCGGCGCCAGCGCGGCGCGACGCTGCGGACGGTACTGCGTCGCCGGGGCGATGATGCGGGACGCCTTCTCTGTGAGCGGCGTCTCGTTCGTGGCAGTCGCCCGCGGGGCCGGACGTAGCACCTCGCTTGTCTGCGGGGCCAACGCGGCACGGGTTGCCGGACGGCTGGGCGGGGGCGCCGTTGGCGTCAGCAGCACGGGCCGCTCGCCCGGGGATGCCAATACGGATTCATCCGGCTTCTCGACGCCGACCCACACGCTCACGGTGGCAGTCGCTTCTAGCCCTGTGGCGTCGGCAATGGTGTAGGTGAACGTCTCCAGCCCGGTGAATCCGTCGGCCGGGGTATAGTTCATGCCGCGTCCGAGTTCGTCGATCTCGATCGAGCCGCCCTGATCGCCGGCACTGACGGCGATGATCTTCACGCCGTAAACGTACGAGAATGGCGGCAATGTCTGCGCGGTGTCGGCGTCCAAAACCAAATAACTGCTGCTAAGCACGTCGGTGTAAATCGGTTGCCGCCACGTTCCCCCGGAGTAGCCGTCTGGATCAGAGTCGTTCGCCAGCACGTCCAACGGCGTTGTCTCGCCGGCGGCAACCTCGAACTCGTCGTCGTTGGCAATCGGTGCGTCGTCGACCGGCGTGACCGTCACGGTGACGGTCGCGATTTGATCGCCGCGCAAAGCATCATGCACCGTGTAGGTGAAGCTGACCGCTCCGGCGAAATCGGCTCGGGGCGTGAACGTCAGCGAGCCTCCATCCTCGGCAATCTCCACCGTCCCGGGCGGCTCGGCGTCGAACGAAACCGGTGCATACGTGGCGTCGACCGTCATTGGTTGCCACACGTCGACGGTCACCACGTCGATGAAACGAAAATCGATGAGACCGGGGACGCCCCAGGGCTGGCCAATTCCATACGACCGGCCCGGCGTCGAAACATCAATGATCGACGGCTTCGTGCCATCGACGCCAGGGCGGTCGTTGGCCAGCACGTCGAGCACGATCGGCCCGCTGTCTTCTTCGATGGTAAACGCATCGTCTTGAGGCAGCACGCCCAGGTATGCCGCGCCGATCTGTTGCTCGACGTTATGCAATTCGTTGACCAGCAAGTAGTCTTCCGACAGCGTCACTAACGCGTCGCCGATCCGCATGCTGCGGCGGGCGGCGTTGCCGCCATACCAGCTGTGGCCGTCGGTTTCGTGGGCGACGCGTCCGCCGATGTCGAGGGCGCCGCCGCCGCTGTCGTCCACCTCGATCTCAAACGCCCACATCGCCGAGAAGCTTTCGTACTCGACGCGGTCGCGCCAGCCGTCGCCGTTGTCGTCAAACTCGGTCGTTTCGGTCCAACTGACGGGCAGCGTCAGCACGCCCTGTTCGGCGAAATACGCGACGGCGTGGTGATCAAACCAGGCCTCGCTCTGGTGCCAACCGGCCCCGTCCAACGTGACTTGATCAACCACCGCCGGCGCGTCGCCGCCTACATAGAACAACGAAACTTGCAGTGGTCCTAACCGTCCCGTGATTTCGTCCGCGTCGCGACCGATGCCGATGACGTAGTCCTCGCCTACCGGATGCAGATAATCGGAGTAGCCGGGGATCTTCAGCGCCCCGGTCACGACCGGCTCCGTGGGGTCGCTCAGATCCACCGCGAATAACGGATCGACGACGCGGAACGTGGTGACGTACGCGCGGTCATCGAGGAACCGCACCGATTTGATCGTCTCGGTGGGCGCCAGGTTCTCGATGCCGCCCACGCGGACCAACTCGCCGGATTGCTCCTCGAGCACCAGCAGATTGTTGAACCGTTGCTGCTGTCTCAGTCGCGGATTGCCCCAGCGGTCGGTTCCCGAGACTTCGAGGCGGACTTCGGTCGTGGCAATCCGCAGCTGGCCCTCGTGCTCGTCGACGGAGAACTGATTCAGCAGCGTGCCGGCCACCGTTCCGGTCGCGACCAAGTCGGAACTGCCGTCCTCGGCGATGGCGAACTTCAAGATGGCCGTCTCGTTACCCGTGCTGCGAAACACGTACAACGACGAGCCGGACATGTACACTTCGCTGGCCGGCGCCGAGAACACTCCGACGGAGTGGTCGGGCCCCGCGCGTCCGTCCGCCACGTCGAACGTGACCAGCGAGAGCAACTGATTGTCAGAGGCGTCGTTGGGCTCGTAGATCTGCTGGGGGGCAGTCAGCAGACCGGCGGCCACCTCGACGCCGTCGGCGTCGTACGTGCGGTAGCGGGGCAGGGCGTCGTCGATGAGCGTGTCACTCACGCGGGCGACGTACTGATCGAGCGTCTCGTAGGTTTGATACTCGCTGAAGCCATTCTCGTTTGCGGGGGTGCGCGAGGCGATTTCCAGCGGCGGCAAATCAATGCCGTTGACGGCCACGAACACGCGGTCGCCCACGGCGCGCGACTCGACGATTCGGCCGTCGATCTCGGTGCGCTCGACCACCGACGGCGCACTGCGGTCGCTGACGTCGACGACCGCCACGACCGACGGGCTGCCTTTGCCCCAGCCGCGCCGCAGCAGCGTCAGCCGATCGCCCTGCAGGTACATTTCGTCGAACCGGTCGGCAAACTCCGTGAACGAGACCGGCTGCGGGTCGGTCGGGTCGTTCAGGTCGACAATCACCAGCTTTCCGTGCGCGAACGTGTAAACGTAGCGCCCGTCGGTCTCGGCGATGTCGGCTTCGTCGACGCCTGCTTCTTGGGTGTTGGTGGTTGAGTAGTCGCTCGTCAGAGTCATCGCGTCGCCGTCAAAGGCGATTACCCCGGTCCTGGATGTTGCGTAATACTCGATCGGACCGTCCAAGTACTGGTAGCCGATCGAAGTGACGCCGAACGACGACTGATAGCGCTCGACAGCCTGATCGATCAGGAACTGGCGCAACTCGCCCGGGACGTAAAACTTGCGCAGCGGGCCGGTGGGCGCCGGCTCGCCGACCTGCACGGTGACCTCGGCGGAATCTTCATGCCCGCGCTCGTCGCGGACCGCGTAGGTGAAGGTCTCCTCGCCGGCGAACCCCGCGGCGGGAGTGTAGAGCACGCGCCCGTCCACGAGCGCCACCGTGCCGCCGGAGCTGCCCGCGGTGACGTCCACGATGGTCAATGTCGAGTCAGGCAGCCGGCGGTGATCATTGGAGTAGCGGGGCAGCACGGGATCGTTGGCCAGCAGGTCGAGTGCCGTCGCATTGGCATCGGTTGCCACTTGAAACCAGTTGTCCACAGCCAAGAACGAATTTTGAACGGTCACGCGCTCCGAGCCGCTGACGACTTGGTGCTCGGCCGAACCGTATCGCAGGACATACTCCAGCGTGAATGAGCCAATGAACCCGTTTGCCGGCGAGTACTCGAGCGATCGACCGTCGGCGGCGATCGCGATCTCGCCGACCACTTCGGGATAGGAGACATCGACGATTAGCGGCGTTTGTGCCACCGGACCGACCACGCGGTCGGACGCGAGCACGTCGAGCTTCGTCGTCGGCGCGTCGATATCCAGACGGAATCCGTACCGCTCGCTTTGCGTGACGACCGGCTTGTCTACGTTCACGACAACCGTGAACGAGGCTTCCTCGCCGCTTGCGGCACGAACCGTGTATTCGAAGCGATCGTACCCGGTCTGGGCCGCAGGCGGTTGGTAGATAATTGACGTGCCGTCGGCGGCGATACTTGCGGCGCCGCCGAGTCGCTCTGGCGCGGTCAGGGCGATGATCTCGCCGTGCTTGAACTCTCGGTCGTTCGCCAGCACGTTGAGTGTCGTTGCCGGTGCATCCTCGTACAGCGTGTAGCTGTCGTGTGCAGACCAGTAGGGCGTCGCACTGCCGCCGCCGCTGCCCGTCCTCTGTTCGCGGATGGTCACATTCGCTTTGCCCAGACGCCCGTCTTCGTCTTCGACGATGTAGTAGAAACTGTCGTAAACGGGCGCATCGGCGGCGCGGATGTACTGGATGGCTTTCCCGCCCGCGACGATGTTCACTTTCGCCCCACGGAGCGTGTCGCTGACGCTCTTGATCCGTAGGCCCTCGGCGTCCTCGGGCAGCACATCGTTGGCGAGCACGTCGATCCGCAACTGGTGCGTCGCGGCTGTCGCCTTGGCGTAGTCGTCGTGAGCTTCGATCTCGGCCACGCCCACGATCGAGTCGGGGTCGGGCTCGGGATCGGTGTGGATGAACCCGGCGCCGTCCATCAGGCAACGGTCTTCCAGGCGTTCCAAGTGAAAGCCCCGCGCGCGGGCCGCCAGCCGAGTTGAGCTGGCGGGGGGGCAATAACCGCGGCGGAGCAGACGCGAGAAGGAGGCGAGCGAGTGAAACGAGGCCATGGTTGTGCCCGGAGTCGGGGAGGGCGGCGTCGGCGGGCAACCCGGCCGACAGCGACACCGTTTACCAGCGGGCTACCGGGGCCGCAAGTTCGGTTCGCTGCTAAGAAGGCCCGGTTTGATCCCGAGTGTCACGCGGCCACCTCAGTAAGCCCTTTTCTCGCTGTTTTGGCGGCTGCTGGACCGTCGTTTCACGAGCCGGAGCGACCGCCGACCGTACGGCCCAGCCGCTCGCGGCGAGGACAACGGCGATTTGCCAATGAGAAGCCGGCCGATTGTGGTCGTCTACTGGCGCCACGGTCAGCGGGTCGCCCGGCCAGTCAGAAAGAGCCGCGTCCCGCGCGGTTGCCTGCGGCGAGGCCGCCGCAGCGGCCGCCGCTGAATCCGCGCTGCCGACGACCACCTGAACCGCCGCTTCACCAATTGACACGACGCCGTCTGCAGGATGTGCATGCGTTACCTGAATTGCCGTCGCGGCTTGTCGACGGCTCGGGCCGCCGTGGCCGTCGAGAGTGCTACTTGTGCTGTGCCTGTCCGATGACCGAAGCCGCAGCGAAGCGCCCGAGCGGAGCGGTATCGTCGTTGAGGCCGCCGGGGAATCCGACGTCGAGGGCGAGCCGTCATCGTGCTCGACAACGACCGTTGGCGTCGCCACGTCGAAATTGACCGCGCGACCTTGTTGCGATGCCGTTGACGTCCAATGGGGGGGCTGCGAGACCGTGAGGGGGGCATCGGGTGCATTCGGGCGACCGCCGTCGAAGCGGGCGGTTTGCGAGATCGCGTGCGAACTTGGCCCCGTCCAGGCGGCCAAGGCTTCCGCGGGTGAGACTTCTCCCGTATTGGTCCCTGTCGCCGTCTCATTATCCGGAACCATGGGCGGCTGCGGAATTGTCGTCAATTGATCAGACGCCGTTTCGACAATCCAGTCGGACCCGAATGAAAACTTGTCCGCGTCGGCGCCGTATTGCAGCGAGTGGAGCAGCGTCAATTGGTAGTTGGCGAGTTGCCACCGGCTCGTGGCCAGCGGATCGGCGGGTAGCGTGGGCGCCGCAATGATGTTGATGGGGACGATCCCACGGGCGTCGTAGGCGGCGTAGTCATCGGTGGCGCTGCCGACAAGTCCCGCGACGACCGTGCCATGAGCGTCGGACATGCCCAGGTCTATATCAGCGAGGCCGCCATCTGTCACCAACTGGTCAAGGACCAGTCCCCCATTGGAATGGGCGAGATCGAGGGGATTTGTGTGCAAGCTGAGACGTGAAGCCGCGCCCGAGTTCCAAATCAAGTTGCCCGACAGTGAAGCATCCTCTGCCCGAGTGAAGCCGCTTGGCGAGGCGAAGCTTAGGCCCGTGACGCCAGGGACCGCCGCAGTTCGTGTCAAATCCGCGCCGCCGTCCTGGTCGTAGGCCATAATCGCGAAGCCGCCGCCGGGCGTGGGCGCGGTTCGCATGGGATCGAAAGTGATCAGCCCCGAGGCGATCGTTTCGGTGGCCGTCACAACGCTGCCCACGGACGCCGTCCACGACGTTGGCTCACCGGCTTGGCGCAGCGGATCCAACAGGCTCCCGGTGTCGGGCGCCAGAGCGACGCCGGCTGGCGTCGTCGAAAGCGCGAGTCGGTCTTCGACGCGTTCAAACGACAGCCGACGCCTGCGGCCGCTCCCGCCATGGGCTGCGTCTCGGCGGACGATCCTGCCAGAGTTCCTCAACGAGTTCCTCAACCACCGCCTCATGGCGTCCCTCCCACTTGCGGCTGCGGTGACTGCTCGAACCGGCGCCGGAGCGAGTCGGGCAGATCCCACTGTGCGGATCGCTGGTCATCGGCCGCATCGACGGCCGAGTTCAGCGCAACGAGAGCTTGTCCCAACAATTCGTCGCTGGCGCTGTGATCGCCCTGCTCGGCCAGGCCGTCGGCCGTTTCGGCCAATTCAACCGCGATCTGATAGAGTCGCTCGGAATTGTCGCCGACATGCTGCAGCCGCTGGAGCGTGGCCGCCGCGGCGTCCTGAAGTCGCGCCGCGGTGCGCAGGCAGCGGGCCAGATTGGCGTAGTGGCGATCGAGGAACTCCACGTATTGAGGATTGCCCCCCGTGCGCGCCACGGCCACCTCCTGATAATCGATTGCCTGTCGATAGATCCGCACGGCAGCGTCCCAATCGCCAGTGAGCTCGCGGGACATCGCTTGGTTGTTCAGCACGCCAGCCAAGGCGCTGGCAAAGCGACCTTCCATCGGGTAGTCGCTTGCTAAGTGGGAAAACAGGGTGGCCGCGCGCTCAAATGCCGGTTCGGCGATCTCGTGTTGGCCGGCGCGCACGTGAGCCTGCCCCAGATTGTTGAGGGTGACCGCCCAGTCGCTGCGATGCTGCACGACGCCGGGCGACTGGCGGGCCAGCGTCTCCTGGATGTCTGCCGCTTCCTGCAGGCAGGCGATGGCCTGCTCATGTCGGCGTTGACCGCCAATGATGGACCCCAAATTATTGAGGCACAATGCGAGATTGGCGCGATACTCCAGCAGTTCAGCGGATGCAGCATCGGACCGCTTGGCGACGCGGCGCAACAGTTCGATAGCCGCGGAGCAGGAGGATTCCGCGGCGGCCGGATCACTCGCTTGCTCGACGAAGCTGCGGTTGTTCAGGGCTAGCGCCAAGTCGTGTTTGGCAGTCAGCGAGTCGGGGTCCAACTCAGCGATCCGTTCGAAGATCGTGATTGCCGTGTTGAGACGCCGCTTGGCCAACTCGTCGGCAGCCTGTTGCCGGGCAAGTAGTCCTTGGTTGACCAGCACCTGCGCGAGGAGACGCAACTCGTCCGGCGCGGCATCGGAGGATGACGCGATGGGACGCAGCAGGGACGCCGCCTGTGCGTAAGAAGCCGTCGCCTGGGTCACGTCGCTCCACTGTGCTTCCATGAGACCCAGGCTGTTGAAACACTTGGCTTGCTGAGTGCGCGACTCGCGGTCGTCCAAGTCGCTGGGAGTCAACTGTCCGAACTTCTGGGCGGCTCGGGTCAAATAGCCTCGGGCCGCGTTGGGATCGCCCAACTGCCCGGCGATGACGCCTGCTTGGTAGAGCGTCGAGGCCATTTCCCGCTGCAACTTGGGGTCGTCGTCGGCGCGCGCGAGAAAATCTTCGTACCACGCGAGCGCATCGGCGAGTACGCGACGACGCAGCGGTTCGCTTCCCGGCAGGCGGCCGAGTTCCGCTGCAAACTGCCCGCCAAAACGACTGACGACCTGACGCGCCTGAGCCAGGCTGGTCTTGGCCTCCTGCAGGGCGGCCGAGGTACGCGCCTGTTCGCGGGACAGCAACACGGCGCCGATGCTCGACAACGTGGCGATCACCGCCAGGAATGCGATCCCCGCGGTGGTGGCTAGCCGGTGGCGGCGAACGAGCTTGCCGATCCGATCGGCCAGCGCGGGTCGCCGCGCTCGAGTCGGTTTCCGATCCAGAAACCTGCGCAAGTCGTCGGCCATCTCTCCGACGGAGGCATATCGCTCGTCACGCTGCTTCGCCAGAGCGTGCATAACGACGGTTTCCAGGTCTGCCGGCACGCTCGGGGCGATCCGCCGCACGCCCGCGGGCTCGCGCTGCGTGACCGCTTGCAGCACTTCCTGCCGGTCGTCGCCAGGAAATGCCGGCTGCAGCGTCAGCAACTCGTAGAGCGTGGCGCCCAGCGAATAAACGTCAGTGCGGGGATCGACCAAGGCTTGGCGGCCCGACGCTTGCTCGGGGCTCATGTAGCGCAGCGTGCCGACGACATCGCCCGTGGCTGTCACCCCGGGGTCGCCCTGGACGCGGGCCAGGCCGAAGTCCGTGATCCAGACGTGGCCATGCTCATCGAGCAGAAGATTCGACGGCTTCACGTCGCGATGGATCACCCCGCAGTCGTGAGCGTATTGCAGGGCGTCGGCCGCCTGGGCGGCAAGTTCGGCAACGTTTCGGCAGTACTCGTGGAAATTGTCACCGTGGCAGGAAGTCAATGCGTCGGCGGCGTGGTTGAGGTTTTCCCAATCACGGGTTTCCAGAGCGTGCTGAGCCACAAACGGTGCGGTTGTCGCGCCGGGGCCGAGCGTTTCGGCGCCGCGTCGCGTCTCGGCGGCGCGCAAATCGGCGAGCAGCCTGTCCAACGATTGCCCCTGCACGAGTTGCATCGCAAAGTAGTGCACGCCGCGTTCTTGCCCGACGCCATAGACGGGGACAATCCGCGGATGGTGCAATTGGGCGGCGGCGCGCGCCTCGTTCTGGAAACGCGCGAGTTGCTTGCGATCCCACATGGCGGCGAAAGGCAGCACCTTCAAAGCCACCCGACGGCCGAGCGACATCTGCTGCGCTTCATACACAATCCCCATGCCGCCGCGACCGAGTTCGCGAACAATCTCGTAATCGCCCAACCGGCGACGATCGCTGGAGCCGGACGGCACAGGAAATGACGTGTTTTCGGCGTCGCCGATGGCCTGGCCTTGCGTGGCATCGTGCAGCAATGCCACGCTTTCGGCGAATGCTCGAATTTCGTCGGCGAGGTCCGGGTGCTTGGCGGCCAGGGCGTCGATGTCCAACGGCGCGCCATGCTCCAGCGACGTCAGGTAAGCGTCGAGCAGTTCCGCAAGTTTGCGGTCCGCGGGCGACCCGTCGGCGGCGGTGAGTTGCAGGTCGCGTTTCACGTCCATCGCCCTCCATGATCGCTGTCGCCAAGAAGCTGCTCGCGCAGTTGTCGGATGGCTCGCAACCACAGCATGCGGGCGGCTCCCGTCGAGCGCCCCATTTGCAGACCGACTTGCTCGAACGGCATCCCCTGCAGGTGCCGCAGGACAACCACGTCGCGATAGTCCTCCGGCAACTCCGCCAGTCGGTTTGCCAGGTTCAGCTGCAGTTCATGTCGCTGGAGGTGCTCGCTCGGCGAGTCCACGGCGCCCGCCAGAATCGCGTCCAGGCGAACGGTCGACTGTTCGAGCGAGGCGGCCATGGCGTCCAGCGACACCTCCCGCCGGAGGGAACGCTTTGCCGTCAGCACATGTTGTTCAATGGCGCGGTGCACGTTGTTCAGCAAGATCCGCCGCAACCAAGAACTGAACTCGCCCGTCGAGGCGCCGCGAAACTGGGCAAAATCGCGGTTCGCCTCCAGGAAGGTCTCCTGCACGACGTCCGACGGGCTGACCCGCCGCTGCAGCGGCTTCTCCAACTGTGCCACGACCAGGAGCTTGAGGTAATTGCGGTACAACTCCAAGAGGCGGCCGAAGCACTCACGGGAACCCGTAAGTGCTTGAAACAAAAGAGTTTCAGCGTTGGAGGCGGCTGTTGACATGTGGGCACAGAGGTCGGCGAAACGGGACCTGACCGCATCATAGGCAGAATTGCGCTCTGCGCGTCACGCCGGATTTCGGCAAAATGAGCAGAATTCGCCCAACGTGAGGGGCGGAGGCAAGCGTCGATAGCAGCCGATTGCTGGTCTGCGAGCCGTCGAAGCGGCATGCGTGCTATCAATGGCAACGGTTTGATCCATCCCTGTCTTTAAGCCACCTGCCCGGCGGCGGCCGGCAGAGCGAGGTAAGAGCGAGGCAAGGCAGTCGCCGGCGGGGCAAACCCTTTGCAGACGGGACAACTGCAAAAGCTCGAGGGTGTGTGATGTGAGATGGTGCAATTGAATCAATCGACGCCGATTGGGCGTGGGGCTTTGACGCGATCCGCGACGCGGCCCCGCTGACCACGATCCGTGGACGGCGCGATCGCGATATTGAACGTCGCCGCTGCGTGTTCGGTTCCACAGGGCCACAGTGTCGCGGCGAGTTGACGTCCTGCCGCTCGCACGACACCAGGTCGCGAATGGTGACCGCGCCGCCGCGATGACGAGGCAGGGAGACGCCGTAGAAGGCGTCCACGAAATCGCTCGCAGTCGCTGCAGGGGTGGCTCGGCGCCCGGCGAAGAAGTCGTCACAACGGCCGCCGTGTAGCAGTTATGATGGTGGTTGGGGGCCAGGGTGCTGATGATACCGATGTTGACGGGGCCCAGAGCCCGGTAAGCCGTTCCGTTGTCGCTTGCTGTCGAGTAAGCTGGCAAAGAGACTGTTGCGATCGAAAAAGACGTTGGCCCATGCCCCTCAAAACGCCCAAAGTCGCTCTCTTAATCGAAACGTCGCGCGGGTACGGTCGCAACCTGCTGCGGGGCGTCGCGCGGTATGCGAAGCACCATGGTCCGTGGGATTTTTACATCACGCCGGGCGACTTCGCGCAAACGCTGCCGCTCATGCAGCAGTGGGGCGGCGACGGGATCATTGCCCGGCTCGAAACGCCCGCCATCGCCCGCGAGATTTGCGCGGCGAAGATCCCGACGATTATCCTGGACGCGTCGCAGAACATCCCGCTCGACATTCCAGGGCTGAGCGACCTCAGCGAAGTGGCGTCCGACTCGGATGCCGCCAGCCGGATGGCGGCCGAACACTTGCTTGACCGCGGGCATACGCAATTTGCCTACGTGGGAGAATTCGGTCGTATCTGGTCGACGAAACGACAGGCAGGCTTTTTGAGTGCGCTGGAGGAACGGGGCTACGAAGCGCACATCTACGAGCCTCCCCGCGCAAAATCAAAACGCGGCTGGGAACAGGAACAGAGCGTGTTAGCCGAGTGGCTGGCGGAATTGCCAAAGCCGATCGGCATCATGGCGTGCAATGACGATCGTGGCCGTCAGGTGCTCGACGCGTGCCGCAGTGCGGGCGTGCGCGTGCCGCTGGAGGCGGCGGTGGTCGGCGTGGACAACGACGAACTGCTGTGCGAGTTGGCGATGCCGCCCATGTCGAGCGTGGCGCTCAATGCCGACGCCGGAGGATATCGGGCGGCGGCGCTGCTGGACGACTTGATGAACGGACGCCAGACCGAACCTCAACAGGTGATTGTCGAACCGGTGGGCGTGATCGAGCGCCGGTCGACGCAGGCCACGGCCCAGTACGACCCGGACGTGGCAGCCGCGATTCTCTTCATCCACGACCATGCGGCACAAGGCATCGGCGTGGACGACGTGGTCAATCACGTGCGTCTGGCGCGACGGACGCTGGAAATTCGCTTCCGCGAGGTTGTGGGACGATCGCCGTACCACGAACTGCAACGCGTGCGCGTCGAGCGGGCTCGTCGGTTGCTGATGGAAACCGACATGCCCATCCCGCGCGTCGCCGCCGCCGCCGGGTTCAGCAGCAATGCCTATCTGTCGCAAGTGTTCCAGAAGTGGGTCGGCACGACCCCGTCGCGATTCCGGCGCGAGCACCGCACGTAGTCTTGCTGCGACTAGCCGTCCGCTTGGCGGCGAGTATTCGGGTGTTTCCCGCTCATTCGTCGCGCTCGACCCAGTCGATGGCTTTCTCTTCGAGCCGCCTAAGCTTGCGCTCGACGGTGCGAGTTGACACATCGAGCAGGTCGGCGATTCGCTCGTGTGACATGCCCTGGCACTTGGCGATGGCGACATGGCTGAGCGTGGGGTCCAGGCCGTTGAGGAACTCCAAGATGCGGTCGGCGCATTCGTGTTCCTCGGCGAGCTTATCAGGCGTGAGTTGCGAGCTGGCGAAATAGTCGAGACTGCCGCCCCGCTTGCCCGCTGCATCGGCTTCGCCGCAGATCGCCCCGCCGCCCCGCTTTTGCGCCGACTCGCGGACGCATTGACGTGCCGCCTTCCGAAGACCAACGGCGACGAGCAGCCGCCACAGGTCGTCACGGCACTCAAGTTTCCCGAATTGTCCCTCGCCGGCTCGACGTACGACGCTTTCCAGCGTGCTGAGCGCGACGTCCTCGCCGTCGGTCACGCGTCGGACGTTGCTGGGCAGCCGTCGCTCGACCAGCCGAGCGACGCGATCGAGGTAGCGGTCGACGATGCTGCGAATCGCCTCGCTGTCGCCGGCTTTCAGGCCATCCAGCCATTGGGTGACGCTGCTGTCGTCTCTTTGACTGTTCATTCTGGGCGAGCCCCCGCGCGATCGGTTTGTGCGACGCAGACGTTGACGCACGCCCCAGCAGCATGACGCGCATCGGCGCCCATATTCTACTTCAGGTCGGTTCGGCTCGTCCAAACACAGGAGGACGATGCACGGAGTTGCGATTCGTAAACGCCGGTCGGCGCGATGAACGCTCTATCCGCCGGGGGCGCCCCAGGCGGCAATCTCGTTCAGCGAAACGTCGCGCTGCAGCGGGTCGCACCGCAGCGAACGCTCAAGTGCGGCGTAGATCTGCGGCGCAAGCCCCGGACGAATGAGTTCGCGAGGCGGGAGCGTGAAGTTGGCTTGCGCCTGCAAGATCTCCAGCACGGACGACCCTGGAAAGAGGCGGCGCCCAGTTGCCATCTCCCACAAGATGCAGCCGAACGCGAACAGGTCAGCCCGGTAATCGGGACGGCCGCCGTGTAGCTGCTCGGGGGCCATGTAGCATGGCGTGCCCAGCACGTCGAACTGCCCCGTCAGATCAACGCAATCCGCGGACCAGGCAAGCCCCAGGTCGGCCAACTTCACGTGCCGATTGGCGGCAAACAGCACGTTGGCGGGTTTCAGATCGCGGTGACAGATCCCCCGATCATGCAGCCACTGCACCACGTCGGCCAACTGGCCGGCAACGCTGCGAATCTCTTCGTCGCTCAGCGGGCGCGATTCAAGGAGTTCCGCCAGATTGGGTTTCGGGCAGAATTGCAGGACGAGAAACTGCGTGCCCAACTCGGCAAAGGCCCCGGACGTCGCCAGCAGCCCTCGGTGATGCAGGGTGCGATTGAGTTGCAGTTCGCGTTGAAAACGCGCCTGGGCGGCGGGATTGTCGACCAGCGCATGGCTCATCATCTTCAGGGCCACGCGTTCTCCGCTTTCCAGATCCTCGGCCTCGTACACCGCTGCCATACCGCCGCGCCCCACGCAGCGCAGCACGCGATAGCCCTGCAGGATCTTGCCCACGAGCGCGTCCGCCTCGTGCTTGCCCAGTCGCCGAGCCATCAATTGAAACATGGCCGTGCGGAACACCGGATAGCGTTGCGCCAGTCGGTGGAACTTGGCGGCTGGCAGCGTAAACCCCTCGATCAATGTGGCGGCGACGACAGATACAGTGCTGATCCGCGTCGTCAGCAGTCCGATTTCTCCCAACACCCGGGCATGCGGCGAGGGGACGAGCGTTTGATCGCGACCGGACGATCTGAGCCGCACCTCCGCGTCGCCGGAGACCAGCACGATGAGTTCGCAGATCGGTTCTCCCTGGGTGATCAGCGTCTCGCCGGCAGCGTAGGTGCGCGGCTGCAGAGACAATGCGAGCTCGCGGAAGACCGGCCAGGGGAGATCGGAGAACGGCCAGATGCTCGCGACCCGCTGCATCGCAGGCGACAAGGCGGCCAGATCGGGCCGTCGCCAGTCGACGCGGTCGGGCGTGCGGGCGAACAGGACCGTTTCGTCAAGTTGTTTGCCGAAACTTGACCGGTAGTCCTCCAGCGCGACCGGCTCGCCCCGCAGCGAGCGGTAGTGCATATCGAGCTGAATCAGGTCGCCGAGCAACTCCCGGCGACGGGTCCCCATGTCGGGACGCACATAGTCGTCGAGTCGCGGTTGGACGCCTTGTCGCCATTGGCATTCAAAGCGGTCGAGCAGTTCCTCCAGGACTTCCGTTGTCGGCTCATCCCGCGGCGGCGCATTTGCGGCCGTTGAGTCACGCCGGCGACTGGAGTGAGAAGCGTCGCGTGCCATGACGCCAACCATGGAGGACTTCTCCATTGTCGACGATGACTGCGCTTGCCGGCAAGTCGGGACCGAACACTGCGGCAATCGGCGAGGCCCATGCTGGCCGCCTGCGCCAATGGTCTCCGCGGAGTTGGCGACTTTTCTGTCGGACCCGCTGGACGAATCGGAATGTCAACGTTGTGGCACGTCGCAGTGACGTTGCCGGGGATTCGCATAAGGAGCTGAGAGATGAGAGCCAAATTCGCCACGCTCGCCGCAATTGTCGCCGCCGCCTTGATCGGAACGGCCTGCAGCGCCGAAAAAGCCCCAGCTCAACCGTGGGGGCCGCCGCATCCGCATTTCGGGCATCACCACCCGCCACACTTCATGCCGCCCCCGCCGCCGCGGATTCTGCTGCCTCGACCGCTGTTTAGGCCGCCGATGTTCCCGCCCCCGCCGCATTTCGGTCCGCACTTCGGACCCCATCATGGTCCGCACTTTGGACCCTATCTTGGTCCGCACTTTGGACCGCATCATGGTCCCCATCATGGACCGCCGCACTGGCCCTGATGGGACGTGGCGCGCGTGAGGTCCGCGTCGCGATGCCGCGGGGAACGCCGGCGACGTTGGCCGGTACGACGGAGACGTCGCCCCGCGGCAGAGCGACGCACCTAGCGCCGGCGGGCGATGCTTGAGGAGCGGAGCACTCTCGACGTCGCTGCGGTGACTTGACGATTCGGAGCATTGATCGAGAGCGACTCACACGTCGAGCGCCGGACGCCCCACGTAAAGTTGCAGCACTTGGCTTTGCACTTTGATCGCGCGGATGAGCACCCAGATTTGATCGCGGGTGAATTTTTCCGGATCGCTGCTGGCCAACGCTTCCAACTCCTGGGTCATCGCCGCGTGCTGATCTGTCGCGGCTTGCAGCTTCATACTGGCTTCTTTCCAGGCGGCACGCAGGCACTCGTCGTCCTGCAAGTCGCCAAGTTCGTCCTTGAGATTGGACAACAGCAGGCAAACCCGCGCGACATCCTGGGGACGCGCTTCGGGTTCCAGCCGTTCGATTCGTTGGGCAAGTTGATGGCAGTTCATGGTGCAATCCTCGCGTTGACGACTGGTTCGCCGGTGGACGAGGGGAGTACGCTGTGGTAGACGGGCGGGCCCGCTGGCGTCCGTGGGGTGCTCAGCGGGCCAATGCGGCTCGACAAGCGTTTCGCCCGGTCTGGGAAGCGTCGGGCAACTCAACGGTGCTGGAATGTTTCCACGCAAACGTAGCTTGGCGGCGCGCCAGGGCCGCACGGCGGTAGGGCGATTTCGCGGGCAAATCCCCGCAGCATGCCGATCGTGCCGGTTATTCGCCCCGACGCGGGACGATTCGGGCGAACCTGTCGGAAATTGCTCATGTCGTTTCATCAAGCCGCCGCCAGATCGGCGCTAGACGAGCCGCCCCTTGATCGGCGATAACTGCCACGCGGATCGTTGCGCCGACCCGCCCGCTGAGGGCTGCCGCCCCTATCCACTGATCACGGGAGATACGATGGCACTATTGGGCGTCAATATCGACCACGTAGCCACCGTTCGCGAGGCGCGCAAAACCAATGAGCCCGACCCCGTGTGGGCGGCGTCGCTCGCCGAGATCGGCGGGGCTGACGGCATCACGTTGCACCTCCGCGAGGACCGGCGCCACGTGAAAGAACGCGACTTGCACCTGCTGCGGCAAACTGTCACGGTGAAGCTGAACCTGGAGTTGGCCTGCGACCCTGGCGTGCTGACGATCGCCGAGCAGACGCAGCCGCATCAGGCTACTCTGGTTCCAGAGCGGCGTGAGGAAATCACCACCGAGGGAGGCCTGGACGCCGCCGGTCAGCGGCAACGCGTCGGGGACGCCATCAAGCAACTGCAGGACGCGGGCATTGTTGTGAGCCTGTTCCTCGACCCCGACATCAAACAGATTGAGGCGGCTGCGGAATTGGGCGCCCAGGCGGTCGAATTGCATACGGGCGCCTACGCCGAGGCCAGCGTCGGTTTTAGGGCCGATGCCGAGCTGCAAACCCTGTTGGCTGCGAGCCAGGCGGTGCGCGACGCGGGGCTCACCTTGCACGCCGGGCACGGGCTAACTTATCGCAACGTCAAACCGGTTGCCGCGATTCCCGACATGTGCGAGCTGAATATCGGCCACAGCATCATCTCGCGGGCCATCATGGTCGGCCTGGAAAGAGCGGTCCGCGACATGAAGCGGTTGATCGGTTGATGACGCTTCCTGTCGAGTTCGGCCGCCGCGCGGTTCAGAACCCCGTGCCGACGTTCGTCTGCACCGGCTGCCGGGCGGCCGTGGCGTTGCTCTTCGGCTGACGCCCGTCGACCAACCGCTTCGGCCGGGCGAATGGGCCGGTCATCACGGGCGGCAATTGGAACACGTCGCCATCGCGATTGCAGAAGTACAGCCGCGACTCCGACGGTCGGCGGGCGTTGCCGTCAGCCCAGAAGGCGTAGAAATCGGGGTGAGCGTTCACCGGCCGCCGCGCGTAAGTGTGGTTGTACGGGCTATCGACGGTGAGTTGCCGTGCTTCGCGCCAGGTGACGCCGTCGTCTTCGCTTTTCCACAAGCACATCTCGCCGCCCGGATTATAGGCTTGCGGGCCCGTCGCCGTGGGCGCGATCAGCTTCCACGCGTCGCCTTCGACGTACAGCGAGCCCATGTCGTAGTTGCTGTCCGACACGGCGATGACCGATTGGGTCCACCGCTGGCCGTCCCATCGCACCAAACGCCACTCGCGGGGGCCACTCTCGGGTCCCGAGTTGTAGCCCTGACTGGTGATCACCAGGATCGCGGGTCGGTCGTGCGAGTCGAACACCAGGTCCTTCATATAGACGAGTCGGCCTTCGCTTTGAAAGTCGTAGACCAGCGCCGGGTTGGCCGCGTCGGTCAGCGGCAGTTGCAGCGACTCGCCGGAGGCCGTTTGCCACGTCGCTCCTCCGTCGCGCGTTTCGACGAAGTACAGATTCGTGCGATGGTTCAGTCCCTTCCCGTCCGGGTGGTAGTTGAAGGCCGATGCGCCGCGCGTCCCGCGGACGGCAGAGACCTGATAGTGCCCCTCGCCGATGGCCGCCAGACGCTGCCATTGCGACCAGTTGGCGCCATCATCGGATTTCATGAACATAATGGTTCGCGCGGCCGGGTCGCCGTAGTGCGTGAAGAACGAGTAAAAGCTCCCCGCGCCGTTTTGCCACGTTTGCATGTAGGAGAAATTATCGAGCGGGCGCGTTTTTTCACCGTCTGTGTAGGTTGCCTCGACGCGGGTGAAACGCTCGATGGAATAGGGCTTGTCACTGCGGTGGACAAACGAGGGGCGTCCCCTGCCGTGCGCCGTGGAGAAAATCCACACGTGGCCGGCGCGATCGACAGTGATGATTGGGTTGTCGTGGGCGTCGCTGGTCTGCTTGTCCAGCAGAATTGTCGGTTGAGGCACCTCGCCCGTCTTGTGGTCGAAGTACGACGCCATGTGGATCAGCTGCTGGCTGTCTTCGGTCGTGGCGCCGCCGTAGCAAAAAAATGTCTTGTCGACCTCAGGGCAATAGACGGCAAACGGATTGTGCTTGGCGCAGTATGTCCCCAGGCCGCCGGAATACTTGTACGCAAATTCGTCGTGCGACGGCTGATTCTGATACCAGATCCCGCGGTAGCCGTCGTCCTTGCCGTTGAGCGTCTCGGGGGGCGCGGCCGCGACGCCATTGGCCAGCCAGCACGTCAGCGCCGCCATCAGGCTCACTCGTTTGCCAATCTGCATGCTCTTTCGATCCCTTACTTTTTGATCGTCGTCCGCCTCACCGATGTCAAAACCGCGCATTGGCAAGCAATCACTCCGCTGACCATCAGTGTGATCGACACGGGCTCGGCGGCAACATGGTTTGTTGCGCGAGTCGCCGCGACCTCGCCATAGTAGCTTTGCCAGACCGCCAGGCCGAGCCACGCCGCGGGCCCAGGGATTGAAATCTCGTTGCGGTCGGAGCGATCGAAATGGGGCCGGACTCGCAAGCTCAAATCCTGTAAACAGGGCGCCGATGACGGCGGCTAGACTGCGCTCACGTATACGTGGAGCGCCAGCGGCCCCGGCGTCGTCGCGTTCTCCGCCAACGGCGTCAATGCGGCCAAGAGTATCACCGCCACATTCAGCGCCGCCGGGAGCTACACGTTCACGGTCGTGATTCGCGACCGATTCGGCGAAACCGTCTCCAGCGAAGTGGCCGTGACGGTCGAGTCGGACGCCGCCTCGACGGCGCTGGGGCACGTGCTTGCGTTCAATCCGGCCGATCCGCATGCCTTCGCTCTGCAACGCGAGATGCGGCGCGACGCCGTTCGGTAGGCTGCGCTACAACCGGCCGTTTGACTGGGCCGGGGCCGTCGCGACGGGCGGGGAGAAACCTTCGCGGCGGGCTGCTACAATCAGGGCCCCGCACCGCGTCCCGCGGGCCTCGTCCACGCTGACTCCTTTTCGAGATGTCACAATGTCGCGCTGCGCCAAGTCCTGCCTGATCCTGTTTCTGTTGGCCCTGGCGGCTGCTCTACTTCCGCGCACGGCGCCGGCCCAGCGCAGCGGGGGCGATCAGTTCGTGGATGGAATTGGCGAAACGGCGCTAAACGCCAGGTACCCGCTGGATGGCGACGGTCACGACGCCTCGCGCAATCAGCGGCATGCGAAATTCGGCGGCCCGGCGCCGGCGTTCGTCACAGACGAGCAGTTTGGTCGCGTGCTCACGCTGGCGGCAGACAAGGGGCAGTTCCTGGAGTTGCCGGGCGACGCGCTTGCGGGCGTCGACAGTTTGAGCGTGGCCGCGTGGATCCAGCCGCGCGTGGGCGGTGGGAAGTGGACGTTGTTTGACTTTGGCGTCAACCGCGACAGTCGCGTCGGTTGCGTCCAAGCGGGCGAAGCGGACGATTTGAAGCTCCGCGTCCTGATCGGGACCCCCGAAGCGGCCGCCGCGCGAGGGCCGATCGCTCCCGCGATCAAGGGCGGTCGGTGGGTGCACGTGGCGGTCGTCTTCGACGCGGCCAACAAGTCGGCGGCCATTTATCTGGACGGCAGACTGGCTGCTGAAGCGGGTGACCTCGACGTTGCGCTGGAGGACGTGCTTGGCGGGCCCGATGCCCACAGTCGGTTGCGCATCGGCAAGTCGTTGGGTGACGCGCCAGGCTGGTTCGACGGTCGCCTGCACGACTTGCGAATTTATTCGGTAGCATTGGCCCCGAATCAGGTTGCCACGATCTACCGCAATGCGATTGGCGACGACGCGGACGCCGAACTCGCTGCGGCCGCCGACGGGCAGCCCGTTCGGCCGGCGGTCGGAATGGCGGGCAAAACGCCCGCGCTGTCCCGGAAGATCGCGAGCATCCCCGACGTGTCCGTCGAGACGGTCGTGGGAACGCTGCCGCGGCTGCCGCTGGAGATTCCAGCAGTCTACGCCGACGGACAGCCGGGGCCGAACGTCCGCGTGATCTGGCCTGCGCCGCGCGACAACTCGACCGTCGCGGCAGTCGGAACCTACACCATTGCCGGGCGAGTTCCCGGAGCTGATGTTGCGGCAAACGCGACGGTGAATGTGGGGGCGAAGGTTGTCCAACAGGCAGCCGAACCGGTTCCGGTTGTCCAGCCGTTCGCGTTGGGACAGGTCACGCTCAACTCGGACGAGCAGGGCAGGGCGACGCCGTTTATCCGCAATCGCGACAAGTTCTTCCGCGGTCTGCGCGAGACCAACCCGGATAGTTTCCTGTACATGTTTCGCGATGCATTCGGGCAAGAGCAACCGCCGGGCGCGACCCCGCTGGGCGTGTGGGATAGCCAGACGACCCGCCTGCGCGGGCACGCGACGGGGCACTACCTCTCGGCACTGGCCCAGGCCTATGCGAGCACCGCGTACGACAGTGCGCTGCAGGACGACTTCAAACGCAAGATGGACTACGTCGTCGACGTGCTGTTCGACTTGTCGCAAAAGTCGGGTCAGCCGGCCGAGCCGGGCGGCCCCAGCCACGCCGACCCCGCCACGGTCCCGCCGGGACCCGACGCCGCGGGATACAATTCGGATCTGAGCGTCGCAGGGATTCGCAACGACTTTTGGAACTGGGGCGTGGGGTACATCAGCGCGTACCCGCCTGATCAGTTCATCATGCTCGAACACGGCGCCACATATGGCGGCGGCAACGATCAAATCTGGGCGCCGTACTACACGCTGCACAAGATTCTGGCCGGGCTGCTCGACTGCTACGAGATCGGCCACAATGAGCGGGCGCTCGAAGTGGCCCAGGGGATGGGAACCTGGGTGTGCACGCGACTGGAGCGCGTGCCGCCGCAGACCCGCATTCGCATGTGGAATCGCTACATCGCCGGGGAGTACGGCGGCATGAACGAAGCAATGGCGCGGCTCTATCGCCTGACCCGCGACGAGCGTTTCCTGAGCTGCGCCAAGCTGTTCGATAACATCGACTTTTTCTTCGGCAACGCGGAGCGGGCGCACGGTCTGGCGGCCAACGTCGACACGCTGCGGGGCAAGCACGCTAACCAGCACGTGCCGCAGATCACCGGTGCGCTCGCCACGTATCGCTGCACGGGCGAGCCGGCCTATTTCCACGTGGCTGACAACTTCTGGCATCTCTGCACGGGGTCCTATATGTACGCCATCGGCGGCGTCGCGGGGGCCCGGCATCCCGACAATGCAGAGTGCTTCACCGCCGAGCCCGACAGCCTGTATGCGAACGGTTTCTCCCGCGGCGGGCAGAACGAGACTTGCGCGACGTACAACCTCCTCAAACTCAGCCGTCAGATGTTCCTGCACCGCCCAGACGGCCAGTTCATGGACTACTACGAACAAGCGCTTTACAACCACATCCTCGCCTCGGTCGCCGAGCACGATCCGGGGAACACCTACCACGTTCCGCTGAACCCGGGCGCCCGCAAGCAATTCGGCAACGCCGACATGCGCGGGTTCACCTGCTGCAACGGCACGGCGCTGGAGAGCAGCACGAAACTGCAGGACTCGATCTACTTCAGAAGCGCCGACAACGAGATTCTGTATGTGAATCTTTTCGTGCCCTCGACCCTGAAATGGTCGCAACGGAACGTTACGGTGACGCAGCTCACCAGTTTCCCCTATGCGGACGGCGCCAAGCTGGTCGTCGCAGGCGAGGGCGACTTCGCGCTCCGCATCCGCCGTCCGCGCTGGGCCGGCGAGGACTTCGCCGTGCTGGTCAATGGCGAGGAGGCGACCAGCGAACCGGCTGAAAACGGCTACGTCGGGCTACGCAGGGCCTGGCGGGACGGCGATGTCGTCGAGGTGCGATTGCCGTTTTCGTTTCGGCTGCACAGCGTCATGGATCGCCCCAATATCGCGGCGATCTTCTACGGTCCAATCCTGCTGGCGGTCGAGGAGGCGAGTCGGCTCGACGACTGGCGTTCTGTTGCGCTCGATCTCGACGATCTGAGTCAGTCGATCCAAGGCGATCCTAATACGCTGCGGTTCCGCATTGGCGAATTGCGGCTGCGGCCGTTTTTTGAGACGTACGGCCGGTACTCGGCGTATCTCGACGTGTCTGCAAAGTAGCCACCAATCGTCAGAGTGGAGATATATGATGACGCATCAGCCGTATTCTCCGCAGCGCGGGCATTCATGGACGCAACTTTGCGTGGCAATTGGGCTCGCCGTCGCCGCCGCGGGGAACTCTCCTGCAACGGCCGCCCCCGCAGGCGAGAAGCAACTTTTTATCCCCGCGGATGTATCGCGCGTGCCCGCGGGCAACGACTACGACGACGACAGCAGCGAGTACTGTTACGACCGCATGGTCGAGGGCCCCAACGTTGCCATTTTCTGGCACAAAGAATACGGCGACGATCCGCTGACCAATCCAGATGAACGTCGCCGCTTCGACGTTCACAACATGCTTAGCGAGTGCGAGCGGTTCTTCGACTGCTATGTCAACCAGTTGCAAGTCGTCAAACAGGGCGACTCGATCAGCGACAAGTACAAGCTGCTGATCTTCGTGTTTGGCGGCGACGAAGGAACAGCCTTTGGCGGGGGGATCGACGACACCGTCGGCGCGGTGTGGACGCCCGCGGTGCGAGTCAATAAGCCGCCTTACGGCGTCCTCGCCCACGAGATGGGCCACAGCTTTCAGTTCATGTCGCGCGTCGATAGCGGAACCGGCGCTGGCGGGCCAATCGGCGAGATGTCGGCCCAGTACATGCTGTGGCAGGTCTATCCGGATTGGATGACGTTCGAGAACTACCACCTCGTCGACTTCATGAAGAAAACGCATTTTGCGTTTCTCCATCCGACGAATATGTATCATTCGCCGTACGTCCTGGAGTACTGGTCCGAGATGCACGGCCAGACGTTCTACGGCGAACTGAATCGGCAGACGCGGCCGGGCGAGGACGTGGTGGCGACCTACAAGCGGCTCCACGACCTCGACCAGAGCGAGTTCAACGACGAAATGTTCGATGCCGCGCGACGGTTCATCACCTGGGACCTAGCCCGGATCGAGAAGGCGGCCCGGCCCTACGCCGATCAACACGAATGCGCGTTGCAGAGCGTCGATGACGGCTGGTTTTGCATCGCGCCCGAGCGATGCCCGCAGAACTACGGCTACAACGGCATCCGCCTCGACGTCCCGGCGGCCGGCTCCACGGTCGAAGTGCAGTTTCGAGGGCTCGCGGGAACGGAGGCCGACGATTCAGCGCGGGCCGACAAAGCGGGTTGGCGCTACGGCTTTCTTGCGCACCTGCAGGACAATCGCCGGGTTTACGGCGAAGTTGGCCGCGATCGCGACGGCACGGCAGCTTTCGACGTGCCGGACGAGACCGCCCACCTGTGGCTCGTCGTGATGGGCGCGCCGACGGAGCACTCGCCCGTCGCGCCGTGGGGCCGCCGACGGCAACGCTCGGGCGACGCGGACGAGCAGCAGTGGCCCTACCAGATCAAGCTATCTGGAACCACGCTGCACAGCTCCTGCATCGAGGACCGGAGCCCATGACGGATGAAGAACTTTTGCGGTGCGAGCGATGACCGGTGGCATGTCGAATCGCTAACGCTTCGCGAGTCGGCATACGTAGGGGAATCGGATTTATCTCAGCTCGACGTCGAACAGAGTTCTCCCTCAGGAGGTTGCGCCGACGCGACCGTGGAGTCGCCGATACGCGCCCCCGGAAACACCAGCCTCACTTGCGCACCGCCAGCCGGAAGATTGGAGAGCAAGACGTCTCCGCCGTGCCTGTTAGCGACAATATCGTAAACAACGGTCAGCCCCTGGCCGCGCCCTTCGCCAACGTCCTTGGTCGTATAGAACGGCTCGAATGCTCGAGCGCGGACCTGATCGGGGAAGCCAGGTCCATCGTCCTGGAAAATGAGATGGTAGTCCCCATGGGTCGCGAGTTCGCTGCGAATCGAGATCACCCCTGGTCCGGACAATTCGGCATGTGTCGCGGCGATAGCTTCGACGGCGTTCATAATGAGCTCGCAGAACGCTTGGCATAGGTCGCGGTGCGAGCCAAACAATCGCACGGAGTCCGTGGCAAGTCGACATTGCGGAGTAGCGATACCCTTCCACCGATTTCGCGTGAGTGTCAACGAGTCCTCAATGACGGTGCGCAGACTAACGTCTTTGTACTCCGCCGAGTTGTCGCTCGATGCGACGTTCATGGCCCGGTTGATCTCGGCGACGGATTCGACGGCGTGCTGCGAATCGCGAATTGCGTCACTGACGTCCTCTTGCGTTTGAAGCACTCTCGTATTGCGAGCGGCCTCTGCGAGGCCAATCATCGCCCTGCCGTCGCCGTCGTCAAGAATCTCGCTCAGCGCATGGAAGAAGCTCTGGATATCGCGCTGGCGATCGCGAAGGTAGCTTAGACCTCCCTTGATAGTCTGAAGCGGCGTATTGATTTCGTGCGCCGCTCCCTCGGCGAGCACGCCGATTGCTTCCAGTCGCTGTCGCGTCGTCGTGCGTTCGTGCAATTGCTTCTGCAGCGTGACGTCGATGGCATCTTGCAGGTGATCCTGCTCGACTGCCGCTTCAACCGCGATGACGAGGGCGACCAGTCCGACGCCCTGGCCGACAGAATGGAACTGTCGTATCGCGTCAACTTCAGCGAACTGCGTCATCACGAAGACGAGTGAGCCGGCGACGACAACTGACTACAAGCGACGGTACGAGCCGCCGGGATCTCGCCGCTGGGAACTCAAAGACACTTGGGCCGCGGCGCCTTAAATCTTGCTGAGTTCGGCGAAGCCGACCCTTTCGGCGGGGATCGGGAGCACCGGCCTGCGAGTCGGCTTAGGCCCGTTGTCGCACAGCCGGCGGCATGCTGTGCGCAGACGGTTTTCACGATCGACAGTCAAATCGAATTGGCGCAATTCGACGGTTGATCGGATTGTTGTGTTGGTTATGGCGAACTCTCCGGTACGCCGGGCGGATTTCAGCGTCATGACCGCCAATGCGATACCGCTTGTCCAGCCGTGCCGTTGCCGGCCTGCTAGTGTTGTGCACAGTGAAACTGCGCAAAGGCGCGGCCGCAGACCGACGCGTGGCGATCACCCGTCCCCCAGTGGCCCGCCGGGCGTCGTCGGCGCACGGCGTCAACCGTGCTTCCACTGGTTGTCGACTGGGCGGCACGATGATAGCGTGTTGGCGCACGCGACGATTCTTCGCCCCGATTGCCCCAGGGGTTGTTTGCTGGTCGGATCCCAACTCCCGCACACCGTTACTCCGCGAGATTCACGATGAATTGTCTGGTTACCGGCGGCGCCGGCTTCATTGGTTCCCACGTCGCCACCGCACTGGTCCGCCGCGGCGACCGCGTGCGGGTGCTCGACAATCTGTGCACCGGCTATCGCGCCAACCTGGCCCATGTTGCAGGCGACGTCGAGTTCATCGAAGGCGACGTCCTGGATGACGCGCTCGTGGAGAAGAGTCTGGACGGGGTTGAAGTCGTGTTTCACCAGGCCGCCCTGGCTTCGGTTCCCCGGAGCATGGAACGGCCGCTCGACACGCATGAAGCGTGCGCGACCGCGACGCTCAAGCTGTTGATTGCCGCGCAGCGGGCCGGCGTGCGCCGCGTGGTCTATGCCGGTTCGAGCAGTTGCTACGGCGACCAACCGTTTGCGTCGAAGCGCGAGATCGACCTGCTGTCGCCCTTGTCGCCCTACGCCGCCGCCAAGCTGGCGGGCGAGATGTACTGCCAGGCGTTTGCCGCGTCGCTGGGGGTCGAGACGGTCACCTTGCGGTACTTCAACGTGTTCGGGCCGCGACAGGATCCCGACGGCGCCTACGCGGCGGTCATTCCGAAGTTCATTTCGCGCATGCTCGCGGGCGGGCGGCCGACAATCTTCGGCGCCGGCTTGCAGTCGCGCGATTTCACTTACGTCGACAACGTCGTCGAGGGCAACCTCCGCGCCGCCGCCGCGGAGGGCGTCTCCGGTCGGGTGTTCAACCTGGCTTGCGGCCAGCAGTTCAACCTGTTGCAGCTGGTCGCCGCGCTGAACGAGATACTGGGAACGGACTTGCAGCCCGAGTTCGCGCCGCCGCGTGCCGGGGACGTGCAAGAGAGCTTGGCTGACGTGACGGCCGCACGGGCTCTGCTGGGCTACGAGCAGCAAATCGGCTTCGACGAAGGGCTCCGTCGGACCGTCGACTACTTCCGCCAGGCGCAGTCCGCCGAAGTGTCCGCCTGCGACGCATAACGCGGCCGTCAGCAGAGTTCGTGACGATGATCCGGCGTCGCACTCTGGGGTGATGAGGACGCTTGCCTTGCGCTGCACCTGACTCTCACGAACGCGACGACTCGGTGCTGGCGGAGACGCCCAACGCGCGCAGCTTCTTCCGCAAACTGGCTCGCGAGATGCCCAGCATCTGCGACGCTTTGCTTTGATTGCCGCGGGTGTGCTGCAGCAAGCGGACCAGTAGTTTGCGTTCTGCTTCCGCAAGACACTCGGAATACAGTTCGGCCGTCCCGGCTTGCAGTCGGTCATCGACGAATTGCCGCCAATTCGTGAGGAACCAATCGGAGTCCTCTTTCGTCACGGGCGCGGCTGTCGCCATGGGCCGTCGGATGAGCGCCGCTTCGACCGCCTGCACGTCGACCAGCGCACCGGGAGCCTGCAGCACGGCCCGCCGGATTACGCCCTGCAATTCGTCACAATTACCCGGCCAGGGCTGCTGGACAAGCAACTGAATCGCTTCGTCGGCCAGGCGAGCAGGCTCGCTCTGCTGGCCGCTGCCCTCTTCGAGCGACAGGAATTGTTCGGCCAACGCCGCGATGTCTTCCTGCCGTTGTCGCAAGGGAGCGACGGCAATTTCGCCGGCTGACAGGAGATAGTACAGATCGGAGCGAAATGCCGCGGCGGCCGCCAGTTGGCTGAGGTCGGCGCTCGTTGCGGCGATCACCCGCGGCAACCGGCTCGTCGACGCCCCTTCGGCGTTATGGGCAGGCTGCAACCTGGCGAGCAAGTTCGTTTGCTGAGCCAGCGGCAAGGCTTGGATCTCCTGCAGCACGAGCGTTCCGCCCGCCGCTTGCGACCACAGGCCGGCCCCCTCTTGCGATCCGTCGAACAGTTGCGCCGCCAATTGGTCGGCGTCGTACGCGGGGCAATGCAGCGTCAGAAACGGCTTTGCTGCCAACTCGGAATTGCGATGAATCTCTCTGGCGATCGCTTCCTTGCCCACGCCGCGCTCGCCGATCAGCAGCACCGGGGCGGTTGTTCGCGCGAAACGGCCAATCGCACGAAAAACCTCAAGCATGGCTGGGGAACTGCCGACCAGGGCAGCAGCATGCGGCAGCGGTCGCCGTTGGGACCCTTCGGCAAACGCCTCGTCGGCGTTCCGGTTGCGTTGCTCCGCGGCACGCTGCACGGCCGTGCGGACGAGATCGGGATCCAGAGGCTTCGACAAAAAGTCGAACGCTCCGCTCTTGGCCGCGGCGATCGTTGCCGGGCCATCGGTGCGCGTCTGCACGAAGATCACCGGCAGTTGCGGATCGAAGTCCACGATCTGACGCAATACATCGGCGCCGTACGCGTCGGGGAGCACCGAGTCGAGCAGCACGACCTGCGGCTTGCGGGCCCGAATCAGATCGAGCCCCGCGGCGCCCGTCATTGCTGAAATCAAGAAATACCGCGACCGATTCAGCATGCCGCGCAGCAGGTGAGCGACAGTGGGGTCGTCATCCACGACGGCGATCAGCTGGCGGGGAGTGGACGACACGGGCGGCAAGGCTGGCGAACAGATGGTGGTTCTAGCGGCTAACCCAGATTAGCGGGCAAAACGCGTGCCCGCGCTTTCGCCATCGGCCCGATCAGCCGGGAGGGGGCCGAATCCACTTGTCGTCTCCCGGCGATTGCCGCTTCGTCGGGACGGCTGCACGATACACACGCCCGCAAGATGCCCCGTCGGAGGGCAGTCGTGCCCGAAATGTGTGCAGACCGCTGGCGCCCGACGGTCCGCATGGCGCGGTCAGGCAAGGGGCGCCGGCGCTAGCAGTTCTTTCACGCATTCTGGCCTTACGACGCCGAATAGCCACACAGACGGTGGAGGTTCGCCACGGGCTTGCGAGGCACAAGCCCAGCGGGCGAGCGATACTTGCCGCCGGCGAACGGATGTCGCCGGGACTCGCCGTCCATCGACCCAAAGTTGTACGGAGACAACAAGCGATGAACAATCGGACATGGTTCCGCGGCGCCGCGGCGCTGGCGATGACAGCAGTTTCGCTGTCGGCTGCTGTCGCCGCTCCCCCCGCGCCGAATCCTTGTGCCGCCTCGCACAAGGGGCTGTTTTACCTGAATGATTTCAGCTACCTCGACTCGCCCCAGTACGATGGCAGCTGTTTGGGCGACAGCTTCAAGCAACTGCCGGTCGGCGACTTCGGCACGGTCGATTTCGGCGGCGAGTTTCGCGAGCGGTATCATCACGAGGTTGGCATGGGCCAATCCGGCGGTCTGAGCCGCTTTCAAGACACGACGACCAACTTCTGGTTGACGCGGCTGCGGACGTACATGAATTGGCAGGTGTCCGACTGCCTACGCTTCTATTGCGAGGGCATCTACGCGGACGCCTCGACCGACGACGGCAACTACATTCCCCGCGGCATCGACCGCAACTATGGCGATATTCTCAATTTGTTCGTCGACGTTGCGTTGCTCGACGGCCTGACCGCCCGCGTTGGACGCCAGGAACTGCTTTACGGCAATCAGCGTGTGGTATCGCCGTTGGACTGGGCCAATACGCGCCGCACGTTCGAGGGCGCCCGCCTGCTGTACAAGGGCGACGAGTGGGCCACCGACGTGTTCTACACGAATTTTGTCCCGGTCGACGTCAATGACCTCGACGAAGCCGACTACGATCAGACGTTCTACGGCTTCTACTCGACGTACGCGGGCTTCCAGAACTTCACCGTCGACGCATACTACCTGGGCTACGACAACGAGAACACGGGGCCCGCCAACGGCAACCAGGACTTCTCGTTGCATACGCTGGGTTTGCGCATCAACGGCTCGCTCGATAACTGGCTCTTCGAGTTGGAAGGCGGACCGCAGTTCGGTCGTCAGAGCGGGCTAGGCGTGGATCATTCGGCCTGGTTCGGCACGGCCGGCTTGGGACGCAGCATGACGAAACTGCCGTGGTCGCCCACGCTGTGGTGCTACTACGACTACGCATCCGGCAACTCGGGCGGCGGCGACTGGAACCGTTTCAATCAGTTGTTTCCGTTGGCGCACAAGTACTTCGGCTTCATCGACGCCGTGCAGCGCTCCAACGTCGAGTCGCCCAACGTGCTGTTGACCATGAAGCCGAGCCCCAAAACGACCATTCTGCTGTGGTACTGGCACTTCATGGCTGCCGAGGCGGGCGACATCGTGCCGGCGATCGGCGGCACGCCTACGCAGGCCGTGGCGAGCGACCACTTGGGCGACGAGCTGGACCTGATCGTGCAGTACGGCCTTTCCCCGCGATCGAACATCCTGTTCGGATACTCGCACTTCTGGCGCGGCGACCGGCTGGCCGGTTCTCCCCAGGATGCCGATTTCTTCTACAGCCAGTACACGCTGAATTTTTAAACCGCTGGCTACCCCCAAAAGGGGCTGGTTGATGAGAGCACGCAGCGATCGCAGTGCGAAAGCACTGCGGTCGCTGTTCTCATATCATCGTCGGACAACGTCGCATGCGGCGAGACGAACCTCGACGCAGACTCGGCCGCCCTCGTCGGATTTTTCTGGACGCGCCCACATCCGGCACTCGCTATCGCTTCGGTTGTGCGAATTCGCACAATTGACATCGTTCCCAGCGACGTTTACCCTCTCGGTTCAAAGCAGCGTGCTTCGCGTGCATGTGATGTCGGTTGATTGTGCAGCGGCGTTTCTCGTCGCCTGCTTGCGCGGCAAGCGAAATCGCAATGCACGGCTTGTCGTCATATTGAATTGGTTGCGTCGCATGCCGGCCTCTCCGCGCACCAAGGTTCTCGCAATTTCCCTTGCCGTCATGCTAGGCGTGTTGGGCGGGCTGGGCGTGTTTACCTTTGGCTATGGCGAGGGGCACGCGTATCTCAGTAACGACCCGGCCGCATGCACCAACTGCCACGTGATGCAGGGCCAATACGATTCGTGGCTCAAGTCCAGCCATCATGCCGTGGCTGTCTGCAACGACTGCCATACGCCGCACACGTTCGCCGGCAAATACCTGACCAAAGCGGACAACGGATTCTTCCATTCGCTGGCGTTCACCACCGGCGATTTCAAAGATCCGATTCAGATCAAGCCGCGCAACAGTCGGATCGTGCAGCAAGCCTGCATCGGGTGCCACCAAGAACTGGTCGATCACATGCTGCCGGTCCATGAGGGCGGCGACATGCTGTCCTGCGTGCATTGCCACCAGGGGGTCGGCCACGCTCAATCCGTTTCGCCACATCGACAGCCTTAGGGCGTCCTGCCATGACAACTGCAAAGTCTGCTTTCCGCCGCCGCAAACCTCGCCGTCTGCAAATGGGCAGTGCGCGTTTGTTGGTCCTGGCGTTCCTGGCCGCCGCAGCCGCGACCGCGCTGGTGGCGTGGGTGCTGATCGAGATGTTCAGCCGCAAGCAAGAAGCGCGAACGCCGTTTGTGCGCGTGGCGGAAGTCAACGAAATTTCCACTGACCCTGAGCCTTGGGGACGCAATTGGCCGCATCAGTTCGACGGTTGGAAGTCGACCGCGGGCGACCGGTTCTACGGCGGCAGCAGCGCCATGCCGCAGAGTAAGCTGGAAACGTACCCCTGGCTGAAACGGTTGTACGCCGGCTATGCCTTCAGTATCGACTACCGCGAAGCGCGGGGCCACGCGTACATGTTATACGACCAGGGCGTCACGGAGCGGGTAACCAAGAAACCCCAGTCTGGCGCCTGTTTGCATTGCCACGGCTCGACCACCGTGTTGTATCGCAAAGTCGGGCTGGAAGCGCTCGGCAAGGAAGCGGACGATGAGACGCTGGCGGCCAACTTCAACATGGAAGCGGTGCAGCGCGGGTTCGAGGAGGTCAGCACCAAGACCTACGAAGAAGTCTTAGCCATGCTCAAGCAAATGCCCGACGGCACGCCGGACGAGAACGAGCCGGTGTTTCCGCAGGCGCCTGCGGGCGGGTTCGAAGGCAAGTTCGCCGGCGAGCCGGTCCCTGAGGACCATCCGCAAGTCGGCGAGGCCCACCCCGTCACGTGCATCGATTGCCACGATCCTGAGAGCATGGCCGTGCGCGTCACGCGTCCGGGATTCATCGACGGCATTGCGGCGCTCGCCGCCAGCGACGCACCCGCGCCGCATCTGCCCAGCATCGGCAAGTGGCGCCAGGGCGACCGCAAGCAGCCGTACGACCCGAACCTGCTGGCCAGCCGACAGGAAATGCGGTCCTACGTGTGCGGCCAATGCCACGTCGAGTACTACTGCGCCAACAAGATGACGCTCACTTTCCCGTGGAAAAACGGGCTGAAGATGGAGGATCTGGAAAAGACGTGGGACGAGCAGAAGTTCCCCGACGGCACGCAGTTCTTCGACTACAAGCACGGCGAGACCGGCGCCCTGATCTACAAGGTGCAGCACCCCGAGTTTGAGCTGTGGAGCCAGGGCATTCATGCCCGCAGCGGCGTAAGTTGCAGCGATTGCCACATGCCCTACCAACGCGTGGGCGCGATGAAGGTCAGCAACCACAATGTTCGCAGCCCGCTGGAGAGCATCAACGCATCGTGCCAGAACTGCCACCACCAGAGCGAGGGGGAACTGCGCAATCGCGTCGAAACGATCCAGCAGAACAACCTCGCGCTGCTGGACCGGGCGGCCAACGCCATGACGGACATGCTCGACTCGATTCTCGAGGCCGAAGCCGCTGGCGCCGAGGGTGATCAACTCAACGAGTTGCTTGCGCTGCAGCGCAAGGCCATGTGGCGGATCGACTACATCAGCAGCGAGAACTCCCGCGGTTTCCACGCCTCCCAAGAGGCGGCCCGCATTCTGGCCGAGTCGATCGACTACAGCCGGCAGGCCCAAGCTCTGGCTTTGCAGTATCGAGCCCCCGAGGCGCCGGCCATCGACCAGATGCCGACCGAGGGAGTGCAAGGCGTGACGCCAACCAATCCGGAGGATCTGACCGCAGAGGCCGCCGAGGGGGAGAGTGATTCGACGGAAGATGATGCGGACGCCGCGGCGGACGACGAGCCAGGCGACGACGCAGCCGCCGACTCCGCAGACGACGCCGACGCGGCGTCGCAATAGCCTGCTTGCGGCGATTCAACGCCGCGGACGATCGGGCCGCGCTCAACGTCAATCGCCATACAATTGAACAATGCCCGGCCGACAGACGCGATTCGCCTGTCGGCCGGGCTTGTATCATTTCCTCGAGCCGCGGCAGCCGCGTGCACGCCGCTTTCTCTTGCGCCGCGTCAATCATTACGGTCGCCAGCATGACCGACGCGGTTAGTACACGTCGCGGACGTAGCGACCCTGGTCGCGCAGTTGAGCCACGTACGCGGCTGCTTGCTCTTCGCTCAAACCGCCGTGTTCGGATATCGCCTCGTGCAACGCTTTGTCCACGTCGGCGGCCATCCGCTTGGCGTCGCCGCACACAAAGAAGTAGCCGCCCTCCTGGAGCCACTGAAACAGCTCGGCGCTGGCCTCCTTCATCCTGTGCTGCACGTAGATCTTCTCGGCCTGGTCGCGGCTGAACGCCGTATCGAGCCGCAACTTGCCGGCTTCGACCAACGGTTCTAACTCTTCGCGGTACAAAAAGTCCGTCGCACAACACTGGTCGCCGAAGAACAACCAGTTCTTGCCGGGAGCGTTGCTCGCGATCCGCTCTTCCAAGAATGCACGAAACGGCGCGATCCCCGTGCCCGGGCCGACCATGATCATGGGCGCATCGGCTTTGGCAGGCGTTGTGAAGTCGTGGGCCGCGTGAATGAACACGCGCACCTGATCGCCGGGTTTCAGACGGTCGGCGAACATCGTCGAAGCGACTCCCTTGCGATCGCGACCGCGGAGTTCTTTTTCGACGCGGCCCACCGTCAGATGGACCTCGCCGGGGTGCGCCGCGGGCGAGCTGGCGATCGAATACAGCCGGGGCTGCAACCGCGGGAGACGGTCGACGACCTCCTGCACGGGCGGACGAGCGGACGCGGCCAGTTGCAGGACGTCGAGCAAGTCGTGCTGGTCGCACGCATCGTCGTCGATGATCTGCTGGAGCGTCGCCTGCTCCTGTGGATCGACCACCTGCGCGGCCAGCAGTTCCACCAATTCCTCTTGCACCATCGCCAGGTCGCAGTCGCGACGCAGGGCGTCGGCCAACGGCAGCGACTGGTCTGCGGGACTGGTCACCATTTCGTCGCCTTGCGCCCCCAGCGCCTCGACCACGGCGGCGACCAGCTCGTCGCAATTCGTGGGGTACACGCCCAGCGCGTCGCCGACGCGGTAGTCGACACCCGAGCCGTTCAGATCGATTTCCACATGAACCGTGTGTTTGGCGGAACCTTCGCCGTTGAGATTGCGGATGTGCTTCACGGCGGCGACGGCCGGATTTTGCCGCGTGCCAACGGCAGCTGGTTTCGCGGCGGTCGCCGAGGAGCCGCTCTTGGCGCCGCCGGATTCCTTGAGGATCTTTTTGAGCGCCTTGGCCGTCTCGCCGCCGCCGGGCGAACAGAGCGTCAGGCTCTTCTCGTCGCCCGCGGCGATCGCTTCGGAGTATGTTTTGCACAAGTAGCCACACGCGCCGCAGTCGAGCTGCGCCATGGCCGACATCAGCCGCCGCTCCAGCGGCTTGCCCTCGGCCAGTTCCATTCGCTCGACAATTGGCAGCCCCGGGTCGTGCCAGGGGAAGTCCTCGGCGGCTTCGGCGAGTTCTTCTGGGACGCCCGGCAGCAGGCCCGCCACGGCGGCGCCGTTGAGCCCGGCGGCGCCGTTGGCCTCGCCACTGACGCCCAGCCAACCGCTCAGAAAGCCGTTGAGCCAGGCGCGTTGCTCGGTCGAGAACGGGGCCGATTCGGGAATAAGAGACACGCTCATGGTTCTATCGAGACTCGGGTGAGTTGTTGACTCTTCCAGTGCGAACGATGCGGCGCGCTCAGGCGGCTTCCACGGCAAAATCGCACAGATTGCGGAGCTGTTCGACTCCGTGCCGATTCGCGAAGTCGACGAACTGTTCTTGCTCGTCGGTCCGGTGAGCCAGGTACGCTTCCAGCAAGCGGGCGACGATCTTCGGGGCCTCGTCAAAACGGAGCGAGTGGTACAGTGGGCGGCCGAGGCACTGCCGTTGCCCATACCCCCCGCCCACATGCAGGTGGTATCCCTCGACCATGTCGTCGCCGTCCTCGACGGAGGTGGCGATCAGCCCAATGTCCCCGATGTAGTGTTGAGCGCACGAGTGGTGGCATCCGGTGAGGTGCACGTTGACCGGCTGGTCCAGCTCCACATGCTCTTCGACGAAAGCCGCGATTTGCATCGCGTGCCGCTTGGTGTCGGCGGCGGCGTACTTGCAGCCGGCGTTGCCCGTGCAGGCGACCAGGCCAGACCGCACGCTGCTGGCCCGCCAGTCGAGCCCGAGCGCCTCGATTTCGATTTTGACCGCGTCGATGTCGTCATCGGCAATGTCGGTGATCAGCAGGTTCTGCCACACCGTCAGCCGGATCGTTCCCGAGCCATAGCGTTGGGCGATCGCCGCGATCCCGCGTAGCTGATCCACCGTCAGCCGTCCCACGGGCAGCGACAGACCGACGAACGACTGGCCTGGCTGCGATTGCTGATGAAAGCCAATATGCCCCCAGCGGTCCTCGGCAGGACGCGGATCGCAACGATCCAGCGCGCCGCGCCGCAGAGTGAAGGGCAGCAGTTTCTCCACTTTTTCCAGGTATTTGTCGAAGCCCCAGTCGTCGAGCACGTACTTCAAGCGAGCCGTCTTGCGGTCGGTGCGGTCGCCGCTCTCGATGAACACGCGGATGATCGCTGCAGCCACGGGAAGGCATTCCTCGGGACGCACCAGCACGCCGGTGTAGCGAGCAAAGTCTTCGTGGCCCGTGATGCCGCCCAGCGTCAGTTGAAAATAGACTCCCGCGGGACACGCGTCGTCGGCGTTCTCCTCGGACACCCGCACGGCTGTGAATCCAATGTCGTTGGTGTCCTCCAACGCGACGATCGAGCCGCCGCCATCAAACGCGATGTTGAACTTGCGAGGCAACCCGTACATCTCGCGGTGCGCGAGAATGTGGTGGTGCATCTCGCGGGCCAGCGGCAGCGTCTCGATCAACTCCTGCGGATCGACGCCGCTGGTTGGGCTGGCCGTAACGTTGCGGATGTTGTCGCCGCCGGCGCCCAGGTTGATCAGCCCCAGATCACGCAGCCCCATCAGCACGTGGATCGGATCCGTGGCGGCAATCTCGCGCAGTTGCAAGTTCGCGCGGGTCGTCACGTCGGCGTAGCCGCCGGCGTACTTCTCGGCCAGGTCAGCAATCCCGCTCAGTTGGTAGCTGGACAAATGCCCGCCTGGGATCCGCAGCCGGCACATGTAGGCGTCCTGGGCCGGTGCCACGTAAAACATGCCGTGGAACTTCGTCAGGAACACGTCGGACCCCTTGGGGAACTCGCCCGCGGCGGCGCGGGCCGCCATTTCGTCCCACATGTCCAGCGGGTTTTTTGCGCGCTTGGCGACTTCCTCGTTGCACAGTTTTCCGCCTGCGGCGACCTGGCGGTCTTGCGCGGCGACGTGGATCATCTCGGGCGCGGCGGCATAGTCGCCGCCGGCGCCGGGCGCCGGCAGAGTGGTCTGGCCGCCCAGCGTGACGGTCTCGCCCGCCGGCCCGCCGCTCGCCGAGAGCACCGGCAAGCCGCGCACCTTGCGGGCCACGTCGGCGCCCAGCGCAAAGCCCTGGAGGTAACTCTGCTGCTCGGGCGAGAAACCGGCGCCGGCCGAACCGTTGACGGCGCCGTTGGCGAAACCATTGGTGGTGGCGGACATGGCAGGTCCTGTCTATTTGGGCAAGCGAGACCGGCTCGTCCGCAGGCGAACGGCGCAGTCTTTGTAGGAAGGTTGGCGGGAGTGCGGATCGAAGTGCGGCAACGTCAGCCGATTGGTCGCTTCGTAGTGCATAGGGATAAACACCTGCCCCGGCTGCACGACGGCCGTCACGATGGCCGTGGCGGTCACCGCGCCACGGCGCGACTCGATCGTGATGCGGTCGCCCGTGCGAACCGAAGCAACGTCGGCATCGGCGGGATTGATCTCCACGTAAATCGACTGCGGATAGAGCTTCCGCAGCACGGCGCTCTTTTGCGTGCGGGTCTGCGTGTGCCACTGCGACACGGCGCCGCGCCCGGTGAGCAGCAGCAGCGGGTAGTCCGCGTCCGGCGGCTCGGGCATCGGCGTCGGCGGATCGAAGAGGAACTTCGCCCGTTGATCGTCGTGGTAGAACCGCCCATCGGCAAACAGACGCCGCTCCGGCTCGTGCAGTTGCTCTTCGCTGGTGCAGGGCCACTGAGCGCTGCCCGCGGCGTCGAGCGTGCGATAGTCCGTGATCGCCCAGATATCGCACGGCCGGCCGCGCGATAAATCGCGTATCGACTGAAACACGTCCTCGGGACAATTCCACCGCGCGAACAACTCGTCGCAGCCCCAGGCGGCTGCGATCAGCTTGAAGATCGTGAAATCAGCGAGCGCCTGCCCCGGCGCCCGACGGACTTTCTTGATCAAACCGAGTCGCCGCTCGGTGTTGATAAACGTGCCTTCCTTTTCCCCCCACCCTGCCGCGGGTAACACCAGGTCGGCCACGCGGGCCGTGTCGGTGTTGTGGTACATGTCCTGCACGACCAGAAAGTCGAGTTTGTCGAGCAACTCCCGAGTGTCGCCCTGATTGATCCAGGTGTGGGCGGGATTGGTGGCGATGACCCACAGGCCGCGGATCTCGCCGGTGCGGATGCCTTCGACGATTTGGTCGTAGGCCCAGCTGGGATGCGAGGGGATCCGCTCGACGGGAATGCCTAGCGCGTCCGCCACGTCGCGACGGTCGCCTTCGTCCTCGAACCGGCGCCCGCCCAGCAGATTGGTCGTGTTGCTGAACAGCCGCGACCCCATCGCGTTGCATTGGCCGGTGATGCTGTTGGCGCCCGTGCCGGGCCGGCCAATGTTGCGGGTCATCAGCGCCAGGTTGATGATCGCCTGGGCGGTCCGTACGCCTTCGTAGCTTTGGTTGACGCCCATGGTCCACCAGAACGAAGTTCGCTCGTGGTCGTGAATCAGCTCGGCCGTTTCGAGCAGTTGCAGCTCGTCGAGTCCGGCAGCGGCAGCGGCGAACTCCGGCGTGAACGGCTCCACGTGACGGGCAAAGTCGTCGAAGCCGGTCGTGTGAGCGTCGATGAATTCGCGGTCGACCCAACCTTCGCGGATCAGCACGTGGGCCAGGCCGTAAAGAAAGGCTAAATCCGACTTGGGCCGAATCGCCAGGTGCTTCCAAGCCGCCTGGGCCGTCTCCGTGCGACGCGGGTCGACGACCACGACCTTGCCGCCGCGGCGATTGCGCAGCACGCGCTCCCACATGATCGGGTGGCCTACGCACAAGTTGGCGCCGATCAGGAAGATCACGTCCGACTCCTCAAAGTCGGCGTACGTTTGCGGCGGCGCGTCGAACCCGAACGACTGTTTGTACGCGGTCGCCGCGGTGGCCATGCATTGCCGCGTGTTGCCGTCGCCATGGATGACGCCCATGCCAAACTTGGCGAGCGACCCCAGCATCACCAACTCTTCGGTGGGGATCTGGCCGGTGCTGAGAAAGGCGACCGACTGGGGGCCGTGCTCAGCTTGGATCGCTTTGAATTGCGAACAGAACGCCTCCAAAGCGTGCTCCCAGTCGACCGGACGCAATTGCCCCGACGCGTCGCGCAACAGCGGCGTCGTGGCCCGGTCGGGCGAGTCCAGCGCGCTGAGCGCCTCCCACCCTTTGGGGCAGGCCATGCCCAGGTTGACTGGATAGTCGGTGGACGGCGTCAAGTTCGTTGCGACGCCCTGCTGCAGATGCAAATTCAATCCACAGCCGGTTGCGCAGTATCCGCACACGGCCGTCGTGGTCGCGTCGGGCGCCGCGCCGGCGGGCACCTTGCCCAAGCCGAAGCGGCCCGGCTGCAGCAGCAGCTCGCGCGTCAGGCGGCCCTCGCGCTGATGCACCAGCGACTTGATTTGCTCAGCGAGCGAAACCGATTGTGGCGGCGTCGACGTGGTCATGCGGGCAACCCTCCTGGCATCTTCAACGGCACCACCGCCTGGAAGAACAGGGTGCGTTCGAGCAGCTCGCCCGCCAGGCACAGCCCGCACGCGAGCAGCGCCAACCAGGCGGTCGTCGTATCGCTGGCCCGCAGCAGCGAGATCGCCGGCGCCACAATCCCCCCCATCGTTCCCAGGGCCAAACGCCACGATGTCGTCAGACGCAAGGCGTTTCGCAACAACTTGGCGGACGAGGCCAGTGAAGTCTGCTCGGTCAGGGCGATCGCTCGGAGCTGGCTGACTTCGAACGCCACCTTGGCCAGCGTCAGGAAAAATGTCGCGAAGGCGAAAGCTCGCACGGGGGACGGCGGCTCGCCGGCCCACGCCGCGCCGGCGCAGGCGACGCTCGCGCCCAACACGCCGGCGGTCAGAAAGAACTTGGCCGCCGTATTGGCCCCAACCCAGAAGGGCCGCCGGGTGAACTGATAAATCTTCACCGAACACCAAATCGCCACGAGGCCGGACCCCACGGCGGCGGCCAACGCGGGGGGAATCAGCCGTTCGGCGACGGGCCAATACGGCATGGCCCAGGCTGCCGCTGCGATCGCCACCGCTAGCGGCATGAACGCGCCGAATGCGACGATTTCTCGACTCAACCAAGAATGGGTCACGCCCAACAGCGCGCGAAATGCATACTGCGGCCGGCCCAAGTGCAGTGTGGCCGCGGCGACGCCGACGACCGCGGCCATGGCTGCCAGCGTTGCCATGCCGGTCAGGAACTGCGCCCCGGACGCGGTCGACCAGCCGCCGCCGAGCCAAGCCCAGGCTAGCACTGCAGCGAGCGCGCCGACCGCGGCTTGGGTGAGCACCAGCATAACGACCAGAGCCCCGTGCGCGTGTTGCGGGCGGGCGTGCCCTTCGTCGGCCGGTCGGAACTTCGAGACGTCGCGCTTGGCGCTCGTGAATCGCGTCGTTGGCAGGGTGAACGCGGACGTCACCGCGCCGGGCGCCAGCGAACCTTCGCCGCACTGCCGGCGAACTTCCTCCGTTTTGACAACCGTGATGCGAATGGCTTCGTTCGGGCACGATTGCACGCAGGCGGGCGCCTCGCCGTCGGCGAGCCGGTGGGTGCACATATCGCACTTGCGAACGATACCCTTGCCGGCGTGATACTTGGGCGCCTCGTACGGGCACGCCATCGTGCAGTACGTGCAGCCGAAACACTGGTCGTCGAGATGCCGCACGATGCCGGTGACGGGATCCTTCTCGTAAGCGTTGACCGGGCAGCCGCTCGCGCAGGCCGGCTCCAGGCAGTGGTGACACGCGGTGGTCACGTACTGCAGGACCGCCGGGGCTGCAGGATCGGCGGGCATAAGCAGCCCCACGTCGCGCCAGCTTTCTTGCTTGTCCAATCCGTTGAGCGCGTGGCAGGCGACGACGCATGACTTGCAGCCTGAGCAGGCGTCCAAGTCGACGTCAAATGCGTACTGCTCGCCGGCGCCAGGAGGGTTGGCCGGCATGAGCGAGCGGTAGTGCCGCGACTGCAGCGGGGACGCATCGTGGTGCTCATGCCACTGCGAGAACCGCTCGACTGCCGAGAGTTGTTGCTGCTCCGCCAGCGCCCCGGCCACCAGGTCCGCCAGAGTCATCGGGCGCGCACTGGGCAATGAGTCCAGCGGCGGCGCGTCAGACGTGTTGGCAACGACGGTGGACATGAACGTGTTGAGAGCGAGGCGGTAAGAAACGCGGCGGCGAGAATCGAAACTCGACAGGCTTCCGTCACAAGAACAAGTTGATGACGGCCGCCAGTTCGGTGCTGACGTATACTGGCCAGGCCAACGCCGTGGTCAGGCCGATCTCGGCCAGCGCCTCTCCGCGCGCTGATTCCACGACGGGCAACTCCTCGGTCACTTCCGGCACGCCGTGATCCCACACGCCCCCGGCGAGCCCCTCGCCGACCTGGTAGCGCAGTTTCGCGGCGCCCGGCTGGAGATTGACGAACTGGCCATAGTCGGCCTGGCAAATCCGCAGCGAGTCGGACTCCTGCTCGCGCGCCCAAATCTCAAATGCGTGAGCCAACGGCGCTCGCGCTGACGACAGCATCAGCACGACCGAATCGAGATCCAACGAGCTGCGCATGATCGGAATGCTCAGGGCCGTGGACAGCCCGTCGGCCGCGGCGCCGGCGGCCCGCATGAAGCCTTTCGATTGGCCCAGCCGCGAAATCAGTTTGGGGAATCGCGACACCCAGGTTTCTCCCGGCAGACCGGAACCGCGAGGGAATTTGACGTACTGGCTGATCAACCCGAACCGTTCCAGGTTGGCGTAGTAGCTGGCCGACAGCCCCAACTCCTCGCGGTGATTGCGGCTCCAGACTTCAAAGGCGCCCTGCGCTTCGGGATCGTCGCCGCACAGAAAAACGACGATGCCTTGCAGTTCGTCCCCGCGGAAGCAGGGCAGGGCGACTCCGGCGGTGACGCCCGTGGCCCGAGCGGCGTCGGCACGTTTGAAGTTGCCGGCTGAGAGTTGGTGCATCACCACCGGCGAGCGCGTTTCCCAAGCGGCGCCGGGCAGCCCCTCGCCGCAAGCGAATGTTTCGTCGACGCTAGCAGCGCGCAATTCGTCTAATTCGCCATACGCGCCGCCGCCCCAGACCAGGTGGTCGCCCTCGTCGCTGGGACGCCAGACTTCCACCGCGCGGAGCAGACCGCTCAACGGTCGCACGGCGGCTTCAGGCGCGTCGTTCATGTCCACGGCGTTCTGCATGATTGGGATCCGCCTAGTTCTTGCCTGCCATCAGTTCCACAGTCGCGGTCGACGCCGCGTCCGCTGCACCAGCAATCAGATCGCTCGCCTCATGCCGCCAGGCGCGGAAGTCGCTCCTGGTTTCGGACATGGCTTCGATCGTGTGATCGGTTCCCGAAGGCACGGCGACGGTCTTGAAAGTCCGCTTGTCCTGCTGCTCCAGGAACGACACCAAGCAACCGCGCAACTCGTAGTACAAGAAGTGCTCCAGCACCTCCTTGCGATCACGCGGTCGAGCGAACGGCAAATCGAGCATCTGCCCGACCTTGGCCCGCGGGCCGGTGGTCATCATGCACACGCGGTCGGACATGTAGAGCGCCTCGTCGACGTCGTGCGTGATGACCAGCGTGGTGATCCGCTCGCGATCGAGAATCCGCAGAATGACGTCTTGCAATTCCATCCGCGTGAGCGAATCGAGCCGGCCGAACGGCTCGTCCAGCAGCAGCATTTGCGGTTTCAGGGCGATCGCCCTAGCAATGCCCACGCGCTGCTGCATGCCGCCGGACATCTCACGCGGGTAGCGGTGCATGGCGTCGGCCAGCCCGACCTCGGCTAGGTAGTGTTCGCAAATCTCGCGACGCTGCTGCTTCGAGCCGTGAGGATAGACCTGTTTGACGCCCAGCAGCACGTTTTGGTACGCGGTCATCCAGGGCAGCAGGCAGGGCGACTGAAACACGACCGCTCGATCAGGACCGGCGCCCTCGACCTCGCGACCGGCGATCGCCACGCTGCCTTGGGTGATCGAGTTGAGCCCCGCGACCATCGTCAGCACGGTGCTCTTGCCGCACCCCGAATGGCCGATGACGCTCACGACTTCGCCGCGGCGCATGATCAGATTGAATCCGTCGACGACGACCGCCGGCTCCCCGTACGGATTGGGGTAGGCCTTGATCAGCCGGAAAATCTCGACAAAGCGATCGTCGGGCGAAGCCATGCGGGGCCACTCCTCGTGGGGGTCGGTCAGGCGCTGGTGCGGACGGCCCGGCGGCGCTGGCTGGGAAGCACCGGCTGCAGGTCCGGCAGCGGGTACTCGATCGTCGGTCGCAGGGTCTTGCTCTCGTCGTTGATCGACAGCATGTAGCTGGTGACCCGATTGCGCAGGTGCTTGAAGTCGGGATCGAAGTTGAGCGTCGCCCGATCGCGCGGCCGCGGGAGCGTCACCTCGAACGATGGCCCGAACGATGCGCTGGGCCCGGGTGTGAGCGGCACGATGCGGTCGGCCATCAGCACCGCTTCATCGACGTCGTTGGTGATCATCACCACCGTGCGTCGGTCTTCTTCCCACAGCCGGATGATCTCGTCCTGCAGCACGGCGCGGGTCAGAGCGTCCAGGGCGCTGAGCGGCTCGTCCAGCAGCAGAACCTCCGGCTGCATCGACAGCGTGCGCGCCAGCGACAGCCGCTGTCGCATGCCGCCGGAGAGTTCGTGCGGCTTCTTCGACTCCGAGCCGGTCAGCGTGACCAGATCGACGTACTTCTGCACATAGTCGCGCCGCTCGCTGCGCGACATCTCGGGAAAGACCTTGCGGACCGCGATGTTGATATTCTCGAACACCGACAGCCACGGCAGCAGCGAGTAGTTTTGAAACACGATGCCGCGCTCAGGCCCGGGCTCGCTCTTGGCGTTGCCGTCGAGGCGCACCTCGCCGACATCGGGCTTTTCCAACCCGGCCAGCAGCGCCATCAGGGTGCTCTTGCCGCTGCCGGAGAATCCGATCACCGCGACGAACTCGTTCTTCTCGATGGCCAGGCTGGCGTCGCGCAGCACCTCGTAGCGCTCGCTGCCCGAGCCGTAGCCGAAGGTCACGTTGTCGAGTCCAAGAACAGGCATGAAGGTTGGCTGGCGATGGGGCAAAGGAGACTTGGCGAACTGCAGAGCAGGAGCGGCGTCAAATGGCGGCGACTGAGCCCTCGAAGCTGACCATCCGCTGCAGCACAATCATGATGCGATCGAGCAGCAGGCCGATGGCGCCCACGACGAACACCACGACCATCATCTTGGCGAACGAGTCGGAGGCGCCGTTGTTGAACTGGTCCCAGACGAACTTGCCGATCCCCTCGGACGAACTGAGCAGCTCGGCGGCGATTAGCACCATCCACCCCACGCCCAGCGAAATCCGCAGGCCCGCGAAAATCAGCGGCAACGCCGACGGGATGATGATCTTGAACAGCCGCTCCCAGAATCCCAGTTGCAGCACGCGAGCCACGTTCAGGTGGTCCTTGTCGATCGACGCCACGCCCAACGCCGTGTTGGTCATGGTGGCCCACAGCGAGCAGAGCGCCACGGTGATCGCCGAGGCGATGAACGCAGGGTTGATCTGCATCCAACCAATGAATGGGAGATTTTCCATCCACTGAATCAGCGGATTCTTGTCGGGATCGGGAATGAACCCGCCCACGATGATTAACGCCAGCGGCAGCCACACGATGGGCGAAACGGGTTTGAACAGCGCGATAAACGGCGTCAGCGCCGCCATGGCCGTCTTACTCAGCCCGCAGCACACCCCAATCGGCACGGCGATCGCGGTGCCAATCAAAAAGCCAACGAACACGCACAGCACGCTCCGCCAGATCTGCATCGGCAGCGTGTAGGGTTTGGCGTAGGTCGACTCGGCCGTGGTTTCGATGCGGCGTTTGGACTTGTCGATCGATTTGGCCAGCGCGTAGGCGTCCTCGCCGGAACTGGCCAGGAATTGCTTCTGCTGGTCGCGGAGGGACGCGACCTGGCGCGTCGCTTTCTGCGCGCGGTTGGCCCGGTCAAGTTGTTCGATCAGCTTGGTGAGAAACTGCTTTTCTTCGGCAATCTTGGTTTGTGTGCGCAACGCCGCCGCCAAGGGGGCGAAGGGTTGCGAGCGGACTTCGGTTTGCTGCCCCTTGAGCTCCTGCAACTCGTCGCGCTCGTCATCGACCGCCGCCAAATGGGAGGCTACGGCCGCCAAGTAAGCCTGTTTCTCGTCGACCGATGCCGACTCCAACCCTGCGGCCTGTTTGAGCAGGTCGCTCTCGCGAGCGGCTTGGGCGGCGGCAATCTCGGCCTGGCGCTCGTCGTACTGCTGCTGCAGCGGCTCGAGCGCTGCGGTCACCGCCGCGGCGCGCGCTTCGTTCGCCTCGGCAACTTTCTTGGCCGCGGCCGCTTCGTAGGGCGGCAGCTTGGCCAGACGCTCTTGAGCCTCTGCGAGCTGCGCTTGGCGCTCCTCGCCGGTCATGGAGTAGGCGTGTTCTTTGGCGTTCTCGCGCAGATGGAACTTCCAAATATCATTGGCCGATTCGAGCACCACGGCCGGGGTCGGCACTTCGCCCGACTTGGTGCGGTGCTTGGGGGCGAGCACCGTCCATAGCCCCAAAAAGACGACAAACGCTACCAACGGCGCGCCGATGAAGCGGGCAATCTCTCGCCATTGCTTCTGCGGCTCTTCGCCGTAGCACAGCCGCACCACGGGCGTCAGGAACGTCAGCCCGGAGACGTCGATGACTTTGAGGATTTTGTATTTCATAGTTCGGCGAGGTGGGAGGCGAGGCCGAGCGGGCCGGGGGAAGCCACAGAAGCTGCCGCTCGCGCCGCCGGAGAGCGGCGCGGGCAGCGGCAGCGGAAGGGACTACTGGTGATTGCCGATCTCGTGGGCCTTGAGATACCCCAGCGGGTCCTTGCCGTCGTACGCGACGCCGTCGATAAAGTCGCTGGCGGGCTCTTTGTAACCGTCGGTGTCCCAAGGCACGTCAGCCTCGGCGAGCAGTCCTTCGTCAACCAGCATCCGTGCTGCTTGTTTATAGATCTCCGGTTGGTACACCTTCTTCGCCATCTCGTCGTACCACTCGGCAGACTTCGGCTCGGCGATCTGGCCCCAGCGACGCATCTGCGTCAGGAACCACACGCCATCGCTGTACCACGGGTAGGTGCAGTGATACTTGAAGAACACGTTGAAGTCGGGCATTGCCCGCTTGTCGGTCTTCTGGAAGTAGAAGAAGCCCGTCATCGAGTTCTTGATCACGTCGTAGTCGGCGCCCACATAGTCGGGCCGCGACAGGATGCGGGCGGCCTCTTCACGGTTGACCAGCTTGCCTGCGTCGTCGGTTTCGTCGAGCCACTTGCCCGCGCGGATTAGCGCCTTGATCACCGCGAGGTGCGTCTGCGGGTTCTCGTCGGCCCAGGACTTCGTGACCCCAAAAACTTTCTCGGGGTTGTTCTTCCAGATGTCGTAGTTGGTCGTGACCGGCACGCCGATGCCCTTGGCCACAGCCTGTTGGTTCCACGGCTCGCCGACGCAGTAGCCCTGGATGTTGCCGGCCTCGAGCGTGGCGGGCATCATGGGCGGCGGGGTCACCGACAGTTCCACTTCGGCGTCGGTGCGTCCGCCGACGTCGCTCTTGGTGTACATGCCCGGGTGAATCCCCGCGGCGGCCAGCCAATAACGCAGCTCGTAGTTGTGCGTCGAGACCGGAAACACCATGCCCATCTGCAGCTTCTCGCCCGCGGCGATCTTCTCGGCGACGATCGGTTTGAGCGATTCAGCGGAAATCGGGTGCGAGGGCGCCGGGTCCTTCAACCGCGGCTCGTTTTGCTGCATCTGCTCCCAGATGGCGTTGGACACCGTGATGCCATTGCCGTTCAGGTCCATCGTGAAGGCGGTGATCACGTGCGCCTTGGTGCCGATGCCGATCGTGGCGGCGATCGGCTGCCCGCTGAGCATGTGGGCGCCGTCCAACTCCCCGGTGATGACGTTATCCAGCAGCGTTTTCCAGTTGGGCTGGGCGATGACCTCCACCTGCAGGCCCTCTTCGGAGAAGAACCCTTTCTCCTTGGCAATCACGATCGGGGCGCAGTCGGTCAGCTTGATGAAACCAAACTTCAGCGAGTCCTTCTCCACGTCCAGCAACTGCTTGGAGGCCGCAGGCGCCGCGTCGTCCGCCTTGTCGGCGGCGGGCGTTTCGCGGGGAGCGTCGGAGTTGGCCGCAACTGACTCCAGGTCCAGATCGTCCAGATCGAGCTTCGCGTCGCTCGAGCAACCGGCAAGACTTACGACAACCATGCTGGCAATGAGCAGTGCCTGCGAAGTTGCGGAGCGGGCGCTGGCTACGCCCTGGAGGAGTGATTGCGGGCGCAAATTGAGTACATCGAGAGCCATGGGGAGTGCTCCTCGCGGTCAGAAAGGGGCCGTATGAGGGGGCAAGAAGGCGGGGGCGGCATCTGCCAAAACAAGCGGCAACGCGGACGCCTGCTCCGCGGCAACCGGGCATCGACTTGCGACGGGGCGTTAAGCAAATCGAGGGCCAATCCCTCCTCAAGGGGAAATGACAGCGATCAGACAACGCTGCGACCCGTCGGCGCAATGAGAATGGTAAAATCATGACCGTTCGGCCCGTTCGGGCCAAAGTCGCCTGCCCTCAAACGAGCACCGCTGCCCGCGAATCGGGCAGAACGCGACACGCACCTTTGGAACGTCGGGTGCCAATCCGTCGAACTGTCGGGGCACTACATCGGCGACTTCGCCCCCTCGATCCCACAAGCCTCGATTCCTGGAGCGTCACAATGCCGTCGTCACGTCGGAAATTTCTCACTGGAGCCGCTTCCGCGGCGGCGGGCGGGAGTCTGGTGCAAGCGTCCGTTGGCCGCGCGGCCGAGGGACTTCAGAAATCGGCAAATTCGGCGGGCGAGCCGCTGCGCGTTGATCCCATCGGCCGAGTTGAGAAGACGGGAACTTCTGTCTGCATTCGGCTGGCTGAGAAGTATGCTGCCGGCCTGTTGGGACTCGACCAATGGTCGCACGTCAACGTTCTGTGGTGGTTCGACAAGAATGACGAGCCGGCCAAACGCGCGATTCTGCAAGTGCATCCGCGCGGCAACCCAGCCAACCCGTTGACGGGCGTTTTCGCGTGCCGCGCGCCGGTCCGTCCCAATCTGATCGCTCTGTCGACTTGTCGGGTCTTGGCGGTCGACGGCAACGTGGTGACCGTCGATCAGATCGACGCATTCGACGGCACGCCGGTGCTTGACCTGAAACCGCTGAGCCCGCCTGACCTGGCAGACGGCCCGATCCGAGTGCCCGACTGGGCCGGGGGCGGCCGACAACAACCAGCCGATTCCTGACGACGTCAGTTCATTCGCCCCCGCGGCCGTCGAGAAAACCACCGCGGATGCGGTGCAGAACGTGGCAGCACAACCGCGCAGTGCCGTCGCGCGAGCCGAGAAAAAGCGAAAGTCCCGGGGGACCGGGCCTTTCGATGGGGGAAGGCCAGGGGGATATTGCCCATGGAACCGATGGACGTGAAGAACGCGGCCAAGGGACCGACGAGTGATTGCAGCAGCACCTGCCTGAATGCGGGGTCGCTGTCGCCGCCCGCTCCGACGAACAGCGTGGTGAAAAACGCAAGTGGCACGAAGGCGCTAATGCCCCCCGCGATTGTGAAACCAAATGTCACGTCGCGCCACACCATGCCCCACTCCGTCAAGTACTGCCTGGCCACGCGTCGCCAGCCGTCCACGCTCGTGATCCGCTGCTTCCAGTCAGCCCCGTCGCGTTCGTCGTCCTCGTCGTCGACATTGTTCCTGGCGGCTTCCTCCAGCGACTTTGGCAACGTGAGTTTCACCACGATCCACATCAGCAGGATCAGCAGCAGTCCGCCCACGTATTCGCCGACGACGAACTGCCAACTAAGAAAAACGGCAATGATGATCCCCAGTTCAATCACCAGATTCGTCGACGCCAGCAGGAACGCCAGCGCGGGCGCCAACCCGGCCCCCTTCTTGAACAGCGATTTCGACGTGGACAGCGCGGCAAAGCTGCACGAGTTGGAGATGAACCCAAAGAACGTCGCCAAGGCAATACTCTTGCCGCCGGCCTGGCCTATGGCCTGCTTCATGCGCTGGCGCGTGACAAAGACTTGGACGCAACTGCTGATGACGTAGCCCAGCACGAATGCCCAAAACGCCATCCAAAAGAAGCCGAGAGATATCAGGGCCGCGTCGTGCCACTTGTCCAAAAAATGCTGCATGGGACTTTCGATTCGTTGCTGCTCAGTAAGATGCGAGTGTGGCGGTGTGAGAGTTGAGGATTCTCCGCTGTTGGCAGGCAATGCCAGGCGGCCGAAGATCTCCCGACGGCCGCCGGCGTTGCCCAATCGGGGCGTCACTTGGCCGCCGGCGAAGCGACGCCGTGATCCTTCAGTTTGGCGAGATACTTCTCGGGGTCGGCCTGCAAGAACTTCGCGCAGCCCGGGCAACACAAGTGGACGATCTTGCCTCCAACGACCGTACGGTAGGGCCCGCCCATCGCGTCGAGCGGTTCGTCCATCACCGGACAAGTCTTCTGCGCGGCGCCAAACGCTGCATCGGCGGCGGAGGCCTTGGTCACTGAGGGCTTCGCTGCCGGTGCTTGAGGCAACTTGGCCAAATACTCGTGGGGCGTGCTCTCGAACCGCTGGACCCCGCCGGCAAGAGCAAGCGATTGGGGGCGCCCTGCGAGAGTTCTTGCGCCTGCTGCAGGGACTCTTCAATTGCAGCGACCGATTCCAGGTCGCCTTGGGCGACTACCGGGCTGCCCGCGACGACACGTATCGACAGATCCGCCGGCTTGTCGACCAAGCGTACGCCGCCGAGGAGCAGCTACGACTCTGCAGCGATCGGGTTCTGCCGCGAGCGAAGCAGGCTCTGCAACTCGCGACGGCCGACTTTCGAGGACGGCTCGTCGACTTTGGCGAGGTGACCGACGGCTTCACGGAAGTGTTGACGGTCGAGCTGCAGGTCGCCCGGGCAGAAGCAACGCTCGCTGGCACGATCGCGCAACTGAAGCGTGCCGTCGGATGCGAAGTCATGGCGGGAACGGTGCAAGGAGTTGAGCGTCACGAAACACGCATTCGCGAATGCCACCGCTTCCAACCTACCCACGAGGTTGGTACTCAGATCGCTTGATTCCCCACGTCATTCAGCAGTCGGCCGATTTCTGGGCATCGGCTGGTGGAAGCCGCAACGGTGGCATGTGCCGACGGCCTGGAGGCGCTGTCAAGTCCAGGAGCCTTGAGTCGGCTTCCTCGATGCACATGGCCGTCAGCACGTGGATTGCCCGGCGTACGCGCCTGGACCAGCGGCAACCGCCTTTGCCATACTTTTCCTGAAGCGACTCGCATCCACGAAGCATGCAGGTTAAGTTTCGACCATGACCGACAAGGCACAATACACGACTGGCGGCTCATTGCTCGTCTCGGCGGCGGCGTTTGTGGTGGTGGTCGCCGGACTGCGTGCGGCTCAAGAAATCGTCGTGCCATTCATTTTGGCGGCGTTTTTGGCTCTGATCAGCCTCCCCGCATTGAATTGGTTTCAGCGCCGCGGACTACCTGGCTGGGCGGCCGTGCTCGCCATGACGGCCATTGTGGTGGTGGCTGGATTCTTTCTCGTAGGCGTCGTCGGCGCTTCCGTCAATAAGTTGAGTCAACAGTTGCCTGAGTATCAGCAGCGTCTGACGGCGCTGCAGATCAACCTGTCAAATTGGCTGAAGGCGCGCGGCATCGCCCCCGAATTCGGTATGGGGGATGAAATCTTCAATGCCGAACGGGGCATGTCACTCCTTGGCGGAGTGCTGGGGTCGATTGGCCGCCTCGCCAACAATTTCCTGCTTGTCGTTCTGATCCTTGTCTTTATGCAGCTGGAAGCGGCCGATCTGCCGGCCAAACTGCGGGCCATCTATCCAGCCGACAGCGACGTCGTGGATCGCCTGGACCGCATCAAGGCGAGCGTCTGGCAATACGCCCGCCTGAAGACGCGAATCAGTTTCATCACGGCCGCGTTTGTGGTTGTTTGGCTGTGGCTGCTGGGCGTCGACTTTCCCGTACTGTGGGGATTGCTGGCGTTCTTGTTAAACTTCGTCCCCAATATCGGGTCCGTCATTGCAGCCGTGCCAGCGGTCGTCGTGGCGATTCTCCAACCTGCCCACGGCGGAGTTCCGCCGACGATGGCCGAATCGCTCGTCTTGGGGGGCTGGACCGCATTCGGCTATTTGTTCGTGAATCTGGTGATCGGCAACGTGGTCGAGCCGCGGATGATGGGCAGCGGAGTCGGCATCTCGACGTTGTTTGTCTTCTTGTCGTTGGTCTTTTGGGGGTGGGTGCTAGGGCCGGTGGGGATGGTGCTGTCCGTTCCATTGACCATGGTCGTCAAGATCGCGTTGGAGAATAGCGAGGATCTGAAGTGGGTGGCCATCTTGCTGGGCCCAGGCACGCCGCCCGAGCCGCGGCCGGTCGCCGGCGACGAGGCTCCTCGCGGGTGACATTTCGCGCCCTGTACCGCCGCTCTGGACAGAGGCGCGGTTTTGGCCGCTTTCTGGGCCTGAGATCGTTGGCGGACGGGAAACCGCTCCGATCCTTCGAAGGGCCGCCGCAGAGTCCAGTAGGTTCTTCGTGCAACAAGAATGTTGCCGGACTATGCTGAGGTAAGCTTGAATTCAGCGGGCCCCGGCCAGTCCGCTCGGCTCTGATCGGGAAGGACCTCGCAGCCTCATCAACAAGTCTTGCATCTGAACTGAGGGGTCCCTGGCATGTCGCGGTTAGGACTTGCACTTTCTGGCGGCGGGTTCCGCGCGACGCTGTTCCATCTCGGTATCGTGCGATTCCTGCGCGATGCGGGCGTTCTGCAAGACGTGACCGACATCGCCTCGGTCTCCGGCGGCAGCATCCTCGCCGCCCATCTCGCCTTGAATTGGGACCGCTACAACGGCGACGACAAGCAGTTCGACGAAGCCGCCGGCGAGATCGTGGACTTCGTTCAGTACGACGTACGCAACTACGTCGTCCGGCGGCTGCCGTTGCAGTTTCCGATTCGCCTGCTGGGGAAGCTCGTTCGTCGGCACTTTCCCCGCCTCACTGCGAACGCGTTGCTCGAGCGATGTTACGAGCGGCAGCTCTTCGGCGACCGCTGCGTGTACGAATTGCCGGAGCAGCCGGCACTGCACATCTTGGCCACGAACGTCAGCAACGGGTTGCTCACGGTGTTCAATCGCGAAGGTCTGCATATCCAGCAGCGAACCCCGGGCGACGAGTTCGATATGCGCCACGTGCCCGCCAAGATGGCGCGGATCTCGCGGGCCGTGGGCGCTTCGTCGGCCTTTCCCGGCTTCTTTCCGCCGGTGGCCGTGACCGCGGCTGATCTGGGGGTCCGCGAGGGCGAGTTTCGCACCGAGTACTTCACCGACGGCGGCGTTTTCGACAATCTGGGCATCCGGGCGTTCTACTGGTTGAAGCACGAAGGCGAACAATTCGACGAGGTCATCGTCAGCGACGCCGGGCAGCCGTTCCAGGTGCTCAGCGACAGCGCACTCAGCTTCATCGGCCAATCGGTGCGCGCATCGGACATCCTCTGGGACCGCGTCTGGCAGTTGGAACGCGATAACTTCGCCACCCAAGACGGCTTGCTCTTTCTGTCGATCACCGACCTGGTGGGCGAAGAAAACAATCCGGCGCTGCATCCGGTGATCCAGCCCGAAGTTCAATCGATTCGAACCGACTTAGATCACTTTTCCGACGAGGAGATCAACGCCCTGGCGCAGCACGGATACGAGGTCGCCCGCAGCGCCTACCGCGCCCGGCACGGCGATACGGCGGCCGCTGGCGCCGACCAGCCGCCGTGGGCCCCGGTGCCCGCAAAGCTGCTGCCAGCGACGAGCGCCCCGCCCCCGGAGCAGGGCATTGCCGCGTCGGAACCGACGGTCGTGTCGCGCAAGCTGCGACGCTCGTCAGCCCGGCGCGTCTGGTCGACGCTGCTGGATTTCCGCGATTGGCCGACCTACGTCTACATCGCTTTGGCGATCTTCCTGTTCGGCTATCTGCCGTGGAAGGCGTACCAGTTTTACGACCAAGCGCAGGTCCTGGCGGAGGTGAACGAGGCGATCGCGCAGGGCGACCCCGACATTCGCCGCGTGTTGGAGCTTGTCGCCGGGGACCCGACGCAGGGCTGGCGGGCTGAGACGATCGAGGAAACGCCGCAGCGGACTGCGATCGACTACAAGGGCGTCGAGATGCTGACGCATTCCAGGATCATCGACCTGCGACGGTGGAAACCCCAGGAGTCGGACGCCTCGCGACGCGGCAGAGTTTATATTTCGGACCGCGTGGAGCTGAAGCTCACGAAAGACTACGCCGGCGATCATCGCGTTACGCTCTTCATTCCGCTCCGCTTCGACGATGTGCAATTCAAGCAACCTGCCACGGGCCCGCGGGCGCTCATCCGTCGCGTCGCGGAGCCCATCGAAGACTTTGGGCTGATGAAGACGTTTTACGAACTTGAGTACGATCTGACGGCCGTTCCTATCGGCGAGCCGGTCACGCTGGAAATGGAAATGCTCGTGGACGTTCCGGAAGAGAAATCGAACGCTAGCTTCACCATGCGGCTCGATACGGACCTCGTGTCCATGTGGATGCTGTTTCCTGAGGATCACCCCTACAGGACGTACAGTCTGTTGAAATACCCGGCGGATCGCGGCGAACCGCCCGAGATACTGAAGTCGCGTTTCATGATCGATCACCCCTACGGCAATCTCATTGGCTGGTCGGTGGTCAATCCGCAGATCAACAACGTTTACGAGTGTCGCTGGGAGTATGAGTGAAGAGTGAGGCGCCGCCATGCGCCGGACGGGGTTGTTGCGCTTGTTTCATCGGATTCGAGTGTTTCCTTCGCAGGCGAGTATGCGTCCATGGATCAGAGTTCGAATCGTCAGGGTTCCCGGTCGCTCCTCGAAGCTTGGCGAGCGCTGCACGAACCTCCCACGCCAGCGGAGGAAGTGCTCGTTTCCAAAACCGTGGCCGCCCGGCCTTCAGTTGCATTCTTCGTCATGCTCGGCCTGTCGACGGTGATCGCCACCAATGGGCTGATCTCCGACAGCGCTGCGACCGTCATTGGCGCGATGATCATTGCGCCGTTGATGCAGCCGATTGGAGCGATGGCCTTTGGCCTCGCTACGACCCGCCGCCGCCTGCTCTTGAAAGCGACCGGGACGATGATCGCGGGCGCCGTGTTGACGGTGGCGATTGCCTACGCGGCCACGCGCGTCGTCGGCGTTAACACCGTCGGGCGCGAAATCATCGGCCGCACGGCGCCCACCGCGCTGGATCTCGTCGTCGCCATTGCGGCCGGAACGGCCAGTGCGTTCTGCGTGACCCGCCGCAGCCTGGGCGACGCCATCGCCGGCGTGGCCATCGCCGTCGCCCTGGTGCCCCCGCTGTGCGTCGTCGGCTTGGGGCTGGCCCTGGGGGATACGGCCCTGCCGGAAGTTGGAATGGCGCTCACTCAGAACGTTGCGACCGGCGCCTTGCTACTCTTTCTCGCCAACTTGGCAGGAATTGTCTTCAGCGGCACTCTCGTATTCGTGCTGGCCGGCTACTCTCATTGGACCCGCGCATGGCGCGGCATCCTCATCTCATTTGCGATCATCGTCGGGCTCGCCATTCCGCTGATGTTCGCGCTGCAGGACCTGCTGACGCGCCACGAGGTCCGCCGCTGCCTCTCAGAATTGCGGCGGGAGCGCCCCGAATTCTACGAGAAGATCGTTATGGAACGGCTGGCCGTCGATCAAGACGGCGACGTCATTCGCGTTGATGTCGAAGCCATCAGCCCGCGGACCCTCGATTTCGACGTCGAGGAAGAGACGCAGCGGATTCGCGACTTTTTGTCGGCCCGCACGGGGAAGAAGATCGAGGTGAAAGCGACTATCATTCGTGCCGACGTGGGCGAGTCGGGCGCGTCGCAATCTCCCTGAGCCCCGAACTTCTCGTGTTTTTTAGACCGGGGGTCGATCCGCCGTCGCGTCGGAACTTTGCGCGCGGATCTCACCGACGCCCCGCGTCCCGCCTGGCAGACCTTGCGGGTTGCGGCGACTTTGGCGTCGGCATAATCGGAACTTTCGGAACCGGCATCAGGTGTTCCAGAAAGGCGACCGATTATGCCGGAAGTCGGAGTCGTTCCGGGGCCGCTCGCCGTAGCAGGCGTATCGATAGTACGGCCGAACTTCCCACCTTCACTCAGACAATGTCCAGGGGCCCTCGCATGTTTCGCCACCCTGCACGCCTCTCTGGCCCGGAACTCCTGGTCGCTCTGGCGACCCTGATGATGATCGGCAGCGGACTGTCCCCCGCAACGGCCGACGAAACCGTCGCATCGCCATCGATTGAGAATCAGATCTCGTCGCAACAACTGGCGGATATCCAACAGGAACTCGCCCTGCTGAGGGTACGCGACGCCTACTGGACGGAGCGGGAGCAGCAACTGACTTCCGGCGTCCCGATGGCCAGTTCTGCGTGGCTGGTCCCTTGCAGCTGGGACGACGAATTGCCCGGCGCCTGCGACGGTTGCGGCGATTTGATCGAATGCGGGTCTTATTGCGGATGCGGAGCGTGCCGTTCGTGCCAATGCCCGACCCCACAGGCGCCCTGTGTCGACTGCCCGCGCGTCTCGACGCTCAATCCGTACTACAACATCAGCATCTTCGGCGCCGTGACGGTGGACATGGTGTTCAACGGCAGGCGGCCGGTCGCTCCCGGCACGCCCTACTTTTTGACCCCGGGACCGCTTCCCGGGCGCGAACAGAGCACGTTCGACATTCACGCCCGCCAGAGTACGCTTGGCGCCGCGCTTGTTGGTCCGCAACTGGGCCAGTGGCAAACGGGCGGGCAGGTGCTGGGAGTCTTCTACAACGACAACGTCATTGCCGACAAATACGGCGTGCTGCCGATGCTGGCGTACGGGGAGTTGCGCAACGACGCCTGGCGGTTCGCTGCGGGATTGCAGTTCGACGTCTTCAATCCCATGATCCCGACGATCCTGCCGTTCTCGGCGTTGTCGGCGTCGGGGAACTCGGGCAACGCCTTCCGCGGACAGGTTCGCGCGGAGCGGTTCATCCAACCCAGCGCAAACTCGCAGTGGACTCTGCAGGCTGCATTGAGCGAACCGATCGCCACGACGATCGATCCGACGTTCGGCATCAGCGAAGACGCCGGCTGGCCGAATGTCGAAGCGCGCGTCGCCTTGGCTCTGGGAGAGGCGGGCGCCGGGCCTGCCGCGCAGCGACCGTTTGAGTGGGGCGTGTCCGGAGTCGTCGGCCAACTCCGCACGTCGCCGGCGCTGCCCGATCCGCAGGTCGTCGCCGACGTGTGGGGCGTAGGTTCCGATCTCCGCGTGCGGCTGAGCGAGCGATTCGGCATGGCGGCCGAGATGTACAGCGGCCAGGGATTGGGCACCTACAACGGGGCCATTCTGCAGACGATCAACAGGGATACCTTGAATTCAGTCCGCTCGACTGGGGGCTGGTGCGAGGTTTACGCCTATTTGACGCCGTGCCTGCACAGTCACTGGGGCTACGGAATTGACGATCCGCTCGACCGCGACGTCTCCGTCGACCCGACTGCGCTGGGGCGCATTCGCAATGAGACTTACTTCGCCAACCTGCTCTGGGATCTGAATCAATCGCTGAGAATCGGCTTTGAGTTCTCGTGGCGCGAGACCGTGTATCGCGTGTTGCCCGGAAATGAAGGGGCCGGATTCCATACCCAATGTCGGTGGGCGTTCTGAGAGCGACGGCGTGCGCGCCTCTCAAACGAACTGGCCCATCGACGAGTTCGCGTCGCTAGGTCCGCGCCGACCGCTTGGTTCGCGCTGGAACGCCCAAACGGGCCGCGCCGTCGGCTGGGACTCGCGCCGCGACGTGGCGCCTATTGCACGGGCGCCAGCAGTCGCGCCGTTCGCACGAAAAACTGAAACACGCCCGAACTCTCCGTATACTCCTTCGCGGAGACCACGCGACTCTTCGCGAAATCGGCTTCCAGCATCCGGCGGACCTGGCCAGCGAATTCCGCGTCGCGCAGGAGCATCGTCACCTCAAAATTGAGCCGCATCGAGCGATTGTCGAAATTCGCGGTGCCGATCGAGACGAGTCGCTCGTCGATCAGCCAGACCTTCTGATGCATGAATCCGGGCTCGTAGCGATAGATCCAGATCCCAACGCGTTCGGCCTCTTCCAAATACGAATACGAAGTGAGGTCGACCAGAGCGTCGTCGTTGTTTTCCGGGATCAACACGCGAACGTCGACCCCGCGCAGCGCCGCCAATTGCAGTGCGGACACGAACTGCTCATCTGGCACGAAGTAAGGGCTGGCAATCCAGATTCTGGTTTTCGCCATATTGATCAGATCAAGCATTAGCAGTGTCGCCGTCTCAATGTTCTCGGCCGGCCCCGTGGGCAGGCACAGCGCGAGCATATCTCCCTCCGCGGCCTTTTGCGGCTCCCAGTTGAGCTCCGGAGTATCGCCCGTGGCCCACCGCCAGTCCTCCACGAAGGCGACTTGCGTTTCCAGCACGACCGGCCCGCGAACGGCAACGTGCGTGTCCCGCCACGGCGTGAGCGTCGGGTGCTTGCCGACATATTCGTCGCCCACGTTGTGCCCGCCCACGAAGGCCTCGACCCCGTCGACAACGACGATTTTTCGATGATTGCGAAAGTTGACCCGGGTGCGATTACCCCATCCGCGCGTCGTTTTGAAGCCCGCAACAGAAACCCCCGCATCAGTCAGCTCCTGCAGGTATTCGTTTGTCAAACCGTGGCTGCCGAGTGCGTCGTAGAGGAAGTAGACGGCGACGCCTTCGCGGGCTTTTGCGACGAGCGCGTCTTTCAGGCGATTGCCCAACTCGTCGGGACGAACGATGTAGAATTCGACCAGCACGTACTGCTCCGCGTCGGCGATGCGATCAAAGATCGCCTGAAAGGTCGTTTCGCCGTCGATCAGCAGATCCGCGTCGTTGTAGCGCGTGATTGGCATCTCAGCCAACCCTTCGAGCACCAATTGCTGACGTTTGTCGTCGCCATCCACAGGCGCAAAGAGCATCCCCTGATCTCGCAGCGCACGGATCGTCGCATTCTGCGTCTCGCTGACTGCGAGCATCTCTCGATGCCGAATGAGTTCATAGTTGTCAAACTTGGATCGCCCAAACACCCAGTAGGCCGGAACCGCAATGTAGGGACACGTGTTGAGCGAGATCGCCCAGGCAATGGCGCCTTGCGGCGTTCTCGTCGACATGATGGCTTGCACCGAACTCAACGCGCCCAGCGCGTGCATGACCAAAGCGATGGCGAACCGGCGACGACGGATCGCTCGCCAAGTTGCCTTGAGGCGCGGAAACCGCGAGGTCGGGCGCTCGACAGGGGCTGCCTGATGGTCGCCAGGCGTCTTTCGTAGAGTCTTCTCGCTCACGACATCTCTCCTTGGCGAACGGGATCGGCCAAGCCGCTTCAAGACCTCGGTACGGGTGAAGTCCGTGCATTCTACTGCAATCATTGTCTCCGCGGGGGTCGATGCGCCGAGCCAAATCGCATCAAGGTCAATAAGCGTGACCGCATCTAGCCGGCTTCCAACCCCGTTGGTTGGAAGCCGGCGTCCGCTGCGTGATCATCCTCCTGGAGTACGCGAACGCGGTTCGGACGGGGATTCGCCGAACAACGAGCAGACGCGGTCAGCGAATTGCCCGAACTGTTCGATTTCGCCCTGATCCAGCACTCGAGTGAAGCTGACTGAATTGGGAGATGCAGCCAGGAGCGCTCCGCTGGCGCCGTGAAGTGGCCTCCGCCGTGCATAGCGAATTGGGATTGCCCCCAACCACTCGCGAAATACCCGGTGCGGCGTGCTCTCGGAGACCTGCGTTATGGGCGAGGCGACGTGCAGGGCGAATCCGGCGAAAGTCGCCGGATACTCGCCCGCCGCCATTCGGAGTCTTGGTTGAGAATTCAACGTGAGACATCCTCGCAACTGCGCGCTTCCGACACGCCCTGCGTGACGGCAGATAGAGGAAATTGCTTCAAGCTAGTCTGGGGGGTCTCGTAGTCTGTTAATCCCGTTCGATTCCCGCCGCACTCCTGGCGGTGTCACAAATCAGGCGAGACCGCTGCGCGTTGGCTTTCAGCGAACAACGGATCGGTTGACCCAACCGCGGCGAATTTGTTGAGTCGCAATCCGATTGCAGCAGCGAGAACATTCACTTGCACGAGGGCGGGGAAGGGTAGCTTGGCGACATCGCTGCGGATTCCCATTCGATCGGAGGTTTCGAGTGACTCTCGGTGGGAGACGTTCGTCGCATGGCCAGGGCCGTTTTCCATTGCCGAACTCTCTATTGCAGCGCGTGCCGCGATTCGGAGACGCATCCCTGCAATCTGCGCCCTGTCGGGCCCTAGCTACGGGTCTGCGGCGGGCGCTAAACCAGCGCGATCCGGTTCGGATGAGCGTTCCCAATGCCTGGTTGCGCCGAATACGCAGGCGCCCAGCAACGCTCCCGTCAGAACATCGGCGATGTAGTGGTCGCGTATCAGAAGTGCCGACGCAGCAATGCCGCAGGCCCAGCCGACCAGCGCCAGCTTGGCAAAGATGTTGACGTGCCGCGAGAAGGAAATCGCGGCGAGCGTCGCCATCGCAACGTGCAGTGATGGAAAGAGGTTGTGGTCGAGATTAACCCAATCGGCCACCCGGAACATTGCGGCGCCGAAGCCCTCCGGCATCGCCGGGACCGCGGGCTGGTTTGCGGGCAGGGAAACGAAACCAATACCGGCTACAAGAATCACGATGACGAGTTGCTTGCCGAAGGCCCTCATTTCTCCAGGCGTCGCTAGGTACAGCGGCGCCAGCCACAGCATCACCGGCAGCGACAGGTAGACGACGGCTGCAGCGGGGGCGAACGGGATCGCCTCGTCCCAGGGCATGGCCAACGACACGCGTCGCGCGTGCGATGCCGTCAGCCAGGACGCGCCTCCGTAAACGGCCAGCCAGACGACTTGCACGCCGATGGCATAATGCAAGAAGACTCGCCATGTGTCCGGAGTCGGTTTCGGCTGCGATGCCACTCGACAAGCGGAAGGCGGAGGTCCCAGGCTGCCGTCGGTCACTTGCTCACCGGACCTTCGAACGCGCCATGGACGTGCTCGTCCGTGTGCCGAGGCCCCCGCCACATTCGCAAGTAATGCCACGGCAGAAACTCTCGCCGGGGATCTTGGGTTCGCCCCAAACTTGGCAAATAGACCCACGGAATGGTCGGCTGCTTGTGATGAGTCAGGTGCCAGTTGTGGTGGAGCCAAGCGGCGTCAAGCGGCGCCAGCACCCACAGATTGCGGGCGCCAGCCAACACATCCCGTTCGGCCCCGAAATGATGCACGTACTGCATTGCCGACCAGGTGAAGCCGAACCCAAAATACACGATCGCGTAGGACATCAACGGAATCTGCAGTCCGAGGACGATCAGGGCGTGCAACGCAATGGCCGCCAGCGCTTCGGCCTGAATCATTCTCGTATATCGCGGGTCGAGCACCTCGACAAACTTGGCCAAGTGATTGTCGAACTCGTAGTAACGCCGTTTCAACAAGAACGGAAACAGCAACACCAGGAAATTGACCGCAACCACCGCCCACCAGTACACGCCCGTGATAATCGAATAGAACTTCAGCCACTTCACGACGGGGCGGTCACCATCGAAATACAGGTCGAAAGCTTCGTCATCCGAACGATTGGCTCGGTGGTGGCATAGGTGTCCTTGCCGCAGCAGGTGATACGGCGCTGGAAACAGCAACGCCATGACGATCCCGAGCGCATCGTTGATTTCTTGCCGCGGATGCAGCATGCGGTGCTCCGCTTCATGGATGATCGAGTAGACCGAATTGCCCACGACGGCCATCGCACACGCCAGCAGCAGCAACTGCCACGTTGCCGCGGCATGCGCGGTCGCGAAGAAGATTCCCGCCAGCGCCAGCAGTTGTGCGGCGATGATCGCCAGGTTGAGGCGCGTCGGAATGGGATACGCGTGCTCGGTGCGGCGGGGCGTCATCGGTCGCGGTCCTTAACGGCCGGGGCGTAGCACAGCAGAACGCGGTCCAACGCGTGCATCTCGGGAAACCGATCAAACAGCGAGAATGCGATTGGCGTGGAAGTGCGCGAATACATCATGCGGTGGTAGTCCGGCGACGATCCAACGGCCTCGAGTTGACCGAGAATCTCCGTCCGCCGGCCGGCAAGCTGCGGGCATTCCGCGATCCATCGCTCCACGACGCGCTTGGCGCCGCGCACCGGCGGTAGCAGAAATTTGCGCAGCGCCGTGCGAAACAACCGTGCATTGAGCCAGCGCAGGGGCCGGGATCGCGGGGCGAAATAACGCTCGAGCAATTGGCAATCCAATGCCACGTGCGCCGCTTCGTGTTCCATGTGCTTGCGATACACCTCGCGGTAACGAGGTTCGATTTCACCGACTTCCAGCCGCAACGAACGTCGCGAGATGTCGAGCGAGCGTTCCTCGAGCACAAGCATGATCCAGAACGCCGCGGGAAACAAGCGCGGTCGCGCGAGCAGCTTGCCCAACAGCGTCCCCAGAGCGCTGGGGATTTGGAATAGGGGCGGCTGGATCTCGTTGGCGGCGCTCGGCTGGCTCAACCGTGTAAGCTGGCGCCACCAGCGGGTGTGTTCCTGTTCGTCAGCCACGAACTGTCGCAGCGCGGCGCTGAACCGGGCGTCGTCGCCAGCAGCCTCGGCCCGCCCGACCGCTGCCAACACGCTGACGGCAAAACTCGTCTCGAAATAGCCGATTAGCTCATTGAAGTAGATCGCGGTCAGGTGATTGTAACGAAGCTGCTCGCCGCGAGTCAGCTCGCCGTAGACCGGCGCGTAATACAGCGGCGTCACGGTGGGGCACACAAACCATCTGTCAAAGTCCGCTGGCTCGTCCCACGAGACGGATAGCGCATCGCGCGGCTCGCCAGCGCGGCGCAGCATACGATCCAGCGTGCGATGAGATTGGTCAGTCGAAAGCAACGGTCCTATCCTATCGTCCTCTCGCGCGTTCGCACCACGGTCCGCCCTCCGCGCCGCCGTGGCCCGCATTTTTGACAACTGCTACGCGAATTGCCATACTCCTGTCGGTCGACGACGGCGTTTCCGCTCGTCCGCCCGGTTGCCCGATTTCGCCCCTTGGGCGCCGCAAGCATGGCGACGACAGGAACATCAGCAATGAGGTCGTTGGCAGCGCCGCCTCCCGAAACGCCAAGCGCGAATCGTCCCGGCAATTGGCGTCCCGCCGCCGACGATTTCCCCGCCTTCCCGGCTTCCTGGTACGTATTCTGCGAATCGAGTCAGGTGCGCGACAAGCCCTTCTCCAAGCAGTTCTTGGACCGCCGTCTGGTCGCTTATCGTCCCGCGAGCAGCGACGCCATTGTGGTGATGGACGCCGACTGCGCCCACTTGGGATCCGACCTTGGAGCGGGGCGCGTGGCTGGCGATTGCATCCGATGCCCGTTTCACGACTGGGAGTACGGCCCGAACGGCGTCTGCCGCAAGATTCCCGCCCAGGAGTCGATTCCTGAGTTCGCCCGCCAGCGCTGCTACCCGGCGGAAGAGCGCAATGGGCTGGTTTTTGTGTTCAACGGCGAGCGCCCGCTGTATCCCCTGCCGTATTTTCCGGGCCGATCGCCTGACGAACTGATTCGCGCCCGGCCGTTCGGCACGGTGCTCGACTGTCCGTGGTACGTGTCGGGCGCCAATGCGTTCGACTTGCAGCATTTTCGCGCCGCTCACGATCGCCGACTGGTTGCCGAACCGCGAACCGAACAGCCGGATCGCTTTGCGTTCGCGGCGCTTGGGGTATTCGCGGTCGCCGGCGACACCTGGCAAGATCGCGTCACGCGACGCTTTGCCGGCGACGAGGTGAAGTTGGCGATTACCGACTGGTGCGGCAGTCTGAGCTTCGCATCGGCCGAATTTCGTCGAACGGCAACCTACGGGCTGGTGGCCCGCGAGCCCTTGCCTGACGGGCGGGTCCGCGTCGATGTCTACGTGTTTGCTCGCCGCGCATCGGGACCGATTCGCCGGGTGCTTTTCGACCGGCTGATCCTGCAAATCCGCCGACTGTTTATCAAGAGATTTCTTACCGCCGATGCGATCCGCCTTAATGGCGTTCGCTATACGCCGGATCGGTTGATCGAAGCGGACCAGGACATGATCGACTACTACTGCTGGCTCGCCCGCGCGACGCCAGACGCGTCGCGGGCTTCCTCACAGTGAGTATCCGTCACTCGCAGCAACGACAAGGACCAGTCATGTCAGAACGAAGATGGCGCCGCATCGCGCCGCTGGCTATTGTGGCGACGGCTTTAGCGGTTCGCGGGCCGCTCGCTGCGGGGCAAGACGCAGAGGCCCCCGCGGAAGATCCCGCGCACGACGAGTTGCGCAAGTTGCGCGATGAAGCGGTTGACGCGTTCAAGGTGCGGGACATTGAGCGACTGGTCGCGTGTCTCCACCCCGACGTTGTCGTGATCCCGCAGAATGCCGAGATCTTCCGAGGCCATGCGGGCGTTCGCGAGTTCCACAAGCGGATGTCCGAAGGCGATGACCGGACCGTTGTCAGCCAAGAAACGGAATTTGAAGTCGACGAACTGTCAATTCTCTACGGCGACGACACCGCGATCGCCTTCGGCGGAATTCACGATCATTTCACGCTGTCCAATGGGATGGAATTTGATCTGACGAGCAAGTGGACGGCTACCATGGTGAAGACCGACGGCAAGTGGCTTGTCGCCTCGTTCCAGGCGACGGCCAATATGTTTGACAACGGCGTGTCGCAACTGATGCTGAAGTGGAATTCGGCGAAGTTCGGCGGCGGCGGCCTGCTGATCGGCGCTCTGGTCGCAGGCGGAGCGGTCGTCCTGGTGCGGCGGCGGCGGGCCTGAGGTTGCCAATGACTTTCGAGTTTCCAGCCCATGACGTTGCCGATCGCGCCGTTCTCGACGCAGCGGCTGCGTGGCTCCGCAGGGCCGACGCCGATGAATTGGCCGGTGACTGGCCCCGGCGGCTGGCGGTCCGACAGGGCACAGATGTCGCGACCGCCGCCTTGTATTTGTCGGTGCGTCAGTCGGACCGGTGTCTTGATTTGACGACCGGCGCCGGTGTGGCGCGGCCCGTCGAAATGGGGGCGACGGCGATTCCGCTTCACGTCGCCGTGGCGCCGGGGGCCTTTTATCGCGAGCATCCCGGTACCGGCGCCGACGGGGCTGCGGTGCGGTCCGCCGCCGAAACGCTTGGTTGCCGTACGTCGTTGATCCGCACGCCCAGCATCGGGACGCTGGCGCTCAACGCGCGGGTGATCCTCGACTGGCTGGCGCAACAGCCGCCCGAGCCTGTCGTGATCGTATCGCTCTCCAAAGGGGGCGCCGATATGAAGTGCGCGCTCGCTGCACCCGACGCAGCGCAGGTCTTTCGGCACGTCGTGGCTTGGATCAACGTCGGCGGCATCACGGAGGGTTCGGGGATGGCTTCGTGGCTGTTCGATCATCCCGCCGCGACGATGATTTACAGGTGTTTGTTCTGGCGCCGGGGGCGAGACTTTCAATTCGTGCGCGATCTGCCGCGACGTATCGGCGGCCCGCTTGACTTCACGCCGGATGTGCCCAATCACATGACGGTAATTCACGTCGTAGGCTTCCCGCTGCGGCGCCACATTCAGCTGCGCGCCACGCGAGCCTGGCATCGTCGATTGGCCAAATGGGGTCCCAACGATGGCGCCGCGGTGCTCTACGACGCGTGTCGATTGCCCGGACGCATCGTGCCGGTGTGGGGCGTTGATCACTTCGCTCAGGATCGGCTGGACTTGGGGCAACTCGCCGCCAAGGTGCTTGGCTGGTTGGCAACGCGCGGGCAACGCGACTCGTCCGCTGGGCGGCCCGAGTCCGAACGCACGTCGCTGGGGGCTGCCCTGTGAAAATCCAACTGCTGTCACCGGCCGGCGAGATTCACCGACATCGGACAGGCATCTTCAAACGGTCGCTGCGCTACGCGCCATTGACGCTGACCACGTTGGCGGCGCTCGTCCCCGACGAATTGAACGCCGAGGTGGTGCTTCAGGACGAAGGCGTGGCGCCGCTTGATCTGGATTTCTCGGCCGACTTGGTTGGCATCAGCGCTATCACCGGGACGGCGCCGCGGGCGTACGAGATTGCCGACGAATTGCGTGCTCGTGGCGTGACGGTCGTACTGGGGGGCGTGCACCCCACGCTGATGCCCGAGGAGGCGGCACAGCACGCCGACGCCGTGGTCGCCGGTTACGCAGAGCAGTCCTGGCCGCAGCTGCTACATGATTTTGCCGCCGGGCGTATGCAACAACGATACTTTGCAGCCACCGGAAAGGTGCTCACCGGCGTCCCGCCAGCGCGCCGTGATCTCCTGCGCAAGAATCTCTATGCGACGACGAACAGCATCGAGGCGACCCGTGGCTGCCCGCATCAGTGCGAGTTCTGCGTGGTCCCGACGGCTTGGCGCGGCGTTTACTCGCGGCGACCGATCGACGACGTGATTGCCGAGTTGAGAACCTTCGCGCAGCGGCACGCCATCTTCATCGATCTGAGCCCTGTCGAGGACGTCGACTACGCGAAAGCTCTTTATCGCGCAATGATCCCGTTGAAGATGCGGTGGTTGGGACTGGCCACGACACGATTGGCTGAGGATCTTGAACTGCTGCAATTGGCCGCACAGAGCGGTTGCAAAGGAGTCCTCATCGGATTTGAGTCCATCGACCAACGATCGCTTGACGGGGCGCGGAAACATTTTCACGCCGCCGATCGTTACGCCGAGCACGTCCGGCGGCTGCACGATCATGGCATTGGCGTGCAGGGCTGCTTTGTTTTTGGCTTTGACGACGACGATCCGTCGGTGTTCGAGCGGACGGTGGAATTCGCCGACAAGGCGAAGATCGACCTGCCGCGGTACGCGGTCGCGACGCCGTTTCCCGGCACGCCGCTGTACCGACGATTGGAAGCCGCCGGCCGATTGCTCCACCGAAATTGGTCGCTGTACGACGTCGAACACGTCGTCTTTGAGCCGCGCCGGATGTCTCCGGAGCGACTGCAGGAAGGACTCGCCTGGAGCTGGCGGCAAAGTTATAGCTGGCCGTCGTTTTTCCGACGCCTCAGCGGCGCCCCTTGGTCGATCTTGCCGTTGTGGATTTCGACCAACCTGGGCTACCGCTTTTTTGCTCAACGACTGCCAGGCAAAACCGCTGTCGTGCATCGGGATGCGGAGCGAGCCGACCAATTGGAAATCGCGGCCACGCGCGTTTAACGAATCGAAGCTACATCCATGAATGTCGCGCTCGTCTATCCCTCGGTAGGTCGCAAGCCGGGCAAGCCCTACGTGCGAGCTTGGCAAATGCAACCGTTGTCAATCGCCGTGCTGGCCGGCTTGATGTCGCCGGAAGTGAATGCGACTTTCTACGACGACCGGATGGAGCCCATCGACTACGACGCTCCTGCGGATTTGGCCGTCATTACCGTCGAGACGTTCACGGCGTTGCGGGCTTATCGTATCGCCGCGCAGTTTCGAGCGCGCGGCGTCCCGGTGGTGATGGGAGGATATCACGTCACGCTACTGCCGGACGAGGCAGCCGCCCATGCCGACGCGATTGTCGTTGGCGACGCTGAGCCGGTCTGGCAGCGCGTCATGGCTGACGTCCGTCGGCGTCAGCTACAGCCGCGTTACGACGGGCGCGGCCGCCGCGAGTTGCGGAACGTCACTCCCGATCGCTCCATCTTCGGCGATCGCAACTATCAGAACATCACGTTGGTAGAGTACGCCCGTGGCTGCAATTTTCGCTGCGATTTCTGCTCCATCACGGCGTTTCACGGAGCCGCCCAGAGTCACCGACCGGCTGCGGACGTGGCGCGTGAGATGGAGGAATCGGGCGGCAGCCGGTTCTTCATTGTTGACGACAACGTCGTCAGCGAGCCGGCCAAGGCGCTGGAACTGTGCCGCGAAATCGCGCCGCTGGGAATTGACTGGGTCGGACAGGCGAGCATTCACATCGCCGAGCGGGACGACCTCCTCGAAGCCTTGGCCGCCAGCGGCTGCCGCGGGGTGCTCATCGGCATGGAGTCGATCAACGAAGCCAATCTGGCTGCCATGGGCAAGGGGTGGAATACGGCCCGCATGAGCTATGCGGACAGTCTGCGGCAGTTTCGCAAGCATGGTCTGGCCGTCTACGGCACGTTTGTGTTCGGCTATGATGAAGACGATTGGAGCGTGATCCGCCACAGCGTGCAGTTCGCCCGCGAGCACAAGCTGTTTCTCGCCGCGTTCAATCACTTGGTCCCGTTCCCCGGGACTCCGCTGTACCGTCGCTTGCGGGCTCAGGGCAAACTGCTCACTGACCCGTGGTGGCTCGATCCACAGGGGCGCGTCGGCGACGTGGTGTTTCGCCCGGCTCGCCTCGGCCCCGGGGAACTCCGCGACGGGTGTCTCTGGGCCCGGCGTGAGTTCTACGGGTGGCGATCCATGTTGCGCCGCGTTTGCGACCGAGCCGCCAACTGTGCCAGTCCCGCCATGCTGGCCGTTTACGCTGCGCTGAATTTGGGATCGCACTTTGACATCGACTTGCGGCAGGGCCTGCAGTTGGGCGCGGGCGACGAACATCAGGCGGTAGGGCATGAGCCGATTCGAGATCAACTTGGCTACGCCGGCCGATGATGCAGCGCTGCGGCAATTGTTGGCGGCCACGCCCATGGAGGGCGATATCCGCCTGGCGTTCGCACGCGAGCCGAGCTACTTTGCGGCGTCCCCGATCGACGGCCCGTTCACGCAGGTCGTTGTCGCCCGCGACTTGGCCAAGCAGCGCATCATCGGCATGGGCTCGCGCGCCGTATTCGACGCCTACGTCAACGGTTGCCAGACCCCGGTTGGCTATCTGAGCGGGTTGCGGCTGGCGCCTGAGTTTCGCCGTCGCACCTGGCTGCTCGCGCGCGGCTACCGCCTGTTTCGGCACTTGCACAACGATAATCGGGCAGCGTTTTACCTGACGACGATTGCAGCCGACAACCAACCGGCCCAAGCGGCGCTGCTCAATCAGCGAGCGGGTTTGCCGATCTATCGGCCGTGGGGCCGTTTTCACACGTTGACGATCGCCCCCCAACGACCGCGTCGCGTAGGGCGAGATAACCTCGACATCCGCGCCGCGACGGCTGCCGACGCGCCGGCGATCGCCGACTTCTTGCGCCGCAACGGGCCGCGACGCCAGTTTTTTCCGGCGCTCGAGGCCGACGAGTTTGCCGGACGGCCGACGCGATTTGCGGGGCTTGTTCCCGATGCAATCCTGCTCGCAACGGTCGACGAGCAGCTTGTCGGGACGCTCGGCCTGTGGGATCAGCGTGCCTACAGGCAAGTGGTTGCAACCGCATACTCGCGCCGTTTGCGTATGTTGCGCCCGGCATACAATATGGCGGCGGCGCTTCGCGGCCGCGCTCGTCTACCGCGGGTCGGCGAGTCGCTCAACGTACGCTACGCGACGACGTTTGTAACGGACGAAGATTGCCCTGACGTCGCCCAAGCCCTGCTGCAGGCAGCAGCGGCGCGGTTGCCACAGGATAGCGCCGAGATGCTGCTCGTAGGATTGCACGAATCCGATCCGCTGCTGCCAGCAATCCGCTCCAGTTCGGGGCGGGAATACGTTACCTTGTTGTACTTGGTGTATTGGCCCGACGCCGTGCCCAACCTGGCCGCGTTGAGCGAGCGAACGCCGTACCTCGAACTCGGCTGCCTGTAGGATCCGACGACATGCGACTTGCCAGCGAAATCGTGCCGGTTTGCGACGTCCCGTCGCGGGATCGTCAACGCATGTTTTCCTTGATGCAGCGCTGCTACAAACGTGTCGAGCGTCGCCAGTTCGAGCACGATCTGCAGGGCAAGCAGATCGTGATTCAGGTTCGCAATCCGGAGGACGACCAGTTGGTCGGCTTTTCCACGCAAGTGGTTCTGAACTGTGACGTGAACGGTCAGGCCGTTCGGGCGTTGTACTCGGGAGACACGGTGATGGAGCCGTCGTTCTGGGGTGACTCGGCTTTAGCGCACGCGTGGGGGAACTTCGCGCTGCAGTTGCTCGATGATCACCGGCGCGACGGCCCCCTGTATTGGTTCTTGACCTCCAAGGGATTCCGGACCTACCGGTATATGCCGTTGTTCTTTAAACAGTTCTGCCCTCGTTTCGATCAAGAGCCCGTTGGCTCGCCACGGGCGGTGCTATGCGCCCTGGGCGAGCAAGTCGCAGGCGCAGATTTCGACCCTCAAGCCTGCGTGATCCGTCGCCGGAATGCCGCTTACGCGACGCGGCACGACGTCGCTGACCCCGGTCGGCGAGTCCAGGTCGATCCGCATGTTCGCTACTTCATTGAGCGCAACCCCGGCTACTTGCAGGGCGACGAACTGTGTTGCTTGGCGCCCTTGTCGCGCGACAATTTCACGGCGGCGGCGTATCGGGTGATCAATGCGACGGCGCCATGCGAGGTGCGCTGAGATGAGCGCGCTTGCCAGGTTCTGCAATGCCGGCTGGCTCTCGCTGTGCCTGCCCGAGGCGCAGCGATTTCGCAGCGCTTCAGCGGATGTGCGGGGGGTTCAGAGCACGCTACTGCGGCGATTGCTCAGCCGCAACGGCCAGACCTGGTTCGGGCGGCAGCATCAGTTCGGTCAAATTCAAGGTGCGGTTGAGTATCGTCGCGCCGTGCCGCTCTCGACCTACGACGATTATCGCGAGCCGATCGAACGGATCGCCCGCGGCGACCAGGGCGTACTTACCGCCGAACGCGTCTTACTGCTCGAACCCACCAGCGGCACGACGTCGGCGGAGAAGCTGGTGCCATACACCGCAGGGTTGCGCCGGCAGTTTCAGCGGGCGGTTCGAGTGTGGATTGCGGATTTGTTTCGGCATCGGCCCGCCGTTCGTCGCGGCGCCGCGTACTGGTCGGTCACGCCACTGGCGTCGGAAGACCGCACGACGGCCGGCGGGATTCGAGTCGGGTTTTACGACGATTCGCAGTATCTGGCCGCTGTGGAACAAATTCTGCTGTACGGTTCGCTCGCCGTTCCGCCGGACGTGGCTCGCTGCGAGAGCGTGGCCAGTGCACTCTACGCGACATCGTTTTTTCTGCTGCGGGCCGGCAATCTCGCGCTGATTTCCGTCTGGAGCCCGACTTTTCTTTCGGAGCTGCTGTCCTTTCTGCGTCGCCACGCGGGCGCGCTATGTCGCGACGTGGCCGCTGGCGAAATCTCGCGACCGATGCACGCCGCTCTTCAGCGAAGCTACCGACCAATGCCCCGCCGCGCGGCGCGTGTCGCCAGCGTGTTGGAAACGGCAGCCACGCGTCCGGATTGGGCGCAGCGTCTTTGGCCCGAACTGGCATTGGTCAGTTGCTGGTGCGACGGGCCGTCTTCGCTCTTCGCGTCCGCCCTCCGCGAGCAACTGCCCGCCATCGAGTTCCAACCGAAAGGCCTGCTAGCGACCGAAGCGGCGATCAGCGTGCCGCTTGTCGGACGGCCGGGCGCCGCCCTGGCGGTGCGTAGTCATTTCTTCGAGTTCCGGCCCGTTCACCATGGCTGCGAGCCGGTCGGTCAGGACACTCTCCTGGCTGACGAGTTGACCGTGGGCGAGCGGTACCAAGTCGTCGTCACCACCGCGGGCGGATTCTACCGCTATCAATTGCGTGACGAGATCGAAGTTGTCGGATTCTATCGCGAAGTTCCGCTGATTCGGTTCATTGGAAAATGCGACCACACGTCGGACATGGTTGGCGAGAAACTGAGCGCCTCGCAGGTGCAATTCGCTCTGGACAGCGCGTTGGCGACGCTCCAGATCAACGCCGAGTTTGCTGAACTGATCGCCGAGATGACCCCTCGGCCATCGTATTTGTTGCGCATTTCATCCCCTGGGTTGTCAGGGGGGCATGCGTCGCAGCGACAGCTTGAAGAGCGATTGGACGACGCCCTGAAATCCAATCCCGGCTATGCGTACGCCCGCCAACTCGGCCAACTCGGTCCGTTGCGAGTACGTCTGCTTGAGAGTCAAGAGGCCAGTATGCTCGCTGCCCAGCGAGTTCGCGCACAGTGCGACTCCCTCCAACGACACGGAAATCTGAAGCCGCGTATTCTGATTGGCCCAGAAGTCTTCCATCAGCGTCTGCCGCGGTCGGATGACGGCTCACGAAGCAGCACGTGACCCGACTACGCTGCCGCACCAGCGGCGGCGCCGTCGCTGAGGTTGCGTCGCTTGCGGCGCATTGGCGTCGACCCCAGCACGCAGCGGTGCTCGTCGCCCTGGCGGAGCGGAGCCCTGCCAAGTTGCGATCGGTAAGTCCGGCCGATGCCAGTTGGCGGAAGTGCGACGATGGTACGACTGGCCCGCCTGTCCTGTCCGCTTCCAGCGAGTGTACGTCGGAAGCGACTATCCAGAGGGTTTGTCGCCAGCGAAGGAAGGTGATCCAAGCCGCATCGGAAGAAGGTCGGGGCGAAGTGCAGCTTGGAGAATGATCATCTGATGTTGGGGCGTCGAGCGCCTGCGAGTTGCGAGCAAAACAAACGTGATGAGTTGTGTCGGCGCCACTGCCATCTCTGTCAGTGTGGTCGAGACTTTCGATGCTTCGGCCAATACGAACTCAGCCAATTGGAAAATGGGAGCTGCAGGCGAAGCCCTGACTGCCGACCGACGTGACGTGAAGTGCCGCGTTCGGGTCGTTATACGCCCCTGTTGGGGTCTCGTTGCGAGTATGAGATAATTCGGCAGACGGTCTTCATAACGATGTAATCCAGGAATCGTTCTCGAGGTAACCACAACGTCCATGACGACTGCATTTTTGCGACACGTTTTGCTGTCGACGATCGCCTTGATTTTCGCGATTGAGGCCGCGCACCCGGCTGAGTTGATCGGCGCCGTTCCCAACCGCGAGCAATGGTCGCTCAATGGCAAGTGGCGCTACATTGTCGACGTCTACCAGGGCGGGAGCTTCGGTTTCAGTCCCGTCTGGCGCGATGCTCAGGCAACGAACAAAAGCGATCGGGTCGAGTATGACTTTGAAAACTCCGGGACCCTCTACGTGCCGTGCGATTGGAACTCGCAGGACGACAAGCTCCTGTATTTCGAAGGCAAGATCTGGTATCGGAAGAAGTTCGACCGGCCCCCAGCGGCGCGCGGCAAGCGGCTGTTCCTCTACTTTGACGGCGCGAACTACGACACCAAGGTCTACCTCAATGGGCGGGAGATTGGCGGACACGAAGGCGGGTTCACCCCGTTCAATTTCGAAATCACCGCGGACGTTCGCGACGGCGAGAACACCCTGATCGTCAGCGTCAACGCCACTCGCTACGGCGACGGCATCCCCGGAAAAGTGACTGACTGGTGGAACTACGGCGGGCTCACGCGCGACGTCCGCTTGATCGCGGTTCCGCAGGCGTTTATCAGCAATTTCCGTCTGCAGTTGAAACCAGGTTCCGCCTCGGCGGCCAGCGGCTGGGTCCAGCTCAACGGCGAGGCTCTGCCGGATTCCGTCGAAGTCCGCATCGACGAACTCGGCGTGCAGCAGTCGTTCTCCGTGAACAAGGACGGCCTGGCTCTCCTGGAGCTCGACCTCGAGGGCGTCCAACGCTGGACCCCCCAGGACCCGAAATTGTACGAGGTCGCTCTCGCCGCGGGCGCCGACCGAGTCGCCGATCAGATCGGTTTTCGCACGATCGAGACGCGGGGCGCCGACCTCCTGCTCAACGGCGAGTCCGTGTTCCTGCGGGGCGTCAGTTTGCACGAGGAGGAGCCGACGCGCGGGGGGCGGGCCTGGTCCATGGCCGACGCCGAAAAGCTGCTGGGATACGCCCAGGAAATGAACTGCAACTTTGTCCGCCTCGCCCACTACCCCCACAACGAGAACATCGTCCGCCTGGCTGACAAGCTGGGCCTGATGCTCTGGTGCGAGCAACCGCTGTACTGGGGCATTGACTGGAAGAACCGAACCGTCCTGCAAAAAGCCAAACGCATGTTCGGCGAGCAGATTGCTCGCGACGGCAACCGCGCTGCGGTCATCATCTGGTCCATCTGCAATGAAACGGGTCGGAATGACGACCGCAATCGGTTTCTGACGGCTGTCGCCGACCACGTCCGCTCGCTCGACGATACCCGCCTTCTCAGCGCCGCGCTCAAGCCGGATAACGATCACACCTCTGGCTCCGACCGTGTGCTGCGTTTCTCGGACCCGCTCGGGGAGCAACTGGACGTCATTGCGTTCAATGAATACGTCGGTTGGTACAATGGCCTTCCGGATCGCTGCCGAGAGAAACGCTTCGAGATCAAGTTTAACAAGCCCCTGATCGTGAGTGAGTTTGGCGGCGGAGCCCTCGCTGGCAACCATGCGGATCGCGAAACGCGTTGGAGCGAAGAATTCCAGGAATGGCTTTACGAAGAGACCATTCCCATGCTTGAGACCATTCCCCAATTGCGCGGGACGTCGCCCTGGATCCTTGTCGATTTCCGCTCTCCGCTGCGTCAGCTGCCTGCGATTCAGGACGGCTGGAACCGCAAAGGACTCATCTCAGAACGCGGCGAACGCAAAAAGGCCTTTTACGTCATGAAGGACTGGTACGAGGAGAAGGCGAAGTGAGTCCGCCGCGCGTCGCAGCGTGCGTGGCAGTTTCTGCCGACGGCCGCCGCATCGACTTGCGAGAGGGCCAGTGGCCGACTCGTCATTCACAAAGCCGAATCAAACGTGCGGAGGCGACCAACGCGATCTTTCTGGAAGGCGAGGCTATTTTTCTTCGTCCGTTATCGCGGGAGTCGTGATCGGTTTGTCCCGAAGCGACCGCAGCGGCCCACGATCGTGCATTGGCCAGGGCGTCCTTGCAAAGTCGCTTCGCGGGCTCGAAGTCCAAAGACGACGAGCAGTATTGCGAAGGTCGACCACACCGTCGGCGGCTCAGGTACGCTCGCGCTGAGCGGCCGTCCTATCGAGCCGAGGCCGAAATTGGCCTGCCAGTCAGCTAAATCGCCTGCCACCGGCGGCATCGAGAGGGCGCCTTGCTGCCAACGCAGGAAATCCGGACCTGCCACGGCGCCGTCATCGTCAAAATCGCCCGCCAGTCCGGTGGCGTAGGCCACGACGCCCTGCTGCAGCGCGCCGCCGGGCGAAGCGTAGAAGAACTCAAGATCCTGCTCCGCGCCGATCGCAAATCCGTTGCCCAGCGAGAGCGAGTCGCCGGCGCCAAGCAATGTGGAGGACGTCAGGTTTCCCTCGCTGAGCAAATGCGCGTCGGCGCCGGTCGCTTCCTCCCAGCCCATGCCGAACCCATCGTGTTCCTGATCGTCGAGGCTGATCCAACCGGGCGGGTTCAGTGCGCCCAGCGGTTCGCCGCGGCTGCGGATTTCGTAATAGTCGATGTCGATCGCCTCTGGCGTGTCGTTGACGAGGCGGAGATACCCGGTGGACGTGTTGACTTGCAGCGTGGGGACCGAGATCAGCTCGTACGACACGCCGTCGTACCAACTGCGATTGTTGACGCCGATTTGCGACGGCAGGTCATCGACATAGACCGTCAACTGGCCCGCGGCGTTGGCGGGCGCGTACCCCAAGAATCCTGCATACATGGTCCGATTGCCCTCAGTGAACAGGTCCGGCGGAGTGTCGTAGTCGAGCATGCTAGCCAGCGTCGCGTTCGCGGCGCCGACATCGCCCGCATCCCCCGGATTGGCGAAGAGTTGGAGTTCGCCAGCGGTGAAGCCGCCGCGGATGCTCCAGTCCTCGACGCCGCCGCTGGCGTCCCAAAAGTGAACGTAGACGGCATACGCCGCATGCGGCGCCAAGCCGCTCAGGACGGTTGAGATCTCCGGGGCGTCCTCGCCGTTGCCGTCGCCTGACTGAAATACATTGCCCCTGCTAGCGAAGCCCGTCCGTTCGGTCCACAGGTTGTCATCGGCGTTGTTGTTCACGCCATTGGTGAACGCTGCGGCGGGACCCGTATTGAGGCTGCGGGAAGCGTCGACGTACGTCAGGGCTGCAGCGGCCGGGCGGATCGCCACGACCAGGCCCGCCAGCAGCACTAGCGCCGCCGCCAGAAAGCGGGTCGACCACCGGCCAACCGCGACCGCCACGGACGCGGCGACGACCGCCTGCGCGCCGGCCGCCGGCTCCGGCACGGCCGCAGTCAACGCGGCGAACGCCGCCGGGCCGTTCCATTGGATGTAGGCGCTCTTGAACAGGCGAAAGTCGGCGAAATTGTTCTGATAGTCGCCGTTCAGATCGCCCAACTCGTAAGCCTGCTGCGCCGTAAGCTCCGTCAGATCGACTTGCCACCCTTGAACGAACTTCTGGTAGTCATGCAGATCGAGTGCGCCGTCCGCATTCAAATCGAAAGGCGGAGCGTACGCGCCGACGAAATAGAGTTCCAGCCCGTTGAGCACGACGTCGCCGCTGTCGCCGATACGGGCCAGCGTCAGCGTCACGTCGTCGGCGCCGCTTGCGCCAATGAGAATGCGGGACGACGCAATTCCCACGTCGGGGTTCGCGCCCGACTCCGGAGCGAGTCGCCCCGCGGCCACGCCGTTGACTTGGATGTTGTAGTCGGCTTGTTGGACGCTGCGGTCGTGGGCGTAGACGACCAACTGGTAGTTGCCCCGCGCCAGGTTGCCGAGCGTGAGTGTGACGTCGCCAGCCGAGCGGGCAAAATCGGCGGCGACGTCGCCCAGCGGCGCCGCCACGTCGTCGCCGCCGTCGGCAAACTGGATGTCGCCTCCCAGCGTGACAGTCACCTGAGCTCCGGCGGCCGCATACGGCGAATCGAACGACTCGGATTGGCCGGTTCCCGTTGGGGCGGCGTTGCGCGTGAAGGCGTCAAAATCCGACTGCACCAATTGTCCTGTCGCGCCGAAATCGATCGCCAGTGCCAGTTCAGGCGTCGGGATGTCGGGATTGATCAGCCCGACGACGTCCAGATCGTAGCTCGTGTAGCTGAAATAGTCGCCGCGCAGCCACAGCACCGCTGAGTTGGTTTCGTCCCACTGGGGGACAACGGGGCGGATGTTGTCGCGGGTTGAGTTGAAGGTGATCGGCGACCAGGTCCAGGTGGCGCCGCCGTCGGCAGTGGTCCCCCGAAACAGCTCGTAGTGACGCTGCCCGTCGGCGCCGATCAATTGGGCCTGCGTCGCGGGATGCACTTCCGAAGACAAGTAGACCGTGGACGGATCGTCGGGGTCGATTGAAACGAGCCCTGTGTAATCATTCTCAGCGGCGTACAAGTATGATCCCGCGTACCCCAGCGGATGGACTTGCCATGCCCCGCCGCTCAGTTGGCCGTAAAAAAAGCGGTGGTCGCGATCGTCATTGTCAGCCCGAGCTTGAAATGCGACGACCGGCTGTCCGTTGGCATCAACGGCCGTATCGACCGTCCACATGTGCCGCATGGCGGCGCCGTCGACGACCGTCCCTGTGAGCATCACTGGCGAAAGCGTCGCAGGAGCGACGCCGCTGGCATCCAGCACGTTGGCGTCGACGACCGCGCCGCCGGCGTTGTAGAGCTGGCCGTCCTGGACGTAGCCGTAGTAGATGCTGTTGTCGTAGTCGCGGGGGTGCCGCTCGGTCGCGATGAAATGGATCTTCGCGCCGTCGTCGAAGTACCGCACGTAGGGACGATCCCCGCCGCCGCCCTCGGTCAGCAGTTTGCCGCCATAGGACCACGTGGCGCCCAGATCTTCGGAGATCAAGACGTTCGGGTCGTAGTTCAGCGTGCGTGTGAAGTTGTACAGGCGCCCGGCCCCGCCGTTGTCCGCCGGCAGGTAATGCAGATTGGAGTACGTGGCGCCGGCAGCATTGGTGAACGACTGCTCGGCGCTCCACGACGACGCGTCATGCGGGGCGGTCGAGATCCGATAGCGGCTCAACGGATCGCCGCCGTGACGGGCGTACATGGCAAGGTACCGGCCATCGGGGCGGACCCAGATCGACGCGGAATTATGGTCGTCGTCCTCCAGGGCGGCGTGCAGCACAAACCGTTCGACGGCGCCAGTTGCCATGTTCAGCGCGGCCAGGTCGATGTCGCCGTTGCGTCCTGCCCCGCCGGCGCCCGCGGAGTCGGCCACCGAACTGACCAGGAGTTGGCCGCTGGCCGCGTCGACGACGGCGCGCTCGTCTTCGAACCAGGACCATGCGCCGTTGTCGTTCAGCACGATCGGCTTGGCGACTACGTTGTCTGCGCCGAAGGCCGGGGCGAGGCAGGGGGCAATCGCCAGCAGCATGCCGGCGACGATGTGCGGGCCGCTCAACATGTCGCGGGTGCGCGTCAGGGGGCGTGGGGCCATGGTCTTCGAGTGTCTTCAAGAGGCAGGAATCAGTGGTGGAAGAACGACAACGCGCGCAGCCACGCCCGGTCGACGGCTGGCCAACTCAGGCAGACGTGACAGAGATTCTCGCGCGCCGCGACCGCAGCATCAGGCTACGCGCCGCGCGCCAGGCCCTGGACGAGCTCCGACCAGTCGACGGCGGGCGGCTTGATTTGGAGGCGCACCGCTCGATCGGTCGCCGGCGGCGGCAGGGCCCGCTGCGAGCGACGGGAAAGCTCAAAATGCGAACGAATCTCTTGTTCAGTCAGCGAACGCGGATAAACGGCCAACTCGTCCAGCTGCCCAATGAAACGTCGATAGTCTTGCCCTTCGTCAAGTTGTCCGACGATAAGTCGCCAACCGGCCGGCAACGGCGTCGTATCGTCGCCTGCCGCGGTGAGTTTCCCGTTGACGTAAAGCGCCATGGCGGCGCCGCGTTTCACGGCCACGATGTGCTGCCACTGCCGCAGATCGTAAGCTTGCTCGGAGAAAATCGAGGTCCCCAGGCTCACATCGTCGCTGGGCGGATTGCGGTGCAGGAAGCGAATGCGTCCTGGATGCTCAATCGACGTCGCCGCGGCCCGCGGCCCGCCCAGTTCGAGCAGGAAGGCGTGCGGCCGACGCTGTTCGGGGGCGGGCGGCGGGCAGACCATGCCGACCAGCGTCGCCCAATGATAGTGGCTTGGCTTGACCCACGCTTCGATCGAATAACCCTCGTCCAATACGTCGGCGACCGGCTCGTCGGTCGTCAGGAACGTGGTATACGCTCGCTCGGTCGGGGTCGATCCCAACTCGACGACCTGATTGTCGCCGTGCTTGACGAATTCGGCGGTCCCGACAACCCGACCGTGAAAGCGATCGCCCGCTGCGTTTGTGACGTGGTCAGGATTCGCCTCTTCAAAGCGCCAGTAAAGAAGCGGTTTGGCTTCGAGCACCGCTTGCACGTATTGCGGCGGGATGCGCAGACTGTCGGCGCCCATCGAACGTTGCCAGGCAAACGAGTCGCGGGAGGCCGTGCCGCGCTGCCAATGGACGCGGCCGTCGCTGGCTGCGGAAATCGTGAGCGACTGCCCCGTGCCGACGGTCACCTGCTTCGAGTCGGACTGGTCGTCGGCCCATGGGATCTTGGCGAGGGCCCGGCCCTCGAACACGTGGACCTCGACGGCCCCCCCGGCGATGGCGAGCCCAAGTTTCGTCCCCTCGGCCACCTCCACCTCGCCGTTGGGCGTCGTCAGGCGGAACGGCGAGGCGGCTCCCGCAACATCCGCGGTGAGTTTGCCGTGACTCAGGCTGGCGCCATGGTCGGCAGTGAGCACGAGCCCGGCGGGGCCCTCGATCTCCAGCGTCGCTTGGCCCGCCGACCAGTCGATCTGCAGTTGGGCCAGTCCCTCCAGTAGCGTCAGCGCTTCGCCAACGCGCAGCGCGTAGTTGTCGTCGAAGAGCACATCCCCGGAGGAACTCCAGAGGCAAGCCGTGCGATGCACGATGCGCGCGTCGTACGCTGGCGCTTCTTCGTCCTGGAGAGCTGGCGACGCGCCGGAATTCGCCACGGGCGCATCCCGCTGGCTCCGGCCGATGTGGTATCCCCACCCGGCGGCGACGACGACGGAGGCGGCCAAGGCGGCTAGGAGCCAGCCGCTGGCGGACCGGGCATCGGACCGCCGGGCCGGCGCACCGGCGCTGACGGTCGTTTCTCGGGCGCCCGCCGCGGCCGTCGATTGCGCCGCGGCGACAATCTGCTGCAGCAGATCGCCGCGCAGTTCGCCGTCTTGCCGCGCCTTGGTGCTATGCCAGGTGAGCCACGATTCCTGAGTCAGCACGTCGACAACCACGCGCGCCAGCGCGGGGTCGTCGGTCACCATGGCGTTGGCGCGTTGCAACTCAGCGTCCGTCGCCTGGCCGTCGACGGCGGCCATCAGGATTCGCGTGAGTTCGAATTCATTTTGACGCGACTTATTCATGACAGTTCCTCACGCGTCATCACCCGGCCAACGCACTCTCGCAGCGCGCCATGCAGCCGGGCCAGCGATCGGTAAACCGAGTGGACCGACGCATTCTGGCTCGCGGCGATCTCCTTCGGCCGGCGTTGCAGGTAGTACCGCTGCTGCACGAGTTCGTGTTCGCTGCGTTGGAGTTTTTCAAGGCACTCTTCCAGGGCCCGCTGCCGGTCGCCGGCTTCCTGCGACCGGCTCAGCAACTCGTCTGCCAGCAACGTCAGCACCTCGTCGCTCATCACCTGGAGGCGTTTGCGGGACCGCCGCAGGTGCAGGACCTCCAGGTAGGCGACCTTGCACGCCCAGGCGTAAAACGAGCCCTCGGGGTCGTAGCTCTCGAACTTCTTCCACAGAACCACGCACGTATCCTGAAACACCTCCTCCGCGTCCGCCGCGCAGATCACGAGGGTGGCGATGAATTCGTAGACCCGGCGGGAGTGCTGCGAGAATAGCCGCAGAAACTCGTCGTGACGATCGTGCGTGTTTGCATCCATGGCAGGTCAGCCCCTTGCGGTCAGCGCCGCACCCCGCGGCGTCGACGCGACGAATTGCCGCTTGTTGGTCGGCGGACGCGTCACGATCGCCCTGCGTGCGCCGGGCCCAGCGCAATATCCCAGGCCGAAGCACGACCGTCGCGGCGGAGCGGGATCGGGGCGCTGGCGAAGCACGGGCCGTTGCGAAACCGCGGCCAAGTCCGACGCTACCTATTCTCTCTCCACAACTGGCCCAAGATTCGCGGACAAACCGCGAGAATTCCCGCATTCCGGGGTTACGGGGCGGGCGGACCCGGGCTTTTTGGCAATTTCTCACGAATTGCTGCAAAACTCCGCGGCCTTGCGGAGAGTAAAAGCGGCGGGACGACCGCGGCGGTGCGTGCAGGCGTGTGCAACTGTCGCCGGCGCCGCGGATTCTCGCCGCGAAACACAAGTACCGCAAGACGCCCCAGGGCGCGGGGCGACCATGCGGCGAGCCGGGCAGGGCTTGTGTTCGCGTGTGCTGACCACGACGACATTTTGGCGGGATTCGGCGGGCTCGTCCGCTGGGCGCCAACCGGCTCCTTCTGGTGACATGCATTCTCGTGACAGGCAGAACTCGTCCTGACCGCCGCTTGGCATCGCGCGTCGGCTACTCTGGCCGCGCGGGTGCATCGTCGACGCTAACGGACCCACGGGAGCTGCGCGCACCAATCGACGTCCAGCAACGCAAGTTTCTTTTCACTCGTTTTTCATCGCAGGAGAGACAGCTAATGAAGATTTGCATGAGTTTATCACTGGCGATCGCGCTGGTAGCGGTCCTGGCCGCCGGCTCGACGCAGGCCGCGACCGTGGCGCTGGTCGCCGAAGACGGCTTCGGCACGAGTTCGTTCAACACGGGGCTGAACTGGGCCGACGGCCTGGCGCCCAGCGCGGGCAACGATTACATCACCAACGACTTCCGCGTCCGCACCCCCGCCGATGGGGGCAGCTACACGTTCGGCGGCGACTCGCTGACGGTGAACAACACCAACGGCTACTCGTGGGGCCTGATGTACAAGGGCACGGGCAACACGGGCGTGATCACCGTCGACAACCTGATTCTCGACGGCGGACAAATCTCGCACGCCAACGGCACGGGCGACCTGTTCCAGTTGGACGGCGCGATCACGGTCAACAGCCCGTCGGAGATTTACGCCAAGCAGGGCAACATCGACGTGTTGGCCGACGTGAGCGGCAGCGGCGACCTGGCGATCCTGGCGACCGACGACAACGGCGACGCCACGCAGCGGATCGTCACCCTGTACGGCGCCAGCACGCTCACCGGAAACATCGACGTCAGCGGCAAG
>PABB01000067.1 GCA_002702655.1 Planctomycetaceae bacterium
CAGGGGCATGGGTTGTTGAGTCCACACCGCCTGTAAGGCGACCATGCCAGCCGCATCAAGGCCAATTCAATGATCGAAAAGGGTTAACGGCGTAGGGTGCTACCCGCTCTCACCTCTCGCCTCCGACCTCTCGCCACTCGCCATGAACAAAGCCTTCGTACGCGAGCCGGACGATACGGGGCGGGTGTACTGTCCGCGGTGCAAATCGCTGGGGTCGCCCGTGGAGGCGGCGCCGTTGGATCGGTACGTGGCGCCTGCGGCGCGGAACAAGCTGGGGGCGTTCGCCTGGTTCTGCCCGTACCAGCATTGCGAGGCGGCGTACTTCAATCAGTTCGACGTTGTCGTGACGGTCGACGAGCTGACCGAGCCGGTGTACCCCAAGGATCTCGATGCGCCGCTGTGCGCGTGCTTTGGCTACACGTACGACGACGCGGCGGCGGACGTGGCCGAGGGGCAGCCGACGCGCACTCGAGAGTTGATCGCGCGGACCAAGACACCCGAGGCGCGCTGCCGCGAGTCGGCCCCCAGCGGACAATGTTGCGTCGCCGCGGTGCAGGAACTGTACCTGCGGCTGCGCAATCCATGACGGCGGGCAGCGTGGTCAATTCTCTCCGAGAATTGACCAATGCGGTTTGTGATCACGAACCGGCCGCATTCGCGAGTGCGGCGTCAATTCCGTGGGCAATCCGCAATGACCGATTCTCGGAGAGAATCGGCCACGCCAGCGACGCGCAGCGACACCCCTCTCTGGCTGACAGCTGACAGCCAATAGCTGACAGCCTGCTACCTCACCCCCAACAACGGGAAGCAAATCACCGGGATCGCCAGCGAGGCCAGACCGATCGCCCACCGCACGGGGCCCAGCGGCACGCGGTCGTTGGCGGTGCGCGGGTGGTGGATGCCCATGAAGATCACCAGCACCAGCATCGGGGTCCACATGACCGCGTCGTTGAGGTTGGAGACCACGTAAAAGATGGCCAGCGAGATAAAGATCTTGGCCATCGTGTGCGCCCGGCCCAGGAACAGGGCGTAGATCGTGTGCCCGCCGTCGAGCTGGCTGATGGGCAGCATGTTGAGCCCCGTGATCAGCATGCCGACCCAGCCGGCCATGAAGTACGGGTTGAGCTGCGACAGGGCGACCCACTGGCTGTCGGCCCACGGCTTGCCGGCGTGAGCCCAGTGCATCATCCACTGCGCGGCCAACGGCAGGTTCAGTTGCATGACGTCGGGGGGCACGGGTTGGCCCAGGTCGAGCCGCGTCACGCCCAGCCACAGGACCGGGAACGCGACCACCAACCCGGCCAGCGGCCCGGCGATGCCGATGTCGAAAATCTGCCGGCGGTCGGCCCGCATGCCGTCCATACCGATCACGGCGCCCATCGTGCCGATCGCGGTGAATGGCACCGGAATGCACAGCGGGTAGCTGGCGGGGATGCGATACTTGACCGTCTGCAGAAAGTGCCCCATCTCGTGGGTCAGCAGAATCGCCAGCACGGCGACCATGTAGTCGACGCCGCCGGCCCAGTTGGCAGCGATGGTACGGCCGACGTGCGACCAGCTGCTGGCAAACTGCGGGGCGAGCGGCTCCCACCGCGTGCAGCCGACCCAAAACGTCGACAGACAGGTGGCGATGAACAACGACACCGGCAGCAGGGTCCGTCGCTGCGGGCGGAAATGCAGGTCGGAGACCTGCAACTCGGGCCGCTCGGCCACGGACGGGTCGTAGTAGGCCTCGCGCTGCAGCGGCGAGAGCCCCGTGCGGGCGCCAGGCGCGGGCGGGGCGGACTTGGCGGGCTCAACTGCCCCGCTCGGGCGAGCGGGCCCGGCAGACTGGGCCCCGGCAGACTGGGCAGGGCCAACGGGCTGGGCAGTCGAGGAAGAATCGGGCGTCGGCTGGCTCATCCGCAAATCATACCGCGCCGCCGCCGGGTGGACAGGGCGAAGCGGTTCCTCTCGCGCCGCCCTAGCTGATTTCCAGACTCTTCACGCCGCCGCCGCTTCGCTGCGAGGCGTTCAGGCACCGCAAGGCCGTTTCCAGCAACGCCAGCGGCGGGAAATTCTTGGCCGGCGTGTGGACCGACGCGACCCCCACCGCGACGCGACACTTCGGCAGTCGGCCCGCTTTGTGCAGGCCGTCCAACAGATTTTGCACCACCCGCGCCAGTTCATCGGCCAAGCGGACCGCGTCGTGCCGATCGCTGCCGGACAGCAATACCAGATTGACCGTGGGATCGTCTGTGGGCACCAGCGACGCCTCGTGCTCCTGGCGTTGCCACGCGCGTCGCAGCGCCTGGTCGGCCGCCAACTGGTCTTCGGGCGACAAGGCCGGCTCCGCTTCCAGCGCCACGGCCAGCAGGCTGAGCGATTGCCGCTCGGCGCGACACGATCCCACAGCCAACGTCAGCCGCGTCTTGAGCCGCTGATCCGCGACAATCACCGGCGCCAGGGCCGGCGTCGGCGCCTCGGCGAGCGCGGTCGCTTCGGACTCTGCGTCCGCATTGGCCAGCGCGGCAGCGGCGTCTTTGGTTTCGATTTGCGCCAGAAAGTGATCGATCGCGTCGTGTAATTCGGGAGCCGATTGCAGCGGCGCCGGCGCCTCGGCGTCGACTGATTGGGCCTCGCCTCCAGCGGCCTCGCACGGCGTCTCGTCGGGCAAGCCAAGGTCGCCTTCGACCAGCGCCGCTTCGGCCACTGCCGACATCCGCCGGTGGGCTTCCGCCAACAGCGCCGGGTACTGCTCGGCGTTGGCCAAATGCACCGACAGCACGTCGGCCAGTTGCGTGATCTTGTCTTCCAGCGAGGCAATCAGCTGGTCGACGGCCGCGCGATCCATGCCAAAGTACAGCCGCCCGGCCTCCAGCAGATCGGACAGCGCGGAAAAACGACGATCGGCCACGATCTGCGACACCAGCTCGGCCACGTGCAGTACGCGCGAGGTGCCCGCGTGCGGCTCGGCCAGCATCGCCAGCCGGCGAATCGTGCGCGGCTCGGCGATTGCGGCCACCAGCGGCGCGGGCATGTTCCAGCTGTCCAGCAGTTTGGCGCTCAGCTCGGTGTGGTCGAAGCCCAGCTCCTCCAACTGCACGTGATGCAGGCAATCCTCGCGGGCGATAATTTCCTTGAGGAAGTTTGCGTAGGGGACGCCCAACTCGCCCAACAGCACCAGGGCTCCAATGTCTTGCAGCAGCCCGGTCAGGAACGCCTCGTCGCCCGGTTTGTGAACGACCTGTTCGGAGATCTCGCGGGCCGCCACGGCGCGGGTGAGCGTGTGTCGCCAGTACCAGGCCAGTTCGTCGCGTCCCGCGGCGGCCAGCAGTTTCTCCGGCAAGCTGAAGCCCAGCACCAGCATCTTCAGCGGCTTGACGCCCAACAGCGCGAGCGCCTGGTTCAAGTCGCTCACCTCGCGACTCAGTCCAAACAACGAGCTGTTGACGACCCGCAGCAGTTTGACGGTGAGCGCCGGGTCGCGCTCGATGCACTCTTTTAGCGCGCGGACGTCAACGCTGGGGTTCTCGGTCAGCGCGAGCACCTCGACCGCCACCGCGGGCAGCGAGTAGAGGGCTCCAGCGCGGGAGGCGAATTCGTCGAGTTGCGACGGCGAAGCGGTGGCGACGGCGTCCATGGCAATGCAGGCGGGGTCGAGCGGAAGGCAGGTTGGCGCCAGCGGAACGCCGAGCGTGGGATACTAACAACCTAGCTTGCGGACGCCCGTCGCGCCGGGCGGCGCGGCCGGCATATCCGGCGCAATCGGCGCGGGCAAATATTGATTTCGGGGCAGGTTTCAGTGTGCCACTGCTGGCTCGTCCAGCAGTGGGCGCCGCGAAACCGGTTCGCACTGCTGGGCAAGCCAGCAGTGGCACGCAGCAAACGGCGCGGAACGGGTTGCTCTGGGGCGAACGCGAGCACGGGCATACAATGTGTTGCCTCGAAAAGCGTCTGTTCACGGAGGAACCCATGCGCCCACGGATACTGGCTCGATTCGGCTGCCGTCTGGCCGCCGTGCTGCTCGCCGCAGTGGCGCCGACAACGGCCCGCGCCGAACCGGCCGCCGTGCAGCCCGCCACGTACGCCGCCCCGGCGCCGGATGCCGAGGCTCAGCACGAAGCGACTGCCAAGCAAGTGCGACTGGTCAAGCAGCTAATCGCCACGCGACGCACCGATCCCACGCTGCCGGCCCAGTTGGTGCAACTGACGGCGGACCTGCCCGCTGCGGACGGCGTGGCGTGTTTCGAGCACCTGGCGGAAATGCATGCCCAGGCTGGCGACTACAACGCAGCGGCCGACGTGCGACGTTCGCTGGTCGACCGCTGGCCCGATCAGCCGGCGGCGCTGGCCGCGACCCGCTGGCTGATTGCGCTGTACGGCAGCAGCGAGGTCGCCTGGGCAAAGCGCACCAAGCGGGTCGTCCCCCGCGGGCTGAAGCCGGTGGAGGATCCCCAGGCGTCGCCGCCGGAAGCCTCGACCGAGTTCGCGCAATACGCCGTGCTGGCCGGCGATCTGGCTGTGCAGAAACATCCGTCGTGGAACGACGACCCGCCGCTGCTGATGGCGCGCTCGGCCGCGGCGCGGCGCGTGCGCGGCGGCGACGCGGCGCTGGCGCGGTTGCGGCGACTGCGCGGCCTGCCGCCGGGCGACCCCTGGGGCGATGCGGCGCGGATGGAGTCGTGGCTGCAGGAGCTGCGCAGCGAAGCGCCGCCCAAGGGGCTGGTCGCCTGCCCGCTCACTGGGGCGCCCGTGCTCGATGGCCAGCTCGCCGACGACTGCTGGCAATCGGCGGCGCGGATCGCTCTCACCCCGGGCGGGACAAATCCATCGCCGACGACGGCCCGCTCTGCCCCGGCGACCGAAGTGCTGCTGGCGCGCGATGCGGAGTATCTGTATCTTGCCGTGCGCGCGGCCAAGGCGGTCCCGCAAGCTCCGGTTGTGCAGATGCAAGGCGTCGACGGCCGGCGCGACTACGACACGGCCGAGCGACGCGGCGACCACGTGCAGGTGCGACTCGATTTGGATCGCGACTACGCGACGTGGTTCGAATGGGTGATCGACGCCCGCGGCCACACGGCCGACAGCGCGTGGACCGATGCGGCGTGGAACCCCGAATGGTTCGTGGCCGCAAGCGACGATGCCCAGCAGTGGCGGGCCGAAGCGGCCATCCCCTGGACGTCGCTGGGCGCCGCGGCGCCAGCCACGGGCGAAGCGTGGGCGGTGGCCGTCGAGCGCCGCATTCGCCCTGGCGCCAAACCCCTGGCGGCTTTCACAGCGGCCAACGATCCGCCCACGCCCGCGGCCTTCGGGATTCTGCGGTTCCAGTAGCTCGCCGGGCCAGTTTCCATATTCTGCGAGATTTCTGTTGACCGCGATAACTCTAATTCTCTAGAATTAGCGCCGTCGCGGAATACCGAGCCACTTCCGTCGCGGCCGTCCACTCATCCCCCCACGGGAGCTCCCTATGCCCCGCCCGCCTAGCGATCAACCGACCGACGGCGAACTGGAAATCCTGCACGTGCTGTGGGACGCCGGCCCGTCGTCGCTCAGCAGCATCTGCGAAACGCTCCGCCAACGCCGCGAGGTGGCCACCACGACCGTGGCCACCATGCTGCGGCTGATGTCCGACAAACGGCTGGTCAAACGCACCGGCAGCGGCCGCGGCGCCACCTGGGCCGCCGTCCCGTCGCGCGAAAAGACCGAGCGCCGCATCGTGGCCCGACTGGTCGATCGCGTGTTCGACGGCGCCGCCGATCGGCTGGTTGCTCATCTGGTCGAGGGCGGCTCGCTCAGCGATCGGCAATTGGCCGAGTTGCAGTCGCTGCTGAAAGCCGGCAGCCCGGCGAAGCGGCAGAAGAAATGACGCATGTAGTTCTGATTGGAACCACGACGACACGACGAGCACAACGAGGAGATTCCGTTGGGGTGGCTGGGGATGATCGCAGCGAACCCCAGTGATCTCACGCATTTGTTGGACATTTCTGGGGGCTTCGCTTCGCTCCGTCCCCAGCCACCCGGCTACGTCGTGTCCGTCGTGGCGTTGTGGTTCATTCCTTTGCTGCACACCGACATTGGCCCCGCCCTCACCATCATTTTGTTGCCGAGGCGATCGACCATGAACTCCCTCCTCTTCCACGAACCTGCCTGGCGGCTACTGGGTTGGGCAATGCTGCACTTCTTGTGGATCGGCGCGGGCGTGGCGCTGGCGGGCGCCATGCTGCGGATCGCCTGCCGGCGGGCGACCGCGGGAGTCCGCTACGCGGCGTCGCTCGCCGCGCTGACGGCGCTGGTCGCCGCCGCAGCGAGCGTGGGCGTGTGGGCGGCGTACCACGCGCCGGCGACTGTGGTGAGCGAGAAGCCGGTTGCTGACGCGGCGCCGGTCGCCGCGGCCGCACCGGGTGCGTTTGAGTTGAAGGGTTCCGCGTACGACGTCGCCCCGTCCGCCGCGCTTCGCGGCGTCGGCGACGACGCCCCTCCAGAATTGGCCGCAGCGCCCACGCCATCGGGCGAGCCCGCGCTGGTCGGAACCCCCGCGCCCGTGGCCGAGGGCATCCTCGCGGACGCCGCCAACAGCAACGGTGCGCCGGTGGCGATACTGGACGAGATCGCGGCGGGGCTCGATGCGGTAGCTCCGTACCTGCCCTGGTTGTGGCTCGCGGGCGCCGCGGCGACGTTCTTGTGGCTGGCCACCGGGCTGACCGGCGCCCGGCGGTTGCGCCGTACCTGTCGCCCCATCGTCGACGGGCCGATCGCCGCGCTGGGGCGCGAACTGCAGACCGCGCTGGGCGTGACCCGCCGCGTCACGATTGCACTGTCCGATCACGTCGTTCAACCGGTGCTGGTGGGCATTGTGCGTCCGCTGGTACTGCTCCCCGCCGCGGCCGCCAGCGGTTGGCAGCTGGAGCAGTTGGAGCTGGCCCTGGCGCACGAGCTGGCCCACGTGCGCCGCTGGGACAACGCCGTGAACCTGCTGCAACGCGTGATCGAGGCCGTGCTGTGGTTCCACCCGGCCGTGTGGCTGCTCAGTCGGCAGGTCCGCCGCGACCGCGAGGCCTGTTGCGACGCCGCGGTGGTGCGGCTGACCGGCCGCGCCGAAGCGTACGCCGACCTGCTGGTGCAGATCGCCGCGTCGTTGTCGCGCCGCCAACCCGCCGCGCTGGCGGCCGCCTCGGCGCTGGGGAGTCACCCGCTCGCCACGCGCATCCGGCGGATCCTGAACATCGAGGACGAAGCGATGAAAGTCTCCCGGAGCACGATCGGCATCGTCGCCGCGGCGCTGATCGCGGCGATCGCCCTGGCCCTGCCGCTGCCGGGCGCTATGCAGTCAGCCGACGCGAACCAGGACGATGGCGCGACGCTTGCCGACAAGGACAACGACAGCGAAGACAACGCCGATGACCACCTGTTGGCACCGGCCGATGGTGACGAGACATCACAACTGACGGAGGTCATTGACGATCTCCGCCAGCGCATCGCCGCCGAGGAAGCAAAGCTGCAACAGCTGATCACCGACGAAGACGCGGCATGGGACAATGCCGTTGCCGCTGCCCTGCAGCGCGACCCGATGATCGCCAACTACGAGCAGCAAATTGCCGAGATCAACGCGATGCTGAAGCAACGGCAAGCAATCGACCCGCGCCAAGACTCGCCGCAGCTGCACCGCATGCGGCAGTCCCGGGCCGAAGTGGACGAGATGATGCAGCAGTACCGCGCCAGGGCGGAACGGGAGCTGCGCGAACAGTTGACCTCCGGCAACGAGCCCAACGACGCTCTGCAACAACAACTCCTCGGCTACCGCGCCCGCCGCGAGCTGTTGCAGGCGGAGCTGAAACAGTAGCGAGCGGAGTTGGCGAAGCTGGAGCCGAAGCCGGCAGGCGACGATGCCGCCGACGTGGAGAACTCGGGCGAGCCGAAACCGCTACACAAACGCGTCTACAGCAAGAGCGACGTCAACGTGCCGCTGATGCGCGTGTTCTTGAAAGTCGTCTCCCCCGCCCCAGGCGAGCAGGGCGCCGGCGGTGATCCGCGGTTCCCCGAGAAGATGACCTACGCAGAGACCGCGGACGGATTTCGCATCTCGGCGCCCGAACTCGTGCATGAGTCGATCGACCGCTGGTTCACGCGCGAAGGGATTCCCGCCGACGAAGCGGACGGTCCCGCCGATGCGAACCTGATTGTAGCCAACGGAGTGACGATTTTGCTGAGCGGCACGTCCCGCGACGAGCTGGAAAAGCTGTTGTGGCGCACCGCAGAGTGGAATCCTCAGGATCGCGCCGAGTATGACCTCACGACCGTTGATCATGTGACAGGCGTCGATAACGCCGCGGCCGACATATTGAAAGACATTCAGAATCCGTACGGTCCTCTGCCCGAGGCTTATCTGCGGTGGACGGTTCCGGGCGAACGCGCGGTCGTTCTTGCACCGCGAGCCGCGCACGCGATGCTACATATCTTGTTTGACGAGGACTCGCCAGTGTTGCAGCGGGAGCGTAACAAGCGTGCGGTTGTCGATCCTGAGTTGCACGACGCGCTGACGCCCCCGACCACGATCCCGCCCGCCGCCGGCGAGGACGCCGCGGCTCCCTCCGAAGCTCCGTCGTCGATTACCGATGTCGTGCGAAAGATGGTCAACAATGCGGCTGACGTCGACGAGCAGCTCGCCATCGAAGACTTGCGGGGCTTCGTTGTCGAATTTGCGGCTGAGGCGGATAGCAAGCTGGTCGACCGCTATGTCGAGGTGCTGGAGTCGCGCGGGCGGCCTTTCAAACTGCACAACGACGGCGATCACGTTTGGATCGAGGCGGCGGCGGTGGCTTATCCTGTCGAGCCGCTAAGCGGCCCGGCGACCAAGGAATTGGTCCTGCAGCAACCTGCCGACATGAGCCAGGCCGACTTGAAAGCGCTGGCCGGCGATATTCGCGCTCAGGGCTACGACTGCCGCGTGGCCATGCGCCGCCTGCACGAGGACGGCGGTCCAGTCGAGGGCTCCGACACGCCGCTGCTGATCGTCACCGTGCCGGCGGACTTCAACGGCCGGCCCGTCTACGAAACCCGGATGGAGGGCGGCCGCATGCGGCGCATCGTGCGGCTGGTGGGAACCGGCGTGGCGGCTCCGCCCGGCGGCATCGGCGAGCCCTATGCGGCGCCGCTTCGCTCACCGACCGCTCCCGCCTCGCAGACGCCGACCACGCCGACGACCGGCGAGGATGCTGTTGATCGGTATCTCGCTCCGGACACCGGGCCCATCCACCTCAACGTGACCAAGGACCGACCGGGCTCGGCCGACGATTTGGAAATACTCGCTTCCCGTCGGTACATCATCAACTTCGCCGGCGACGTGCCGCTTGAGGTGGTCAACGCGTACGTCAAGCGCTTCGAACAGTCTGGCGATCGGCAGGTCTTTCTCCATCGAGCGGGCAACGGCTACGTCCTGGCGGTCAATGCGGTCCGCGCGAAAGAGAACAACCCAGAGCCGCCGCCGCAGGAGTCGGCGACCGCCTCGGGGCCGTTTCTAACCGACCGGCAGCAGCGGGTGGCGGATGCGGCCTATCAGATTCTCGGCTGGGAATTGGAGCCGCTCGACGGCGACGAGCGAGCCGCGGTCAAGCAAGCCGGCTACGACGGCGGGCTGCGGGTGGTCGGTTTTCGCGACAACCGCGGCGGCGCGCTGGGCGGCGTGATCCTGGTCGGACTGCACACCTCCCCGATCGCCGATTTCGACGACTTGGGCGAGTTTCTCGCCAGGACCGACCTGCCGGAACGGTCGCCAGTGAAATACTACTGGCTCGCCCGCAACTCCGGCGGCGGAGCAGGCGGGTTTGGAGGCGTCGGCGCCGGGCCCTTCTCCGACTCCCCCGCCTACCAACTCGTGAAGAATCGCGTGGCGATCCAGCAAGACGCGTGGGCGGCGTATCGCCAATCGCTGGAACCGCCGCGCGTCGTGCAAACGACGCCCGCGGTCGGACCACCGGCGTACACGCCGCAGGTCGCCCCGCCGGCGCCGGCAACGCCCTCCGTGATCTCTAACCTACACGCTTGGCAGCTTCGTTCGGTCGTGCTGGTCGACCTGCAGCAGGATGGCGACGAAGACAAACCGACGGCACGAGAACTGTCGAAGCGTCTGCGTGCTGAGCGCGAGTTGCTCGACGAATCGATCGCCGCGTACGTGGCCGGATTTGAGATCGAATCGGACAACGCGCAAGCTGTGACGGCGATGCGGAAGCTGTTGCGCGAGAAGATCGACGACAAGCTGTCGATTGCGCCGGGGGCGAGCGACTCGTCGTGGGTCGTACGGATGGTGCTGACCCTGGATCAAATGGGCGACTTGGTTACCGACGATGCGGCGCTGCTGCGCGAGATCGTCAACACGTACGTGAAAGCTTCGGCCAAGCGGCACGCCGATTCGCCCAACGGCGTGCGAATCATCAAGGCGGCCGAGGTCGACACGCCGGCCACTCCCCCCTCCCCTAGCCCCTTCCCGCCAGGGGGAGGGGGACAGAGCGGCGGCCGGTATGGCGCGCCGCAGTTGATAGCCACTGCGCAGCCCGCCAAGCTGAAACCCTTCGACACGGTGATCATCCGCGTGGCCAACGGAATGCCGGACGCGCCGATTGACGATGCGTACGCGTTGGACGAGCGCGGCCGCGTGGCGCTGGGGCCGGTGTTCGGCCGCGTCGCCATCGGCGGCATGACGATCGAACAGGCTGAAGCGGCCGTCACCAAGCACCTGAAGAAGTACCTGCGCGAGCCGATGGTGCAGATTACCCGGCCCGTCGAGCCGACTCGCGATGCCGCCGTCCCCGCACCGCAGCAGCAGTTGTTGTACGACGGGCAAACGTTCGAGCAGTGGCGCGCCAAGTGGCGGTACGAACTGAAGACCGACCGCCGCATCGAAGCCATCGACGCCCTGGCAGCGTTTGCCCGGGCGGGCCAGGGGCGCGAGGCCGTGGAAGCAATCCTGGACGTCGCGGCCGAGTATGATTTTGCCGGCTTCTGGAGCGAGAAGTCGTCCGAGGGCATGCTGAAGTCGCGCCTGGTCGCTCTGCTTACATCCACCGATCAGTCGCGGGTCGCCGAGCAGATTTGGCTGCCAGTGCTGCTGGAGCGTTTCGCCCAGGACGGCGAGAAGTGGGGACCGCTGGCCTTCTATCTGCTTGACCGGTTGGAGACCGACGACGCGCAGCTCTTGAAGTCGTTGCTGGACATCGCTTGCGATCACGAAGCCGACTTGCAACTGCGCGTCTGCGCGCTCGGCGCGCTGGGGCGCAGCCGCGAGAATGGCACGGCGTTTGACCAATTGCACCCGGATGACGCGCTGCTGGCCCTGGCGCGCGACCCGGCCGAGGACGAGTCCGTGCGTCTCAATGCGGCCTTCCTGCTGGATCAAACAGGCCGCCACCGTGACGCAATCCACGAGATCGTGGGGGCGTTTGTCGCCAGCGACGACGCCCGGCTGGCCACCGCGGCGCTGCACTTGTCGGGCAAGTCCGAGCCAGCGGATCGAGAAGGTCTGGGCGGCGGCAGGTTTGGCGCCCGCATGCAACTGCTGCGCTTTCCCGATCTGGAACTGCTGTGGAAGGCGCTGACGCACCCCGCGGCCGACGCACAGCTCGCGGCCCGCCGGCAGTTGCAGCAAGTGGTCCCCGAACAGGTCCAGCAGATCGCCACGAGAGCCGTCGAACTGGCCATGTCGTCCCAGACGCCAGCCGAGCAGATCGCCGCGCTGCGGGTGCTGACGGTCCTGGGGCCGACGCCGCACGGCGAAGAACCGCAGCGAGTCGAACTCAGCAAATCGCTCTATGAAATGGCCAAGTCCGCCGACGATCCGGCCGTCAAGGTGGCCGCGGTCGCCGCCGCGACTTCGGTCCTGGCGAGCGTCGGCGACAACGTCGACAAGCGGGCTGAGGCGTTTCTTCGCAAGGTGATGCCGGACAAATCGACCGCCGAGCGGTCGGCGCTGCTGAACGAGGAGTTCGACATCGCGTTCGGCCGGGCTCGGCAGTAGCGCGGCCCGCCTTTCGGACGGCATCGGTTCTTTCGGCTCTCGTTGACAGCGCCGGCGAGGGGTTATACTCCCCCGCATGGCGATTCTCATCGGCGTGGACGAAGCGGGGTACGGACCCAACCTGGGGCCGCTGGTCGTCGCGGCGACTGCGTGGCGGGTCGCGGAGACGTCGGAGGTCGGTGCGGAGAGGTCAGAAGTCAGTGGTCGGAGATCAGCGGGACGCAGGCGAGCCGCGGCGTCCTCGCCCGCGGCACGGGTGGCTGGGGACGACCAACGGGAGCCCCCAGAGAGTCAGCGATCATCGGCCACGAAACTGGGGGCTCGCTCCGCTCGTCCCCAGCCACCCGTTGTGCACGCCGCGCCGCCTGACCTGTACGAGCTGCTCGCGGGCGCGGTGACCGACGATCCTGGCGACGGCGACCGGGTGGCGGTGGCCGACTCCAAGCGGTTGTACAAACCCGGCGGCGGGTGGCGGCTGTTGGAACGCGGCGTGCTGGCGGCGCGGGCCCTGCTCGTCGAGCCGGGGGCCACTCTCTCCGAGAGTGGCGGTCGATTCTCGGAGAGAATCGACCACGAAGAGCTGCTCGCCGCGTTGGCGACGGACGCGGACGGCGATTCGACTGCGACTCCCTGGCAACGCGGCGACGCACTCCCTCTGCCGCGCGACGCGTCGCCCGGCGAGGTTGCCGACGCGGCGGACGCGCTCGCCAGCGCGTGCGAAGGCGCCCGCGTGCGATTTCTCGGCGTGCGGGCACGGCGGGTCGAGCCGGCCGAGTTCAACGATCTGGTTGATCGCCACGGCACCAAGGGCGCGGCGTTGTCGCACGTGACGCTGGCGTTGGTGCGCGAGGTGGTCGATGACGCGCTCAGCAGCGCCTCGGGTGGCTGGGGACGACCAACGGGAGCCCCCAGGGAAGATGCGCGCGATGGCGCCGCAACTGGGGGCTCGCTTCGCTCGTCCCCAGCCACCCCTTGCGAGACGGTCCAGATCACCTGCGACAAGCACGGCGGCCGCAATCGGTACGCGGGGTTGCTGCAGCACCACTTTCCCGACTGTTGGATCGACGTCATCCGCGAAAGCCGCGCCGAGAGCCGCTATACTTGGCGGCACGGGAGCGTCGACTGCACGGCGACCTTCCGCGTCGGCGGCGAGGCGGCCTTGCCGACTGCACTCGCATCCATGACGGCCAAGTACCTGCGCGAGCTGGCCATGCACGAGTTCAACGCGTACTGGACCCAGCGCGTGCCGGGCCTCCGCCCCACGGCCGGCTACCCGGTCGATGCCAAGCGGTTCAAAGCTGAAATTGCGGCGGAGCAAAAGCGGCTGGGGATCGATGATCGTGTTTTGTGGCGATGCCGCTAGGGCGGACTCGACAGCGCGGCGAATGACCAATGACCAAATCCCAATGACCAAAATGCCGCTGGCGCCACGACTTTCCATTGGTCATTGGGGAATTGGTCATTGATCTCATCACCTTTTCATCATCTCGACGGGACGCACTCCCATGGAAATCTTCATCGTCCGCCACGCTTGGGCGTACCACCACGGCGACGAGCGGTGGCCCGACGATTCGCAGCGGCCGTTGGAAGCCGCCGGCCGCGAGCGGTTTGCCAACATGGTCGTGGCGCTGGCCGACCGGGGTTTCGCCCCGCAGGCGATCGCCACCAGCCCCTACGCCCGCTGCGCGCAAACGGCCGAAATCATTGCCGAGCAAACGCCGCACGCTCCCTCGGTCGTCGAGCTGGACGAACTGGCCCCGGGGAGCGATTTTGACGCGCTGGTCGAGTGGACCCGCTCGGTCGACGCCGATTCGGTCGCGTGGGTCGGGCACGCCCCCGACGTGTCGTTTCTGTGCGGCGAGTTGATCGGCCGCCGCAACGCGAACATCCGCTTTGCCAAGGGCGCGGTCGCCGCCGTGCGGGCGTTCGAAGCCCCCAGCCGCGGCTGCGGCGAATTGTTCTGGCTGGCCACCGCCAAGTCGCTGGGGCTGTGAAAAGCCAGCGTGCCACGGCGCTTTGAACCGTGCGTCCCAGGCGCGACCCCAAGCACATGACACGGCTCGCACCGCCATGGCACATGCCACCGGTGAGAAGCTGCACAGGCGCGGCAAAGTGCGCGGGCGCGGCTGCGGTGCGATGGCGGCCATATCTCTTTTCAGCGCCAACGGGCTCCGGTAGCTTCGTGGTTTGCGCTCGCGCCGCCCGATGACCCCGTAGCATGGCCGCTCCGGCCGTGCGACATCGCAGCCCGATCAACTCGCACGGCCGGAGCGGCCATGCTACGACAACCCCACAGGCTCGGCTGGCGTTTGGCCCCGACCGCTCCCTACGCAAGGATGCTTCGCTCTCGATGATTGACAACAACAAGTTCGATGCCGTGGTGATCGGCGGCGGGCACAATGGATTGGTTTGTGCGGCCTACCTGGCCAAGGCGGGGCGCCGCGTGTGCGTGCTGGAGCGGCGGCACGTGCTGGGCGGCTGCGCCACGACCGAGGAGCTGTGGCCCGGCTACAAAGTCTCCACCGCCGCGTACGTGATCAGCCTGTTTCAGATGCCGATCATGCGCGAGCTGAAGCTGAAAGAATACGGCCTGGAGATCCTGCCGCGCAGCCCGTCGTCGTTCACGCCGCTGCCCGACGGGCGGTCGCTGACGCTGGGGCCCGACGCGGCGATGGTCGAGCGGGAGATCAGCAAATTCAGCATCGCCGACGCGGTCGCGTACCCCCGCTACAACCGGCTGTTGGAGCGCGTTGCGGCCACGCTGGAACCGGCGCTGGCCGAGGCGGCGCCCGACCCGCTGCCGCTGCCCGAATCGTGGCGCAAAATCGGCTTCGGCAAAAAGCTGCGCGACGGCAAAAAACTGTGGGGGCTGTACAACGCCCTGAAGGAACTGGGCCCCGACACGCCCGAGGCGATCGAGCTGCTGACCGCCGCCGCGCGGCCAATCCTGGACCGCTGGTTCGAGACCGACGTGCTCAAGGCCACGCTGGCGACCGACGCAATCATCGGCGCGTTCACTTCGATCAGCTCGCCCGGCAGCGCGTACGTGCTGCTGCACCACGTGATGGGCGAGGCGGGGGGCGCCCGCGGCGTGTGGGGCTACGTCCGCGGCGGCATGGGCGGGTTGTCCGACGCCCTGGAAAAGGCCTGCACCGACCTGGGCGTCGTGATCCGCCGCGAGGCGCCGGTCCACTCGATCCACACCGACCGTCACGGCGTGTGCGGCGTAGGGCTGGAAGACGGCACGCAAATCGACACGCGCACGGTGGCGTCCACGGTCGACGCGCACCTGACCTTTGAAAAGTTTCTCGACCCGGCGGTGCTGCCCGACGAGTTCCGCGCCGCCGTGGCCCGCATCGACTACGCCAGCGCGTCGGCCAAGGTGAATCTCGCGCTGAGCGAGCCGCCGCAGTTCACCGCGGCGCCGGGCAACGGCGTCATGCCGCACCATCACGGCACGATGCATATCGGCCCCACGATGGACTACATCGACCGCGCATACGACGACGCGAAGTACGGCCGGTTCAGCCGCGAGCCGGTGCTGGAATGCACCATGGCCACCAGCGTCGACGACTCGATCGCCCCGGCGGGCAAGCACCTGCTGAGCATCTTTGTGCAGTACGCCCCCTACCACCTGACCGAAGGCACGTGGGAGGGCCGCCGCGAAGCGTTCGGCGACCGCTGCGTCGAGGTGCTGGCCCAGTACGCCCCCAACGTCCCCAGCGCGATCGAACATCGTCAGGTGCTCACCCCGCCGGACCTGGAGCGGGTGTACGGCATCACCGGCGGCAACATCATGCAGGGGGCGATGGGCCCGCACCAACTGTACTGCTTCCGCCCCGTGGCAGGCTGGGCCGACCACCGCACGCCGGTGCCGGGGCTGTACCTGTGCGGCGCCGCCAGCCACCCCGGCGGCGGCGTGATGGGCGCGTGCGGGAAGAATGGCGCGGTGGAGATTCTGCGGGATAAGGGGTGAGGCGGAGGCGTGAGGGCGCCTGTCAGGTCACGCCGCAGCGGCAATTTTGCCAACGTGCAAAAGTCCTGATTTTCCGAGCAAAACGCCCTGCCGCCGACGCGGCTGCGGTGGCTGTAACGTTTGGCTATGTCACGAATTGCGCCGAGTGCGACACCTGCGGCGCCGGCAACTCCTGCGAGCAGAAGTCATTCTTGGCGGGCAAAACCCACGGCCGAGCGAGTCGGCCGGCGCGGCGCGTCGAGCACCGCTGGCGCGCAGCACGCCACTCGTTCTACCTGATGCGGCGGCCCATTTTCCAGGAGAATCGACCACTGAAGAAAGAAGAGACGCGGGCGGCCCCGACAGTCGTTCGAATTAACTTCGGCCAGGCGAGTCGCTGACCACGAACGATTGTCGGGGTGTGGAGCACAGGCGGCAGACCCGGCACGGTGACTCCCCGCCTCGTGTCGCCAGCGCCCCAGACACTCGGCCGGCCACGCACTCTTGACGGGCCATCTGGCTCGCGGCCGAGTGTCTGGGCCACCCGCGGCGTCCCCGCCCGCGGCGATCCGAAATCACCTTTCATGCAGAGCACAATATGCCGCTTCCTCTTGCTGCCGCTTGGTTCGCCATTTTGTTGATTTCCACAGGCGTCTGGTTTGCGCTTGTTGCATCGCTGTTTCGACAACTGCGAGACCGACACCCAGAGACGTTTGTCGAACTCGGCTCGCCGGCGCTCTTTCGTAACAACACGCCGGCCAACAACTTGAGGCTGCTGAAGTTCCTCTTCTCGTCCGCCAGCAAGCGATTGAACGATGCCCGCATAGCACACATGGTGCAAATTCTGCGGGTGTACCTCATCCTGCATCTCGCTGGCCTAACCGCGTTTGTGGTTGCGTTTCTCACGCGAGGGATCGCTGGATTGAGGTAACGACGGCGCCCCCTCCGCAGCGATAACCCGCCAAGCAAGTACCGACTACTGGCGCCATGCCGGTCCCAAATCCCACATGCTCGCGGCGGAGGACCGCCATAAGCACGGCGCCCAGCTCACGCTCTTGAGCGAATCCTGTGAAGAGCGAAGCCTATCAGGCAGGCCGGAATGGCAAGAAACTGGCCAAACATGGCACCCTCTTTCGCACAAAACAGGAAGTAGCCGATCCCATTCCAGACGGGCAAGTCCTTGGCATTTCCCGTGAGTACGCTCAAGGCGCCCCCCATGACCGCGGCAAACACAGTAACCGCCAACCAGATAATCGCGGACTTGACCAGCGCTGAATGCATCATGGGAAGGATCTTGCCCTCGGCGACATGAAGAAGTGGCCTCAAATTCTCGTGTGGAAGGCCATCGGCAGCCAAACCAACATCGAATCGATTTGGCTCAGGCCGTGTAATGTTGCGTTCCCGGCGGACGGGCGCCCAACCGACGGCGGCAGCGGCCTGCTGTCATTCGTCATCGTGGCCACGGCGGCGTTCTCGCTTCCGCGATGACAATGCCGCTCGCTCCGCCCTCCATGCGCGCTCCAATCGAGATCATCGTCACGGACTGCGGCAGCGTCGCCGCGCCGGCTTGCATGTCGTCGAGCGTTTGCGTGCGGGACGTGACCGACAGCCAAGTAGGTTGGGTTGCCGGGCTTCCGGCAACCCAACATTTCTATGGAGTCGCGCACCGCCCGCCATTGTTGGGTTCCCGGCAGACCGGGAGCCCAACCTACCAGCTGTCCAACGCCAGCGGTCAGTTTGGCAGTGGCGGGCTTCTGACGTCCGCGAAAACAATGCCATGCATTTTGACGCCCCAACCGGCGCCAACAGAAATCTGTGTCACGCATTTTGGCAGCGTGGCGGCGGCGGTTTGCATGGCGGCGAGCGTTTGCCGGTGGGACGTGACGTGCAGTTCGCGTAGGCTGGCAAGCTGCGCTAGCGTTGGCCAGTCGACTTGCCCCCCCACTTCCAGGTGCAACGTCGTCAGGTGCGGTAGCGCCAACAGCGGCCGCAGGTCCAATAACGTACGCGCGTCCGATTGGATCACCAGCGACACGACTTCACGGCAGCCGGGCAGGTGATTCATCGCCCCGCGCTGTGTCGCCCGCGGTGACAGCAGCACCTCGTGCACGTCCACGAAGAACTCCTCGCCAATCGCGTCGCGCGCCCACTTGGGGGCGGGTTCGACAAAGCTGCTTCTCCCGCGGGATTGCCGCCGAAACCGCTCGCCCGGCCACAGTCCGTCCACAAAGCGACCGGCGTAGGTCACGCGACCGCCCCCGCCGTAGATCCCCGTCACGGCCGTGCGAATCCGACTCGCCCGACGGGCTTCGTAGCCCAGCCAGAAACAGACCGCCGTCACCACTGTCATCAGCGTGACGAGCCGAAAACGAAGGCGAGGGCGACGCATGGCTTTGTAACTTTCCCAAGGCGGTACGGGCCGTCGCTCAAACGGCGCGATGCAGGTCGCGATTGGATGGCCGGCCATTATCAGCCAACCCCGGCGTTGACTGCTAGGGCAGTCTCGCAGTCTGCTCGCGCCTGTTGGGTTCCCGGCGGACCGGGAGCCCAACCTACCTTCTTCCACATGCCCACGGCGGCGGACCGCCGTGGGCATGGCACCGAATATTTCTTGTTGAGTCCTTTACTCCAATTGGTCCCGCGGTCGGATTTCCGGGGCTCGCAGCGGTGAATTTGGCGGTCGGACTGCCCGCAGCGTAGAATGGGCGGCTCGCATGTCGTCCCTTTTCTCTCCAGGCGGCGCCGGTCATGTTCACGCCAACGCGGACTCCCGAGGGCGAGCCGAATTGTTGTTCGGTGTGCGGGGCGTCGTTTGACATGGAGCCGTCGCTGGGCGCGCGCGATGCGCCGTGTCCCTGTTGCGGGTCGCTGTGTTGGTTCGCGGCGCCGGCCGTCGCAGCGTCGAAGCCGCAGCAGGCTGCCAATCGGGCGGTGCTGCAGTTGCTGCTCACCCCGCCCCGCCGGCTGCGCACTGGCGCCGCTCAGGCTCAGCGGCCGCCCGACATGTCGCGTTCGCGCCTCAGGCCGCCCCGCCGAGTTGGCCGCATGACGATGGCCTGGCGACGGGTCCGCTCGGCGGTCGCCCGAACCGTCGCGCGGGCGCCAGCGAAACTCGGCCCCCGTTGACCGGCGGCGGCTGGCCTGCGTCGCCTGTCGCGTGCCACGGCTCTGCGAGCCGTGCGAAGTACGCCCAATTCCAACGCTCAGCTCACGGCTCACAGAGCCGTGGCACGCCCGCTGCTCGCCCTCCCGAACCCGCGAACCTTGCCGGTGGGCCGGGCGGTCTTTAGACTGCAAGGAGCCGCTGTGACTCCCGCCCGCCCCGCGTTCTCACCTGCCAGACGCCCCCGCTCCCCATGCCCTCCGACGAAGAAGAACTGTACCAGGAGCACATCCTGGATCACTACGAGGACCCGTTTCATCGCGGCCATCTCGCCGGGGCGACCCACGCCCATGCCGACAAGAACCCGCTGTGCGGCGACGTGGTGCGGATCGAGCTGCAACTGGACGACGCGGGCAAGATCGTCGATTTGTATTTCGACGGCCAGGGGTGCGTGATCAGCCAGGCGTCGGCCTCGATGCTGCTGGAGGAGATGTACGGCAAGACGGTCGACGACATCAAGCAGTTCTCGGCCGAGGACATGCTGAAACTGTACGGCCCGCGACTGACCCCCAACCGGCAGAAGTGCTGCCTGCTGTCGTGGAAGGTGATCCAAGGAGCGATCCACTCGCCGGTAGATAGCAACGATGAACGATAAGCGATGAACGATGGATCGTAGTCAGCGCTCATCGTTCATCGCTCATCCCTCCAGGTCCTAATTCCGTTTCCGATGCCCGCTTCCGCCACCACGCCGATCGACTCCTCCCAACTCCTCTCGCCGAAGTGGCGGGCGGATTTTCCGATTCTGTCGGAAGAGGTCGGCCACGGGCGGCCGTTGGTGTTTTTGGACAACGCCGCCAGCACGCAGCACCCGCGGCAGGTGATCGACGCGATGCGCGACGTGTACGAGCGCGACTACGCGAACGTGCACCGCGGGATCCACACGCTCAGCGAGCGGTCGACCGAGCTGTACGAGCAGGCCCGCGAGAAGTGTCGTGCGTTTATCAACGCCCGGCATTTTCACGAGGTGATCTTCACCTCCGGCGCCACGGCGTCGATCAACACCGTGGCCCGCAGCTGGGGCGACGCCAACGTGGGGCCGGGCGACGAGATTCTCGTCACGATCATGGAGCACCACTCGAACCTGGTGCCGTGGCAGCAATTGGCCGCCCGCACGGGGGCGACGCTACGGCACGTGCGGATGACCGGCGACGGCCGGCTGAACATGCAGTCGTACGCCGAGCTGCTCAGCGAGCGCACCAAGCTGGTGGCGGTGGTCAGCATCTCGAACACGCTGGGCACGATCAACCCGATGCGCGAGATCATCCAGCAAGCCCACGCCGCGGGCGCGCTGGTGCTGGTCGACGCCGCGCAAAGCGTGCCGCACATGACGACCGACGTGCAGGCGCTGGACTGCGACTTTCTGGCCTTCAGCGGGCACAAGATGCTGGGCCCCTCGGGCGTGGGCGTGCTGTACGGCAAAGAAGCGCTGCTGGATGCCATGCCGCCATTTTTGGGCGGAGGCAGCATGATCAACGAGGTGCAGCTCGATACGTTCACCCCGGCCGAGCTGCCCGCCAAGTTTGAAGCCGGCACGCCGCCGATCGTGCCGGTGATCGGCATGAGCGCCGCGGTCGATTACCTGCAGAACGTCGGCCTGGAGGCGATTCACCGCCACGAGCAGCAGCTCACGCGGTATTGCTTCGAGCGGCTGGAAACCACCGAAGGTTTGTGCATCCTGGGCCCAGCGCCCGAGCACCGCGCGGGGCTGATCAGCTTTGCCTTCGACCGCATCCACTCGCACGAGTTCGCCCAGGTGCTGAACGACCAGTTCGGCGTCGCCGTGCGGGCCGGGCACCACTGCACGCAGCCGCTGCACCGCGTGATGGGCATCACCGCCAGCACCCGGGCGAGCTTCTACCTGTACAACACGCTGGAAGAGGTCGACCAATTCCTGGAGGGCGTGGCCGCGGTCACGAAGATGTTCGCCCCTCGCGGGCGGAAGCGCAAACGGAAGAAGCCGGACGAGTGATGCACGGCACTGTTGCGTCATCAACCGTCGCGACGCTGGATTCATCAACCGCAGATTGACGCGGATGAACGCGGATCGGTCGAATCGCCGACCATCCATCTGCGATGATCCGCGTCCATCCGCAGTTACTTCGACTCGCCCGGTCGATCGCTGTGCCCCAGGTCTTTTTCCGGCGCCACCAGATCCCGCACGCGCTGCTTCAGCACCTTCAGCTCGGGAAAGCCGCCCTCGGCGGCGCGGTCCCAGGCGACGCGGCCGTCGACCGTCACGCGGAACACCCCGCCAGATCCCGGGGCCAGGGCCACTTCGCCCAGCTCGCTTTCGAACGTGGTCAGCAGTTCCTGGGCCGTCCAGGCGGCCCGCAGCAGCCAGCGGCACCCGGTGCAGTACTCGATCTCAACGCGCGGCGTGCGGGGCATGAGAGAATCCGTTGCGAGAGGTCTGCAGACTGGCAAGGGCGAGGCTCTGCCGAGCCCGTGCGGTGAATTGATCGGCCGGCGACATGGGTTCAGCAGAGCTTCGCACTCCCGTCACGCGGCGCGTGATTCCATTCTAGCAATTTGCTAGAATGCCCGGGCTCGCGTGCGTTGCAATTGGCCCGCCACCGCTGGTGAGACTTCCCATGCCCTTTCAATTCCCTCGACAATCTCGCGGGTACGGCCAGCCCCAACGGCGTCCGATGTTCGGTCGCGGTGCGCCGCAACCCTCCCGCGCTCGCGGCGGCGCCGGCGGGGCCATGAAAATGCGTCTGCTGATCGCGCTGGCGGTCGCCGCGTTCGCTTTTCTGAGCTACTACGCCAAGCCGGGCGATCGCAACGAGGTGACCGGCGAAGTGCAGCGCGTCGCCATGGAGGATGAGCGCGAGGAAGTGCAACTCGGCCTGCAGGCGGCGCCCGAAATGGTCAGCCAGCACGGCGGCCCGGCGCGGGACGTCGCGGGGCAGCAAACCGTGCAGACCATCGGCTGGCGGCTGCTGGACGCGTTGGAGCAGGACCTCGCCCGCCACAATCGCCAGCATCCCGAGGATCAGCGCAGCAACCCGTACGGGAAGGCGTTCCGCTTCACGCTGCTGGCCGATCCGCGCACCGTGAACGCGTTTGCGTTGCCGGGCGGGCCCGTGTTTGTCACCAAAGCGCTGTACGACCGGCTGCCCACCGAAGGCGCCAAGGCGGGCGTCATCGGCCACGAAATCGGCCATGTGCTGGCTCGCCACGGCAACCAGCGGATGGCCAAGCAGGGTCTGTACCAGGGCCTGGCCGGGGCCATCGGCGTGCTGGGCGGCGACGCGAACAGTGCCCGCATGGCGCAGATGGTCTCCTCGGTGCTCAGCATGAAGTACGGCCGCGACCAGGAACTGGAAAGCGACGAGTGGGGCGTGCGGCTGATGCTCATGGCCAAATACGACCCGCGGTCGCTGATCACCGTGATGGAAGTGCTGAAAGAAGCGTCCGGCGGCGGGGCCCCGCCGGAGTTCATGAGCACGCACCCCAGCCCGGAGAACCGCGAAGCGCGGATCGAAGAAGCGATCGCAAAATGGACGCCGATCATCTACCCCGACGGCGCGCCGGAGCTGCGACCCTAGTCCGCCGCCGTCGGATCGTTGCGCGAGCACTCGCCATGGCAGACGCACGACTGCAGATTCGCCGCTTCCGCGCCAGCGACCGGGAAGCCGTGTGGCATCTGCACAACGTGGCCCTGACCACCGTTGGCGCCCACGCCGGCAACGGCGCCTGGGACGACGACCTGCACGCGATCGAAACAGTCTATCTGGCCGACGGCGGCGAGTTCCTGGTCGGCACGCTCGGGGGGAAGCTGGTGGCCATGGGCGCGCTGCGCCGCGACTCCGCCGATACGGCCGAGCTGAAACGCATGCGAGTGTTGCCGCCGTATCAACGGCGCGGCTTTGGGCGCGCGATTCTCGAGGCGCTGGAGGCCCGCGCTGTGGCTTTGGGCTACCGTCAACTGTGGCTCGATACGACGACCGAGCAGACGGCGGCGCTGGGGCTCTACGCGCAAGCCGGCTATGTCGAGACGGAACGACGCCACGACGGGCAGTTCGAGATTGTGACCATGCGCCGCGCGCTCGACGCGGCCGCTGCTTCGGAATTGTGAGCCGCGCGCCCCGCCATGCCTGAACCCGCCGCGCTGACGATTGTTTCCGGCGGACAAACCGGCGCGGATCGAGCGGCGCTCGATTTCGCGATTCGCGCCGGACTGCCGCACGGCGGGTGGTGCCCGCGCGGGCGGCGTGCCGAGGACGGGCCGCTGCCGGCGACGTACGCGCTGCAGGAAACACCCTCACGGCAGTACGATCAGCGGACGCGGTGGAACATTCGCGACAGCGACGCGACCGTCGTGTTTGCGATGCGGGCGGAGCTGTCCGGCGGCACGCGGCTGACTGCCGAGCTGACCGACCAACTGGCCAAGCCGCTGTTGGTGCTCACCTCCGACGAGACGGGGCCGTTGGAAGCCGCCGTGCTGCTGCGGCAGTTTCTCGGCGACCACAAACCGGCGCGGCTGAACGTGGCGGGCCCGCGGGCGTCGCAGGAACCGGAGGTGGCGGCGTACGTCGACGCGGTGCTCACCGCCGCGCTCGCCGGGGAGGACGAGGCTCCGCCGAGCCAATAGAGCCATGCGTGCCACGGCTCTGTGAGCCGTGCGCGGCAGAGTTCAAGTCCTGGGTACTTCACACGGCTCGCAGAGCCGTGGCACTCGGACATCGCCCCTGCCCTCAAAACAGCGACTGCTGCGCCCCCGGCACGCGCGGCGGACGAAACGCGGCGGCATTCAGCGGCGGCAGCTGCTCGGCCAATCCCAGCTTCTTGGCGAACACGCGAAATGTCTGGCCAATCTGCTCGGCGAGCGGCCCCTGTCCGCGGTGCCGCTCGCCAAAGTTGGCGCTGTTGAGCCTGCCGCCGCGCATGTCGCGGACAAACGATTCGACCTTCGCCGCGTGGTTGGGGCGGCACCTTGCGAGCCACTCCAGAAACACCGGCTGCACGGTGGTTGGCATCCGCAGCAGCAGGTAACCCGCCCGCCGCGCCCCCGCGTCGCGAGCCGCCGCGAGGATCGCCGGCAGTTCGCTGTCGTTGAGCCCCGGGATCACCGGCGCCACCATGACCTCGGTCGGCACTCCCGCGGCGGCCAGTTGCTCGATCGCCCGCAGCCGCGCGGCCGGCGAACTGGTCCGCGGCTCCAGGTCGCGCGTGAGCGACTGGTCGAGCGAGGTCACGCTGACCGCCACCCGCACGGCGTCCACCGCGGCCAACTCCCGCAGCAGGTCGAGATCGCGCGCGACCAGCGCATTTTTGGTGACGATGCCCGTCGGCTGGCGGCACTCGGCCAGCACTTGCAGACACTGCCGTGTGAGCTGCAACTCGCGCTCGATCGGCTGGTAACAGTCGGTGACCCCCGACAGCGCGATCATCTCCGGCTGCCACTGCGGCCGGGCTAGCCACTGGCGCAACAGCCGCGGGGCGTCGCGTTTGACGAGCACCTTCGTTTCGAAATCCAACCCCGCGGTAAACCCTAGATACTCGTGCGTCGGCCGCGCGTAACAGTAGCTGCAGCCGTGCGCGCAGCCGCGGTACGGGTTGACGCTCCAGCGGAAGTTGATGTCGGGGCTGTTGTTTTCGCTGACGATCGACCGGGAGTGATCGTCCAGGTATTGCGTCGCCGGGCGCGACAGCCCGTCCAGATACTCGTCGTCAGCGGCCACTTGCTCCAGGTCGGCGGCCCGCTGCACCGACAGGTGCGGATTGTCCGGCTGCAGGGCCGAACCGCGGCCAACGCGACGGATTTGCGGAGAGGACGACATCGATGGCGGCAGGCGACTAGCGGCAGCGGGCTGCAATGCGGCACGCCGGAGCCGCCTTGCACTGTACGCATGATAACCATTTGTCGAACGCCGACAAATCCGTGAGACCTTGCATTTGAGGTCCCCTGTCATGAGATTTCGCACCGCCGATTGCGGCCGAGGCGCTGAGTCGGCGCACAATTTGCCGTAACCGTGCGTAAAGACGTGCGGTCTGCCGTTTTGACGCCGTGCGTGGTCGCTCGCCGACCAGTCCCTGCGCCGGCGCCGCACCCTGCCTTTCTCAGCAACAAGAGAGTTCCATGCTCCGCTTTGCCATCGTCCTGGTGCTTGCCATTCCGATTGTCGAGATGTGGTTGATGTACCGCTTGGCCGCGGCCATGGGTTTCCTGCCGGCGGTGGCTCTGGTCATCGGCACCGGGCTGGCCGGGTTGGCGATCGCCAGGCGACAAGGCATGCACGCGCTGACCGACGTGCGGTCGAAAATGAACGAGGGCAAGCTGCCCGCCACGAGCATGGCCGACGGCGCGTTGCTGTTGGTTGCGGCCTTGCTGCTGATCGTCCCCGGCGTGCTGACGGACGTGTTTGGCGGCCTGCTGTTGATCCCCGCCCTGCGCAAGCTGGCCATCTTCTGGGCGCTGGGCAAGTTCCGCTTCGGCCGCTCGGTGCAGATTATCCACGGCGCGTGGCAGTACAAAAATCGCGAGCGCCCGGCAACCAAACGTTCCACCGCGCAAGACGTCGTCGAACGCTCGCTACGACAGAATCCGTAACCGCGCGTTGCATGGCCGCCCCGACCGTGCGCGAAGCTTGCGTGCCACGGCTCTGTGAGCCGTGTCTATAAGCGTTGCCACGGGTAGCGCGCACGGCTCGCAGAGCCGTGGCACACCCAGCGCGGAGGCAACCCGCATTGGCTCGGCGGCAGCCTCGCCCTTCCGGTTGCCCGCCGCGGCTTACGGATCCGCAGGCAGGCGGCCGCTTTCGACCTTCGGCAGGTCGCTCTGCAGACCTTCCTTCATGAACGCCACCAGGTCGGCTTTGTCCTGGTCGGTCAACTCCAGCTTGCGGATGTCCTTGCTGAGCCACTCGTTCGGGTGGCCGCCCTTGGCGTACCAATCCACGACTTCCTCCAGGGTTGCCTGCGAGCCGTCGTGCATGTACGGCGCCGTCATCGCCACGTTGCGACAGGTCGGCGTCTTGAACGCGCCGCGATCGGCGTCGACGTTCGTCTCGACGAACCGGCCCAGATCGGGCTCCTCGGCATCCATCCCGACGCCCAGGTTGTGATACTTCTCGTCGGTGAAATTCACGCCCACGTGGCAGGCCGTGCAGCTGCCTTTGTCGGTGAAGAAGATCTCCGCCCCGCGGGCGGCGCTTTCCGACATCGGATTCGCAGCGGCCGCGTCCTTCAGCGCCATGTACTCGCCGTACAACTCGGGATCTTCCTCTTTGAACTCGTCGAGAAACTCGGGATCGACGTCGTCGGGGTAGGCTTCCTCAAACGCCTTCAGTTCCTGCGCGTAGTCCCACGGCGCCGGGCCGGTCACCAGGGTGCGTTCGAAGGCGGCGATCGCCTTGCCGACGGTTTCGATCGTGAGCCCCTCTTCGGGGAAGATGGTGACGAACTGCTTCACGTAGCCGGGAATGGTTTTGAGCGACGCCACGCACGCTTCGTGCGTGTTGCCCATTTCGATGGGGTTTTCGATGGGGCCGACGGCTTGCGCTTCGAGCGAGTCGGCCCGGCCGTCCCAGAACTGCTTGCCGCTGAGAATGCGGTTGAAGGCGACCGGCGAATTGCGATTGCCGGTTTGATCGCCGATGCCGATGCCAAACTGCGAGTTGAACGCGTAGCCGAACTCGGGGGCGTGGCAACTCGCGCAGCTGATTGACTTGTCATGCGACAGCCGCGGGTCGAAGTAGAGCTGACGCCCCAGTTCGATCTTGGCGCGGGTCAGCGGGTTCTCCTCAAGGCCCTGAATCTGAGCGGCGCCGGCCGCTAGGCCCTGCGGCAATTCGGGTTTCAGCACGGCGTGATTCTTGCCGTCGGCCAGCCAGGTCTCGATCTGCTCGATCGTGAGCTCGCCGTCGCCGGGGATGCCGTCGTACAGTTCGTCGCTGCCCAGCAGCACGGTTTCCTCAGGGCCGGGGGTCACTTCGACCGGCTTGGTCGCATCGGGGTCGATCTCTTTCATCACGGCCGTTCCTGCCGCGGTCGATTCGCCCTCGTCGTCGGTCGGCGCGTCGGCGGCGGCTTCGGACTCGCCCTCTTCGACCACCGCAGGCGGGGTCAAGATGTCCGGCGAGGCCGCTTCGGCAGTTTCGACTTCCGCTGCTTCGGCGACCTCTTCGGCCATGTCTTCCACGGCATCATCCGCAGCGGTCTGTGCGCTCGCGTCGCCCTGAGCTTGTTGTGCGTCCTGGGCGATTTCCGCTTGGGCGTCGTCAACCGCGTCGGTCAACTCGTCATCGACCTCGGCAACCGCGGCCGCCTCGTCTTCTGTTGACTCGGAATCCGCGGACGCGGAGGCGTCGTCGCTGGATTCCGCGACCTGGCTGTCGAGCGCGCCCTCGGGCGGCTGGTCGCCGTCGTTCAGCACAAACTTGTTGACCAAAAACGCAATCGCCACCAGAGCGGCGATGACAACGATCAGACGACCCATGGAAGTCTCCGAATCGGCAATCGAGTAAGGCAAGACGTAGAGAGAGCCATTGTAGCAAGACCGCAGCCGGCGCGTGAACTGTCACTTCGCCAACGGTCAGCCAGGTCACGAAAAACGGGCGGCGCGAGGAAGCTCCTCGCACCGCCCGGAGGGTGTTGCCGCGACAACGTCGACGCCGACTTAACCGGCCGTCTGCATGTTGGCCTTCTCGAAGTACTCGCGGCTGTTCTTGGGGTCGGGCTTGATGGTCAGGTCGCCCTTCTTCCAGTTGGCGGGGCAGACCTCGCCGTTTTCCTCGAAGTACTGCAGCGCGTCGATCATCCGCAGGGCTTCGTCCACGCTGCGGCCCAGCGGCAGGTCGTTGATGACCATGTGCCGCACGACGCCTTCTTTGTCGATCAGAAACAGCCCCCGCAGGGCGATCCCGCCCGGCAGCAGCACGCCGTAGTCCTCGGCAATCTTCTTATTCAGATCAGCGAGCATAGGATACTGGATGTCGCCCAAGCCGCCCTGGTCGCGCGACCGCTCGCGCCACGCGAGGTGGGTGAAGTGGCTGTCGATCGAGCACGACAGCAACTGCACGCCGCGCGACTCAAACTCCTTGATCGCGTCGGAGAACGCGATGATCTCCGTCGGGCAGACAAACGTGAAATCCAGCGGGTAGAAGAACAGCATCACGTACTGGCCCTTGTAGTCTTCCAGCTTGACTTGCTTGAAAGACCCGTCGGGCATGACGGCTTGAGCTTCGAACGACGGGGCGGATTGTTGAACCAGGCAACAGGACATAATCGGAATTCCTCTCGCTCGTTGTGAGCAATCAATCGGGCGGGCAACCGGGGCGGCGCTCCTGCCGGCGGTTGGCTTGGGCGGGAAACGAGCAGGGCCTCCCAGGCCGAGCAAACGGGGTCAGGTGGACGAATCTCGCACGGACGACGCGGCCCTGCGACGGGTTGACGGGCAACCGCGAATTACAGCAGCCCCTTCACGGCCTCCAGCGCCGCGTCGTAGTCGGGCTCGCTGGTCACCTCGGGCACGTACTCGACGTAGGCCACTTTGCCGTCGCCGTCCAGCACGAAGATCGCGCGGGTCAGGATCTTCAGTTCCTCGATCAGCGTGCCGTAGTTGTTGCCGAAATTGCGGTCCTGGTAATCGCTGGCCGGGCGGATGTTGGTGATCCCCTCGGCGCCGCAGAAGCGGTTCATCGCAAACGGCAGGTCGAGGCTGACCGTCAGGGCGTTGATTTTATCGCCCAGGTCGCCGAGCGATTCGTTGAACTTCTTGGTCTGGGTCGCGCACACGCCGGTGTCCAACGACGGCACGACGCTCAGCAGCGTCGGCTTGCCCTTCACATCGGCCAGCGAAATCGACTGCATGCCGTTGTCGAAGTAGTGCAACGTAAAGTCAGGAGCGGCTTGGCCCGCGGACACCGCTTCGCCAGCCAGCGTCATGGGGTTGCCTTTGAACGTAATGGCTCCGGAACGTGACATGATGGAATCCTGTGGCAAGCGGGAGGGCGGCGGGCAGACCGACGGGTCGCGGCGCGCCGCGTGATGGGGTGCGGTAAGACCTGCTAGTATCGGCTTTTACCGAGCCGGGACAAGGGTCCGCAGGCTATGGACGCGATAGCCAGTGCCTCTGCGAGCGAGGGACGTCACCGCCCGGCTCGCTACCCCGTCGCCGCCCGATAGCAGTGGTCCCACAGGATCTCCCACTCGGCCTGCTGCACGCGGCGGCAGTAGTCGGCCAGCTCGCCGCGGCGGACGGCCGCCTGGCAGGCGTCGACAAACGCCAAGGGGTCCCAGTCGCCACCCCCGGCAAGCTGCCCGGCGAGCGACTGCTCCGCGCCGCCGTCCGCGAATTCGCCCGCGGCTGCCGCGATTGCGGGGTACGCCGGGTGATCGCCCACGCGGCGGAACCAATACTTGGCGTTGGAAAAATCGCCCTCGCGGCGGTGCATGATCCCGTGCCAGAAGCTGCCCGAGGGGTGACTCACGCCCTGGCTGATCGTGTGCGACTCGTCCAGAAAGTCATGCAGTAGCCACAGCCCCGACAGACAACAATGGGCGTGGTCCTGGTCGCCCACGACCGCCGGCCCGAAGGCCGCGGGAATCGACAGCGCAGCGAGCGCCGCGCGGCTGCCGGCTGCCGGGCTGCCGTCATCGAGCGCTCGACAGCGGTCGATGTCCAACAGCGGAGTGAAGGCGGGGCCGTAGGCGCGCGGATCGAAGTCGGTCATGGGAGGCCATGCTAGGGCGAGTGGAGGCGGTGTCGCCATCTGGTTGTATCAGATTCCCCCGCCGCGTGTCGCTCGCGGCGTCGACGCCCCCCGCTTGCCACCGTGCGCGCCGCGCGGCAGCGCGCTACTCTAAACCAACAGGCAACAGCCGGCGGCACACTTGCCGCCGGGAGAGCAACGGCCGCGCGGCACGCGGCGCCGTCCCGGTGGCAGGTGTGCCGCCGACCAGAAATCCCGCTGTTGCGCGACCGCCAACTTCGCCAACAAAAAGAGCGGCCGGCTGACGCCGGCCGCTTGCCTCTTCCGTTTTCAGTCGCACGTGCAGCACTAGCGCCGCTGCGTGCCGTTGAGTTGGCGGTTCGCCAAGCGACGCTGCGGCTTGCGATCCGTGGCATTGCCGGTCGATTGGCCGTTGGAACGGGTCTTCGGCGTCGGCGCCTCGCGGGCCACTTGCTGATTGGCGTCCGGCTGGATTGGCGCCAGCAGATCGACCTTGCCCAGCACGCGGCCCATCGCGGCCAGGTTGCTCTCGGGCACCTGCAGCGAGTCGGCGTCCAGGATGCCCTCGTCGATTCCCTGGCGAATCAGCGCCAGCCCGGCCTCGGTCAGGTCATACGCCCGGTCGCGGTCCCCCTGGGTCCAGAACGACACGCCCATGCTCACCAGGGCGTCGCCATGTTGGCCGGGGCTCGCTTCGGCGGTCACCGGGGTGGGCGTCAGCAGCGGCTCGAGCGCTTTGTCGTACCACCGACACGCTTCCTTGTGATCGTCGCGATGCACGGCGTGCACGGCGCCAATCTGGAAGTACAACCGCCCCACCACGTAGCCGGTGTCGGGCAGTTCTTCCCGGCTGTCGGTCAACGTCACGAGCAGTTGCTCGGCATGATCGCCGTACGCCAACGCCGCATCCGGCTCGCCGCGGCGATGCTGGATTTCCGTCGCACAGCAGTACGCCAACGCCAACTGCCAATCGACCTCGGCGGTGGCCAAGTCGTCGTCGCACTGCTCGTTGAGAATCACCGCGGCTTCTTCGGCCTCGGCAATCCACAACTCGGGATTGATCGGCGGATCGAGCTTGGCGCCCACGTGCAGCGCGGCGACGGCCACCTTCAACCGCAACATTTCGTCGGCGGCCCCGTCGGCAATCAGCCGCTCGGCAATCGCCGACGCACGGGCGATCCACTGCGCGATCGTGTCGTCTTTTTCTTTCCAGTCGCCCAGGGCGATCCGCCCCGCAACGGCCAGGTGGGCGTCGACCAGCAGCAGGTTAGCGTCACGCGCGACCTTTTCGTCGGCGTCGTTCGCCAGCGTGTCGGCCAATTCGATCGCCTTGCTGTGCAGCGGCACGGCGCGGGCCTGCACCTCTTGCGAACCCAACGCAGCGAGATGGCCCATGTGGTTGAGCGCTTGCGCCCGAACCAACTTGCTCGTCTCGGCGGAGTCGAGCAGCTTGCGGGTCTCCTCGACCGCCGCGTCGTAGCGGGCCAGGTCTTTCAGACATTTGGCCCACTGCAGCCGGTAGGCGTCGTTGGCTTCGTCCAGTTCGACGGCCTCGGCAGCCAGTTGCTCGGCATCGACGGCGCTGCCGGTGGCGCGCTTCGCTTGCGACAGCAGGTAGCGCGCCTCGGCGCGATCGCCGTCGAGCTGCAACGCTTGCTCCAGGTCGACAATCTGCGTGGCGTAGCTTCGCGCGGCGGCGGTGGCCGCACGGCGCTCAAACGGTGCGGCCGTGATGCCGGCCAGTTCGATTTCGTAAACCGAGGAAGGCGGCGTCGACAGCGCGTCGGCGGCGTCATCGGTGGCAAAGGCAAGTTGACCCTCGGGCTGCTGCAACAGCGTCACGCCCCGCTCGGGGAACGTGGTGCTGATCACTCGGCCCGCGTCGTCGGTCGCGGACACAGGCCGCAGATCCGACATGCCGAGCTTGGCAACCAAGGGATCGAGTTCCACGGCCTCCGACAGCGAGACGCGAATCACCGCGACGATGCCGCCGGTCAGCTTGACCTCGACGCGCGGGAAGTTGTCGAACTGGTAGGTCAGCCGGCCGCGGTTTTGCACGGCGGGCTCGCCCCACTCGACGATCAGGTCTTCGCGGGTCGAAACGCCCGGGGTCACGCCGTTGAAGCTCGCGGCGCGAATCGCCGTCGGCTCGTCGGCGATCGGTTCGTCGAGGTCTTGCTCGGCGACTTCGTCGTCGACGTCGGTCGCCGCAACATCCGCGTATTCGTCGTTGTAATCGGCCTCGTCCAGCACCGTCACGGGACGCGACGACGCGCGCGGGTCAGCCGGCGTGGGCACGGCGTCGGGCGATGGAGCCAAATCAGGCTCGGCGCCCGCGGTCCGAGCGATCGGCTCCAGGCTGCACTGCTCGTCCTGGTCCGACACGATGGCCAGCGACGGATCATTCGGGTCAATTTGCCCGACCGCGATCACAATCGACTTCTCGTCAGGCCCGTTGAGCGACTTGTTGGATGCGTCCCCCGCGGATTCCGCGGCGACGACGGGCGCGGCCAGTGACACGAGGACCACGCCGACAGCCGCACTCAGCGGCCGCGCAGCGCGCAGCGTCCACAGTTGGTGTCCCCCCATAACAATCCCCCTCAGTTTTTTCGCGGCTTGCCGACCGCGGACGCCTCGCGGGCGTCGGTGAAGCATGATCGTCCGCTCCCGCACCACGCCGACCGCGGTTGCGGCGGGCGCGCCAATCTGTGCGCAAGCGGGCATGTCTAAGTGCGTATTGTCCGGTATCGACCGTGCGGCCAGTGCGCATTGGCGAAACTTTGCTGAACGCAACGAAAAACGCGCCTTTACCAGATGCCATGCTGGCGCCGCGGGGCATTCAACGCGCGTGGCAAGAATGACGCACGAGTGCGAATCGACGCGCCCGAGTCAGGCCAGCAGCCGCTCGACCTCCGCGCGGCAGTCCGCCAAGCGCCCGGACAGCGCGAGATCAACCGCGGCGGCGAGCGCCGCCGCCTGGCGAGCAGTGAAGGGAACGCCCGCACCGGTCGGCGGCGCCAGCGGCGTCAATCGGGCGCTCAGTGCTTGCGTCAATTCGTCGAGGCCGGCGCCCGTGCGGGCGCTCACCGCTGCGACGCCCGCGACGTGTGGGGGCGCTGCGAGGCAATCCACCTTGTTGAGCACCACCAGCACCGGTTGCTCCGACCGCAGCGCCACCTCCAGGGCCGCCTGGTCGCGCTGCGCGGCGGCAAGCGGATCGGCCAGTTCGCGCTGGCCCAGCGCCGACGCGTCGAGCACCCACAGCACCACCTCGGCCGCGGCCAGCTGCTGCTTGGCCAGCGCTACGCCGGCCGCCTCAATCTCGTCGCCCGCGTCGCGCAGCCCCGCCGCGTCGCGGAACTGCACCGGCCAACCATCGATCGCGGTGTGAGCCGACACCACGTCACGAGTGGTCCCTGGCTGGTCGAACACGATCGCCCGCTCGTAGCCCAGCAGCGCATTGAGCAGCGTGCTCTTGCCGACGTTGGCCCGGCCGCCGATGACCACCCGCCACGGCTGCGTCAGGTGCAACCCGACCGCCGCCCGCTGGGTCAGGACTGCTAGCCGCTCAGCCGCGGCCTTGCTGTCGCCGTCGCCGTCGCCGTCGCCGGCATCGGATTCGAGCGCCGTCAGACAATCGCTCAGCTCGCGTCGCAAGGCGCCTTGCTGCTGCTCCAGCAGAATGGCCGCGGTGCGCAGCGTGGGCGCCGCGGCCAAGGCGACCGCGGCGTCGGCCTCGATCTGGCCAAGCTGTCGCTGGGCGAGCGACTGCTGCCACGATTGCACCGCGCACCCGGCCGCGGCAAAGGCGCCCAGCACGCGCTCGACGGCCGCCGCGCCGCCGTGGCAATGCACCTCCACCTCGTCGACGGCGCGGCGGCAGACGACCACCTCCTCGCCGGCCGTCGCGTGGTCCTGCGAATCGGGTGGCTGGGGACGCAGCGCAGCGGAGCCCCCAGTGGCGGCGCTCTGGGGGCTCGCTGCGCTCGTCCCCAGCCACCCGTGGCCATTACCGCCCCAGCGACCAAACACAATCCGACCGAGGGTTTGCTCCGCGATCGGCTTGCCGTTGGCCGCTCGAAACGCCGCGTCAACTGCGGCCAATGCGGCGGGCCCGTTGGCCGCCACCACGGCGATCGCGCCGCGCCCCGGGGGCGTCAGCGCGGCAACCCGGTTGGCGGGGCTGCCGGCGTTCATGAATCGATCGCCTGGGCGACCAGATGCAGTCCGCACAGCGTCAGCGCCGGCATGCGACGCAGCGAGTACGCGTCGTCGGCCAGGTGCTGCTCGAACGCGCTGGCCGCGCCGCCGGTCAGAATGACTTGCTCGGCAGCCGCGCAGGCTGCGACCATCTGCCGGCACAGCTCGCGCGTGGCGCCCACGGCGCCCCAGTACAGGCCCGCGGCGATCGCCTCCTCGGTCGACTTGCCCACGGGGGCCGGCGCATCGCCGCTCTCATTGGCCGACAGATCTGGCAGCGCCGCGGTGCCGGCGTGCAGCGCTTCGGCGCACAAGCTGGGCCCCGGCAAAATGGCGCCGCCGGCAAAGGCGCCCTGCTCGTCGAGCAGATCCACCGTGATCGCGGTCCCCATGTCGACCACGACCGCCACCTGTCCCGAGCTGACCATCGACTTGGCCGCTAGCACGTTGAGCAACCGGTCCGCGCCAACGCGCTGCGGATGTGCGACCGTCGCAGTGACCGGCACATCCGCACTGGCGATGCGCTGCAAACGATTGCCGCCCCGCCGCGCGACGGCGGATTCCAGCGCGTCAGCGGCCGCGGGGTGAACCGTGGCGATCACGCCCCGCCACAGCGGCGAGTCGATCGCTTCGTCGCACCAGCGATGCACGTCGCTGAGCCACTCGGTCGTCTGGCGATCGCGGTGCCGGATCGAGGTCCACTCGGCCGGGGGCGCCAACGCCGGGCGGGCAATCTCCAAACCCGTGCCTGCAGCCGGCTTGTCGCTGCCGCAGTCGGCGGCCGCGGGGAACCAGCCGAGCTTTACCCGACTGTTTCCCATATCCACGGCCAGAATGCCGCGCTCGGCGGAGCTGTCAGCGGCAGCGGTCACGTGCTCTCCCGCGTGGCGGCCAGGATGTCGTACGTGCGACTCATCAGTTCGTTGAGCCCGGCGCCGGTGACCGACGAGAACAGCAGCACCTCGCCCCCCGTCGCGGTAGCCAGCTCGTCGCGGACCGTTGCCGCGTCGGGCAGTTCCGCCTTGCTGACCGCCACGATTTCCGGGCGATCGGCCAAGTCCACATCATACTGTTTCAGCTCGTCGCGGATCGCGCGGTAATTCTCGATCGGGTCGCTGCCGTCCATCGGCGTCGGCTCGACCAGATGCACCAGCACGCGCGTTCGCTCGACGTGTCGCAGGAACTCGTGACCCAGCCCGGCTCCCTCGTGCGCGCCTTCGATGAGCCCGGGGATGTCGGCCATGACCAGCGACCGGTCCATGTCGATCTGCACGATGCCCAGGTTGGGAATCTTGGTCGTGAACGGGTAGTCGGCAATCTCGGGCCGAGCCCGCGACACGCGCGACAGCAGCGTGCTCTTGCCGGCGTTGGGTTTGCCCAGCAGCCCCACGTCGGCGATCACCTTCAGCTCGAAGGTCAGCCGCCGTCGCTCGCCGTCGCCGCCGAGGGTGTGTTGGCGCGGGGCCTGGTTGGTCGCCGATTTGAACCGGGCGTTGCCCTTGCCCCCTTTGCCGCCGTGGGCCACGCAGACCTGCTCGCCGGACGCGGCCAGGTCCTTCAGCACGAACTCGCCGTCGGCGTCGATGATGACCGTGCCCGGGGGGACGCGGATGGTGATGTCGTCGGCGTTGGCGCCGTGACGGTTGGAGCCGCTGCCGGCGACGCCCGACTTGGCGCGCCAGTGTTTGCGATGCACCAGCGCGGCCAGCGTGTCGACGCCCTCCTGGGCCACGACGTGGACGCTGCCGCCGTGGCCGCCATCGCCGCCGTCGGGCCCGCCGCGGGGCACGAATTTCTCGCGGCGAAAGCTCACACACCCGTCGCCGCCGCGACCGGCTTCGACTTCAATGGTGACGCGATCAACGAACATGGCGGGAAGCGGCGCGAGGTCAGATGTCGGAGTTCAGGGTGAACCCATATGTGCCACGTCTCTGTGAGCCGTGGCACGCCGCAGCAAGAAAACGAAACAGGGATGCACCACAGCGGCGCATCCCTGGCGATGTTACTTTGGCAAGCGAGAGATTGTCGCGGCGTCAGTTGGCCGACGCTTCGGTGACAATGTTCACGCGGCGACCTTCCTGGTCGAATTTCACGTGGCCGTCGACCAGCGCGAACAGCGTGTAGTCCCTGCCCTGGCCCACGTTCTTGCCGGCCCGGAACTTGTTGCCGAGTTGGCGAACCAGAATGCTGCCGGCCGTGACCGACTGGCCGCCGAACCGTTTGACGCCGCGCCGCTGGGCGTTGGAATCGCGACCGTTGCGGCTGGAGCCTTGACCTTTTTTATGTGCCATGGTGAACGCGGGGAGCTGGAGGCAAAGCGGGAAAATGGGGGCGGCTCGCAGCGGCCAGCCGACTCGCGGCGGAGTGGCTTAGCCGGGGCGCGCCCAACCGAGTCCCGGATTTTACCGGTAAATCCACCGGTAGGCAACGCCTTCGCCCACCCCATACAGATCGGCCTTGCCCGGGGGGACGCCCAAGCGGATTTCCCGCTCGTTTTCCTGGTATTCGTCGCCCGGACGCCAGAAATTCAGCTGCAGCGTTTTGCGGGTGAACGTGCGCCCCTTGCCCGGCGGGTCGCCCGCTTCGTAGGCCCCCGCGGGGTCCTCCCAGCGGTAACCGTTCGACAGCCCCGCCACGTAGACGCTGAAAAAATCAATCTCGGGGTCCACGTCGACCCAGGTCGCCACGCCCCACTCGCCCTGCTGGCTGCGGCCCGCTTCGATCGCCAGCTGCTGTTGGGCCATCTCGACGCTGGAGAGCAGCTCGCCCCCCCGCATCTCGCGCCGCGCGATCGCCGGAATGGCGGCCGGCACGACCCGGTCCAGGTACGCCTTGCGAATCGGCTGGCCGGCGCCGTCGCGATCCTGGCTCACCAGCACGAACTCGGGGACGAAGCGAATGGGCTCGGTCCCCTTCTCGGCGGTGACGTACTCGCCGGCGTCGTTCACTTCGCCACTGAGCCCCGCACCCGTGTTTCGCACGCGGTACACCAGGTACCAGACCAGTTGTCGGCGAGTCTGCCCGTTGGCCTGCGGCACGTCGACCTCGATCATCCGCAGCGGCTTCATCGCCAGCTGCAGGCACCAGGCGTCCTGCACAAACGGCGCGTCCTTGGCCATCTCGTACAACGTGCGGCTGACCGTGGTGCTGTACGGCTCCCACTGCAAGTCTTCGTTGGCGCGGATCTCGACCATGTCGTGCAGTTGAATGGCGTCCTCGCGGGCCACCTCCGGCTCGATCACCGTCAGCACCCCCGGCGCAAAATCGCCGGCAGGACGCGCCGCCGAGGAACCCGGCGTCGGGATCTGTGCGGCAGCGAATTGTTGTGCCGCAAGCGGCAGGCAACCGCCGCTCACGGCAGCCGTGAATACGAGTCGCGAGACAAGTCGGCGGAAACCGCGGGACATACGATGCTCTCTTATTGTTCCGAATCGCGCAGAGACGCCCGCTGTATCCACGGGCCGCGCAGAGGGGCGCGTCCCTGTAGTATAAATGCCGCCGGAGGGGGCAGCAAATTTCGCCCGGGCTTGACCTTACGAAAAATCAGCCGGCAGCGGGCAACCGAGGGCCCCCCCGCAGCGGAGCCCCCGCAAATCGGCCCCCGGCGGCAACCGGTTGCGCCGCCTGCGCCGGTCCTGCGGGCCGATGCGCGGCGGAAACATAATGACCCCGCGCGGCGTCGCTTTCGGGGGAGCGCGCCACGCGGGGCCATCGAACGCCGAATTGTCAGTCTCCGCGGCCGGGGGCGGCCGCCGAGCGCTCAGATCTCCTGGCTGGACGGGGCGTCGCCGGGCGGGGGCTCGCTAACCGGCGGATCGCCGTTGGGACCGGACTGGTCCCCGTCAGCCGGCGGGCCATCCGGGCGTGGCGGGCGATTGCCCCGCAGTCCGCGCCCGCCGCCGCGACCGCCACGAGCCTCGGGCCCCCGACGATCAGAATCGCGTGGCGGGCGATCGACCTGCGGGGGTCCGCCAGGCCCCGGGCCCGGGCCCAAACCCTGACCGTCGCGCGGCCCGCGGCGCTGTCCGTCGCGTTGTCCTGGGGGGCCGCCACGTTGGCCGCCGGGGCCGGCCATCATACGACCCCGCATCTCGCGCATCCGCTCGGCGAGTTGCCCAAACTCTTCGCGCGACAGTTGCCCGTCGCCGTCCGCATCAAACCGGTCGAACATCGCCATGGCGCCAGGTCGCGGTCCAGCCGGTTGACCTTCCGGCGGCCCGCCCGGTCCGCGTCGCGCGCCGTCGCGCGGCGGCCCGCCGCCAGCACGCGGCCCCGGACCGATCTGCCCGCGCGGTCCGCGGGGACCAGGACCGGCCTGCTGTTGGGCGCCCGGGTCGCCCGGTCCGCGACCGCGGCGACCCTCGCGCGGCGGACGACCTTCCGGCCCGGCCTCGACGCCCCGCTCGCGCATCCGCTGCTGCCGGGCTTCGCGCGCCGCCGCCCGCTCCTCCTCGTTCAGGACGCCATCGCCGTCGGTATCAAACCGCTCCAGCCGCGCCGCCCGGCGCGCCTCGCGATCGCGTGGCGGTCCGGTCTGTCCCGACGCCTCGTCTTGTGCCGCCGCGGTCGCCGCCGCGAGGGCCGCCGCGACGATTCCCATCACCAATGTGCCCCAACGCATGATTGCCTCCAATTTGCTCTGCCTGGATCGTTCACCCGGACCGGCTCGGCATGGGGAAGCCAGCCCGGGGTCAGCGTTGCTTTCACCCAATTCAACGCCGCAGCGGCCGAAAAGTTCCGCACCGATCGGCGTGCGGCCCCCCCATTCAACGGACCATGGCTAGCCATGTGCCACGGCTGGCTTGTCCAGCAGCGGGCGCCGTGTACCCGCTTCACACTGCTGGACAAGCCAGCAGCGGCACGCTCAAACATTGCCGTGTTCCTGCGCCGACGGGCCCCGAGCAGGCCGTGCTCCTACCGGCGCGAAAATCTGACTAGAATGTCCGCACGCCCGTCCCGCCCCCTCCACGGTTTTTGTGCATGATCCCGTCGCTAAAGATTGCCGGCATCCTGGCCCTCGGCATCGGCGCCCAATGGGCGGCGTGGCGATTGCGCTTGCCCGCGATTGTGTTGCTGCTGGCCTTCGGCTTGGCAATGGGCCGCGCGCTGCCGGCCGATCAGATGGGCATGAGCGAGGACCTGTTCTTCGCCATGGTGTCGCTGGCCGTGGGGATCATTCTATTCGAGGGCGGCCTGACGCTGAACTTTCGCGAGCTGAAAGGCGTCGGCGGCGTCGTGCTGCGATTGGTCACCGTCGGGCTGATCGTCACCTGGCTGGCCACGGCGGCAGCGGCCAAGTACATCGCCGGGTTCTCGACCGACAGCGCCCTGTTGTTGGGCGCCCTGCTGACGGTGAGCGGACCCACCGTCGTGTTGCCGCTGCTGCGCCATGTGCAGCCGGTGCGGCGGATCGGTTCGCTCGCCAAGTGGGAAGGCATCGTCAACGACCCCATTGGCGCCGTGCTGGCCGCGCTGGTGTTTGAATTCCTGCTGCACCGCCAAGGCGAGGTCGACGCCGCCGGCACGTCGCTGCAGGAACTGGGAATCACCCTCGGCTTGGGCGTGTCGCTGGGACTGTGCGGCGGTTACCTGTTGCAATTCATCCTGCGGCACTACCTGCTGCCCGACTACCTGCAGAATCCGCTCATCCTGTCGTACGTGCTGCTGCTGTTCGCCCTGTCCAATCAGGTGCAACCCGAATCGGGGCTGGTCACCGTGACCGTGCTGGGAGTCTTCCTGGGCAATCAGCGCGCGGTTTCCATTCGCCACGTCGTCGAGTTCAAAGAGAACCTGAGCGTCCTGCTGATTTCGATGCTGTTCATCACGCTCGCGTCGCGGTTGGAGCTGAGCGCCGAGACGTTCCGCCTGCTGGGGTGGGAGAGCCTGGCGTTGGTGGCGGTGCTGATCTTCGTCGTCCGGCCCGCGGCGGTCTTCGTGTCGACCATCGGCTCGGACCTCACTTGGCGCGAGCGCGCGTTCCTCGGTTGGATTCACCCCCGCGGCATCGTGGCCGCGGCGGTGGCGTCCCTGTTGACGTTGGAAATCAAACGCCAACTGACCGACGTGCCGGGAGCCGAGCAACTGGTCGCCGATTCCCAGCGATTCGAGTTGACCGTTTTTTTAGTCATCATTGGCACGGTGACGGTGTACGGGTTGTCGCTGGCGCCGTTGGCGCGGTGGCTGAAAGTGTCGGGCGAGAACCCGCAGGGCATCCTGTTCGCCGGGGCGTCGCGCGCCGCACGACTGATCGCCCAAGCCGTGCAGGCCGAGGGCTTCTCGGTGCTGCTGGTCGACACCAACCCCCGCAACAACAGCACGGCGCGGATGGCGGGGCTGCCGGTCTCGTACGCCAGCGTCGGCAGCGAGTTCGTGCAAGAAGAGATCGATCTGGGCGGCATCGGCCGGTTGCTGGCGATGACCCCCAACGACGAGGTGAACACCCTGGCCTGCATGGGGTTCGCCGAGCGATTCGGACGAGCGGGGGTCTATCAACTGGCCGCCGCCGAACGCTCCAGCGATCGCACCGAGCGCGTGGCCGCCTACCGCCGCGGTCGCACGCTGTTCGACCGGGCCACCACGTTCCAGCAACTGGAGCAACGCATCGCCGGCGGCGCCAAGATCAAGAAGACGTCGCTCAGCGAGGACTTCACCTACGAAGATTTCCTGGCCCGCTACGGCGAACACGCCCTGGTGCTGTTCCGCGTCGACGACACGGGCAAGCAACTCATCATCGCCACGGCCGAAACCGAGTTCACCCCCAAGCCGGGCCACAAACTGATCGCCCTGGTCGGCGAAGGCGTCCAGCCGCCCCCGGACGAGCAACCGGGCGACTCGTCGATCTTCGTGGGATGAGCCGCCACAGGAAGCCCGCAGGCGATAGGCCCTCACATCCGGCGCGCCCAGTGCGCATACTACACGGGCGGAATCGCCGTAGCCGACAGCCAGTCGGTCGCGCGCGAGACTCGCACCGAGTCGTGGTTCAGCTGAAATCGATTGAGCCCCGTCGCTGGCGGCGGGAGCGCGCGGAGCATGTTCCGCGGCGAAATCCCATGCGCCGACTGAACCGCGCTTCACTTTTCGACAATTGACTGCTGTAGACTGACTGGCCGTCGCACCAGCGGCGTCGAGCCCGCCCGGCCCCCCATCAGCAGGGCGGCCAGCGACAACTCGCCCAGGACGCGCGCGAATGAAGATCCTCCGCCAAACATTCTCGCGCGACAGCACGTGTCTGCTGGACGTGGATGCCGATGGCGTCAAGTCGGTCTTCGAGCAGGCGATCGATCAACTTGTGGATTGCAAGCTGGCGGCGCCCGGCGCACGGGACGAACTCATTGAGGGCTTGTTTGCGCGCGAGCGGGCCTCCTCCACGGCCATCGGCCACGCCGTGGCGGTGCCGCACTGTTATCTCGACAGCATGATCGAGCCGCTGGTGGTGTTCGTGCGGCTCAGCCACCCGTTGAACCTGGGTGCCCCCGATCACATTGCCACCCGGTTCTTCTTCATCCTGTTGGGCCCCAAGTCGGCCGCCGCCGGCCACTTGGATACGCTGGCGCTGATTGCCCGACTTATGTCCGACGACGAGTTTCGCTACGACCTGGGCGCTGCGGGCGACACGGACGGCCTGTCGCGGTCGCTGGAACGGGCCGCGGCGCGTGCGGCGGTGAAAACGACGCCCGAGACCACGGTGCCCGACGACCTGGCGTACACCGGTCGGTTCTGCGGCGGATTGATCGACGACGTCAAGCGCCGGTTGCCGCTGTACGCGCGCGACTTTCGCGACGGCTTGCATCCCAAATCACTCGCGTCGGTCCTGTTTCTGTTCTTCGCCTGCCTGGCGCCGACGGTCACGTTCGGCGGCGTCATGTCGGTGGAAACGGGCGGACAGATTGGCGCGGTGGAGATGCTCGCCGCGACCGCGCTGGGCGGCGTGGTCTACGCGCTGTTGTCCGCCCAGCCGCTGTTGATCCTTGGAGGAACGGGCCCGCTACTGGTGTTCATTGCCATCCTGTACCGTTCGTGCCAGGAACTGGCGCTCCCCTTTCTGCCGACATACGCCTGGGTCGGCCTGTGGACCGCACTATTTACGCTGCTGCTCGCCGCGACCGACGCGAGTTGCTTGATGCGGTTCTTCACGCGGTTCACGTACGAAATCTTCGCCGCGCTGATCTCCGTGATCTTTATCTACAAGGCGATCCAATCGCTCGTGGAAATCTTTCACGACCTGGACGTTCGCCAGCACCACGACACGGCCCTGCTGTCGCTGTTGTTGGCGCTGGGTACGTTTTACGTGGCGATCGCCCTGCAGGGCATCCGCCGCGGCCGGTATCTGCTGCCGTGGATTCGCGAATTCCTCGCCGATTTCGGCCCCACGATCGCCATCGCGGCGATGACCTTGGTCGCGTTTCGACTGCATGAGGTCGATCTGGACGTGCTGCCGGCGCCCGACAAGTTCGGAACCACGGCCGGCCGACCGTGGCTGGTCGACATCTTTGCGGCCCCCATGTGGGTTCGCTTCGCCGCGATCGGCCCCGCCATCCTGGGCGCGATCCTGGTGTATCTGGATCAGAACATCACGGCGCGGCTGGTGAACGCCCCCGATCACAAGCTGCAAAAAGGGGGCGGGTACCACCTGGACCTGGCCGTCGTGGGTTTGTTGGTCGGTTTCCTGTCGCTGTTCGGCCTGCCGTGGCTGGTCGCGGCCACGGTGCGATCGCTCAATCACGTGCGCAGCCTGGCTACCACGGAGGAAGTCGTCGACAGCAGCGGCGAGCGGCGCGACGACATCCTGCACGTCCGCGAGACGCGCGTCACCGGGTTGGCCATCCACCTGATGATGGGCGCCTCGCTGCTGCTGTTACCCGTGCTGAAGATCGTGCCGCTGGCCGTGCTGTACGGGTTGTTCCTGTTCATGGGCGTGGTGTCGATGCGCGGCAACCAGTTTTTCCAGCGGCTGAGCCTGTGGATCATGGAGCCGTCGCTGTACCCGGCCACCCACGTCATCCGCCGCGTGCAAATCGGGGCCGTCCATGCTTACACCGCGATCCAGTTGGCCTGCCTGGCTGCGCTGTGGTTCGTGAAAGAAAGCCCGCTCGGCTTGCTCTTCCCGCTGTTCATCGCCTTGCTGGCGCCGGTGCGATTCCTGTTGCCGCGCTGGTTCCGCAAGGAGGATTTGCAGGTGCTGGATGGCGACGAAATCAACGAGGACGAGGACTTATGGGGATAAGCGGACCATGAAACGGCGGACAAGAGTCTGCGACGCGACAATCGCGTCGCCTACGTTGCCGATGGCGAGTCGAGTATGCCGCGGTTCAGGCTGAAATCGCTGATGCTTGCCGTCTCTCTCCTAGCAGGCATGCTGGGCGCTTGGCAATGGCTCATTCGAGCGGAGCGTTTCGTGATCGACGACGATGGGGTCGGCGAACACCACAGGTTCGAGGCGATGTCCTTGTTGCGCAGCCCCACGTCGCTGGCCATTCGCTTTCATGGCGAGATCGACGGAACAGCGGAGTTCGTAACCCACGGCGGCAACGTCACGACGCCTGTTGGTCCCGGCAAATTCGACGTTCGAATTCGCGAGGACCAGTACGAATCGCGAAGCTTCATCGAGTATCGTCCTCAAGGTGCGACGACGGGGCGAGTTGTGATCTCTTGTCGTTTCGGCTACTTGTGACCGCTTGAGGTTCTGCAGTAGAAGGCCGGTTGCACACTTCGTCGAGGACGAGCAGGGGCGCCACACGGTCGGAATAGCGATTCCCCGCTTGGGCGTTCGCACTCTGCAATCTGGCCGATTCGAGATGTGATGCTGGCCCGGCGGTCAAACGACAGAGAAACGGGCGGCGTCAACAATCCCCATCCGCGGTCGCCGGGGGCGGTTTGCACGCTCTATCGCCGACGCCAGACAGGAACCGCCACGGCGATCGCCCCCAACAGTGCCAGGACGCCCGCCCCTGGCTCGGGGGTGGCAAGCTGCAGCGAGGTCACCTGGAAGGAAACCACGCCACCTGCTGCGCCTTGGTAATGCAGCCCTGAACGGTCGAGATCGAACGCGGCGAGATCGGGCGGGACGAGGGGCAAGGCGTCCGATGAAAATGCAGTCATGGTGGAGTCATGAAGATTGAGCGTAAAGATAAACGGCACAATGTTTGGTACAAGCTCCGGCCCTGACGGCGTGCCCACGAAGACGTTGTAGACATCTGTGTTATTGTTGCGATTGGCGACGGTGATGTCCGTGCCGGGGCCGCTTGCGGTCAATGTGTAGTCGCCGCCAAAGATCGCCTCTAAGGAAATCAGGTAAAGGTATCGTCCGTATTCGTCGCTCGAATCCCAGTCTGCGCTCGTCGATTCAAACGTATATCTGCCAACCACGGATTCGCCGACGGAGAACTCTGCCGAGACCTCGTCAGGAACCTCCGTCACCTCCCCCCGAAACTCAAACGTAATGGGCTCGGCGCGGGCGGCGCTCGTCAACGCGGCGAGCGCGACCGCGAAACACGACATCGGCAACACGGGCGTGCGGGACATCGGGCATCTCCTGCTTCGATTGTAAGATCTTTGGCGAACGCGCCGCACGTCGCCGGCTTCAAGACAAGCTATCACGCACGAGTCCGCCCTGGAATCGGAGCGGCTGGCGGTGCGCACGAGGCAATCCACTACTCGCCTCGCAACGTCCATCGTAACGCCGTCGGCCGATACGCGGCAACCAAATCGGCGGTCGATTCATAGCGGCGCGCTGGGACGAGCATCGCCGGCGCCTGCAGTTCGATCTCCGGCGGAGTAAAGATCCACGGCAGGGCCGTTGCGGCGCCGTGGCCGTCCACCGGCGCCGCGTATTGCACGGTCGTCTCCAGCGTCGTGCCTTCCCCCACGTGGAACGGGCCGCAGGCGAATGCTTCCTCGGTCGGCGCGGCCGCGTCGCCGCCCGGGCAGCCGCAGCAGAACCACAGGCTAAGAGAATCGAACGCCCACAACGCGTCGGCCGCCTGCTCCGCCAGCGCGTCGGTGTGAACCCGCGGGGCGGCGAACTTCCACTCGTCGAGATACATGTCGCGGGCCCGGTCCTGGGTGGCCCGCCACAGAGCGGCCAACGGCTGCTGGGAGAACGTTTCGCTGCGGTCGAGCAACCGCCGGAAGTGCCCGCCGACCATCCACGCGGCCAGCGGTCCCTCTTCGGCCGCCGCAGCGATCGAACCCGACCAGATCCGCAGTGCGTCGCCGATCGGCATTTCGGTGAACGAGTACGGCCGGCCGTGCTCGGGGTCGAGCTGGGGGGCGTCCTGCCAGCCGCGCCAGCCGTCGTCGTGGCGATGGACCGCGGCGATGATTTGCTGGCGCACCGCCTCCATTGCCGGGGATTGCGCCTCGGCCATGGCCGCTTCGTCGGCGCCCAGTCCCAACAGCAGGTGCGGCCTAGCGGCCGCCGCTAAGGCGCCGCTGATTCGCGCGTGCTCGACCTGCGAGATGAGCAGCCATCCCGGCGACCCGTCGGCAAGCGTGGCGTCGCGGCGAATCACAGCGCGTAACCGGTGCGAGGGAGATCTGGAAAAGCAGCCGTCCCGACCGCCAAACGGCGACCGGGACGGCGATTAACGCTCAAGACGTCGTCGCGGCCGCGGGGCCGCAGCAACGCTTACTTGTAGTAGCTGGCGAACTGCTCGATCGACATCGGCTTGATCTTGCCGGCGTTGCCCGCCTGGCCGAAAGCCGTCATGCGAGCCACGCACACGTCCTTCATCGCCGCACGGGCCGGCTTCAGGTAGTCGCGGGGATCGAACTTCTCGGGCGTCTCGGCAAACACCTTGCGGATGGCGCCGGTAATCGCCAAGCGGTTGTCGGTGTCGACGTTCACCTTGCGCACGCCGTGCTTGATGCCTTTTTGGATCTCTTCGACCGGCACGCCGAAGGTCGGGTTCAGCTTCCCGCCGTACTTGTTGATGATGTCCTGCAATTCCTGCGGCACGCTGCTGGAGCCGTGCATGACCAGGTGGCAGTTGGGCAGCCGCTTGTGAATCTCTTCGATCGTGCCCATCGCCAACACGTCGCCGGTCGGCTTTTCGGTGAACTTGTAGGCGCCGTGGCTGGTGCCGATGGCCACCGCCAGCGCGTCCACGCCAGTCTCGGCGACGAACTTCTCGGCTTCTTCGGGATCGGTCAGCAACTGATCATGCGACAGCTTGCCGGTGGCGCCATGGCCGTCTTCCTGCTCGCCTTCGCCGCTGACCAGCGAGCCCAGGCAACCCAGCTCGCCCTCGACCGACACGCCCAGCTTGTGAGCCGCGTCGACCACTTCCTTGGTCACCTTGACGTTGTATTCATAGCTGGCGGGGGTCTTGCCGTCGGCTTCCAGCGAGCCGTCCATCATGACGCTGGTGAAGCCGTTTTCGATGGCGCTTTTGCAGGTCTCGGGGCTGTTGCCGTGATCCTGGTGCATGGCCATCGGGATGCTGGGGTACAACTCGGCGGCGGCCAGCATCAGGTGCCGCAGATAGTTGTCCTGCGAGTAGCTGCGGGCGCCACGGCTGGCCTGCACGATCACCGGCGAATCCGTCTCCTGGGCCGCTTCCATGATGGCCTGGATCTGCTCCATGTTGTTCACGTTGAACGCGGCCAATCCATAATCGTTTTCGGCAGCGTGGTCCAGCAGCAGACGCATGGGAACCAAGGGCATGGCAGGGGCTCCTTCGAGGCGGGAGGGGGGCAAGATGGTGGGTAGATGACCAGTGGCAACGGCCGCATTCTACCACCGTTGGGCCGACTCGCGCAGGGGTCGAAACAGCGCGGAGACGCTCCGCAGCGGGGCCGCTCGGGCCGTGCGGAATGGCGCACTGTGTCGGCGCCCTTGGCCGAGGCCGCCACGCTCACTTCTCGGCCAGAATCTCGCTCTCGGGCACCTTGGCCACGCGGATCAGCACCAGCCGGCCGTCGCCGCTGGCCCCGGCGGCGTGAAAGGCGGCGCCCAGGCTGCCCGGGGCGTCGTCCAGCCCGCCCAGCAGCAGCGCATCGCCGGGGGCCAGTTCCGCCTCGATCCGCAACGCGGGAAACGGCTCGCGATCCCGCGACGCCGTGAACATGAAGGCGCCTTGCTGCCCGCCGGTCACGCGGTTGCGGATGTCGCCGTGTTGCAACTCGGGAGTGACCTGCAGACGTACCCGCTGACCCGACTCGGGCGAGGCTTTGACCAGATAGGTCGGCTGCACGGGGGCGTAGCTCTGACCGTGGACCGTCTCGTCGCTGATCAACAGATCGAGCGACTCGCGCAGCGGGCCGACGTGCGTTTGCATCTCCTGCTGGGAGACGAGCTGCCGGATTTGCTTGGTCACCGGCGGCGCGACCGATTGCTCGTCGACGACGCGCTCGGCCGAAGCATCCGTTGCCTCGTCGGCCAACTGCAGCATGCCAGCCAGCGCGGCAGGCATCGAGTTGCCGACCACGCCCGCGCGTAGTCCGTTGGCGAGCAGCCGGGTTCGCAGGTCGGCGTCCAAGAACTGCTCGTCGACGGCCGCCCAGGCGGCCGCAGCCGTGGCGACCTGCTCCGGCGGGACGCGGACCTGGTACACCTCCAGCACGACCTGGTCGCGGCGCACGGGGCTCGACTTCAGCAGCGCGTCGAGCGCCGCAGTCGACGGCGGCGCGACGCTGTGACAGCCGCACAACGCATGAGCAACCGCAACCAATGCAGCGACAATGCCAGGAGAAGCGCGCATGCAACAATCGCGGCGGAGGGCGAGTGAGGGACCGGCGTGAGGAACGTGACCCGCGGAGGATAGGCGCCCAGCGGAGCGCCAGCAATGCCGAAATGCGCCAGCACTGCTAGCTCGCCCGCAGCCGATCTCGAAGCTGGTTCTTCAAGCCGCCCCAGGCCAAAGCTGCGACTGCACGCCGCCTCGCGCTGCGGCCGCCGGGCGCGCCCGACGCCGGGCGTCATGCGACATGGCATTCCCACTAGATACTTTGCTCGTGCCCGCAATGCGACTGCCATTGCCGCCTCTTGCCGCCGGAACTCGACAAACGTCGCGTGCCCGCCAGCGCGTCCGCGACAGGATAAAGCATTCGCACCATGCCCCTCGCTTTCACGGAACTCTCTCGCATTTTGCCACGACCTCTCTCTCGCTACGGTCGATAGAAGGCACTAGCGAAGCGGCGACCCGCAACTCCGCCAGCTCCGCGCATTGCCCCGCCCCGCCCCGATCCGCCCGACGCTTTCCGCGTCATCCCCGGAGGTTTCGACCATGTCCTTTCGCAACCGCCGTACGACCGCCAGTTTGATGCTGGCTTGCCTGGTGCATTCAACGCTGGCGCCCCCCGTGGCCGCCGACCACTTCTTCGGCCGCGTCGTGCGGCTCGTCGAGGAGAAGGAATACAACGGAACGCCGCCGGAGATGTGCGAAGACACTGCGATTGAAGAGCTGGCCGAGAACATCGACTGGCTGGAACACCACATCGATCGCTACGGCTCGGTCGTCGCCAAGCAGCCCGACATCTGGGGCGAGGCGCGACTGACCAAGCACCGCGACGAATTCGAGCGGATGCTGTACCAGGAACTCAACCAGTTCCAATTCACGCTGAACGCGGCCATTCGTCAATCGGATTCGTCGTTCGCCGCCGCGGCGCTGGCCCTGAGCGCCGCCGCAACGAGCCCCGCCGACGATGCGGGCGGAGCCGACGCTGCCGCGACGTCAACGGTCGTCCAGCCGCTGCCAGTCGCCACCACGCAGGAGCTGGCGAACATGATCCAGCCGTCGGGCGACAATCCGTTCGACGAAGCACTGGAGCTGGGACGGTACGGCGCCGACAAGCTCAGCATCGAGCCGACGGTCTACCTCGACCAGCTCTCGCGGTACGTCAACCACCTGCACGAACTGCGACGGATCAACGAGGGCGACGACACGAGCGACTCGCCCGGCTACGCGCTGAATCTGATCCGCTTGCCGGTATCGATCCTGCCGGGAAAGCTGACCCGCGAAGGCTGGGGCGCCGAGATCACCGTCACCGCCACCCCCGTGCTGTCCGACGACCTGCTGCCGACCACGTTTCGGAATTTGGTAATCAATGACTTAGTGGATCAGCTGCGCCTGCCGCTAGTGAAGATGGTCGAAGAGAAGGCGTGGCAGTACCCGTCTAGGGTTGAGGTCGAGACCAAACGAAGAGAGGTCCTGAGAATTGAACAGCAATTGAACACGATTAAATCGCAGAAACAGGATCTATCGCGAACGAAAGCCGACCTTTCGCGGCAGATCGCCGACATCAAGCGGATTTTGCAGATCCAGGAGTCCGCTCTGGCGCAAGCCAGCACGGCCTACAAGACGATCGCGGCCGCCGCAGCGACAGTGCCGGACGCAGCGGCGGACCCGGCCGATGGGAATGCGGCCATCGCGAATCGCGCAGCCGGCGTGAGCGAGGCGGCGATTCGAGGTATTGCTGACAATCTGCAGGAAGCCGGCCTGCAGGAGCAGTTCCTGCGACAAGCGTCGCTTTCCATGCCGGAACTCTTCTCGACAGTCTCGGCAAGCGATGCCCCGTCGACATCGACCGCCCCGCCCGCGCTCGATCTGGACACGGTCCTGAATTCGGCATTCAGCCAGGGCGCAGACATCGAACAGATCGTGCAGGACGTGACAAAGAGCATCAACGAGAAGGCGTCCGAAGATGAAGAAGAGTTGAGGCAACAGCTTCTGTACTTGACGGCTTCGCAAGAGAGAGTGGCGAACCAGATCAGCGCGCTCCAATCACGGTATCAGGAGCTACAGCCACAGCTGCAATCGCAGCAGGAAATGCTCGACAAACTTGAGAAGAAGGGTCTCGATCGCTGGTCGAGCGGGCTCGCGGGGCCCACGTCGCGGGCTCGTCGGGCGCGGCATCCTCTGGCGCCCTCGGTTGCCATTGGCGTCCTCGACTTCCACTCGCTGAAGGTTGCCGCGAGACAGTTTTGCCTCGGCTACCGGGGCCGCTACGTCCGCTGGGCAGGCTACCCCGACTGCGATGAGAAGAATTCGACCAAGGAGACGCGCGTCAATATCCTCGACGCCGAGCGCTGGCTGCATCCTGAGATTGAAGCCGCCTACGAATTGCTCTCCGACCGGACGGTTCTGCCGCTGTGGCATCGTTTCGCTCATCCCACGTCGGGGCTGGCTACGGCGATTCGCACCCACCAGCTCAACCCCGATGACCCGCAGGCCGCGGCGCCTGTCGTCAATCTGCGCAACGATTTTTTCGGGCTCCTGCAGGAGAGCCAGTCGCCGACTGATGGGAATCTCGGCGCGGACCCAGTGCCGCCCCAAGTCGTTCTTCCCGGAGAGATCGACGATTACATGGTCCCAGCGCCGCCCGCAGAGCGACACGCGCGCAGCACGACCGAAGCCCTCGCCTGGGCCATCATTGTGGAAACCGCCCTCTTGAACGACCGCCTCAACGACGACATGCGCAAGACGGCGGTCGCCCGCGGCTGTCACTGTTTGCCGGTCGGCGAGCAGGACCTGACGTTCTTCTTGCCCGCCTCGGCAGCCGCGGCCGATTCGCCGTTTGCCGAGGAGTTTTTCGCGGCGACCAAAGCGTTTCAGGAGTACGTCAAATGCCGCTGGCCAATCCACGTGTTCGCGCTCGATCCGCGCGAGCAGGACCAGAACGTGGCCGACTTCTCTGCGCGCCGTCGCGAACTGCAGTTGGCCCTGTCGATGGGCTTCGTCTCCGGCGAAATCAGCGCCAACACGCTGATGAACTACTCGCGGCAGCTCGACACCGAGGTGGAAACGATTTCGCTGAACCGCACGATCGCCAGCTTCGGCCACGGCAACGACACGTTCGGCTGGCGGTTCTACCCGCGAGTCCAGGCGCTCGATCAACCGGGTGCGCTGGGCGCCACCTGGCAGTCGATCCGCGGCACGCCCCGCGACCACGACGTCCGCAAACGCCACCTGGAACCCGGCATGCGCGAGTGCGTGGCGGTCGTCATCATGCCCTCGTTCGTGCCGTACGCCGATTTCGACGTCCGCACCAACTGGTTCCGCCTGACCAATCCGAAGAACGCGGCGCTCACGATGCGGGATTCGGTGAAGCTCAGCAAGGCGATCACCGCCATGCGACGCTCGCGGGCGCAATGCGCTCGTTGCGCTCATTGCTACCGTCCGGGCGAGGTCGACCGCTTGATGAAGCGCGTTCACCAACTTGACCGCGAATTGCCGCTGCAGACGATGCGCAGCCAGATTCCGTACGAAAACACATTGGGCGGATTCGAGATGTTCAACACGGGCGTGACCGACCTGGCGCCCGAATTGGTCGGCTGGTACGGCGCCCCCGGCGTTGTCATCGCGTCAGGCACTGCGAACTACGCCTGCGGCTGCTACGCAGACTGCCAATACTGCAAGGACGGCACGGGCGCCGTGATCGCGTGCCAGCGCAATGCTGCCGGCCCCGGCAGCCTGCCGGTGGCCGGGGCCGGCCGGGACAAGGCCCAACCCTTCCCGGTGTGCGAGGGCGAAGGAACCACTCTGTTCTTGGTGGGCGACAACTTCAGCGTGCACGACACCAAGGTCATTGCCGGGGGGGTGTGCATCCCGCACGTGCGATTGGTGAGCCGCGAAATCATGCGCGTCACCATCCCCTCGTGCGTCAATACGGTCAACGTCGCGGGGAAGGATTACGTTGCCGTCTACGCCGCCACTCCCTACGGCGTGACAAACCACTTGCACGTGCCGGTCCACGCCCGCAAGCTCGACGAGCCGACCAAGACCCAGATTCAGACAGCGGTGGAGGCCGCGGTGAAGACGACGGTCAAGGCGGAGATCGCAGGGCTCCGACTGGCGCCGCTCGACATGGAAGTGAAGTTCCCCAAAGACAGCAAGATCGAGCTCGCCGGGCAGTGCTTCGCAGGCGACCCCGCGCGTGTGAACATCGAATTGAAGCCGGGCGCCGACTGGCCGCATGCGACCGTGGACGTAAAGAACCCCGCGCTCAAGGACCCGACGATCAACGCTGGGCCCGTGCTGGCGAAATTCTTCGTTGCCGTCAAATACAAAGGCAAGTTTCACGGCGGCATGATCGACGTCGGCACGATCGACCTCAAAGCCGTCCAGCCGGTCGTGGTGATTGGAGACGACAAGAAAGAGGAAATCATCCAACGCCTGGAGTCGACGGTCCCCAAATCCGAATTGCTAGACAAGAAGGAAACGGTCGCACTGGTGTACTACGTGCAACTGCTTTGTCAGCAGTGCCAAGCGGCCGCGACGCAGTTGACCGACGAACTGACGATCGAAATCGCCGCGCCGTGCGCCTGCTGCAAGACTAGCCCGGCCCCTGAGGCCGCGGAGTCCGAGCCCGCGACAACGGATTCCCCAGCCGCGGCGCCGTCGACTTCGCCGCAGTCGGAGCCCGTCCTGGGCATTCCGGAGCCCGAACTCCCGGCCCCCACAAGCACGCCCGCGCCCGTCCCCGCCGACGCGTGCAACTGCGCCACGACGACGTTGACAGTTCGCTAGCAGCACCCGACCGCGTCGCAGTCGACCTCCATCCCGGCGCGCCGGCGCTCGCAGCGACTCGCCGGCGCATGCCTTCTCACGGCAGCGGGTTCGGGGGAACGTTCACGGGCCCGGCGCGCCACGGCTGGTTGGGCTCGGGACCCATGACAAACTCCAGCGTGTTGCCCCGCGAGGACTCCGCGTCGCCGTTGGCGCCCGACAGCGGGTTGACCCAATCGACCGGGTCGCCCGTCAACGCGGCCGCCGCGTCGACGACGGGACATGCCTCGACAGGGGCGAATGCGACGCCGCAGAACAACGTCATCCAACGAGAATACATCGCTACATTCCGTAGTCAGTGTGAGTTTGACTGAGGGTTGACCCGGAAGTAAACGCGAGCAGGGCTGCCTGCCCTTTGGCTGTGTCGAATCAGCACAGAACGCGCACAGGGCGCCGTGATCCAACAGCGGATCCCTTCGGCAGCGCTCTGCTCACCGTACCCGATGTTCAGCAGCAGCCGTATGACAATGGCCGCGCGTGGGATTAGGATGACAAGCTACTGGTGCGCTCCCCATTTCAGTCGCCGGACGCCGGCAAGTCGATTGGGGCGTTCGCCCGCTTGATGCGCCCGGCTCGATGAGAGAATTGATTTCATGAACAGTTCGATGATGGCCGGCGGCGCGCTGCTGCTGGCGAGCGTGTTGGCAACGCGGGGCTTCGCGTCGCCCGCGGACGAGGTGAATCCGTTTATTGGCGCCAGCACGAGCACCGCCAAGGCCGGCGTGCTGCACGGGCTGGGCAAGACGTTTCCCGGCGCCACGACCCCCTGGGGCATGGTGCAAGTCAGTCCCAACACGATCACCGGCGGCGACAACGGCCCGGGCTACAGCTACGAAATGCCGTTCATCGAGGGCTTCGCGTTCACGCAGATGAGCGGCATCGGCTGGTTTGGCGATCTTGGCAACTTCCTCACGACTCCCACGACCGGCAAGCTGCAGATCGTCGCCGGTCGACACCCCGAGGTGGCCCGCGGATACCGCTCGCGCTACGACAAACAAACCGAGACGGCGGCCGCCGGCTACTACGCCGCCACGCTGACCGACTACGGGATTCGCGTTGAATGCACCGCGGCGCCGCGCAGCGGCTTTCTGCGGATGACGTACCCCGAGCACCAGCAGTCGCGGATCCAGATCGACCTGGCCCGCCGCACCGGCGGCACGTCGACCGCACAGTACGTGAAAGTGGTCGACGAGCATGCGTTCGCCGGCTGGATGCGATGCACTCCCGACGGCGGCGGCTGGGGCAACGGCGACGGCAAGGCCGACTACACGGTGTATTTCTACGCCGTGCTGAGCAAGCCGCTGGAGAATTTCGGCGTATGGCGGGCCGACATCCCGGCCGATCAATCTCGCAAGCGCGAAGCGATCGAGAGCGCCGCGTACGACGCCCTGGTCGCTGAAGCCGAGATCCTGCCCGGCGCGCGCGAGGTCGAGGGCGACCACTTGGGATTCTTTTGCGAATTCGCTACCGCGGCCGACGAGCAGGTGCTGCTGAAGGTCGGCATTTCGCTGACCAGCGTCGAGGGCGCCCGGCTGAACCTGGAGTCGGAGATCCCCCACTGGGACTTCGACGCGACCCGCGCTGCAGCCAAGCGGTTGTGGGACGACGAGTTGCAAAAAGTGGCCGTCGCGGGGGGAACCGCCGACCAGCGGACGGTGCTCTACACGGCGCTGTACCACACGCTGATCGATCCCCGGGCGATCGTCGACGTGGACGGTCGCTACCCCGGCGGCAACGGCGTCATCCACAAACAGGCGGACTTCACCAAGCGAACCATATTCAGCGGCTGGGACGTCTTTCGCAGTCAGTTTCCGTTGCAGTCAATCATCAATCCGACGGTGGTCACCGACACGATCAACTCGTTGATCGAACTCGCCCACGACACGGGCCGCAACTACCTGGAACGCTGGGAGATGCTCAACGCTTACAGCGGTTGCATGCTCGGCAATCCCGCGGTGGTGGTCATCGCCGACGCCTACGCGAAAGGTTTGCGCGACTTCGACGTCGAACAGGCGTACGCGCTGTGCAGAAACTCGGTCGACCGGTTCGGCAACGGCGACCGCGGCCACGCGGAAAGCATCTCGCACACGCTGGAGTACGCGTACTGCGAGTGGTGCGTCGCGCAACTCGCGCGCGCGCTGGGTCACGAAGTCGATGCGAAAAAGTACCAGCAGCGAGCGCAGAGCTACCGCAACGTGTTCGATCCGGGCGTCGGTTGGTTTCGCCCCAAGCGGGCCGACGGCTCCTGGGTCGACTGGCCGGCGGAGGGCCGCCTGAAGCAAAACTTTGGCTCGGTGGAGAGTAACCCGTTCCAGCAGGGTTGGTTCGTCCCGCACGACTTGAACGGGCTCGCGAGCCTGTTGGGCGGACGCGCCGAGACGCTGGCGGTGCTCGAGGAGTTCTTCGACAAGACGCCTGACGATTTCCGGTGGAACAACTACTACAACCACGCCAACGAGCCGGTCCACCACGTGCCGTTTCTCTTCAATCGGCTCGGCAAGCCGTGGTTGACGCAGAAGTGGACGCGCACGATTTGCGCCAACGCCTATCGCAATTCGGTGGAAGGACTGGTCGGCAACGAAGACGTCGGGCAGATGTCGGCCTGGTACGTGCTGGCGTCGTGCGGGATCCATCCCGTGACGCCGGGCGAGACGCGGTACGAGATCACCAGCCCCCTGTGGGAGCAGGCAACTTTGCGGGTCGGCGCCGATCGCACGTTCACCGTGGTGGCGCAGAACATCTCGCCGGAGAATCTCTACATTCAATCCGCCCGGCTCAACGGTCAGCCCCACGATCAGTGCTGGATCGACTACCACGCGATCATGGCGGGCGGGACGCTGGAATTGCAGATGGGCCCCGAGCCCAATGAGCAGTGGGGAACCGAGTGACGCGGCCCGCGGTTGGTCGATGCCGTTGCGCTCGTGCGCCGACGCCAGGGATGAACTGAAGCAGTCCGAGCGCGCGAACCGTTGGGACTATACGAACTCGACGCCGATCCTCCACATCAGATACAGACACTGGCTGAGGGCGAACGTGGCGACGCCGACCCAGTGCAACCAATCGCGACGAACGCCGCGTTTTACGTCGATGAGTGCGACCGCCAAGATCCATGGACAGAGGACGATGTCTCCCAGCGAGTAGGCCAAATGCAACCGCTCGAAGACTTCGAAGTGAAACACATCGACAAGCAGAATGCCGTTGGCGATGAGCTTGACGGCAGTCAGCGCGAACAGGGCGGCAAAGAAGATCTTCCAGCGCCGCTCTTGTTGCTGCTTGAACGCCAGGAGAAAGACCCCGATGGAGATCACGAGAACGCCGCAATCAAAGAACTGCACGATATAGCTGTCGACGTCGCCAATCAGGCTGAGGATTGTGCTGGGCAACCAGATAAAACAGGCATCGACGGCGGGGGCGAGCATGAGCCAATGACCTGGCGCCCGCAACCACGGAGGTCCGTCACTCACCCGTGCCGTCAGCAAAACAATCGTGCCGCTCAGTGCGGCTCCGTTGACGATTGCTTCGATCAGGCCCGTGACGGCTCGGACGGGCTGGTATTCCTCCGGCATGTAGCCGGTCGACAGCCAGTATCGCTCCAAGGTCAAGAAGACTGCGGTGCAGAACGTCCACAGTAGCAGGTGTGCAATCCGCAGCCGCGGGAAGCCGCGTGACGCGCCAACGCGATCTGACACATTCGCGTCCGGCAGATCGGGCCGTGGGAAATCGTCGGTTGTCATACCGCCAGTGTATCTCAATCGGGTTGGCTCGCGCGCCAACCAGGGCCGCCTCGACACGCCCTCAAGTCCTCACGCCGGGATCAATTTGGGCGCCGGCCAGCTGTCGCCGGCGATGGGGCCGTGTTCGGCCTGCAGCTCGGCGAACGTGTGTTGCAGGAACTCGTACACGTGCAGCGGCGGGTCGGCGGCCAGCCACTGTTGCGCCAGCCGATCCATTTGCGCGTCGTAGTCCTTCTTCGACGGGCCGTGGGCGTAGCAGCGCCCCTCGTGGCGGCGGAGGTCGCCGTCGAATTGCGGGCCGATGTGCCACAGCTCGTGCACGACCGTGGAGAGCTTTTCCTCCAACGACGTGTTGAGAAACCGCGGCAAGTAGAACGTGAGCAGGTACAGAAAGTCCTGCCCGCCGCGGCCGGTCAGCGGCTGCACGCGGTACCGCCGGCCGCGGACCGTGCCCTCGGAGCGGCCGCCCTCGAACCGCAGGGGCGTAAGCGCGGCGTACGTGCCGTGCGAGACGTTGCGCCGCGCCTGGACGACGCCGATGGCCACGCGATCCAAATCGACGTGCGCCAACTCCGGCAATCGGGCGACCATGTCGCGGCACAGGGCGCGCATGGCGGCGGTGAAGTCGAACCCTCGCGGCGAGCTGTCCATAGCTCGGAGAAGAGGTTGGAGGTGAGAGGTCGGAGGTCAGGAGCGTGACACGCCGAATCGGGAGATCGTCGAACTCTCGCCACAGCCGCTAGCCGGACCGCCACGCGGTCCGGGACACGCGGCAAGGCGTCGCACGGCACGTCCCGGACGGCGTGGCCGTCCGGCTAGGGCCCCGCGAGTGGGCGGCTTTACGCCTTTTCTTCTTCGCCGTCGCCTTCGTCGGACGAAGCTTCGGCTTCCGTCTCGGCGGACTCGTCGGCGGCGGCTTCGTCCTCGGCGGGCGCGGCTGCCGACTCAGCCGGTGCGGCCGGAGCGTCATCCGATTCAAAGGCCGGCTTGCTGCTGCGGACGGTCACGCGGTCGTGCACGCCCACGAACTCCAGCATGGCCTGGGCGCCGGCGTCGCCCAGACGCGGCTTGGCCAGACGGATGATGCGGGTGTAGCCGCCCGGACGATCGACGAACCGCTCGGCGACCTCGTCGAACAGCACGGCCACGGCTTCCTTGTCGCCCAGCAGCTGCAGACAGCGCCGCCGCGCGGCCACCGCGGGCGCGATGGCCTGATTCCACTGCGACCACTTGTCACTCTGCCGCCACGACTTCCACGCTTCGGTGTTGCGCTCGGCGGAGGTGCCGTACTCGCGGGCCGCTTCCTCGGCCGCCAGCCCGCGGCGGGCGATCGTGATGCACTTCTCGACCAGCGGCCGCACTTCCTTCGCCTTGTGCAGCGTGGTGGTGATGCGGCCCTTGACCTTGGGGGCGTTGTCATCGAACTCGGCGTCGCGTTCGGTCAAAAACAGAGCGCTGGCCAAGCTGCGGAGCAGCGCCCGTTGGTGGTTCGGATTGCGGCCGAGCTTGCGGCCTTTTCTGCGGTGACGCATGGCGGACTACTATCGTCGGCGAGTGACCTGCAGGTTTGCCGCGCGGCGCCGATCCGCTGCAACAATTGGTTGTGTTTCGTAATGAAAGGCGTGTCGATCGTTGGCGACGAGTTCAGCTCTAGAACCCGGTCGGCGCCGCGGCCGGCACTCGCATGCCTAGGTGCAGTCCCAACTCGCGAAGCTTCTGCTGAACCTCGGCCAGCGTGGTTTCGCCAAAGTTGCGAACTTCCAACAGCTGGTCTTCGTTGCGGACGACCAGGTCGCGAACCGTCAGGATGTTTTCCGATTCCAGGCAGTTGCCGGCACGAACCGACAGGTTCAGCTCGGCCAACGGCATGTTCAGCTTGGCTTCCAACGCCGCGTCGCCGGACGTGCTGCCGGCGCGGGACGGCGAGTGGACCTGCGGGCCCAGCTCGGTGTACTGCACGAACGGGGTGAGGTGCTTGCGGAGGATCTTGGCCGCTTCGACCAAGGCCATTTCCGGCCCGACCGAACCGTCGGTCCAGATCTCCAGCGTCAGCGCGTCGTAGTTGGTCACTTGGCCGACGCGGGTTTCTTCCACGTCGTAGCGGACCCGCGTGACGGGGCTGAAGACCGAGTCGATCGGAATGATGCCGATCTCCTGGATGTTCTTGCCGTGCTCGGTGGCCGACACGTAGCCGCGGCCATTTTCGACAACCATCTCGACCACGAACGGCACGTCCTGGGTCAGCGTGGCGATGACCAAGTCTTTGTTGATGATCTCGACCGCTTCGTCGGTTTCGATGTCGGCGGCGGTGACGACCCCGGCGGTGTTCCGCTCGACGCGCAACACCTTGGTGCTTTCACCGTGATTCTTGACGACCAGCGACTTGATGTTCAGCACGATGTCGGTCAGATCTTCCACCACGCCTTCGATCGTGGTGAACTCGTGCTGGGCGTTGTGCACTTTGATCTGGGTGACGGCGCTGCCCTCGAGGCTGGAGAGCAGAATCCGCCGCAGGCCGTTGCCGACCGTCGTACCAAAGCCGCGCTCAAACGGCTCGGCCGTGAACTTGCCGTAGGTGGAGGTCAGCGACGCGGCGTCGCAATTGACTTGACTCGGCAGTTCCAATCCACGCCAACGGATATGCATGGGTGTCCTCCACGTGTGACTGTGGCGCCGGGGCGAGGGAGCGACCGCGGGGCCAGTCGGAAGTTCGAGGGATGTTCTCAGCGGGTAGGTGGCGAGCGGGCGACGCCGCGCTCAATTGTGATGCGGCGCGATTACCGCGAGCACAATTCGACGATCAACTGCGTCTGCACCGGCAGCGACACGTCGTCGCCCGTGGGCAATCGGCTGACGATGCCTTCGGGGATATCGCCTTCGGAGATCGACAGGAAATCGGGAACGTCGCGGCTGACTTCAGCCAGCGCCGCTCGTGCGCGATCGAGGCTCTTGGCGCGGTTCTTCACGCGGATCACGTCGCCGGCTTGGACCAGATAACTGGATACGTCGCAGCGGCGGCCGTTGACCGTCACATGGCCGTGATTGATCAACTGGCGGGCGTCGGCGCGGCTCATGCCAAAGCCCAAGCGATGCACCACGTTGTCCAGCCGGCGTTCCAGCAGGCTCATCAGGTTGTCGCCCGTGTTGCCTTTGCCGCGATCAGCGTTGTCGTAGTACTTGCGGAACTGCCGCTCCAGCACGCCGTAATAGTGCTTCACCTTCTGCTTTTCGCGGAGGTGAATGGCGTAGTCGGTCGGCTTGCCGCGGCGGCCGGTCTGCTGACCGGGAGGCGAGTCGCGGCGCTCGAACGCGCACTTGGCGGAGTCGCACCGCAGACCTTTGAGAAACAACTTCATGCCGTCGCGACGGCACAAACGACATACGGGGCCGGTGTATCGAGCCATGGGTTGTCAGCGATCCGAAAGGGCCGGCCACGCGAGGCGACTGCCAACGCGGACGACGATGAATGGGGGATCAAATCTTCGCGGCGACGACGACTCGCGCCTGCCGCGGGGGGGAACTCTCTGGGACGCGTTTACACGCGACGCTTCTTGCGGGGACGGCAACCGTTGTGCGGCAACGGCGTGACGTCTTCGATGCTCTTAACCTTCAAGCCGGCGGCTTCCAGGGCGGTGATTGCACTCTCGCGACCGCTGCCCGGGCCCTTCACCTTGACGTCGACGTCCTTCAGGCCGTACTTGCGCGCCTTTTCGGCAGCCTGCTGGGCGGCCATCTGACCGGCGAAGGGCGTGCTCTTGCGACTGCCCTTGAAGCCGCTGGTGCCGGCCGTGGCCCAGCACAGCGTGTCGCCCTTGTTGTCGGTGATGGTGACGGTCGTGTTGTTGAACGTGGCGGTGATGTAGGCGATGCCCACCGTCACGTTGCGGCGGACCTTCTTCGCCTTGGCCCGCCCCTTGCTGCCGGTTTTCTTGTCTTTGGACACTTTGCGATGAACTCCTGAAGCGATCCGAACGGATCGACGCGGGTGATGTGCTAGGGGCTCCGATTAGCGGAGGTCCTTGACGCCCTTCTTGCCGGCGACGGTCTTCTTGGGGCCCTTGCGGGTGCGGGCGTTGGTCTTGGTGCGCTGACCGCGAACCGGCAAGCCGCGGCGATGCCGCAAGCCGCGGTAGCAGGCGATGTCCCGCAGACGCGAAATATTCTGGCTCACCTGCCGCCGCAGTTGACCTTCGACCGTGTAGTCCTTGTCGAGCAGCGCGGCAATGCGCGCCACTTCGTCTTCGGTCAACTCGCGAGCACGGGCCTGCGGATCGACGCCCGCCTTGTGGCACAACTCGCGGGCCGTCTTCGGGCCGACGCCGTACAGATAGGTCAGCGAAATGGCCGTCGGCCGATCCGCCGGGATGTCAACGCCCTGCAAACGAGGCATGGTGAACTCTCAACAAATCACTTGGTTATACGGAAACGCCGCCCGGCACGACTCGCCGAGCCATGCCGCGCGATCGCTCACAGGCGGCCTAGCCCTGGCGTTGCTTGTGGCGGGGGTTGGCGCACACGACGTAAACCACGCCGCGGCGGCGCACCACCTTGCACTTGTCGCACATCCGCTTGACGCTGGCTCGGACTTTCATGGCTCTCTACTCTCTCTCTCGCGGTGCGTCGCGCTCGCTCGCGCTGATTCGCGACTCGCTCGCGCGGGGGCTGACCCCAAGCGACAATTAGCGAAACATGACAATGTAAGGGGTCGACGGAGACTTCGGCAAGGGGGTCGGCACGAGAATTGCCGCCATTCGCCCCGGCCCCGCTAGCAGCGTCTGCCTGGGGCCAGTTTGACGGTATTCTCGGCTGACCTGCGTGGGCCCAACCCGCTCGCGGGCTCACGCCCCGACCAACTCCTTTTCGGCCGGAGTGGCAGGCCCGACGGTCAACAACTGCGGGCCGTCGTTGGTGATCGCAATGGTGTGCTCAAAATGGGCGCTGGGCTTGCCGTCGGCGGTGACCTGGGTCCAGTGGTCCTTCAGCAGCCGCACCCGCTTGGTGCCCATGTTGACCATCGGCTCCACGGCGATCACCAGCCCGGGCTCGATGCGGAAATCGCCGCTGCCCCGTAGCGACCGACTGGGAAAGTTGGGCACCTGGGGATCTTCGTGCATGTCGCGGCCGATCCCGTGACCCACGAAACACTCGACCGTCGAGTAGCCGTGGTCCCGGATGTACTTGGCCATTTCGCGGGCGATGGCGCTCCAGTAGCTCTTGGAGTGCATCAGGTCGATGGCCAGTTGCAGCACGCCCTGGGTCGCGTCGAGCAACCGCTGCACGTTGGGGGACACTTGCCCCACGCTGTACGTATAAGCGGCGTCGCCGCACCACCCGCCCAGACGACACCCCGTGTCGATGCTGACAATGTCGCCCTCGACCAGCGGCTCGTCGGTGGGGATGCCGTGCACGACCGCCTCGTTGAGGCTCATGCAGGTCACCGCCGGGAACGGCGGCTTGTTCTTCACCGTATTGGGGTAGTTCTTAAACAGCGGGGTGGCGTCGATGCTGTCGAAGTACTCCTCGATCGCCAGGTCGATTTGCCGGGTGGTGGCGCCCGGCTTGATCATCCGCGCAGCGATTTGGTGCGCGCGCCAGACCGCCAGCCCGGCACGGCGCATCTTGCCAATTTCGCGCATGGATTTCAGATGCAACATAACCGCTCGCCCGGGGCCGACTGGTCGGCCCGGCAGGCACTCCGCTTATTGGCACAAGGCCACGAGACGCTCGAACACTTCGTCGGGCGTGCCCAGGCCGTCGACCGCGTGCATGACGCCGCGCGCGGTGTAGTAGTGGATCAGCGGCTCGGTGAGCCGCTCGTATTGTTCCAGCCGCTTGGCGATGACGTCCTGGTCGTCGTCGGTGCGGCCGCGTTTGGACAGTCGCTCGAGAATCACCTCGCGCGCCACGACGATCTGCACGACGCGATCGACCGGCGTCCCGTGCTCGGCCAGCCACTCGTCGAGCGCCACGGCCTGCGGCTCGGTGCGGGGAAAGCCGTCGAGCACGAAGCCCTGCCGGCAATCCGGCTGCTCGAGTCGGTCCTCGACAATCTGCAGCACCAACGCGTCGGGCGCCAGCTTGCCCTGGTCCATGTAGATGCCGGCTTCGATGCCCAGCGGCGTTCCTTCACGCCGCGCTGCACGCAGCATATCGCCGGTCGAGAGGTGCGGTACGCCCAGGCGCTCGCACAATCGGACCGCTTGCGTTCCCTTGCCCACGCCGGGAGCGCCAAACAATACAATTCGCATGACAGACCTCTCGCCCTTCGCGGCGAGGCGGGCAACGCCTGACGGCAGAGGTCCACTGCCCGGCGAGGCGGACCTCTCTCAGGACTTCTCGAGCAATCCGGTGTAGTTGCGCATCACAAGGTGACTATCAATCTTCTGCACCAGGTCAAACGCGACGCTCACGGCAATCAGCAAACCAGTACCGCCGTAGAAACTGGCGACCGTGAACGACACGCCCAGACTGCTGGAAATCATCGTGGGAATGATCGCCACCAAGGCCAGGAAGCCGGCCCCGACGTAGGTGATCCGCACCATGACTTTTTCCAGATAATCGGCCGTTCGTTTGCCGGGTCGGTACCCCGGGATGAACGAGCCGTAGTTTTTCAGGTTCTCGGAGACGTCCTTCGGGTTGAAGGTGATCGCCGTCCAGAAGAAGCAGAAGAAGTAAATCAGGGCCACGTAGCTGATGGCGTAGACGAAGCCGCCGCCGCGGGCGAACGCGTCGGCCGCGCCGGTGAACAACCGTCCCCAAAAGCTCCCCTGGTCCCAGTTGAGTCCCGCCAGCCACCCAAACAACAAAGCGGGCAGCATCAGCAGACTGCTGGCAAAGATGATCGGCATGACGCCGGCCTGGTTGACTTTGAGCGGCAGGAAGTTCTTGCCGCCGCCCATCACGCGACGACCGCGGATGTGCTTGGCGCTTTGCATGGGGATGCGTCTCTGGCCGAGGGTGATATAGACCACCCCCACCACGACCCCGAAGAACATCAACGCCAGCAGCAGCAATTGTTCGATGCCCAGGTTGCCGCCGCCGCTGCTGATGCTCACTTCGCTCTTAGCGATCAGCTCGCCGAAGGCGCCCGGCATGCGCGCCAGGATGCCGGCCATAATCAGCAGGCTGATGCCGTTGCCGATGCCAAACTCGTCGATCTGCTCGCCGACCCACATCAGAAAGATGGTGCCGGCGGTCATGGTGAGCACGCCGATCAGTTTGGAACTGAAGTAGATATTGCCCGTGTCGGGGTTCACAAACGCCGAGGAGAGCATCGTGTACGCGCCGGTCGTGTCTTTTTGCAGCACGTAGGCGTTGACGTAGATCCAGCTTTGGATCAAGCAGATGAGCACCGTTGCATAGCGCGTGTACTCGTTGATCTTCTTGCGGCCCGCCTCGCCTTCCTTCTGCAGTCGCTCCAGCGGCGGATAGACGCTGCCCAGCAGCTGAAAGATAATCGACGCCGAGATATACGGCATGATGCCCAGGCCGAAGATCGTGACGTTGGACAACTGGGTGGCGCTGAACACGGCCACCTGGTTGAGCACGTCAGTCAGGCCGCCGCCCTGTTCGGTGATGGCGGCCATCTTTTCGCTGTCGACGATGTGCAGCGGGACCTGAAAGCCCAGGCGGTAGACGCCCAGCAGAGCCAAGGTCAGCAGAATCTTGTTTCGCAGTTCGGGAATCTGCCAAACAACGCGAATCTTTTCCCACATGTGCCGTGCGTCCTCTCGCGCGAGCGCCGCTGAATCAGTTGCAGTCACCCAGCGGAACTGGGGCGTCGTTCTTCGCGAGCCGACCCGCCGGGGCAGTCATGACAACAAGGCCTGGCGACAAGCCCACGGCGATGGATTCGTACCGCGGCAATCCTTTAGGCCTGGGCCGCCTTGGCGGCGCGTTTCTTATCTTCCACAAGCGTCTTGCCCGGGAGCAAGACCATTTCGGCGCCGGCTTTCTCGATTTTCTCCGTGGCCGACTTGCTGAAGCGGTGGGCCGAGATCTTGATTTTCTTCGTCAATTCGCCGTCGCCCAGCACTTTCAGCACGTCAAATCGGCCGCGAGCCAGGTTCTTCTCGGCCAGCGTTTCGGGCGTGACGTCCTCGCCAGCGGCAAAGGCGGCGTCGATTTGGCCCAGATTGACCACGACCACCTTCAGCGCCCAGCGGTTGTTGAAACCGCGCTTGGGCACGCGGCGGACCACCGGCATGGTGCCGCCCTGGAAGACGGCAATCTGCGAGTGTCCGTTGCGCGACTTCTGGCCTTTGTGACCGCGGCCCGACGTTTTGCCATGGCCCGAGCCGGGACCGCGGCCGATCCGCTTGCGCTTTTTGTTGCGGTGAATCCCGCGGTTGACGTCATTCAGATTCATGAGAGTGTCACTCCGCGGAGTCGTTCGATCTCTTGCCGAGGACGCAACTGCTGCAAAGCGTTGATGGTCGCCTTGACCAGCGTCACCGGGTTATTCGAGCCGAAGCTCTTGGTGAGAATGTTGTGGATGCCGGCGGCTTCGCACACGGCCCGCACGGCGGCGCCAGCAATGACGCCCGTACCGGGCCCGGCGGGGACGAGCACCACGCGGGCGGCGCCATAACGACCCTTCACTTCGTGGGGGATCGTCTCGCCGTCCATCGGCACTTCAATCTGGCTGCGCATCCCCTCTTTGACCGCCTTTTCGACGCTGGGGGGGACTTCGTTGGCTTTGCCGTAGCCCCAGCCGACCTTGCCGTGGCCGTTGCCGACCACGACCATCGCCGCGAAGCTGAAGCGCCGACCGCCCTTGACCACGGCGGCGCAACGCTTGATCTTCACGACGTTTTCGGTCAATTCGCCGCGCTGGCGCTCCGACGATCCGCCGCCGCCGCCGCGCTGGCGATCGCCGCGTTGACGATCTCCGCCACGTCCACGATCCGACGAACCGCCGCGTTGACGTTCTGAGGTTCCGCTAGCCACGATTTGGTCGCTCCGAATTCAAATTCAAAATCGCGATTGGCGTGACGCCGACCGCGGCGAATGACTTGCCGTGCTACTTAAAACTCTAATCCGGCCTCGCGAGCCGCCGCCGCCAGGGCCGCCACGCGACCGTGGAACTTGGCCGAGCCGCGATCGAACCGGGCTTTCTTGACGCCCGCTGCCGCAGCCCGCTCGGCAATTGTCTTGCCGATCGCCGCGGCCGCGTCGCAGTTGCCGCCGTATTTGATCGAGCTGGCCAGCGATTTCTCTTTCGTCGACGCGTAGGCAATCGTCTTGCCCGCTTCGTCGTCGACCAACTGCGCGGTGATGTTCTGCAAGCTCCGCGTGACGCACAGGCGCGGACGTTCCGCATCGCCTTTCAGACGCTTGCGCACGCGCCACTTGCGACGCTGACGCTGCTTGCCGAGGTACTTGTGATGATCCATGACTTCGGACCCTGACGATGGAATTGAACTGGCTTAGTGCGCGAGAGACTCGCGGGGCGGCGATTACTTGGCGGTCTTGCCGGCCTTGCGGCGAACCTGCTCGCCCTCGTACCGCACGCCCTTGCCCTTGTAGGGTTCCGGCTTGCGAACAGCCCGCACCTCGGCCGCGAACTGGCCGACCTTCTGCTTGTCGACGCCCTTGACCGAAATGTGCGTCTGGTCGGGGCACGTCACGTCGAGCCCCGTGGGAATCTTCTTGTGGATCTCGTTGGCGAACCCGACCCGCAGCTGCAGCGTGTCGCCCTGGATCGCGGCCAGGTAGCCGACGCCCTGGATCTCCAGCCGTTTTTCGTAGCCCTGCGAGACGCCCACGACCATGTTTTGAATCAGCGCCCGAGTCAGCCCGTGCAACGCCCGCGATTCGCGCTCGTCGTTGGACCGCGTGACAATCACTTCCTTGCCGTCGTCGCTGACCTTCACGTCGATTTCTTCGCGGTGCGTCCAGTTGAGCTTGCCGAGCTTGCCCTCGACGGTGATTTCGCGCTGGGCGACGTTGACTTTGACGCCGTCGGGGATCGTGACGGGCTTTTTGCCGATACGGGACATGATTGGGAGGCTGTCAGCTGTCGGCTGTCGGCTGTCGGCCAGACGCGCTGCGTCCGGCCGATTGACCTGGGGCTCGATGCTTAAGGGCCGCTCCTGTTGATTGGTTCGCTTGAAATCTTCTCTGATGCTCTAGCCGACGGCTGAAAGCTGACAGCCGAAAGCCCGACTACCACAGCTCGCACAGCACTTCGCCGCCGAGCTTTTTCTGCCGCGCTTCGCGATCGCTGAGCACGCCGCGGCTGGTGCTGACGATCGAAATGCCCAGGCCGTTGAGCACGGGGTGCAGGTCGACCGCCCGGGTGTAAACGCGACGCCCCGGCTTGCTGACCCGCTTGATGTGGCGGATGACGCGTTCGCCGTTGGGACCGTACTTCAGGTCGATGCACAGCCGCTTGGCAGGCTCGCCGTCCGGTTGTTCTTCGTGCCAATCCCAAATGTATCCCTCGCGCTTGAGCACTTCGGCGACGCCGCGCTTCACCTTCGAAAGCGGCATGTCGACCAGAGGTCGCTCGACGCGCACGGCGTTGCGAATGCGAGTGAGCATATCGGCAATGGGATCGGTCATCATCGCGGTCTTGTACTCCCGAGTCGGATGAACTCAGTCCGTCTCAACCAACGTCGCGCGGGCGGGCGTCGTGGGTTTGTGGAAAACCTGTTCGGTATCGTTAGTGAACTACCAGCTCGCCTTTTTCACGCCAGGAATCAAGCCCTGGTCGGCCAGCTTGCGGAAGCAAATCCGGCAAATGCCGAACTTGCGGTACACGGCCCGCGGCCGACCGCACAGCTTGCAGCGCGATTCGCGCCGCGTGGAAAACTTCGGCGTCCGGTTGGCCTTGGCAATTTTCGACTTACTCGCCACGGAGGGCCTCGCTACCTGAACTGAACGTGAACTGGCGTTTGAATCGTGAAATCATGCGTGGAACTAAGCAGCCGCGCCTTCGGTGCGGAACGGCATGCCGAACATCCGCAACATTTCGCGGGACTCTTCGTCCGAGTTGCCCGAAACGCACAGGGCGATATTCATGCCCTGCTGTCGGGTGTATTTGTCGGGGTTGAGCTCGGGGAACACCAACTGTTCGGTGAGTCCCAAGCTGTAGTTGCCGTTGCCGTCGAACGCCTTGGGGCTCAAGCCCCGGAAGTCGCGAACACGAGGCAACACCAGGGCAATCAGCCGATCGAGGAACTCGTACATGCGAGCGCCCCGCAGGGTCACCTTGCAGCCAATGGCCATCCCCTCGCGAAGTCGGAAACCGGCCACCGACTTGCGGGCTCGGCAAACCATCGGCTTCTGGCCGGTGATCTCGGTGAGCGCCGCCACGGCGTCGTCCATGTGCTTCTTGTCGGCAATCGCGCTGCCGACGCCCATGCTGACGACAATCTTCTCCAGCTTCGGCAGGCTCAGCCGGTTCGTGCGGCCAAACTTTTCCGCCATCGCCGGCAAAATCTCGTTGGCGTATCGTTCTTGCAGTCGGGGAGTCATGGGACGCGAGGGGCTTAGGGCGAAGGTCGGCGGAGCGACCCGTTCGCAGTGAATTGACCTGACTTGTTACTTCTTCGCGTGGGCTTCCTTGGCCGGAGCGATTTCGCCGGCCGAGGCGCCGCACTTTTTACAGAACCGTTCCTTGGCCCCTGAATCCGTGAACCGTGCGCCCAGCCGAGTCGGCTTGCTGCACGACTCGCACACGTAGGCCAAGTTCGACAGTTGGACCGGCATTTCCTTGCTGAGCCGGCCCCCTTGCGGGTGCTTCTGGCTGCGCCGCACGTGCTTGTACACGCGGTTGACGCCCTCGACGAGCGCCTTGCCGTTGGCCCGATCGACGCGAATCACGCGACTGGTCGTCCCCCGGTCGGCGCCGGTGATCACTTGCACGTTGTCGCCGGTCTTAATGAGCATGGCTGGAAATGGTGCTGAGTATCTTTTACGGAAATGAAGACTGCAGAGTCGGCTGGCGAGGGTCAAACCACCTCGCTGGCCAAGCTGACGATCTTCATAAACTTGCGCTCGCGAAGCTCCCGGGCGACCGCCCCGAAGATGCGCGTGCCGCGCGGATTGTTGTCTTTGTCGATGATGACCACGGCGTTATTGTCGAAGCGAACGTAGCTGCCGTCGTTGCGACGCGTGGGCGCCTTGGCCCGCACGATCACGCCGCGGACCACCGACTTCTTCTTCAGGTCGCTGCCGGGAATCACGCTCTTGACGCTGCAAATAATCACGTCGCCCAGGTTGGCGGTGCGCCGACGGCTGCCGCCCAGGACTTTGATGCACATCACTTCCTTGGCGCCGGTGTTGTCCGCGACGGCCAAGCGGGTCTGCATTTGAATCATTGCAGGATCAACTTTTCGAGTCTTCTTGGGCGTCCGTCGGGCGGTGTGGCAAAGTCGTTCGCCGCCGCGGCGCCAAATGTTCTAGGGATTGACTAGTCGTTGCTCGCTTCGGCAGCCGCCGCTTCCTTGGCCGCGGCCCGCATGGCCGCGATGTCGACCAGTTGGCTCTTCGCCACGACCCGCACCAGTTCCCACCGCTTCGACTTCGAGCGGGGCGGACACTCGATGATCTCGACCGTGTCGCCCGTGCCCGAGGCGTTTTCCTCGTCATGCACGTGACAGACGGTCCGGTTGCGGACGAACTTGCCGTACTTCGGGTGCCGCACGAGCCGGTTGATCTCAACCCGCCGCGTTTTGTCGCACTTGTCGCTGACGACGACGCCGATGACTTGTTTTTTGGGCATTGCTTACGGGCTTTCGGCTATCGGCTTTCGGCTATCGGCAGGATCGCGCCGTCGACCCGTTGGCCCACGACCGACAGCCGACAGCTGACAGCCCTCTCACTTTTCGCTGGCGGCTTTTTGCCGCTGGGTTTGAATGGTTCGCACGCGGGCAATCAGCCGACGTTGACGACGCAGCTCGGTCGGTGCGTCGAGACGCTCGGTCTGGGCCTGCAGTCGCAACCGAAACAGCTTGTCCGCCGCGTCTTTCGCGGTCAGCTCGAGCTGTTCGTCGCTCATCTCTCGCAAGTCTTCGTTGTGGGCCATGGTCCTGTCGCTATCGGCTATCGGCTCTCGGCTCTCGGCCAGAAACAGCCGCCGACCCCTCTGGCCGACAGCTGACAGCCGACAGCTGACAGCCCAACTAAGTTCGTTTAATCATCCGCACGCGGACCGGCATCTTGTGAGCCAGACGCGCGAAGCAGATCTTGGCGGCCTCTTCCGACACGCCAGCCAGTTCGTACAGCACCGTGCCCGGCTTGAGCGTCGCCGCCCAGTAATCGGGTTCGCCCTTGCCCTTACCCATGCGGGTTTCGAGCGGGATCGAGGTAATCGACTTGTGAGGGAACACGCGAATGTAGAGCTTGCCTTCGCCGCGGATGTACTGCTGGGCGGCAATACGCCCCGCTTCGATCGTCGCAGCGCTCAACCAGCCGCCTTCGACGGCTTGCAGGCCAAACTCGCCAAACACCACCGTGTTGCCACGGGTCGCATTACCTCTTATACGACCTCTTTGGCTTTTTCTGTGCTTGACCCTCTTGGGCATCAGCGCCATCGGACTCGTCCTCAAACATGCCTTGGTTGACCCACACCTGGACGCCAATGTGACCTTGGGCGGTCTTGGCTTCCGTAAAACCGTAGTCGATCTTCGCTCGCAGCGTGGAAAGCGGAATCGACCCGGTGCTTTGTTTTTCGCGCCGCGCCATTTCGGCGCCGCCCAGGCGACCGGCCAATTGGATCTTCACCCCCTTGGCGCCGGCCTCCATCGTCTGCTCCATCGCCCGCTTGATCGTGCGACGGAAACTCGCTCGCTTCGCCAATTGCTCGGCGATATCCTCGGCCACCAACTGCGCTTGCAGCTCGGGCCGATTCACTTCTTCGATTTTGATATTGATCCGGCGACCGACCAGGCCCTGCAGTTCGTCCTGCAGACGCTCGACCTCTTCGCCCTTACGACCGATGATCACGCCCGGGCGGGCGGCATGCAGCACGACCTTCACCTCGTCGCGCGTCCGCTCGATCTCCACCTTGGGAATGCCGGCAAATTTGTATTTGGAATGAACGTACTTGCGAATCTTTTGGTCTTCGACCAGCAGGTCGGCAAACTCCTGCTTCGACGCGTACCAGCGGCTCTTCCAGCCGAGCATCACGCCGGTGCGGAAACCGATTGGATTGACTTTTTGACCCATGAGTAAAACTCTGCCTGCTGGTTTGCCGAGCGGCTCGCACTGGCGACCCGCCGACGGTGAAAACACCAGTTATGCGATGGAAACGACGATGTGGCTCATCCGCTTTTTGATCACGTGCGCCATGCCGCGGGCCCGCGGGCGGACGCGCTTGAACATCGGCCCGCCGTCGACTCGCGCCTCGACGACCCGCAAGCCGCCCAGGTTGGGGGCCCGCAAATCCTCGGCGTTGCCCAGGGCGCTTTTGAGCACCTTTTCGATCAGCCGGGCGCCGCGCTGGGGCTGGTACTGCAAGATGGCGATCGCGTCGTCGACCCGCTGGCCGCGAATCAAATCGGCAATCGGCCGCACCTTGCGGGGGCTGATCCGAGCGTGCTTGTGCGTTGCTGTGTATGCCATTGTTTCGGCTTTCGGCTATTGGCTTTCAGCTATCGGCTTAACTCAACCGTCGACCCTCTGGCCGACAGCCGACAACTGACAGCCCAACTACCTTTTGCCCCCCTTGCCGCCGTGACCGCGGAAGCTGCGAGTCGGGGAGAACTCGCCCAACTTGTGGCCGACCATGTCTTCGGTGACGAACACCTTCAGGTGCGCCTTGCCGTTGTGCACCAGGAACGTGTGCCCCACGAACTCGGGAATGATCGTGCAGGCCCGAGCCCAGGTGGTGATCGGGTTCTTGGTGCCCGCTTCGTTCTGCTTCTCGACCTTCAAGTACAACTTGGGGTCGACGAACGGGCCTTTTTTGAGTGAACGTCCCATGGGAGGCTTTCAGCTATCGGCTTTCGGCTATCGGCCAGAGCCTGCCGTCGACCTTGTAGCCGACAGCCGACAGCCAATAGCCGACAGCCCTCCTTACTTTGTGACCAACTTCTGCACGCCGTACCGCCGACTGCGGCGCCGACGCACGATTGCCTTGTTCGATGCCTTGCGACGCTGCCGCGTGCGGCCGCCCTTGGTGGGCTTGCCCTGCGGCGTGACCGGGTTGCGCCCCCCCTTGGTGCGACCCTCGCCGCCGCCGTGCGGGTGATCGACCGGGTTCATCGCCGTGCCGCGGACGTGGGGGCGACGCCCCATCCACCGCTTGCGACCCGCCTTGCCCAACTGAATGGCACTGTGATCGCCGTTGCTGGTCGAGCCGATCGTCGCCCGACACGTGGACGGGATACGACGAATTTCGCCGCTGGGCAGCGAGATCTGCGCCCACCCCGCCTCGCGAGCCATCAGCGTGGCGCTGGTGCCGGCGGAGCGACACAGCTCGGCGCCGCGACCCGGCTGCATCTCAATCGCATAGATCGAGGTGCCCAACGGGATCTTCTTCAACGGCAAGCAGTTGCCCAGCTTGGCCGGGGCGTCGTCGCCGCTGAGGACCTGGTCGCCCGCCTTCAACCCGGCCGGGGCGATGATGTATCGCTTCTCGCCATCCGCGTAGTGCAGCAGGGCGATGCGCGCCGAGCGATTCGGATCGTATTGGATCGAATCGACCTTGGCCGGCACGCCGTCCTTGTTCCGCCGGAAGTCAATCAGGCGATACTTTTGCTTGTGGCCGCCGCCGCGGTGCCGGACGGTGATCTTGCCCTGGTTGTTGCGACCGCCCGTCTTGCGCTTGGGGCGCAGCAGACTCTTCTCCGGCTTGGCCCCGGGGGTCAGCTCGGCAAAGTCGCTCACCGAGGCGTTGCGGCGCCCGGCGGAGGTCGGCTTGTATTTGCGAATACCCATGTCAAATAGCTTTCAGCTCTCGGCTATCGGCTCTCAGCGCACACTGCGATCGACTGACAGCTTCCTAGAAGAATTCAATCCGGTGCTCGGCGTCGAGCGTGACGATCGCCTTCTTCCAATCGTTGGTCCGCCCGAAGCGAAACCGCGTCCGCCGCGGCTTGCCCTTGCGATTCTGCGTGTGGACCTTCAACACCCTCACCTCAAAGAGCTCCTCGACCGCCCGCTTCACGTCCGCCTTGGTGGCCAGACGACTGACCTCAAAGGCGTAGGCGTTGTTGCGCGTCGATTTGTGCATGCCCTTTTCAGTGACCAACGGCTTGATGATCACCTGATGCGGCTCGAGCGTCAGCTTCGTCGTTTGGGGGATATGTCGTGGCATGGTGATTTGTCCGTGGTCCGTTGTCAGTCGCCCGTCAGCAGCGAAACGCCGCCAGCAGCGTCGACTTACGCCTCGGCAGCCGCCTCCTGACCGTGACCGCCCTGACCCGCCTTCGCCTTCAGGAAATCCAAGGCCGCGGTGGTGACCAGCACCTTGTCGGCCGACAGCAGCTTCAAGGCATTCAGGTCGCTTGCCGGCGACACCGCCACGGCGGCGATGTTGCGGGCGCTTTTGTAAACATTCACGTCGTGCTCGGCGGTCGTCACCAGCAGCGACGAGCCGTCGCAACCCACAGCCTTGATCACGCCGGCCATCTCGCGGGTCTTGGGGGCGGCGAACTCCAGCTTGTCGACGACGACCAGCTCTTCGTCATTCAGTTTGGCGGCCAGCGCCATCCGCGTGGCCAGCTGCAGCGCCTTGCGAGTCAGCGAGTAACCGTGACTGCGCGGGTGAATTTGCTTCATGTGGCCGCCGCCGCGACGCACGCCGCTCTTGCGATGGCCGGCCCGCGCGTTGCCCGTGCCCTTCTGGCGATACATCTTCTTCGTCGACCCGGCGACCTCGCTGCGACGCTTGGTCTTGTGGGTGCCCTGCCGGGCGTTGGCCTGATACATGACGACCGCGTCGTGCAACAGCTGCTTGCTGATGCGCGGAGCGAGATCGGTCGGCTCCAAATTGTAGGTGCCGACCTTCTTGCCTTTGGCGTCGAGGACAGTGAGCTTGGGCATGGCTGCAGGCTATTTGCTATCGGCTATCGGCTATCGGCCAGAAACCTTGGAATCGCTTCTGGCCGACAGCCGAAAGCCGACAGCCGAGAGCCTTCCTTCACACTTTGTTCGTTTGCTTAATCACCACGTACCCGCCGTTGGGACCGGGGACGGCGCCCCGGATCAGCAGCAGATTCTGCTCGGCGTCGACGCCGACCAGCTTTTGGTTGCGGACGGTGCAGCGAGCATTGCCGTACTGCCCGGGCATCCGCACGCCCTTGAACAGACGGCTGGGATAGGCACTGCAACCAGTGCCGCCCAACGCACGGTGGCACTTCTTCACGCCGTGCGTGGCCCGCTGGCCGCTGAAATTGTGCCGCTTCATGGCGCCCGAAAAGCCGCGACCCTTGCTGGTCGCCACCACGTCGACGCGAGCCACCCCCTCCAGGGAGTTCACATCAACGACCGAGCCCACCTCCAGAGCGCCAGCGGCGCCGCGGATCTCGCGAACAAACCGCTTGGGCTCGCAATCAGCCTTGGCGGGGGCTTCGACGCCCGCGGCAGCACGCTTCTTGGCGGCCTTGCTGTCGAGCTTGGCGACATGGCCGCGCTCGCTACGCTTCGCCAACCGGCGAGGCTTATCCAGATACCCCAACTGCACCGCTTCGTAGCCGTCCCGCTCGACCGTGCGCACCTGCAGCACGTGGCAAGGACCTGCCTGAACAACCGTCACGGGGATCACGCCGCCATCGGCGTCATACACCTGCGTCATGCCTACTTTGCGACCCAGAATAGCCGGGACGCCACCTTCGGTAGCCATCGCTCGAATTCCCCGAGATCGGTTGGCGGAACGGGAGACACGGGGCACGCCCCGGCTTACCCAAGCCGCTTCCAGTTCATGCGGTTAAAAACAACTCGCTGAGGTCGTATGACAATCGACAACAGCCCCACGCTTGGCGAGCTTCGTCGCCGCGGACGGACTAGCCGCCACACTAGGCAGTTGTCGCCTTAATCTTGATATCCACGCCAGCCGGCAAACTCAGCTTATTGAGCGACTCGATCGTCTTGGCCGTGGCCTGAACGATGTCGATCAGCCGCTTATGAGTGCGAATCTCGAATTGCTGGCGAGCCTTCTTGTCCACGTGCGGACCCGAAAGCACCGTGTACCGTTCAATGCGAGTCGGCAGCGGAATCGGCCCATGAACTTCGGAGTTGGTCCGCTTGGCCGTGTCCACGATCTCTGCGGCGCTTTGATCCAGCACCGAGTGGTCGTACGCTTCCATCCGAATTCGAATGACTTCCTTCGCAGCCACAACTCGCTCCGGGGCGACGCACGCCCGAATGACACAGCCCGCCGCCGGCTCTCGATCCCGCGAAATCGCAGAACCGAACAATCGCCGCCGGGAGGGGCCGACTCCCAAGTTTCAAAGAACCCTACTGGCCCCGTGTTTCAGGGGCGAATCGGGGATTTTAGGGCAGGACCAGAAAAGCGTCAACGGGCCATCGCGACGGTTCGCAGAAAATTTCCCCGCCCCGTGCGCCCCGCCCCGAACTCCCAAGAGATCGGCAGCCGACGACTTGCCGGCACGCGTCACGGAATCAGCTTGACATAATACGCGGTGTATTGCGACAGTAATACACATGGCCGCGTCCGTCCGCTTTCAGATTCACCCCTCCTCGGGTGTGCCGATCTACCGGCAAATCATCGACCAGGTCCACGCCCTGGTCGCGGGGGGGAAGCTGCGCCCCGGCGATCTGCTGCCGAGCGTGCGAACCGTCGCCCGGGCGGCCGACGTGAACCCCATGACGGTCAGCAAGGCGTACTCGCAGCTGGAAAGTGCGGGCGTTGTGGAGCGGGTGCGGGGCCAGGGGATGCGGGTGCTGGCCCCCGCCGACCGGCCCGCGCCCAAGCGTCGCCGTGCCGAGTTCCGCGACCTGCTGGCCGCGGCCCTGCATCGGGGCCGGCAATTGGGGCTCGATGACGATCAGATCCAGGCCGAAGTTGACGACCTGCTGGCCGCCCATGACGCGGCCACCGCCGAACAGACCGCCAATCGCTGAGGGACGGACGAAATGCCGACGCCGGTCTACATCGCCGCAGGGCTGAAGAAGAGCTTCTCAGGCAATCCCTTCGCCCAAAATTATGTGCTCCGCGGCATCGACTTGACCGTGCAACAGGGCGCCGTGGTCGGGCTGCTGGGTCAGAACGGCAGCGGCAAGAGCACGCTGCTGAAATGCTCGCTGGGGCTGCTGCGCCCCTCAGCCGGACAAGTCACGGTCCTGGACGAAGACGGCTGGGACCTGTCGGCCGAGGCCAAGTCGCGTATTGGCTACGTCCCCCAGGAGGTGGTTAGCTACCCGTGGATGCTCGCTCGGCAGGTCATAGAGTACACCGCGGCCTTCTACCCGCGGTGGAATCAACCGTTGGTCGACGAGCTATGCCGCCGCTGGCGGCTGCCGCTGGAGGAGCGGGTCGCCGCGCTGTCGACCGGGCAACTGCAGACGCTGGGGATCGTGCTCGCGCTGGGGCACGAACCGGAACTGCTGATCCTGGACGAGCCGGTCGCCAGTCTCGACCCGGTCGCCCGGCGGCAATTCTTGCGCACGCTGCTGGAGATCGTCGCCGATCGCCGCCGGACGGTCATCTTCAGCACGCACATCACCAGCGATCTGGAGCGGGTCGCCACGCGGGTGGCCATGCTCCGCGATGGAGTGATTGGCTTGGACGGCGAAATGGACGAGCTGAAAGACCGCGTGAAACGCCTGCACCTGGCCGCCGCCGCGCCCCTGCCGAAGGACCTGGCCGTGCCGGGGGCGCTCGCCGTGGAAATCGACGGCGCCGAAGCGTCGATCACGCTGGCGAATTTCGATTCGTCGATCGTCGATCAACTCCGCGTCGCCTGGAACGCCGACGTGACGGTGCAGGACCTCAACCTGGAGGAGATGTTCATCGCGGTGCATGAGCACTGCGGCGGCGCCGCCCCTAGCGTCGCCAACGCCAACAACGTCAAGTCCGCTGAATCTGATGACTCCCGGAATGTGCCGGAGATTGACTGCCCATGACGCCTTTGGCCCAGCGATTGCATGCCGTTCTCTCGACGTACGCGACGCGCTCACGACTCGTGCTGGGAATGATCTTCGTGCTTCTTGCGACGATCTTTCTGCTGATAAACATTCCCACGAGCGGCGTCGCTGAGATGATTCTCTTCCCGTATCTCTTCTACTGCTTGCTATGGATGTCGGCTTGGTCCAACGGGATTTCCGATCAAGGACGTTGGCAGTTCGCGCCGGCACGAGCGGCAATTCTCCCCGGCTATCGGGCGCCGCATCGGATGGTCCTCATGGGCATCTATCTTATCCCCGTGGCGCTGGTCCTTGTGACTTCATGCATGCGAGGGCAGAGTCTCCCCGGCGCTCACACCGCGGTGATCGCATTCTTGATGACATTGACGATAGCCGCGTCCACGATCCCCTCCGGACTGATCTTGGGCACGTTCTTTGGCTACGTTGCCTTCAGCGACTACATCGGCATTGACAAGATTCCGCAGCTCTTGCTGGATCATCCGCACGAGGCGAACGTCGGCGGGATCCTCGTCGCCATCGGGTGCGCGTTGATTGCCCGTCGGCGGATTCGCACGCTCTCGCGCCTGACGGAAGACGACCCAGAATACGTCGCCCCGACGTGGTCCGAACCGGGCCAAGCGGCTCGCACCCAACAGCGAGGTGCGTTGCAGCGAACTGGCGAAACCAGTACGGGCCCCGCCGCCTGTCGGCAGACAATCGCTGCATTCGATCGCTGGCTGAATCGCGCGCGGCGCTGGAATCGATCGAGACGCATTCTCTTGCCGACGATTGGCGAATTCGCCGTTCTCGACGCCAAGACGCTCGCCCTGCTCATGGTCGTGGGCCTGTTCCTGGGGCCCTTGGGATCGTTCGCGCGAAGCCACGACGAACCGCCGCCAGGCATCTTTCCGACATTGCTGGAAGGCGTTCGCGGCTTGGCCTGGTTTGCGGCGCTGATCGCACCGCCCGTCACGGCGATCGTTGCAGGCAACGGCTTGGCCAGCCGCCTGAAAACGATGGCGACTGAGCGATTGCTACCGCTGACGCGCAGGACTTACGTTGATTCGCAACTTGTCGCGTTTGCCGCCTGTGCAGTTGGCGTCTGGGCCTTGCTCAACGCGATAGCCATTGGAGTCGGAGCCTTCGGGCCGCCGGAACACGGCGATTCTGTGTTCGCTGCGTCACTTGTGACCTATCTGGGACTCTCCTTCGCCTGCGTGATATTCAACTTCGGGATCACCGCCGTTCTGACAGTTACCAGTGCAGAGTTTGCTGCGATCTTCTTGATCACCGGTGCATGCGGCACGGCCGATCTGGTGCTGCTGCTATTGTGGCTGCAGGGCGTACCGGATTTTGGTTGGATTCCGGCGTGCATCGGCGCACTGCTGGCCGGGGGCGCGGGCGTGCTTTTCATCCAGCATGCCCGCGTACTGTGGCGCGAGCGCGAGCTCGGCTGACCGCCGAGCGCATAGAAAAAGCCGGGGGCGAAACGCCCCCGGCCATAAGTGCACGCGTCGTTGCCGCGACTGCGGCTACTGGTCGCTCGGCGGCTGCTCGCCGCCGAGCGTTTCGCTGTCGCTGTCGCCGCCCAGCAGGGCGTCGAGGCTGCCCGGGGCTTCCTCCAGCGCTGCCGGCGAGCCGTTTTGCGAATCGTCGCCGAGGGTCGGCTGCTCGGGGGCTCCGCCCTGCGACTGCAACGCCGATTCCAGCAGGGGGAACGACCGCTCCAGCACGCGTTCCTTCTCGGCCGCCAGGGCTTCCAGGGCGGAGGGCTGAATCCGCACCTCCGATTCCTGGATCGTCTTGAAGCCGGTGCCCGCGGGGATCAGGTGACCCAGGATCACGTTCTCCTTCAGGCCGACCAGGCTGTCGGTCTTGCCTGCCAGGGCGGCTTCGGTGAGCACCTTGGTCGTTTCCTGGAAACTGGCCGCGGAGATGAAGCTGCTCGATTGGACCGACGCCTTGGTGATGCCCAACAGCTGGGTGCTGGCGGTGGCCATCTTGGGCTTGGCGCCCTTGGCGATGTCGCCGCCCAGCGCCTCGATCTGGGCGTTGGTCTGCTCCAGCACGTCCTTGGGCACGATGGCGCCCTCTTCGAAATCGCTGTCGCCCTTGTGCGTGATCCGCAGGCAGTGCGAAACGTTTTCGTTGGCCGAGCGGAACTCGAACTTGTCCATCACGGCGCCCGGCAGCAGATCGGTGTCGCCGGGCGACTCGATCTTCACCTTCCGCAACATCGAAGCCACGATGATTTCGATGTGCTTGTCGTTGATCTCCACGCGCTGACTGCGATACACGTTCTGAATTTCGCGAGTCAGGTACTGCTGCACCGCTTCCTCGCCGGAGATCCGCAAAATGTCGTGGGGAACCAGCGGGCCGTCGACCAGCGACTCGCCGGCGCGGACGACGTCGCCCGCATGGACCCGCAAGTGCTTGGAGTGCGAGACGAGGTGCTCGCGTTCGATGCCGGTTTCGCTGCGGACGATGATGGAGCGCTTGCCGCGCTTCTTCTCGCCGAGCAGTTCGACCACGCCGTCGATCTCGGCGATGACCGCCGGGTCCTTCGGCTTGCGCGCTTCGAAGATCTCCGTGACGCGGGGCAGACCGCCGGTGATGTCCTGCGTACCGGATGCCTCGCGAGGGGTCTTCGCCAAGAGCGATCCCGGGGTAATCATCTGCCCGTCGTCGACTTCGATGTGGGCCCGTTCGGGCATGTAGTAGAAGTCGATGATTTTGCCGTCGGCCGGGTCTTCCACGACGATCTGCGGGTGCAGGTCGCCCTTGTGCTCCATGATGACGAAGCGTTTCTTGCCGCTCGGGTCGGCCTCGCCGCGCATCGTCTCGCCTTCGACCAGGTCTTCGAAGCGAATGCGACCGCCGGTTTCGGCGAGAATCGGGATACTGTGCGGATCCCATTCGCAGACGACTTCGCCGCCGTCGATGTGCTCGTTCTCCTTGACCCGCAGCACGGCGCCGGCGGGCACTTCGTACTTCTCGACCTCGCGGCCTTTGTCGTCGACCAGGGCGATCTCGCCGTTGCGGGTGAGCACCACCTGCTGGCCAGCGTCGTTGGTCACGACCTTCAACCGGGCCAGCTTGGCGATACCGCCCTTCTTGGCGCGGATGTCGCTTTTCTCCACGTCGCCGGTCGCCACGCCGCCGATGTGGAACGTCCGCATCGTGAGCTGCGTGCCGGGTTCGCCGATGCTTTGCGCGGCAATGATGCCCACGGCCATGCCCTCTTCGACCAGCGAGCCGGTCGACAGGTCCATGCCGTAGCAGCAGCGGCAGACGCCCAGCGCCGCGTCGCACGTCATCGGGCTGCGGACTTGGATCTTCTCCAAACCGAGCTGCTCGATCTTGCGGGCGATTTCGCCGGTGATCATCTCGTTTTCGGCCACGATCACTTCGTCGGTGATCGGGTTGACGATGTTGGCCCGACTGACCCGACCGCGAATCGATTCGGCCAAGCTCACCTCGACCTTTTCGCCGCGGTAGATGATGCCCTTGGTGATGCCTTGGGTCGTGCCGCAGTCGTCCATCGTGATGACCACGTTTTGGGCGACGTCGGCCAGCTTGCGGGTCAGGTACCCAGAGTCAGCCGTCTTGAGCGCCGTGTCGGCCAGACCCTTGCGGGCGCCGTGCGTGCTGGAGAAGTATTCCAGCACGGTCAGGCCTTCGCGGAAGTTGGCCTTAATGGGCGTCTCGATAATCTTGCCCGACGGCTTGGCCATCAGACCCCGCATGCCGCCCAATTGCCGCATCTGCTCGATGCCGCCGCGGGCGCCGGAGTGGGCCATCAGGTAGATCGGGTTGACGTAGCCGCCGTCGCGGAAGTCGGTTTCCAACCCGGCCATCATCTCGGCGGTGATCTGCTCGCGAGCGTGCGTCCACGCGTCGAGCACTTTATTGTACCGCTCGTTCTCGGTGATGATGCCGCGCTGGTAGTGCTTGTTGGTCTTAATGACTTCCTTTTCGGCGTCGGCCAAGATCTTCTGCTTGGTGTCCGGCGTGACCAAGTCGTCGGTGCCGAACGACAGACCGCTGAGCGTGCTCTGCCGGAAGCCCAACTGATTCATGTCGTCCAGCAGGTCGATCGTGTAGCGCCGGCCGAGCAGTTCGTAGCAGTCGCTGATCACGCTGGCCAGATCGCGCCCCCGCAACGCCGTGTTGTAATACGGCATGCCGGCCGGCAAGATGCGGTTGAACATGACGCGACCCACCGTGGTTTCGATCCGCTTGCCGTAGCCGCTCTTGCTATCGAGATCTTCCCGCAAGCAGCGATCGTCCGGCAGACGCAGCTTGATCTTGGCATGCGTGCCGACAATGCCCGAGCCGTAGGCGGTCTCGACTTCCTCGGGCGAAGCGAACGCCATGCCGTCGCCCTTGCTGTCGGGCACGTTCATGGTGAGGTAGTAACAACCCATCACCGTGTCTTGCGACGGGCTGATAATCGGCGCGCCGTTGGACGGGCTGAAGATGTTGTGGGTCGACATCATCAGCGTGTGCGCTTCGACCTGGGCTTCGATCGACAGCGGCAGGTGAACCGCCATCTGGTCGCCGTCGAAGTCGGCGTTGAAGCCCTTGCACACCAGCGGATGGAGGTGAATGGCGTTGCCTTCGACCAGCGTCGGCTCGAACGCCTGGATGCCCATGCGGTGCAGCGTGGGCGCCCGGTTCAGCAACACCGGGTGGTTGGTGATCACCTCTTCGAGGATATCCCAGACCTCTTCGTCCTTCCGTTCGAGCATCTTCTTGGCCGACTTGATCGTGTCGGCATGGCCCAGCTCCTTAAGCCGGCGGATGATGAACGGCTGGTACAGTTCCAGGGCGATCTTCTTGGGCAGGCCGCACTGGTGCAGCTTCAGCCGCGGGCCCACCACGATCACCGACCGAGCGGAGTAGTCGACGCGCTTGCCCAGCAGGTTTTCGCGGAAGCGACCCTGCTTGCCCTTGATCATGTCGGTCAGCGACTTGAGCGGGCGGTTGCTGCTGCCCAGCACCGGGCGCTTGCAGCGGTTGTTGTCGAACAACGCGTCGACCGACTGTTGCAGCATCCGCTTCTCGTTGCGGATGATCACCTCGGGTGCGTTCAGGTCGACCAGCTTTTTGAGCCGGTTGTTGCGATTGATGATCCGGCGGTACAGGTCGTTCAGGTCGCTGGTGGCGAAGTTGCCGCTGTCCAGCAGCACCAACGGACGCAGGTCCGGCGGGATGACCGGAATCACGTCCAGCACCATCCACTCCGGCTTGTTGTCCGAGTCGCGAATCGACTCGACCGTCTTCAGCCGGGCGATCAGATCCTTGGCCTTCTGCTTGCTGCCGGTTTCGCGCAGCTCGACGCGCAACTCCTCGGACAGCTTGACCAAGTCCAAATTCGACAGCAGCTTGCGGATCGCCTCGGCGCCCATGTCGGCTTCGAACGACCCCTCGCCGTACTGCTCGCGCGCGGCGCGGTACTCTTCCTCGGTCAGCAGCTGCTGAGCCTTCAGCGTCGTTTCCTTCGGATCGACGACCACGTAGTCCTGGAAGTAAATCACCTTTTCCAGGCTGGTGGTCTTCATCGCCAGCAGGCTGCCTAAGCGGCTGGGCATGGCCTTGAAGAACCAGATGTGCACGACCGGCGCGGCCAGTTCGATGTGGCCCATCCGCTTGCGACGTACGCGGCTGTGCGTGACCTTCACGCCGCAGCGGTCGCAGATCATGCCCTTGTACTTCATGCCGCGGTACTTGCCGCAGGCGCACTCCCAGTCTTTCTCGGGGCCGAAGATCCGCTCGCAGAACAAACCGTCCTTTTCGGGGCGGTAGGTCCGGTAGTTGATCGTCTCGGGCTTCTTCACCTCGCCGAACGACCAGCTGCGAATATCGTGCGGCCGCGCCAGGCTGATCTTCACCGAGCCGTAATCGTTGACGCGGTCGTAGTTGGAACCTTCCAGGATGCTCATGCAACTCTCCTCGGAGGTAAGCTGCAATATGCGAATTGCAAATTGAAAATTGCAAAACGCAAATTGCAGATTGCCGCGAGTCAATCTGACTCCGGCCTATGTTTCTTGCTGGCGCCCTTCGCGGTGGCGACGGACTGGCCCAGAATTCTTGTCAATTGGTCCGACTCATCGATCAGTTCCGCCAACCTGCCGCTTGGCAGCAACTCGGCCCGCACAATCAGTCGCAACCACACGCGCGTCTCTCTCAGCTCTTTCAAGCAAATGCTGAGCTTGTGGGCAAAATCTGCTTTGCTCTCCGCTCCGCATCCCTCCTCGTAGTTGGCGACCGGCGAGGTCCCGCTGCGAATCAGCTGACCCGCTACGTGTCGAGCCAATCGCGTTTCGGGCTAGCTGTCGACAACCTTGGCAACTCGAGCTGCAAAATCCAAGAGCCGGTCCGAAAGCTCGTCCGAGTTCATCGGTCCTCGCTCATGCAGGAGTTGCCGTCACCTTTGTCCGCAATTTGCAATTTGCATTTCTCAATTTGCAGTTTGCAATTCAACTCCTACAGCGCCGCCCGTTTCTCGAGCTGCATGTTCAGCCCCAGACCGCGGATCTCGTTGGTGAGCACGTCGAAGCTGGCCGGCGTGCCGGCTTGCAGCGTGTTCTCGCCCTTGACCATCGATTCGTAAATCTTGGTACGACCTTCCACGTCGTCGGACTTCACGGTCAGCAGTTCCTGCAAGATGTACGCGGCGCCGTACGCTTCCAGCGCCCACACTTCCATCTCGCCAAACCGTTGGCCGCCGAACCGCGCCTTGCCGCCCAGCGGCTGCTGGGTGATGAGCGAGTACGGCCCCGTGCTGCGGGCATGCACCTTGTCGTCCACCAAGTGGTGAAGCTTGAGCATGTAGATGTAGCCGACGGTGGTCTCCTGCTCGAACGGTTCGCCGGTGCGACCGTCGTTCAGGCGGATCTTGCCGTGCCGCGGCAGGCCGGCCGTTTCCAGTGCGTCGTTGATCTGCTCTTCCTCGGCGCCGTCGAACACGGGCGTGACCGCGCGGAAGCCGAGCTTGGCGCCCGCCCACCCCAGGTGCGTCTCGAGAATCTGGCCCACGTTCATACGACTCGGCACGCCCAACGGGTTGAGCATGATCTGAATCGGGGTGCCGTCCGGCAAGAACGGCATGTCCTCGATCGGCAGGATCTTCGAGATGACGCCCTTGTTCCCGTGGCGACCAGCCATCTTGTCGCCCACGGAGATGACCCGCTTGGTGGCGACGTACACCTTGACCATCTGCAGCACGCCGCTGCGCAGTTCGTCGCCCCGCTTCATGCTGTTGAGCGTCCGGTCGCGGGCGTCGATCGCCTCCTCGACCTGCGGCCACAATTGCTTGTGAGCCGCCTGCACAGCCTTGAGCCGGTCTTCGCTACGAATATCGAGATTGTCGACGCGGAAGCTCACGGCCTGATCGGCGATGAACTGCGGCTCCTGATTGTGGATCAGCTCGTTGCCGTCCTCGTCGGTGAGCTTCTTCTGCAGCACCTTTTCGATCTCGGCGGCCAACTCGGTGAACGCCGCGGCGATCGCCTCGTTGCCCTCCTTCTCAGCCTCCTTCAGCGATCGCTCGAACGCCTTGCGCTCGTCCTCGCTGAGGCTCATGCGGCGGGAGAACTTTTGGGTGTCGATCACGATGCCTTCGATGCCCGAGGGCACTTCCAGCGAATCGTTCTTCACGTCCTCGCCGGCCCGGCCGAAGATCGCGTGCAGCAGCTTCTCTTCGGGGGTCAGCTCGGTCTTGCTCTTGGGCGAGACCTTGCCGACCAGAATGTCGCCCGGTTCGACGAACGTGCCGATCTTGACGATGCCGCTCTCGTCGAGGTTCCGCAGCGCTTTCTCGCTGACATTGGGAATGTCGCGGGTGAACTCCTCGCGGCCGAGCTTGGTTTCGCGTATCTCCACGTCGAACTCTTCGATGTGGATCGACGTGTACGTGTCGGCGTGAACCAGCTCCTCGCTGATGATGATCGCGTCCTCGAAGTTGTAGCCCTCGAACGACATGAAGGCGACCAACACGTTGCGACCCAACGCCAACTCGCCTTGGAACGTCGCGGCCCCGTCGGCAATGACCTGCCCCTGCTCGACCTTGTCGCCCAGGCTGACGATCGGCTTTTGATTTTGACAGGTGCGTTCGTTCAGGCCGACGAACTTGCGCAGTTCGTACACGTCGTCGCCAATTTCAATGCGGGTGGCGTCGACGTACTTGACCGTGCCCTTGTTCTTGGCGCGAACCAGCATGCCGGAGTGGCGCGCCACGTCGGTTTCCAAACCGGTGCCCACCACGGGCGGCTCGGCCACCAACAGTGGCACGGCTTGCCGCTGCATGTTGCTGCCCATGAGCGCGCGGTTGGCGTCGTCGTGCTCCAGGAACGGAATCAGACCGGCCGAGACGCCGATCATCTGGCTGGGCGCCACGTCGGTGTACTGAACCTTGTCGGTCGGCACGAGCACGAAGTCGCTGCGATAGCGCGCCACGGTCGTTTCGCCGACAATCTTATTGTCCTTCACCGGCACGTCGGCCGAGGCCACGTACGAGTTCGACTCCTCGTCGGCCCGTAGCCAGACGAACTCCTCGGTCAGCTTGCCGCCCTTGACCACGCGGTAGGGCGTGACCAAAAAGCCGTAGTCGTCCACCGTGGCGTACATCGCCAAGCTGGAGATCAGACCGATGTTCGTACCTTCGGGGGTCTCAATCGGGCAGATGCGTCCATAGTGCGAAATATGCACGTCGCGGACCTCGAAGCCGGCCCGTTTGCGATTCAAACCGCCGGGGCCCAACGCCGACAGGCGACGTTCGTGGGTGAGCATCGACAGCGGATTGGTCTGGTCAACCACCTGCGACAGCTCGCCGCGACCGAAGAAGTACTCGATCGCCGCCGAGATGCTCTTGGGGTTGATCAAGCTCCGCGGGGTCATGTCCTCCTGATCCTTCAGGCTCATCCGCTCCTGCACGGTGCGGCGGAGCTTGAGGAAGCCCTTGCGAATCTCGTCGCAGGCCAGTTCGTCGATGGTCCGCAGGCGGCGGTTGCCCAGGTGGTCGATGTCGTCCACGTAGGCGCCTTCTTCGCCGGCGACCAACTGCAGCAGGTACTCGATCGACGCGATCAGATCTTCGGGTCGCAGGACCATTTCGTCTTCCGAGACGTTCAGGTCCAGCTTGCGGTTGATGCGGAACCGACCCACGCGGCCCAGGCGGTAGCGATTGGCGTCGAAGAACTTTTCCTGGAACAGCGTGCGGGCCTTCTCCAGCTGCGGCGGATTGCCCGGACGCAGCCGTTGGTAGATTCGCAGCAGCGCTTCTTCGTGGCTGGAGGTGTTGTCCTCCGCCAGCGAGTTGACCAGGTGCGGCGTCTTGGGCGGATCGATCACCTCGACGGTCTTCACGCCGGAGGTGCAGATGATCTCGGCCACGTTCTTGGTGATCCGCTGCCCCGACTCGATGATGATCTCGCCGGCCCGTTCGCTGCCGACCGGGTACACCACGTCGTCGACCGCCACCTTGCCTTCGACCTTGGTCACGCTGCGACCGTCGACGATCTTCTCCTTGCGCGCCGGGTAGAACTTGCGGAGGATTTCGGCGTCGAGCCCCAGCTTGGGGTCCATCGCCCGCAGCAGCGTCATCGCCGAGAACTTGCCGCTCTGGTCGATGCGGACCGTGATGCTGTCCTTCTTGGTCGTGTTCAGCTCGATCCAACTGCCGCGTTCGGGAATGACGCGACAAGAGTGAACGCGGCGTTCGCCCGCTTCCATTTCCGACACAAAGTCGATGCCCGGCGAGCGGTGCAACTGGCTCACCACGACGCGCTCGGCGCCGTTGATGATGAACTCGCCGCCGCCCAGCATGATCGGCATATCGCCCAGGTACACCTCTTCCTCGACCGGCTGATCCTTGACCAAGCGCAGCCAGATGCGGAACGGCCGACCGTAGGTCAGTCGCAACTGCCGACATTCGTCGGTCGTGTAGCGCGGCTTACCGAGTTCGTAGCGCAGATACTCGAGCCGGATCGTTTTGTCGTAGCTCTCGATCGGGAAGATTTCCTGCAGGACGGATTCCAAGCCTTCGTTTTTGCGCTTGGCGTCGGACCCGTCGTTGTATTGCAGGAACCGCTCGTAGCTGGCGGTCTGGATTTGGGTGAGATCAGGAATGGAGAAAGCTTCTCGGCCGCTGCCGAATTGGCGTACTTCGTCTGTCGCGAGCCGCCGTTGAGCCTTAACTGCCATGGGGCAAACTGCTCCGTTCTCACAAAGGTGGGGAGATTGTGCGAATCGCGGCGCGTCGGCTCGTTGGGGAGACGAGCAAGCGGGCGACTCGATGACGGCGACGGGCCCTGGGCAACCCGTCGCCAATCAAGCAAGAGGGAACGCTGCAGCGGCCGCGTGCGGCGCGTCCGGCTGCCAAAACGATGTTACGGTACGAAACCGCGCGAAGCCGGCGTTGCCGCGGCGGGCAACGCCGGCTGCACGGAATGTTCGCAACAGGTCGCGCGACTTACTTGATCGAAACCGTGGCGCCGGCTTCTTCCAGTTCCTTCTTGACCTTCTCGGCCTCGTCCTTGTCGACGCCTTCCTTGACCTTGCTGGGAGCGCCTTCGACCAGGTCCTTGGCCTCCTTCAGGCCCAGACCGGTGATGCTGCGGATGACCTTGATGACGCCGATCTTCTGGTCGCCGAAGCTGTCCAGCACCACGTCGAACTCGGTCTGCTCCTCGGCCGCAGCGCCGCCGCCGCCGTCAGCCGGACCGGCCATCACGACCGCGCCGCCGCCAGCGGCCGGCTCGATGCCGTGAACGTCCTTCAGGTAATCGCTCAGCTCTTTGGCTTCCTTGAGCGTGAGGCCCACGATCTTGTCGCCCATCTCCTTGATGGCGTCCGAAAACTCAGCAACGGCAGCGTCGCTCATGACAGGTACCCTTTCTCGCGTCTGCGGGCGCTTGGCCCAAAATCACTTGTGTGAAAATTGCAAATTGAGAAATTCAAATTGCAGATTGAAAATTGCGGAGGATCGCCCCGCGGTATATGTCGCGTTTCGGCACTTTGCAATTTGCAGTTTGCAATTGCCAATCTGCAATCACTCTTCCTCTTCGCCCTTTTGCTTGATCTGGCTGGCCAGGCTGGCGCCGGGGCCCAGCATCTGAGCCGACAGCGTCCGCCCGGGGCCCAGGATCTGACCGACCAGCAGGCTGAGCTGTTCGGCGCGGTTGGGCCACTTGCTGACCGCCTTCACGTCGTCGGCCGTCATGGCCGCGCCGTCCATCACGCCGCCCTTGGGCACAAACGCGGCGTACTTCTTTTCCTCGGAAATGCGCGTGACTTCCTTGGCCAGCGACACCACGTCCTCCGAGCCCCACACGACTGCCGCGGAACCCTCGACGCCCTCGAACGCCGGGGCCAGCGCGGTCCCGTCGGTCGCCCGGCGGGCCAGGCTGTTCTTGATCACCATCAGACTGATGTCCTTGGCGGCAAGTTCCTTGCGCAGTTCGACGTTCGTGTTGGCGTCCATCTTCATGACGTCGACCAACAGCAGGTCGGTTACGCCATCAAGCCGACGCTGCAACTCGTTGGAAATCATGCCTTTGAGAAGTTTGCTCATGGCTCGGCAGGGGGCTGTGGGCTATCGGCTCTGGGTTCTTGCGGACCGTCGGCGGCTGACGGCTGCGAACCGGCTCGTCTTCAAGCTCGGCTCAATTCGTACTCTTTCAATCAATCTGTCAGACCGCGACCCGCACGCTCGGGCTCATGGTCGCGCTGATGTGGGCGCTCTTCACGTAAACGCCCTTGGCGGCATTCGGCTTGAGCGAAATGATCCGGTTGACGAACGCTTGGATGTTGTCGACCAGTTTGTCGGTTTCGAAGCTGAGCTTGCCCACGGGGGCCTGCACGTTGCCGCCCTTTTCGTTGCGAAACTCAACCTTGCCGGCTTTGTATTCCTTGACCGTCTTGGCTACGTCGGGGGTGACGGTGCCGGCCCGGGGCGACGGCATCAAACCACGCGGACCCAGCACGCGGCCCAACGGGCCGACGACCTTCATCATGTCCGGCGCGGCGATGCAGACGTCGAAGTCGACCCACCCGCCCTGAATCTTCTTGGCCAAATCGTCGTCGCCCACGAAGTCGGCCCCGGCCTCCTCCGCTTCCTTGGCGGCCGGACCCTTCGCGAAGACCAGGATCCGCTGGTCCTTGCCGATGCCGTGCGGCAACACGATCGAGCCGCGAACGATCTGATCGGCCTGGGACGCGTCGATTCCTAGCCGCATCACGACTTCGACGGTCTGGTCGAACTTCGCGGCGTCGTACTTCTTGAGCGCTTCGACCGCCTCGGTCAGCGACAGCGGCTGGGCCGGGCGCTTCTCGGCGGACGCCTTCATGCGTTTGGTCAGTTTGGGCATCGTGTTCACCATCAGGGCGCCGTGGCGCCAAGTTGCCGGCCATGTCTGCCGGATTGAAATTTGAATCTGTACTCACCGCGGCTTGTGCCACGCAGGGCGGGCGCTGTCTGCTCAGTCGACGACATCCAGCCCCATGCTGCGAGCGGTGCCGGCAATCATCAGCTTGGCGTGCTCCACGTCGCGGGCGTTCAGGTCGGCCATCTTAATGTTGGCAATCTCTTCCAACTGGGCCTGAGTGACCGTACCCACCTTGGTCTTGTTGGGCACGCCCGAGCCCTTGGCCAATCCGACGACCTTCTTCAGCAGCACGGCCGCGGGCGGGCTCTTGGTGATGAAGTCGAACGAACGATCGTTGTAGACGTTCACGACGACGGGAATCATCATCCCCGCCGCGTCCTTGGTCTTGTCGTTGAACGCCTGGACGAATTGCCCGAGGTTGACGCCGTACTTGCCCAGCGCGGTACCGACCGGCGGCGCGGGCGTGGCCTGCCCGCCGGGGATCTGAAACTTCGCGCTGCCGACTAGTTGTTTTGCCATTTTGTCTGTTGTCCGTAGTCAGTGGTCCGTTGCACTTGCGACAGCGCCGGGAGCCAAACCCCACGGACAACTGACAACTGACAACGAACTTGCTTTGCGCAGACGGCGTGGCCGCCGCCGCCAATCGCGGCGTGATTACACGCTCTCGACCTGCCAATATTCCAATTCGACGGGGGTGCTGCGGCCGAAGATGCTGAGCATGACAGTGATCTTGCCGCTCTGATCGTCGATCGCGCTGACTTCCCCTTCGAAGCCTTCGAACGTGCCGTCCTTGACCTTGACCTTGTCCTCCAGCTTGAACTTGATGTCCAGCTTGGGGGCCTCGTCGGTCTCTTCCTCGTCTTTCTGGATGATCCGCGCCACTTCGTGCGGCAGCATGGGCGTCGGTTTGCCGCCCGAGCCGGTGAAGTCGCCAATCCCCGACGTCTCGCGAACGGCGAACCAGGTGTCATCGTTGATGTGCATGTGCACGACGATGTACCCCGGGTAGAGCTTCCGCTCAACGATCTTCTTCTTGCCGCCTTTGAACTCGGTGACCTTTTCGGTCGGCACGACCACCTCGCCGAAGAACTCTTCGAGCCCTTCGATATTGACCTTGCGACGCAAGGCGTCGGCAATCGACCGCTCGCGATTGCTCTGCACCTTGAGGATGTACCAGTCCATTTCGATCGGTCCGGTCGGCTCGGGCTCCGGCTCGACTTTCGGTTGCGGCGGCGCGGCGGCTTCTTCTTCGACTTCCTCCTCGTCGACCGAAGCCTCTTCGACCGAATCTTCGTTCTGCTCGTCGGCGTCCTGTTGCTCGTCGGCAGCCTCGTCCGCAGCAGCGACTTCCTCGGCAGCGACTTCCTCGGCAGTGGCATCCTCCGCGGCGGCGGCGTCCTCGGTCTCCGGCACCGCTTCCTCGCTGGGCGGCGGACCCGCAGTCGCTTCCGCACCGACCTCGTCGCCAGCCGCAGTGTTCTGCGGGGCTTCGGGCTGCTGCGCGTCAGCGTCGTCAATCGTTTTCTGCGGTTCTTCGCTCACCGGAGCGCCTCATCCCTCTTGTAAATGCGTGTCAGCCTCAGCCGGTTCGACGCCGCTAGCCGCCCAGCAGCCCGCCAATGAGGAACTGCAGGATCAGGTCGTAGGCGAACAGAATCGCAACCAGCAGGAAGATCATGACGATCACCACCATGGACGCGCGATACAGTTCGCCGCGGCTGGGCCACGACACCTTGTTCATTTCGCCCTCGACGGAGATCAAAAACTCCGCAAACGGCGGGTAATTGACAACACGAAAGGAAGCCCACGCGCCCAAGCCGAACACAGCCAGCGGCAGCGCGTACTGAGCCACCCAACTGTTGTCGCCGGTGAGCCACGCGGCGGTCCACACGCCCGCCATCTGGCTCAGCCGCCACGCGCCGATCGCCGCCGTGGCCACCATCGCGTAGAAGGTCACCTGCCGCCAAAAGCGACCCTGACTGCGCTTGTAGCGCGCGCCAGAGAACATTCCTGCAATTAACTCAGCCACTACGTTGCTTCCCTGTGTCAAGCCGCCAGCTACGGGCCGCCAGCTTTGAGTCGCTCGCTCGCCGCCGAGCGAGCGCTCCTGTACGTCGCCGCCGATGGCTGATCACCGCCGGCGAACGGCCGACGGCACACACTGTATGGCAGGGGCGGTGGGACTCGAACTCACAACCCCCGGTTTTGGAGACCGGTGCTCTGCCAATTGAGCTACGCCCCTAAAATCATCAATTACCAAGGCCGCAATGACCAATGACCACGCAAGGCATTGGTCATTGGGACTTGGTCATTGTGTCATTCGATGCTACTCCACAATCTTCGTCACGACGCCCGAACCGACCGTCTTGCCGCCTTCGCGAATGGCGAAGCGCACCCCGTCGTCCATGGCGATCGGCTTCTGCAACTCGACGCTCAACCGGGCGTTGTCGCCAGGCATGCACATCTCGGCGTCGCCGACCAGGTTGGCCGTGCCGGTGACGTCGGTCGTGCGGAAGTAGAACTGCGGACGGTAGCCGCTGAAGAACGGCGTGTGACGGCCGCCCTCTTCCTTCGACAGGACGTACACCTCGGCCTCGAACTTGGTGTGCGGGGTGATGCTGCCCGGCTTGGCCAACACCTGCCCGCGCTGAATGTCTTCGCGCTTGACGCCGCGGAGCAGGCAGCCCACGTTGTCGCCCGCTTCGCCCTGGTCCATCGTCTTGTTGAACGCTTCGACGCCGGTGCAGGTCGTCTTGGTCGGCGTCTCGGCCAAACCGACGATCTCGACTTCCTCGCCCACCTTCACGACGCCGCGCTCAATACGACCGGTCGCCACGGTGCCGCGACCTTCGATCGAGAACACGTCTTCGATCGCCATCATGAACGGCTTGTCGGTTTCGCGAGTCGGCTCGGGGATGTACTCGTCGATGGCGTCCATCAGCTCGCTGATGCACTTCGACGCTTCGGGATCCGAGGGATTGTCGTAGGCGCCCTTGGCATTGCCGCGAATGATCGGAATGTCGTCGCCAGGGAAGCCGTTGGCGGTCAGCAGCTCGCGAATTTCCAGCTCGACCAGCTCCAGCAGTTCCTCGTCGTCGACCAGGTCGCACTTGTTGAGGAACACCACGATCCGGGGCACGTCCACCTGGCGGGCCAGCAGGATGTGCTCGCGGGTCTGCGGCATCGGGCCGTCGGCTGCCGACACGACCAGGATGGCGCCGTCCATCTGAGCGGCGCCGGTGATCATGTTTTTGATAAAGTCGGCGTGGCCCGGGCAGTCGATGTGAGCGTAGTGACGGTTTTCCGTCTCGTACTCCACGTGCGAAGCAGCGATCGTGACCGTCTTGGTCGCGTCGCGGACCGTACCGCCCTTGGCGATATCGGCGTACGACTTGGGCTTGGCCAGACCCTTGGCGCCCTGCACAGCCATGATGGCGCCGGTCGTGGTGGTCTTGCCGTGATCGATGTGACCAATGGTGCCGACGTTCACGTGCGGCTTGGTACGCTCAAAAGTATCCTTAGCCATGTTACTCCCTGACCATTCTCAAATCGTGGATTTAAGGGCCGAAACGCTGCTACAACGAAACCCAAAAATCGCAGCACAGTTCAGTTGCCAAAAAATCGTTCGACCGCGTTGGCGGTCGGCAGAATCCCATCCTCAATGCGATTCCCAAGAGCTGCTGATGAGACTTGAACTCATGACCTCTTCCTTACCAAGGAAGTGCTCTACCAACTGAGCTACAGCAGCAGGTTGAAGCTGCCAGCTTTCAGCGACCAGCTGTCAGCCAGAGCGCCGGCGCCGCCCGCGGGCGAGAACCGGAAACACAGCCTCCCAACAATCTCTTTCTGCTTATTCTCGTCGCCTCTCCTCAAAACGCTGCAAGCGGAGAGCTGATCGCCGACAGCTTCCAAAGCGGGTGAAGGGAATCGAACCCTCGTCTTTAGCTTGGAAGGCTATTGCTCTACCATTGAGCTACACCCGCAAAACAACTTCCGATTGGGGATTTCGGATTGCGGATTGTTTCTCACTCCAGCCGGGCTCGCCTCCGCCAATCCCAAATCCGCAATTGCCTCCAAGTGGGGAGTGTAGGATTCGAACCTACGAAGGCAGAGCCATCAGATTTACAGTCTGACCCGTTTGACCGCTTCGGTAACTCCCCGTTGACATGGCCCGCCAAAGCACGCAGCGCCCGGCGGCAAGCCAACCCGGCGAGACCGCCCGCGCGACGCCCGTGAGGCCAGGGGGACGACCGGCTGGCCTACTCGCAGACGGCTCCCCAGGGCCGTGGCGATTCGCATCTCGTGGCCGGCGTTCGCACGCGACGCCCCGACAAATCTCGGCGGGCGAGCACCACTGGGCAGAGCTAGCGGAGGGACTTGAACCCACAACCTGCTGATTACAAATCAGCTGCTCTGCCAATTGAGCTACGCTAGCCGGGGAGGGGCGAGCTTGTGCGAATCGGTTAATATACCCAGGCCCCGAGGGGACACAAGGCGGCTGCGAGCGAATTTTGCGCCGAAATCCCGGGCAATTGCTAGCAGACCGGCGGCGAAGCGCGGCAACGCCCATTCACGACAAAAACTCCTCGCAAACACCCCACGGGACCCAAATTCACGCGCCAGATGGCACGCGACTGAGCCTTTCAACGCCCCGCCTGCCGCGGTGGGGCACGCGCCGGTCGCCCTTCTATCGGCGACGGCGACCCGCCGCCGCCACTGCCAATCCCAACAGCGCCAGCCCCGCTGCCGCCGGTTCCGGGACGCCGCCCGCCGAGCCCGTCGGACCGCTGGTTTCTTGCTGCCAAATCAGGAAGTCGACCCCCGAAACGACCCCGTCGCCATTGGCGTCGCCCTGAGAAGGGGACGCCCCCGAAGCGCCAAAGTTCGCCCCCCAAGTCCCCAAATCTCCGGCATCCACGGCGCCGCTGCCGTCAAAGTCCGCCGGCGACCCGCCCCCGGCGAGCGACAGGATCAGCTCGTAGGCCTCAAACTGCTCGTGGTAGCCGAGAAAATCGTCGTCGCCATAGCCGGTGACGGCAAAAGTCAGCGTGCCGGACGCCGGCACGGCGCCCGTCAATCGCGACAGGTAGTTGCCAGCCTCCAGGTCGATGTCGTCATTCACGTCCAGCAGGGTCCCCCCTTCGTCGAACCACCCCAGCAGCGTGTCGATGTCGCCGGCGTCGACGTTTGTCGTCTCGGCCGTGAACTCCGTCCCCGGCGCAAGCCCCTGGAAGGTGAAGAAGTCGACGTCCGACACGAACCCGACCAGATTGTCGATGTACACGTCGTACGATCCGTTGAGCCAGTTGAAGTCGGATTAGTAGAAGTCGTCGACGCCCCCCGGCTCCAGCGTGTGCACCTCGCTGAACGAATCAACCAGATCGCCGAAAAAGTCGTACACGTCGACGAACACCTCGTAGTCGCCCTGCTCGCCGTGGCTGCCGAAGAACCCGTCGTCCCCGTAGCCGGTGACGGCAAAATCGATCGACCCCGAATCAATCGGCACGCCGCCGATTCCTGACGCCGTCCCGTCGCCGTAGGGACTGCTATTGTCGTCGGTGAAGTAGATGCTGCCGAACAGATCGCGGACGCCCAGCAGCGTATCGGGAATCGGCGGAACCAGCCCCTCGCCGGTCAGGTCGTCGATCACCGACAGCACGCCCGCCGGCAGGAGCGTCCGGTCGGCGAACGTCTCGTTGGGTTCCGCGGCCCGCACGGCCGCTCCGCCCAGCACCAGCAAGCACGCCGAAACCGTCGCCGCGAACTGCCCCATCATTTCCCGCCCCTTCTAGATAATGAGATAAGTCGACGCGAACCGAGACCGCCCGTAGCATACCTCCCCCGCTCGCGCATCGCACGCGATCGCCCCGTCAGAAAGGCTGGCGTCTTGGCGGCAAGACGGGGCTTTGCGACCAGGGGACGCCTTCGAGCGAATCGGCGCATGAAAAGAAAACGCCGCGGACTCGCAGGGAGTCCGCGGCGTGAGGGAGTTTCACTTTGCCGGCCGCACAGGCGAACCGCTCAGATGTCCAGCGAGATCTTTTCCGCTTCGACCGCCGCCCGCAGCTTGCTCAGCGCCCGGGCTTCGATCTGGCGGATGCGTTCCTTGGTGACGCCCAGCTCGGCGCCGACCTCTTTCAGCGTCAGCGGTTCGCGGCTGTGGTCCAAGCCGAACCGGCCGATGATGATCGCCTGTTCGCGCTCGTCCAGCCGCGACAGGATGCGCTGCACCTTCTGCTCGCGGTCGGCTTGGGCGCTTTCCTCGATCATCGGGTTGCCGCGCTTTTCCTGCGTGGCGTCGAACAGTTCGTCGTAACTGGTGCGGAACCGGTCCCGCGTGCGGTACTCGTTGGGGATCGTCCGGGCAAAGTTCTTCATGATCGCCCAGCTGGCGTACGTGCTGAACTTGTTGCCGCGGGCGAAGTCGAACTTTTCGATGGCTCGCAGCAGCGACACGTTGCCGTCGCTCACCAGCTCGAAGAAGTTTTGATCGGGGGACACGTGCCGCTTGGCGATCGACACGACCAGTCGCAAGTTGGCCCGCACCAACTGGTTTTTGGTCGCCACGATCTGTTCGTACAGCTCCTCGATTTCGTCCATGATCGCCGACTTGGGCCGCTCGGGATCGAGCTGGTCGCGCAGGCGGCTGGCCTTGAACTTCAGGTAGTTGTACTTGCGGAACAGATGCTGCTCCTGCTCCTTGGTCAGCAGCGGCATCTCGTACAGGCTGGCCAGGTACGGCGGCAATCCGCTGGGCCGCTTGGGACGGCGCGTGGCCGTCTCGGCCGGGGGCATGTCGCCCAGACACGCGTTGTCGGCGCCCTTGCGCTTGAACCGCGGATTGGGGATGAACTCCAACGGCAGGTCGGCAATCCGCGCCGCGCGGATCTCGTTGATCACGCGGTAGATCGTCGTCTTGGTGCGGTTGTAGTCCTGGCACAGCCGATCGATCGACGCGCCGCGACGGAAGGCGTTGAACAGGCTGTTCTTCTGCACCTCGGTCAGCGGGCCGGCCTGCGTGGGGAAGATCGCCTCTTCCGGCATGTCGGCGTCGTGATTGCGCAGCGCGGTCCGGACGGTCTCGACGCTACGGTCGTACCGCTCGGCCAGGCGGCGGACGATCTCGCTGGGACCGACGCCGGCGGACGCCAACTGGCGGGCGGCGCCGATCAGCTCGTTGCGCTCGTCGTCGGTCAGTTGGCTGAACTTGGCGCCGCGTTCGACGCGCTCGGCGTTGTTGCGGACGAAGCGGTCGACGCTGCTGCGCAGAAATCCGACCCGCTTGCGACCGTCGAACACCAGCCGTCGGCTGACCAGCCCCAGGGCGCGCCACCGCGCGATGGTCTTGGTCGAGACGTTGAACTGCTGCGCCAACTCTTCGACGGTGAACACTTGCTCGCCCATGGAGTCCGCGTGCAAGTCGGCCGCGTCGGACAGATCCTCGACCAGCAAGCGCAGGTCGTGCACCAGCTCTTTGCCGGGGATGCGGCGCGAGACTTCCTCGGTCGCGGCGTGGGCGTCCAGATGCTCCAGCACCTGTCCCGGGCGATATTGCTCGTCCGGATCCACGCTCGCAATCAGGCGCTCGGCGGCGTCGATGCGCGCAAGCAGCTTCTCCCGCGACGTCCCACTGCGGTGGGAGTCGCGGAGTTGCTCAACCAGCGGGTTTTTGTAGTTAACGTGCATGGCACACCCCTTCTCGTGCGTCCTTCTTCGCGGTCGCCGCTGTGGTGTTCCCTGCGAATCGTTCGCCCACTGCCAGCATGCGATTGGTCTTCTCTGTTTGTGATGAATCTCCGTAGGGGGCCCGAGGTGGCTCGATCTCGTCGGAAATCTGTGCAAGCAATCTTTGCGGAGAGATTTACTGCGGGGAGCGAGTGGTCGGGGCCTCTTGCCTGCGGGCCGTGTCCTGCTAGCGGCCGGCGGGCTACTGGTTGTACGCAGTTTGACGGATTTGGGTCGAGAGAAAGTTCGCTGTCCGGGCCCTGAGAGCGGTTGCGGAGCCGGCCGACGGCGACGTAACCACTTACACATAAACACGTTACAAATTGTCCAGAAATCCTCAAGCCGGCCCCGTCAGCCGCCGACGGGCCCCCAATTGGTGAGGTGGCACACCCTGGCGCACCTCGGGATTTCCGCTGAATTGTCCCGTCCCCCGGCGCCGATGACGCCGATATTGCCGGTTGTAGGACAACCGCAACCGGCGTCGCAGCGTCCACGCGCCCGCTTCCCAGGCTTTTCTCACGAGCATAAACCCATGCCCAGTAATATCTTACGACTCACACTGGCGATTCTCTCGGTTGCCGTGGGCGCACAGCGGCTCCCGGCCGCCGAGCCAACGCCCGCCGACTCGGCCGCAGCCGAGCAGAAGACAACCAGCAGCGACCAGCGGTTCGATCTGACCGCGCAGGTTCCCTCGGGGGCGCTGGCCCAGGTGACCGCGTCGCTGCAGGCGGGGGGCGACTTGATCGTCGCCGACGACAAGGGCGCGGAGCAGCGCCTGCCGATGAGTGTCACCGGCGAGCTGGCCTACGCCGAGCAGATTGTCCATTGGTCCCCCGCGGCCGACGAACGGGCCGTCGCCCTGCGCCGCTACAAGACGGCCGAGGCGACGCTGAAGACCGACCAGCAAGGCGCCCGCCGCACGCTTGCCGACGACGCCCGCGACTTGACGGCTGTGCTCGCCGGCGAGCAGTTCCTGATCAACACCGCCGGGGAGGCCGACCCGCTGACCCGCGAGCAGCTCGACCTGATCAACGTGATCGGCAACTCGTTGGCGCTGGACCGCCTGCTGCCGGGTCGTGAACTGGCCGTGGGCGATTCGTGGGAGCATGACGCCGCCGCGATCGCCGCGCTGTTGGGACTCGACCACGCCGGCGTGTGCGACGTGACCAGCGAAGTGACCGGCGTCGAGAAATCGCAGGTGCAGTTGCGGATGGCGGGCATGGTCCGCGGCACCATCGACGGCGCCGCCACGGAGATCGACGTTCGCGCGGCTTACCTGTTTCACCAGAAGCACGGCCGCATCACCAAGTTCAATTTGGCTGTGAAAGAGCAGCGCAAGCGCGGCGAGATTGGTCCCGGGCTCGACGTGACCGCCAAGCTCACGTTGGTCGTGCATCCCGCGGCTGCCGATCAGGCGCCGTTCGACGCCGAGGCGGTCACGGCCGCCGCGGACGTCGACGTCGAGCAGCTCAGCCGGCTGTTCGTCGACGCCTCGCAGCGCGGCTATCGCTTCACGCACGGCCACGGCTGGTTTGTCACGGCCAACCAGCCCGAGCGGCTGTCGCTGCGGCTGCTGCAGTCGGGCGAGCTGCTGGCCCACTGCAACGTGACCACGCTGCCGGTGCGCTCGGCCGAGAACGCCGCCACGCTCAAGGAGTTCGAGAAGGACGTGAAGCAATCGCTGGGCGAGAACATCGAATCGATCGCCGCCAGCGAGGAGTGGACCACCATCGCCGGCCACCGCTGCCTGGGCGTCTTCGCCAACGGCAAAGTCGACGAAGTGCCCGTGCAGTGGCGGTACTACCTGATCTCCGGCGACGGTTTGCCGCAGGCGTCGATTGCGGTGACGGTCGAGCAGGATCGGCTGGAGGAATTCGCCGACGCCGACCGCGTGTTGATCGACTCGCTGGAGCTGAGCGCCCCCACGCCGCGCACCGCCGCGAAACCGTAGCCAATCGCGGCGCGCGACTCGCCCGCGTGCCACGGCTCTGCGAGCCGTGTGCGGAGAGATCCCGCGTTGCCATTGCGTCCGCACGGCTCACAGAGCCGTGGCACGCAGGCATTTATCGTCGGCGGAACAAGCCGCCCCGGCGGACGACGGCGCTGCTGACATTGCGCGTGCGATGCTGGCGTTCCCACTGCATCGAGCCGTAGTTTACGCCGCCAATGTTGAAGCTGCGGAACGGGTTGTTGTAGCTGATCGGCCCGCGGGCGTGGGCCGACGAGGCGGCCAGGGCAATCACGGCGGCCACGGCAATAACCAGTGCGAACGCGTGCGGTCGGAAACGAGCATTCATAGCGGAACTCTCCAGCGACAAGGGCGAGCAGGTTCGGTTATCGTACGCAGCGCGGGCGGCGGAGCATACCTTGGGTACGCGGCGCGCAATCGCATCGACATCAGGCGACGCGTTGTTGACGGCGCGCACGCTCAGCGGTCGCCGCTGCCGCGCCGGGCGCCAGCAACAGGGCGTTACGTGACAAAGCGCGAGAAATCGCGGCGTGTTACAGCCTGCTTGCCGAAATCTCTGGGTCACGCTCGCGCCGTGGTCGGCGCTGTGGCACGCGGTTCGCTTCAGACGGCTGGCAACCTCTGCCCTCCCGCAGCCCGCCGGGCAGGATCGCCCTCTCGCTCTCTGGAAAGGACACGTCCATGCTTCGATTCCTCCATGCGCCGCTCGGCGGCGCGGCCCTGGCTGCGGCGCTTGCCGCGGGTTTGCCCAGCGAGCAAGCCCGCGCCGGCGGTGTTCACATCGGCGGCCGCTTGCTGCACGTGGACATTGGCGACCCCCACCGCCACGAGGTCGCGTATGCGCCGGTCGTCGCGCCGCCGCGGCAACCAGGCTGTTACGCCGGCGGCGGCTACGGACGCCGGCCGCACCATGCGGGATACCGCTCGGGGTACGACGCCGTTCGCGTGCAATACAACCAACCGCCGTACGTGCCGTGGCATCGCCGACCGACGGCCGCGTACGGGCCCTACCCCGGCCCCGGCGGCGGCTGGGGACTGTCCGACCCGCGCTACGGCGGCCATCACGGCCCGCGGTGGTAGTGCGAGCTGAAGTCGCGCGAGCACCCCGCTCGCCGCGACTGTTTCCGATCGTGCACGAGGGGATCGCAACGCGCACGGACTCTCGCGCGTTGCGGTCCCGCTTTGCAATCCTCGATAAAGAGAGAAAGTGTGTTCCAGCGTGCCACGGCTCTGTGAGCTGTGCAATTTGGGCCAGCGCCGCCTTGGACGCCCACGGCTCGCAGGGCCGTGGCACGCAACTCGTGGAGCACTTACGCCGCGCGGGCCGCTTCGTCGCGGCTGACGGTGAGCACCTGCTGACGCTGCAGCAGCGTGAGCCCGTGCCGCAGGCGGCGCGTCGTGTGAAAGTGCATCGCGGCGAATTCCGGGTACTCGGACTGCACCCAGTTCACGAACGCCCGCTCGCCCGGTTGGTGGGCGAACCGCTGCTCGTCGAGCCACGCGTCGGGGTGCTGCGCGGCAAACTCGGCGTGCAGCGGCAGAAAGTGCTCGCGGGACCACAGCCCCGTGTCATGGATGGCGATGATCGCCTCGGGCGTCAGCGCCGGCAGCAGAGCCCGCCAGGTCGCTTGGTTCAATTCCAAATCGTGGGCCGCGTCGAAGAACACGAGATCCACCGGCCGGTCGTCGACGTCGGCCGTGGTGAAATCAGTCTGCGATTTATGCAGGAAGCGGAAGTTCGGCTTGCTGCCAAACGCCCGGCGGGCGTGACGGGCCGAAACGTCCGACACGTCGAAGCTCACCAACAGCGCGTCGTCGTCCAACGCCTGCATGAAGTTGAACGCACTGTGCCCGTGGAAGAACCCGAACTCGACCACTGTGCGCGGGGCGATGGTTCGGGCGACTGCCAGCAGCAGCAGCGCCTCGTCGCGCTGCAGCGGGCCCATCGACTTTTCCTGGTCGTACACGGCCAGATGCATGGCGCCGACCCGCCGCGAGGGGACCAGGTTGAACGCCCAATTGGCGGCCGTCCGCACGACCGGGTTGCGATAGAACACGCGTTGGCAAACCGATCGGAAACCGCGCGAGAAGATCATCGTTACTTCCGTGCTGTCGTATGCAAGTGTGCCACTGCTGGCTTGCCCAGCAGTGGGCGCCGGGGACCCGCTTCGCACTGCTGGACGCGCCAGCAGTGGCACGCCGATTGAGCAATTCGCCTGGGTTGCGACGGATCACGCGCCAGGTGCAGATGGCGACCGCACCGCTTCCTCCCAAAAAACAAACCGCCCGGCACGGGGCCGGGCGGTTTGTAGATTGTGACCGCAATCGGGGCAAGGCGAGTCGCCTGCCAGCAATGTTGCGGCGGCCTACTTCTTCCACCACATCAGCTTCGACCAGCGGCTCGGGGGCTGCTCGTTGTCGACCGCGGACTGTTGGGCCGCGGTGCTAGCAGCCGCAGGCAATTCTGCCGAGACGGTTTGGATGTCGGCCGCCGGGGCGACCGCATCGGTCGTCGCACAGCAACCGCAGCCGGGCTCGCAACAGCCGTCGCCGCAGCAAGAATCTCCGCAGCCGCAGCCGCCGGCACACCCGCCGCCGGATCCGCAGCCGCTGCAGCGGACCCGCTTGGCTTCCCACGTGGTGACGCACTCTTCGCACTCGTAGGAGTCCTTGCCCAGCACGTTCACGCACCGGATGCGGCCGCACTTGGGCTTGCAGCAGCACTCCCACGGCAATTTGAACTTGGGAATGCAGATCGCTTCGCACTCGACGGTGAAACATTCCTTCTTGACGGTTTCCTTTTCCGTCTTCGGGCAGCAGACGTAGTCGTCCGGTTCGCAGTACACGACGCACCGCTTCTGGCAGCAGTCGGGGCCGCAGCATTTGCCGTCGGCGCAGCCGCAGGTCGCTTCGGCGCAGCCGCAGCTGGGGCACGGGGCGACGCACCCGGCCGCGTCGACCTGCTGATCGGCCATCATCGAGGTTCGCGCCGCAACGGCCGCGGGCGAGGCGAGCTGCGCGTCCTGCGCGACAGCGGACATTGTCGTCGCAGCCAAGGCCGCCAACAGCGTCAGCGCTCGGCTGACATGGTACAGGGGGGTCTTCATTACGGTGATCTCCGCGGTTGGGCGGGGCGTGATTGTTGTGGGAAACCCATATGCAGTCAGAGCGGCGTCGACGCGGCAGGGGAAAACCGCGCCGACGCACGCTCCTTCAAACTGGCTGCTCAGAAATCGACCATGAATCGCGTGCCGACGTACGTGTAGTGGCCAGAGGTGAAGCCGGCCACGGGTGCGTGCTCGTCGATTTCGCCATAGCCGCAGTTCAGCTGCATGCGGGCGTAGGGGTTCCAGTACCAGTTGAGGCCCAGCGTGTGGCTTTCGCCGACGCCGCCGAGGATGTCCTGGTCGGTGAAGTCGGCATACGACCAGCGGTAGGCGATCTGCCAGGCGCCCCACCCGGCCGCGACGCCGTCGCAGCAGGTGTCGACCAGGAAGAAGTTCTCAAACGGCTTGATGCGATCGAGCGTGCCGCTCTCGCGATCCCACGGCATGTGCTCGCCGGTCAGGAAGTAGGCGAAGTACACGTAGCCGCCGTGGAAGTGCAGGTCGGTGTCGGCCCGCCGCTGCAGCCACAGGTTTTGGTACTCGCCCACGATCTGCAGGGCGCCAAAGTTCCAGACGTTTTCCAGCCCCAACAGCTCGTAGTCGTCGGCCCCGGCGATGGCGCCCGTGTCGAGCCAGCGGCTCGCGGTGCGGGCTTCCGGACGATGGCGAAACCGCGCTTCGTTGGTCGCGCGGCCCGGCAGGCCGCTGCCGTCGGGGTCGGCGTAGGTGCCGCTGACAGCCCAATGGCCGTAGCCGCGCCCGTCGGAGCTTTCGTCGTACCACCAGGTGTTCGCCAACCGGCCGGCGACTTCCATCTGCCAGTGGTCGCTCGCATAGTTGCCTTCGTCCTGGATGAGCCGCTGGTTGAACGTGCCGAACCGCCAGTTCCAGGCCTCATCCTCCGAGAAGCCGTAGCTGCAGACGCCGAACCGACGGGCATCTTGATTGAAGCCCTCGATCACGAACGGCCGCTCCAGGAACACGTTGTAGCGGCTGCTGTTCAGGTGATCCAAACCGTACGGGCGCTTCTGGTTGCCGATGAGCAGGGTCCGCAGAAACGGAAGATCGTTCCAGCCGAGATAGGCGTCGCGGAATTCGGAGTCGTTGCCGCCGGCGAATTCCATCTCGATCTTGTAAAGCATGTTCTGCCAGATGTCGCCCTTCACGCCGAAACGCAGGCGGCGAAAACCCATGCGGTCCTGCGGCGTGATGGCCGGGTTGCCCGTTTCAAACGCGTTCGTCCCGGGCGAGTCGCCGGGGAAACCCCACAGGTCGGCGTGGATACGACCGTTGACCTTCATCGTGGCGTCGCTGTGCCCCGAGTAGGCCGTGATTTTCCCCTTGGCTTTCAGCTCGTCGTATTTCTCGCTGAGCGACTCATAGTCCTCGGCCAGGTCCTCGTAATTGCCCTCGATGGCTTTCACGCGCTCTTCGAGCGTCAACTCGGGCTCGCCCGGGTCGTCCTCCCCGTCGAACAGGAAGTTGCTGTAGTGAGCCGCGGGGCCCACTTGCTGGTCGATCACGGGCGGCAAGCCATAAGAGACCCAATCGCCGTCGGGCGACTGGGCGCGGGTCGTGCCGGCCATCAGCGCCACAATCGAGAGGAGTCCGGCGACGGCGACGACGCTCCGTCCGCCGCGCGACGGCGTAATCCACTGGTTTTTCATCTGCACCTCGACGCGTCCTTGCGTCGCGTTGGAAGGTATCCAACCCGGCTCGCGTCAGCAGGACTGCCGACGCGCTCGCGGTTGCTTGTCATCCCTGCTTGCGGCAGGCTCGGCCTGCCGGTCCGCCCATGCCGCTTGTGCGGCTCGCACCACTTGCAATCATTGCAGCGGCGCCACCGGTTCTATCGGCGTGGTCGAGACGCAGTGCACACCGCTGCGCAGCGATAGCGCGAAAGCAATTGCGGCGCCACGAACAAAAATTCCGCACGACCGCTACAGCTTCGCGCGAAACGTGCATTGAGGTGGGCGAGCACGCCGCGAATTGTTAAGAAACAATGAAGGCGGACGACGACTCGTCAGTCGGCGCCGGGGTCGCCGATCTCGCGCAGATAGGCCGCCAGTTGCGCCTGCACGTCCAGCAGTTCCTGCCACTGGGCCACGGGAATCGTGACCCGCTCGCCGTCCTCGTCGATCGCGGCGCCTTGAATCAGTTGCCGGGTCCGCAAGTGCAGATACTCCAACAACTCGGAAATCTGCGCCGCTTGCCCGGCGGTGAGCCCCTCGGGCAAGTCAGGCGGCTGAGGAATATGCAGCGTGCTCTGCAGGTCTTCCGACGCGCCCAGCCGCAGTTCCAAACTCAGCGCGCCCGAGTCGCTGCCGGAGCGGGACTCCTCGCCCAGCAGTTCGCCGGTTTCGCCGATGCCGTCGTTGCGCAATTCCTCGAGCCGATGGGCAATCTGGTCGCGGGTGCCGAAGAGCAAGACCGAGCGCCCCAGCGAGATGACGTCGCCATAGCGCAGAATCCGCAGATGGGCGTCCTCGCCGTTCACCCGGGTGCCGTTGGTGCTCTCCAGATCGGTGAGCACGAGCTTGGGGCCGTCTTCCTGGATCTTCAGGTGAAAACGGCTGATCCGTTCATCGTTGAGCTGAACGGAGTTGCCCTCTTCGCGGCCGATGGTGATCGGGGGCGCCAAGTCGGCAAACACTTTGCCGCGATCGCCGCCATCGAGCACTCGCAATGTGATACGCGTCATGGGGCCCGGCGCCGCCTTGGTTGCCTCTGCCTGGTTCTGCTCGCCCGCACGCAACGACGGCGACCTCTCTGTTATCGGCCGCCGCGCCGTGCCTCAGACGGTCAAATGCCGTGCGGGAGCAGCGGCGCCGAACTCCGTTGCGACAGGACCGCTCTATTATGCGCTTATAACACGCGAGCCGAAGGGCAGCAAGGAAAACCGGGCCTGCGCAACGTCTGCGAGCGGGAATTACGCCTCGGGTGATTCCCCGTCGACCAGCGGCGCCGCCCCCGGCGGCGGCGTGCCCGCGCCCGAGCGGACGTACGCAGAGCGCTGCCGCGCGTATTCGTCCGAATCCGGCAGGTCGACGGCCGCTTGCTCGTCGCCGGCCGCCGCCTCAAACAGCCGCACCAGCGCACCCCGGCACCAGCCGCACCCCGTGCCGGCGCCGAAGCACTCGGCCAACTGTCCGGCCCGCCGCGGCCGCTCGATGCGGATGAAATTCTCCACCTTCCGCCGCGTGACGTGAAAGCACAGGCAAAGTTCGTCGTCGGGTTGCATGGGAGCTACGCGGCTGTCGGCGAATTGACGGTCAGCTATGGGATCGTTGGCGGCGCTCGGTTGATTTAGCCGCGGAGCTTGCTCCGCGCGCCCCCGCCGCGAGCGGCGGGGCTAAATCTCTTCTCCATGAACCGATCTTCTCTCTACTCCATGGTCGCCACGCGACGCGCGACGCCCACGGCCCGCTGGTACTCGTCCAGGTCGAGCCACTCGGCGGCCGTGTGAATGGCATTCTGCCCGCACCCCAGCGTGACGGTGGGCACCCCCAGCATGGTCAACCAGTTGGCGTCCAATCCGCCGTTGGCGACGTTGTAATCGACCGACAGCCCCTCGCCCACGACCGCGGCAGCGGCCAACTGCACGGCTGGCTCGTCGCGATCCAAGCGAAACGCTTCGTAATCGAGCCGGCCGTCGAACTCGACGCTGCCCGTTTGCCCGGCGGCGTTCTTCACCTGCCGGGCGGCTCGCTCGAAGGCGCGTTCGATCTCGCGCACGATCCGAACGCGAAAGTCGGAATCGTGGCTGCGCGCCTCGGCGCGCAGGTCGACGCGATCCGTCACGACGTTCGTGGCGGCGCCGCCGTGGATCACGCCCACATTGCTCGTGCCGCGACGACCGCCTTTTTCGATCAGCCCGTGCCAACCGTTCTGCACCAAACTGGAGATGGCCAGCGACGCGATGGCGATGGCACTGACGCCGTCCTCGGGGTGCCCGCCGGCGTGACTGGCGATGCCGTCGATGCCGATCGCCATGCGGTAACCGCCGGTGGCGCCAATGGTGACCTGCCCGGCGGCTTTGCCGTCCCAGTTGAAGCCCATCCGCGGCCGGCCCAGCAGGCCCAGCTTGGCCGCCCGGGCGCCATGCAGGCCCACTTCCTCCTGCACGGTCCACAGGAATGTCAGCGGCGGATGATCGACTCCCCCGGCGAGCAACTCCAGCGCCGTGGCCAGAATCACCGCGCACCCGGCGCGGTCGTCGCCCCCCAGTCCGGTCGCGCGGTCGCGCGACACGATCTTGCGCCCCCGCCGCACGGGGCGAGCGCCCTGGCAGATCGGCACGGTGTCCATGTGGGCCGACAGCATCCGACGACTGCCGCGTCGCGTGCCGGGGAGCTTGACGATCAGATTCCCCGCCGCGCCGGCGACCGGCGAGTCTTTGGGCGGTTTGTCGCGCGTGATCGCCTCGGCGGGCAACCCCGCAGCGGTGAGCCGCTCGACAATGTAGTCGGCCACGGGTCCCTCGCCGCCGCTGGGCCCGGGCAGCGCGAGCAAGTCCATCAACAACTCGACGGCGGCGGTTGGTCGCCCCGCAGAGGCGCGTTTCGCCGGCCGCTTTTTTGCTGATTTGCCGCCGCTGGCAGTCGAGCGCTTGGCTGCCGCCGTCTTCTTTGTCGATCGACCCACAATTCACCGCCTGGAGGAATCGCCGGGCAAGCTTTGCGCAGCTTGCCCAAAACCGCAACAGATAGCCGCAAAGTCACCATCAGCATGAACTTCCCGCACACTCCACGCAAGCCGCCGGCCCCGCTCGCCCGATCATTGCTGATAAGTGCGCCGCACCGGCGGCGGGCCGCTAGCAATACGGCCGCATCGGCCGGGTGCGACGACTGCGCGCAGCCAAGAGCCGCAACGCGGCTGTCGACGGGGGGAGGGCAAGGACGCCATGGAGTGGATTCGCAGACGAGCCAAGTGGCCGCAGATGCTGGCGCTGGTGTTGCTGTTGGCAGTGACAGTTGCAGCGCCGACATGCTGGGACCTGCTGCGCAACAGATTGCAGACGTCGAACACGGACGAGGCGATGGCCCCCGTGGCCAGCGAGTCGCTCGATTCGTTGCCCAGCTTTGCCGCCGTGCCTGAGATGCACGAAGTGCCCGCGGTCCGCCAGGCGACGGCCTCATCGCAACCGGTCGTCTCGCCGCCGGGTCTCGAGGACGCCGGCCCCGAACTGCCGCCAGTGGTGACCTCGGCGGTCGTCGCCGCGTCGGCTGACGAAGCGCTGGCGATGCCGACGCCAATCGCGCCCCTGCTGGAAGACGATTACGCGCTGGTCGACGATCCGCTGCCGGTCCGCGCCGCGTCCGACGTGCGAGCGCTGTCGAACTCCGCCGAATCCATGCCGACGATGGCGCCGCTGGCGACGGCCAGTCGGGCGACGATGCCGCGGCTGCCGCTGCCGCCGCGTGAATTGCCCGCGGAACCGCCGGCTCCCCCGGCGGTCAAGCCGGAACCCTCCGTGGACCTGTCCCAGTTGGTCGCCGCGCGCGACGCGCTGTGGTCGTTGCTACGGCAGGTTCGCAACATCGAATTGCCCGAGCTGCCCCCGCCGCCGCAGCCCACCGCCCAACAACCACCGCAACCCGCGCTCGCACCGGCGCCAACGCAGGTGAAAGTGGACAGCTCGGCCGATCGCCTGGCGATGGCCCCGCCGCGTCCCCGCCCGGCTCAGCAGTCGGCGCTGCAGCTCGTGCCAGCCCAACCGACCACGGCCGCCGACGCGGAGCCGGCCCGACCGCTGCCCCGACTCAACGCGCCGCTGGTGGCCCAACGCGACCGCCCGCGGAGCCCGCTCTTCGACGAGCCCGCGCCGCGGCCGTCTCGCACTGCCGAATCCGAACCTGCCGTCGAGCCGGAATCCGCCCCCGCGCCCGAGCCGACTCCGCCGCCGCAAATCGCCGCCGAGCCGGCTCCGCAGCCCGAACCAGAGCCGGAACCCGAGCCCGCACTACTGCGACTGAAGCCGGCCGTGTTGGTGCGGCAGCTTCAGCACGCGGCCGCGCCGCCGCTGTCGGCGTCGTGGGCCCAGGACGCGCTGGCTGAACTCGAACCGCTGACCACGCCGGGCTCTACGTCAGACGAGCTGGCCGCCAGTGTGGCCGCGCTGGACCAGCTGGCCCAACGGGGCTTGGACCAGTCGCTCGAGCTGGCCGATCCCACGCTGCAGCGCATCGGCATCCGGGCGGCGCGGTCGATCGCGCGGCGGATCCCGCTGTGGCGGACGCTGGTCGAGGCGGACGCCGCCGGCGCCACAATGCTGCTCAACGAGCCCGCTGCACAAACCGCGGGCGACGAGGCCATCGGCCCGCTGCTCAACCAATTCGCTGCGTTCACGGCCGGCTCGGACGCCGGCGCCGCGTGGCGCGATTACCTGATGCTCGACGAACTGGCCGCCTTGGCCAGCGTGGGCGGGTCCGATCTGGCCAACCGCCGCCGTGACGCGGCCCGCCGCGTGATGGCCCGTCTCGACAGCCCCGAGCTGACCGACGCCCAGCGGGAGTTTCTCGCCGACACGCCGGCCGCCGAATTGGCCGCCGCCTTGCGCCCCTGGGCCACGGGCAAGGTCGATCTGGCGATCCTCGCCGCACTGATCGAACGGTACGAACTCCGCGGCGCCCAGCGCGACGCGGACCTGATCAACGAGCTGCGGTCGCGCATGGCCTTCAGCGGCGACCCCCGCCAAATGCAAGCGGCCGAGCACCTCGACCGCTACTACCGCAACGGCAACATGCGACTGGCCGTGTCCGGCGAGCTGCTGAACCGGCTCACCCCGCAACCCGAACCGAGCAACACGCGCGTCCGCGACAACGTGGCCGGCGCCGACGTGCGCGGCCGCGCTCAAACGACCACCCAGCTCGAGCTGCGGCTGCTGCCCGACCCCGAGGTATGGCGGTTCGGCCTGGAAGCCCGCGGCACCGTCCGCAGTCAAACTTACTCCGACACGTGGCCGGCGCGGGTCCGCAACTCGGCCGCCGTCGACTACGAAGCTCGCAAGCTGATCCTGGTCAACCGGCACGGCGTGCACGTGTGGCCGGCCGAATCGCGCACCGGTAAGAATCAAAACCGCATGACCGGCGTCGACAACGAGCTGGACCTGGTGCCGCTGGTGGGGCCGATTGTCGAAGGCTACGCCGAGCGCCAACACCGCGAGCGTCGCCCCCGCGCCATGGCGCAGGTGCGCAGCAAAGTGCAGCGCGAGGCCCGCAGCCGCTTGGACCGCGAAGCGGACGCCAAGTTGGAGGTCATGGAAGAAAAATTCGCCCAGGCCGTGCTAGGGCCGCTGGAGCAGTTGGCGCTGGCCATCGAGCCGATGGAGATGTACACCACCGCCCAGCGGGCCGTGATGCGGATGCGGCTGGCCGACGACGCTCAACTGGGGGCCCACACGCCGCGGCCCTCGGCTCCCGGCGACAGCTTGGCCAGCGCCCAACTGCACGAGTCGGCGCTCAACAACGCCGCCCGCGGTTTGGGCCTGGACGGCCGCGAGTTCACCGCCATCGAGCTGTACGAAACGCTCGCCGCCCAACTGGATCGGTCGATGGCGCCGCCCGAGGCCGACTTCCCGTCGCGGGCCCGCGTGCGATTCGCCAAATCCGACGCCGTGCGAGTCCGTTGCCACGACGACCGCGTCGAGCTGATCCTGTCGATCGCCGAACTGGCCCAAGGCCGCGACCGCATCACCAACGTGCGGGTGCACGCCTTCTTCCGCCCGGTGGTCGACGGCTTGTCGCTCAAACTGGTCCGCGACGACACCCTGCAGTTCGACGGCCGACGGCTGCTGACCGGTCCGCGGATCGTGCTGCACAGCGTGTTCGGCAAGATGTTGCCCAAAGACCAGGAAATCGTGATCCTCGCCCCCCGCGTCGAAGGCGACCCGCGATTCGCCGGGCTGATGGTCACTCAGTTGGTGATCGAAGACGGCTGGGTCGCCATGGCGCTGGGCCCCAAATCGCCCGAGCGGACCGCGTGGCGCAGCGAGACGGCTGCCGCCGTGCTGGAGCGATGAGCGCGCTCGCGGCAGCGGCAGCGTGTCACTCTTGCTTGCGCCGGATGTAGTCGCGCGCCTTCGCGGCCAGATCCGACGAGCGCAACCCCGCGCGCGCCGCGTCGTCCAAGGCGTCGTCCATCGGCACGCCCTCGTCCAACACGCGGTAAGGGAGCCACACGGCGCCCACGCGATTGCTGCTGGCGCAATGCAACACTAGCGGCCGCCGCGTCGGGTCCCGCAGCAACTTGCGAACCTGGTAGAACATGTCGTCGGTCAGCTCGTCTGCCGAGCGGAAGGGGACCTCGATGTAGTCCATGCCCGCCACGCGCACGGTGCGCCCCTCGTCCCAGCCGAGCTCGTCCATCTCGGCCGTCGAGCGGAGATTGACGACCGTCTTGTACCCCTTGCGGGCCCAGCGGGCGATGTCGTCCTCGCTGGGCTGCCCGGCCAGATAGAGGTCGCCTGCGCGGTGGGCTTGCTCCACGCTGCCCAGATCGGCTGGCTCCAATTCGGCCGGTTGGTCCGCTTCCGCAGCCTTAGCGTCGGCGGCGGAGGCGGCTTCTGCGCTGGCGGTCGTCCCATCGACGCCGCCATCTTGGCAACCGGCCGCCAGCGGCAGCAGGGCCAGCAGCACGGCGGGCAAGGAGTTCGGCAGCGGGCAGCGTCGTTCCGCAAGGAATCGAAATACCATGGCAAGTCGCTGGGGTTGATTGAGTGTCGGAGGTCGAAATTGCGCCCAGCGGCTTCGTCAGCCGGCGGCCGTCACACCCAATCGTACCACGTGAGCGGCGCGGGCAACCGCCCCGCGGCAAACTCCAGGTGCAGCACTCGCCGCTGGCGCGGACGCACGGCAGCGCCCGAGCTATGCACCAGCAGCGGCCGCATCAGCACGGCGCCGCCGGCGCCCAAGCAGCAATTCACCGGCTCAATCGCCTCGCGCAGGGCCGCCAACTGCGTCGCGTCGGCAATCCCCGCTCGATGCGATCCGGGCAGCACGCGCAGGGGCCCGTTGTCCGCGTCGCAATCGTCCACGTGCAAACGCAGAGTGACCATCGTTTGCAGGACACTCGCGGGCGGCTGCACGTGCGGCACGCCCTGCTTGACCGACCAAGCGCCACAACCAGGCACGTCGTGGCGCTCGTCCACCGCAACCATCAGGTCCTGATGCCACGTCACGCGCCAGTTGGCCGACGGCGTCTTGTCGAACCACAGCGCGCGAACGCAGCGGGCGCGGGGGCCCAAGACCGCCTCGACCACCTGGCGGACCGCCGGCGAGCACGCGATCTCGCGTACCAACTCGCACTCGCGAAGCAGATTTCGCCGCCCGGCCCGACCCGCCGCTGCGCGATCCTCCACCGCGGCGACGGCCTCCGCCAGTTCGTCCAGTGCGGCAGCCGCCGCGACGGTCTGCAGGCAGACAAACCCGGCGCTGTCGAAGTCGGCCAGCCAGGTTGAGGGATCGTCGTGACGCCCCCGTGCGCTCATCATTGGTTGAAACCTCGGCCGCGGCGTCCGGAGGAACTGCAAATCGGCATGCAAGCGGCGAGCGGGACATCGCGTCGTTTGCCTGCGGGGCGACCATCCCCCTAAACTGGCGGTGGCAGGCGGCCTTCCCACGACACCGCCCCCGCGGCGAAAGCAGCACAAGCAAAGTTCATGGATCGCATCGGTATTTCGTTTACGGCACCGCTCACCAGCGACGAGGTGCGCGACCAGTATATCCGCCCGCTGCGCGCCGCGCTGGAAGCCGATCACGTCGGCTTCTACAGCAATTATCTCCGCCAGGGCGACGATCAGCCCGGCCCTCCCGAGCACCTGCTGATCTTTCAGGTCCGGGAGTTTCGCGAGGGACTGCATCGGTTGCGAATGGAGTTTGAGAAACTGCCCCGCCCCGGCGAGGTGCAGTTTCACAATCTCAACCCGAGCGATCCAATGTATTAGCGGGCGACGGCGGTCGCCTATGTCGGCGGCGCCGCGTCGTCGAAGGGCTTGCCGTCGTCGTCAAACGGAGACCCGCCCGAATCGGGTCCGGCGGGATTCGCCAGGGCTGTCTCGGCGGAGAAGATCCAGTGAAATGCCAGCCGGCAACCGCAGCCCACGGCCACCGCGCCGCCGGCCAGCGCGATCAGGCGGCCGTGCCACTCGCCCGCGAACACCATGCCGAGCACGGCCATCCAGGCGACCGTTGTCGCCAGAATCGAGCACACCGCGACGGGCATCACGACGACGATCAACGCACCGCGACGCCACACCGACTGCACTCCCCGTTGCTGCAGCACCAGCAGCGACATCCGCCACAGCGCGACGGTCATCACCATCAGCAGGCTGCCGAGCACGAGCCTGGGCCAATCGTTCTGGGCGCCCCGCGGGTCGTCTCGACGCAGCGACCACACCAGAAATACCAGCGGCAACTGGAGCGTCGCCGTTAGCCACAGCAAATCGGAAATCTGATATCGCAGCCGCCGAGTCGGTCGCATGTCGTGCACCACCGGCTCGAACACGAAGGCCGCGAAGCCGACCCCGCCAATCAGGCCGAACGTGAAGGCCGCCAATCCCGCCATCGCTAGGGCTCCTCGGCCGGCTCGTTTGTCGTCGAAAGGCGTCCCAGCGCCGCGTGCGACCCCACGCGAAACAGCGCCCACAGCAGCAGGGTGATTGCCGCCCAGCGAGCATAGCTGACGCGGTCGACTTGCTCATCCTGCAGATAGCCCGCCACCGGCCGCATGGCCAACCACGGCGTGAGCATCGCGGCGAAGATCATGGCCGGCAAGCCGCCCGCCAGGTAGGCTGCGCGGCGCGGGGTCGAATTCACGCGATACCACTCCAGCGTCTTCACGCCGCCGTACCACATGACGATTTGGCAGAACGCCAACGGCATGCCCGCGGTCGCCACAAACAGCAGCGGATCGTCGTCGATCCGCAAGCGACCGACGCTCAACCGGCTCCACAGCGCGAGGGTCAACTGCAGCGGAACCACCAACCACAGCAAATCGGCAACGCGAAACCGCGGCTTCACCTGTCGCAGGTCAGCCTGTTGCGCCACACGGTATAGCGGCATGAGTCCCCATACGGCGATCGCCACCCAAGCCGCTGCGGCAGCGATCATTGCGAGATAAGGTGCCATGAATTCGCCCGCCCGCGATTCGCTTGCCAGCCGCCGTTACCTGGCCCATCGACCCCAGGGATCTTCACCGCGGCTGGCGTGCAGCACGGCAATGACATAGACCGCCGGGCCGTCGACGACATCGCAGATCGAATAGGGAAATCGTCTGACCAGCGCCTGGCGAACGCCGTAATGGACAACCGAGAAGCTGAGCAGCTGCGCCGAAATCAGTTCGAGGGCGTCGTCCACGGCATCAACAAACTCGCCGCCAAGCCCCGGCCGTCGTTGTTCGCACCACTGCCAAGCGTCCAAAATGTCCTGCCGGGCCTCCGGCTCCAACCGCACCGGAGTCATGATTTTGGCGGCAATTGCGCCTTGAATTCGCCCCACGCCTGCGACTGGTCGTCACGGTCCGCCCGTGCAGCCAGACGACTTTCCAGCAGACGACGCTGATCCTCTGACAGCGGGCAAGCGGGGGCGTCCTCCGCGATGCTATCCCAGAGTTGAGATACCAACTCTATGCGTTCGCCCACGGGCAACGTGCGAAGCTCGGGCGGCAATTCCGACATGCGGTTTCTCCACAAGCGTGACATGGTCGTCTCGCCTTCAGTTTAACCGAGTCGGCGCCCTGTGGCCAAAACCGACCACTGGCCCCGCTGCGGACGCCTGTGACCGCACGTCGCTCAGATATACCACATCGGCCCGGCCGCCACCGCGCCGCGGGCCGACAGATCGGCCAGCGTCACGTCGGCCAACACCTGCCGGCGGGCTGACGCCAAGTCGCCGCAGATCTCCACCAACGCGGCGGCGAACGGCGAATCGTGAGCGGCGCACTCAGTCGTCGCTTCGGTCGACTCGAGCACGTCGACGATGTCGGCCAGCGTCAATTCTTCGGCCGACTGACTCAATCGGTAGCCGCCGTTGGCGCCGCGGGTGCTGCTCACCAGTCCAGCGCGTTTCAACTCGTGCAAAATCTGCACCAAGAATGTGGCCGGAATGCCGTGCCGCTCGGCAATCCGCGCGGCCGGGGCCGGGCGCGCCGCCGAGTTTTCCTGACACAACTCCAGCAGAGCGACAATCGCGTATTGAGTTTTCGCAGCGAGCATGTTCGGGCGATGTTGTTGGACAAGCAGGTGATTGCGTGCGGGCCGCCAGTTGCGTCAGGCCCGTCCCCACAACGGCCCACGTCTTGCGGTCCAGCCGCTTAGGATAGCAGATTCGTGCAACCGGCGAGGGCGAATTGCGCACAGGCGCAGTATTCTGCCCGTCAGCTTGCACCGCTGCGGGCGGCTAGATGCCGCTGCCGTCGCTCTCGCTGATCGTGTGCAGGCCGCACTCCACTTTGCCGGTGCCCGACCAACGGCCGGCCCGCTCGTCGCCGTCGTCCTCGCCGGCCGCCACGGCCCGCGTGCAGGGCCAGCAGCCGATGCTGGGGTAACCCCGATCGTGCAGCGGGTTGTACGGCACGTCCTCCTCGACGATCCGCTTCCAAACGTCTTTCTTGGTCCAATTGGCCAGAGGACTGATCTTCACCAGCTGGAACTTCTTGTCCCAACCCACGATCGCCGCGGCGGCGCGGTGCTCGCTCTGGTCGCGGCGAATCCCGCTCATCCACGCGTGTTTGCCCCGCGACGCTTGCTGCAGCACCTTGATCTTGCGGTCAAAGCAGCACTGGTCGGGGTTGGTCTTGTACAGCGGGCCGCCGTGTTTGGCTTCGTACTCCGGGACCGTCAGCTCGGGCTGCAGCAGGTCGACCTCGATCCCGTATTTACGGGCGATCCGATCGCGCGTGTCGAGCGTCTCCAGGAACTGATAGCCGGTGTCCAGATTGAACACATAAGTCTCCGGCGCCACTTTGGCGAGCATCGACAGGATCACGCACCCCTCGGGACCAAACGCGGTGGCCATGGTCAGATACGGCGCGAACCGCTCGTGCCCCCAGGCGATGATTTCTTCGGGCGTGGCCGATTCCAACCGGGCGCTCGCCTCGGCCAGTTCGGCCAGCAGCTCGGGCGTCGCTTCCAGTTGGGCCGGCGCGGCGGGAGCCAATTGCGTCATGGGGAGAATCCTCAGGCGGGGGCCCTCGGCGACCTGCGAGCGGCCGTCAGGCTGGTCAGTATAGGCGGGAATTTGCCGCGCTGCGTTCGTGTCGGCCATAATATTAACTATGCTTGTCATGTTAGTCAAGAATAGATCGCCGCTGCAGTAGTCATCGGCTGTCGGGGGACCGATTATTCACGCTGGAGCGAGATTTGCGCGGAAGCGCCCGCTAGCACGACACCCCGCCGACCCCGCGCCGGCGGCGTGCCAATTTGCGGTAGAACCCCGTCAAAACGGCCCGCGCCGGTTGACCCGCAGCAGGCCGCATCTGACGATGCGGGACGTTTGTGGGCGTTTGGCGAATCGGCCCGCGATGCCGTCACCAAGCGGGTCGCGTCACCGCGACCGCCGACCCGCATCCTCTGTTCTCCGACCTCTCACCTCGTCTCTCCGCCATGCCCTGCTATCTCGCTGTGGATTTGGGCGCGTCCAGCGGGCGCGTCGTCGCCGGCCGCTTCGACGGCCAACGTCTGACCCTGGAAGAAGTCCATCGGTTCGCCAACGGTCCCGTGCAGGTCGGGCCGCGGCTGCACTGGCGGACTTTCCAGTTGTGGCAGGACATCCTCGACGGGCTGCGGATCGCCGGCCGCGAGTTCGGCAATGAAGTCGTCAGCGTGGGCGTCGACACCTGGGGCGTCGACTTTGCCTTGCTCGACGGCAACGACGAGCTGCTGGGAGCGCCGGTCGCCTACCGCGACGCCCGCACGCAAGGGGCATTCGACCGGGCGTTCGCCCGCGTGCCGCGGGAGACGATCTTCGCCGAGACCGGCTTGCAGTTCATGGAGCTCAACACGCTGTACCAACTGCTGGCGCTGCAAGCGGCCGACTCGCCGGCGCTGGCCGCCGCGCGGCGGATGCTGTTGATGCCCGACCTGTTCCACTGGCTGCTGTCGGGCGAAAAATCCAACGAACAGACCGACGCCTCCACGACGCAGTTGTACAACCCGGCGGCGGGCGACTGGTCGCACAAGCTGATCGAGCAGTTCGGACTTCCCCGCGAAATCTTCGGCGCGATCTCGCCGCCGGGGACGACGCTGGGGCCGCTGCTTGCACAGGTGGCCGAGGAGACCGGCCTCGCGCACGCCAAGGTCGTGCTCCCCGGCTCGCACGACACGGCCAGCGCCGTGATGGCCGCCCCGGCGGCCGCCGGCGAGTGGTGCTACATCAGCTCGGGCACCTGGTCGTTGATGGGCGTCGAATCGCCCACCCCGGTCATCACCGACCAATGCGCCCAGTGGAACTTTACCAACGAAGCCGGCGTGGCCGGCACGACGCGGCTGCTGAAGAATATCGCCGGGCTGTGGCTGCTGCAGGAGTGCCAACGGGTGTGGGGCGCCAAGGGCGAGGACTACAGTTGGGACGAGCTGACCCGGTTGGCCGCCGAAGCGCCCGCGCTGCGGGGAGCAATCGACACCAACGACCCGCGGCTGGTGGCCCCCAAGAACATGCCAAACACGCTGGCTGAGCTCGCCCGCGAGGCCGGCCAACCCGTCCCCGAAACGCCGGGGCAGACGATCCGGCTCGCACTGGAGAGCCTCGCCCTGCGGTACCGGCAGGTGCACCGGATGCTCGAGTCGCTCACCGGCAAATCGCTGGAAACGATCCACATCGTCGGCGGCGGCACGCAGAATCGCCTGCTGTGCCAGATGACCGCCGACGCCTGCGGCCGACCCGTCGCCGCGGGGCCGATCGAAGCGACTGCCATCGGCAACGTGATGATGCAGGCGATCGCCGCGGGCGACGTGGCCGACGTGGCCCAAGCCCGCGAGGTGATTCGCAACAGCTTTGACCTGGTGCACTACGAGCCGCAGCACACCGACCGCTGGGACGAAGCCGCGGAGAAGTTCGCCCCGCCCGCGGCGTAGCCCCGACGTCCCGGGAGGGCGAGGCCACTGCCGAGCCAATGCGGGTTGCCTCCGCCGGCTCGGCACGAGCCTCGCCCTCCCCCGTGCGCGTTCATGACGCGGCAGTGTCGCTGGCTTCCGCACGGCCATCGCGGTATGGTGAGGGAAGCCGCGCGGCGCGCCGCGGCGGCTGGGCGTCGGCTTCTCCTCTTCTCGTGCCGGTGACGTCATGTTTGCCATCAAAGAGGCGCGGTTTCTCGCGCAGGACATCAAACTCTTCCGCATCGAAGCGCCCCGGATCGCGCGGCGACGCCAGGCCGGGCAGTTCGTGATCGTGCGGGTGCACGAGCACGGCGAGCGCATCCCGCTGACCATTGCCGACTCGGACGCCGAGGAAGGCACGGTCACGATCGTCGTGCAAGGCGTCGGCAAGACGACCCGCTTGCTCAACATGCTCGAGGCGGGCGACGCGGTGTGCGACATTGTCGGCCCGTTGGGCGAAGCGTCGGAGGTCGAGGGGATCGGCACGGTGGTGGTGATCGGCGGCGGGGTCGGCACGGCCATTGCCTACCCCACCGCCGTGGCGATGAAGCAGGCGGGCAACCACGTGATCAGCATCGTGGGCGCCCGCACCAGCGATCTCATCATTCTGGAGGACGAAGTCCGCGCCGCCAGCAGCGAGCTGTTCGTCATGACCGACGACGGCAGCTATGGCGAGCACGGCTTTGTGACCCAGAAACTGCAGCAGTTGATTGACCAGGGCGTGCCGATCGACCGCGTGCTGGCGATCGGTCCGGTGCCCATGATGCGGGCCGTCGCCGAAACGACCCGCCCAGCGGGGATCAAAACGATCGTCAGCCTCAACCCGATCATGGTCGACGGCACCGGCATGTGCGGCGGCTGTCGAGTGACGGTGGGCGGAGAGAGCAAGTTCGCCTGCGTCGACGGGCCCGAGTTCGACGCCCACGAGGTCGACTTCAAGACGCTTATGCAGCGCAACGCGCTGTATCGCCAGCAGGAGCAAGCGGAGCTGGCGCAGATCGCGGACGATCCGGACCGCTGCGAGCGCGAGCTCGCCCCCTGCCGGCTGCAGCAGCAACACCCGGAGGTGGGCCAGCGCGTCGGGCAAACGACCGATTGACCCGCCGTGTGCCACGGCTCTGTGAGCCGTGCGCGTGGGGGCAATGACCAACTTAGTTCACACGGCTCGCAGAGCCGTGGCACGCCGAGACAGGCCGCAACACACGAGCCACTCAAGCTGAGATTCCCCATGGCCGAAAAACTGCCGCCGAAAGAGCGGATGAAAATCCCCCGCCAGGGCATGCCGGAACAGGACGCTCACGAGCGTGCGCACAACTTCACGGAGGTGAACCTGGGCCTGGAGGTCGCCGCGGCCGAGCACGAAGCGCAGCGGTGCTTGACCTGCTCCGACCCCAAGTGCGTCGGCGGCTGCCCCGTGGGCGTGCAGATCCGCGAGTTCGTCGATCTCGTCGTCGCCGGCGACTATCTGCAAGCCGCGGCCAAAATCCGCGAGGACAACGTCCTGCCGGCGGTCACCGGGCGGGTCTGCCCGCAGGAGAATCAGTGCGAGGGCGCCTGCGTGCTGGGCAAGCGGTTCACGTCGCTGGCCATCGGCAACCTGGAGCGGTTTGTCGCCGATTACGAACGGCAGGCGGGGCAAGTCGGCTTGCCCGAGCGAGCGCCGCTGACCGGCAAGAAAGTGGCCATCGTCGGCAGCGGCCCCGCGGGGCTCAGCTGCGCCGGCGACCTGGTGCAGCGCGGCCATGACGTGACGGTGTTCGAGGCGCTGCACGAAATCGGCGGCGTGCTGGTGTACGGCATCCCGGAGTTCCGCCTGCCCAAAGACATCGTCCGCGAGGAAGTCGACAACATGCGCAAGATGGGCGTCGACTTTCAAACCAACGTCGTGGTCGGCAAGACGGTGACCATCGACGAACTGATGCAGGAGGAAGGCTACGACGCGGTGTTCATCGCCACGGGGGCCGGGTTGCCGCGGTTCTTGAACATCCCCGGCGAGCACTATGGCGGCGTGTACTCGGCCAACGAGTTCCTCACCCGGGTGAACCTGATGAAGGCGTACGATCCCGACGAGTACGACTCGCCCATCTACGATTGCCGCGGCAAGAACGTGGCGGTGGTCGGCGGGGGGAACACGGCGATGGACGCCGTGCGTTCGGCGCTGCGGCTGGGGGCGGGAAACGCCTACATCATTTATCGCCGCAGCCGCGAGGAAATGCCGGCCCGCGCCGAGGAAGTGCACCACGCCGAGCAGGAAGGCGTGCAGTTCATGAACCTGCACAATCCGGTCGAGTTTCTCGGCAACGACGACGGTTACCTGACCGCCGTGCGGCTGATCAAGATGGAGCTGGGCGAGCCGGACGAGTCGGGCCGCCGGCGGCCGGTGGAGATCCCCGGCTCGGAGTTCGAGATGCCGTTGGACGCGGTGATCATCGCCGTAGGCACGGGCGCCAACCCGCTGGTGCAGTCGACCACGCCCGACATGGCGACCAACCAGCGAGGCTACATCGTGGCCGACGAAGAAACGATGCGCACCACCAAGCGCGGCGTCTTCGCGGGGGGCGACATCGTCAGCGGCGCCGCGACGGTGATTCTGGCCATGGGCGCGGGGCGCAAGGCGGCCGCGTCGGTCCACCAATTCCTGACCACCGGCGAGTGGTGATCGCGGCGGCCGTAGGTCAGGCTTTCCAGCCTGACTCGCCCTTGCGACGGCGCTCGCAGCGCTGCGGTGACGCCGTGTCAGGCTGGAAAGCCTGACCTACTGAAAGCTTGGCCTACGCTTCGTCGCCCAACTTGCGACCCTCGCCAAAGTTCTGCCCCAGCTGCACCTCGAACCGGCCGTCGTCGGTCTCGTACACGACCCGGCGGCCGTCGAGTTCCACCAACGTGGCCTCGAAGCTGCCGAACTTGACCGTGTCGCCGGTGGCGTACCGCTCGATCTTTCCCGACTTGCCCTGCCGTACGGACACGATCCAACCCGAGCGGCCCGTGAACATGGCCGACACGACCGCCTCGCCCGCGCCGTTGCCTTCGGGCTTGTCCTTCTTGCCGTCGTGCGGCTGAAACGGCTTGCGGTCGGTGATCGCCGTGATCAACGCCACGGCGGCTTCATCGTCCTCCGACGCGACGTCGGAGTCTTTCTTTTCGGCCAGCGTGTCGTCGCGGTTGCAGTCGGCCAGCGCCAGGGCGTCCACCCGCAGCGTGCCGGAAATTTCCTTGCGTTTCTCGTCGGGGGTGAGCGTCGCCTCGGAAATGCGATGCAGGTGGGGCGCCGCGTTGAACCGCTTGAAAAAGTCGAGCCACTTGGGCAGCTCTCCCTTGGCGGTGACGGTGAACGTCAGCTCCGTGGCTTCTTCGCCCACGGTGGCCCGGGCGCGTTCACTGACCTGCGGCGAGCCGAGGCCCGCCGCGGCCAGCTCCGCGGTGAGCCAGTCTCGGTACAGCGACTCGGCCACGTCGGCGTCAGTAGGCAACGACCCGCGTCGCCAATTGGCCAGCCGCCGTCGATCGCGATACCCGCGGTTCACGTCGGCCTGGACCGAGGAGAGTTCGCCTTCGGCCTCGAGCTGCGCATCGACGCTTTCGTCGACGGCTGTGCGGTAGTTGGAGAGACCCTTGGTCCCGCCCCACAGCACGCCGGCGGCGGCGACCAGCCCGATGAGCCGCTTTTCACGATTCGTCACGGGGCGCCTCCCGCGGTCTCGGGCCGCTGCAACGTGGCGGAGAAGCCGATCTTATAGCCCGGCGCCTGCGAGGCGTCGGGGCGAATCGTTCCGCGGTCGACGCGATAGCCTTTCTCCCGCAGCCGCGCTTCGACCGGCTGCAGGGCAGCCGCGTCCTTGGCGGCCCCGTCGAGCGTGAGCGTCCCCCCGACGATGTTCACCTTGGTGACCATCACGTCGGTCCCCTCGGGAAAGTCCTCGGAGTCAAACGTTTCGGGGCGCAGTCCGTCAGCCACGTCGGCCAGCATGGACAGCACGGGCGCCGACCGCAACTGCCACTGCTGCAGGGTCGCGGCCCGGCGCTGATCGCCGGCCAGTCCTTCCAGCTCTTCGCTCAGTTGCTCGGTTTCCGCCTCGGCGACGGCGGCCGCAGCGCGGGGGATCTGGATCTTGCGGTACCCTTGCCAACCGACCAGCGCGGCGACGGCCAGCGCCGCGGCCGCAGCGAGCACGTAAGTCCGCATGTTGGTGGGGGGCGCGGGCGGTTTGCGCGGATTGAGCAGGTCGAGCACCGGCCGCTCGCCAGCCGCCGCGTTGGCGCCCAAGCTGGCCGCCGCCGCCCAATCGCCGGCGTCCTGGTCGATGTTCTCCACGTAAAACGCCTCGCGGGCGTCCACCGCGATCACGCGGCTGGAAAGCACCGCCGCCAGCCGCTCGGCCAACTCCTGCGGCGGATGATCCGCGGCCAGGTAGACCTCGGCGCCAGCGGCATCGGGATGCAGTTGTCCCAACACGAGCCGCGTACGCCGCAGTTCGCCCGACAGCACGGCCGCCAACGCGTCGGGGTCGTCGCCCTCGGGCAACCGCACGGAGCGCAGCAGCCGCACGGCCCCCTCGGCGGCGGCCCAGATGGCGGCCCAGCCGGGCTCGGTCGCCACGCCCAGGTGCACGCCGGCGGTTTCGCCTTCGGCCCCGCTGGCGTGACCTTCAACCAGTAGCGGCCAGCCGACCGCCTCGGGAACGATTTGCCGCGGCTTGAGCTGCGCGGCCGCGAGCGTGTCGAGCACCCGCTGCCAGGCGGTGCGCGCCAGCCCCACGCCCAGCACGCGGCGGGGGTGTTCGGCATCGCCCTCCAGCGGCAGGAAGTCGAACCCGGCGCCGTCGTCCTCCACCGGCAAATCGCGCTGGGCCTGCAGGTGCACCAAACTGGGCAGGTCCTCGTCAGGCGCCGGCGGCAGTTGGAAGTTCTGCCACAACAGCCCGTCGCGGGGCAGCGCGACGACCACCGGCAGCTTGCGGGCGTTCAGCTCGCCGACCGCTTCGGCCAGGATTTCGCCGCGACGCTGCGGCGCGTCGTCCGGCGACAGCCCGACGCGGCGCGCCGCCTCGACCGTCGGTCGTACCGCACCGCCGCGCACCACGACCACGGTCGCTTCGTGAGGCTTAAGGTGCACAGCGAGAATGCGCGACATGAGAAAGAGGCAGTCAGGCGGTGGGTTCAGTGAGCGAACAACAAGGGCGGCAGGACGTCAGTCCCGCGCGGCGGCGAAGTATGCGTAAGTGAGCCACGCCGCTGAGACCACTTCTACCACGGCAAACCCGTAGGTCATCCCCCGCACGCTCATAGTCAACAGCGTGGGGGTGCGAAACAGCACCAAACCCCACGAGAACACGGCCGCGAAGGCCAATCCGCCCAGCCGCAAGCTGGGCGCATAGCCGCACAGCAGCATCGCGGCGCCCAGCCCCGCTTGCAGACCGCCGTACACGGTGATCCACTCGCTGCGACCGCTGGCGTTGGCGAGCGAAAACCCCACGGCGGACGAAGTCTGATCCGGCGACGCAGCGCACCATAGCCCCAACGCGATGTAGCAAATTCCCAGGGTGATCAGCGGAATCATGGCCACTCCTCTCGTGCGACTGCTTGCCTGGCCGCCGCGACGCAAGAGGCCGGGGGGGCGTCAAAAACCAAACGGGTTCTCGTCGAGATCCTCGACGTTGCCAAACGGGCTTTCCTCGCCCGCGCCCTCGTCGCCGCCAAACGGGCTGGCGGCGGGCTCAAACGGACTGACGTAACCTTCGTCTTCGCCCTCGTCCCCGGCGTCCTCGTCAGCCGACGGCTCGTCGCCCCCGGCGTCGAACGGGTTAACCGCAGCGTCGGCGTCCGCTTCCACCGGCTCGAGGGTCGTCCGCGCCGGCGGCTCGCGGTACTTCGTCGGCATGTCGACGCCCTGCTCGTGCAAGCACTGCACCAATCCGCGGTCGTTGACCAGGAAAATGCGATCGGTCTGATCATTGACGATTGTCTGCGTGCCCTGCGGCACGGCCAGACCGTTCACGTACTGCCCCGACTTCAACTCGATCACGTAGATGTTGCCGAACGTGTCGGCCGCGTAGACGCGATCTTTACCGCGGGCCACAAAGCTGCTGAGCCCCAGGGCGACCCAACCTTCCTCGCCCGTCTTCGAGTCGAGCGCATGCAGCGCCGGTTCTTGGGACGCGGCGAACGTCACGTCGCCCACCACGGCCGGCTTGCTCTCGATCGCGTAGCCCGTGGAGAACCGCCACTTCTCGGCGCCGGTGATTTCCTGGACGCAGTAGATGTAACCGTCGCGCGACGCCGCGTACAGGTACGGTCGCTGCTCGACCGGCGAGGCGACGATTTCGTCATTGGTTTCCAACCGGTACAGCAGCCGCGGGTCTTCGGCCGAGGCCACGTACAGATAGCCGGTGGTCGTGGGCCAACTGACGACCCGCCCGGTGACCGTCGGGCGTTGATAACTGCGCCCCGCCGAGCTGTAGTACCACGGCTGAGCTTCAGGGTCCTTCAGATCGTAGGCTTCGATCCGCCCGCTCAACAGCGCGACAAAGGCGTAGCGATCGCTCAACGCCGGGCCCGCCGCCGGGGCGCTGCCCAAGTCGCGGCTCCAGATCACATGCCCGTCGCGGCGATCGAGCAGATACAACTTCGACGCGCTGACGATCGCCACATAGTCGAGATTCACCCCCGGCCCGAACGCCGCGGCCCCGGGGGCGCCGATCGAGGTGGTCCACGTCGTCTCGCCCGTCTCGGCGTCGAACTCCGTCAGCAGCCCCGCCGTGCTGGTCGCGTAGATCCGGTCGTAGAACAACTTCCACTGCTCGACCCGGCTGCGGGAATAGTCGACCGGCGCCTGAGCGTACCAACTGCGAACCAACCCGCACCGGGCCGCATCGTCGTACGACACCAGCGGGCTGCGAGCGACCGTCGGCGCCATGGTTCCGGCCGCCAGGGCCAACGCCAGCAAACCAACAAGGCGTACGAGGACGGGACGGCGCATATTCTTCTCGGCTATTCGGTTCTCGGCGGCCGTGCGAACACGGCGGGGTGCGGGCGCCAGCGCGGCCTGAGCCGCGTCGCCAGCGGAATGTTCCGGTCCCTTCAGTGTAATCACGGTCCGCCCGACCGGCAAAAAAAGGACAATCGGCGCTGCCGGGGGGCTCGCGGCCCCCGGCGGCCTCGCTTGTCCCTGCCCCGGCTGACCACTACAGTGACCGGATTAACCGCCCTGCCGTCGGCCTCGCGTCGGCGTTGATCCCCGTCGCTTTTCGCTCCCCCCGCCCATGGCCGCCTTGGAAGTCGTTCCCGTCGAGTCCCGCCGCACCCGCAAGCAGTTCTTCCAGCTCCCCTGGACGATCTACCAGGGGGACCAATTCTGGGTGCCGCCGATCCGCATGGTGCAGAAGGAGCTGCTGGGATTCCGTCGCCACCCGTTCCACGACGCGGCGACGATGCAGAATTTCCTCGCGCTCCGCGACGGTCAGCCCGTCGGCCGGATTTCGGCCATCATCAACCACGCGCACAACGATTGGTACAAGGAGCAGCGCGGCTTCTTCGGCTTCTTCGAGTGCGTCGACGACGAGGAAGTCGCCGGCCGACTGTTCGACACGGCCCGGGCCTGGTTCGCCGAGCATGGCGTCGAAGCGATCCGCGGGCCGGTCAACCCCTCGCTGAACTACGAGCTGGGACTGTTGATCGAGGGATTCGACGACACGCCCTGGTTCATGATGACCTACAACAAGCCCTACTACGCGCGGCTGATCGACGCGTACGGCTTTCGCAAGGCGCAGGACATGTTCGCGTTCTGGGGTCACGTGGACATGCTCGAGGAGGTCACCAGCCGACTGTACAACGCCTCGCGCAGCGTGCTGGAGCGGATGAACCTGGTCTGCCGGCCGATGGATCCCAAGCGATTCGACCAAGAGCTGCGCACGTTTCTCGACATCTACAACCAGTCGCTGGTCAACACCTGGGGCTTTGTGCCCATGAGCGACGGCGAGGTCAAGAAACAGGCCGCGGGAATGAAGCAAATGATCGTCCCCGAGCTGACCACCGTGGGCGAAATCGACGGCAAGCCGGTCGGCACCATGTTCGGCCTGCTCGACTACAACCCGCGGATCAAGGCAATCGACGGCAAGCTGTTCCCCTTCGGCTTCATGCGACTGCTCGGTAATAAACGCGCCATCAAACGGGTGCGCCTGATCAGCACCAACGTGCTGCCCGAGTACCAAAGCTGGGGCATCGGCCTGGCCCTGGTCTCGCGGCTGGTTCCCGACGCCCTGAAATGGGGCATCCAGGAAGCCGAATTCTCCTGGGTCCTGGAGAGCAACGACCTGAGCTACAAAACGCTCAAAAAAGGCGGCGCCAAGGTCAGCAAGCAATACCGCGTGTACGACTACGGGCCGAAGGACACGACGGCCAATGCGAAATTTATGAAGCAGGAGTGAGCGGTGCTTCGCCAGCTTGGAGCTGATGCTGGCGAAGGGTAGGCTCAGATCTGTCCCGGAGGGACAGCGTGAGAATAGCCCCGCGATTCATCGCGGGGTCGCGGTCGCGCGAGATCGCGCGAGTCCCATAGGGACGACTGAAGCTGTGATTTCAATCGTCCCTACGGGACTTGACGCTTGCGGCGATGCTTGGTTCCCCGCGATAAATCGCGGGGCTATTCTCGAAACGTCCCTGCCGGGACGAACTTATGAGGAGACAAACCTCGCGGGCGCCCTGGACGCCGGTTCGTTCGCTTTGCCGCGAGCATCGAGCCGGCGGATCATGGCGACGAGGAGCATTCTCATGTCGACGATCGATCCAACGCAAGCTGTTATCGCATCGGTTTTGTCTTTGCCGTTGGATCAACGTCTTGTCGTGTTCGGCGCCATTCAGACCAGTTTGGCCGATCCAGGCCTCGATCACGGGCCAGAAGAGTCGGTCGGAGAGGTCTCAAAAGCCTGGCGCGACGAAATCGCCCGCCGGCTCGCCGAACTTGACTCGGGCGCCGCTGAAGCGGTTCCTGCCGAAGAAGCCGAGCGACTGATGCGGGGCGATGGCTAGCCTCCCCTTCGAGTACCTCCGGAGTCCATCCTCGACGCCCGCGAGGCGGTGCAGTGGTACCGCGAGCGGAGCGAGACGGCAGCCGAGCGGTTCTGGGACGCGTTGATCCGCGCTCGCAAGCAAGCGGCGGAACTTCCGAAGATCGGCACGCCGTATTTCGAAGGGACGCGGGTCGTTCCGTTCCGCAAGTTTCCCTACGGATTGGTCTACGTGGAGCGGTCCGATAAGATCATCGGCTTGGCGATCTGCCACTTCAGCCGTCGGCCCAGGTATTGGAAGCGTCGACTGTCGTAGCGGCGCCAGCAGGTTGCTGTGTAACGCAGCTCACACCTCAGATCTTCATCAACAGCAGTTATCTTCGGAAAAATTGCCATCCGGGGCGGGATTCGTCACCGTAGACCTGTTGCCCGCGCCCCGTCGCTACGGTTGGGGAGCCAGGAAGCGGGTTCGCTTCGAGCTGCAGGACGTCGGCTCCGTTCTTCTTGACCGCCGCCAACGCCATCCGAAAATGAGTGCGACAAGTCGAGTCCGACGTTGACGCACCGTCATGACCAATTCCCTGCAACGCATCGCCGCCTGCCTGCTCATCCTGCTGTATCTCGGCGGGGGCGTGTTCGGCGTTGCCTTGAACCAACTGCTGCCCGACGGCGGAATCATTGCTGATCGCAGCGTCCCGGGCGACTCCCCGGCTGCGTCGTCCAGCGGCGGAGGTTTCTTTCACTTTCACGGGCCCGACTTTCACGTTCATTACCACCGCCTGCCGGCAGCGGCCAGCGGCTGGACTGAAGTGGACGACGACCCCGAGCCAGCGCCGGCCCCGGCGGATCGCGAATCGCGACACGAGTCTCAGTCGGCTCAGCAGGCTGAACTGCACCGCCCGCTGGCGCTGCATGTCGAGCACGCCAGTCCGCTGCTGACCCTCACCCGGTTGCTGCAAAGCGGCTTTTTCACGAGCGACGCGCCTTGTCTGCTCTCTCAACTGGCGAGCACGGGCGGGCCGCCGGCTTCGATCGCGGCTCCTCAGGTGTGGCAGCTGGCTCCATGCGGGCGCGGCCCGCCACGGCAAGCTTAAGCTGCTTTCCGCCCTCTTCACTTTGGCCGATGCGGCTTCATGCCGCGACCGCCATGTGCGCTGCGCTCTGCTGCGCGGACTCTTACTCCAAGGCTGCCACCATGTCGCAATCACGCCGCGGCTTCACGCTCGTCGAATTGCTCGTCGTTATCGCGATTATCGGAGTGTTAATCGCGCTGCTCTTGCCCGCAGTTCAGCAAGCCCGAGCCGCAGCGCGTCGTGCGCAGTGCGCCAGTCGCATGAAGCAAATCGGCTTGGCGATTCACCGTTTCGCCAACACGCACCGCGGCGAGTTTCCGCTCATTGCGCTGCACAACACCGAAGTCTCAAACCGGACGGAGGAGGAGAAGTCCTGGATCGCGAATCTGGCTCCGTACCTGGAGAACGTCGACGACATGCGTTTGTGCCCCGAGGACTACGAGCGCATCGACGGGATCGAGGAGGCCGCGGTGACCAGCTACGCGATGAACGGCTACCTGCGCGAACCTGATCGGATCGACACCACGGGGCTGCCGCCCAATGTCGTGGCGGCCATGCAGGCCCAAGGCGACGGCATGGTGGCCGAGTTGTGGGATCTGGTGCAGACGCACACGACGATCATGATGTTCGAGGGCGACGCTGCTCAACTGGGGACGAATTACGACCACGTGCATTCGTACCTCTGGTTCAGCGAGCAGAACATGGCCAAGCGCGACGCCCCGGATTACGCCATTCTCAAGGACGTAGCGGCGGAGGTGGCCATCGGCCGCCATCCGGGCCCCGTGGCCAACTATCTGTACGGCGACGGCCACGTCGATGTGATTGCTGCCAGCGATATCGAGCAGTGGTGCATCGAAGGGACGAACTTCGCCAAACCCGTCGGGCACTGACAACTGCAGCGCTCGCTCGCGCCGTTTCGACTGCAGCGTCGCCGCGCTGGCGAGGCTGCGCGTCCTGACCTCACTGACAAATACCACTGACCACTAAGGTTGAAACCAATGATTCGCTCCTTTGCTCTTACTGCGCTGATGGTTGCGACGAGTTCGCTCGTCGTCATCGACGCCCTTGCTCCCGCCTGCCACGCCCACGGCGGCGGCGGCGACGTCGCCGTGTTCGAGAACAACGGCAAGGTCGACATCGGCTTTGCCATTCCCAACGACGACGACACCCAACGATTGTTCTTCGACCCGACGGACAAGGTCTTTCAGACCATCCTGATTCCCGCCCCGCCGATTCCCGGCGCCCCCGACGTCGGCTCGACAGAACCGGGCTACGATTCGCTGGCCACCAGCAAACTGCTGCCGGGCCAACTCGGCGACCTGCCGCCCGGCGAGTCCGTGTCGTACAACGTGCTGGATACTTGGTTCTGGGATGGCGCGGCGCTGGTTCCCGCCTCGGGAGTCGAAGCCGGCATGCCGGACGTCTCGCTGCCGATCAGCGCCGACGGCAGTTTTCACAATCATCCGCTCTACGGTCTGCATGACCTGACCGATGACGGCAATCCCATTCCCGACGGCGTGTACGTCGGCAAGCTGTCGGTGTCGGTGACCGGATTGGGCGAGTCGCCGCCGCTGTACATGGTGTCGCTGGTCGACAATGCGTTGCTGGCGGACGCCGATCCCCAGGGGGCGGCCGAAGCGCTGGGCGAAGCGGTTCGCAACTACATGGACGATCCCACGGGCAATCCCGTTCCCATGTACGGCGGTCGCAGCTTTGCCTTCTACGCCGAGGCGACCCGGTTCACCGAAGCGCTGGCCGCCGTGCCCGAGCCGACGACGGCCTTGCTCGCGTTGGCCGGGCTGATTGGGCTTGTTGGCTACAAGCGCATGTAGTCGTTGACCGTGGATTATTAATTGACCGTGTGCGACGACGTCCCGGCCCGCGCGGCCGGGACGTCTCCCGTTTTTTTTTGCGAATGACCGCTCACCGCTGTCATTCGACGAGGCCTGCTCCAATGTCTTTCCCCATTCGTACGAACGTGACCCACGCGGCCGCCCTGCTGGTCGGCGTGACGTTCCTGCTGGCATCCGCGCACCACGCGCATTCCCACGGCGGCGGTCTGTTGATTCAAACCCTCGACGACACGTTGGTCACGGGGCTGGACGACGACCTGAACAACATGGAAATCATGGGCGTGCGCTCGTTCGCGGGGCTCTTCCCCAGTTTCAACGCTTGGAATGATCCGGGGTTCATGTCGCTCACCACTCCCCCCGCAGGCTACGGCGAATTGCCCGCGGGCGCGGACGTCTACTGGGACTTTTTGCCCATGAACGTCGGCGGCGTCACGTCCAATCTGCTCTACTGGGACGGCTCCGGGGCGACGCCCCAATTCGGCCTGCCGTCGCAACCCGGCACGACGATGACGCTGATCGGCCGCAACAATCAGCTCGCCGCGGCGGATGGCACGGACGCGATGATTCCCGGCAAAGTGCTGGAGAAAACGCTGACCAGCTCCACGGGGTCGCTCCGCCTGCACGCGCACCAGTATTGGTCGCTGGAAGTGGCCGGGGGCGCGTCGCCCGTGGAGGGCTTCTACCTGTCGGCTGTGCAGGTGAGGATGGACGGCTTCAAGACTTCGCAACCGTTCTACGTCACCTGGGGCACGCTCAATGTCTCAGTCACGACCCTCAACGACGTGGTCACGCCCTGGGTTGAAGAGCATGCCGACGACTTGGTTCGTCCCGGCGATTTCGATTTCAGCGGCGCGGTCGATGGCGCGGACTTGCTCGCTTGGCAACGTCACGAAGGGCTCAGCGGACCGTTTCCCATCGACAACATCAAAGCCGACGGCGACGGGAACAATTTGGTCGACGCCGCCGATCTGACGATTTGGGCCGACAACTACGGCGGCGGCGCCACGGTTCCCGCGAGCCTGATCTCCGCAGCCGTGCCTGAACCGACGGCGATCGTCCTAACGGCCTGCGGCGCCGCCGCCCTGCTGTGGCGACGGCGGGGCGTCCTGGCCACGGTGCGATAGCCCAGTGTGCCACTGCTGGCTTGCCCAGCAGTGGACGCCGTGCATCAGGTTCGCACTGCTGGACAAGCCAGCAGTGGCACGCAAACATCCGCTTCTCAGTGTTCGCGGCTCGCGGGCCCGCTTCGCCAGCACGCCCCCTCTCTGTTAGATTCTGCTGCAGGCGGCTGTATTCTGCTGCAGGCGGCTGGCAGCAATCTTCACGGGAGCGGATCGTGCAACTGGATCTGGAGGGCAAGTTGGCCCTGGTCACGGGGGCCTCCAGCGGCATCGGCGCCGCCACGGCTGAGCTGCTGGCCGCCGAAGGGGTCGACGTGATCGTCGGCTACCGCGGCAACGAGGCCGGCGCTGACGCCACCGTCGCCGCTGTCGAAAGCCACGGCCGCACGGCTCGGCGCTGCCGCATGGACGTCGCCGATGCGGCCGACGTGAAGCGGGCGATCGCCCAGCTCGATCTTGGCGAGCGCGGCCTGGATATTCTCGTGCAAAGCTCCGGCGTCGCGCCGGTCGGCGACCTGCGCGAGCTGCCCGCGGACGAGTGGCAGCACGTCGTGGCGGTCAATCTCAACGGCCCGTTCTACGTGCTGCAGGCGGTCACGCCTTTCTTGCGCGACGGGGCCGCGGTGGTGAATGTCGCCAGCGTCGCCGGTCAGACCGGCGTGCCGCATCAGGCCCATTACGCCGCGGCCAAGGCGGGCGTGATCAACCTGACCAAGAGCGCGGCCCGCGCGCTGGCCCCCCGCGTGCGCGTAAACTGCGTGGCGCCGGGGATGACGCTCACCGAGATGGGCCAGATCACCGCCACCGCGCTGCCGGCCGACTACGCCGAAAAGAAACTGCTGCTGCAGCGGTTCGCCGAGCCGCAGGAAATCGCCCACTGCATCGTGTTTCTCGCCAGCGGCGCCGCGGGGTTCATCACGGGCGAAACGCTCAACGCCAACGGCGGCCGCGACCTGCGCTAGCGCGACCTGCGGCAGGCGATGCCCACGACGCTCAGCGACGCCAGCACCCACGCGGCTGGTTCGGGAATCGCAGTCGCCGCCGCGCCGGCCGCCGCACGCTGCCACAGCAGGAAGTCGCCGCCCTGCACCGCTCGATTACGATCGGCGTCGCCGTACGTGAAGCTGTCGATCTGCAGCCCCGTGGACCCGTATCCAGCGGCCCAAGTCGCCAGGTCCGTCGCGTCGACCGCGCCGTCGCCGTTGGCGTCTTCGAATTCCGTGACGAGATATCCCAGGTCGCGCATCGACTGCACCGTGGTCCGGCTGAGGAATGGTTCCAAATAGTCGGGATCGATGGCGCCGGTCATCAACTCCAGCGCCCGATCGCGGCCGTACTGGTCGACCACGCCGGTCAGCGGCGACAGGATCCAGGGGTTGGAGGGGTCGCCCGCCTCGCCGCTGCTGCGCATCATCTGATCCCAGTGGGCGTTGGGCGTGCCGGGGCCCCCGTTGTTTTCTACAGGGACGTAGCCGGACAGATCGCTGAACTCCGCTTCGTAAGCCGCTACCGCGTGCGGGCCCATAAACTGATACGTGTTGTTCGCATAGTTGCCGTTGGCCACCCACAACGTGCCGATCCCGAGCACGTGCCCGACTTCGTGCGCCATCAACTCGTCGAGAAAATTGAGTCCGTTGGCCCCGGGGCCCTGCCAGTCGGCAAAGTTCTCGATTTCGTTGACGTTGATATTCACAAACCCGCTGGTGGCGTAGGTGAACCCGCCATGGCTGGTCGTGCCGGAGAATGTCGCTGAGGCCAACCCGCTGGTCGTCGGGATCACGGTGATGGGCACGCTAGTGATCATCGCATCGTTCTGATAACCCAGCAGCACCGTTTCCCACATCGCCTCGGCATGGTCGACCGCCTGCTGCACCAACGCGCGTTCGGTCGTCGTGAAACCGTTGGCGTTGTCCAACAGCGTGAACTGCAAATCAAAGGCCGCCGCGGCCGGCACGCAGCGCGTCGCGAGCAGCAGGCCGAGGAGCAAGTGTCCGAGGTGTCGCACGGGCATGATCGATTCACGGGTGGCAAGTCAAGCGGAGAAGATTCTATTGTGATTGTCGCAGCCGGCTGTGGGGAAGCCAGTCGCAGATTTCCCCCGGCGGCTGCCAGGGCCGCCTGCCGCTCCTCGGCCGCCCTGTAGCGATTGTATCGATTGCATAGAAATCGGGCGCGGCGACCGGTACGATGGGGCTCTGCCGGTGGCCGGATCTGTCGCGGCCGCCGCAGCAGGAGATCTGCATCGTCTGGGTGTGCCACTGCTGGCGCGTCCAGCAGTGGGCGCCTGGTCCCCGCTTCGCACTGCTGGACTAGCCAGCAGTGGCACGCAGGCGCCGACGTTGCAGTTCTCCTGGCCGCCGTGGTCAACCGCTTGCATCGCCTGGAACTTCCCCCCGCCGTGCCCGCCGCGTCTTCGACACTTGCCGCCACGCTGCTGGACGCCATGCAGCGGTATTGGGGCTACGACTCGTTCCGCCCCCTGCAGCGCGAGGCGATGACCTGCGTCATGGGCCGCCGGGACAGCGTCACGGTGCTGCCCACCGGCGGCGGCAAAAGCCTGTGCTTTCAGGTCCCCGCGGTCTGCAGCGAGGGGCTGGCGGTCGTCGTCTCGCCGCTGATCTCGCTGATGAAGGACCAGGTTGACGCCCTGGTGCAGTGCGGCGTCCCCGCCGCGGCGATCAACAGCACCATGTCGGCTGAGGAGCGCGGCATCGTCGCTTCGCAAATCCGCGCCGGCGAATTGCGCCTGCTGTACGTGGCGCCCGAGCGGCTGCTGATGTCCCGCACCATGGATTTCCTCACCGCCGCCAACGTGCAGTTTGCGGCGATCGACGAAGCGCACTGCATCAGCGCCTGGGGCCACGACTTCCGCCCCGAGTACCGCGGGCTGAGCATCCTGAAAGAAGCCTTTCCGCAGGCCAGCGTCCACGCCTTCACCGCCACGGCGTCCACCCACGTGCAGCGCGACATTGCCGAGCAGCTCAATCTGCGCGAGCCGGTCATGCTGATCGGCTCGTTCGATCGGCCCAACCTCACCTACCGCATTGTGCGCGGCGGCAGCGGCCGGTTCGACAAGGTCGCCCGACTGGTCGAGCAACGCCGCGGCGAATCGGGCATTGTGTACTGCATCAGCCGCAAGGAAGTCGAGAAAGTCGCCGCCGGCCTGGAAGGTCTGGGCCACCGCGCTGCCCCCTATCACGCCGGCCTGGCCGACGACGTTCGCCACCGCAATCAGGAGGCGTTCCTCGAAGAGCGGCTCGACGTGATCGTCGCTACGGTCGCCTTCGGCATGGGCATCGACAAATCGAACGTGCGGTTCGTTATCCACAACGGTATGCCCAAATCGCTGGAACACTACGTCCAGGAAAGCGGCCGCGCCGGTCGCGACGGGCTGGAAGCCGAGTGCGTGCTGCTCGCCTCGGCTGGCGACGCCATGCTGTGGCGGCGGATGATCGAAGGGGGCGAGCCCGAGTCGGTCGCCGGCGCCGTGCGCGCCCTGGAGGCCATGAACCAATTCGTCGACGGCGCCGGCTGCCGCCATCGGGCCATCGTCGAATACTTCGGCCAGGAATATCCCGACGACGACTGCGGCGCCTGCGACGTTTGCCTGGGCGAGCTCGACCTGGTCGCCGAGCCGGTCGTGCTGGGGCAAAAGATCATCTCGTGCGTGGCCCGGCTCGATCAGCGCTACGGCGCCGACTACACCGCCAAGGTGCTGGTCGGTTCGGCCGACCAGCGCATTCGCTCCAGTGGTCACGACCAGCTCAGCACCCACGGCCTGCTGTCCGAGCATCGCCAGCAGGACGTGCGGCAATGGATCGATCAGCTTGTGTCGCAGGGCTACCTGGCACGGGTCGGCGAGTACAACACGCTGGAGATCACCCCCGACGGTCGCGAGTTGTTGCGCGGCGAGCGCACCCCGCAACTGCTCAAGCCGGCGCCGACCGGCCGGTCGCGCTCGCAGCGTCGCGGCGGGGCGACGGCCGACTCGTGGGAAGGCGTCGACCGCGACCTGTTCGAGCGGCTGCGCCGCCTGCGGATGGAATTGGCCAGCGAGCGCGGCGTGCCCCCCTACGTGGTGTTCAGCGACGCCACGCTCCGCGACATGGCCCGCCGCCGGCCCTCCTCGCTGACCGCGCTGCTGGAGGTGAAAGGCGTCGGCGAAAAAAAACGCGACGATTACGGCCACGACTTCGTCGAAGCGATCGTCGAACACTGCACCGCCGAGGGCGTCGCCATGGACCAGGGCGAGGGCAATGGCGGCAGCCGATCGCGGGTCGTCCCTGACGAACCGTTCGTCCCCGCCGCATCGTCGCTGCCCGCCTTCGAGCTGTTTCGGCAGGGGCTGGGGATCGACGAGGTGGCCGAGCGGCTGGGTCGCGTGCGCTCGACGGTGGTCAAATACCTGGGCGAGTTCATTCAGCAAGAGCAGGCAATGGATCCCTCGCCGTGGGTCGACGCCGCGGTGGTCGCCCGCATCGAGGCGGCCTACGAGCAGGTGGGCGGCGAGCGGCTCAAGCCGATCTTCGAGCACCTGGGGGGCGAGGTGCCGTACGACGACATCCGCATCGTGCTGGGTTGTCTCGGCAACCGGTGAATTGGGCCGTCAGCGCCCCCTCTCTGGGAGGCCCGTTCCCCCCAATCGTCATGCACGGACTCCGCCGCGGCGAATTGAGTCGGCGTGTACGCGGGTTGTTTCCCCCAAACTTGCCCGCCGGGGGTTCCGCGGGATAAGCTTCAGGTGGGCGCATCCGCTACTTGCCATTGTCCGATTTGTCCCTTTGGACTGGAGCTCCCGCAAATGCCGACTTCCATGAAAGACAGGGTCTCGCAATTGACCCCTCGTCAACGCGAAGTGGTCCGACTCGTCTCGCTCGGATGCACGATGGATGAAGCCGCCGCCATCCTCAAGCTCTCCCCCAGCACGGTCGACAACCATCGCGCACGGGCGATGAAGATTCTTGGCGCCGACAAAGCCGCCATCGTCACGCGGCTGGCGATCAAGCACCGCATCAGCCCGCTGGGCGATCAATTGACAACCGCCGAAAAACGCAAAAGCGGCCGCAAGCAAGACGGGTGGAACTGACACCGCTGCGAAAGTCACAATGACCAAGCAGAGATCGCGCGTGCCGCTGCTGGTTTGCCCAGCAGTGGGTTTCGCGTACCCGCTTCGTACTGCTGGACAAGCCAGCAGCGGCACGCAGGCTCCGGGGAGGCACTGACCCTGTCGAATGACCAATGACCAGGCGCCAATGACCACTGTCACGTGTACAATGTCGTGACTTGGTCATTGGGATTTGGTCTTTGTGGAATTGGTTCGTGCCTCGCACTCGCCTTGCACCTTCGCCGACCGGCGCACTGCATTTGGGGAACGTGCGCACCTTCTTGGCCAATTGGGCGCTGGCTCGCCAGCAAGGCTGGCAAATTGTGCTGCGCATCGAGGATCTCGACGGGCCGCGGATCAAGGCCGGCGCCGCGGCCGAGGCGATTGATCTGCTCGCGTGGCTCGGCCTCGATTGGGACGAGGGACCCCACTACCAACTCAGTGACTTGGCGCCGTACCGAGCGGCGCTCGATCGGCTGATCGCCGCCGGTTGCGCGTACCCCTGTCGCTGCACGCGGCGGGAAATCGAAGCGGCCCAACTGTCGGCCCCGCATGGCGACGCGCACGAGTTGCGCTACCCAGGCGCCTGCCGGCCGACCAACGGCGCTGATGGCAATCCCCGGGCAGGCGAGGCTCCCGCCGAGCCAATGCGGGTCGCCTCCACCGGCTCGGCAGGAGCCTCGCCCTCCCCCGGCGCCGACGGCGCTGCCGCCTATCGCCTGCTCGTTCCCGACGGCGCGACGGCGTTTGAGGACCAGTTTCACGGCCGCCACCTTTACGACCTCTCCGCGGCAACGGGCGACTTTCTCGTCGCCACGAAAGAGGGTCTGCCGAGCTACCAGTTGGCCGTGGTCGTCGACGACGCCCGGCAAGGCATCGACCGCGTGGTCCGCGGCGACGATCTGCTCAGTTCGACCCACCGTCAACGGCTGCTCTATGAGCGCCTGCAGTTGGGCCCGCCGCCGCAGTACTGGCACCTGCCGTTGGTGGTGGGCGCCGACGGCCGCCGGCTCGCCAAACGTCACGGCGACACGCGCGTCGCTCATTACCGCGAAGCCGGCGTGCCCGCCGAGCGGATCCTGGCGCTGATCGCCCGCTGGTGCGGGCTGGGCGAGCCGCAGTCGATCACCGCCGCGGCGTTCGCCGAGCAATTCGATCTCGACAAACTCCCGCGCACCCCGATCACCTTCGCCGCCGCAGACGATGCGTGGCTGCGCGGCCAATAGGTGTCGCATGCGGCGCCGGCGGACGGCGGGTCGTCCTGCAACGCGGCACGCCACCACCGCGACTTTGTCGTGGAAATTGAGCCACGGGCTGAGGTAAAAACAAGAACGGGCGTGCCATCTCCGCCATTCGACTTGGCGACGCAGCGATGCCGCAGGCGATTGACTCACTTCCTGGCGACTCGCGCGGAGTTTTGCACCAGCCGCAGGTGTTGTGCGTGCAGAAGTCGTCGACCCAGAACTTCCCAGAGCGACGCAACCACTTATTTGGCAAGACCTTGCGCTTGGCGCCGCCGCGCTGGTGAACAGAGTTTTGCTCCAAGAATCGCGTGTTTTGCACCAGAGCAAAAGTCCCGGCACGTGCGCCGAGCGACTGGCCGCGACCGTTCAACTCAACGACCGAGAGTGATCCCCAAACCAATGATCCATGCGCAGCCAATGACCCACTGTTACTTCTGGCTGAAAGCTGACAGCCGATACCTGACGGCTTTGCCTGGGTTCATTGGCGGCGCCATTCTCAATCACTCGGCCGCCACCGAGTCATGGATGGCGGCGCCGGCGGGCGATCTTTTTCGTCCTCGATCTCGCCCACCAGTTCTTCCAGCACGTCTTCCAACGTCACCAGACCCTCCACTTGCCCTTCCGCTTGCACCACGGCCAGATGCACTCGCTCGTTGCGGAATCGCACCAGCAGGTGGTCGGACCGCATGTCGGCCGGCACGACCAGCACGTCGCGCGCGATCGCGGTGATCGGCTCCTGGTCGCGGCCGTTGCTGATCGCCTCCAGCACGTCGCGGCTCATCACCAGCGCCGTGACCTTGTCGGCCGCCGCGTCGTACACGGGGTAGCGCGAGTACGCATGCCGAAAAATCTGCGTCGCCGCCTCGCGGACCGTGGCCGTCGCGGGGATCATGATCATGCGATCTCGCGGCGTCATGATGTCGGCCGCCGAGCGATCGTTCAGCAGAAAGGCCCGCTGCAGCAGCCGACCCTCGTTCGGTTCGATGTAGCCCTCCTTGTGGCCGATCTTCGCCAGCGAGCGGATCTGCTGCTCGGTGCCGATCCGCCGCTCGCCCCGCATCAGCAGGTTCGAGAACCAATCGAGCGCCACGACCACCGGATACAACGCCGCCACGAAAAAGCGAATCAACGGCGCCGCGACCCGCGCAATCGTCGGCGCGTAGTGGCTGCCCAGCGACTTGGGGATAATCTCCGAGAACACGATCGTGCCGAACGTGAGCACCGCGACCACCACGCCCAGCACCGTGTCGCCGTACAGGTCCGTGGCCTTCTGCCCGCACAGGATCGGCCCCAGGATGTTGATCGTGTTGGTGAAGATCACCAGCACCACGACCGGCCGCGTGATGCGATCGGTGATCGCCTTGAGCGCCCCGGCGCCCCACGCCCCCTGGGCCTGCAGCTCCTCGACCTCCACCCGCGACACGTTCATCACAGCCGCCTCAACGGCGGCCATCAGGCCCGACAGACCGATGAAGACAACGATGTAGAGGACAAGTTCCAGCATGAATTCCAACAGCACGAGGAGCCGAAAACGGACATTGTAACAAGACCCCGCCCCGCGCTCGCGCACGAATGCAAACCAGCAATGGCGCCCGACAAATCCCATTTAGCCCCGCCGCTCGCGGCGGGCGCACGGCGCGGCATCGGAATGGCCGCCAGCCACATCTGCTACAATCCAACCATCCACCGCCGGCACTTGTCCTCTGCGAGAGTCTCCCATGCCGCTGACCGACCCGGCGCTCTGGCGCCGCTTGCAGGAGTTTGCCTTCGACGTCCCCGGCGCCGCGCTGCCGTTCTCGGTGCGACTGGCGCGGGAGCACGGCTGGTCGTTGCGACTGGCGCAGCGGGCGATCGACGAGTACCGCCGCTTCCTCTACCTGACGCAGGTGGCGGCCGAGCCGGTTTGTCCCTCCGAACAGATCGACGCGGTGTGGCACCTGCACCTGTGCTACTCGCGATCGTACTGGGACGAGTTGTGCGGCCGCGTGCTGGGTCGGCCGTTGCATCACGATCCGACCGCAGGCGGCGGCGCGCAACTCGACTATCACCGCGGGCTGTATGACGCCACGCTCGCCGCGTATCAGCGCGAGTTCGACGCAGCGCCGCCGCGGCTCGTCTGGCCGGCGACCGACGAACGATTCGAGTTGGCCCGCCAGCCGCGCACCATCGATCCCAGCCGCTACTGGCTGGTTCGCAAGCCGCCGCTGGCTGCCGCCTGGCGGCGGGTGCGGCGGCGCTGGATCGGCGCGGCCAGCGCGGGGGCGCTGGCGATCGTGCCGCTGTGGGGCGCCGGTTTCAACCCGCTCGACATGCGCGGCCCGCCGTTTCTGGCGCTGTATGCGGGGTTGGTCCTTTGCGCCGCCGTGGCGGCGCTGGCGCTGCGGCTGATCTTGAGAGGAGGCGACGAGGCGGCGGCGCTCCCCGAGCTCGACGCCTACGAAGCGGCCGTGCTGGCCGGCGGCGAGCGGCGCGCGTGCCAGATCGCGCTGGCCGAGCTGGCGCTGGCCGGGGCGATCAAGGAGTGCGACGTCAGCGAGCGGACGGTGATGACCGTCAAGCCCGAGCCGCCCGGCGCTCATCCGCTGGTGCAGAAGATCTACCGTGCGATCGAAGCGCGCGGCATGGCCACCCCGATCGAAGCGATCGCGGCGGGGGCCCCCGAGGCGGCCCGCATCGGCGCCCGCCTGGAAGACGCCGGGCTGGTCCCCAACGCCGGCGCGGCCTGGGCCGCGCGGATCGTGCCCGCGCTGGTCGCCGCCAGTCCGTTGGCGCTGGGAGTGATGAAGATCTTCGTCGGCCTGGACCGGCACAAGCCCGTGCTATTTCTCGTGCTGATGTGCGTCGCCACGGCGGTGCTGGCCGTGTTGTTCATGCGGCCGGTGATGCGGACCCGTCGCGGCGCCCGGCTGCTGCGTCAGCTCCAGCGCGATCATCGCCCGCTGAAGGACGATCGACAGTTCTACTCGCTCGACGAACCGCAGCAGGCGCTCGCGATGGGACTGTTCGGCCTGAGCATGCTGTCGATCGCCCCCGGCATGACGGCCGAGCTGTATCAGTGGATGTTCCCGCGCAACTCCGGCGGCGGGTGGAGCAGCGGCGGCTGCAGCGCTGGGTGCGGCGGGGGAGGTTGCGGCGGCGGCGGCTGTGGGGGAGGATGCGGGGGCTGCGGCGGCGACTAGCTTTTCGACACGCGGGAGAGCGAGGCCCCGCCGAATCCCGTAAACGGGCACAGTCTCGTGCTCAGCAGAGCTTCGCACTCCCGTCGCCCGGCGGCGCCGCAGCAACAGAACAACACATCATTCCGCGAGCATCTCATCCAGGAGCAACCCATCGTGTTCACAACTCTCCGCGCCGCCTCGGCGGCGACCGTTTTCGCGCTCGCCTTGCTCGCCTGCCCCGCGGCCGACGCCGCCGAGCCCTACCAGCCGACCTGGGAGTCGCTCCGCACCCACACGCCGGCGCCCGAGTGGTTTCGCGACGCCAAGCTGGGCATCTACTTTCACTGGGGCGTCTACTCCGTGCCCGCGTTCGGCAACGAGTGGTACCCGCGGACCATGTTCGGCAAGAACAACGACAGCGACCGCTGGTCCTACGACCATCACGTGCAGACCTACGGCGACCCGGCCGAGTACCCGTACGAGCGGTTCGTGCCGCAGTTCACCGCCGAGCACTTCGACGCCGACGCGTGGGTCGAGTTGTTCCAGCAAGCCGGCGCGCGGTTTGTCGGCCCCGTGGCCGAACACCACGACGGCTTTGCCATGTGGGACAGCGACGTGACCCCCTGGAACGCCGCCGACCGCGGCCCGCAGCGGGACATCCTGGGCGAAATCGCCGCCGCCGCCCGCCAGCGCGACATGAAACTGGTCGCCACGTTTCACCACGCCCGCAACAACCTGTGGCAAAAAGATCCCGCCAAAGACGAGTGGACCGGCCACTACTCGCACGTGAAGCGCGACTTTCCCCAGTTGCTGGACGATCCCGAGCGGGCGCTGCTGTACGGCTACATGCCCCGCGACAAGTTTCTGACGTTCTGGCGGGCCAAGCTCGACGAGGTGATCGACCGCTACTCGCCCGACATCATTTACTTCGACAGCTGGCTCGATGAAATCCCCGAAGACCAGCGGCAACAGTTCGTGGCCCACTACTTCAACCACGCCGCGGCCCACGACCAGCAGGTGCTGGTCGCGTTCAAGCAGGAGGACCTGCCGATCGACGTGGGCGTGCTCGACCTCGAAAAAGGGGGCATGGCCGAGCTGGCCGAGCGACCCTGGCTGACCGACGACACCGTCAGCTACGGCAGTTGGTGCTACACCCGCGACCTGCGGATCAAGCCGACCAAGGTCGTGCTGCACAGCTTCATCGACATCATCAGCAAGAACGGCCAGCTGATGCTGAACGTGTCGCCGAAGGCGGACGGCACGATCCCGGCCGAGCAGCAGAGCGTGCTGCGCGAGCTGGGCGCCTGGCTGGCCAAGTACGGCGAGGCGGTTTACGAAACGCGGCCGTTTGTCATGTACGGCCACGGCCCCACGCAAACCGGCAAGGGCCACTTCGGCGGCATCGCCACCGACAAACCGTACACGGCCGACGACGTCCGCTACACCCGCCGGGGCGCGACGGTCTACGCGATCCAACTCGGCGCCCCGCAACCGGGCTCGACGATCGTCCTGCAAGCATTTGCCAAGCAAGACGACGCGGCGCCGTTTGACGTCAAGCAAGTCAAGCTGCTGGGCAGCGACGAGCCGATCAAGTGGTCGCAAACCGACGCCGGCGTGGAAATCACCGCCCCCGCGAACCCGCCGGACGAAATGGCGGTCGTGTATCGCATCGACTTGAATAACCGCAGAGCATCTCAGATCCATGAGCGATAGCATTCGGCAGTATGTCGGCACCAACAAGAAGATAAGTGTGGAGCGTTCTCTGCCGAGCAACCCACGGCTCAACGGCTTTCTCGTGGATGCATCAGAGTCGTTGGGCGTGATGCATTGCTTCCATGATTTTATGCCGGACGGATTCTCCGTATTCCGTATTGCAGACGTGACGGAAGTTCGTTCAGGGAAATACGAACGGCACTGGGAGCGGATGCTGAAGGGCGAAGGACTGCTATCTGCACTTGCGAAACCACCGTCGCTCGACCTTACAACCATGCGGTCAGCAATTGACTCAATAGAATCTCAATACGATGGAATCATTATTGAGTGCGAGGATGCTGAGATCGAGAGTGAGGACTTCTACATCGGGTCCGTGCTCTCGACCAACGAAGAGAAGGTAACCATCCAACATTTTGATGGTCTCGGGAATTGGGACGGTGAACCATCCACCCTCATTATGAGTGACATTTCGCTCGTCCAATTCGACACTCCCTACATCAACACTTTTTGGAAGTATCTGGCTGAGCCCTCGCCACTCAAAGGCAAGACATGAACTCCCGCGTCCACACCAGCCCGAACCTCATCTACTCGGTGGGCACCCAGGTCGTTGCGGTCAAGGCGGTGCAAGGGTCCGACGGGCAGGCGGTGCATCCCGCGGGGGCGGTCGGCGTGGTGGTCCGCGCGCCGCGTGATCGGCATCACTCGTATCGCATTCGCTTTCCCGACGGATTCGAGGCCGCGCTGCATCATCACAACCTGATGCTGCTCGCAGAATACAAGCAAGGCGCTATCAATGATGCGAACAAAGCCCTCTCGACGCACGGGCTGTTCGATCGGGTGATCTACCGCTGCGTGGTCGGATCGCGGGCGTTCGGGCTCGATACCGACGAGTCCGACACCGACCGCCGCGGCATCTACTTGCCGCCCGCCGAGCTGCAGTGGTCGCTGTACGGCGTGCCCGATCAACTCGAAAACGACGACAACCAGGAGTGCTACTGGGAGCTGCAGAAGTTTCTGATCATGGCGCTCAAGGGCAACCCGAACATCCTGGAGTGCCTGTACACGCCGCTGGTCGAGCACGCCACCCCGCTGGCCCAGGAGCTGCTCGCCATGCGCGAGGCGTTCCTGTCGCGCGTCGTCTACGCGACCTACAACGGGTACGTGATGTCGCAGTTCAAGCGAATGCAGGCCGATCTGCGCAACCAGGGCCGGGTGAAGCCCAAGCACGTGATGCACCTGATCCGCCTGCTGCTGTCGGGCATCCACGTGCTGCGCGAGGGGTTCGTGCCGGTCGACGTCGGCGCGCACCGCGAGCGGCTGTTCGCCATCAAGAACGAGCAGCTGCCGTGGGACGAAATCGAGGCCTGGCGCAAACGGCTGCATGGGGAATTCGATCGGGCGCTGGAAGAAACCAATCTGCCGGAGCGGCCCGATTACCAACGGGCCAACGAGTTTTTGGTGAAGGCGCGGCGGCTGGCCATGGCGGAGGAACTCCCGTAATGGTTCTTTTGTCGCATGTCTTACTGACCGCCGACGCGTCGTGCGCAGAGAGATTTGCCAATCAATTCGTGCCTCGCTTCCAATGGGCAAACTCGCTGGTCGCGGAGTTGTATTCCCGCGAGGTTTACGCACAACGGGCAATTCGTGCCGACACTTGGGGATTGTTTATCGTCTGCAACGATACCGCCGGCTGGGGGCCGACGATGGTTTCGCCCGTCGAGTGCCGCTGGCCGCTCGACTTCAATCTCTACCTCAAGGAACAAAGTGACGGCGAGCTGCGGCAATTCATGCTGGACGCCATGCACGCGGCAGCGCTGTGGGCGGCGAAGAAAAACTCGTGGCCGACGGACGTCTTCGAGCAGGCGTATGAAAAGGTGCTGCAGCGCGGACTGCATTTCCACGGCTTGGTCAACGTGTCGTACCCAACCCCGGACAAGCGATTCACGGCGCGAATCCACTGTGACTACGGAATCGAGTGGGTTCGCTACTGTGCCGTGCTGTGTCGCTATCGTTCCAAGAAGCCCATCGCCACGATTCCCTTGGGCAAAATGCGGCCTGCGATCGGGCGCGTTGCAGACGACGTGGCAGGCGGGAAGTGGGTGCGAGACACGCAATTTGTCTTGAGTTCGGGGCGGCACTACGACTGGGTCGCCGATTTCTCCCAATACATGAAGTGACACGTCGCTTTGATGAACGCCCAGACCATCGACTACGACAAGCTGCAGCGGCAGGTCGACGCCCATCCGTATCCGCTGGTGTTTGCGACCATCAGCGGGGCGCACCTGTATGGCTTTCCGTCGGCCGACTCCGATTTCGACCTGCGGGGCGTGCATCTGCTGCCGCTGGAGCGGGTCATTGGGCTCGACGGGCCCGAGTGCAGGGGCGAGGACACCGTCGAGCGGGACGGCGTCCACGACGGTTTGGAAATGGACCTGGTGACGCACGACGTCAAGAAGTTCTTCGGGCTGCTGCTCAAGAAGAACGGCTACGTGCTGGAGCAACTGCTCTCGCCGCTGGTCGTGCACACGACGCCGGAGCACGACGAACTGAAGGCGATTGCCAAGAGCTGCATCACACGCTTCCACGGCCATCACTACTTGGGATTCGCAGCGACGCAGTGGAAGCTGTTCCGCAAGGAGGATCCGCCAAAGGTGAAGCCGCTACTGTACGTCTACCGCGTGTTGCTAACCGGGATCCACCTGATGCGGACCGGCGAGGTCGAGGCGAACCTGCTCACGCTCAACGAAACGGCCCAGCTGCCGTACATCGACGAGTTGGTCCAGCGCAAGTTGTCGGGGCCCGAGAAGGGGCGGCTCGATGAGGCGGATGTCGAGTTTCACGAGCGCGAGTACCGGCGACTGCTCGCCGCGTCGGAAGCGGCCATGCAGCAGTCGACGCTGCCCGAGCAGGCCACCGGCAAAGCGGCGCTCAACGATTTGCTCGTGCGGTTGCGGCAGCGCGGGGTCGCGGGCGCTGCGACCTGAGCGGCAGCCGCCGCGCGGCGCCGGTCTCGCCACGCACGATCTTACTCGGCGGCGGACTCCGACTCGTCGTCGTCATCCTCCGCCGCGTCGTCCTTACCCTTCAGCTCGTCCACCTGCTCCGCCAGCTCTTGCTGCTCCTTGGTCAGCTTCCGCAGCGCCTTGCGCAGCTCCGCCACTTCGCTGGGGGCGACGGGGACGGTCTCGTCGAGTTTCTCCAGCGCGGCGGCGGCGGCTTCGGCCACGCGGTCGCCCTCGGGGTCGATCGCCAGCGGCTCCAGCAGCGCCCGGGCGCGCTCGTCGCCCAGTTCGCCCAGGGCCTGCACCGCGCGGCGGACCAGCGGCTTACGAGGGTGATTCAGAAAGCTGGCAAGCAACTCGAACGCGGCGTCGCGATGCTCGTCGTCGGTGGAGATCTTCGCCAGCGCCCGCAGGCCCAGCTCCAACTCTTCGAGTTGCAGCTCGTCGCGACGGGTGGTGAGCGTCTCGATCACGTCCCCCTGCAGCGCCGGGTCGCGCAGCCGCTCGATCGCCTGAAACGCAGCGCCGACCGGTTCATTGCCGAAGGACTTGCTGGCGAGCGCCTGCCGGATCGCGGCGTGCGTGTCGGGTCCGTTGTGCTTGCCCAGCGCGCGGATCGCCGAGGCGACCACCGCCGGGTTGGAATCGTGGGCCGCGGCGTCGAGCATCGCTGAGCGCGCCTCCGGCCGGTAGTGGCGGCCGATCACCTCGAGCACCTTGTGCCGCACGCGGGCGTCCTGTTGCTCGCGCGACTGCAGCAGGGCGTCGAACGCTTCGTCGGTGCGGATGGCGTACAGCGCGTCGGCCGCCTCCATCCGCACGCCGAAGAACGGATCGCTGTTGAGCGCATCTTTCAGCGCAGCGATCGACTTGCCGTTCTTGCGCTTGCCCAGCGCCTCGCACGCCAGCACGCGACCGATGACGTCCGATTCGTCTTTCAGCTGGGCCCGCAGCAGGGCGTCCGATTTGTCGAAGTCGACTTCCGCCAGCACGGAATACTCGGGGTCGAACCGCACGATCTGCGGCTCTCCTGGGAGCTTCACGTAGAAGTCATGCTCCTGGTCGTCAACGTCCACCCGCTCGTCGATCGTCTGCCCGTCGACCACGAATCGCAGCGTGACGGGGAACTCGAACCAGTGGGCCGCCGCGTCGGTCGACTTCTCCTGCTGGAGGTGCACGTGCGCCAGGTTGTCCTCGGCCAGCCACTTGAACTTGACTGTCAGCTTGGGATGCCCGGCGTGGTAGACCCATTGGTCGAAGAACCGGTCGAGCGTGCGGCCGCTGACGTCCTCGAACGCTTCGCGCAGGTCCTCGCTCTCGACGACCCCCCAGGCGTTGCGGCCCAGGTACGTGTGCACCGCCTGGCGATACAACTCGGGTCCCAATTGGCTGCGCAGCATGTGCAGCACCCAGCTCCCCTTGGGGTACGCGCGGAAGTCGAACTGCTCGAACGGCCGGCGGTACTGCCGATAGACGATCGGGCGACGGTCCTCGCCGTTGGACAGCACGCGGTCGCGGGCGTCGGTGTACAGCCCGTACAGCATCGCGTCGCGGCCCAGCTTGTGGCCCTCGTACAGGTGCGTGTAGTACGTGGCGAACCCTTCGTTGAGCCACAGATGGCTCCAGTCTTTGCAGGTGACGTAGTTGCCGAACCACTGGTGGGCCGTTTCGTGCGCGTCGAGCCCGCGGCTGTCGTAGATGTTTTCGGTGGCGTCGGAGAACAGCGTCTCCTGCGTGAGCGTCGTCAGCGAGGTATTTTCCATGCCGCCCCACATGAAGTCGCCGATCGTCGTTTGATAATACTTGTCCCACGGGTACCGGACGCCCGTTTCCTGCTGGTAGAAGTCGATGATGTCGGCCGTGTCGGCAAACGAGTTGGCGGCGTGCTCGGCGAGCGACGGCTGCGTGAAGAACGCCAGCGGCAAGTCGCCCAGTTGCTTTTCCAGCTTGGCCAGATGGCCGACCACGACGCACAGCAGGTAGTTGGCGTGCGGCTTTTCCTGCAACCAGTGCACTGCCTTCAGGCCGTTGCCCTCGGGCGTCTCGTCGATCAAGCGGCCGTTGGAGAGCGCCGTCATGGCGGCGGGCACGTGCAGGATAACCTCGGTGCTGGACTTCTCGTTGGGCGAGTCGAACGCCGGGTACCAGTGTCGCGCTTCGTGCGGCTCGCCCTGCGACCACACGTGCTCGTCCTCTTCGCGGAAGCCCATTTCGCGGGTGCGGAAGTAGAGCCCCTTGTGCGGCTCGGCCGAGTAGTCGATCTCGACCCACGCCTCGGCGCCCACGGCCACCGGCTCGGCGAATACGATGGTCACGTGCTCGCGATCGACGGCAAAGTCGCGCACCTCCTGCGAGCCGCGCACCGCTGCCACTTCCAAGTCGGCGGCGTCGAGCGTGAGGGACCTCAGCGGCTCGGCGATCGGCGCGAAGACCAGCTTGGCGGTCCCGGCGACCGTGCGGGCGCGAAAGTCGGGCGTCACGTCCAGCTTGATATGCACCACGTCGACGGCCCGATCGGGGGCGTATTTGCGGGTCAGCACGTCCCCTTCGTCGCTGGCGGCCAGCGCACTGGCCGCGGCGCCGCCGTAACGGCAAATGCCCTCCAACTCGACGGCCCGCGCAGGCGGCGCGGCAGCGACGAGAAGCACAACGGCGATGAGCGAACGGAACGAAGGGAGCCGGACGGCGAAGCAAGCAGCAAACACGGGCGGGTTCCTGGCAGGAAGCAAAAGCGGGAGACGCCGCGGGCGAACCGGCGGCGGAGGCCTGCAATTGTACCTTGCCCGGGGGCCCGCGTGCATCGGGCGGGTATCGGGGCTCGTTGCGGCTCTGTGAGGCCGCGGCGGAGCGGCTGGGCGCAGCGGGCCCCCCGGGAAATTCCACTGGGGGCTCCCTACGATCGTCCCCAGCCACCCCCCGACGGTCCTCGCGCCCCAGCGTCGGCGCCCCTCGATGCCGGAGTGCGATGATTTCCGTGGCCTGCGTCTCTCCCGGCGGCAAGTGTGCCGCCGGCTAGCGGCGCGGGTGTTGGCGCGTTTCGGGACTACGGCTCGATGACACCGTCGCGGATGGCTCGGCGGGTGAGCAGGCCCGCCTTATGCAGGCGCAGCTTCTTCATCAGCCGCGAGCGGTGGTTGTCCACCGTGCTGGTCGACAGCCCCAGCCGCCGCGCGCATTCGGCCACGCTTTCGCCGCTGCCCAGGCGTCCCATCACCTCCAACTCGCGGGGGGTGAGCATCGAGATCGACCCGCCCGCGTCGTCTGCCAGTTGGAACCCGCGCGACGTGCGGCGCAGTCGTGCTGCGAACGCCGGATCGAACACCCGCTGGTCCTGCTGCAGAATCGCGTGCAAGCCGCGGCTGAGCACCTCGGGCCCGGCGGCGCGCGTCAAGTAGCTGACGCCCGGCGTGGCGAGCAGCTCCAACAGCACAGCCTCGCGGGGTCGCGCGTCGAACACCAACAGCCGGCCGTGAACATGACGGCGATGATAGCGCACCGCGGCTGCCAGACCTTCGGTTGCGCGGCGCGGATCGACGATGACCAAATCGGGCGCCAATCCCGTGAGCGCGTCAGCGAGCGACTCGTCGGCGGCAATCGCCGCCACGCGTTGGCAACCCAACTGACGCGTCAGCCAGCAGGTGAGCGTGTCGGCGTCGAGCTGATTGGCCAACGCCAATTGGATCGACGCGGTGGCGAGGGAGATTTCCTCGGGCGAACGGTGGGAACTCATGGCAGCGGGGCGTGGGGCAAGCATGTGCATAGCGGCGACTCACAAAGCGAGGAGTTGGAGCTGAACGGACAATCCAAACGACTCGCCAGGCATCGACGCACGGGACGCTGGACGAGGCATCGGCCATCTTGTCCGAGGCGCCGCAGCGGACCCAAACCGCACGCCGGCCCCCATGAGCGAGCGGCGACGGGGGCGAAAGCGGGATTCCGCAGCCGGAGCGCGGGACCCGCAAACGACTTACGGCAACCCGCGGCGGAAATCCGCGCGAAATCGGAGTGACAATCTCGTGGCACTCAAAAACCGACTGCCGAGGACGAGAATTTGCAGTTGGCGCTGCGAGCGAGGATGCCGGTTAGCCAATCTGGGGCGGCTGGGTTCGACCGTACGGAGCCCCCAGTTGAATGACCACTCCCTGGGGCTTCGCTGCGCTGCGTCGCCAGCCACCCGGCTTCAGCAGGAGCCGGTTTCGCGCGACACTTAATAATGCGGTGGCTTTTCGTGGGGCAAATCGCCGCCATCCAGCCCTGCCGCCTGCAAGTGCTCGATGGTCGTCCGGCAATCGCGCAGCTCGCGCGTCAGCCGCTCGATGTCGCGCTGCTGCGCGGCCAGCGCGGCGCTCAGGTCGTCGATCGCCTTCTGCTGGAATGAGAGCCGCTCCTCGACGATTTGCATCCGCTGGGGCCCATTTTCGCCTGGCGCGGGGTTTGCTGGGTGTGACATGAGTGCGGTCGCGGTTCGAAGGCGGGGCGGGTTCGTCGAGCCCGCGATTATTTGACCCCCAGCGGCCGAGGTCGATACTGAACTTCTGCCGACCGCCCCGCGCCCGACCTCTCTGTCCGCTGACCTCCCCAATGAGGCAAATTCTCTCGATGACTACCCAATCCTGCGACCAACTCGTCCAGAAAAAATGTCTGCCCTGCGAAGGGGGCGTCGAGCCCTACACGCCCGAACAGGCGGAGGCCCAGTTGAACGAACTCGACGGCTGGCGGATCACCCGCGAGGGCCAACGGATTCGCAAGGACTGGGTGGTGAAGAACTTCATGGCCGGCATGGACTTCTTCAATCGCTGCGCCGAAGTGGCCGAAGCCGACGGGCATCACCCCGATCTGCACATCGAGGGCTACCGTAACGTGTCGGTCGAGTTGTGGACGCACGCCATCGGCGGACTCTCGGAAAACGACTTCATCCTGGCGGCCAAGATTGACCAACTGCCGATTGAACTGAAAGACTAGAGCCTGGTACGGGCTGAGCCGTGAATGAACCCAGGCAGGGCTGTCAGCTTTCGGCTGTCGGCTCTCAGCCAGAATTGTCGGAGGTTCATTCAACCTGCAGCCCCCAAGAAGGCGCCGCCTTCGATCCCCCTGCCCTGCCCGCCACCCCAGCCGCGGACGTCGCTCCGCGCCCCGCCATGAGCACCCCCAGCGCGTTCCCCTGCATCATGGTCCGTCGCAATGACGACGACCAGGTTTCCTTCGGCGTCGAGACCATCACCGTCGACGACCTGCCGCCCGGCGACGTGCTGATTCAGGTGGCGTGCTCGTCGCTGAACTACAAGGACGCGCTCGCTTGCCAGGGGCATCGGGGCATCGCGCCGAATTTGCCGCACGTGCCGGGGATCGACTGCGCTGGGCACGTGGTCGAGGCGGCCCCCGGCAGCAACTTTCTGCCGGGCGAGCCGGTCATCGTCACCGGCTATGAGTTGGGGGCCCCGAAGTGGGGCGGCCTGTCCGAGTACGTGCGCGTCCCCGCCGAGTGGGTCGTCTCGCTGCCCAGCGGCCTGTCGCTCGCCGAGGCCATGACCTACGGCACGGCCGGCTTTACCGCCGCGCAGTGCGTCACGCACATCGTCCAGCGAGATATCAAACCCGACGCGGGCGACGTGGTCGTCACCGGCGCGACCGGCGGCGTGGGCTCGGTGGCCGTGGCGATTCTGGCCAAGCTGGGCTACCGCGTGGCGGCGGTAACGGGCAAGCCGCACGAGGCCGAGTGGCTGCGGTCGCTGGGGGCCGCGGAACTGCTGCCCCGCGAGGCGGTCGACGACGACAGCGGCAAGCCGATGCTCAGCGAACGCTGGGCGGCCGCGGTCGACACCGTAGGCGGCAACACGCTCTCCACGCTCGTGCGATCGTTGAAATACCGCGGCGTGGTCAGCGCCTGCGGGCTGGTCGGCGGCGACCAACTGCCGCTGACCGTCTATCCGTTCCTGCTGCGGGGCGTCACGCTGGTGGGGATCGACTCGGCCAAATGCCCGCGCGACATGCGGCTGGACATGTGGGCCAAGCTGTCGGGCCTGTGGAAGATCGACCAACTCGAGCAACTGCGCCGCGAGATTACGCTGGACGCCGTGCCAGCGGAAATCGAAAAGATGCTCGCCGGGCAAAGCTTCGGTCGCGTGGTGGTGACGCCCCAAACGGGCGGCGAACACGGCGAGGCGACGATCTACTAACGAAACGCGCCGACGTTTCACGCGGGCGACGCTTCCAGGATTCATAGAGCCTCGCCCTCCCAGCAACCCGACTTGCCGCTCGTCAACGCCCATGCAAGGGACCTGATAGGCCCCGATCGGATGGCAGGACGACGCGAAACGTATCGCGTGGAGTTACGGCGAAGCCGTTGCGTCACCGTAGATGAGGGTAGCAGCCACGCTCGTGGCACTCGCCTTGCTGCAACCCTGGGCTATGGTGATGTAACCGCTTCGCGGTATTGGAATTGACGCGCGTCAGCGTGTGCGGGCTTCGTTGTTGGAAGCCACAGAAGCACTTCACGCCGGTGCGTCGCAGAGCTCACCGAAATCGTCCGCAACTTTGTACGTCAAACCGGTTTCGTGGTCCCACCAATAGACCTCGTGGGCGAGAAGAGTGGGGTCATCAGACTGCGGTATCAAGATGAGTTGATCACCGCAGCCGTTGCTGCCAATTGCAATGGCCAGGGGAGGAAAGCCGGGCCATTCCTTCGCGGATTTCGTTTCTCTCGTGACGTCGTTGCAAGTCCGTTTGAGGCGAGTTTTGTCGCTGGTATCAAATATTGGATAGAGGATCCACGAGTCCGGCGGAGTCTGCACCTCCCCGCCGTTTGACTTAACAATTCTCGTCACGTAGGACGGTGGAAATCGAACACCCAATCTGCGTTCAGTTTCTTTGACGTACTTAATGTCGACTGGGAATGGCATCTTTCTGCGTGTTCCCCGGTTCTCGCTGCTTGATCAAGCGGCTCCTTACCGCGTCGATCTTTCTCGCCGGTACAAGTTGTCTCGACGGGGGGACGGTCAACGACTAACTTCAGCAACAATTCGGCTTGGACCGCTTGCACTAAACTACCTCGACTATCGATTGTGCATCGAATGCTAACATCAGTCCATCGCGAATTCATTCAGACGCTCAACCGTCACTGGTCAGAGGCAACCCATGTGGCAACGAATCGAGCGAAGCTCGAGCTTGGCATGGGATTTTGGTCCTTAGATGAGGTCGAGTCGAAATCAAGGCAACTACTGGCAGACTGGGGAATACCAGCAAATTGCACCCCATTTTATGGGGACATGCATGAAGTGATTTGTTTTCAGAATGACGATACCGTGTGCATGTTGGACGACTCGCGGGGGGTTGTTCATTCTTGGCCTACGCTGCAAGATTTCATCGATTCTCTAACGATTGAGCCGGAAAGGGAAGCGAGCGATCCGAGCGGCATCATTGAGGACGAGTCGTATTTGGACTTCTGACGCTCCGGCATTCAAGCGATAGGCCAGATTGGGGCTTTCCCACACGGACCGCGTTCCGAAAAGCCGCGATCGGAGCAGGCCCTGGGCGCATCATCTCAGTTCCACTGATCGTCGCGCCGGAGCGGGTACCACCGGTTGCCGTTCAGGCTACCGGTGCGGCGCAGCCGCGGGAGGCGTCAACGGCCCGCTCGCGCCGGCTTGCCGCTGCGCGGCCCAGGTCGGCTCGCGCGCCAACCTGGGCTACCCAATGCTGGCAGCACGGCGGGTGGTCACGCTCACTCCGACGGCTTGTCGTCGGTGCGCTCGACCTTGCCGAAGATGTGCCCCGAGTGGCCCGCGCCGGACCAGAACCCCGCGTAGTGGTCCTGGTAGATCATCACCCGGGCGTCGAACTTGCCCAGCCCCGGCACGGGGAATTCGTCGAGCGAGATGACCGGCGTGTCGCCCGCCCAGCGGATGGGCAGCGTCAGCGGCAGCAGGAAATCCTGGTCGCGGTAGTGGAATTTGGCCTGCACCATCCAGCTGTCGCCTTGCAGGTGCTTGACCATCACCAGCTGATAGCTGTCGTCGCGCAGCTCGTCGGGCTTCTTGTTGCTGTCGGTCGAGTAACCGACCAGCGCCGTGCCGGAGAGCTGCTGCTCCAGCGCGGCGAACCGCTTGGCCTCGTCCGCCGCCTCGTCGGCAACGGCCGGTTGCGAAAGGGCCCAGCTGAATGTCAGCGCCAAAGTGGCGGTGCAGACGACGAGAATATGGCGGCGACGAATCATGGCGACGGCTCCTGCAGCGCGGGGTGCGAGCAATGACGAGCCGGTCACTATACCACGGTCGAGGCGCGGTGCAGGAATTGGGCGCTGGCTGCGAGCGGCCGCGCGTCAGCCACTTCACACGACAGGCGTCATTTGATTTGGGTGGCTGGGGACGGAGCGAAGCGTAGCCCCCAGGGGACATCCACTGGGGGCTCCCTGCGGTCGTCCCCAGGCGCCCGTTCCGCGGGCGTTACTTGGCCGTCGCGGCCCCGGGGTAGTACCCGCCCATGTTGAAGTAGTGCGTGCTATGCCCGGTGCCGGGGACGCCGTTGTTGACGCCGCGGGTGGAGCCGACCATTTCCGACGCGCTGCGGACCTGCTGCTGCAGGCGCTGGTTCTGCCGTTGCTGCTGTTGCTCGAACTGCTGCTGCTCGAGCTGCGGCCGCACGAACGCGTAGTAATTCGGCAAGCTGGTGCTGCTCTCGCGGATATCCAGCGCCAGGTACGGGCTGAGATTCGGCCCCGGGCGGAGGCTGCTGAAGGGCTTCCTGGCGGGGTCGGGCGCTTCGGCCGGAGGAACCACCGGCAACGGCCGCACGGTCGGCTGCGGGGCAAAGGCCAGCGCCGCCGATCCGCCGTAGAACTCCAGCGCCGGGTTGCTGGAGCCGCTCACCCGCTGGTAGCTGCCCGCGGTTTGGGCCGTCGCCGTGCCGCTGATCGCTAGCACCGCTGCTGCGGCCAGCGCCGTGATCCGCCCTGCGTGTCGAGGCGCCATGAGAGCCATCCTTCCGTCATCCGCTTGGAGATGAGAGACTTGTCGCGAGAAAAGCTGCACAGCCGCCGCGCACGGCAGCCGCACATCTTCGTCAATCGACAAACTCCCCCTGACGGCGTGAACAGAAGTGGTAAGAATGGGGGCCAGCGGGGGGAGGTCAGAGGTCAGCAAATGCGGTGAGGCGGCAGCTAGCACGCCGCTTGCCAGCATTCCCTGACCTCCGACCACCGACCCCTCGCCTCTCCCACTCACCTCCGACCTTTCAACTCTCACCCCCGCGAAGCGCACATGATTACCGTTGGCATGAACTATCGCGTGATCCCCGGCAAGGAATCCGACTTCGAAGAGAAGTTCGCCGCCGTGCTGGGCGCCCTGAACGCCGCCCCTGGTCACACGAGCAGCACGCTGTGGAAGGACGTGGCCGACGGCGCCAGCTACCTGATCACCAGCGAGTGGAACGACGAGCAGGCGTTCAAAGACTTCATCACCAGCGATGCCTTCCGCAGCGTGACCAACTGGGGCAAGGAACAAATCCTCGCCGGCCGCCCCAGCCACAAAGTCTACAAGACCTAGCGCCGCCCGCGCGCTACGCGACTAGCCGGACGGCCACGCCGTCCTGGAAAACCGGGTCGAACAACACTTCTGCGCCGCCGCGGGGTACAATGCGCATCCCCCGCGGCCGCCCCTTGCGCGGTCGCCAGCCGCACCTTGTCATGGAGTTGCCGCCATGTTGCCGCGTCGCCCGCTTGCCGCCCTGCTCGATCCGCGCACTGGCCAATGGCTGGGCGCCGATTCTCGCCGTCGCTTTCTGCAAGGGATCGGGGCTGTGGGCGCCACGGGACTGCTGGCGCCCGGGGCGTTCGCGGAGATGCTGACGCAGACTCCGCGACAGACCGAGGGGCCGTTCTATCCCGACCACCTGCCGCGCGACACGGACAACGATCTGCTGATCATCAACGACGCCATCACCCCCAGCGTGGGCCAGGTGACCCACGTGAGCGGCCGGGTGCTGGGGCCCAGCGGCGCGCCGGTTCGCAACGCGTTGGTCGAGATCTGGCAGGCCGACGCCCACGGCGTGTACCTGCACAGCGGCAGCGCCGGCGGCGAGCGCCGCGACGGCAACTTCCAGGGCTACGGCCGGTTCCTGACCAACGCCAAGGGCGAGTACTACTTTCGCACGATTCGCCCCGTGCCCTACCCGGGCCGCACGCCGCACATTCACTTCGCCATCAGCCGCGGCGACCGCCGGTTGCTCACCACGCAGATGTACGTGAAAGGCGAACAGCAGAACGAGCGCGACGGCGTGCTCCGCGGCATCCGCGACGCCCAGCAGCGCGAGTCCGTGCTGGTCGACCTGCAGCCGCTGCCCGACTCGCCGATCGAGGAACTGGCCGGCGAGTTCAACATCGTGCTGGGCACGACGCCAAGCGATCCGGTGCGCGAGTCTTAGACTCGCGAAGTACCAATGACCAAATCCCAATGACCAAGGGACCTGCGACTGGCGGCGTCCCACTCGCCAGCATTGGTCATTGGTGCTTGGTCATTGGTCATTGATCATTCGCAGCAATCAGCTGCGCGATGCGCTCCGGCGACAGTTCCGCGTGGCTGTCGATGACCAGCTTGGCGTGAGCGAACGACTCGCGCGGGGCCGTGCCGGTGATGGCGATGCTCGTCATGCCCGCGCGGTTGGCGGCCTCGATTCCCTGCGGGGCGTCTTCGATCACCGCGCACGCCGCCGGCGGCAGACCCAACCCCGCGGCCCCCTTGAGGAACACCTCGGGCTCCGGCTTGCCCTTGCTCACATCAGCGCCGGTGATCACGGCGCCAAAGCGGTCGGCGCGGTCGAGTTTCTCGAGCGTCAGATGCACGTTCTCCGGCGGGCCCGACGAGCCGACCCCCAGCAGAAACCCGGCGCCGGCCAGCGCGTCGACCAACTCGACCGCCCCCGGCATGGGGTAGAACTCCTCGGTGATGATCTCGCGATACAGCACTTCCTTCCGCTCGCCCCACTGGCTCATCTGCTCAGCGGACAGCTCGCCCGGGTAGAGCTGCTGAAAGATGTCGGGGTTGGTCCGCCCGAAGGTGGCGCGGAAATTTTCCTCGGTAAACTCGACCCCTAACTCCCCCATCAACCGCTGCCACGACAAAAAGTGCGGGCGGTAGGAGTCGGTCAGCACCCCGTCGACGTCAAACAGTACGGCAAATTGCGGCATGGTGTATGTCTGCAATTGCGGAGAAAGAATGCACAATTCACGGTCACCACGAGGTGACAAGAGATCGATTGGAGCGCACCCGGCGGTGATCCGTCATCCTTGACGAACATGACTGTCGACGCGGCTTGTGTGCCAATTGGTCAAACCGCTGGCGTATCGAAACAAAGTACCCCACCGCAGACAATCCTTTCAAGTCGGCTCTTTTCGTCGTTCGTTGCACTAACGATCTTTCTCCCAATTACCCATCGTTTGGTGACTTTTCCGGGTCGAATTCAAATTCGTTTCTATACACATTCCAAACAGTCTCGTTCCCATTTTGCCCGACGACGAAGTCGGCAATGTGGTACTTAAATCGTCTCTTCACGAAGTTGCTGATAAACCCAAAATAAGTGTCCATAGAATCCGGGTGGTCTGGAGGGAGAAAAACAACGTTCATTCCCTTACCGGTCCGAATGAGCACGCCGAATGCATATGGTCTACCAGAAGATCCTTGGACAAAGATGAACCGACCATCATCCACTGATCCCTTGAATAGCCCTTCAGTAAATCCGCCGAGCGGTGCCACCATTCCAACATATTTGCGAAAGTACTCACGTGCCGCTGCCCGCCGATTCGGCTTTGGGGTGGCTTGAGAGCTTCTGTAAAAGTCCCTGAGTATTCTTGCCAGATCGATTCCTGCTGCTGTGAATACGTAGCTGTAGCCGCACACTTTGAACATTGTCGAATGAGCAGCCTTCAGCAGCGCCCCGACAGCTTCTGGGACAAAATCTGCATCAACAACGAATTCCAGATGTGCACTATCAGGCAGAGTATTCGTATCACACTTAATGGCGAAGCGGGCAATCTCAGCATTGTCGTTGCGCAGATGGACGACCGGGTGAGATGGCGATGATGTGACTGTCGCGTCGTAGTACTGGTATTCCTTTCCGTCAATTTGCAGTTTGGGAGGTAGCTTCTTGCGGAGTGCGCTATCGGCAAGCAAATCGTCAATCGTGGGCCGATCTGCGTTAACAACGGTTGTGTAAGGGCCCTCAACGAGGGTGCCAAAGTAGGCATCGACATCCTCCCTTGCGACAACCCACTTGCGGCTACTCCCCTTGATTGCCTGATTTACTACATGCCCCTTGCAAAGTGGCACATCCGCGTCTTCCCAAAGGATTGGGCAATAGAAGTGGTCGAAAGTCTTTCCTTCGGTTGCACTCTGATAATCGAGTCGCAACGATTCAATTTCTTTCGCAATTTCGTCTGCCGAGGACATGCGACGTTCCTGATGTAATCGCAATTCAGTTGCGGAGCTGTTGGCCGGTGGGAACACTGCCGGCGTCAAAGGGTAATGCAACCTCTCCGCAAACGCCCAATGTTCCCGCGCGAGGAGTGTGGCCTCCGGTGGAATTGGAGCGCGCCTCCGCGCTCTTTTCTTTTAACACGCCGTGGACCTCTCTCTCGCTTGTTCGCCGTGATTCCAGTCTGCGGCCGATTCCAGTATCAAAACAGCGTCACAAACCCCGCCGCGGCGAAGTGCTGGTCGTTGGTGAATGCCTCGGCAAGCCCCAGCCGGCGCATCACGGCGAACGAGATGCAATCGACGATCCCGGCGCCGCCAGGGCGACCCTGTTCGTACGCTTGCCAGCCCGCGTGCCAATCATTCTCGGTCAGGTCGATCAAACCGCCGTTGGCAATCAGCGTTCGCCGTAGATCGACGACATCCATCCGATACGGCTTCCGCGCCGCCGCGTTGCCGCATTCGAGCAAGATCAACGGCGTGGTCACATACGGACGACGGGCAGCAACCACTTTGTTGAAGGCCGCCAGCGCCGCCGGTCGCCATTGGTCGGTGCGTTCCCACAACGCGATCAAGCCGACCGTGTCGAGAAACACAGGCGTCACGGCTGGTGCTCGTCGACGCGGGCGGCCGCATCGGTCTGGCCGGTGTCATAGCTCCGGCTCATGATCTCGTAGAGTCCCGGCGAGTTGCATCCGGACGACGCCTGCTCTGCAGACTCGCACTCCGCGATGACTTTCACCTTGGCATGCTCCGGAATGGACACCGGACTGGTGAATCGGACAACGCCGTTTTCGTAGATGCCTTCAAACGCTTGCATGAACCGGCTCCGGAAACTGCGACGGGCGATACCGTTATTGTACCACAAGCCGGGCGCAACAATCCCGCCGAATCCAATGGCGTTCACACGTCCAGATTCCGCACGTCCAGCGCGTGTTTCTGGATGAACTCGCGGCGGGGTTCGACGTTGTCGCCCATCAGCACGCGGAACAGTTCGTCGGCGCTGCCGGCGTCTTCCATCTTCACCTGCAGCAGCGTGCGGTTGGTCGGGTCGAGCGTCGTTTCCCGCAGCTCTTCGGCGTTCATTTCGCCCAAGCCTTTGAAGCGGGTGATTTGCAGGCCCTTTTCCCCCGCGGCGCGGATGGCCGCCGGCAGGCCGCGGAGGTCTTCCAGGCCGGTTTCGCTGTCGCCGCGGCGAACCGCGTAGCGGTGGCCTTCCTCGCCCGTGCGCTCCTGGGGGATGAGCGCGTCGATGCTGAAACCCAACTCGGCCAGGTCGCCCAGCAAGGTGTTGATGGTACGCACCTCGTGCAATTCCACGATCCGCAGCTTGGGCAGGGCCTGGCCATTGGTTTCGGTGGCGTCCGCGGCCGCGCCGGTGCGCGAGGCTTCCGCCTCGTCGTCGGTGGCCGCCTGCACGCCGGTCAGGCCGACGCCCGCGTCGACGCGCAGCTCGTGGCCCAACTCCTTCTCCTTGGCCGCGATGAATTCGTCGAGTTGCTCGCGGGTCGTGAACCAGTGCTCCTCGGCGCCCAGCAGCACGTGGAACGCCGGCAGCTTGCTGGTGACGGGATCCTGCCGTTCGCTGTGCAGTTTGAGGCTGATGCCGCGGCGTTCCAGGGCGATCAGCGCCTCCTCCATGGCCGCCAGCGTGCGAACCAGCTTGGCCATGGCTTCGCCTTCGACGAGCGTGCCGTCGCCGGCGTCGAACACGCAATCGCCCAGGCCCAAATCGAGCAACTGGGCCTTCATCTCCTCGTCGGTCTGCACGTAGTAAGTCTGTTTTTTGTTGACCACGCGGAACAGCGGCGGCTGGGCGACGTACACGTGGCCGCCTTTGACCAAGTCGTACATCTGCCGGTAGAAGAAGGTGAGCAACAGCGTGCGGATGTGCGAGCCGTCGACGTCGGCGTCGGTCATGATCACGATCCGACCGTAGCGACGTTTGGTCAGATCCTGGTCGGCGCCAATGCCGGTGCCGACCGCCGAGATCATGCTGCGGACCTCTTCGTTGGCCAGCACTTTGTCTTCGCGCGACTTGTAGGCGTTGATGATTTTACCCCGCAGCGGGAGGATCGCCTGGTACTCGCGCAGTCGGCCGCCTTCGGCGCTGCCGCCGGCCGAGTCGCCCTCCACCAGGTACAGTTCGCACTTGTCGACGTCCTTGCTGCTGCAGTCGCGGAGCTTGCCGGGCAGGCCGCCGCTGGACAGGGCGCCCTTGCGGTCGCGGATCAGTTGACGGGCCTTGCGGGCGCTTTCGCGGGCTTCGGCCGCCAGCAGACCCTTTTTGACCATCGCCTTGGCGTTGCGCGGGTTCTCTTCCAGGTACTTGGTCAGGTACTCGCCAAACATGCTGTTGACGATGCCCTCGACTTCGCTGTTGCCCAGCTTGGTCTTGGTCTGGCCTTCGAACTGCGGATGCGGCACGCGGACGCTGATCACGGCGGTGAGCCCCTCGCGGACGTCGTCGCCGCTGGGCACCAAGTCTTTGAACAGGCCCTCCTTCTTGCCGTAGTTGTTCAGGCTGCGGGTCAGCGCCGAGCGGAAACCCGACAGGTGCGTGCCGCCCTCGTGCGTGTTGATGTTGTTGACGTACGTGTGCACGTTTTCGGTGTACTCGCCCGAGTACTGCAGCGCGATCTCGACGGCCACGCCCTCTTCCTCGCCGTCCAGAAACAGCACGTCGGGATGCACCGGATCGCTGGCCCGGTTGAGCCAGTTCACGAATTCGATGATGCCCTGCTCGTACTGGAAGGTCTCGCTTTCGCCGTTGCGGGCGTCGCGGATCGTGATCTTCACGCCGCGGTTTAGGAAGGCCAACTCTTGCAACCGCTTGACCAACGTCGAGTAGTTGAACTTGGTCGTCTGGAAGATCTGCGGATCGGGCTTGAACGTGGTCTTGGTGCCGCGGCGATCACTGGCGCCGACGCGGCGGACGTTGCCCTGCGGGATGCCGCGGGCGTACTCCTGATGGTAGGAATGACCGTCGCGCGAGACTTCCACCTCGCACCATTCGCTGAGGAAATTGACCACCGTGACGCCCACGCCATGCAGACCGCCGGAGGTCTGATAGGCCCCTTTGGTGAATTTGCCGCCAAACTTCAGCACGGTCATCACGCCTTCGAGCGTCGACACGTCGCGGTCCATTTGTTCGGACAACTGCTCGTGTTTCTCGACCGGAATGCCGCGGCCGTCGTCCTCCACGGTGACCGAGCCGTCGGCGTTCACCTCGACGACCACTTGCGTGGCGTAGCCGGCCATCGCTTCGTCGATCGAGTTGTCGACCGTTTCGTACACCAAGTGATGCAAGCCGCGGGCGGTGGTATCGCCGATGTACATACTCGGCCGCTCGCGCACGTGCTCCAGGTCGGACAGGTGCTCGAGATCCGCCGCGTTGTATTCGCCCTTGCCGCTGGGCTGCTTTTTGCCGTTTTGTTGTTCGTCTGCCATCTCTCGGAATGTCTCGTTCTTATTCAGGTCTCACGCAGAGACGCGGAGTCGCAGAGAGCAAATGCCGTTTCGGCGGCGGCGCGTCTCTGCGTGAAATATCAATCGGTTGAGTTATTGCTTGGAAACTTTGCCGACTTTGAAGCGGATGTTTTTGATCCCGGCGTCGGGCAACGCTTTCTGCAACTCGCCCAACAGCCGTTCCTTTTCGAATCCCAGTTCCTGCATCAGCAGCGAATTGCCAACGATCACTTCCAGCGTTCCGCGCCGCACTTGCCCCGGTTCGGTGAGCGGCGCGAAGCGTTCGCCCACCGCGGCCCGCCAGGCCTCGTCGCAGGCCGCGGCGGTCCGCAATTGGGCGTATCCGCGACGCTGCATGACCTGGGACAGGACGTTTCGCAGCGCCTTGGGTTGCTGCTGACGGAACCACCGGCCGTGCGACTCGCGCCGTTTGGCCACGTCGGCCATGTCATCGGGATGAGCGTCGTAGTTACTCAAAGTCAGTCCCACTCGTCACCAAGCTGCAGGTCGAAACGTTGCCAATTGAAGTAGCTGATCAGTTCATTTTCTGCGTTGGAACTTGACGGTTCGTACCCATGAAAATGGGGAGATGGGAACCAGAATGCTTCTTCCTTGAAACCCATGTTCTTCAGGACTGATTCGAACCGACCATCGTCGCCGTAAGCAAAAATCACATTGTGTTGATCGTATACGAGCAGTTGCGACGAATCGGCAGCACTGATCCACAAGTGATGCCGCCCATCTTGCTCCAGAAAGTTCTGAAACGTCCAAATGAACAGTTGCAGGTCCTCGTGAGAATCAACAACCGGCGATTGGAATCGACCCGGTTCCCGACCCGCATGGGACAGCAGCAATACGTAAAGCAAGTAGTATCGCTGCTCTGCAAAGGTCGCCGCCAACGCATCTAAAATCGCAATGTGTCTGCTCGAAGGACCGACAACCAAGCGAGAAGATTCCCCGCAAGGCTGTAGGAAGTAAACATCTCCATAGTCATGCGGAATCGTATTGCCATCTTTGTCGAAGGATCCGAATTTCATCGCCCGTTACCGATCGCGCGCCAGCGGCATGATCACGTAGCCGTAGCCGTCGTCGGTCGTGCAGACCGCGGCCGCCTCGCTGTCTTTCATCTCCAGGGTGAATGTCTTTTCCGAGTCGAGCACCTTGAGAAAATCGATGGCAAACCGCGGATCGAGCGTGGTGATCAACTGCGGCCCGTCGTAGCCAATCGGCAGTTCCACGCGCGACTCGCCGACCTCGGCCGCCCGGCCCGACAGCACGAGCATGCCGTCGCCGAAGGTGAAATCGATGCCGCGGCTCTCCTCGCTGGTGACGATCGCCGCTTGCCGCACGGCCGCGTGGGTCGGGCCGACGGCCAGCTCGATCTGGTGGCCCGAACCCAACTCGGGAAACACGCGTTGCCAGTCGGGGAAGCGGCCTTCCAACAACCGGGCCGAAATGGTCGCCCGGGCGCTTTTCACCAGCAGTTCGCTTCCCTTCACGGCGATCTGCACCTCGGCGTCGCTGGGGGCGACGGCCCGTTCGATCAGGTTCATCGCTCGGGTGGGGACGATGGTCGTCGCGCCCAAATCGGCCCCGTCGCCATGCACCGCCACGGGGCCGCTCATCTTGGCCAGCCGGCGGCCGTCGGTGCCGATGGCGGTGAGCACGCCGTCGGCGAACTCCAACTTCACCCCGCCCAGCGCGTAGCGGCTGCTCTCGTTGTCGGTGGCGAACGCCGTGCGGCGGATCAGTTCCCGCAGCAGCCGGGCCGGCACCTCGAAGTACGCGTCGGCGCTGAATTCCGCCACCGGCGGGAATTCGCTGGGGTTCTCGGCCGGCAGGCTGAACTGACTCCGCTGGCCGCGGATCGTGGTGTTGTTGCCGTCCGATTCGATCTGCAGCGTTTCGTCGGCGCTTTCCCGCAGGATGCTGCCGAAGCGGGTCACCGACAGCACGATGGCGCCGGGCGCTTCCACGTCGACGCCGCTGACCTGATGGCGGATGCCAATCTCCAGGTCGGTGGCGGTGAGCGTGGCCCCCTCGGCGTTGGCCTCCAGTTTGACGTTCTGGAGGATCGGCTTGGGACTGCGGGCGGGCGCCACCGCCGCGGCCGTTTGAAAAGCTTGGAGCAACTGCTCTCGATCGCAGGAAATCTTCATGGCGTTCTGTGAATGGTCGGACTTGAATCGAGGTGGCGGCAAGCGAAGCGCTTCTCACCAATTCTTTTAAATGTGTAGATGTGATATTCCGTCGGCGATTTCCGACGATAAACCTGCGTGGCAGGCGTTTAAGTTGTGACCGCTTAAGCGATTACGGCGGCTGTCATGTTGGGGATAACCTGGCAAAATCCTGTTGTGCGTCTGTTGAATCGGCGTCAGTGAATGGCAGTGATTGTCGCGGTTGTCGGCAAGCGTGTTGAAACTGCGGAATGCCAAGTGATTTGTCGACGAATCACAAACAGGTTTTCCCCAACGGCGACTGAACACTGATGTTCGTGGGCCGACGCGAGCAAACTCAGGCCGGTCGCAAGATCCGCAGCAATTGATCGATGGTTTCCTGGGTTGTCGGGTCATGGCCGAGTTGTTCGGCAATGCGGTTCTCGCCGTGAATGACGGTCGTGTGGTCGCGTCCGCCCAAACCCTGGCCGATTTCGGCGTAGCTGAGCTTGGTGAGCCGTCGCGCCAAGTACGTGGCCACGCAGCGGGCGTAGACCAGCGACTTGCGTCGCGACGGGCTGGTCAACGCAGTTTGCGTGACGTTGAAATACCGGGCCACGACCGCGGCGATTTGCTTCATGGTGGGCGCCGCGGAATCTTGTAGGTTGCTTTGGTCGCGATGGTCGGCCGGCAGCTTCTGTTTCAGCTCCGCTTTGGCCAGCGTGGCGATCACGCGTGCTGGAGAGCCGTCGTTGCGGTGGGCCAGGTCGCGAATCTGCTGGTCGCTGAGCGCCATGCCGCGGCGATTGGCGGCGGCGGTCAGCAGCGTGCGGCGGGCTGACTCGCCCGGCCAATTCAGTCCCAACGACAAACCGGCCGACAGGCGATCGCGCAGGCCCGCGTCGATCTGCGGCAGGCTCGCCAGCGGCTGTCGGGCGGTGACCACCACGCATCCTCCGCCGGATACGACCGCGTCGACCAGTCGCCGTAACTGCCACTGAGCAGGATGCCGCGGGCGGAAGCGATCCAACCCGTCGACAACCAACAGCGCTGCCGATTCCCAACTTTGCAGCTGCTCGTCGGTGCGGTGTTCATCGCCGGCGGCTTGCAGGTCGCGAATGAAGTCGGCCACGGTCCAGTAGCAGGCCCGCTCGGCGCCGTAGCAGACGGCGAACCGCCGGGCGACCGCTTGGGCCAGCATGGTTTTGCCAACGCCGGAGGGGCCGGTCAGCACGAGCGGATTGAACTGCTCGGCGGCCCGCGGCAAAGGGGACTCGCCCAACAGCAGCCGCAGCGGCGGCGGCAACAGTTCGTTTTCCGGACCCAGTACGCACGGCGGCGCGGGGCGTCCGTCGGACGCCGGCGGCAGAGCAATTTCTATGGCGGAGTCGATCACGCGACTGGGTCCGTCCAAGCAGTTCACAACGATTGACGTGGGTCGATCGCCAAGAAATCGTCGCGGCAAGGGGGCCGCGGATGTTGCCCCCCACGGAGCGACGGTCGCGGCCCATTCGAGCAAGAAAAAGACGGCCAAGGCGCCCGGGAAGTCGGGCCGCTCGGGCGTCGACGCGTTGCCAGTTGGCAAGTCCGATATCCTACCCGATTTGCCGCGGAAACGGCACCGGCAAAGGGTGAAAAACGAGCAACTTATTGGCGTCGTAACTGATTGACTGACAAGCAGATACGGCGAGCCGCTTCGGCAATCTCGGCCGGCGTCGTGGCGGCTCCCCAACTCAGTCGAATGGCCCCCGAAATTACCGCCTCCGGCAGGCCCATCGCGACCAGCACGGGCGAGGGTTCGCTGGACCCGCTGGCGCATGCCGAGCCGGTCGAACACGCCACCCCGGCCAAGTCCAGCGAGATGACCAATTGCTGCCGGTCGACGCCCGGACAGGCAACGCACAGCGTGTGCGGCAGACGGGGGGCCTGGGCGCCAACGATGATCGCGTCGGGCAATTCGGCCAGCAGCGCCGTCTGCAACTGTTGGCCCAGAGCGGCCAGACGTGCGGTCCGCGCCGCCGACTCCTGCTGCCAAGCGTCCAGCGCCGTACGCATGCCGGCGGCCAACGCCACAGTTTCGGTCCCCGGGCGAGCCCCCGCCTGCTGGAAACCTCCCGCCAACTGCGGCGCCAGCTCCACGCCGCTGCGAACCAGCAGCACGCCAATGCCCACCGGGCCGTGGAACTTGTGGGCGGTGGCGGTCAGCGCGTCGACGCCCAAGGCGGCGAAGTTGACCGGCGCTTTGCCGACGGCCTGCACAGCGTCGGTGTGAATCAGGACTCCCGCGTCGCCGCACAGGGCGGCGGCTTCGGCGATCGGCTGCAGCACGCCCGTTTCGTTGTTGGCCAGCATGAGGCTGGCCAACCGCGGCCTGCGGGCCAGTAGGTCCGGCAGCGCGGCGAGTTGGATCTGGCCCTTCGCGTCGACGGGCGCCCGGGCGACACGCGCTCCCTGTTCGGCGAGAGCGTCCGCGGCGGCGGCGATGCTGGGGTGCTCGATCGCTGAAACGATCAGGTCCAGTTGCGCGTCCGGCCCAGTCGCGACGTGGTGGCCGCCAACCCAGGGTCCCAGCAATCCTCGCAGGGCGAGATTGTTCGACTCGGTGCCGCCGCTGGTGAAGATCACCCGATCGGCCCGCATGCCCCCCATTTGGGCCCCCAGCAGCTCGCCAATTCGCTCGCGGCAGTCTTCCAGAACGCGGCGGGCCCGGCGACCCAGTTCGTGCTGACTGGCGGGATTTCCGGGGTAATCGAGCGCGGCGGCGCGCATCGCCTCGGCCACCTCCGGCAGCAGGGGCGTGGTTGCGTTGTGGTCGAGATTGATCGGCGCCAGCATCCGGGAATTATACATGGCCCGCCCCGTCAGGCTGCTGGGCGGGGCGTCTCACTGGGCTTGCCGCCGCAAAAACGGGCCGTCTATGATCCCGCCCCCGCGTTCTGGACCCCGAATTCCCGCTGCCCGAATTCCCGCTGAGAGACGAGCCCCATGGGAACTGCCGTCAAAGCCCTGATCATGCTGGCTGTCGTGGTGGGCGGGCCCCTGGCATACCTGGCTCACGGGCCGCTGCCGCCGCGAGCTCAGCAAGTCGTCGACCGAGCGACCGACGCCGTGCGGGACGTGCTGGGGTGGGAGACCGCAGGCGCAGCCGGCGATTGCCCCGAGGGGATTTGCCCGATCGACATGCCGCCGGCGCTGCCGCTTGTCGGGTCGTCGATTGCTGAGAACGGCATCGCCGCCGCCGCCGCTGCCCCGCCCCTGCAATCTGTTCCGGGCGCCGCCGCCGACGTTGTCGACGGCTCGGCCCTGCAGCCTCTGCTGGACCAACTGATCGCCTGGGGAGTGGGCGAATATGAACTCACTCGCTGGGGTTCCAGCGGCATGCTCTACCGGTTTCGTTGTGCCGCTCCCTTGGCCAACGATGTGCAGCATGCGCGGCAGTTCGAGGCCGTCGCCGAGTCGCCCAGCGAATCGGTCCAGCAGGTTGTGGCCGACATCGCCGCGTGGCGGCTGGCGCGGAACCACTCTCAGTTGTTGCGGTGAAGCCGCAGCGTCGTTTTCCTCCCTGGGCGTTCGCAGTTATGGGAAGTCTTCGCCCCCCTCGCGATTGGCAGCGGTTGAGCGTCTGCTGCCGGCAACGCGATGCTTGGCCTGCACCACGCCGTCGGAGCCCCTTGAATCGGGTCGGCGTCGATCGAGGGGATCCGGCCCGCCCCAGTGCGGATGCCCGCGTCGACACCGAGGCGGATCAGCTCGCGCGAACCGCCGCGGCGGTGTTCCTGGCCCCCCAGCCGATTACGACAAGAAAGCTGGCGGAAGTCGCCGATTTGGCCGATGGAACGAGGGCCCGCACGCTGGTTCGGCTGCTGGCCGAGCGGCTCCGGCGGCGTGGCGCGGCGATGGCGCCGGTCGAGGTGGCCGGCGGCGTGCAACTGCTCACCCAGCCGCGGCTGGCCGATTGGCTGGTGCGGCTGTTGGGTCCGGCCAGCCAACCAGCGTTGTCGCCCCCGGCGCTGGAAACGCTGGCCGTGGTCGCCTACCGGCAGCCCGTGCTGCGGGCCGACGTGGAGGCCGTACGCGGGGTCCAGTGCGGCGAACTGTTGCGCATGTTGATGGAACGCGATTTATTGCGTATCGTCGGTCGAGCGGAGGAGTTGGGGCGACCCTTCCTGTACGGGACAACCCGCAGATTTTTGGAGGTTTTCGGTCTGCGGCGGTTGGAAGACCTGCCCTCGATCGATCAAACTCGTAGCTCTCCGGCAGGCGAGGCGTCGGTCGCCTAGCGCGGCTGTCCGAAAGCGGCGCCCGTTCGCACCCGTGTTGGCGAAGGAGTTCAAAGCGTGCAAGCTCTACTGACGAGTGACTGGGAAATGACGTTCGCTGACAACGAATTGCGCGATCTGTTCGCTGGCGGCGCTTCGACGTTGGTCGCCGAAGAGGCCGAAGAGGAAGAATACGAATACGAGGACGAAGACTACGACGCCGATGAAGACGGCGGCGACGAAGCCGAAGAGTACGAATACGAAGAAGAAGGCGACGACGAAGTCGAAGAGGACTACGACTACGAGGATGACGACGAGGACGACGAGGACGGCGAAGAGGTCGAGACCGAAGACGACGACGACCTGGAAGACGGCTGGGAGGAAGTCGACGACGACGACGAAGGCGAAGAGGAAGAGGACGACGACTACGAGTACGAAGACGATGACTACGAAGACGACGACTACGACAGTCTTGGCTTCGACGAGGACGACGACGACGATGACTGGGACTGAGCGTCCCGCGGGTCAAAGTTGACGTCGCGACGTTGCCGCACGCAATCGACGCTAACGCAAGAGCTTCGCACATCGCGGGGCTCTTTCTTTTTCCATGGCCGCAGACGACAACGACGCGCAGGGAATTCTCGATCAGGACGCAATCAGCACGGTATGGCATAGCGTGCTGGAACTCTGGGAGTCGTTCCTGGAGCGATTGCCGTTTCTCGTCTCCGGGGCAATCGCGCTGGCGGTCACTTGGGGCGTGGCCCGGTTGGTGGGACGCGCGGTCGGGCGGTTCTTGGTCCACCGTCGCATGCGGCGCAGCTTGCGCGACCTGATTGTTCAACTGCTCGTGGCCGCCATCTGGGTTGTCGGCCTGACCGTGGCCATGGTCATCGTGTTCCCCAACATGACGCCCACCAAGGTGCTGGCCGGGCTGGGGTTGTCGTCGATCGCCATTGGCTTCGCGTTCAAAGACATCGTCGAGAACTTCCTCGCAGGGATACTCATCCTGTGGCGGTTCCCGTTTGAGTTCGGCGATTTCATCGCCTGCGGCGACATCACCGGCAAAGTCGAGCAGATCACCGTTCGCAACACCATGGTTCGCCAGACCGACGGCCAGTTGGTCGTGCTGCCCAACGCGCAACTGTTCAAGCAGCCGGTGATCGTGATGACCTCGCTGCCGCGGCGTCGGGTGACGATCGTTTGCGGCGTCGCCTACGGCGAAGACGTGGGCGACGCCCGGGGAGTGATCGCCGACGCAGTCCGGGCCTGCGAAACGGTCGATCGCCAGCAAGTGGTGGAGATCTTCGCGCAGGAGTTCGCCAGTTCCAGCATCAACTTCGAGGTGAGCTGGTGGTGCGGCCCGACGCCGTTGGAGGTTCGCCAGTCGCGCGACGAAGTCGTGGAAGCGGTGAAGCGAGCGCTCGACGGCGCGGGGATCGAAATTCCCTTCCCCTACCGCACGCTCACCTTCAAGGAGCCGCTGGCCGTGCAGCGGCCGGATGCTGCGGGCGAGCCCGACTGAGCCGGCGGGCGGCGGGTCAATCGTCCAGGTGGAACAGTCGCCGCAGCGCGTCGAGCAAGCCGTGCGGCGGACCGTCGCGCGAGGCGTCGCGCAGCGATTCCATGGGCGGGTGCAGCAGCTTGTTCACCAGCCGGTCGGCGAACCGCTCGATCTCGGTGCGGGCCGCGTCATCCAGGTCCGGCAGCTTGTTGAACAGCCGCGTCAGCTCGGCCTGCTTGGGCGCCTCCATATTGCGACGCAGCCCGGTGATCACTGGCGCGGCGGCCCGGTGGTGCGCCGCGGCCAGGTAGCGATCGACCTCGTTTTCAAGGATTTTCTCGGCCGCGGGCAGCGCTTTGGCGCGCTCGCGACGATTGCGTTCGCAGGCCACCTGCAAGTCGTCGAGCGAGTAGAGATAGACGCCGATCTCCTCGCCCACGGCGGGGTCAAAATCGCGCGGCACGGCCAAGTCGAGCATAAACAGCGGCCGTTGGTGGCGGCGCGGGGCGACCCGTTCGGCGAACTGGGCGGCCCCGACGACCGGTTCGGCGGCCGCGGTGGCGCCGATGACCAAATCGGCGGCGATGAGCTGCTCCCACAGGTCGTTCCACGGGTGATAGGCGCCCGCCCACGCCTCGGCCAACTCGCGTCCGCGCTGCTCGTTGCGATTCACCACGTGGATGTTTCGCGCGCCGGCGTCCTTCAGGTACCGGAGCGTCTCCTCGGCCATCTCCCCGGCGCCCAGCACCAGGACCCGCTTGTCGTCGAATCGCTCGAACACGCGGCTGGCAAAATCGGCGATCGCCACGCTGGGAATGCTGACTCGATGGCGGTGCAGGTCCGTTTCGTTGTGAACCCGCCGCGCGGCGTGCAGGGCGGTCTGAAACAGTTCGTGCAGCACGGGACCGGCCGTGCCCAACTCGTGGGCCGCCTGGTAGGCCTCTTTCACTTGGGCCAAAATCTGCGGCTCGCCGACGACCATACTGTCCAAACTGGCGGCCACGTGGAACAAATGCGCGATCACAGCCCGGTCGGCGAGCTTCGTGAGCTGACCGTTGACGCTGTCACGGGCGACGCCGTGGTAGTCGAGCATGGCGGCGGCCAACTCGTCGGGGCCGAGCGCCTCGCCGCCGGCCGTGGCGGCGTATAGCTCGACCCGATTGCAGGTGGAAATCAGCACCAGCTCGGTCTCAGGGAGCGTCTGCTGCCAGCGGTCGAGCGCCTCGCCGACTTGGCTGCCGTTGAACGCCAGTTGCTCGCGCACCTCGACGCCCGCCGCGCGGTGGTTGCAGCCGACCATCAGGAGACTCATCGCGGGTCTCCTTCCGTCGGGTGCAGCAAACCGGCCGCGTCGCCGGGGGTGACGTCGGCCGCCGCGGGTTCGCCGTGCAGCGACGTGGTGAGCGTGAACGCCGCGAGCGTCAGCACCAACAGGGCAAACGTGGCGACGCTCAGATAAGCCACCTTCTGACCGCGGGCCGCCGGATAGAGCAACCGAAAGCCCTCGGCCACCAACAGCCACAGCACCCACACGCCCAGGCTCAGCACCACGGGGTCGGTCCACGGCACGCCGCCGCGGGCGTCGGCCTGCGACCAGCGGACAATCACGCCGGTCAAAAAGCCCAGGCCCACCAGCACCGCAGCGGCGGGCAAAGCGCGGCCGTTCACTTTCTCGAGCCACTCCAGGCTGGGCAGGCGAAAGCCCTCGGACAGCGGGGCCGCCTTACGCTTCAACCGCCAGCTCTGCAGCAGGTACATCAGCCCCGACAGAAATCCGATCAGCACGGCCAACGAGCCGAGCATCAGCAGCCCGGCGTGCAAGCGGCTCCAAAACCGCGTGGCCGAGTTGCTGACCACGGGGTCGGCGCTGGCCGGCAGCGATGCGGCAATCAAGGCCAGCACGGCGGGCAGCAGGAACACGCCCAGCGATCGGCTGGGATAGTAGAATGTGGCCGCCAGCGTGATTGCGGCCAGCAGCCAGGCCGCGCTGAGATACCAATCGTGGGGGCTGACCAGCGCGGCGCCCGGCGTGGCCGCCACCCGCTCGCCCAAGTACCAAGTGTGGGCGACGATCCCCGCCCCCGTGGCCGCCACCACGCCCCGCCGACGCCAGGGGAGGTGTCGCCAAGCGCCCAGCGCTTCGATCGCCAGGGCCGCCGCATAGCTGGCGGCAAAGCAATATATGTGGACGCCGGATTGCATGGGGTCAGTCGGCGCCGTTCTCGCCGTCCAAGCCGTATTGTTTCAGCTTCTTATGCAGCGTGTTGCGGTTGATGCCCAGCCGGGCCGCCGCCTTGATTTGCACGTTGTCGGTCAGCCGCATCACCTGGGCGATGACTTCCCGTTCGACGCGATCAACGATCTGGGCATGCAGATTGTCGTCCTGGTCGTGGGCGTCGGCGAGTCCCCGCCCCACCAGCTCTTCGGTCAGTTCGTCCAGGTTCATCACCCGCGGGCCAATGGCACGGGGCTGTTTGCCGGTGACGACCGCCTCGGGCAGCAGTTCGCAGGTCAACTCGTCGCCGGTGGCCATCACGACCGCCCGCTCCACATAGTTCTGTAGCTCGCGAACGTTTCCCGGCCAGGCGTAGTTTTGCATGGCCTCCAGCGCGCGCGGTTGGATGTGGGTCACGTAGCGGTCGTTCTTTTCATTGTAGACATTCAGGAAATGGCTCACCAACAGGGGGATGTCTTCGGTCCGCTGGCGCAGGGGCGGCAGGAAGATCGGCACGACGTTCAGCCGGTAGAACAGGTCCTCGCGAAACTCGCCGTCGCTGGCCAAATCCAACAGGTCGCGATTGCTGGCGGCGATCACGCGGGTGTCGACGCGGATCGTGCGCGTGTCGCCCACCCGCTCGAACTCGCGCTCCTGCAGCACCCGCAGCAGCTTCACCTGCAGGTGCAGCGTCGTGGAGTTGATCTCGTCGAGGAAAATCGTGCCCTGGTGGGCCGCTTCGAATCGGCCTGTGCGGTTGTCGATCGCGCCGGTGAACGCCCCGCGGACGTGGCCGAACAGCTCGCTTTCCAGCAAGCTCTCGCTGAGGGCCCCGCAGTTGACCCGCACGAACGGCCGGTCGCGGCGGCCGCTTTGGTCGTGAATGGCGTGGGCGATCAGTTCCTTGCCCGTGCCCGTCTCGCCCAGCAGCAGCACCGAGGCGCTGGAGCGGGCGACCTGCCGGGTGACCCGGTACACCTGGGCCATGGCGGGACTGGCGCCAATGATCCCCGGCAACGGGGCGTCCGGCTCGACGTTGGGCAGCGGCGGGAGGGCCATTCGCAAAGGCGGAAGGGGGAAGGCGGGATGGGGGAATGTGGCGGGAGAGTTGGTCCTGCTAGCTGGGGCGTCCCCGCCCCCAGCGCGCTGCGTTCTTCTGGCGAAGAGCTGACAGCCAACAGCTGACAGCCCTAATTCACTTTCCTTCAATCACATCCAACAGTTGTCCAAGGACTTTTTGCGTTTGGGGGTCGGCCGTTTCGCTGGCGTTATAGCGGTCGAATTGCTGCAACTCTTGACCGCGGGTCAGGTGCAGCCCGTGGGCGGCCACATTGGCAGCGAACGCGGCGGCTGCTGCTTGCCGGGTCTCGATCGGCAGGCTGCGGTTGCTGGCCGCTTCGACCAGCGCCGTTTGTGCGTCGTGCGTGCCGACCTGCTGCAGCACGGCGAGCGACGGTTTGGTCAAGTTGCTGGTCAGCAGCAGCCGTGCTGCCACGTTGGCGTCGCGAGCCAGTTCGTCGAACGGCCGTCCCGCCGCGAGCAGCTCGCCAATCCAAGCGAGCGCCTGAGCGGCTTGCGCGTTGCGCAGCTGCTCTTCAGGCAGCGACGCGACCGGCAGATCGGCCGTTTTGTCGACCACGGCCTGCAGGCCGGCGGCATCGCGGGGGCGAATGATCGCCAGCGTGGCGGGATCGGCTTCGGCCCACCGCTCGGCATCGGGCAGCCGGTAGATGCTCGACAGCACCGCCACCGGCACGTGTTGCAGCGCCGGATAGGTGCGAAGTTGGTAAATCAGGTCGCCGACCTCGGGCGAGCCCAAGTCGCTGTCCAGCGCGATCAAGCCCAATCGACCCGCCACGCTGGGGTCGGCCGCCACGCGAATCGCGTCGAGTCCGTTCTGCACCGGCGTGGCGTCGAACCCGGCGGCCCGCAGTTGCCCCGCCCAGTTGCTCGCCACGCCCACCCGCGACGAAGCGGCCACCGCCGTGGGCTGACCGCCGCCCGCCGCGAATTGCCACAACGCCTGCGGCACGTAGCTGGCGCCCGCGAACGACTGCTGAGGCTTGATCGCGATGACGGCCTCGAGCGCCGCGAACCGCAGCTTGCGATTTGGGCTGGCCACAGCGGCCGCCAGCGGGCTGGGTCGGCCGTCGGAGGTCACCAACGCGGCAAAGTCGCCGCGGCGGCCCAGCTGCTTCGCCAACCGCCAGGCCGCTTCAAAGTGCTGCTGTACGACGCTTTCGGCCAGCATGGTGCTCAAGTCGCCGGTGGACATTTGCTCCAACTGCGCGACAGTCTCCTCGCTGGGCGGCTGATCCAACTCAAACGCCCGCTGCAGGCGGTAGCTGACCGCCTGGCGGGCCAGATCGACCGGCAACGGCCCGGCGGCTTCGGCCGCGTCGAGCAGCCGCGCACCCGCCAGCACCTGCAACACCGGCAGCGCGACGCGGGTGCTGGTGAGTTGCTTTTCGGCTTGGTTCCACGACCACCACTCGGCCATGTCCTCGGCGTCGAGCGTCACGCCTGGCACGCCGGCCTGCACGTCGGCGAGCCGCTTGCGCACCTCCGCGGCGACCTGCGTCGGCGTGGAGGGCGCCATGCCCCGCGCGGCGATCATCGCGCGCACTGTCGCGCCGGCGGGCGTGGGCGGCTCGGCGGCCGACAGCGCGGCGAGCCACAACGCGGCGGGCGAGATGTTTTCTTGCATGGCGAGTTCCGCCAGGTCGCGGCGGAATTGCCCCTCGCCGCCAGCCAGGGCGGCGATCAGCGGTTGGTCAAGCCCGGGCCGCATGCCCGCCAGGGTGTTTAGAATCGCCGCCCGCTTGGCGGGCTCCTCGCCGGCGCCAGCCAGGGCGGCAAACAGTCCTTGGATCGCCGCGTCGCCGCTGCCCTGCAAATCGACTCTCGCCGCGTCGCGCGTGACCACGTCGTCGGATTGCAACTCCGCGATCATCCGAGCAATCCGCTGGGGGTCGCTGGCCATTTGGGCCGCTGCGTCCAAGCAGGATTGAGCGAATTGCCGGGCGCCGGTGAAGTTGCTTTGCACGCCGGGACGGTCCAGGCGGATGAGTTCCAGGAATCGCGCTGCGCCGAACTCCCGCACCAGCGCGGCCCGTTGCTCGGTCGACAGGTCGGTCTGCACCAACTCGGCCAGCACCGTGCCCGCGACGGCCGGCTCGCCCAGATCCAGCAGCGTCACGGCGGCGCGCATTTGCCCCGCGGGCGTCGAGCGATCCATTTCCAGCGCCGCGGCCACCGCGGCGTTGCCGCTGGCCAGGTCGTCGATCGCCTCGGCCGAGAGTTGCGCATTCGCGGCGCCGGCGCCCAGCAAGGTGGCGACCACGGCGAGCACCAGCGCTCTGGCTGCACGCACCCCCAGCGGCGGCCGTCGCCGTGCGCTGCCAGCAGCGAGAATGCGTTGAGTCGTCGGGAGCATATGATTCGCCTTTGAGCGTGTCAGTCCGAGTTGCAATTCGTCAGTCCATCCCCAACCGCCCGCGCCATGCGGCGACCTGCTCGGCGACGCGGGCCGGGGCTGTGGAGCCCTCGCTCACGAACGCCGCAATCGCCCGCTCGCAGCCGAGCACCTCGTACACCGACTCGTCGAGCGCGGCGTGAGCGGCGGTGAACTCCGCCACGGGTAGCTCCGCGAGCGACTTGCCTTGCTTCATGGCCGAGCCGACCAGCTTGCCGATGATTTCGTGCGCCGTGCGCTGCGGGACGCCCTTGGCGATGAGATGCTCCATGAGCGTGGTCGCGTCGAGGTACCCCGCTTCGAGCCGCTCGGCGATCGCTTCGCGGTTCAGCTCCGCCCCGGCGACGATTCCCGCGGCCAGTTCCAAGCAGGCTTGCACGGTATCCGCCGAGTCGAACACCCGCTCCTTGTCCTCCTGAAGGTCGCGGTTGTAGGCCAGCGGCAGGCCCTTCACCAGCACCAGCAGCGCCTGCAGGTTGCCGACCACGCGGGCCGTTTTGCCGCGGATCAGCTCCAGCACGTCGGGGTTGATCTTCTGCGGCATGATCGACGAGCCGGTGCAATACGCCTGCGGCAGCCGCAGAAAGCGGAACTCGACGGTCGACCACAGAATCCACTCTTCGGCCAGCGTGCTGAGGTGCTCGGCAACGAGCGTCAGGGCGAAAGCGAATTCGATGGCAAAGTCGCGATCGCTGGAGCTGTCGAGGCTGTTGGCCACCAGCCCCTCGAACCCCAGCTCGGCGGCGACGCGGTGGCGGTCGATCGGCACGGTGGTCCCGGCCAGGGCGGCGGTGCCCAGGGGGAGTTGATTCACGCGGCGGCGACAATCGGCCAGCCGCTGGCGGTCGCGCTGGAATTTTTCCGTATAGGCCAGCCAGTAGTGGTTGGCCAGCACCGGCTGGGCCCGCTGCATGTGCGTGTAGCCGGGGACAATCACCCCCTCGTCCCGGCCGCAGCGGCTGACAAACGCCCGTTGCACGGCGGCGAGCAGCCCGTCGGTGTGGTCGATCGCGTCGCGGATCCACAGCCGAAAATCGGTCGAAACCTGGTCGTTGCGGCTGCGGCCCGTGTGCAGCTTGCGGCCCACGTCGCCGATCCGCTCGATCAGGGCCCGCTCGATGTTCATGTGCACGTCTTCCAGTTCCTGGCGGAAGACGAACGTGCCGGCGGCGATTTCCTCGCGAATCGCGGTCAGCCCGGCGACGATCTGCTCGACTTCGGCGGCCTCTAGCACGCCGGTGCTGCCCAACATCTGGGCATGGGCGATTGACCCTGCCACGTCTTGGGCATAGAGCCGGGCGTCGAAGCTCACGCTTTCGGAGAACTTCTCAACCCGCGGGTCGGTCTGGGCGTCGAACACGCCGCTCCACGGTTTCTGAGACACGAACTTGACGCCTAACGGGCAAGGGTAGGAACTCGGCAACCCCTTCACGGTAGATGGCTTACGCAGGGCGGTCAATCAGCCGCGGGCAGTTGGAGCCCAAAAAATAGGCACGAAAACCAACCCGTCTGCGTCCGTTTGGCGCCGGCTGCGGTGCGAACACCGCCGCCAACATTTGCCCGGCCCCGGCGAAGAGCCTCATACTTGCAGGTTGCACCTATCCGTCTATTGCAGTCGACGCGCAGCCGCCGCCGGCCCGGCCAATCTGCCAGCCCACGATATCCCGGGAGAATTGCCATGAGTCAATTGCTCAACGTGCCTCCGCCATTCAACGTGGCCGTGTTGATCGTGGCGATAATCGTCGTGGCGTCGACGCTTTGCTCGACGGCGTGGATCATCCGCGCCGGAATTGCGCATTACCTGGATTTGCAGTTCAAGCGCGACATGATCGACCGCGGATTCGCCCCCGACGAGATTGAACGTCTGGTCCGCGCCGGCGGCGAGAGCGCGAGCGACTGTGCTGCCGAGTGCGACCCGGCGGCCCGGCGGTCGCGACATGCTGGCTGACGGCGCCGTTGGCCGACGGCGCGGGTAACTGGATTTGAAAGTCACAAACCGTCCCAAGATTCGCCCAGTTCTGGCGAATCGCGGGTCGGCAGCTATGTTGAGAGTTGTCGCTTTCACCCTCCTTTGAGGCTCGTCGTCCATGCCCCGCTTGCGATATGAAGTGGCTGTCACGTTGATTGGTTGCGGAACGTTGTTGGCGCTCGCGCCGCCGTTGTCCGACTATCTGGCCATGCGGCAGATCGCCAGCATTATCGTCGAGCGCGAGGACTTTAACCGCGTGTCGATGGGCATCGAACCGATGAGCGACACGTATCGCGTCGGGCTGTGGTCGCTCGCGGCCGCGATGATTGGAATTGCGGTGGCCGGCTCGCTCGCCGGCAGCAAGTCGCCCTGGCATGAATTGGACGCCGACGAGGCGTCCGATCCCAGTTCCCTGCCGACACCTTCAGGAGCGTAACGTGAGTGCTACTTGGACTCGACTGGCCCTGTTCGCCCAAGGGGCCTTCTATCCGGGCGACGCCGACGCGGTCGCGGGCGGCGGCTGGTTTTCCGACATCGACGCTGAGCAGCGGTTCGTGCTGACAATTATCGCGCTGTCGTGCCTGACGCTGCTGCTGATCGTAATCAGCGCCATCATCGCCACCGCGTGGGGCGCCGTGAATCGCCGCCGGCTCGAGGACGAGCGGCGCCAAATCGAGGACGACATGAAACGCGACATGCTCGACCGCGGCATGACGGCCGACGAGATCGCCAAGATCATCGAGGCCACCGCCCCGCCCGAAGACGGCCTGGGTCGCTGGCTAGCAAACTGCGGCAAGAAGAAGTAGCTGGCGCCTCAACTGAGCCGGGCTTCCATGCCGTCGACGTAGGTTGCGCGCACTGGGATCTCGCCGAAGCGAACCTCCAGAAACGGCGCCCCGCCGCGCAGCCCGACGACGCCGAAGCCGGTCGCCGTGGCGAGAAACGCGCGGAAGTCGGCGCCCAACCGCGAGTCGATGAACAACTCACCCGTCACGGCGTCGAATCGCGCGCCGGTGAGTCCCTGCAGCAGGCCGTAGCTCGACATGGCCCGTGCGTACCAGTGCCCGCACTCGTATTCGTTGAACGGGTTGCGCACCCGACCGTCGTAGCGGTCGCGGCAGGCGCGCACGATCTGCAGCGCTTCGTCGATCAGGCCCTCGATCATCAAATGCGAGGCGACCTGGTATTCAATCCCCGTCCAAACTTCGTTGCTGTAGACGAAGGGGATGGACAGTTCGCCCCCCTTCGGCCATGTGCACAGCAGCAGGCCCCCTTCATGGCCGGCGGCGTAGGTGGGCCGCTGCGGATTGGCGTGGTCGGACAGATCGGGCTTGAAGTTGTACTTGTGGATGGCCCGCAGGTTGCTGCGCACTTTCTGTTGGTCGACGATCTGCCCCACTCCGCAGACTTGGGCCATCCAGAATCCCAGCACGCCGTCCGACAGGCAGCCGGCGCCGTACTGGTACTTGGGTCCCTGTTGGTTGAGCCTGTCGACCAACTCGCCGTAGCCGCTGCCGTTGTCCGCTGCGGGCAGCGGATGAAACTTGGCGTTCAGCCCCTCGATTTGAATCTGCTGGATGAAGTACTCGCCGTCGTACAGGTGCTCTTCCAGCCGCGCGACGCCGGCGCTCAGCAGGCCTCGGTAACGCGCCACGTCGTCGTCAAGCGCCGCTCCCATCGCACATGCCGCCGCCAGGGCGCCCAGATAGAAACTGGTGCAGTGCCCCTCGGGGCCCCAGTATTCGATGTCGTAGGTGTTGTGATGCGGCTCCTCCAGCACGCCCCGGCCGCGCGGGTCCCACGTGGCGATGCAATAGTCGAGGCTCTGCTTCACCTGCGGCCACAGCGAGCGTAGCCACGCGGTGTCGCCCGCGATGCGCCACTCGCGGTGCACCTTCATGATGCCGCCGAGTTGCCCGTCCGCCGCGGCGTGAAACCCGTGCTCGACGGGGCGAATCGGCAAGGCTGCACGAAACGTTTGATGACCCGCGTCCGATTGGCTTTCATGAAATTCCGTGTGGCGAAGCGAGCGTTCCAGGTCGGGGAACAGATGGCAAATCGCCTGGGCGTAGTTCCACACGTGCGTGCATGAACCCGCACAGCAGCCGCTGTTGTCCGAGCAACCTTCCCAGCACCACAGGCGGCCGTCGGTCTGTCGCATGACGGTCGGCGACTTGAGGATTGTCAGATTGGCCGCGACGGCCTCGATCACCTCCGCCGGCAGGGTCGTGTCGTAAAACGCGTCGCGGAAGATCGCACTCTGGCCGCGGAGCGCCCTGTACTGCTGCCGCCAATATTCAGCCACTTCGTGGATCGAATCGAATCGGCCCGCGTACCAGGGCGCGTAGTGTCGCGGCTGATTGCCCTCGCCCGCAGGGCCGGCGATTTCCCAGTCGCCGTAGTCGTTGCCGTTGAAGTCCGCCAGCAACACGTCCGCGCGATCGCTCGCGGCGGCGCCGTCGGGATCGTCGGTGAGCACCAGCTCGTCGACGTTGACGTGGCCCCAGGGGCCGGTGGCTTGATCGACGATCTGGATCCGCGCGGGTTGGTCCAGCAGGTCGGTTAGATCCCACACGACGGGGCGCAGGCGCTCGTCGTTCTGGCCGGTGGCCGTGCGTTTGACCTGGCCGCCAGACAGCAGGTTGACGCACGTGGTTTGCGGGTTGTTGCCGCCGCCGATCAGCAGCCGCAGAAACTTGCGATTGATCGCGAACTCCGGCGACGTGAGCGTCCCCACGCCGCCGTCGCCGTGCGGGTCGAACGAGTTGACCAGCCCGGCGCCCTGGTGACCTGCGACCGGCTGCTGGTTGGCCGCGGTCCCGCGGGACGGGCCGCCGACAAAGGCTGGGTCGACCCCCGGCGGGCTCGCGCCTGTGCGCAGGTCGCTGCGCGGCACGTACCAGGCGAACATCACGCGAATCGTCTTCTGCTGCCCCGGCGGCAGGGTCAGCGGGACCGCCACGGTGGCCCCCGGCGCAGGGCCGTCGACTGCCGGGTTGGCGATGATCCGCCCTTGCTGCACGTTTTCCCACGCCATGGTCAGCGAGTCGAACCACCCGCCCCGAAACCAGCAGTGGTCCACGACCGCGGCGCCGTCGTCGACGAACACGGCGCAACCGCCCTCGTGATGCGGCGCCTCCGGCGACGGCTGCTGCCACAACAGAAAGCCGTTGTCGAACGCGCGGATGGCATCTCCCCCGCCGCCAGTCGCCATAAAATTGCGCGTGTTGTACGAGAAGACAGCCTCGACCGGCGCGGCTCCCGTGTTCGTGAACTCATACTCCAACGCGCAAACGGGCAACGAGGAACGATCGGCGTCGCCTGGTGTAAAGGGGCTCCAGCCGCGCAGCGCGATCTCCAGCGGAATCTCGTCGTCCTGCAGGCGGATCGTGGCGAAGGGGAACCGCGCCTCGAACGAGCAGTCGGCAAACCGCGGGAAACCGTAGCAGTGCTCGCCGCCGCCGTTGCCCGTGCCGGGGCGGCCGAACAGCTTCCACGAAGGCACGTTGCCTTCCAGCACTTTCGCCACGCGGCCTTGCGGCTGCTTGACCGACAGCGCGGCAAACGTACACGGTTCGTGAAACGCCTGCATGTGATGCCGCAGCGACACGTGCGACAGACTGCCGGCGCCGTCCAGACAGATCATCCCGGCGCCGATGCCGCCCAGCGGGAACGCGATCCGGTCGAGGTGCGCGCCGGCGTAGGGTCCGTTGTAGGGTCGCTGTTGACGCGAGGAGTACTGCAGCGCTGCCGACCCGCGGGGAGCAGCAGCAGACGCCGATTCCGGGGTCCCTGAGGCCGCCATCGCGGCGGCGGGGGCCAAGCTCATCGCGCCCAGGCCCACCGCCTGCACGAACTCGCGGCGCTGCATGCCGGGGCGATCATGGCAGGCGCAATCGTTAGCGCACGACTGCCGTTGCGTGGACTGAAGCTGACCTGGATCGTCCATCTGCTGCTCGTCGGGTTGTCGAAGAGTCGGTCACTGAAACAGCCGCTGCTGCCGTGCGGGGCGCCACTCCGGCAGCCAGTCGACCGGCGGCAGGGTGGGCTCTTCGGCCGCAATCGCCAATCGCACGCGGTCATACGTGCGGCACGGCCAGGCGGCCAGCCGGCGATCGACCAGCTCCGCCGGCGCGGCCAACAGGGTCGCCAGCCGATTGCGCAACTCGCGCGCCGCCACGTCCAACGACGGGATGCCTCGTGATGCGCAGAGTTCGCGATACACGCGCTCCGCCGCAGCGCCCACGGCCGCGGCCGGCAGCAACATGGCCAGCGCGAACTGCTCGCACAGCCGCCGCGAGCCCGGCTCTTGCGCCATCGCCCGCGCCGAAAGAAGGGTGTCGGACAGCGCCAGCGGCGCGGCTGTCGCGGCCAGCAGCAATCGGTATTGGGCGAGCGGCCGCACGTCGGCATGCACGCGGTCGACCACCAGCGCGAGCTGCCCATCGGCCTGGCGCACCGCACATGCCGCCACGCTGAATCGCGGTAGCAATCCCGGCACGACGGCGATCTGCCAGCCGGCGTTTTCCAGCGCGGCTTCCACGTCGGCGGCGCCCGATGAATACGGATCATCGCGACGCCCCAGCGTGCGCCGCGCCCGCCACTCGACCGCCAGATCGGTCAGCGGCAGTCGCTCGGCGGTTGTTTCTGCGGCGCTCTGCTGGAGTTCGAAGCGCGCCGTCGCCCCCAAGAATCGCGCGAGGTGGTCGATCCCCTCCTCATCCAGCGGCGCGTCGACGGCTCCGTTGTGCCACAGCAAGATGTCATCAGGGGCGAACGCCGGCCCCGCCGCGGTGTCAGTCTCGTCGCCATGTCGGCGGCTGCGCGAATTGGTTGCCGAGGCCGCGTCCCACAATTGCTCGTACTCGGGCGAGTCGAGTTCGGCTCCCAGCGCCCGCGCCACGCGGTCGAGGATGAGCGGATCGCGCCAGGGCCGGCGGGCGCCCTGTTCGATCGCGCTGACCACGGAGGTGCGTTGATCGATCAGCGCCGCAAAGGTGCGCAGCCCCAGCCCGGCGGCGCGGCGCCAATTCGTCAACTTGGACCCGAAGTCGGACATGATTGCGTCCGTGCGGACAGCGGCGGCTCGGAGGCTCGCTTGGCGGGCGAGAGCGCCCATCATACCGGGTTCGCCCCGCGGCAACAGCATGCCGCCGCGGCTTCGCGGGGCCGCTTGCGTTGGCCCCTTGTGGCCGTCTGCGCAAGCGGGGTACCATGGAGCGATTTTACTCGCGAAGCAACCCCTCGCCGGGGCGCTCGCAACGCAGAATCGACTGCATTTTCGCCTGCCAATCTGCCGTGCCGCCGGCGCGGACGCCGACATCATCGGCCGCCCGCGGGTGACGAATCTGCAATCCTGCCGAACCCACCGCCCCAGCGCCTCTCACCCCTTCCAAGTGCCGTGCCACGACGCGACGACATCAAAAAGATCTTGCTGATCGGCTCCGGGCCCATCGTCATTGGCCAAGCGTGCGAGTTCGACTACTCCGGCACGCAGGCCTGCAAAGCGCTCCGCGAGGAGGGCTACGAAGTGGTGCTGGTCAACAGCAACCCGGCCACGATCATGACCGACCCCGCCACGGCCGAGCGGACGTACATCGAGCCGCTCACGTGGGAGGTGGTCGAAAAAGTGATCGCCGCCGAGCGCCCCGATGCGCTGTTGCCCACCCTGGGCGGGCAGACGGGGCTCAACGTGGCCATGGACCTGGAGCGGCACGGCGTGCTGGAAAAGTACGGCGTGGAGATGATCGGCGCCGACGCGGACGTGATCGACAAAGCCGAAAGCCGCGAGCGGTTCAAGCAAGCGATGAACAAGATCGGCTTGGACGTCTGCCGCGGCAAGACGATCAAGTCGATCGAGGCGGCCCGCGAGTGGGTCGACCAAATCGGCCTGCCGGCGGTGGTGCGGCCCAGCTTCACCATGGGCGGCAGCGGTTCGGCGATCGCCTACAACCGGCACGAGTTCGACGAGCTGGTGCTGCGCGGGCTCGACCAATCGCCGGTGACCGAGGTGCTGATCGAGGAGTCGATCATCGGCTGGAAAGAGTACGAGATGGAGGTGATTCGCGACGGCGACGACAACGTCGTGATCATTTGCTCGATCGAGAACTTCGACCCCATGGGCGTGCACACGGGCGACTCGATCACCGTGGCGCCGGCGCAAACGCTCACCGACAAAGAGTACCAGCGGATGCGGGACGCGTCGCTGGCGGTGATTCGCGAGATCGGCGTCGAAACGGGCGGGTCGAACATCCAGTTCGCGATCGATCCGGACAACGGCCGGATGATTGTCATCGAGATGAACCCCCGGGTCAGCCGCTCCAGCGCGCTGGCGTCCAAGGCGACCGGCTTCCCGATCGCCAAGATCGCCGCGAAGCTGGCCGTGGGCTATCGGCTGTATGAACTGCCCAACGACATCACCCGCGAAACCAAGGCGTGCTTCGAGCCCACGATCGACTACGTGGTGACGAAGATGCCGCGATTCGCGTTCGAGAAGTTCCCCGAGGCCGACGACACGCTGATGACGCAAATGAAAAGCGTCGGCGAGACGATGGCCATCGGCAGCACGTTCAAGGAATCGTTCCAGAAAGCGCTGCGGGGGCTGGAAATCGGTTGCTTCGGCTTTGGCAGCGACGGCACCGACCTGTGGGGGACCGAGCAGCAGCCCAGCCGCGAGGAGATTGTCGCCAAGCTGGCCCGCCCGTGCCCCGAGCGGGTGCACTACCTGCGCTACGCGTTCAAGGACGGCATGACGGTCGACGAGGTGTTCGGCCTGACCAACATCGACCGCTGGTTCCTCGACAACCTGCTGGAGATCGTCGAAACGGAAGAGACGCTACGCGGCGTCGGGTCGCTGGCCGACATGACGCCCGAGTTGATGCGCACGGCTAAGCGGTTCGGTTTTTCCGACCGGCAGCTGGCCCTCATGCTCGCCAGCAGCGAGATGGAGGTCCGCCAGCAGCGGCTCGAGTGGGGCATCCGCGCTGTGTTCAAGTCGGTCGACACCTGCGCCGCCGAGTTCGAAGCCTACACGCCCTACTACTACTCCACCTACGAAACGGAAGACGAGGTGGCCCCCAAGGCCGAGCGGCTGGCGGCGCTGCGCGAGAAACACGCGGCCGGCGGAACCGAAGCTCCCGCGGCGCCCGCCGACGGCAACCCGCTGAAAACCGTCATGATCCTGGGCGGCGGTCCCAACCGCATCGGCCAGGGGATCGAGTTCGACTACTGCTGCTGCCACGCCAGCTTCGCGCTACGGGAACTGGGCATCGAGTCGGTGATGGTCAACAGCAATCCCGAAACGGTCAGTACCGACTACGACACGAGCGACCTGCTGTTCTTCGAGCCGCTGACTGTCGAGGATGTGCTGAACGTTGTCGATCGCGTCGAGCCCGACGGCGTCATCGTGCAATTCGGCGGGCAGACGCCGCTGAACCTGGCCCGCGCGCTCTCCGACGCCGGCGTGCCGATCATCGGCACCAGCGTCGACGCGATCGAGGCGGCCGAGGACCGCGAGAAGTTCCAGGCGATGCTCACCCGCCTGGGCCTGCGGCAGCCGCCGGGGGGCATCGCGCGCACGACTGAACAGGCCCGCCGCATCGCCGGCGAGATCGGCTACCCGCTGTTGGTCCGGCCCAGCTTCGTGCTGGGCGGTCGGGCGATGGAGATCTGCTACGACAACGCCCAACTCGAAAAGTTCGTCGCCGAGGCGTTCATTGCCGCGCAGGGACAGCCGGTCTTGCTGGACAGCTTTCTGGAAGGCGCCACGGAAGTCGACGTCGATGCCATCGGCGACGGCGAGCATGTGATTGTCCCGGGGATCATGGAGCATATCGAGGAGGCGGGGGTCCACTCGGGCGACTCGGCTTGCTCGATTCCGCCGTACAGCCTGCCCGGGCCGGTCGTGCAGGAGATCCGCGCCGCGGCCGTCGCGCTGGCCCAGGACCTGGACGTGCGGGGGCTGATGAACGTGCAGTTCGCGGTCCGCTGGGAAGACGCGCAGCCGGTCGTGTACGTGATCGAAGTGAACCCCCGCGCCAGCCGCACCGCGCCGTTCGTGGCCAAGGCCACGGGTATGCCGGTCGCCCGCGTCGCGGCCAAGGTCATGGCCGGCGTCAGCCTGGCCCAGCAGGGTTGCACTGAAGATCCCGTGCCGTCGTACGTGTCGATCAAGGAGAGCGTTTTTCCGTTCATCAAGTTCGCCGGGGTGGACATTGTGCTGGGCCCCGAGATGCGCAGCACGGGCGAAGTGATGGGTACCAGCGAACGGTTTAGCATGGCGTTCGCCAAAAGCCAGCTGGCTGCCGGATCGGTGCTGCCGCAAGAGGGCAACGTGTTCATCAGCGTCGCGGAGCGCGGCAAGCAGCACATCGTCGAACCGGCGCGCAAGCTGCACGAAATGGGCTACGGCCTGCTGGCGACCGAGGGCACCGCCAAGCTGCTTGAAGAGAACGACATCCCCACGCAGCGGGTCAAAAAGATCCGCGAAGGCCACCCGAACCTCATCGACTTTCTTACCGACGGCAAAGTCGCGCTGGTGATGAACACGCCCCGCGGCAAAGGCGCCCGCACCGACGAAGGCCGCATCCGCGCCGCCGCCGTGCAGGCCCGCGTGCCGTGTCTGACGACCATGGAAGCCGTCTCGGCTGCGGTGCGCGCCATGGAGGCCCTGCGCAACGAAGAGATGCAGGTGCAAAGCCTCCAGGATCGGTTCGTCAAGTAGCGCCGGGGCGCGCCGCATCGACGGACTCGCCGCATTCGCGGCGTCGGCTACGACGCCTCCCGATACGGGGAGTCGCACAGTTCTCATGGAGACCGGCGCCAACAGGGGGCTTACGCCCCCCGCTCGCCGTGGCTCGCTGCGCGCGCCCAGATGGCGTCCGCGGTTTGGCCGGTGCGTGGCTCTCGTCTACAATACAGCGGATGTGATCGCGTTTCCGCGTATCGGAGGCTTGGCCATGAGCGCTGCGACGACTCCCTACGACATGCTGCCCCCCTTCACGCCGGCGCTGGCGCTGGGGCCGCATCGCGCCGCCGACTATTGGAAGTTGCCCGAGGGCGAGCCCGTCGAACTGATTCGAGGGAGGTTGGTCATGTCGCCGTCGCCGCGACCGAGTCATCAGATCATCTCTGCCGTGCTGACGCGCTGGCTGTTGAACGTCGCTGAACAATCCGGCGGTTTCATGCTGGCCGCCCCGGCGGACGTGCAGTTCGCCGACCATACGATTCTGCAGCCGGACCTGTTCTACATTGCGAAAGAGCGGCGGTCGATCGTGCGCGAATGCATCCACGGGCCGCCGGATCTGGTGATCGAGATCCTCTCGGACAGCGGCGCCCGACGCGACCGGGTCGACAAGCAGCAACTCTACGCCGAGTTTGGCGTGGCCGAGTATTGGATCGTCGACCCCCGCGAGGAGCAGATCGATTTCCTGATCAACCGCAACGGCCGCTACGAAATCCAGCCGCAAGTTGACGGCCGATATGCATCGCCTCAGTATCCGGAGTTGGCGTTCGACATTGCCAGGTTCTGGGGCGACGTCGCCAAGCTGCTCGGCGACGTCCCGCGATAGAACGCATCAGCGAGGTCCTCGGAAGCTAATTTATGCCTCGCCGACTTGATACGCGGGTCGATCTGAATCTCGAACAGCAATCCGGGCTTGCGCGACACCCCGGCGAGATTCTCGTCGGCGTGGCCGCCATTCGGATCATCGCGGTGATTGCGGCCGTCGTGGCGTTTATCTCGCGGATCGATGGGCGATGGCAACAGTGGATTGGCCCCGTCATCGTGCTTGGCGGGCCCGTCGCGGTCTTTGCCCTCCTACAGCTTGCGGTGCGCTGCGAAGAGAATCCAGCATGGCGGCGGACCTTTCTCGCGTTTGCCGTTGTCGAGGGAATTCGCCTGGCCGAGACGCTGGCGAAAGTGCTGTTTTCGCGAACAGCGACTTTGTCGGCCGCCGCGCTGGTCAGCGGAATTCAGGCAATCGGGTTCGCCGTTTCTGGAATTTTGCTGCTGATCGCCGCAGCGGACGACCTGCGTTGGCAGCGGCAGCGTTCGGTTCTGCATTGGGTTGGCGTTGCGGCAGGACTGTTGCTCGTCATGGTCGGGTTCCTCGTCTCGCTCGCCGCTTGCGTTCGCCAATATCTATGAACGATTCACAGCCGAATCCGACCGACAGTCCTACGCCGTCGACCGCTGCGCCCCCGTGGCGATTGCGGGTGCATCACTTCTTTATCTGGACGGCGCTGGCGGCGTTGTTGCTGGCGATTTCGCAAGCGGGTTCCCAGACCGACGAGATCAGGACCTATCGGGATTCGCAAGCGATGTTGCTGCCGCTGGCGGCGATTGCGATCGGCGTTGCGGTGGAAGGCTTTTGGCGGCGTAGCAAGTACGGCGAGTCGTTTCCCCGCGAACCGGGCCACGGCTTCGCGTGCCTCGCCGCCGCCTGGACGGCCAGCCAGTCCGTAACGCTGCTGATGCTGCAGTCGGCCGAGCGTTCGTCGGCTTCGCCGGCGGCGGCCCTGGTCCTGGGGCTATCCAGTCTGGGGCTGAACGTGCTTGTCCTGGGCTTCTGCCTGTGGTTTGCCTGGCGCCGATTGCCTGGGGGCCCCTGGCGCTGGTTGCTGACTCTGATCGGCCTGGGGCCGTTGGTCATGCTGGGTGCGAGTTTCGTTGCGTTTGCGATGATTCGCGCCGGCAATATGCGGATGCTGATGGGGATGTACGCGATCTGGCCGCTGGCGTCGTTGGCCCTCGCGGTCCTGGCAATCGTCGGCGACCGCGGTGCGGGTCGCACGCGTCCGTGGCATCACTGGGCTGGGTTTGCCCCGTGGTTCTTGTCGACGTCCTATACGCTGGCGATGCAGACGGTAGCGCTGCTGATGATGGCCGTTTGACGAGTCAACGGGACGAGCGGCATGCAGCAACTCGATCCAGGACCCAAAGCACTTCCTGACGCGGCCACGGCCAAAGCTGCGACGCCCCCGTGGCGATTGCGCACCTGGCATTTGTTCGCGTGGACCGCCGCAACTGCGGCGATGGTCGCGAGTAGTGCGAGCATGGGCCGCGCGGCGGGCCAGACGGCGCTGGATTCATTTCTTGACTTGCTTGCGGCGCTGGCTTATCCGCCGCTGGCGGTGGCCATGTGCATTGCGGCCGAGGGACTGGTGCGTTGCTATCGGGGCGAGGAACTGTTCCCCGCGCATCCGGGCGAGATTGTCATTTGCCTCGTGGCGCTCCGCGGCGTGAACTGGTTGCAGCACCGCGTACTCTCGTGGTCGCTGGGGTTTCGCTACGCGGCCAGCCCTGTTCTTCGAGCCGTGTCGCCGTTGGTCGCCGTGGGCCTGCTGATCGTCGCCGTCGTGCTGGTGGTGCGTTATGTGCGGCAGAATCCGCGCGCCGCGTGGACGCCATTCTTGCTGCTGAAGGTCAGCGGAATGCTATTGTCCGCAGATCGGACGGTGCTTCCGGAACTGGCCCGCGTCGTGGGCGTCACCTGGCGCGCCGCGTTGCCGATGGCCGTCTCATACCTTCTTGCTCTGCTGACGGGCTTGGCCTTCTGTTGGGCAGTCGTGCGCGATCATCAGACAAGGACGACGCGCCCGTGGACGCATTGGGCTGGCGTGGCGATCGTCGCATATGAGTTTGCGATCAACTACGGCGGAGGCATGTGGTTGTGGTCGGTCAGTGCTAGATAGATGCGTGCCTTGCGGCGCGCGGACGGTTTGTTGCGGCTCGAAGTTTATGTGGCCCCATCGGCACACATCGACGAAGCGAGTCGCGATGGTCTTGGCATCGAGCGTGCTAGCAGTCGGCCATACTCACCACCATATTTTCCGTCTTGCCATGCGCCGCTCCACCACAAGCTGCGGCGGCTTTCGTGCGGCAATCGGCACAAACGCGAGCGCGCCGTTTCGCGCGCACAGCGTGCGACACAGCGCGTCGAAAAACTTTTTTACGTTCGTTTCAAATCGCTGTTGACCCACTCGATTGATCCCCCTATTCTCCGCCTCACACGACGGACGCACGTCCGCCGCACAACACACAAACGACGACGAGGCACGGACGCTTCCGCACGTTTGCGACTCTTCTGAACACGCTTCAAAAAAGTTTCGCAGCCGCCGCTCAAAGCGCTCTTGCCGACGAAAACTTCAGCCCCTACAACACGCCCCTCGCTGACGTAATGGATTACTGAACCAGCGAGAGGCTGGATTGCTGGCGGGGGCTTGCTCTTCCGCTGCCAATCCTCGCAGCGGCCCGAGCAAGCACGGAAGCCAGCTCGCCGCTACGACACAACTTGACGATCTCGCGAGGCGTTCACTCCCAGGCGCCCGCGGTCGTCCGCCCCGCAAGCGTTACCTGCGGACCTCGCAGTACACTGCGACCAATCGCTCCCGGAAAGGTTGTCACGTCCTTTGCCCCCCTGGGACGTGGGCTTTTTCGGGAGCTTTTTTTATGCGCCGCTGGCGCGGCGCGCTGTCGGCTGTTAGCTAGTAGCTGTCGGCCAGAAACGGAGACTGCACCTGCGGTGCGGTTGACGCGGGAACTCTTCTGGCCGATAGCTGACAGCCGAGAGCCAACAGCCCTTCTCAACATTGCTTCGGCGACGGCGCGGCGTTACAATCCGCCCCCCACCTACCCCTCACTACGCACGTCACGGAAGACGGTTCGATGAGCAGGGATGCGGCCGCGCGAGTGCGGCATACGGACGCGACGTCGACGACGTTGGCGACCCCCGAAGAAATCGTTCGCCTCGGTTGCGAGGTCATTCAAACCGAAGCGGCTGCGCTGGCCGGACTGGCGGCACAGCTCGACGGCGCGTTCGTCGACGCCGTGCGGATCCTGTGCGACCTGCGCGGCGATCTGATCGTCACCGGCATGGGTAAAGCGGGGCACATCGGCGCCAAGCTGGCCGCCACCTTCGCATCGGTCGGCACGCGGGCGCACTTTCTGCACCCGGCCGAAGCGTTTCACGGCGACCTGGGTCGCGTGCAAGCCGGCGACGCGGTGTTGGTGCTCTCGCAAAGCGGCGAGACGAGCGAGGTGTTGCAACTGCTCGCGCCGTTGCGCTTGACGGGGGTGACGATCATCGCCTTGACCGCTCACCACGGCAGCACGTTGGGCCGCGCCGCGGATTTGGTCCTGCCGTTGGGCAAGTTGGAAGAAGCGTGTTCGTTGGGCCTGGCGCCCAGCACCAGCACGGCCGTCATGCTGGCCCTGGGCGACGCGCTGGCGCTCACGGTCAGCCGGCTGCGCGGCTTCCGTGCCGAGGATTTCGCCCGGTACCACCCGGGCGGAGCGCTAGGGCTGAAGCTGAGCGCCGTGGACGACCATATGCGAACCCTCGACGAATGTCGCGTGTCGCAGGACTGGTTGACGATTCGCGAGGTGGTCGTCGGCTGCACGCGGCCCGGTCGCCGCAGCGGCGCCATCATGCTGGTCGACTCGCAAGGTCGGCTCAGCGGTTTGTTCACCGACAGCGACCTGGCCCGGCTGATCGAACGCCGCAACGACGCGACGCTCGACGCCCCGATTCGCGACGTGATGGTTCACGCGCCAACCACTGTGACCAGCGGCCAACGGATGTCAGTGGCGCTGGAAGTTCTTTCGACCCGAAAATTTAGCGAGCTACCGGTCGTCGACCGGCAGGGGAGGCCTGTAGGCATGATTGACGTGACCGACGTGGTGGGCATGCTGCCCGAGCAGAAGACAAGCAACTCCGACCATCATTTTCCGGACGACGAGCCGCCGATCGTGCGTCTGTACCCGGAAGTGTTGGAGTTCGATTTCCAGTGGGGCGAAGAACTGCCCGAGACGGATTGAACCAACCAACGAACCGGGAGGGCGAGGCTCCTGCCGAGCCGGCGGCGGCAACACGCATTGGCTCGGCGGGAGCCTCGCTCTCCCGACACACACGATAAGACCGACGACGGCATGAACCTCGCCCAGCGTTGCGCACAGATTCGCCTGATTCTCACCGATGTCGACGGCGTGTTGACCGACGGCGGGGTGATCATGGACGACCATGGCGTGCACACGTTGCGATTCCACATCCGCGACGGCTTGGGCGCCAAGATCTGGCAGCGCAGCGGCGGGAAGATCGGCTTTGTCACGGGGCGCAAGACGGAAGCCCTCGCCCGCCGCGCGGCGGACCTGGGCGTTGACGTCGTGCGACAGGGCAATGCGGACAAGCTGCCGCTCGTCGAGGAGATTTGCCGCGAGTTTGGGTTCACTGCTGAGCAGGTGGCGTTCCTGGGCGACGATTTGATCGATCTGAAACCGATTCAGTTTGCCGGACTGGGCGTTGCGGTCGCCGATGCCGTGGCCGAGGTGCGCGCCGCGGCCGACTACGTGACCAGCGTCCCCGGCGGGCGCGGGGCGCTGCGCGAACTGATTGAGCTGATTCTGCAGAACTCAGGGCGCTGGGAGGACGTGCTCGCCCGCTACACGGCGTGACGGACCTTGCACTGCGTCGCGGCGCTTCCAGCGATTGCCGCCGCAGCGACCGAATCATTCTCCATGGAAGGAGTTGGCGATGTCTTGGCTTGTTCCCCTGCTGTTTTTGGCCAGCACGCAACCATCGCTAGCTGCCGACGAGGCGCCGCTAGCGCGACCCGTTAGCGAACCAGTTGTCCTGTCCGAAGACGTGGTGGCGCGTCCCGCGGATAAAGGACCGCTGATTGAGCTGGCGATGCCGCTATCGCCCTCCAGCAAGACGTTGTCGAGGCAGCAGCAGGCGTATCTCGCTCGGCGACTCAGGATGGAGATCGGTCCGTCGGGACGGCTCGAGGACATGCAGGGCGATCCGGCGTGGGACGCCGTCCCTCCCACGTTCGTCGACCGCATGATTGCGGCGGGGTATCCGACCAGCGGCTGCGTGGCCCGCGAGTTGAAGATCCAACGCGACCGGGAACTCGCCTGGACGTTCACCTTGGGGCCGTACCAGCGTTGATCTGACCTCCGCCCTCTGCTCTCTCCGCTCCACCGCCATGTTCCAACGCTTGATCCGCGCCGTTGTGGCTTTCGTCGTGACCGCGGCGATGTATCAAGGGTACGTGCTGGCCGTGGCGCCAATCGTCGACCCGCCCCCCGCGGTGCGCCCCGACAACTCGCACGCCGACGCGGATGTCCTCACGGGCGGCCAGGACATGGCGGCCAAGTACCAGCAGCAACTGGCCGGGTATTTCCCCGCGGGGCACTGGAGCAGCCAGGCGGCGCCCTGGGTCCTGGAAAACGGTCAGACGATGATCGTGCTGTCCGATTTCAAACGGCAAGACGCCCAGATCATCGCCCGTCGCTGCGCGATGCTGCTGTTTCCCTCGGGTCGCAACCCGGGCGGCCAGCCGGCGCGCGACGTGATCATCATGGAGCCCTCCGGCGGCGCGGTGCTCGAAGGCCAGAATGCCGGCGACGGCCCCGCGGTGGGGTTCGGCAAGCTGGAACGGGCGTGGCTCAACGGCACGGTGACCATTCGCAGCGACATGCGCGAAGCGGGACCGGCGGACGATCTGCTGCTGACCACGCGCGAGATTTACATCAACCGCGATTTGATTCGCACGGACGAGCGGGTCGAGATGCGACTCGGCCCCCACTTTGGCGCCGGCCGGGGGTTGGAGATCAGGCTGTTGGAGCAGAAGGGCGGCAACCCGGCGGACAACGATTCGCTGGTCGGGCGGTTCGAGTCGCTGGAGATCACCGATCAGGTCTCCCTGGAAATCGTGCCCGGCGCGCTTTCGATGCCGGGCGACGAATCGTCGAGCAAGCCGCGGCAACCCGAGCCGCCGCTGCGGGTGACCAGCCGCGGGCCGTTTCGCATCGACTTTGGCAACTACGTGGCGTCGTTTATCGACGACGTCCAGGCGTGGCAGATTCACCCGGGCGGCGTGCAGGACAAGCTGCAGGCCGAGCGGGTCAATCTGTACTTCGCGCGGGCGAAGAAGAAGAAATCGACGGCCGCCCGCGCCAGCAGCAGCCCGCTGGGCGCCGGGTACGAGCTGGCGATTATCGAAGCGCAGGCCGGCGAGACCAAAGACGGCCGCCCGCGGCCGGTCAAGTTGGAGGCGCCGTTCCGCCAGGCCAGGGCGGAATGCAAGCGGCTGCGCATTGAACTGCGATCGCGTCACATCAGCGTCGAGGGCGAAGACGGCGAAGACGTGTGGCTGGCGTATCGCGGGGCCGAGATTCATGCCCCGCAGGTGTTGTACTTTCACCCGGCGGCTGACGCCGGGCATGTCCTGGGCGAGTTGCAGGCCAACGGCAGCGGCTGGTTGCAGGCGGTCGTCGACAAAAAGCGTCCGCACGAACCGCTGGAAGTGCGGTGGACCGAGTCGCTGCGCATCGATCGCGTGCAGAACCGCCCCGTGTTGTCGATCCGCGGTCGTCCGCGACTGAAGCTCGGCAGCACCGGCAGCATGTGGGCCGACAAACTCGAGCTGCTGCTCGTCGAACGACCGGTTAATCCGATTGAGGCGGCGACCAGCCCGCTACCCTGGGCGGTGGCCCCCGAGCGCCTGACCGCCATCGGCAACGTGGCGATCGACTCGCCGGAGTTACTGGCGCGCGTCGAGCAACTGCGTTTGGATGTGAAGTATCCCCCCGCGAAGCCGGGGACGCTGGCTCTCAACCCGGCCGATGGCGCCGGGGCGCCCGCCGACCCGCTCGCCCGACTCGGCCGCGCGGCCAAGCGGACCTACCGCGTCAGCGGCAAACGGCTTGAGATGACCGCCGTGGTGCGCGACGGCAAGCCGGATCTGTCCGACTTGGAACTTGCCGACCGCGTGATTTTCGAGGAAGTCCCCACCGCCGCGGCCAAAGATGCACCGCTGCGGATCGACGCCAACCGCGTGACCGTCGCCAACGCCGACACGGCGTCCGCCAAGATCGACATCATCGGCACGCCGCCCGCGCCGCAGCAGCCAGGGCAACTCGCGCAGATCACCGCTCGCGGCGCCACGTTGCGCGCGCCGCAAATTTCCGTCATCCGCGGCCGCAGTCAGGTGCAGATCGAGTCGCCCGGCGAAGTGGAACTGCTGCTCGACCGCGACTTGTCCGGTCAGCCGTTGCCGCGCCCCGAGCCGCTGAAGATCTCGTGGCAAAAGTGGATGCGGCTGGACCGCGACCGGCTCGTCTTCCGCGGTCGCGTGCTGTGCGAGAACACGTCGGGGTGGCTCAGCACGCAGCAACTGGGCGTGCTGCTGTCGGAGGAAGTCTCATTCGACGGCAGCCGCGGCGGCGCCCGCCCCGAGGTGATCCAGTTGGACGCCAGCGAAGGGGTCGTCGCCGAGTTCGACCAACGCGACGCCACGGGCATCACGTCGCATCAGCACGTGGAAGTCGTCTCGATCCTGGCCAACCAAAAGACGGGCGAGATCCGCGGCCAGGGGCCGGGCTGGCTCGAGTCGGTCCACCTGGCGACCGGCAAGAACCCGCTGGCGGCGATTGCGCCGCCGGGCAGCGCGCCGCCGCCGGCGAGCGACGACGAACCGGGGCAGAAGCTGCGACACTTGCGGGTCGATTTTGTCCGCGGCATCGGCGGCAACGTCCATCAGCGCCGCGTCAACTTGCTGGGCGACGTGCGGGCCGTGTACGGACCGGTCGATTCGTGGGAGCAACGACTGCCGGTGGGCGTGGGCGTCGAGCCGGGGCCGAATATCGTGCATCTGGATTGCGACGAGCTGCAGGTCGGCGAGAGCCCCCTGGCCCGGGTGAATCGACCGCCAGGCGCGACCGGTTTGGCCGAGCTGGAGCTGAGCGCAATCGGCAACGTGAAGATTGAAGGCCAGGCGCCCAAGCGAGGCCTGTTCGCCGCCAGCGCCGCGCGGGCGACCTTCGACGAATACAAGGGCATGTTCGTGCTGGAAGGCGACGCGGCCCGCCCGGCGATGATCGCTCACCAGGAGTACGTGGGCGCCCCGCGCTCAGAGAACGTGGCCCGCAAGCTGACCTACTTCCAACGCACCGGCGAGGTCAAGGAAGAAGGGGTCCACAAGATCGAGTGGAACCAGTTTGACATCGGCCGCCCGCCGAGCGACACGCAGCAGCGCTAGCCGTCGGCGCTCAACCGCGTCAGCACGCAAGGCGACCGTTCCTGGGAGGGCGAGGCTCCCGCCGAGCCGGCGCCGTGTACCCGCTTCAGGCTCGGCAGGAGCCTCGCCCTCCCCTGTTGGGAACCTGCCCGCCTAGCGCCATGTCGCCGCGGCGCATAGCGCGATCGCCGCCGTCTCGATCCGCAGGATGCGGGCGCCCAAGCCGACCACAGTCCACCCGGCGGTCGCAGCTTCGGCCACCTCTGCGTCGGTGAAGCCGCCCTCGGGACCTAAGGCCAGCGCCGTGGAAGTCGCCCGTTGGAGGTCCATCTCCGCCAGCGACTGCCCGCCGGGGTGGGCGATCCATCGTCGCTCGGCTGCCGCCGTCTCCAGCCACTCGGGCCACATAAGCGGCGCGGCGATTTCCATCAGCCGATTGCGGCCGCACTGCTTGCTGGCTTCGATCACGTACCGCTGCAGCTTGTCGCTCCCCTTGTTGGCGCTGGGCTCGGTCCGCTGGGTGCGAAGGGGGACCAGCCGCTTGACGCCCATTTCCACCGCCTTCTCGACCAGCCACCGCGTGCGGTCGCCCTTGGGCAGCGGCGTCGCGAGCGTCAGCGCAAAGGGCAACTCGCGATCCACCGGCAACCGTTGGCCGACCTGCACGTCGACGGTGCTGCGCGACTTGCCGGCGACGGCGCCGGCGAACTCGCCCCCCTGCCCGTCGAACAGCGTCAGCTCGTCGCCCGCCGCGACCCGCAGCACATGCAGCAAGTGATGCGCTTCGGCGTCGGCGATGGTGACGACGCTGTCGGTGGCGATCGGCTCGGCGGAAAACACGCGACGCGACATGGCAATCAGCGCGAGCAAGCTGGCGCTGCTAGCGGCTCGGGATGGATGGGAAGTTCGACCGGGCGTGCCACGGCTCTGTGAGCCGTGCGAAGTGAGGAACGCGACGGCTTCGGCACGGCTCACAGAGCCGTGGCACACATTGTCGCCGGCGAGCTCGCGCTTGCTAGCGTCAACGAAAGTGAAAGTTTGCCGCATCTGCGGGCCGATGCAACAGGTGGAACACTGCGCATTGCGTCTCTGCGCCCGATTCTCGCGACTTGTCCGGCCTCGCCGCCATGTACCTGGCTCATTGGAATCTGCAGCAAGCCCCCTTCGCCGCGGGCGTCGACCCGGCGGCGTTCTACGAGGGCGCGCCGCAGGTCGAAGCGTTGGCACGGCTGAGGTTTCTGGCCGTGCAGCGGCGGCAGTTCGGCGTGCTGTTGGGCGTGCGCGGCGTGGGCAAGTCGCTCCTCGCCGCGGTCTTTGCCGAGCAGTGCCGCGCCGCGGGACGCACCGTGCTGGAGCTGAATCTGGCCGCGCTGTCGGCCAACGAACTTCTGTGGAACGTCGCCGCCCAACTGGCGATTGGCCCCCGGCCCGGGCAAGACGCCGCGACGGCGTTTCGCCGCGTCGTCGATTGGGCCCAATCGCGCCCCGACGATCAACCGCCCGTGCTGCTGCTGGCCGACGACGCCGACCAAGCGGGCCCGGATGTATTGGCGCAACTCGCACGGCTGTCGCGGGCGACGCACGATCCCTGGCTGACCACGGTCCTGACCGCCACGCCCGCGCGCGCAAGTCGCCTGGGCGAGGCGCTACTCGAGTCCGTCGATTTGCGAATCGACTTGGAGCCGTGGGACGAAGACGATGCGGCCGGCTACGTGCAGTTCGCGCTGCTGGAGGCGGGCTGCGAGCGACCGGTGTTCCACGAGGAAGCGCTGTCCGTGCTGCACGTGCTGAGCGGCGGCAATCCGCGGCGGATCAATCGGTTGGCCGACTACGCCCTGCTGGGCGCCGCGGCCGAGGGGCTCGATCAAGTTGACGCCGGCACGGTCGAAGCGGCGCACGACGCGCTGGGTTGGACCGCCGCCGCGTGAGCCGTGGCCGATTCTCTCCGAGAATCGGCCAATCCGCGACGCACGGGCGAAACACGACAAACGCCGCTCACGGCGTGCGGCCGTAAATGATCGAGTTGGCCAACTCGCCCGTGGGGTCGCGGCGGTCCCGGCGCAGTTCCGCCTCGCGCTGAAATCCGGCGCGCTCCGCGACGCGCTGACTGGGCAGATTGCGCGAGCTGACCCAGATCTCGACGCGCTGCGCCGCCAGTTCGGCGAAGGCAAATTCGGCGATGCCGCGCACAGCTTCGGTCACGTATCCCTGGCCGCCGCACCCGGCGCGCCGCCAGTAGCCGATTTCCATCCGCGGCACGTGCCAATTGATGCGATGCAGACCGGAGGCGCCCAGGAGGACGTCGTCGGTACGGCGGAACAGCAACATCCCCAGGTCTTCGCCGCGGGCGTATTGCGCTGCGGCTTCCGTCATCCGAGCGTGCTGCTGCTCGAGCGTGCCAAGGGACTGCGCCCACGGCATCCATCGATGCAATTCCTCGAACGTCTCAGTGACCGCCTCGTGCAACGCCGCCGCATAGCGCGGGTCGATGGCGCGGATCAGCAATCGCTCCGTTTCGATCAGCGTGGGAATGACATCGGGCGCGGGCATCGGAAAATCTCAGCAGGCGGCGCAACGAAACGACCCCGCTGTCGACAGCGGTCGCTGCGCCGCAGGACACGGCCCCGCCGGGGCAGGTTCAGTCGTCCGCCGCTTCGCCCACGGCCCGCCGTACGATGTCCATTGAGCCGCGGAGAGCTTCGACTTGCTTCTGCAGCGCGTCCTGATCAATCCGCACGCGCTCCAGGATCGACTCGCTGGAGGAGCGGATTGTCTCGGCGCTTTTGCGCACCTTGTCGAGGTTGCCAACGCGTTTTTCGATGTCCAAAATTGCCCGATCGATCGGCTCGAAGTCGACCGACTCGCGCTCGCGCGTCTTGCCCGCCTGCACGCACAGCGCCCGGGCGATCTCCAAGCCGGCCAGCAGGTAGGCGTCGGTCGCCGGGTCCTGGGCGTCCCACACGACGACGACGTCGGCGCCGTAGCGCGCCAGCGGCGCCAAGCCGGTCGGCGCCGTCACCTGGCTGAACACGAACACGCCGTGGGCGGCGCCGCGATTTTTACGGGCTTGCTCGATTTCCTCGCGGGCTTTGCCCAGCGAGTAACGACCCTCTTCCTTCGCTTCGACGACGATCTTGGCGCCGGCGGCGGCGCAGTCGGGGCCCAATTCGACCACCGCGTCGCCGATTTTGCAGTTCTTGATCAGCCCGGTCGTGGCGCCGGTCGACTCGGCCACGTCGCCGCGGCGTTGAGCGTCCTGCTGCACGAACTCCACCACGGCCGCTTCGAACGTGGCGCCATGCTGCGTGCCGCGCGCTTCCGCCTCGCGACGGGCGTCGAGCTTGGCGAGCGTCTCGCGGACTTCCTGTTGGAAGTCGGCGTTGGTTTTCACATGCGCTTCGAGAATCGTGGTCAGCTCGGTCTTCAGACGCCGCAGCGCCGACTGTTCGTTGTCGAGTGAAAACTCGCTGGTGATGATCCGCTGAGCGCGATCGACGTTCTGCACCAGGCGGCTCAGCGCGGAGTTTTCCTCGTCGAGCGAAAACTCCTTCACGACCGCGTCGATCTTGCCCTGCAGGTCCTTCGACAGATCGCCGTGCTTGGCGGTCAGCTCGCTGACCAAGCGGTGAAGCGCGCCGTCGGGGTTATCGAGCGAGAACTCCTTGAGCAACCGTTCGCGCTGCTGCTGCAACTGGCCTTCCACATTGGTCCGCAGCGCCGCCAGCAGCCCCTGCGACTGATCCGGGCTGAGCACCTTCATCAGCGGGCTGTTCTCGCCGACGTGACTGAGCAGCGTGCGAGCGAGTTGCGAGTCGTCGCCGCCCAGCGCGCCTTTTAGCACGCGGGCCAAATCGCCGTCGTCGGCCGTGAGCCGCTGCACGCGCTCGGTGAAGCGGCCCTCGCTCGGATCGAAGTATTCCTTGAGCGACCCCGCCAGACGCTCGTGGGCGCCGCGGGCGTGCTCGTCGAGTTGCTGCCGCAGCGACGCGAGCATCGCCTTCATCTCGCGCTGCACGATGTCGCCGTCCAGTTGCGTGCTCGCGCGGCGGAGGGCGAGCACGCCGATCTTCAGCGCTTCGAGGGCAAACTCGTCGCGGGGCGGCCCCGCGGGATGCTTGGCCAACTCGGCCAGGACGTCGCGGTCGGTCACGCGCAGCCGCAGTTCCGTGGCCGCGGGCGTCGGGGCGCCCTCCAGCGTCGTGTCGTCGGCGCCGTCATCCTCGGCATCCGCGAAAAACCCTTTGAGCATCTGCGACATCGGTCGTCTTCCTTCGAACCGGGGCGGCCGGGCGTCAATGAACATCCGTCTATCAATATGGCGGTTTCGCCGGCATCCGACAAGCGCCGGGCGGCGAGGCCGCATTCTCAACAACGAGATTGCTCCCGGGATGACTACGAGCGGCATGCTTGCCGCTGCGGCGAGTCAGGCCGCAGTCCCTTGCTGGACAGTCTCGGTCCGCGGCAGCCGAATCAGGAAATACCAACCGCTGATCGCCAAGCACGCCAAACCGACGACGGCCGTCACCAGTGCGAACTCGGCGAAGTAGGTCACGCGGTCCGCTTCGCCCGCGGCGAAGTCCTTGTGCAGTTGCAGGGCAATGCTGCAGGCGTAGCCCAGCGAGTCGGCGACATAGATGGCAAACACGGCCGTGCCGGGACTGCGGGTGGCGGCCACGATTCGCTCGAACAGCACCGCGTTGTACGGCACGTAGGCCAAGTAGCCGCCGACCCCCGTGGCGATCATCCACGCGAGCCCCGACACCGCGCCCGCCGCGTGGAGCAGCGTGGCGGCGCCGATGACGACCATCCCCGCGGACATGCAGAGAAAGATGGCCAGCAGTCCGCGCTGGTGGTTGTGCAGCACGATCAATCCGCCGACGACCAGCGTGACAGTGATCGCGGTGGGGCCCTCGACCCAGGTGAAAATGCCGGGCGTCTCCCCGTATCCCAGCTTCTGCAGGATCTCGGCCGAGTAGTAATCGCGGTAGTCGCGCATGGCGGTCAGCACGGCGTAGAACGCCAGCAGCGGCACGAGCCCTACGGCGTAGACGCGCAAGAAACGCCGTCGCTCGGCGCCGTTCATCGCGCGGCGCAACGTGCGCTCGGCCACGTCCTGGGCGTTGGGCGGCGGCACCCGGTCGAGCGTCACCGCCGCGGCGATCAGCGGCAGCAGGAAACAGGCCCCCGTGACCGCGGGCATCCAGAACTCGCTGACGCCGCGACTCATCCACCACGCGCCTGCGTCCCTGACCACGCCGCCGGCCAACACGAACGAGCAGCAGAGCACGGCCATCAGTAGATCCGAGGTGGTGCGCCCTTCCAGCCGCCGCACGATCAAGCCCCACACCAGCCCCAACGGCATGCCGTTGAGGAACATCCAGGCGACCTTCCCTGCCCCCGGCGTCACAGCAAAGCCGACCAGCGCCGCTTCGGCGACCAGCGCCGCGATGATCAGCGTGGGCAACAGTCGCCGGCGATCCAATTCCGACACGAACTTGATGCCGACGAACTTGGCCAGGGCGTAGCCCAGCACCTGGCCGATCACCAGGGCCGTTTTCAGCCCCACGCTGGAGCCGAGAAACGTGAGCCCCTGGAACGTGGCGGCCGTGTAAGGTTTGCGCAGACCGTACGCGCAGAAATACACGGCAAACGCGGCGCCCGCGGCAACGAGCGCCGCCCGGGCCGGCGGCTCGGCCGGGGCGGTGGGATCAGCAGGGCGGGACGTCACGGGCAAGCCTGTCAGTGGGCGGGAGCGGCGGCAGGCGCAGGCGGCCGCGCCACCGGCGGCAACGGTTGGTAGTCGGGATTTGGTCGAGCGTACACGCCCAAGTGATTCGCGACGGCGCGTTCGCGGCCGGGCATTTGCGGGGTCGACTTGTCGCTGGGGCTGTTCACCGTGCGCGCGGCGCCGTCCGCGCCGTCGGCGAACACGAGCGTGCAACTGCCGCCGCCGTCCAGGTTCAGCGCGTCCTCCACGCCGAATGCCAGCAGCAGCTCCGCGATGGCGTCGGTGCGCATGCCCTCGCTGTAGTCCGGCTGTCGGCCGTCGACCACCAGCAGGAACAGATGCCCCGTGTCGGCGTCCACGCCCGCGGCGGTGTGTGGATTGAGCGTGCGGGTGTACTTGTCGTCCGGCGCCACGACGCGGCCGTCATCCAGCAAAAGTTGGTTCCCGCTGACCACGTTGCGGGCGCCCACGGGAATCGTCGGGCTGCCGATCACTTGCACTTCGTTGTTGTACAGAATGACCAGCGAGTTTCTGCAGACGCCGCGTCGCGCCGGCGGCGAGACGATGTCGCCGTCGCTGACTCCCAAGCCGTGCACATTGGCCGTGTCGCCGGTGTCGGTCGTGTAGAAGTCGCCGTTGATCGCGAGCGACAGATCGAATGCGTCGACAAACTGGCTGGTCGTCTGCCGCGTGTACTCGTCCGGCTGGGGGCCGTTGCCGGGCGAGCAGAAGAACGACACGCCCGGGGCCTGGGGGTCGATTTCCACAATGTGGATGACCAACTCCCGCGGCAACACGGGCGGCTGTGGGGCGTCGGCGCCCTGCGCGATCCGGTAGTACGTGACGCCCACAAACGGCTGGGTCGACTGCGTGATGACGGCCAAGTGCTCGGGAATCGTCGCGGCGGAGCATGTCGACGACAATGTCAGCGACGCCATATACGCCCACGCGAGCACGGTAATGGCGTCTCTTCTTGCCACGGCTGCTGTTCTCCCGGACGCGACAAAGAGGGGGACGACGCTTCGGCAAGCATCCACGCGTGACCGCGGCGCCCCCAAAGGCCGCGGCACGTTCATCTTACCTGAACCACTTCCACGGGCGTGCGGCTGCTCAGGCTGTAGAGATCGGCCCGGCGATTTTGCAGCGGCAGCACGCTGCCAATGTCGCGATGCTGCACCAGGCTACTCAGGTCGATCTCGGCCACCACGACCGTTTCGCAATTGGGCTCCGCCTCGGCCAGGATGCCGTCTTTGGGAAACGGCACGTCGCAGGGCGTGCAAACGGCCGCCTGGCCATAGTTGATCAGAAAGCTGTTCACCTGCGGCAGGTTGCCCACGCAGCCCGACAGCACCACGTAGATCACGTTCTCCACGGCACGGGCCTGGGCGCAGTGACGAACCCGGAAGTAGCTCTTGCGTTCGTCGGTGGCGAAGGGGACGAACAGGATCTCGATGCCGTTGAGCGCGAGCAGACGCACCAGTTCGGGAAACTCGACGTCGTAGCAGACCGCGATGCCGATGCGCCCCAGCGGCGTGTCGAACACGCGCAGCTTCTCGCCCGGCTGGATGTTGTACCAGTGTCGTTCGACGCTGGTGATGTGCAGCTTTTCCTGTTGGTACACGTTGCCGCTGGGCGTGAACAAGTAAGCGATATTCTGCAACTCGCCGTCGACCACCGTCGGGGTCGACCCGCCGATGATGAACAAGTTGAACTCCTCGGCCAGCTTGAGGAACATGTTGCGGTATTCGTCGGCGTACTTGGCGACCTCCAAGACGGCCTGGCGGGACGGCAGGTCGCGCGACATGGTGCTGAACAGCTGAGCCGTGAACAGCTCGGGCATCAGCAGATAGTGGCAGTGGTACTCGTTGGCCGTTTCGGCGAAGAAGTGAACCTGCCGCGCCAAATCGTCCCAGGACTTGATGGGTCGCATCTGATACTGCGCGGCGCAAATGCGAACCCGTCGCACCGATCGACGGATGGGCGCAGCGGCGATTTGCTGCCGCGTTTCGTCGTACTTCGGGTTGGGCATCTCAAGAAACGTCGCGTAGCTCATGCTTTCCGCATCGTTGAGATACGCGAAATGGACGCCCAGCACCTTGTAGCCCGCCTTCAAGTGCGCCGACAGCGCGGGGTCTTTCCGCTCGCCCCGTTCGACCGACGCGACGTACTCGGCCGCGGTCATTTTCTTGGAGAATTCCGCGTAGCCGGGGATCCGGCCGCCAGCGACCATCCGCCGCAGGCCCAGTCGCCGCAGCAGCGACCTGCGACGTTTGTAGAGCTGTTGGGCGATCCCGCGGCCGCGATAGTCGGGATGCACCGCAATGTCGGAGCCGTACAACGTGTCGCCGCTGGGCCGATGCGTGCTGAACGTGCCGACCCCGGTGATCTCGTCGTACGAATACCACGGCGAGTCGTCGTCCAACTGCACAATCAGCGACGTGGCGTAGCCGACGATCTTGCCGTCGAGTTCCGCCAGAAACTGCCCTTCGGGGAACGCGGTCAATTGCATCTGCAGCTTGCGCTCGTCCTGCAAGCTCTCGCGAGCGATTCTCGGATAGGCGAGACGCTGCAGTTCGACCAAGGCAGATAGATCGCTTTTGCGCCAGCGACGTACTTTGACGGACGGAGATTCATTGGCTGGGGGCATAGGGGCCTGGGCGTGCGGAAGGTCGTGGGTTGATCGGGTGCGCGAGCATTGTTGCGCACGCGCCCGCCTTGGTGCAATGCTGCGCTGACCGCTTTTACGCAGAAGGCGTCCGACGACTACCCGTCCAACTGGCGGTTGATCTCTTCCCAAGACAGCCGCACTTGGCCGATGCGGCGGGCCAGGCGGTCGGCGCTGGAGACGTGCGTCAACCGCGAGCGGGCCTCGGTCACCTCGTCCTCCAACGCCGTCAGCCAGTCGGGGACGTCCAGCCCGGCGCCGTGAGGTTGGCTGGCCAGTTCGGTGATCTCGCGCTCCAGCGTGGCAAAAGCCGCGTCGCTGTCGGGGCAGGTGCGATCCATCGCCGGGCCGACCATCGCGCGGACGCGATCGATGATCGCCGGGCGCGTGAACCGCTCGCTCAGCCGGTCGCTGACCGTCGCCAGTTGCATGCCGTACTCGGACGAGAGATCGGCCAGCCGGTTGACGTGATCCTCGGCCACGTCGGCGGTGCGTTCGGCAAAGGCGCGGCGCCACATCTCTGCAGCCAGGTGGCGGTCGTGCCGCACCAGAATCTCGTGAGCCCAGACGACCGGCTTGAGATTCCACGCCACGCGATCGTACTCGGCCCGTAGCCGCAGAAAGTCGACCAACGCGTGCAGCATTTCGCCGTGATCGCTTTGCGTGGTGGTCGTGTTGTAGTCGCGGTAGGTCCGGTAATTCTCCACGACCGCTTCGATGGCCAGCGTGAGCAAGTCGACGGCCGTTTGCTTGGGAATCTGCTTGTCGATTGCCGCCAGGAAACGGTGATTCTCGACGTGCTCCTCGTCGCGCAGCAGGCGGTCGAGCCACGGCTCGACGCCTTGGTGCAGAATCCCGCGCAGGTTGCCGAGGCTGAGGAACTTCTGCGTAAACAAATCGGCGCCGTACGCGGTGACGAACTGCATGAACCGCTGCCACTCGCCGGCGTCGGCCAGCTTCTCCACGACGCTCAGCCGCAGCGTCTTGCTGTGGGCGAGCCAGCGCTGCAATTGCCGCTCGGTCACCAGTTGCAGGGCGTCGACCAGCATCTGGTCGGATTGCTCGGCGGTGAGTCGCTCGTCCCACTCCTCGGCCGCCGCCACGAGCGCCCGCACGACGGCCTGGTAGCCGGTTTCGAACAGGCGGTCGAATTCGGTGACGGCGCCCTGCCCCACCGGGTTTGCCGACTCCAGGTCCTGGGCCAGATCCAGCAGCTCGCACGTCTCGCGCAGCAGGCCCAGTTTGGGGAGCCAGCACAGCAGGTCGTGCAGCAGCCGTTGCACGCCGCGGGCGATGACGATTTTCCGCGGTTCGCCGCCGCGGGAATAGGGAATGTACAGCAGCTGCCGCGGCCGCATCGAATCGAGAAACGGTTTCCACACCTGGCGGGCCGCATCGGGGTCGCCCGTCAGCACGGCCCGCATCAACTCGACCGACACGGCGTCGATCGGTTCGCCGAACTCGGCGGCGGGGATGGCCGCGTCGCTGCGGGTGGTCATCAGCAATCGCGCCGCGGCGGCCGTTTCGACGCAGGTGGCGATGATCTTCTGCACCAGCGCTTCTTTGATCGTCCGCAGCCGGTCAAATTCGACCAACGACTCGTGCGAGCCCGACGGGGGCGCGAACTTGTGCTGGCGCACGTCCTCGAGCAACTCGATCAACCCGCGGTGATTGGTCGCCGCTTGCCGCAGCCAATGGTCCAACAGGGCCCGCCGCTCGGGGGCCTCGCCCCCGCCGGCCCAGGTGATCGCCGTGTGTTTCCACAGCCGGGCGATCGTGTTGAGGAAATCGAGCCGCTGTTCCAACCGGTCGGCTTCGTATTCCCACTCGCTGTGCAGCGGGTCGTAGCCGCCCTCGGCCAGATCGCCTTCGATGCCGTCGTCGGTGCTGTCGCGGTAGACCATCTGTTCGTATGCGGCGCCGAACAGTTCGTCCTCTTCTTCGTCCTCGCCGTATTCGAACTCGCTGTCGTCCGACTCGTCGTATTCGTAGTAGTCGCTTTCGTAGCCGTCGCTGTCGGGGTCGTACTCGCCGTCGTCGTCATCGTCGACCGGGTCGTCGAACGGGATATCGTCGACGTCGACCGTCGGGCCGTCATTGGCGAACAGCTCGGTGGGGGCCCGCCAATACTCCTCGGCGTTGGCCTCCAGGAAGTCAAAGAACTTGGCGACGTCGTCCCAGTGGTCGGTTCCTTCGTCCGCTTGCCGGTGTTCCACGACGGCCAGCCACCGCAGTGCCAGCGGGTGCCACGACACTTCGCCATCGTCCAGCGGCGTGCGATACCGCTGGTGGACCCACTGCATCAGCAGCGCCCGCGAGGCGACGATGTCGCCGTGGTCGAACAGGGCTTCGATGACCAACTGAAACGCCTTGCTGGAATCGAACTGCTCGACGAACAAGGCCCAGAAGCCGACGTCGCCGGCGGCGGCCCCCGACTTGTGCCACGCGTTCAGGGCGCCGGCGACCAGGTTTGACGAAACCTCAATCTCCTTGGCGACCAGTCGGGGCACGTTCTCCACCGATGCGGTCGCATATTGGTCCCACCACGCCGCCAGCCGGCCCAGGATCGACTCGAACTTCTTTTCCAGCGCCGAATCGTCGACCACCGCGGCTTCGCTCCACGCCCGGGCGCACAGGTCCAGGATCTGCTCGACCAGTTCGATCAGCTCGTCGACCCGCCAGTCGTGGACCGTGTTTTCCAGCGCGGGAAACAGGCTGAAGTTCGCGGCAAACCCCACCACGTTCCAGGGATCGACCAGCGCGCCGCATTCGATGCCCCGGTGCAGTAACTCGTCGATCGCCTGCAGGTTCTCCGCCGCGGCGTGGGGGTCGTGGCGATCGAGCGCATCGTGCCCCGAGGTCAGGTGGCAGTAGATGGCCGTCAGCATCCGGGCCGAGGCGACGCGCACCGCGTTGGCCTGCCGCAGCGCGCTGTCGCGGCGCCCCATTCGGGCAAACAGCAGAGCCAGATGCACGCGCTGCAACTGCAGCGCCCGCCGGCGGGCCAGTTCGTGGTTCAGGTGCTGCCGGGCGCCGCCGAATGGCTGGCGGCGCTTCTGGGCCTCGGCTCGCAGCCGCTCGCCCGGCTCGCCCGGCGTCTTTTCCAGTTGGCTCTGATAGAAGTCGTCGCGGTACGCCGCGATATGCGGCAGCAGCGTCGAGAGAGTCGTTTCCGAATCGTGCCGACCGGGTCCGTCGCCGCTGGTGCCCGAGGCCATCAGCACCGTGCCGGCGAGCACGGCGGCCGCCTCCTCCAGGCGATCAGGGCCTTCGCCATCGCACCGCTTCAGCAGCGCGTCGAGCGTGACCTGTTGCAGCACGAATCGAGTGTAGTAACCGCTCTCGGAAATCTGGAACGGGTCCCACATGCCGAAGTGGTAGTTCGGCCGCCGATTCGCCGGATGGTCAAAGTCATACGCCCGCGGGTCGAGCGCGATCTCTTCCAACCGATCGAGATCGAACCAGGCTCGCTGCAAGATTTCCGGATCGGCGTCGCGCAGGATCTCCAGCGCTCGCGACAGCAGCTTTTCGTACCGTCCCGCGGCGACGCCCGCCCCGGCGATGAACAACGGAATCGGCCGGACGTACTCGTGCGGGTAGGGCTCGGCCCGCGTGTCGCCGGTCAGTTGCGGCACGGGGCGATAGCCGACGAAGTCATTCAGCCGCTGAATGGCGGAGTCGACGATCTGCTGGGAGTCGCCTGCGGGGCCGCCGCCGGTGAGCAGCGCTTCGCACACCCGGCCCACGAAGAACGGCCGCCACAGGTCGGCGTCCGTTTGATGGTGGAGCAAGTCGCGGTGAAACGCCCGGTAACCGGCCAGCACCTCCGGCAGCGCGGCCGCGACCGTGCGCGCCTGAGTGACGTCCGCAAACGCGCCGCCGCCATGCTCTAAGCGATCAATCGTGGCCGTCAGCCACGCCATGAACGGATCGACGGCGGGCGTGTCGGCGGCATCGGTCTCGAGGGCTCGCCACAGTTCGCTCAGCCGGTTGAGAAAGCGAGGATCGCTCGTGCCGGAGGAGAAGTTCAGGTAGCCAACCGCCTCGTCCAGCAGCGCTTGCTCGCGTTCATCGGGCTGTCGGCAGGATGGATTCACAACAACGGCGCGCAGTCACGGCGGCACGAGCGATTTGCAGGCGGAAACGGACAAGAAGGTCATGGTACGGGACGCCCTGCCGGGTGGTCTAGGCGCCAGATTTGCCCGCGGCGAGGCGATGCAAGCTTGATCTCCCTCGTCTGAAACTTCGCAGGAACCGACCGCGGCACTTCCAAAACAGCCCGCGACGGCCCACGATAGGTCGGTTCGCCCCCTGCCAGCACGCCGTCGGTTGCCTTCATCCTGCTGCTTCGCCATGCCCACCTGTTTGATCACCGGCGCCAGCGGTTTTGTCGGCGCCAACCTCGCGCGGCGCCTGCAAAGCGAGGGTTGGGAGGTGCAAGCCCTCGTCCGCCCGACGTCCCAAGTGGAATCGCTTGAGCAGTTGGGCGTGAAGCTCGTCGTGGGCAGCCTGCAGGATTGCGAGAGCCTGGAATCTGCGGTGCGCAATGTCGATGTGGTTTTTCATCTTGCCGGACGGACCAAGGCGCTCCGCGCCGACGAATTCGTCCGCGACAACGCCGCGGGCGCCCGCAACGTGGCCGCCGCGTGCGCGTCGTGTCAGCCGCCGCCAGTGCTGGTGGTGACCAGTTCGCTGGCCGCCGCGGGGCCGGGCACGTTCAAGCAGCCCCGCCGCGAGTCCGATCCGCCGGCCCCCGTGTCGCACTATGGCCACAGCAAGCTGGCTGGCGAGCGGCATCTGGCGGAGTTCGCCGACCGCGTGCCGACGACGATCCTCCGCCCGCCGATCGTGTTCGGCCCCGCCGACCAGGCGTCGCTGCAGATGTTTCGCGGCATGAAGTGGTTGCCGGTGCATCCCACGCCCGGTTTTCGCCGCTGGCCGGTATCGGTCGTGTACGTCGACGATCTGTGTGATGCGCTGGCCGCCGCTGCCGTGCGCGGCGAGCGTCTGCCGGCGCCCGGCGTCGAGGCGCCCGACGGGACGGGCATTTACCACGTGGCCGCCGAGCGGAATCTCACCTACGGCGAGTTCGGCACGCTGGCCGGCGCCGCCGCGGGTTGGGTTGTTGCTCCCCTGCCGCTGCCCAAGCTGGCGTTCTGGGTCGTTGGCGGCGGGATGGAACTGCTCGGCCGCCTGCGCGGTCGGGCCGGCCTGGTGAATTTTGACAAGGCTCGCGAGTCGTGCGCCGCCGGTTGGGTCGCCGACGACGCGAAGATCCGCCAGCAGCTCGATTACCGCCCGTCGGCCACGATTGAAAAGCAGTTGGCCGACACCGTCGCTTGGTACCGGGCTCGCAAGTGGCTGTGAGAGATCTGAGGTACAAGCGCCCCGCCCACGCTCCATTCCCGCCCATTTCGCGGCGGATGCCAGTTCGGCCCCTCTCGCCGACCGCTCCGCCAACTCTCCCCAGCGCGGGCCGGTGGGCAACGCGTGCTGAATGGCGTTAGAATTGCCGGCAGTCGATTCTCGAAAACTCACGCGGCGCGCGGCCGGGTGGCGACGTGCCGCTTTGAGTGGGCGGACTGGCGTCCGCCGCTAAGTGGAACGAACGCTGGCTCCGTCGCACGCCCCCCCTGCCCGCTGCTTACTGCCAACTGCCCCCTCGCTCCGCCATGGAACTGAAGCAAGAGCAACTCGCCATCACCCATCTCGGCCCGCGCGAAGTCGCGTCGCCGCTGGATCTGTCAGTCACCCCCGGCGACCAGGTGTGCGACTACACCTCCGATGACATGCAATTGCTGTTCGAGCCGCGCGTGCGCGCCGGCGCGGCGCCCGAGTCGCTCGCCCTGGAACTGGCCGGCCCCCGCGAGAAGCTCTTCTTTCCCCCCGCGGAGGTCAAGGCGGCGATCGTCACCTGCGGCGGTCTGTGCCCGGGGCTCAACAACGTCATCCGCGCCATCGTGCAGGAGCTGCAGTTCAACTACGGCGTCGACGAAATTCTCGGCATCCGGCACGGCTATGCCGGGCTCAACCCCGAGCAGGGCCGGGCGCCGATCAAGCTCGACGCCGAATTAGTCTCTTCAATTCACCACACGGGCGGCACGATCCTGGGCACCTCGCGCGGGCCGCAGGATCCGCGCGTGACGGTCGAATTCCTGGCGTCCGAGGGCGTGAACATCTTGTTCTGCATCGGCGGCGACGGCACGCAGCGCGGCGCCCACGCCATCGCGCAAGAGGTCGCCCGCCGCGAGCTACCGATCGCCGTAGTGGGGATTCCCAAGACGATCGATAACGACATCAAGTTTTGCTTCAGCACGTTCGGGTTCTACACCGCCGTGGCCGAAGCAGAGAGCGCCATCGACCGCGCCCACGTGGAAGCCAAAAGCGTGCTCAACGGCGTCGGCCTGGTTAAACTGATGGGACGCGAGGCGGGGTTCATCGCCGCCGCGGCCACGCTGGCTAGCGGCGAGGTCAATTTCTGTTTGATCCCCGAAGAGCCGTTCCAACTGGACGGCGAGCATGGCCTGCTAGCGCGGCTGAAGCACCGGCTCGAGGCCCGCGAGCATGCCGTGATCGTCGTGGCCGAGGGCGCCGGGCAGCACTTGCTTGCCCAACGCCCGGACGGCTGCGACGCCAGCGGCAACGTGCGGTTGGGCGATATCGGCTACTTCCTCAAAGCTCAGATCCAGCAGTATTGCGGCGCCGAAGGCGTGCCGGTGAGCGTCAAGTATTTCGACCCCAGCTATCAAATCCGCAGCGTCTCGGCCACGGCCGTCGATTCGCTGCTGTGCGAGCGGTTCGCCCGCGCCGCGGTACACGCCGCCATGGCAGGCAAGACGGACGTGTTGATCGGTTTGTGGCACAACCAGCTCGTGCACGTGCCGCTGGCCGTGTCGACGGGGCAGAAAAAGCAGCTCGATCTGGAAGGCGAGCTGTGGTCGAGCGTGCTGGCAGTCACCGGGCAGGAGAAATGGTGAGGCGAGGGGCGAGAGGTCGGAGGTCAGAGTAGCGGCACGCCGCGGCGTCTTGCCCGTGGTCCGCCGGCGGACTTGTTGATTGCTCGAACCCACTGCTGCCGCCGCGTGTCCTCTCGCACGTATCTCGATCCGTCCGTGTGCCACGGCTCTGTGAGCCGTGCTATAGAACGAGTTTGCCGCACGCATCACACGGCTCACACAGCCGTGGTACGCCCTCCATCATCTCGCCTTCAGCCTCAGGCCTACCCCCATGACCCGCGCCTGGCTTCGCTACCGCGCTGCATACGCTGGGTTGCCGCGGGAGGTGTGGCTGCTGGCAGTGGTGATCTTCATCAACCGCGCTGGGGCGATGGTGCTGCCGTTTCTGACGCTGTATCTGACCAGCGAACGCGGCATGGCCGAGGCGTCCGCGGGGCAGTTGATCAGCGTGTTCGGCATCGGCGCCGTCGTCGGCTCGTACCTGGGCGGTCGGTTGGCCGATCGGTTCGGCGCCATCCGCGTGCAAACCGTGGGCATGCTCATGACCGCGCCGGCCTGTCTGATGATTCCCCTGGGGCGCAGTCCGGCGGCGATTGCCGCTGCGCTGTTCGCGTGGAGCGTCGCCTCGGCGTCCGTGCGACCGGCCAATGCGGCGACCATTGCCAAGCTCACCACCCACGAAACTCGCATGCGCGCGTTCGCGCTGCAGCGGCTGGCGGCGAACTTTGGCTTCTCGTTCGGCCCGGCGATCGGCGGGGTGCTGGCGTCGTGGAAGTTTGCGGCCGTGTTCGTCGTCGACGCGTGTTCGACGCTGTTCGCGTTCGCGGCGCTGGCGTGGTTCTTTCGGTTCCGCCGATTGGAGAACCCGGCCGTCGACGCCGCGGACGAGCCGCCATCGCAGTCGCCGCTGCGCGACCGGCAGTACATGGCGTTTTTGGCGTTGATGCTTGCCGGGGCGTGCGTGTTCTTTCAGTTCGGCTCGACCTACCCGCTGTACCTGCGCGACCATTTTGAGTTGGCCAAGTGGCAGATCGGCGCCATGTTCGCCGTGAATACTTCGGTGATCGTGTTGGTCGAGATGGTGCTGGTCGACACCGTGCAAGGACTGCCGCTGGTGCGGACCGTGGGTTGGGGGATGTTCCTGTCGTGCCTGGGCTTCGGCATGCTGCCGTTGGGCTCGACTGGGGGGTTCGCCGTGCTGGCCATGCTGGTGGTGACCGTGGGCGAGATGCTGTCGCTGCCGCTGTCGGCCGGATACGTGGCCAATCGCAGCCCCCGCGGCAGCGAGTCGGCCTACATGGGCTGGTACTCGCTGATGCTGTCGCTGTCGTGGATGCTGGGACCCAGCATCGGGGGGGCCGTGTATCAGTGGAACCGCGACGTCCTGTGGTACGGCGGCGCGGCGATCGGCGTGCTGGTGCTCATTGGGTTCGAGGTGCTGGCCGCGCGGGTCCGTGCGGCCGAACGCTCGAAGCCCGCGCCGGAGGCCATCGAGCCGGCCCGCGAGCTGTATCCCGACGCCGCCTACCCGGCGGCCGTCGAACTGGAAGAAGCGGTCTAGCGCCGCGGCGTATAGAGCATTTGCATGGATGTCCAGAGTGCGGCGGCGACGGCGCTGCGAGTCCCCCCTCAGGTCGCAGCGCCGTCGGATGCGCCGCCGGGCGGCTGGGCCGCCCCCCGTATGGGGTTATCGTCACCGCCGGCGCGAACCATGAGTCTTAACCGCCGGGTCGGCGGGCGCCGCCAACGCTAGCGTGAAGTGTCTAGCCCGCGCCGCGGCGGAACCGTTCCGCCAGCGGCCGCTCTGCGCCGGTGAAGCCGGCCTTGGCAATTGTCGAATCGTTGAGCGGGCTCGACAATTTCACGGTATTGATCACGTCGAACGACACCAGGACGAATCGTCCGCCGTTGGCGTCGGGTACGTTGCGCTCCAGCAGCAACAAGTCGCCGCGCATCCAAAAGTTCTTAAACGGCGTCTGCTCGTTGAGCGTCGAGACGATGATCCCCACCCGCGGCACGTCGGCGGGCCAGTCGGTGAATAGCTCGAGCCAAGTTTGAGCTGTCGCAGGCATGTCGCCCTCGCAGGAATGCAGTATCGTTCCGCGGGAAACAGCCAGCCGAAAGGCGTGGCTGTCCCGCTCGCGACAACTGTAGCTCACGCCGCGGGTCAGTTGCGCCCGCCGTACTTGGCGATGCAGTAAAACGCATTCACGGCGTCGCGCCAGCCGATCTTTTTGCCTTCTTCGTAGCCGCGACTGTCGTAGCCGATCGGCAGTTCGAGGATCTTGTACCCCAGCTTCGACACCTTGGCGGTGATCTCCGGCTCGAAGCCAAACCGCTTCTGTTCGATGTTGATCCGCTCGATCACCTCGCGGCGGAACACCTTGTAGCAGGTTTCCATGTCGGTGAGCTTTTGGCCGGTCGCCGCGTTCGACGCGGCGGTCAGCAGCCAGTTGCCAAAGCGGTGCATCCGCGACGGGTCCTGATGCGCGTTCTCCAGAAACCGCGAGCCGTAGACCACGTCAGCCTCGCCTCGCTCGATCGGCGCAAGCAATCGCGGCAAGTCGTTCGGGTTGTATTCCAAATCGGCGTCCTGGATCATCACGACCTCGCCGTCCGCCGCCGAGAAGCCGGTCCGCAGCGCCGCACCTTTGCCGCGGTTGTAGCCGTGGAACAACACCCGAATGTCCGGCTCGTTGTCCAGCAGCAGCAGCAGATCGCGGGTGCCGTCGGTGCTGAAATCGTCGACGATGATAATTTCGTGATGCACGCCGACCATCTGCACGCGTCGGACGATCTCGACGATCGTTTCGCGCTCGTTGTAGCAGGGAATCACGACCGACACTGCCAGCGCCGTGTGGGAGCGCGCCTCAATCGGCGGCGCGGTCTCCAACTCCTGGGCCACGCGCGCCGTCTGTTCGGCCAGCTCGAGCTGGGCCTCCATGCGGCGAGTCAACGCTCGGTCGGCGGCGGCGGCTTCGCTGCGCGCGGCCTCGTCCTGCGGGGATGCGACGCTGCTGGCCGTGTGGTCGGTGTCAGTCATCGTGAAGTTCCGTAAGCGAACAATCTCAGCGTGCCGCGGCTCCGCGAGCCGGGAAGGCACGTCAACGGGCAATCTCAGTTCATGCTCCCCAGCGGCGGGTGCAGCCGCAGCCGGGGCGAGTCGTCGGCCAGCGCGTCCTGCGCGTCCAGTTCCTCGGCCAAGCTGCGATCGGGCAGCGCCGGCCATTGGAAGCGCGCTTCCAGCACTTTCTCGTCCACCTGCCGTGCGGCGGGCGGGATGTAGTCGGCGCTCAGCGGGTCGGCGAATCGCGACGTGCGACCGTACAGCTCGCACATTGGGTTGCTGTACACGAGCGTCCACTCGGGATCGTCCGCCTCGGCCAGCTCGTGCATGATCGCCACGCAGTCGCCGTAGCGGGCGTCGATCAGCACCATGTCGGGGTCCATGTAGGACAGCACCTTCTTGCCGTCCAACGGGCCCGAGTCGGGCGAGCGGAAGCGGTGCCCCTTGTGCCCGCCCAACAAGAAGTCGAAGTGCATGTCGATAATCGACTGCGGGTAACAGGTGCGGAATCGGCCGTCGAAGCCGACCTGCACCTCGGGGGCGAGCGCCGCGATGGCGTACTGCGCCCAGTTGAAATTCACGACCAGCTTGCCCCGCATGCGGTGGTCGACCATGTACTGCACGGCGTCGACGGGGTAGTGACTGCGCCACACGGGGAAGTCGGTGAACCGGCTCGACAGGGCCCAGCTCTCGGCGCCGATGCCCGTGAGAATGCCAATCGCTGTGGCCCACTTCATCCACGGCGGCGCCGCCAGCGCGGCGTGGCTGGTTGCAGCGTCGTCGTCGGACGCTTCGCTCGTCTTCTTGGATCGCAGCGAGGCGAGTGCCGACTGGAAGTGCACCGGCAGCCACAGACCGCACATCAGCGAGAAGAACGCGATGTGCCGCAGATGCTCCCAAGCCTGCCAGCAGGTCAGCGCCAAGATGACGATGTGCGTCCAGTCGCGCCGCTCGCGGGTTCGCCACAGGCTGAACACGGCGATCACGTTGAGCGTGACAAACGCCATGAACATGGGGTGCCGCGGTCGCAGCGGGGCCCACTCGGTGATTTCAGGTCGCGGATTGCCCAGCGAGTTGGCCATCCATTCCAACAGGCCCGTGCCGTACGGGTTGATCAGCGTGGCGGCCAGGCAGGCCAGCCCCACAACTGCGATGTTCATTTGGTCGCGCCAGCTCGCCCAGCCGCGGCGGAAGGCCAGCTCGATCATGCGGCCCCACAGCAGCACGCCGGTCACCGCCAGTCCCAGGGCGAAACCGCCGTGCGAGTTGACCCAGCCGATCATCAGCACCGGCACGGGCAGCAGCCACGCCAGTCGCAGCCGACCGCCGGCGGGGATCCGCTCGAAGGCCAAATGGCAGCACACCATCACGGCCGTAAACCATGCGAACGACAGCAGTTGCGGCCGCATGGGGAAGAAGGCTTGCAAGTTGTACGCGATGATCAGCAGCAGCACCCACGCGGTGATCGCGTGGACGCCCTGACGGCGGGCCAGCCAGGCCATCGTGGCCAGAATCGCCATTCCCCACAGGCATTTCAGCACCAGCATCGGGTACACGCCCAGGTGCTCGAACCCGTAGGCAAACGCCAACTCGGCCAGGTTCTCGTGATTGACCCACGGATACCCCTCGGCGGTGTAGGCGTGGGTGGTTGTGCGATGGAGCTTGCCGTCCTCGATCCAATCCTGGCCGTACTTCACGTGCCCCCACAGATCGGGGTCCACGATGTTGATGGCCAGCGGGAAGGCGCAGCCCAAGATCAGCAAGGCGAGGACGCCGATTTTCAGCAGCCGCGCCTCGTCGCAGCGGCTGTCGGTCGGGGCGGTAGCGAGCGTAGGGGCCATGGCTCGGCGGCGGGGAGCGGCGGGGGTGAAAGTGGGTCGAGTGCGCGGTTTGGGCGCAGTTGTCCAACTCTACGCGCGCCCCGCGTCCCGCGCCGCAGGGTCGACGGCAATCGTCGCCGCTTTGCCGATTGCGACAGCCCGCACATTCCCGCCGGTTGGCGCAATCGCGCCACGCTGCGCGGGCGTGACCCAGGGGCCTTGTTGCAACCGGAAAAATCCGCGCAGCTTTCGCGCTTGGCACGCGCCGACCCTTTTGGTACTTTGCGCGAACGCCGGTCACGGACGACGATTCTCTTGCCGCTGCTGCCCCGCGCAATGATGCGTGGAAGCCGCCACGGGACGCGTCGCTCGCGATTTTCCCGGCCGCATGTTCCTGACGCTTGTTGTGAGCGGCGGCGTGTCTTCTCGAGATCAAAACTGGTTGTCCCGGCTCAAGGAGTGGGTCGGACACGGCAAACGGATCCTGGTTGCCGCCGGAGACGGCGTGCGCCACAACGCCCCCTATCACGCGACAAATAACTTCGGGCCGACACGGAAGGAGGCCGCCATGAGTTCTTTCCCCACGCAACAAGTGCGGGTGCATATCCGCTGGATGATTCGCCGGGATATGGAAGAGGTGCTGTCGATCGAGCAGCACAGCTTCGAGTTCCCCTGGTTCGAAGAAGACTTTATCCGCTGCCTGCGCCAGCGCAACTGCATTGGCATGGTGGCCGAACATGGCGAGCGCGTCGTCGGCTTCATGATTTACGAGCTGCACAAGACGCGGTTGCACATCCTCAACTTCGCTGTCGCGCCGGAATTTCGCCGCCGCGACGTCGGCCGGCAAATGGTCGACAAGCTGGTCAGCAAACTCTCCAGCCAGCGCCGCACCCGAATCACGCTGGAAGTGCGCGAGACGAACCTGCCGGCGCAGCTGTTCTTCAAGCAGCTGGGCTTCCGTGCGACCATGGTGCTGCGGTCGTTTTACGAGGATTCGCCCGAAGACGCCTACATGATGCAATTCCGTCACGTGCCGGCCGCCCTGCCGGAACTGCCGGCGGCCAACCGCATCGACCGCCTGGCGGGGTAGTCCGCAGGCCCGCGAATACTCGCGAATGACCGCGTTGCTTCGCATTACTGTGGCTCGCGCCGTCTGTAGATCAACGCCTTCGGCGTTTCACGGGAGGCAACATCATCGGCCTAGACGGCACGATCAAACGACGTGATGGCCAAGCGCTTGGGGCAGTCGACGAGGTTGTCGACGTCTTGGCTCTGGTCTTTCCCGGGTTAGTTCACGGCATGTTGCCCAGCGGCGCTGATCGGATTCGAGCGGCAGCGGAACAAGGAATTGAGTTCCCGGCGGCGCTCAGGCAAGCCCTGCAAGACGCTCCCGCGAAATACGGTGCGGACTACACAGGCTCGGAGTTCTCGATCGAGTTCAATCTGGGGCCAGCGCCGATTGTCGAGCAGATCAATCTCGTTGTGCGCGGCAATACGGTTGCAGCAGATCCGTATTTTGATCGGCTTGAGCACGAGTTTGGTTGGCTGACGACGCACCCGTAGGTGCCAGAAGTCTTCGCCAGTGCCTGCCCCGACCGCGCTGTCGTCAATGCTTCTGTCGCATCACTTGCGTTGCTCTGCCGGGTATATGGGCCGAGCTGAGCTTGACTCACGCGCCCTCGGGGCTCCCGTTGGTCGTCGCCAGCCACCCCTTGCCAAGACGTGCGGGCGTCGTTTTCGCGCGGCTTCGCGACTTTCGCGGTTCCCTCGCCCAAATCGCGAGTCATTCGCACAGATTCTCGGGGCTTGCCCCGTAGCGCCCGCGGAAATTGCTCGCTTTGAACCCTGGATTAGAATACTGACTGGGGCGCCGCTTTTCTCGGCTTGGACATCATGCAGCTTTCGCGGATCGGACCTTTTGCGCTGGAGGGCCCGCTGGGGGGCGCTGACAGCAACGTGCTGCGCGGCGTGCATGTTGAACGCGGCGCTTCGATGGCCGTCAAATTGCTCGACCCGCGGGTGATTCGCGGGGCCCTGGGCGCCGACAGCGGCGATTTGCTGGCCGACATCAAACGACTGCAGAAGATCACGCATTCCGGCGTCGTGCGGCATTACGGCGCCGCGGTCGAGAACGGCCAGCCGTACGTGGCCCTGGAACTGGTCGACGGCGAATCGCTGCGGGAGTTGCTCGATCGCCGCGGCCGCCTGCCGTGGGACATGGTCGTGGAAATCGCCGATGCGATCTGCCTGGCCCTGCATGCCGCCCACAAAGCGGGCGTGGTTCATCGCCGGCTGACCCCGTCGCGGGTGCTGCTGCCGACAGCAGGCGGCGTGAAGCTCATCGGCTTCGATTGCGCGTGGGTCGATCACGACGAAGTGGTCGGCCTGCGGTGCCCGATGCCCGTGGCCCATTATCTGTCGCCCGAGCAGTTCCGCGGCCATCAATCGACCAACTTGCCGGCGTGCGACCTCTACAGCTTGGGCGTGATTCTGTACGAGTGCCTGACCGGCGAACTGCCGTGGCCGGCGGACTCGCCCGCGCAGCTGAAGGCGGCTCGCCGCGAGGCGCCGGCTCCCCGCGTGTCGACCAAAGTGCTCGACTGCCCGGTGTGGCTCGACGTGCTCGTGGCTAAGCTGCTTGCGCGCAAACGGTCCGAGCGGCTCGCCACGGCCGAGGTCACCCACGCGGCCATCGTCAATGCTCAGCAGAAAACGGCCAAGGGCGTCAGCGCCGCCCAGCAGGTGTTGGCCGGCAAGAGCGGCGTATTGGCAATCGATGGCGACCGCGAGGAACTCAAGAAGATTCACCGGCGCACGAAGCGCCGCGACGACAGCCCGTTTTACGAACGGGCCTGGTTTCTGGCGGCGTGCCTGGCGGCGATCGTGGCGGGGGCCGTCTGGTCGCTGTGGCCCGCCGGCGAGGCGGAGCTGTTCGCCGCCGCGGAGCCGCTGATGGACTCCGACCGTCCCGGCGATTGGCGACGCGCCCAGGATCAGTACCTGGCGGAACTGCTCGAGCGGTTCCCCGATACGCAATACCGGGATGAGATCAGCGCGTTTGAGTTGAAGTACGCCATGCACCGCGCGGAGCAGCGGATCGCCAATCTCGACCGCCGCGCCGACCGCTTTCCCGAAACCGAGGCCGAGCGGCTGTACGCCGAAGCCCGGCACTTTGAGAAATTCGGCGATCGGGTGACCGCGTGGCAGCGGTACGAGGGGCTGGTGCAGCTGATCGGCGCAAGCGACGACCTGGACGACCGCGCTTTCGTCGAGCTGGCCAGGCTGCGGATCAAGGACATCCGTGCTCGGGCCCAAGAGCAGCAGCAGGTGGCCGATTTTGTGACGGAGCAGCTGGACAAAGCGGACGGGCTGGTCGCGGCGGGCCAAACGCTCGCGGCGCGCGAGGTGCTGACGACGCTGATTTCGCTGTACGAGGGCAATCGGGAACTCACCACGCTGGTCGACCGCGCCCGGCAGCGGCGGGCGGAATTGGACGCCCTGTAGTGCGCAGCATGCATGCAGGAGCCTCGCCCTCCCCTCGCTAGCACGGCTGCGGCGGGGCGGTCGATCTTTCTTCGGGGTTGGGGGTTTGCTACAACCGCCGCGCAACTTCTGCGCTATCGGCGCTAGCCTCGTCTGCGCCCCTCGCTACCCGCTACCGACCCGCCTCGATGAACAACTTCCTGCGCGTTCTTCGCATTTCGCTCAATCACCGGCTGACGCTGGCCGCGTCGGTGCTGTGTTCGATCATTGTCGCCATCCTGTGGGGCGGCAACATCACCGCCATCGCGCCGATTGTCGACGTGGTGATGGTGGGCAAAAGCGTCCCGCAGTGGTTGGACGACGAGATCGAGCAGAAGCGGGCTGAGCTTGCCGAGTTGGCGCCGGCGATCAAAGCCACCGAGTCGGAGCTGAGCGGACTGGCGCTCGAAGAGCGGGCCGCCCACCAGCGGGCGCTGGCCAGGCTCGCCGATCGCGAAGCCATCCTGCGCGCGAAGCTCGCCACTTACGAACGCTTTGCCCCCTGGGCGCACCGGGTACTGCCGACTACCGCGTTTAAGACGCTGGTCGTGATCTGCCTGGCGCTGTTGGTCGGCACGCTGCTCAAATCGGTGTTTCGCATCGTGGGTTCGTACAGCTCGGCCCGATTGGGGGCGCTCACCGGCTTCGACCTGCGCAAGGAGTTCTACCGCCGCACGCTGCGGCTCGACCTGGGCACGTTCCGCGAGGTCACGCCCGGCGACCTGATGACCCGGTTCACCAACGACGTGGAAATCGCGTCGATCGGCGTGGCCAACGTGTGGGGCACCGTGCTCCGCGAGCCGCTCAAAGCCGTCGTTTGTTTGGCTGCCGCGGCGTGGATCAATTGGCGGCTGTTTCTCATTACGGCGCTGATTGCGCCGGTGGCTGGCTACTGTATTCACTGGCTCGCCAAGAGCCTCAAGCGGGCCAATCGTCGCGCGTTGCACGAACTGTCCAACGTGTACGACCGTCTGGAGGAAACGTTCTCCGGCGTGAAAGTGATTAAAGCGTTCACCGGCGAGTCGCGCGAGCGGAGCCGCTTCCACCGGGACGGCAAAATGCTCTATCGCCGTCGGATGCGGATCGCATTTTACGATTCGCTGGTCAGCCCCATGACCGAGCTGTTGGGCGTCGCCATGATCATGGTCGTGGTGATCGCGGGCGGCTACCTCGTGCTCAACGGGCAGACGCACTTGTTGAAGGTGCGGATCAGTCACGAGCCGCTGACTCACGGGACGCTCACTCTGTTCTACGGGTTGCTGGCCGGCGCCAGCGATCCGATCCGCCGGATGAGCGGCGTGTTTAACCTGGTGCAGCAGGCGGTGGCCGCTTCGGATCGCGTGTACGAACTGATGGATCGCGAGTCGAAGCTCACCGAGCCCGCGCAACCCGAGCGGTTGCCCGCGCCGCTGGGCCGCATCGAATTTTCCGACGTGGCGTTCGCCTACAAGCCGAACGAGCCGGTGCTGCAGCAGGTCAACCTGACGATCGAGCCGGGCGAGACCGTGGCAATCGTCGGCCCCAACGGCTGCGGCAAAAGCACGCTGATGAACCTGCTGCCGCGGTTCTACGATCCGACGCAAGGGAACGTCACCATCGGCGGCGTGAACTTGCGCAACACGCGGCTCCGCGAGCTGCGCGCGCGCATCGGCATGGTCACGCAGGAGACGCTGCTGTTCGACGACACCGTGGCGGCGAACATCCAATACGGCCGCCCCGAAGCGACGATGCAGGATGTGCGGCAGGCCGCCCGCCGGGCCCACGCGGAGAGGTTCATCGAGGAAAAGCTGGCCGACGGCTACGACACGCTGTGCGGCACGGGGGGCAATCGGCTCTCCGGCGGCCAGCGGCAGCGAATCGCGCTGGCTCGGGCGATCTTGCGCGACCCCGAGCTGCTGATCCTCGACGAAGCGACCAGCCAAATCGACGTGGAAAGCGAACGGCTGATCCACGAGGTGTTGCAGGATTTCATCCAGGGCCGCACGGCGGTCATGATCACCCATCGCCCCAGCACGCTGGAGCTGGCCGACCGGATCGTGGTGATGGACGCCGGGCAGATCGTCGACAGCGGCCGCTTTGACGAACTGGCCGGCCGGTGCGAACTATTCCGCCGCCTAGCGCATCTGGAATTGCGCGAGAGCGCGTAACTGGCTGCCCAGCTGCGAGGCGGATTGATCTCAGCCGCGACCTAGCCAGGGTGCTGGCGGCGTTACGCGGCAGGTCGCCTCGACGCGCGGACCGTTTGCGGAACCTCGCCGCAGCGTCGCGGCGAGTCTATGATGCAACTGCGTCGCGCACCGAGCACGCCGCGGCTCGCTGCGCTCGCCAGCGCCCCTTCCGCCCTCCCCCCTCCGCCTTCCCCCTTTGCGTCGTGCACGAACTCCACGCCCGCCACGAACGGTCTTTCGAGACCAACCGCTTCGTCTACCCGGTGCTCAGCCGACGGTCGGGGGGGATTTCTATCGGCGTGAATCTCAACCCCGACAAGATCTGCAACTTTGACTGTATCTACTGCCAGGTCGATCGCACCCGGCAAAGCGAGACGCGGTTCGTGGAGACCGACGCCCTGCTGGCGGAGCTGGGCGAGATGCTCGACTTTGTCGCGTCGGGGGAGATCTACCAGACCGAGAAGTTCCGCGACACGCCCCCCGCCCTGCGTCGGCTGAACGACATGGCGTTCAGCGGCGACGGCGAGCCGACCACGTACAAAAACTTCGACGAGTTGATCGCCGCCTGCGCGCAGCTCAAGCGGGCTCGCGGGCTGGACGACGTGAAGATGGTGCTGATCACCAACGCCAGCATGTTCCATCGCGAGCATGTCCAGCGCGGGCTGCAGATTCTCGACGAGAACAACGGCGAGATCTGGGCCAAGCTCGACGCGGGCACGGCCGAGTACTTTCACCTGGTCGACCGCACGCCGATCGCGTTTCAGCAAGTGCTCGACAACATCACGGCCGCGGCGCGGGTGCGGCCGGTGGTGATTCAGTCGCTGCTGATGCGGGTGGCGGGCGAGCCGCCCAGCGCGGCCGAGTTGGACGCCTTCTGCGACCGGCTCAACGAGATCACGGCCGCGGGGGGGCGGATCAAGCTGGTGCAGATCTACACAGTCGCCCGGCGGCCGGCGGAGGATTTCGTCGCGCCGCTGGCCGACGCCGAGGTCGATGCGATCGTCGAGTTGGTCGCCGCGCGGACGAAACTGCCCGCGACGCCCTATTACGGCGGCGCCACGGCGCAGAGCGAATCGCCGTAGCGAACCGCGGCGGCGATCGCCATCACTGGGGGATCTCCACGGTGACCGCCGCCGAGAAGGTCAGCTCCGGATCCTCGCGCTGGGCCAGCGTCTGCTGGATCGTGGCCAGCGTACGGGGCGCGATTTCGCGAAACAGCCGCCGGCCGCGGTAAGCGATCGTGACGGGGCGATCGAGATTCACCATGTCGTCGTTCAACATCACGGTGACCTGGGCGACGTCGTCGGCTTGCTCGATGTCGATGGTTTGCCCGTCGCGGGCGGCGATGATCGTGGCGCCGGGCCGGCGCTGATCGGCGGGCGCCGCCAGCCAGTACAGGCGCGGCTGCGCGACATCGTCCTGGCGCCACACGACGCGTGCCGGCAGCGGGTCACGAGTGAATTGGGCCATCCAGGGCACCGCGGAGGCGTCTTCCCGGTTCATCCAATGGCCGCGGCCGGGGTGAATCTCCACGTGGTGGGCGTACCCCCGGGGATCGGCTTGTTGCAGTTGGTCAAGCTGGACGCCCCATTCGCGGCCGACCTTGTTGCGATCGTACGCCCCGTCGAGCTCCCCCACATGCAGGGCAAAGCCGATGTTGCGCAGATTCAGCGGCGAGGCGTCGTTGGGGTGCCCGGCCATCATCGACGCGGCGGCCCAGCGGTCCGCCATGCGCGGCGCCAATTGGTAAACGCCGTCGCCGCCGGCGGAGTAGCCCATGACGTACACTCGGTTGGGATCGACGCCGGCCATTGCCACGGCGTCGGAGATCAGCCGATCAAACAACCCGTCAATGTGCTCCTGATGCCACAGATTCCACTCGTTCGTGGGAGCTCGGGGCGCCACGTACAGTCCTTCCTCCGGCTGGTACAATTGCACCTGGTTGCGCCACTGCTGGTCGTTCACCGCAGGGGCCGCGTTGCCGCCGCCGTGCAGAGAGATGAACAGGCTGCGACGTCCCGCGGGGGCGTTGCCAAAATCGCGGCTGTCGAACCGGAGCGTCCACTGACCCAGCGTGATCGCCTTGTCGCGCCACTCGGCGGCGCGGCGGCGGCGGATCAGCTCAACCTGCCGCTCCCGGAGCAACCGCTGGGCGGCAGCCGCATCGGGCTGGGTCAGCGGAACGGTCCGGGCCGCGTCGTCGACCGGCAGTCCGGGGGCGTCCTTGTCGGCCGCCAGCAGCGCGTGCAAGCGGTCGAGCGCCTGCCGAGAACTCGCAGTTTCTGTAGCGGCTGCGCCCGGCGCCATGGCGACCAGCCAAATCAGATTCGCCAGGACCAAGAGCGGGATGAGCAGCGCCCGGGGCGATGTCGGTTGAGTACCCAAAGCGGCAGTCCTGTGCGGATCGGCGTGCTTGCAGCGATTGTGCGGGTTTGGGGTTGCCGCGTCTGTTGGGATGGCTGGGGACGATGGCAGGACTTCCGCCCGGTCATTGCCGGGGTTTCGCGACGCTCGTGTCCCCTGTCACCCACCGGTCGTCATGGCCAAACAGAACAACTTCCTGGGTTTGTCATCACAGTTGCCCCGTTGCGATCTTAGAGTATTCTAAAAGTTCCCGCCGCGACGCCACAAACGGGCGTCCACACGCAACTCGCAACTCTCCGCACGCGCCGCCCTTCATCACCGCGGCTTTCTCAGGACGTTCTTGAATGAAAATTGCAGTCATTGGCACCGGCTATGTGGGCCTTGTGACCGGCACCTGTTTCGCCGACAGCGGCAACGACGTCACCTGCGTCGACATCGATCAGAAGAAGATCGACAACCTGAACAAGGGCATCATCCCGATCTACGAGCCGGGACTGACCGAACTGGTCGAGCACAATGTCGAGGTCCGTCGCCTGCACTTCACGACCGATCTGGCGGCCGCGGTCAAACCGGCTGAGGTGATCTATCTGGCGGTCGGCACCCCCCAGGGCGCCGACGGGGCCGCCGATCTGTCGGCCATGTGGAGCGTCGTCGAAGCGATCGCCCCGCACCTGCGCGAGGATGCGGTGGTCGTGACCAAGAGCACCGTGCCGGTGGGAACCAACGCGCGGATCTTCGGCATGCTCAAGGAGTTCACGGGCCGCGAATGCGACGTGGCGTCCAACCCCGAGTTTCTCAAAGAAGGCGCCGCGATCGACGACTTCATGAAGCCGGACCGGGTGGTCGTTGGCGTGCGCCGCGACGAGGTGGCCGAGGTGCTCGAGCAGCTCTATAAGCCGTTCTTGCGGACCGAAAACCCGTTCATTGTGATGAGCCCCGAAAGCGCGGAGATGACCAAGTACGTCGCCAACGCGCTGCTGTCGACCAAGATCAGCTTTATCAACGAAATGGCCAACCTGTGCGAGCGCATGGGGGGCGACATCAACGACGTGCGGCGCGGCATCGGCCACGACAGTCGCATCGGGTTTGCGTTCCTGTTTCCCGGCGTCGGCTACGGCGGCAGCTGCTTTCCCAAGGACGTCCGCGCCCTGGAAGCCATGGCCGTGAACAACGGCGTCGAGCCTTCGATCCTGCGGGCGGTCGACGCCGTGAACGAACGGCAGAAGAGCGTCATTGCCGAGAAGATCGACGCCCACTTCGAAGGCGACCTGGCCGGCAAGACCATCGGCATCTGGGGCTTGGCGTTCAAGCCGCGGACCGACGACATTCGCGAAGCGCCGGCGCTGGTGCTGATCGACTGGCTCTTGGAGCGTGGCGCCAACGTGCGGGTCCACGACCCCGAAGCCAAGCCGAACGTGAAGGCCCAGTATGGCGACAAGATCACCTACTGCGATCGCCGCATGGAGACGATCGAGAACGCCGACGCGCTGGCGATCATGACCGAGTGGAAAGATTACCACTCGCCGGACTTCGCCGAGATGTATCAGGTGATGCGGCAGCCGGTCGTGTTCGACGGTCGCAACCTGTTCGAGCCGCAGCGAATGAAGCGCCGCGGCTACTGCTATTACAGCATCGGCCGGCCGACGGTCGACGGTCGCACGGGCAAGCCGTAGCAATTCTCTCGCGCGAGATCCGGCAGCGCGGCATGTCGCGCTGCCCCCCGACATCGGGGGCTCCCCGCCCCGCTCGATACGCTTCTGTCCGCGGTGTCGGTCCGCTGGCGCCGCGTTCCCTTGCTCGCCACAGTAGTATTACGCTATATTGCAGGCAGGCAGGGGCGATTCGGGGGAGGATCTCATCATGTTTGCTGTCTGCTACGAGCGCGCCCGCTTGGCGCTGCTGGCATGTCTCGCGTTGAGCACGCTCGCGGCGTCCGCTGCGGCCCAACCGCCGGACACGCTGCGCGGCTACCGGTTCGTGCCGCGGCTCAGCACGCTCAACGAAAGCGGCGGCATCGGCGGGTGGAGCACCGACTTCAAGGTGCTCGGCACGTTTGGCTTGGCCGAGCGGTGGTCCATTGAGCGACCCGTCTTAAATCACACGATCAGCTTTGTCGATGTCGACGCGTGGGCGGCGCATCCGATTCTGGCGTACGTGCTGAACCTGGACGACGTATTGGGGCTGTCGAAGCTCAAGGGCGAAGCGCTCCCGGTGGGGGCGCCGTTTGACGTGTTCAAGTTCACCGGCGAGAACGACCAGGGCGTCCCCGTCGACCTGTATGCCGCACAAATTGGTCGCTGGCTGCTGCTCAAGGGCGAGACCACCCCGCCGTGCTGCGACTACTTCAAGTACTCGCTGCGGGCCGTGGCCCGGCAGATGCCGTACGCGGATCTGACCAATGACGGCGTGGTCGATCGAGCGGACTTCGGCGCGTGGGCCGATCGCTACGGTCAGATGGCGCCCCACGACGCCACCGGCGACGGCAGGTACGGCGGCGGAGATTTCTTGGCGCTGCAGCAGCAGTTGGGCGAAGAACCGCCCGATTTCGCCGCGGCCGATTCGATGCTCGCGGCGATGATTGCCGCCGGCAGCGCGAACGTGGCGAGCGTCCCCGAACCGTGGGGGCTGGGCCTGGCCGTGGCCGGCGGCGCCGTGCTGGCGGTTGCGCTGCGTCGCCGTCGCTGACGGGGCGACGGTTGTTCTGGCGTGCTATCGGCTCACTATGCGGTCTGCTTCCAGAGTTGCCGCACGAGGTCTTCCCACACCGCCGGTTTGGCGAGGAACATGCGGTCGCCCAGCGCGCGGGCCGTCGATTGCAGTTGCGTGCGCCGCGCGTCTGCAGCGACAAGCAGTGCCTCGCGCTGCGTGGCGCTTAGCGGCGCCTGCGGCAGATGCGCTATCAGCACGGCCAAGTCATGATCGGCGCCCAGCAGGCTCGACAGTTCGGACGCGTCGCTCGCCAGCGCCTTCATCACTCGCGGCCACAGTCGCCGCATGAGCTGCAGGTGATACCAGTGGTACTTGCCCTGTTTGCGCCACTCGTGAAACCGCTCGGGGCTCGGTCGGTGGTACGCGGCTTTCATGTTGCGGCGCGCTTTGTCGTAGATTCTGGCGAAACCGGCTGCCACGGATTTCTTGCCGCCAGCGGGGACGGGCCATGTTTCAATCCGGTCGGTCAGCGCGACCATGCGATGGCGAAACTCCGTCAGACGCTCCTGCTCCGTCGCGGTTGCCACAGCTCGTTCGCGGCGGAGCGAGTCGACATAGTCGTGAAACGTGGTTGAGTCGTCGCCGCAATCCGCGGCCGTGCGCAGTCCCTCGTAGGTGTTCAGCATGACGTCCAAGTCGCGCGTGCCCGAGAGCAGCCCGGCCGCGTCGCGAAGCAGCGCGTCTTCGCGGCGATACCGCTTGCCCATCCCGGGACGGATCAGTCGCAGCACGCCCCGCAGCTTCTTGCACCGTTTGCGAACTTGATGCACCGTCTTTTCGCGCGGCAGCTGGCCGTCGTCGATTTCGGCCAGCGCGCGAGCGACCTGTTCGCTGGCGATGCGGCGTACTCCGCAGCGAAGCCGTTCCTGCTTGTAGAATCGAAACGCCATGCTGTCGAACGCCCCTGCCAATGCGCTGCGTCGGGCGGAACTTCCGTTGCGGAATTCTCCCCCTGGATCTCCTATCTTACCGTCCGGGAGATCGGGCGACAGCTGCCGGTTGCGGTCTCGGCAGGAGCCAGAAGCGACGGCGTGCCGCTGACGCGCCGCTCAGGCGACGAGCCGCTGATACACGCCTTCCAGCGTGTTCGTATATCGCTGCCACGAAAAGAGTTCCGCCGTGCGCTTCCGCCCGGCGGCGCCCATTCGCTGACGCAACCCAGCGTCGGTCAGCAGCGTGAGCATGGCCTCGGCCAGAGCGATTGCATCCCGCGGCGGGACCAGCAGCCCCGTCTCGCCGTCGGCCACCGCCTCGATCGCGCCGCCGGCGCGACAGGCGATCGCCGGTTTGCCGAGCGTGGCCGCTTCGATGTACACCAGCCCGAACGGTTCGCGGTGCGAGGGGAGCGCCAGCACGTCGCAGGCGTTCATCACGTCGGCCGCATCGCGGCGAAACCCAGTGAATCTCACCCGGTCGGCGAACCCGCCGGCAAACGCGGCCGACCGCAGTTCGGTCTCCAATGCTCCCCGGCCGACGATCCAGAACTGAGTCCGTGGCGCTTGGGCGAGAACCTGCGGGATCGCCTCGAACAGATCGCGGTAGCCCTTCTTTTCCGACAGATGGCCGAAGGCGGCCACGACCGGCGTGTCGGGCTCGGCGCCCAGTTCCTCGCGCACGGTCCGGGGGGGACGCGTGGGTTGAAACTCGGCGGGGTCGATCGCGTTGGGCAGCACGGTGATCCGCTCGGGGTCGACGCCCTGGATAATCAGGTCGTCGGCCACCGCTTGCGAAACGGCCAGCAGGTGCCGCTGCCGTCGGTGCCACGCCGCGGAGGTGAACCCATGCACGTGCCCCAACGAGGGCGGCCCGCCCAGCGACTCCAACCAGCCGCACCACCAACTGGCCGTCGACAGGGCCGATTGGATCAACTGCACCCCGTTGCGCCGGGCCACGCGGCCGATCATCAGCGGTGCGAGCAAGTTGGCCTTGCCTCCAATCGCCGCGGTCTGCGGGTCGACGCCGTGTCGCTGCATGTCGGCCACGACCGACGAGCCCCGTTTGACCAGCACCGGCAACTCGTGCCCCCGCCCGCGCATGCGGCGAACCATCCGCACCAACTGCGTCTCGGCCCCTGACATGTGCGACGGGGTGATCACTTGCAGGACGCGAAAGGGCATGGGGGCTGCGCCGAGGGTTACCAGTTACCGGTGATCAGTGAACGGTGACGGCAAGTGCGGACGCCACGACCATGCACTGGTCACTGGTAACCGATCGCCGATCACCCGCGCAGCGCCTTTCGCGCAGCGCCGCTACGCCGCTTTCTTGTCGCGGGCGTACAGATACGGGTTGAGCGTCGCGTCGTTGTACATCTTCATCTGGCGGTAGACTTTCAGCACTTTGCGTCCGGCGAAGATGTCCTGAATCAGCTCGACCAGCGAGTTGGCCAGGTCGGATCGCTGCAGGCGGCAGCGCTCCAGCCGCTCGGTCACCTTCTGCACGTGAGCGGCGCCGACGTCGTCGCGGTCCAACTGTTCTTTCAGGTGGTAGATCCGCAGCGACATGATCGACAGGCGGTCGATCGCGCTGCCGGGGGTTTCAGTGTTCAGCCGGGCGCCGCGTTGCGGCATGATGCTTTGCTGGAACAGGCAATCAATCAGCGCTTCGTCGATTCGCTCGATCCAGTCGTTGCGCTTCTGGTTGTAGCCGTCGATGGCCCGCTTCACCATCGCGATCCGCTGGTCGCTGACATCGGGACTGCGGGCGATGTCTTCCTCGTGCCACAGCAGGAAATTGTATTGGTGCTGCTGGCAGACGACGCCGAGGATGTCGTCGTATGAATTGTCGGGATCCTGCTCGTGCCACAGCGCCACGGTCTCGCGGTGCAGGCGGAGAACGGAGTCGACGAACTTTCTGGGTTCAAGAATCATGCAAGCGATCCTTCGCGGCAGACGGGGGCAGTGTCGTAGCGGAGCCTTGGCCATTGGTGGGGCCACGCGGGGCGCCGAATCGGGGGCGGGAGTGTAGAAAGTCCCGCCGGGGCCGCCAAGGGAACCTCGTCCGCCATTGGCACACTCAGACTGGGCAGTTCTCCTGCCGCCTGCGGTCGCCGGCAGGTTTGCCTACTGCGATTCGGCCGGCGCGGCTAGAATACAGGCATGTTGCCACGAATTCCCAACTTGCTTTCGCGTCGATGGATTGCGCTGCTGGCGCCGGCCGTGCTAGCAGCTGCGTCGATGTCGCCCGCTCACGCTGCGGATGCGGTCCCAACCGCCACTGCCAGCCCAGCCGCGGTCACGAGCGAGTTCGACGGTCAGCGGGCGTTTGGCTATCTGAAGAGTCTGTGCGCTCTGGGGCCGCGGTACAGCGGCTCGCCCGGCATGCAGCAGCAGCAGGCGCTCATCGCCGCGCACATGCAAGAGCTGGGGCTGCAGGTCGAGCGGCAGGAGTTCGACGGCCCGCGCGGCCGCCGCGGCGCCACGCCGATGGCCAATTTGATCGTGTCGCTCAACCCGGCGGCCAAGGAGCGGATCATCCTGTGCGCCCACTACGACACGCGCCCCCGCCCCGATCGCGATCCCAATCCACGGCTGCGCACGCGCGGCAAGTTCGTCGGCGCCAACGACGGCGCCAGCGGCACGGCTGCTTTGATGGAACTGGCCCAGCACCTGCGCGGCGTCGGCGGACGGCGCGGCGTCGACTTGGTGTTCTTCGACGGCGAGGAATTCGTCTTCACGCAACGCGATCGGTACTTCCTGGGCAGCGAACATTTCGCGCGGCAGTACCGCGACGAGCCCCCGCAACACAAATACGCAGCGGCCGTGTTGCTGGACATGATCGCCGACAAACGCCTGGGCATCAAATACGACGGCTTCAGCAATCGTTGGAGCGATTCGCGACCCCTGGTCGACGAGATCTGGGACACGGCTCGCAAATTGGGCGTGTGGGAGTTCACTCGCAGCGAGTGGCCCACCGCCGTGAGCGACGATCATCTGGCGCTGCACAACATCGCCAAGATCCCCGCTTGCGACATCATCGACTTCGCTTATCCCGATCCGCTCAACAGCTTCTGGCACACGACCGCCGACGTGCCGGAGAACTGCTCGGCCGAATCGCTGGGCAAGGTCGGCCGGGTCGTGCTCACGTGGGTCCGCGGGCGGTTGGGCGTTGCGGGCGGTGACTCGCCATGATCGCCGCGCGGATCGTCGGCGGAGCCACTCTGGCGGTGGCCAGCGTGATGCTGTGGGGCCATTGGCAACGTCAGCAGGAATTGGCGCGCGACGCCCCCCAGGATCCCCGGGCGGCGGATTTCGCGTGGCGACAAGCCCGCCGCCGGGCGCGCGGCACGGCCCTGATGGCGGCGATTGGCGGGGCGATCATGCTGGCCGATCGCGTGCCCCGCAACGCCTGGGCGATCTCTGCGTACCTGTTCGGTTTGCTGGGGGCGACCATCGTGCTGGCGCTGTTCGGATTGGCGGACTGGCGGGCGTCGCAGGCGTTTCACCACTGCGAGTCGGTCGACCTGCTCCGCGCGCACCTGGCCGAGCACATCAAACGCCACGAGCACCGATCGCCCGACGGCGATGCCGAGCAGCAGTCGTAGGTCAGGCTTTCCAGCCTGACGCGAGGTTTCTTCGAGTGTGCCTGGCGACGAAACGCGGTCTTTGAAAATCCGTGTGCCACGGCTCTGCGAGCCGTGCGAACACCGCAAAGCACAGCGACAAGGCACGGCTCACAGAGCCGCAGCGGGCGCTGTCGCTCGTGCGGGGATGGCGGCCCGACCATGCTGCCGGTAGCATAAACCCTGCCTGATTCACGCGTCCGGCGGCCACATCGCACCGTCCCAGCGGGACGATTGAAAGTAGCCCAGCGATTCATCGCTGGGTCATAGCGCACATGCGAATCGGGAGTCCCGACAGGGACGGCTGACAACGTCGCGGCTGACACTGAGTCGTCCCGGACGGGACTTCGTGCGGTCGCTGGCGGATTTCCCAGCGATGAATCGCTGGGCTATGATCGTATCCTCCCTCCGGGAGGAGATTTGAAATGTGGGTCACAACAACCTGCTGACCCTCCGCTCACTCAGCATTCGCATGCTTCCCGACCCGCTACGACTGGCGATCGCCCTGGTGCCGCTGGGGGCGTATTTCGTGCTGATCGGCCTGCTCAACGCGCGCCGCAAGCCGTTTGTCACCTCGGGCGGCAGCGACCTGGCCGCACTGGGGGCCGCCGCGTCGGGGCTGGTGCTGGTGGGGCCGATCGACCTGTTCCGCCCCGAGGCCGCGTCCGCCGAGTTCGGACGGTACGTGTGGCTGTTTCTGCTGGTGTTCTACTGGCTGTGGGTGTGGCTGGCCGTGCTGCTGGGCCGACCCCGGCTGGTGATCTACAACATCAGCGGCGAGGAGCTACGGCCGCTGCTCGCCGAGGCCGCCCGGCAAATCGATCCGCAATCGCGGTGGGCCGGCGACAGCCTGGCCCTGCCGTCGCTGGGCGTGCAATTGCACGTGGAAAGCTGGGACGTCATGCGGCACGTGTCGCTGGTGTCCAATGGCAGTCGGCAAAGCATCGACGGCTGGCGACAATTGTCCGCAGCGCTGCGCGACCGGCTGGGCCAACTGCAGGTCAGCCGCAACCCCCGCGCCCTGGGCCTGCTGGTCATCGCCGCGGCGCTGATCGGCATCAGCATCACGCACATGCTCAACCACCCCGACCGCGTCGCGCAGGCGGTCGAAGAGATGTTCAGCCTGTAGCGATCAAAGCGACCGTCGCTGCCATCGCCATTCTTGACGTGGTCGCACACTGTGCAGCATGGCTCGGGGGCAGCCAGGCCCCGGTCGCTGTCTGGCCAAGCGCAGTGAGTTTTGCTCGTTCCCGGCCGCACCGACCCCGCAGCTGTTAATTCCCGTGCGGATTGCCAGTTGGCACCGGGCGACGCGGAGCCGATCCACAGTCGCGACCAAGCCCCTCAAGACATCATTCGGGAGGAAGCAATGAGCGAGACGACCCACACGACCAATTGGCCTGATTTGGCTATCGGACTGTACGATCGGCTGACAGGTCGCAATGCCGAGATTACTTACGATTTCAACCAGCTCCAGGTGCAGGTGCCCAGCGGCGTCGGCGAGCAAGCCGAGCACGCCCAGTGGGTGCTCAACGGCGCCATGACGATCCGCACCAGCGAAGGAGCCGACCGCCCAAACTCGTGATGGCCGGTCGGGTGACTGCCGTCATCGCGGACCGGTCGTTGGACATTGAGGGCTCCGAGAGCGTGATCACCGTCGGCGGGCCGTGGAGCGCCGGCTGGAAGCTGTTCCGCCGATGCCGCGGCGCCCTGCGGCCACTGCAGGCGTTTGCCGCTCACGCCGGTTTGGCCATCGAGTTTCGAGTGACGCCGCGATTGCGTTACCAAATCGCTCCACAGAGACAGTTTCGCCTGGCGTCGAAACCCCCGAGCGGCTGAGTGCAACGCGCGAAACATCGCGTACGTGATCGCGCTCGACTCGCCCGCCGCCGCCCTCCTCCACCTCGCGCGAGTTCCAATGAGCAAGACTGTCCGCGTTCCAGAGCGAGTCCTGCTAACCGGCGCCACCGGCTACGTCGGCGGGCGGCTGGCCCCCCGTCTGCTCGAGCAGGGCTACGAAGTCGTCTGCTTGGTGCGCGAGCCGCGCAAGCTGGCCGAGCGTCCCTGGCGCGATGATCCCCGCGTGACCATCGTCGCCGACGACCTGAGCGACCCTGCGGCCACGGCCGAGAAGATTCGCGGCTGCCGTCACGCGTATTATCTGATCCACTCGATGGGCGGCCGCGGCGACGACTACCGTGCGAAGGACCGCCGCCTGGCGGAAGATTTCGCCCAAGCAGCGGCCGCGGCCGACATCCAGCGCATCGTTTACCTCGGCGGCCTCGGCGAGATGGGCGATGGGCTCAGCGAGCACCTCACATCCCGACGCGAAGTCGAGCACGCCCTCCGCGCCACGGGCGTGCCCGTCACCGCGCTGCGGGCGGCCATGATCATTGGCTCGGGCTCGGCGTCGTTTGAAATTCTGCGGTACCTTGTCGAACGTCTGCCGGTGATGATCACCCCCAAGTGGGTCAAAACCGAATGCCAGCCGGTCGCCATCGCCGACGTGTTGCACTGGCTGGTGACGTGCCTGGCGACGCCCGAAACGACTGGCCGCACGTTGGAGATTGGCGGGCCGGATGTGCTCACTTACCGCGAACTGATGCAGGTGGCCGCCGAAGAGTTGCAGCTCAACCGCCGCGTGATCATGCCGGTGCCCGTGTTGACGCCACGACTCAGTTCGGCGTGGATCAGTCTGGTCACGCCGGTCGATTTCCGACTCGCCCGGGCGTTGGCCGAGGGGCTCAAGAACCGCGTGGTCGTGACCAACGACGCGACGCAAAAACTCATGCCGCGCGACGCACTGGGCGTGCGCGAGTCGATCCGCCGCGCGATCGCGCGGACTCACGGCGGGCAGGTCGAAACGCGGTGGTCGGCGGCGGGCCCCATTCCTGGCGATCCCGACTGGGCGGGCGGCCGCGTCTTCACCGATCGCCGCACCTGCGACATCGACGCCCCGGCGGCCGACGTGTTTGCCGCGGTCTGCCGCGTGGGCGGCGGTCACGGCTGGTACGCCGCCGACGTGCTGTGGCGAATTCGCGGCTGGATGGACCAAGCCGTTGGCGGGCCGGGGTTGCGTCGCGGTCGTCGCCATCCCGAGCTGGTCGAGTTCGGCGAGGCGCTGGACTTTTGGCGCGTCGTGGGACTGCAGCGCAACAAGTCGCTCCGCCTGCGGGCCGAGATGAAACTGCCCGGCGTGGCCCGACTGGAGTTCGAACTGGAGCCGGCGCCGGCCGAGACGCAGGCACAAACGCGGCTGACGATGACCGCCCGCTTCGCGCCGCGGGGGCTCGCGGGGATCGCGTATTGGTATGCCGTGCTGCCGTTTCACGCGGTCGTGTTCAACGGCATGCTCAAGGGCATCCGCCGCGCCGCGGAATCGGGGGAGATGACGGAGTCGACCGAGACTCGCCCCGCCGCCGCGCCGCCCGCATCAGATCATGCGCTGGCTTCTCACTCCTGAGGTTCGTGCTCCGGCTGGGTCGTGGGGTCACGGCCTTCGTCGGCGTTGCTCTCCTCCGCTGCGAGCGAGTCGTCAAGCCGCGGCAATGGAATCACCGACGGCAGGCGGGGTTCGCCGAATGATTCTGCATTCGCCGGGTATCGAAACTCATAGCGAAGCGCTTTGCCCTCTTGCCGGTTGCCGTTGCCGTATCGCGGTCGCGGGTAAGATAACTCGTCCGTATTTGCCCCACGATCCTGCTCGACTTCCGCGGGTTCCAGTTGGCATGAACCACCTGACCACAGCAGCGGCGTGCCGGCGCGAAGTGGCATTGCGCCTGCAATCGCGTCATTAGCCGTCAACGCTGCGTCGAATCCCCGCGGTTCGTACCGCAGCGGCTCCCGCGTGTAGGGATCGGCCAGCGAGAACGATGTGAATGGCCGCGTCGCCCTGCCCTCGTCGGACAGCAGCGGAACCTCCGCGTCCTTCATTGGCTCGACGGCCGCGGCGAGCGTCGCTGGATACTCGCCGTGCTCCAGATGATAGGCTGCCAGCAGCAAGACCAGCACGTTCGCCCGCCGACGGGTTTGCATGGCGAGATCGTCGTCGAGCGAGCGGCCGAAGCTGTCTTGCAGCCGATGCCACTCGTCGGCGATCAGGTAGCTTGTCGAAGCTTGCTCGATGGCCTCCTGCCGGGCGGCAGTGTCGGACCAATGAACCTCCTGCGGATCGGCGGCGGCCAGCAGCGTCAGCGGTTGCCACAGCCCGGACGCTCGACAGACCCGACGGACGGTGAGCATGTCGATCGCCGCCGCCTCGACGCCCGCGGCAAAATCGAGCCGGTCGGCCGTCAGCAATTCGGCGGCGCGCAGCGATCGCTCGCGCTCCCAGGAAAACTGCTGCGCCAGCAACTCCAGTTGACCGGTCCAGTGATAGGCCTGGGGCCGTTTACCTTTCGGCCACAGCGGCGGTCGGTCGATCCAAAACGGCGGCTCGTCGCCGCTTGCCACGTCGCGCAGATGGCCATAGTCGGCAATCACCGCTGCGGAGAACGGAGGGAATACTGCTTCGACAGCCAGCAGGTCGAGCGCCGCGGCACGCAGCCGCTGGGGTGTCTGGCCGTCTGTTGCCGCCCACCGCGGGATGAGGTGGCCGAGCACCTCGCGAAATGCCTGACAGGGCTCTAGCGCCAACTGTTCTTGTCGCTCGATGGTGCGTGCGAAACGCAGCGTGTGGGCAAACATCCGCGCGATCGTCGCAATCCGCTGCCAGGCGGCGTCCAGATCGCCGGCCTGCATCCACCGCTCGGCATCCTCCCACATGAGATTGGCCAGTTCCCACGTCTTTGGAGACCTCGCCAACCTTCCCTGGGGCGCGCGGCTGATCTCGATTGTCCGCTTGATCACGTCTTGATGGGCGTCGAGGAACGCTCTGCGGCGGCGCACTTGCGATTGCTCAAGCAGTCGCAGCCACGGTGCGACCTCGGGATTACTCGCGCTGAGGTCGACGCCGTAGGTCGACTGCGTGGCGTACCACAAGGCTTCATCGGCGTAGAACGGATGCGGCGGCTGGTTGGAGTCGTCCTCGGCGCCATAGCCAAGCTCGTCGCCCGCGAAGGCGGATCCGTACCCTCCAAAGCCGCCGCCAGCGCGCCCGCCTTGAGGCTCGTCCTGGTCGGCATGTTCTTTGACGTACGCGACCATTGCCTCGGCGGCCGCGCGCTCTTCGGGCGTGAAGTACGGCTGATCGACCCGCCGCAGGGCGTCGATTTCCCACAGGATGTCGCTGGCCGCTCGTCTGTATTGAGTCTCGATCGCCCCAGCCGCTCGCTCGTGTTCTTTTGGGGCCGCAAGGGCGGCGCTCGGCATGGCGTGTGTTGCGTTGGCCAAGCTGAGATGTTCATAGGGCGGGTTCTGTGCCACCTGGGCAAGACGCGCTTGCGGCAGCGCCCACGCTGCCACAACACCTGCCAGACCGAATACCGCTAGCGGCTTGAGCCAGTCCCGCCATCCCGCGCGCCGGGCGAGGAACTGCGGTGCCGCCCACCAAGAGACAGCCACGGCGATCACGGCCACCGGCGCCAAGAATGCGACACCGCTCAGGTCCCACGCGAACGCGATCCAACCGGCGGCACAGAGGACGACGGCCCCGAACGCCGCCAAAAAGCCGGCCAGCACGTCGCGACGCACCATCAGCGAGCAAAGCTGGCCCCAACCGTACGCCGCCAGCCAGCCCCACCACGCCAGCAGCGCCGCTCGCCACAGCGGTTCCGTCGCGGCGCGAATACGGAGGGCTCGCGCGGCATCGGTGTCGAGGGCATGAATGTTCCAGTGCGTCAGGCTCAGGTGTTCCGTCAAGAAAGATCTAGCTTGCAGGGCCACCCATCCGACCACGCCGGCGAACACGATCGCTGCGATCGCCACCGCCGCGGTCAGCCACCAGGCTTGCCGTGCCAGCCACGTCAGCCGCGGCCGAGCGGCCTTCTGGTCCAGAAACGCATACGACCCCCGGCGATGATCCGCGCGAAACGCCATCGCCCCCAGCAGCGCGGGGACCAGCAGCAGGCTCACCGGCAGCGGCGGCAACCAGTTGGCGCCCTGATCCCGCACGAACCACAGCGGCAACTCCACCGCGGGGATAAGCAGCACGCCCACGACAATCGCCGCCAGCAGCGTCCAACGATTTTCCTGCCACGTTTGCCACGCCAGCCGCGCGAGCATCGCCGATCGCAGCGGCCTCTCCCTCCGTCCGGCCCCCGCCGCGCCCGCTCGTGCCACGGCTCGGTGAGCCGTGAGCGCATCGCCGGCCGTCGCGTCGATCACGCAGCTTACAGAGCCGTGGCACGCGGTCGTTTCGCCTTCACTTTCACTCGCGACGGAACTGCGTCGCCACCACGCACGTCGGGGCGTGCGTCCCGGCGTCGCCCAACGCACGCCCAACCACGCATCCAGCACAAACACCGCCAGCGTCGCCGGCAGGTACAACCAGATCCCGTCGAGATAGTGCGAACTGATCCGCCCGCGGGACAGGTGGTACGCCGCCTCGACCAGCAGGTGGCTGGCAATCGACGCCAGGGCGATTCCCAACACGGCCGCCAGCAACGGTTGCGGGCAGAGCAGCGCCGCCAGAACTCCCCACACCAGCCCCAGCCAGACCATCCAAACGCCGCCGTCGCCGCCCATCAGCGCGAACGCGCGCAGGGCGCCAGAGTTTCCGAGCACAGTGGCAGCCAACCACATCGCCGCCACAATTCCCGCGGAACTGGCGACGATTGCCAGCACCTTGGCCGCGTAGATCGTCGCCGGCGGCGCGACGACCGCCTCGTAGAACTGGTCCGCGCCATCCTCGCGTTCACCAGCCAGCAGCGCCGCGGCGGCTCCCACCGCATGCAGGGCCGCGGCGAAGAAGGCGACCACTCCCCACAGCCGGGCCTGATTGCCGATGGCCGTGTTGTAGTGAAACTCCAGCAGCTCGCCCAGCGCCACCGACGTGATCGCGGCCAACACGAACACGCCAATCGCCAGCGGCCGCACGGCGCGCAGCTCCTTCCACAGACTGCGCACGAGCGCCCGCCGCCAGGGAGCCGCCTGCATTGGGATATTGGGCGTTGCCGGCACGGTGCTCATGGCGTGGCCTCCGTCGGCGCGGGGGCGTCGCCGGGCGTGCCATCGGCCGCGGGCGGCGGCAGTTCCCCGGCTTGCATCAGCGCCACGAACAGCTCCTCGAGCGACGGCGTGCGGCTGTCGACCGCCACCACGTCGGGTTCGGCTTCCAGCGCTTCCAGGCTGGCGGCGTCGAAGTTGCGCACCGTCACCTGCCACTGTCGCGAGCGGCGGCGAATGCGGATCACCTCGCCGGCGACCGGCGGCGGCTCGCCCGGACCCGTCAGCGTGAGGGTCAGCTCGCGCGCCCCGCGTTTGAGCTGCTCCAACGGCTCGGCCAGCAGCAACCGGCCCTCGCGCAGCACGGCCACTTCGTCGGCCACGCGTTCCACCTCGCCGATCAGGTGGCTGGAGAGCAGCACCGTCCGCCCAGTGGCCGCCCAATCGACCATGCTTTCCAGAAACTCGCGCCGCACCAGCGTGTCGAGTCCCGAGGTCGGTTCGTCCAGCACCAGCAGCTCCGGCTGATGAGCCATGGCCAGCGACAGCGCGACCTTGGCCCGCATACCTTTGGACATGTGCTTCAGTTTTTTGCGCAGCGGCACGGAGAACCGCTCCAGCAACTGGCGGTACTCTTGCTCGTAACCGTCGGCGTAGAACCCCGCGGCGAACCAGCCGATTTCCGCGGCGGTCATCCACTCGTACAGGGTGGGGCGCTCGGGGACGTAGCCGATGCGGCGGCGAATCTCGTCGCCGTGGGTCCGACTGTCGAGCCCCAGCACGGACAGTTGCCCGGCGTCGACCGGCAGCAGCCCCAGCAGCATCCGCACCAACGTCGTCTTGCCGGCGCCGTTCTCGCCCAGCAGGGCGTACACCACGCCCGGCGGCGCCGTCAGGCTCACGCGGTCGACCGCCCGTTGGTCGCCGAACTGTTTCACCGCGTCGCGCACTTCAATCACCGCCGACATCGTTCACCTCTGCTTTCGCACCAGTCGGGAGAGTTCCGTTTCGCACAGCTTGCGCACCGCTTCGGGCTCCAGCCCCGCGGCCAGGGCCTCGCTCAACACCAGCGACAACCGCTCGGCCAGTAGCGTCTTGCGCTGTTGCTGGCACGCCTTCCGCGCCGCGGGCGTGACGGCCAACCCCGTGCCGCGGACCGCTTCCAGCACCCCCTCGTCCTGCAACTGCCGGTAGGCCCGCGCGACCGTGTTGGGGTTGATCGCCAGTTCCCGGGCCAGCTCCCGAACGCTGGGGGCGAGGTCCCCGCTGGCGAGCGCGCCCTCCGCCACGGCAAACTTCACCTGCCGCACGATCTGGTCGTACACAGCCAAGCCGTTGTGGGGATCGATGTGGAGAAACATCGCGAGGCGTTCCCGGGCAGGAGGAGCAACCAGCCAGCGGCGACGATGGGAGAGCGTCGCCGCGGACTGTACTAGCGTGCTATGACAGTAACGCAGTGCGGCGGGGGATGTCAAGAGAATTGCGACTGCCCTCAGAGAAACCGTGGCAAAGGCGTCGGCGTGGCGAAGTCGGCCCCGTGGATATGCGGGCCCGTGGCGCCCCAATCTCACGCCCCGTCGACGATCAGCAGATAGTCGTCCGGCGAGCAGAAATGGTCAGCCTGTCGGGCCAGGAAGGCGAGGCCGTCGCGTTCGCGAGCTGCGCTATCGCGGAGATTCAGTCCGTACAGTTCGAAGATCGTGTTGCACCAACCATTGCGAACCGCTTCGGTGGCGAAGTAGCGGGCGCATATATCTGCTTTCAGTTGGCGGGATGAGTGGCGGTCGAGCAGATACAGCACGTCGTGGCGCCTGGGAGCCCACAGCGGTCCGCCCCACGGCGTTCGATGAACGGGCAGCCGAATGCCAAACGACTCGTGGAGAACGCCGTCGGTCAGAATTGACCACATGGCGCGCGAGTAGTCGGCCAGAGAGTCGACCTGCCGTAAAGAATCGCAAGCGGAATCCGCCGTGCGAGGATCCGCCAATTGGCAGCACGCGGCCGCCGGGACGTAGAGAGTCGTGATGTCGGCGAAGGGCGATGCTCCGAGCGGGCGACGGGGCGCCGTCGCGGCAGAATCGCGTTGGCGATTGTGGAAGGTTGGTTGATGGTCGCACTGCGAGGCAGCCCAAGTCAAGCCCGCGCTGCCCCCGCACCACTGACCTCCAACCTCGCCTCCCTCCGCACTCACATCAAATGCCACGAGTCCGTGGCAATCACGTACGCCCCCAGCGTGGCGTTGGTCACGCCGTGCGCGACGATGCAGTCCCAGATGTTTTTGGTGCGGACCATCAACCACGTAACCAAGCTGAACCACACCAGCGCGGCGAGCTGCTCCGGGTGGTACAGCATGGGGAACGCTGTGCCGACGACCGCCGCGGTGGCGTTAATTGAACCAAACGGCACTTCCGGCCAATTGGCGTGCATGACGAACCGCATCATGAACCCACGCAGAAAGAACTCCTCGATCACCGGCACGATCAGCGCCAGGCCAATCAGCCGGATCGCCAGAAAGCCGTAGGCCCAGGCGGGGTTGTCGGTGATCTGCGCCAGCGGGTTGAACCCGGCCCGCGAGCCGCTCAGCCCCAGCATGTCGAGCAGCGCCGCCCAGGGGCCGATCTTGCGCTCCAGTTGCAGCTCGGACAGGACGATCCACAGCGCGGCGCCGACCAACCCGACGCCCAGCGCCAGCGGCCAATTGACCGGCGCGCGAAACGCCCGATAGCCGGGCCACACGGCGGCCATCGCCAGCAGCGTGAGCACCAGCTTGGCCGTGTAGACCCATGGGTACGCGCTATACGGCAAGTGCGGCCAGCGGGACTCCGCGTCGACGGCGGCGTCGGGGGCGACTTCCTCCATGTCGACCACGTCCTTCAGCGGATCGGCGGCGATGCCCTCGTCGCTCTCGGCTGCGACGACGGCGGCGTCGGCCGCTGGCGGCGGGCTGGGCTCCAACGTCCCCGCCAGCATGTACACCGCCAGTGGCAGCACGAACGTCGCCCAGGGGTACCGGCTGAGCCAACCGGCGGGCAGCGGCGGGTGGCCGACGGGACCATCGGCGACGGGAACGGGTGCTTCGGATGTGGTCATCGGCAGAGGGCGGCGAAAAGGAGACTGTGAGCGATGAAGACGATGAAGACGCGGCTGGACGGCGCCGCAGCGGCTGCCCGGCAATTCGAACTCTTACTGCAGAGCGTGGCGTGGCGGCGGGAATCTCCCCAGTTTAGCCCCAAATCGCTGCCGCGGCGCCAGCAGCCGGCCGGGCTGTGCCAGCAGTCGGGCGGAAAATCCGCATGATTGCACCGGCAGAGGCGATCCCATTCGCAAAAATCCGCTCAATCGGGGTAGCTTCCGCGGTCGACAAACGCAAAAATGTAGGATCGTCCTGCCCTCGAGGGAGCCAACCCCGGAGTCCCTCTCCGCCGTGCCCGCTTGCGAATGCGCTGCCGCTGGCTGCGTTCTCGGCGACCAACCTCGGCGGCGTCAGCACCCGTCTGCAACTGCGAGACCGGCGTCGACCGACTCGGCCGAACCGTCGCTCGCAGCGAAAAGTACTGCGTCTCGCTTTCATCCACCAGCACCGTTACTACCGCCACTTGGTTTGAGGCCCATCATGGACCTGCAAAAAGTTCGCAACATCGGCATCTCCGCCCACATCGACTCGGGCAAGACGACCCTCAGCGAGCGGATCCTGTTCTACTCGGGCCGCATCCACAAGATCGAGGATGTCCGCGGCGGCGGCGACGGCGTCACCATGGACCACATGGAGCTGGAAAAAGAGCGCGGCATTACGATCACCAGCGCTGCGACCAGCCTGGAGTGGAAGAACCACAAGATCAACCTGATCGACACCCCGGGCCACGTCGACTTCACCGTCGAGGTGGAACGCTCGCTGCGCGTGCTGGACGGCGCCGTGCTGGTGCTCTGCTCGGTGGGCGGCGTGCAGTCGCAGTCGATGACCGTGGACCGCCAGATGAAGCGGTACCACGTGCCCCGTCTGGCGTTCATCAACAAGATGGACCGCACCGGCGCCAACCCGCGCAACGTCGTCAAGCAAATCAAAGAGAAGCTGGGCGCCGACTGCGTGCTCATGCAGATTCCCATCGGCAAGGAAGACAACTTCCAGGGCGTCGTCGACCTGATCACCATGAAGGCGATCTACAACGACGGCGAGAAGGGCGAGGAGTTGCGGATTGCGGACATCCCCGCTGAGCTGCAGGACGAAGCGGCAGCCGCCCGGATCGAGATGCTCGAAGCCCTGTCGATGTACAGCGACGATTTGATGGAGAAGCTGCTCGGCGAGGAAGAAATCGACGAGAAGTTGATCCACGACATCTGCCGCGAGGCCGTGATCTATCAGGAGTTTACGCCGGTCTACCTCGGTTCGGCGTTCAAGAACAAGTCGGTTCAGCCGCTCTTGGACGCCGTGAATCGCTACCTGCCCTCGCCCACTGAGGTGAAGAACACCGGCAACGATCCCAAGGAAGAGGGCAAGAAGATCGAGCTGAAGCCCGATCCGAAGCTGCCGTTCGTGGGCATGGCGTTCAAGATCGTCGACGACGAGTACGGCCAGCTCACCTACACCCGCATCTACCAGGGTACGATCCAGAAGGGCGAGTCGTACTACAACCAGCGCACCGGCAAGAAGGAGCGTTTCAGCCGCATCGTGCGGATGCACTCCGACAAACGCGAAGAAATCGACAGCGCCTCGGCCGGCGACATTGTGGCAATCATGGGCATCGACTGCGCCAGCGGCGACACCTACTGTTCCGAGCCGAATTACCTGTCGCTGGAAAACATCTACGTCGCCGAGCCGGTGATCAAGATGAGCGTTCAGGCGCTCTCCCGCGACAATGCCGACAAGCTATCCAAGGCGCTGCAGCGGTTCCGCAAGGAAGATCCCACGTTCCACGTCTTCACCGACGAAGAGACGAACGAAACGATCATCGCCGGCATGGGCGAGTTGCATCTGGAGATTTACGTCGAGCGGATCCGCCGCGAGTACGGCGTCGACGTCGAAGTGGGCGCCCCCAAGGTCAGCTACCGCGAATCCGGCACCGTCCCCTACGAGTTCGACCACCGGCGCAAGAAGCAGACGGGCGGTTCGGGTCAGTTCGGTCACATCAAGGGCGTCATGTCCCCGATGACCGACGAAGACCGCGAAGAAGCCGAGGGCGACGAGCTGATCTTCGTCGACAACGTGGTGCAGGGTCGCATCCCCAAGAACTACATCCCGGCCATCGAGAAGGGCTTCCGCAACATGATGGCCAAGGGGCCCGTGGCGGGTTACCCGGTCGTCGGCATGAAGATCGAACTGAACGACGGTCAGTACCACGAAGTCGACTCCAGCGACATGGCGTTCATGCTGACCGCCCAGGAATGTTTCCGCGAGCACTTCAACCGCATGAAGCCCGTCCTGCTGGAGCCGATCATGCTGGTGGAGATCGAGTGCCCCGAAAGCTTCCAGGGCCCGGTCGTCGGCCAGGTCTCGTCGAAGCGCGGCATGGTGGTGAGCACCGAGACGGAAAACAACTCGTGCAAGATCATCGCCGAGGTCCCGCTGGCAGAAACGTTCGGTTACTCGACCGACCTGCGCAGCCTGACGCAGGGTCAGGGCTCGTTCACGATGGAACTGTGCAAGTACGCCCCCGTGCCGAGTAACATCCAGGCTGAGATCGTCGAGGAGCGCAAACGGGAAATGCAGCCCGCCTAACGGACAGCTGCATTACGGTCCGCCGACACTTGCGGGTCGACATCGCGACAGACCATTTCGCCGCGGGGTTCGCCCCGCGGCTTTTTTCGTCGGCATCTCCAGCGCACCGGCAAGCCGCGCCCGGGCTGCTTTTCGCGGCGCCCTTGGTTCGACAAAACACGCGCCGAATGTTCGCGCGGCTGCCAGCGCGACATAATAGGGGTAGCGACGAGGGTGGTCCCATGATTGCACATGCCTAGCAAGGCGGCGCGCCATGCCCAACGCCGTGCTCACGCCCTATCTCCTGTTTGGCGGTCGCGCCGACGAAGCGATCGAGTACTACTGCAGCGCGCTGGGCGCCAAGCAGACGGCGCTGTTGCGTTACAGCGATCACCCCGACGAGCCGCCGGAGGGCACGTTGCCGGCGGGGTTCGAAGACAAAGTCATGCACGCCGAGCTGCGCATCGCTGGCGCCGTGCTGATGCTGTCCGACGGCAGCGGCCCGGGCGGTTCCTTTCGCGGGTTCCGCTTGTCGCTGACCTTGCCGTCGGCCGCAGCCGCGCAGGCTGCGTTCTTTGCCTTGTCGGAAGACGGCACGGTCGACATGCCGATCTGCGAGACGTTCTGGTCGCCTTGCTTTGGCATGGTGACCGACAAATTCGGCGTGGGTTGGATGATCACCGTGATGTCCAAACCGCCGGCGTGACGTTTGAGGGCGTCAATTCACGTTGAAGAGGGAGAGCGCTCGCTCCGCGCGGTCGCGAAGCCGCCCAGCACCGCGAGCACGGCCAGCGCGACGTTCGCGGGCTCCGGCACGGTCGCGATCGCCGCCGCGGCGCCATACTGGTCGCGCCAGAATCCCAGATCGGCGGCGGTCACCAGGCCGTCAGCGTCGGCATCGCCCTGGGCCAAGTCGCCGGCGCCTGCAGCGTGCCGCTGCCACGCGAGCAAGTCGCTGCCGTCCACGGCGCCATCGGCGTTGAAGTCGGCGTCGCCCAGCGCCGCCACCACGTAGCGAATCATGCCGTCGCTCTTGCTCAGCAGATACAGCTCGCCGGCGGCATCGACCTGCCAGCGAACGTCCGCCCGGCCCTCGCCGCCGGTCGTTTGCGCGCCGCCGGGAAGATTGGGATCCTGCCCGCCACGCCCATGGTAGGCGATCTCCACGATCTGGTGCATCGGCCCCAGGGTGTCGCCGCCGGGGGTGACGGTTGTGTAAACCTGCTCGCCGCCGCCGCTGTCCCAAGCCACGTCGATCAAGTGAATGTCGGCCAGCGTCGCGGGGTTGCCGTCGTCGGCCGCCAGCATCTCGTCCACGTCCAGCCAAAACAGTTGCCCCGTCGATACGTCGCCAAACACGTACTTGCCCTGCAGCGAGGGAATGTTCGCGCCGCGATAGATGAACCCGCTGCTGATGGCGTCGCCCTCCGGCAGCCCCGAGCCAGCCTGCCCGTGCCCGTACTGAGCCACGGGGTACAGCGGCATGACGGCGCCCGCGACGGTCGAACCCGTGGCGTAGTAGTCGATCTCGTCGGTTCCCGGCAGCGACACCGGCTGGTAGAAGCTGTTGAGTCGTTGGTTCCCCTCGCGGTCGGCGTAGCCGTAGTTCCCGCCAGCGTGGATGATGTTGACCTCTTCCCACGTGTGCAAGCCGATGTCGTTCGCAATGAGCGAGTCAGTCGGCCCGTCCCACGACAACCGATGCGGATTGCGCAGGCCGAGGGCGTACACCTCGTCGCGCACCGCGGCATTGTTGATTTGCGTGAAGGGGTTGTCGTCCGGCACGAAGTACCGCCCGTTCGTGCTGGCGGTCAGCGCCGCGGTCGCTCCCGCGTCGTCGGGGCGGATACGGAGAATCTTGCCGGCCAGATTGTCGAGCGTTTGCGGGACCGACCGGGTGCTGCCGTTCTCCCCCGTGGCGCCGTCGCCGATCGCCACATACATCATCCGCCAATCGGCGTCGCCCGGCGCCGCATTGGGGTTGAAGACAATGTCGCCCATCGGGTGGATGCGGCTGGCTTGCCCGATCCGCAACAATTCGCGGGCGGTTCCCTCAAACGTCGCGTTCACGGGGTTCGTGTCGGTCCACTCGACCAACACGTTCTGATAGCCGCCGGGCTCGCCGCCAAAGCCGGGCGCGTTGATCGACGCGGTCGTCGTGTAACCTGTGGGGTCGAAGCCGGGGTGCGCCGACGCGTCGGGCAACTTCGAGCCGGAACCTTGCTCGACATGGACGGTGTAAAACTTGCCGTTGTTGGCGTAGTCGGGATCGAACTCCAGCGTCACCAGCCCCGTGGCGTAACCGCCCGACGTGTACAGCCGCGGGAACAGGCCGGTCGCCGCACCGCGACCGTCGAAATCCATGTATTGCGTGAATTGCCGAGTCGTACGATCCAGAACGTACAGCGGGCCGTTCTGGTCGTTCACAAACAGCCGGTTGGCATCGACGGGGTCTTCGGACAGAAAGTTGATGCGGGCCAAATAGGCGCTGGCCTGCGTGGCCGAGGGGAACGCGACCGAGCCAGTCATCGGCGCGGTCGCGAAGTCTTCCATGCGCAACGTCAGATTGGCCCGCGCCGGTCCGGCGAGCAGTGCGAGTATTGCGATGGCGGCCGCGCCGGCGCGCAGCTTCGCAGAGTCAGAAAATGTGTGTCGAGACATGGCGGCAACGAGCGGCGGTGACGAGCAAGGTGGCGAATTGGGCGTCAATTGACGAAGCCAGATGTGCGGCGCCGAGTACCCGTATCATAACGACCAGGGACGGCTGTGCGCCGCCCAGAGCCGGACGGGCGAAGATTGCAGTCGATGGAAAATCTGCTGCAAGCAAACCGCCGCCGTCACCGTGCAAAATGTTCAGTGCGTTACTTTGAACCCCGCCGCGTGCTGCAGCCCGGCCATCGCGGGGCAGGTGATTTCCAGACCCTCTGCGGTCAGCGACCACTCGATGCGCTCGTCGCTGCCCAGCAAGGTCACGCTGGTTGGTTCGCCCTGGGCGCCCTCCGCTCCGGCGGCCAGCGACCGCACCAGCAGCTTCGTCCCCGCCTCTGGCACGGTCATGCACCATACGTACAGGGCGCCATCTTTGCCCTGGGTGAACCGCAGGTCGGCGGGCGTGAACTCGTAGCTGGCGGTCCGCTCGTTGAGCCCCCCGCCGGGCAGCCGTCGCTCGCCCTCGCCCCACGTCGTCCAAGCGGTGGAGCCGTAGATGCCTTCGCCGTTGGTCCGCATCCAGTCGCCCAGTTCGTCCAGCATGGCGACTGCCTCGGGCGTCAGATCGCCCGCGGGGGTCAGCGGCACCGACACGGCAAAGTTGCCGTCGCGCGACGCGTACTCCAGCAGCGAGTGCACGATCGACCCGCAGTCGTAAACGAAGTCGGGGGCATAGAACCAACTGCCGATGGCCCGCTCGCCCATCCACATCCGCTCCCGATCGATGTCGTTGGCGATGCGGCTCTCGCGGGTCGAGGCCAGTCCTCGCTGTGGACTGCTGAACTTCACAATCGCGAACGTGTCGATGTCGCCGCGACGCTCCAGCGTGCGATTGAAGTAGTGCGCCACTACGCGTTGGGCGGCGTCGCACTTGTACCCCGAGCCGCTCTTCTTGCCGCTGAACGGCTGCCGCGAGTTGCCGTCGGTGTAAATAAAGTCGGGGTCGTGCTTCTCGATGACGTCCATGATCCGCAGCGCCCAGTTCGTGGCGTACTGCCGCGCGTATTCCTGATGCTTGTCGAAAATCCCCTCGCGGCCATGGGCGATCAGGTGGATCGGTTCGTACTCCGGGTACCCTTTGAGTTGAATTCCGTACAGGTCGCGCGGGTCGAGCCCCTCCCACCACTGGCCGGCCCCGTCGGCCGCGGTCAGATTGCCGTCGTACGGCACGCCGGCGAGCGGTCCGGTCGAATCGGCGCCAAACGCCGGCTGCCACCACCACCAGGTGTACTCGTGGTGAAACGTGACCCCGTACCGCATGTCGTGGGCCCGCGCCGCGTCGACCCACTCGCCCAGGATGTTGCGCTTGGGGCCCACGCGGGTGGCGTTCCAGGGCTGGTGCTCCGAGTCCCACAGGTCGAAGTTGTCGTGGTGCACGCCCATAATCACCGCGTAGCGAAACCCCGCGTCGCGGAACGTGCTCATCAACGCGTCGGCGTCGAACCGCTCGGCTTTCCACTGGTGCAGCACGTCCTTGTAGCCCGCCTGCGACGGGTGGCCGAATCGTTGGCGGTGCTTCGCGGCGGCCGGGTGATCCTCCAGGTACATGTGCTTGGCGTACCAGTCGCCCGCCTCGCCCGCGGCCTGGGGGCCCCAGTGGATCCAGATGCCGAATTTCGCATCGCGAAACCACGGAACCGCCCCGGGGTGATGCGCGTCGATTGATTCCCAGGTCGGCTCGAACGGCCCGTCGGCGATGGGGAAATCCAAGTGGGCGACGGGAAACTCGTCGACGTCCACCTCGCCCTGACAGGGATTCGCCGCCGCGAACAGCCAAGCGACTGCCAGCGCCACAATTGACGGAGCGACGCATAACCGCCGGCGACTCGGCAGGCGCAAACCAACAAACATGATGAACTCGCCACGGTGAGGGAAAAGACTGCGTTGAAGAAGAGACTCTGTCGAAGAGAGAGTGTGGTCAAGCGGCAGCATCGCCGCCGTGCTGCCGTCAGTTGGCGATGCTCGCCGCGTCGACCAGCTCCTCGCCGGCCGCGCTGCGCACCGCATATTGGAATCCCGGCTGGAGGGCGTAGCCGCCGACCTCGCCCGACTTTGACAGTGCGATGAACCCCACCTGAAGCTCCCGCCAGTCGGGATTCTTCGCGACCACCCGCTCGCAGGCCAGCCGGCAGGCGTCGGTCGGCCCGTGGCCCTGCCGCATCAGTTCCACGACCAAAAAGCTGCCGACGGCGCGGATGACCGCCTCGCCGACGCCGGTGGCCGCTGCGGCCCCGACTTCGTTGTCGGCATACATCCCGGCGCCAATAATCGGCGAGTCGCCCACCCGCCCGGGCAGCTTCCACGCCAGGCCGCTGGTCGTGCACGCCCCCGCCAGGTCGCCTGCGGCGTCCAACGCCACCAAACCGATTGTGTCGTGATTCTCGACATTGATCTGCCGTTGGCCGACGGCGTCGGGGTGCTCGGCCTGCCACTTCTCCCACTCGGCGCGCGAATTGGGCGTCAGCAGATCGCGGCGGGGAAAGCCGCGCTCAATGGCAAACTCCAGCGCCCCCTGCCCCACCAGCATCACGTGCGGCGTTTGCTCCATCACCAGCCTCGCGACGGAGATTGGATTTTCGATTTCAGTCAGGCAGGCGACCGACCCGCAGTTCCCATCGGGGCCCATGATGCACGCATCGAGCGTCACGTTGCCGTCGCGGTCGGGCCGGCCGCCCAGCCCCACCGTGGCGTTGTCCGGGTCGGACTCGCTCTGCCGGGCGCCGGCCTCCACGGCGTCCAGCGCCGAGCCGCCGTCGGCCAGCACGGGCCAGGCCGCTTCGTTGGCCGGCAATCCGTGCCGCCAGGTGGAAAGGATGATTGGCTGCATGGGATTCTCGTTGGTGCTGGCCGCGGCGGTCCACTGCGTTGCGGACGCCGCGGCGGCGAGCGTCGTTCCCAGAAAGGTGCGTCGGGTGGGCATCGCGTGGAGCCAGTTCTCAGCTGGTGGAAAGATGGAGCAGGCGTTGCTAGCGAGCCAGCTTAAGGGCGGAACGCAGCAGCGGCAAGCGAAGTGCGACGCCCCGCTGGTGCGTCCGCAGGCCGTTTTTTGCGGGCTCGGCGCACTTTCTTGCCCCCCGCGGCAGGAGGGGGGTACCTTGCAGAGCGGTTCAGCCGCGTCAATCCAGGCGGCGGTGGCCCTGGAGAATTCTGACACTCGCTGCGAGGCCCGCATGGCAAGCCCCTCGAAGTGCGATCGGTACGACGACCCGTTTCGCCCGCCGGAAATCCCCACGATGGTGGGCTGCCTGCACTGCGGCGAGCAGTACGACAGCTACTTGATCGAGTGGCGCGAGATGCGCGACACCGACGGCCACGCGCATGGCTTCTGGTGCTGCCCCACCCCCGGCTGCGACGGCGCCGGGTTCGGGTTCGACATCCTGCCGACCGACCCCTTCTACCGCGACGAACACGGCGGCTGGGTGCACGATGACGACGATGCCGACGAGCTGAGCGAGCTGGAAGACGACGCCAGCGCCGGCTTCGACGACGACGCGTGGGACGATGACATTCCGTTTTGACGGGATGCCATTGGTTAGATTCGGCGAACCAAGGCGCCGACTGCGGCGACGGCCGCCAGCGCGGATTAGGCCTGAAAGGCCGGCGCTACGACAGCCCAGGGCGAAGCCCTGGGAACACGGCGCGCGAAAAATCGTGAGCCCCAACGGGGCGGCGCTACGGCTCGTTGTTTGCGAGCCAGCTGGCAGTTGCAGTACGATGCGATGATGTTTCGCTCCCAGCCGCTGCCGCCCGATGACGAAACGCTTGCCACTGGGGTGATGTTTCAGAGTTGCATCGATCGCACTGAGATGGCCCGTCGCGGCGTGCTGCTCGACGCCAGCGGGACAGTCGTCAGTCGATACGAGCCGCAGCCGAACCCGCGGGATCGGCATGTCGGGAACCCGTTCAGCACACCCGATATGGTGTTTTGCGGCGACGACGGCAGCGAGCAACTACGCATCCAGCGCGTCTCGCTGATGCCCTCTGAATTCCAGGCATGCCGTGCGGGAGATCATGTCGGAACGATTCGGCTGACAAGCGTTCTGCGCAATCGTTATGCCGTCTTGCTTGAGGGCGCCGCCTGGACGATTCGCATGCCGCTGTACAGGACTGCTTTCTGGGGCGAGGCGGATACGCATGGCCGGGTCTGGATTGAGGTGGGCCCGTCGAAGATGCAGTGGACAATGCTGTTCGACGCTGCGGCGGACGTTCGTCTCGTGGCGCCAATCCTGGCCTTCATCCACACGCAGTGGTGGAATTGCGCGTGAGCGGCCGCGAACAGTTGGCTCGCGGAATTGACGATTGCGTTGAAGGCCAGCGTCAGCACGGCCAGGATCGCGACCCCGGCCAGGACGCCGCCCACGTAGCGCGACGCCCCCGATCCGCGCCACGCCGCTAACACGCCAAAAATAGCGCTGGCGACCAGGCCGCCCACGCCAACCAGGCCCACGGTCTGTCGAAATGCGGCCGGATCGTAGCGCCATACGAAGGCGCCGCCGAAGCCGGATGCCACCTGCAGGCAGACCATCCCGATCGCGACCGCCCAGCCGACGGCGGCGAGAATGACGCAGAGCCACGAACCCTTCACGGACATGGGTGAGCCGACGGTGGATGACGATTCGTTCAAACGCACATTTTGCCGGACTCTCACTGGCGACTGGATGTCGCTCCAACTCAAATCGAGTAGCGACGGCGGGGTCGTTGGGGCCTCCGAACTCGTACTGCCACGACGGCTGTGTCATCCCACAAATCACCCGACGGCAGGCGGACCATTTCAATTGCACGTCGAGGAATCTCGACAAAGTCGGCAGTTGCCACCAAGCGAGTGACATCGTCGCGTTTCGCGTAGTTGGCGAATCCGTCCGAAGTGACGAGCAAGGTCCCCTGCAGACTGCCGGACAGCTCACAAGAGACAGGGCAAGCGCCGCCGGATCCGAGAAGCGGTTTGCGGTGCTGTCGTACAGTTAGCTCAGTAATCTGGTCTTCGTGGACAATCCAGGCCACGCTGTCTCCCACACTCGCCCCGCAGAGTCGATTTGGTTGGAGATCGACGACAACGGCCGTCGACTCGCCTGGGCCAATGCGCTGGTCAATTTGCCTCAGCAGTATTGTCCAATCGACAGCGCTCGCGATGTGCGGATACGAGCACTCGATCTCACGGATCGCCGCTTCGGCCGCAGCTGCCCCTTCGCCAATCCCGCCCGCACCGTCAGCGATCGCCACCACGACTCGCTCGCCGTCGTGGAAGACGCCAATTCGATCTTCGCAGCATTGCCGGTACGCGGCCGTGAGTTGTGTGACTTCGAAATGCTGCATACGCGTAGCGTCGCCCTTTCAGGGCTCACGGTGCGGATCGCGCTGCCGACCCAGGACTGCGTCCTGGGCTGTCGTAGCGCCGGCCCTTAAGGCCTCTGGCTTAGCCGCATTCAAATGGTGCGATTACTCTCCCGGCCGAGACCACCGTAGAAAGAGGCAAGCACGACGCCAGCTCTCAGGATAGCAGAGCTGCGCAGACACCAAGTAGGAACATCCGCGCGGATCCGCGTCCATCCGCGGTTTTCTCCTCCGCAGCTCGGCGGTGCGTTGAGAGCTGCGCCCTACGTCGCCTCGTACTCCAATAGCGGCTGATCCACCGCCAGGGTGTCGCCCCGCTTGGCGATGAGCTTGGCGACCACGCCGCGGCGCACCGCGTGGACCACGTTTTGCATCTTCATCGCCTCGATGACCGCCAGGTCGCTGCCGACGGCCACCTCGTCGCCCGGCTGCACGCGGAACTCCAGCAGCAGCCCCGGCATGGGGGCCAGCACCGTGCCGGACGTGTCGGGCGCTTCCTTGATTGGCATCGTGGCGAGCAGCTCGGCAGCGCGGGCCGACAACACCCGCACGTCCAACGTGGCGCCCCAGTGCTGCAGGCGGTAAATCATGTTGCGGCGTTCGACCTGCACGCACAGGTCGCGGCCGTTGATCACGCCGCGGAACAGCGGCTGACCAAACTGCCACAGGCTGTTCACCTCGTACCGGCGCTCCTCGGCGCCGTGGCCGACCTGCACCTCGCACACGGTGGGCGAGGCGCCCAGCTTGACCGTCACGGGGTGCTGCTGGTGGTCCATCACCACGACCCATTCGTCGCCCACGCGGCGTTCGTACCCCGGGATCTGGTCGCTAATCCGGGCTGCCCGATCCATGTAGCGGCGGTGAATCGTCGCCGCCACGGCAATCAGCAGCCCCGGCTCGTCATGCACCACGTCGTCGGCGCGGAAGCCCTCGGGATACAGCTGGCCGATCGTGTCGGTCGAGATGTCGCCCGACTCGAACAACGGATGCCCCACCAGGGCCGAGAGAAAGCCGAGGTTGTTCGCCACGCCGCGCACGTAAAACTCGTTGAGCGCCCGGCGCATGTGCGTGATCGCTTCCAGCCGCGACCCGCCGTGGGTGATCACCTTGGCGATCATGGGGTCGTAGTGCATCGACACCTCGCCCCCCTCGTACGCGCCCGAGTCGACCCGCACGTGAGGCCCCGTGGTCGGCGGCACGTAGCGGACCAGCCGGCCGATGGACGGCAAGAACCCCCGCAGCGGATCCTCGGCATACACGCGGGCCTCGATCGACCACCCGCCGAGCTTCACTTGCCCCTGAGTCACCGGCAGCGGATCGCCCGCCGCGACGCGGATCATCAACTCGACCAAGTCAAGTCCCGTGACGTACTCCGTGACGGGGTGCTCGACCTGCAGCCGGGTGTTCATCTCGAGAAAGTAGAAGTTGCGATCCGCATCGACGATGAACTCGACCGTGCCGGCCGATTGGTACTCGACGGCCCGAGCCAGCGCGACCGCTTGCTCGCCCATCGCCTTGCGCGTCGCGGCGTCGAGAAACGGCGAGGGGGCTTCTTCGATGACCTTCTGATGCCGGCGCTGCAGCGAACACTCCCGCTCGCCCAGGTAGATCGCGTTGCCGTGCGCGTCGGCCAGCACCTGGATTTCGATATGCCGCGGGCGCTCGATGAACTTTTCGACGAAGATCCGCTCGTCGCCAAAACTGTTACGGGCCTCGCTGGCGGCGCGCGTAAACCCTTCGCGGCATGCGGCATCGTCGCGGGCGATCCGCATCCCCTTGCCGCCGCCGCCAGCAGAGGCCTTGAGCATCACCGGGTAGCCAATTTCGCGGGCGATTTCCACCGCGTGATCGGCGTGCTCCACGGCGCCGTCGAACCCGGGCACCGTGTTGACGCCCGCCTCGGCTGCCAGCCGCTTGGACGTGATCTTGTCGCCCATCTGCGTGATCGCATGCGGCCGCGGACCGATGAACGCGATCCCCGCATCAATCACCCGCTGGGCGAACGCTGCGTTTTCCGACAGAAACCCGTAACCCGGGTGCACCGCCTGCGCGCCGGTGTCATGGCACGCCTGCAGAATGTGATCGGCGGCCAGGTAGCTTTCGCTAGCCGGCGGCGGACCGAGTCGCACCGCGTGGTCGGCCAGTTGCACGTGCAAGGCGTCGCGGTCGGCGTCGGAGTAGACGGCTACCGTTTCGATGCCCATCCGCCGCGCCGTGCGAATGACCCGGCAGGCGATCTCGCCGCGATTGGCAATGAGAATGCGGGAGAACATGAGGAGTCGGTAGGGGGTTGGGGGTTGGGGGTAGTCTGAAGTCGGCTGACTCGTCGCCGCAGGCCGCAAAGCCGCGCGGCAGAGCAATGTAAAGGCGTCTGGATCGTCGCTACCCCCTACCGACTACTCCCTACCCACTCAAAGCGGAATATTCCCGTGTTTCCGCCACGGGTTCTCGAGCTGTTTGTTTCGCAGCATCGCCAGCGAACGGCAGATGCGCCGCCGCGTTTCGCGCGGCATGATCACGTCGTCGATGTAGCCGCGATGGCCGGCGATGAACGGGTTGGCGAACTTCGCACGATACTCTTCGGTCAATTCGGCGATCCGTTCGGCGTTGCCGCGGTCCTTGCGAAAGATGATCTCCACGGCGCCCTGCGGGCCCATCACGGCAATTTCGGCCGTCGGCCACGCCAGGTTGACGTCGCCGCGGAGGTGCTTGGACGACATCACGTCGTAGGCGCCGCCGTAAGCTTTGCGGGTGATCACGGTGATCTTGGGGACTGTCGCTTCGGCGAAGGCGTACAGCAGTTTGGCGCCATGTTTGATGATGCCGCCGTACTCCTGGGCCGTGCCCGGCATGAACCCCGGCACGTCGACAAACGTGATGATCGGGATGTTAAACGCATCGCAGAACCGCACGAAGCGGCCCGCTTTGATCGACGACTTGATGTCCAAGCACCCGGCCAGCACCAGGGGCTGGTTGGCCACGATGCCCACCGGGTGGCCGGCCATCCGCGCGAATCCCACCACGATGTTCTTGGCGTTCTCCGGCTGGATCTCGAAGAAGTCGGTGTCGTCGACCGTCTTGAGGATCAGCTCCTTGATGTCGTACGGCTTGGTCGGCTCGTCGGGCACCAGCGTGTCAAGCGACGGCTCCTCGCGATCCGAACTGTCGGGCGTGGGGCGGAACGGCGGCTTCTGCTGATTGCTCAAGGGCAGGTAATTCATCAGCCGACGCACCATGCCGAGCGCTTCAACGTCGTCTTCAAATGCGCGGTCCGCCACCCCCGATCGCGTGCTGTGCGAGGTGGCGCCGCCCAACTCTTCGGCGGTCACCTCCTCGTGCGTCACCGTTTTGACCACTTCGGGCCCGGTGACGAACATGTACGAGCTGTCCTTCACCATGAAGATGAAGTCGGTCATGGCGGGCGAGGACACCGCGCCGCCCGCGCAGGGGCCCATGATCAGCGAGATCTGCGGCACCACGCCCGAGGCGAGCACGTTGCGCTGAAACACGTCGGCGTAGCCGCCCAACGAGGCGACGCCCTCCTGGATCCGCGCGCCGCCCGAGTCGTTCAGCCCGATCACGGGGGCGCCGACCTTGACCGCGTGATCCATAATTTTGCAGATCTTCTCGGCGTGAGCCTCCGAGAGCGAGCCGCCAAAGACGGTGAAGTCCTGGCTGAACACGAACATGGCCCGGCCGTTGATCGTGCCGTGGCCTGTGACCACGCCGTCGCCGGGGATCGTCTGCTCCTTCATGCCGAAGTCGCTGCAACGATGCTCGACGAACATGTCCCACTCTTCGAACGAGCCGGGGTCGAGCAGCAACTCGATCCGCTCGCGGGCGGTGAGTTTGCCCTTGGCGTGCTGGGCCTCGATCCGTTTGACGCCGCCGCCGAGTTCCGCGGCGGCTCGCTTTTCGGCGAGCTGACGGACGATTTCTTGCATCAGTGCTGGTCCCAGTTTTCGAACCGCCAAAAGAAGAGCTGGCGAGCGCCGCCCGCGCTCGCCAGCGTACTTGCCGGACGCCCCAACTCGCAATAGGCGTTCGGACGACTCTCCGCAACGCGACTCGCGCCGGCCGACTAGCTGGCGGACTGGGTTGTCAGCTCGGTCAGCTTGGTGAGTGCGTTTTGGAATTCCTTCACCTGGGCTTCGGTGCACTCTTTGACGCAGTCGATCGCCTTGCGGCAGACCTCCTCGCTGCGTTTGCGCAACTCGTCAGGAGTCTTGGCTTCCATGAGTTTCAGGTTTTGCTCCAGCGACTCCAGCGCCGCCTGATATTGGCGGTCGACCGTGTCGCGGTGCTTGCGGGCCAGGTCGGACACGGCGCCGGTCCAGGCTTTTTGGAAGTCGCGCATCTTGTCCAGCCACATCGACTGCGGCGTGGGCAGTCCGGGCCACATCGTCAACCATTGCCGCAACATTTCTTGCGACAGTTTCACGTTTGTTTCCGCCGCCTTGCGGACCTCGTCGAATACGCCTTCCATAAGGGCGGAACTTTTTTCAGTGGCGGTGGCCATGGCTTTGTCTCCGTTGGCAAGGAATGAGGTAGGATTGGTAAGGGTGTGTGTCCGTTGAGTCCCCGCACCGTTGCGGTGAGGGTGCGGTAAGAGCGCGGCTGCTTGCGAGCCCCGCTCTTGATCTCTTCATGCGGGAGGATGCCAGCCGGCGTCCGCCCACAGTTCGCCGCTGACCGCCGAGTTGCTGACCATGAAGCAGATCGCGTCGGCGATTTCCGCCGTCGAGATCAGCCGCCGCAGTTGCGTGTACGGCAGCACGTACTTCTCCAGGAACTCGTCGCCCAGTGCGCGGGCCATCGGCGTGTCGGTAAAGCCAGGGTGAATCACCCCGCAACGTACGCCGTGGAAAATGGCTTCTTTGCTCAACGTGGCGGCCGCGCCTTCCAGCCCCGCCTTCGCGACGGCGTAGGAAATCTGCCCCTTGTTGCCTTGCGAGGAGACCGAGCCGATGAACACGACCGTGCCCTGAATCTCTTCAACCGGCTCCCACCGTTTGAGCCCTTGGCTTGCCCGGTCTTCGGCGATCCCCGCGATCATTTCCATGGCCCAGTAGATCGGCGCCAGGAGGTTGACCTCCGTGACCGCGCGGAAGTTCTCGATGGGGTAGATGCTTGCCTGGCCCGTCTCGCGGTCGACTTTCACCGCCAGGGCGTCGCGGGTGATGCCGGCGGCGGGGACCAAAATGCGGACCGGGCCGTAGCGGCCCGCGGCCTCCTCGAACACGCCGTGCCGAAAGCCCTCGTCGGTCGTGTTGCCGATCATCGGCACCGCGGCCTGCCGATTGGCGGCGCGATTGATGCCCTCGGCGGCCTCGTTGACTCGTTCATCCAGGTCGACCAGCAGGACGGTCCGCACGCCGCGATTGGCGAGTTCCGCTGCGGCGGCTTCGCCAATGCCGCTGGCTGCTCCGGTGACCACTGCGACTTTGCCATGAAGGTTCATACTGCTGCCCTCCTGAACAGAACCCGGGTTTAGGTGCAATTGCAGCACAAGAAGGCGGCATTTTTCGTGCCAAATCGGCGCGATGACGCGTGAATCTGTGCGTCGACCGCATTTATGCTGCAAGTGCAGCACTGCGAGGAGTGGCTTGGTATTGGGCGAGCGACGAGAAAGTGTGCGGTCCGAGCACACCCGGTGCGCGGATCAGGTCCGGCATGCCCCCGCATTGGCGGATTTGCCGGCAGCACCGGAATCGCCCGTCGTCGAAGTGCCAACGTGGCGGCGCTACGCAGTCGCGAGCCGACCGGACGGGGCGCTCAGCAGCAAGCGTCCGGATCAAAGATCTAGGCCGACAGCGGGGGACGCTCGCTGCACAGCGCTTCGTAGATCTCCTCGGCCGCCTTGGCGTCCGCGGTCCGGGGCAGCGCCGACGCTCGCACCCGCACGCGGCGGATGACGCCCTTTTCGAGAAAGTCCCGCTGCATCGGCCAGTTGGTTGTCAGAGCGCCGTCGGGGCGCTCGAGGACCTGGCCCGCCGCAAAATCCGTCGGCGGCGCCATTTCAGCCAGCGACCACGACTGGCTCGCATGCAGCAAAATGACGCCGTCACTCAAACCGCAATCTTTCCGACTGGCAGAGGGCGGCAAAACGCTCCCGAGCGCAAACCCCGGATGCGTCTCCAGCAACTCCGTCTGCACCGAGACTTGGGCCTCCACGGCCGCCGCGGCGCCTGGCAGTTCCAGGACGTTCCAACTGACCTGCAGCGAGTAGGGCCGCGACACGGTCGCGCCGTACGCAACGACCAGATCGCTGCCCCGAACGTAAGCGTCGGCGACGGGCCAATCGAACGGATTGGTCTCCGAATCGTACCCCAGCGACAGCAGGCCCGCGGCCACGGTTTCGCCGGCGATTTCCCAGTTGACCAGGCCGCGGTAGGGTTCGTCGAGCCGCAGCGTGGCTCGCTGATCAGGGGCGCAGAGCGTCGCATCGACGCCGTTGAGAGTCCAGAAATCGGTCATCCGCCCGAGTGCCTGCAAGTTGGAAATGGCCTGATCTTTCAGCTGCATTCCGTTGTACTGGAAACGGCAGCGCGCTGGCGAGGGTCGGCGCCAACCCGGCGGGCTGGCGGGGGGCGACAGCGGATGCGCGCGGGGCGAATCCAGCTTCGCCGGGGTCCGTTGGCTGTTGCTTGTCGAGACGATCGCGCGGCGCCGGCGGCGCGTCAGTACTACTTTCTCCGCGACGAGCAACGCTTGCACGTCAGGGCGCTGCCGCCGCCGACCGGCGAGCCGGCTTCAGCGCACAAAAAAACCCCGCCGAACGCCCGAGGGCGAAGCGACGGGGCCGGAACAGAGAAGAGGCCAAGCACTGTGGGGGGGATAAAGAATATCAGGCAGGTCACTTCCGCACGGGGCGGTCGATCACGCGTGATGAGGCTTGGTTCTGCAACTGCTCCTTTCACCCATGATGATAACCGTTTGAACAAGGGTGTCCAGCTTTTTTGACGGGGCGGGCGCGAGAAAGTCTGGGGGCGTGCCCGGAATTTGGGCAAAAACCGCCGCTAACCCCTAAGCCGCAAGGGTTTACAGCGGCGCCTGGGCGGGGCCGCCGTGCCGCGAAAAGTGGCCTGCCGGGACCTCCGCGATCGGGCGAAACTCTACCCCCTTGACCGCCTGCGTCGTGGCGGCCAACCGTTGCGGAAATCCAGTCTCGGAGGATTTCCGCCACGATGCGCGAAGCCGCGACGGAGATTCTACTGGGGACAATCGCGACGGCGCGTGGTGCTGCCCGCGTGCGCCGGCAATCGCGGCGATTGACAGAAGCCGACGTACCCGAAACGCTGGGGCCATGGAACCAACCGTTGAACAGCTGCTGAGTGTCTGCGAAGCGGCCGCCCGCGCGGGCGCCGAAGAATTACTGGCTCACGTCGGTCAATTCGGCGTGCGCGAAAAGTCGCCCGCCGATTTTGTCACCGACGCCGACCTCGCCTCGCAACGCGCCGTCTTCAACGTGTTGCGCGAAGCCTTTCCTGATCACGGCTTGCTAGGCGAGGAATCACCCCAACCCAGCGAGTTGGACAAAGACTATTGTTGGGTCGTCGATCCGCTGGACGGCACCACCAACTACGTGCATCAGTTTCCGTGCTACGCGACGTCCGTGGCCGTCGCGCGACGGGGCGAGTTGCTGGCAGGGGTGGTGCTCGATCCGCTGCGCAACGAATGCTTCGCGGCCGCGGCGGGCCAAGGCGCCACTCTCAACGGCGAGCCGCTGCGCGTGACCGACGCCGCCAATTTGCAGTCGGCCATGGTGGCAGTCAGTTTCCCCTACGGCATGACGCACGACTCGCCCGATCTGGTCAGCTTTGTCGACATCGCGCCGCGCTGCCAGGCGGTCCGCCGCACGGGGTCGGCTGCGCTCAATTTGGCGTACGTCGCCTGCGGGCGACTCGACGCACACTGGGCGTGCGAGATCAACCCTTGGGACGCCGCGGCTGGCGTGCTGCTGATTCGCGAAGCCGGGGGCACGGTCAGCGGCTGCGACGGGCGCCCCTTCGTGCTGGCCGAGGCCGACTACCTGACCGCAGCCACTCCCGGCCTGCACGAGGAGTTGCTAGAGCGACTGCTGGCAGTGGGGCGATAGCGCGTTTTTGACAGCGGGACAACGGGGCGCGCCAGAGCCGGGCCGCCGTTACGCCCTGACCGCGTCGCGCATAGTTTTTGTTTATTTCTTCGCGCGGCGAAGTCAGGTTTGACGGCGAAGCAGTGCGGAGAATGCAGTGATGCCGCGGTTTGATATCGGGTGATTGGCCCAATCGGAACCATCGACCCAATTGCGAGCCGCGGGGTGCGGTTTGGGGCCGCGGGAATGCTGCGTATTCCCCGCAACACGGTTTGCGTGCCCGCGGTCTGCGGCGCACAATTTGCAAGCCCCGCTGCGATCGTGCTTTCTTTCCCGCCCTCGTACGACGGTTCGCTTGGCTTGCTGCCGCAGATTCATGGAACAGACGAAGACCGCCGCTCCCAAATCCAAAAAGAAGATCACCAAGACCGACGTCAACTTCTGGCTCGACGTGTTTTTGATGGTCGTGTTCGTGGTGCTCCTGTGGAGCGCCGTGGTCGTGCAGTACGTCTTTCCACCCGGGCCCAAGACCGAGGGTTGGACGCTGTGGGGCGGCGATTATCAAACGTGGTGCGGGATTCAGTTCGGCACGCTGTGCCTGTTTGCCGCGTCGGTCGTGCTGCACGTGATGCTGCACTGGACCTGGGTCTGCGGGGTGGTCGCCAGCCGCTGGGCCAAGGATCGCAGCGCCGCCAAGGACGACGGCATCCGCACGCTGTGGGGCGTGGGGCTGCTGATCGCCGTGCTGAACGTCATCGGCATCGGCGTGGCCATCGCCAAGCTGACGGTCGTGGCGCCCTGACGGGCGCGGTGACTGGTGACTGGTGATTGGTGATTCGTGACTGGGGGAGTGGACTGGCAGAGCCGTTTTGAAGAAGCAGCGGAAGCGTGACCGAGCGGCGTGGCCGCCGCTGCTAAGACCAATCACCAGTAACAAATCACCATTCACCCCCCCACCAACACCGCCTCGGCCCAGCAGCTGGGGTCTTCTTCGTAGGGGAACCCCGGCCCGGTGCTCAGCGTCTGCAGCCCGCGCTCGCGGTCGAGCACGGCGTAGGTGAATCCCAGTCGCGGCTGCTGCTCGGGGTCGAAGCCGCCCAGCGCCGCGGCCGAGGCGACCGCCGTGAGCGTGTACCCGCTCGCCGTGCATTTGGCGACCGCCTGCAATTGCCGCGGTCGCACCGGCGCGGCGTTCTCTCGCGCACGGTTGATGAGTAATTGATCGGCCACCGGCTTGTCGCCGGCGCTGCCCGCACCGCGGGGCAGAAAGACGAACCGATGGCAGTAGCGACTCGCACGATGGATGTTGAACGTGCCCCGCGTGTCGACCCAGACCTGCAGGCCGTCGCTCTCGTCGAGCCGCGAATCGCGGCACCACGGCAGTTGGGTTTTGCCGGCGACGGTCACTTGCCACACCAGCCCCACCGGGTTCCACCCCATCCGCACCTCGGCGAACGGTTCCTCGCCGTCCAATTGGCCGAACATCGGCAGCGTGAACGATTCGTCCAGCGACAGCGTGGCGCCGGCGGCCGGCATCTCGAACCGTTTCACATCCATCGAGAAGCGAAACAGTTGCCGCGGCGGCAGCAGCGACGGATCAATGGGCGAAGACATAGCCAAGGGGGAAGGCGGCATGGGGAATGGGGAATAGCGGCCGGCCAACTCCACAAAGCCGCGACCGGCGGTCGAGGAATGGGGCCAAAACGAAAAAACGCGCTGACGACGAGTTCGCGGCGCGGAAATCGTCGATGGCCCGCTCGCCGCGCCCTCCGGTGCCGTATCGACTACAGCTTGCGAGAAATCAGCCCCAAGTCCAGGGCGAACACGAACAGCATCAGCGAAATGATCAACGCGAACCCGATCGCATGCAAAGCGACGACGAACTTCTCGCTGGCGGGCCGGCCGCGAATGCCTTCGTACAGCAGAAACACCATGTGCCCGCCATCGAGAATCGGGATCGGCAGGAAATTGATCACCGCCAGGTTGGCCGACAGCATCGTCAGGAAAATGAGCAGCTTGCCCATGCCGTCGAACGCCGAGTAACCGGCCACCTTGGCGATCGTCACGGGGCCGCCCAGCGCCTTGAGCGGCACCTGTCCCTCGCCAATCTTTTGCAGGAAGCGGTAGACCAGCCCCAGCGAGCGGACCGTTTCGTCCCAGCCGCGTTGGACCTGCTCGCCAAAACTGTGCGCGATCCGCGTGCGGGTGACCGCTTTGAATCCCAGCCCGCGATCCGCCTGGTAGGAATCGTCGCGATCGACCGGCGCCATCGTGGCCGTCTGCTTTTCCTCGCCGCGCTGGTACGTCAGCTCGACCTGCACGCCCGGCCGGAAGTTCTGGGCCGAGGCGATCAGCCCTGCCCACGACTGGTCGGTGTCGTCGTTGAACTCGAACTCGGGGAGAGTGGCGACGATTTCCGCTATCTGGGGATCGGCGTCGTCGGTGGCGACCAGCTTGGCGCTGACCACGACGTCGCCCTCGCGCAGTCCCGCCTTCTCGGCGGGGCTGTTGGGCACGACCTTGTCGATCTTATTGAGCACCCGATACGCGATGCCCAGCGCTGCGGCGGGGACCGGCTGGTCAGGGGCCCAAGTTTCTTCGACCCAGGTCACCGGCCGCAGCGGCACGACGATCGGTTCGGCGAGGTCGCGTCCCTCCTCGCGCCGCAGCGTGATGCGGACGCTGCGACCGTCGGCCGCCATCTGTCGCAGGATCTCGGGCAACTGCAGCGGGTCGGCCGTATCCAACTGCTGCCTGGCTTCGCTCGCCTCGTTGGCGTCCGTGGCGTCGGCCATATGATCGATGAAGTCGCCGGCCTTGATGCCTTGCTGCTCGGCGGGCGAATCCTTCTGCACCGCGACGATCTGTCCCATTTCCATGACCAGCCCGAACCGGAGGGTCGGCTGGGGCGGGACAGTTACTTCGACCTCTTCGCCGCCGATTGGCTCGGCGTCGGGGTCGCCCTGGGCGGCCTTGGCGCTGCGGCGCACCGTCAGCGTCAGCGGCTGATCGGCCTGGGCCAGCGCAATGGCCGAATATGCCGCGTAGTCGGCCACGCTTTGACCGTTGACGGCGATGATCTCGTCGCCGCCTTCCAGCGGCGGCGACGCGTTGGCGGCTGCCGAGCCGGGAACGGCCGGATTCTCGTCGGCCAACTGCAGCGATCGCGGCGAGACGACGCCGATGCGGACCAAACCGCCGGTGGCGCCTGCCTCGGGGGTCAGCGTCAGATCAAATTCCTCATCGCCCCGACGCACCCGCATCGGCACGCCCGCGTCGAGATCGGCCAATGTGACCGCACCCTGCAACTCGTTGTAAGAGGGATCGGTGATGTCGCCGATCTGTATGATTTCGTCGCCCGGCATGATCCCGGCGCGCCACGCCGGCGATCCGGGCGCCGTTTGCGACACGTTCGCCGGCATGTAGGGCACGCCCAGGCCGTATGCCACGATCGCAAAAATGAACGCAAAGATCACGTTCATGATCACGCCCGCCGAGATGATCGCCATCCGCTGCGGTACGCTCTTGGCCATGTAGCTGCGGCGGTCGACCATGTACTTCTGGCCGTCGGGGCCGACGATTTCTTTGGCGTCAACGGTTTCGCCGCTGGCCATCGACTCGCGGACCTGCTCGGCGTAGTTGGCCGGATTGTCGTCCTGGCCCAGCATCTTCACGTAGCCGCCCAGCGGCAGGATGCCGATGCCGTACTCGGTCTCGCCCCACTGGCGGCTGATCTTGTAGCCGCCGATGTCGAAGCCGATGAAGAACTTTTCGCACTTCACGCCGCACATCTTGGCGACCGCAAAATGCCCCAGCTCGTGCACGAAGATCACGAACCCCAAGCCAAGAGCGGCCTGGAGGATCCGCAGCGCGTAGTACCCGTACTCGGCCAGATCGACCGAAGCCATCATGCACAAACCCAACGTGAAACCTCCTGGCGGGCCCACTTGTCCAGCTTGACGAGCTGCTCGAGCGTGGGACGCGCTTCGTGATTGTGTGCTTTGAGAATGCTGCGGCAGGCCGGCACGATTTCGGTGAAGTGCAGATCGCCGTCCAAGAACGACTGCACAGCCGCTTCATTCGCGGCGTTCAGCACGGCCCCCGCGGTGCCGCCCGCTTTGGCGGCCTGCTCGCCCAGACCGATCGCCGGGAAGCGATCGCGATCGGGCGGATCAAAATTCAAATGCAGCGCCTGCCCCCAGTCGATCCGGCGAGCCACGCCGGCGACCCGGTTGGGGTAGTGCAGCGCGTATTGGATCGGCAACCTCATGTCGGGCGGGCTCATCTGCGCGATCACCGCCCCGTCGACGAACTCCACCAGCGAATGAACTATCGATTGCGGGTGAATCACCACCGCAATCTTCTCGGCCGGCACGCCGAACAGCCAGCGGGCTTCGACGATCTCCAGCGCCTTGTTCATCATCGTCGCCGAGTCAATCGTGATCTTCGGGCCCATGTCCCACGTGGGGTGGGCCAGCGCCTCGGCCACCGTAATCTGCTGCAGCTCGTGCAACGGCAAATCTTTGAACGGCCCCCCGCTGGCGGTCAGCACCAGCCGGGCCACCTCGTCGGTCTTGCCGGCCGAGAGCGCCTGAAACAGCGCGCTGTGTTCGCTATCGACCGGCAGCAGCCGCCCGCCCTTTTCGGCGAGCAGTTTGCTGACCAGCTCGCCGGCCATGACCATGGTTTCTTTGTTAGCCAGCGCGACGGTCTTGCCTTGTTCCAACGCAGCCCAGGTGCTCTCCAGTCCGGCGCGGCCGACGATGCCCGCCAGCACCACGTCGACGTCTGCGTGTTGGGCGACTTCGACCAGGGCGTCGGGGCCGACGAGCACCTCGCAGTCCGACGGCAGCTTCTTGCGATCGAGCCGCTTGGCCGCCTTGGGATCCGAGACCACGACCCACCGCGGCCGGAACTTCTTGGCCTGAGCCGCCAGCTCGTCCATGCGCGAGTGGGCCGACAGGGCGATTGCTTTCAGTTGCCCCTCGCTGGCGGCAATCACGTCCAGGCTGTTCGCGCCGATGCTGCCGGTGCTGCCGAGCACCGCGATGTGTTTGGGAGAATCGGCCATGACAGCAGCGTCCCTGCAAGCAGGAGGGGGGATCATTCGGGCAAGCGGGATCGTGTCGCCAGCGGCGCGGCGGTCTGTGTGAGTTTAGTTCGCCGCGGCCTAAGGCCCATTGGCGGGGTTTGGGAAATTCCCACATTGGCGATGGTGGTCGCCCGCATCAGCGAAGAAGCAGTCGACATGCCCGCTGGCCGCCGAATTCCGCAAATCCGCCATGTTCAGCCCATCCGCACCGCACCGGCACGGCGCACCTGCCGTAGCAATAGTGCGGGGCTTCGACAGGCGGAGCGGCCGCTGCCGTCGCGACCGGCCTATCCTGGCGAGCGACGCCCGATAAACCTCGCGAAAACACGCGGTATTCTAGGGGGACGCGCGGAACGCGACAAGCGAAGCCCGCGGCAGCGTCAAATCGCCGCCGGGGCTCGTTGTGACGCCGCAAGTGCTACCCTACTATTAGGATGCGCCGCGCACCCCCCCGCCAGTCGGCACGGTCGCTGCGAGTCCGCATCCGGATTGCCAAGCGATCCGGGCCGCACCGCCCCCGCTGCACGCGGCCCGCCGATCAAAAGCGGCTGCACGCTCGATTCCCCTCCACTGCCACCGGTACCCGCCTGCTATGGACGAGTCCCCCAAGGACGCCAAGCGTTCTCCCGAAAAGAAGCCCGCCCCGCAGGGCAATAACCTGCTGTGGTACCTGCTCGCGTTGGCCGTGCTGGCCCTGCTGCTGGCCACCACGCTGGGCGGCGACGGCACGCTCCGGCTGACGATGAGCGAGTTCGAGCAGCTGATCATCGCCAGCAACCCCGCCAATGGCGACGACGAGCCGGCGTTCATCACAATTGACGCCCCCGCCAACGCCGGCGGCGGCAAGCTGATGCTGCAGAAGCCGCGCAAAATCCGCGTCGGCAACAACGAGGTGCTCGGCACAGTGCTGCGGACGCCCCCCGAGAGCGATAGCGAACTGGGCGCCGGCAATGCACCTAACAAAGACGACGAAAACCGGGTTAATTTCCGCGTCGATCGCCTGCCCTACGACGAACTCGTCCCGGCGTTGCTCAAGGAAAACGGCATCACGGACTGGGCCTACGCGCAACCCCCCAGCGCGCTGCTGAGCTATCTGCCCATCCTGATGCTCACCGGCATGTTCATCCTGCTGATGATCATCATGCTGCGCCGCATGGGCGGGGCCGGCTCGCCGATGGCCTTCGGCCGCAGCCGCGGCAAGCTGTACGCCCAGGAAGACATCGAAGTCACCTTCGACGACGTGGCTGGCATCGACGAGGCGGTCGACGAGCTGCGGGAGGTGGTCGATTTTCTCAAGAACCCCGAGCGGTACCATCGCCTCGGCGGTCGCATCCCCAAGGGCGTACTGCTGGTCGGCCCCCCCGGCACCGGCAAGACATTGTTGGCCAAAGCCGTGGCCGGCGAGGCGGGCGTGCCGTTCTTCAGCCTCAGCGGCAGCGACTTCGTCGAAATGTTTGTCGGCGTCGGCGCCGCCCGCGTGCGCGACATGTTCCAACAGGCCGAACAGCGCTCGCCCTGCATCGTGTTCATCGACGAGTTGGACGCCCTGGGCAAGACCCGCGGCAGCGGCCAAATCGGCGGCCACGACGAGCGCGAGCAAACGCTCAACGCGCTGTTGGTCGAGATGGACGGCTTCGGCACTAACAGCGGCATCATCATCATGGGCGCCACCAATCGCCCCGAAACGCTCGATCCCGCGCTGTTGCGGCCCGGCCGATTCGATCGCCATGTGCTGGTCGACCGGCCCGACATCGCCGGTCGCGAGGAAATCCTGCAGGTTCACTTGCAGAACATCAAGGTCGATGAAAACGTCGACGTGAAGCGCGTCGCCGCGATCACCAGCGGCTTCGTCGGCGCCGATCTGGCTAATATCGTCAACGAGGCCGCACTGCTGGCCGCCCGCAACGGCAAGAAGGCGGTCGGCATGGAGGAGCTTAACGAGGCGGTCGAACGCTCCGCTGCCGGCTTGGAAAAGAAAAGCCGGATCATGCACGACGACGAGAAACAGCGCGTCGCCTACCACGAGACGGGCCACGCGCTGGTCGCCTGGTCGCTGCCCAACACCGATCCGGTGCACAAGGTGTCGATCATCCCCCGCGGGATCGGCGCCCTGGGCTACGTGATGCAGCGCCCCGAATACGACCGGTTCATGTGGACCAAGGAGCAGCTCGAGTCGCAGATCAAAGTCTGTCTGGGCGGCACCGTCGCCGAGGAGATCATCTACGATGGCGACATCGGCAACGGCGCCACCAGCGACCTGGAGCGCGCGACCGAGATCGCCCGCAGCATGGTCATGGACTACGGCATGAGCCCGCTGGGCCGCGTGAAATACCGCGAGAACAATCGCAACCAGTTCCTCGGCGGAGATTTCGGCGGCTCGCAGATGCACAGCGAGCAGACCGCCCGCGAGATCGACGAGCAGGTCAAACGCATCATCGATGACAATCTGCAACGGGTCCGCGGCATCCTGAGCGAACGCCGCGACACGCTCGAGGCGGTCACTGCCGAGCTGATCAAGAGCGAAACCATCGACGGCGACGACTTCAAGCGCATCATGGAAGAGAACAGCCGCGGCGCCCGGATCGTGCCGGGGACCGAAGCGGAACCGAAACGCGCTCGGGCGCCCGGCAACGGCGAAGAGTCGGCCAGCGACAAAGACGCCGGCGCGGGCATGTAATCAGCGGGCGATGACTGCTCGCTGAGTCAGCCGTCCCGCATGCAGTCCGACGCCGTCGCTATTCCGTCACCGGCGACGTGCGATACGGCTGGTTCGCTTCGTACATCTGCAGTCGCACCTGGTACCCCTCGCGAAGCTGCTCGGGCGCGATGTCGATCGCCTGCTGCTCGGCCACGAGCGCTTCGTCGAACCGGCCGGCGTTGGCCAGCGCGGCCGCCAGACAATCGAGCGCCGCGTGCCGTTCGCCGTAGCCGCACGAGAGCGCCTGCTCGGCCCCAATCAGGGCATGCTCCGCGTCGCGGAAGCTGGCGTCGGGACAGGTGGCCAACAGCCACGCGCCGTTGCGATAGGCGTGAGCGCACTCGGGGTCGGCGTCCACTGCTGCCGCGTAATCCGCAAGGGCCGCGCTGTAGTCGCCCAAGTCGGCCTGCAAGTCGCCGCGGCTGCAATACAGCGGAGCGTCGTCTGCGGCGACGTCAATCGCCGCGTTGAAATCGTCCAGGGCTTCTTCCCAGCGGCCGAGCATGTGCAGCAATCGCCCGCGACCAGCCCGGGCGGCGGTCAGTTGGCCGTCCAGTTCAATCGCCTGGGCGTAGTCGGCCAACGCCCGCTCGGTATCGCCGGCTTGCACGTACAGCGTGGCCCGATTGGCGTACGCCTTGGCGAAGTTCGGGTTCAGTTCCAGCACCCGCGCGATGTCGTCAAACGCCTCGGCGAATTGCCCCTGTTGTGCATAAGTGACCGCGCGGTTGTGCAACGTGCGCCAGTGGTTGGGATCGTAGTCCAACGCGGCGCGGAAGTCGGCCATCGCCAGGCCGTCTTGTCCGTCTTCGGTGCGCGCTTCGCCGCGACGATTGAGCGCCCAGGCGGCCAGCTTGACTGCAAAGTCGCGTTGATCGCCGCTGGCTCCCTCGCGCATCGCGGAGCCGCAGAGCTGAATGATTTGCGAGTACTCGCCTTCGGAACTGGCGGCGAGCGACAACTCGTGCGCCTTCAGCAGCCGGGCCGCCAGCGGATCGAGGCTGACCGACTCACGCTCGGGCTGTTGCCCTGTGGCCGGTTCCTCAGTCTGCTGTTCGCGCGGCGCGCGAGCCTGCTGTTTCGTCTTCGTCGTCGGCCGCGACGCTGCGGGCTCCGGCGCCGGCTGCTGCTGCTCGGGGTCGTCGCGCGTCATGCCCAGTCGTTCGGCCAGCGATCGCCCGCCGCTTTGTTGCCGCAGTTGCAGCGTCGTGCCCCGTCGCAGCGGTTGCGACGATCCCATGAACACGGCGCCGGAGCTGTACAGGCTGGCCGGGGCGACGTTGCCGTCGGTGATGAACGTTGGCCGCGCGGCGCGGAGAGGTTCGCCCGGTGGCGAATCGTTGGCCACCACGTTTATGTCGGCGGACCCCGTCTTCGGTGCGGCGGCTGGCGTACTGGCCGCGGCCGGTTGGCTTGTGCCCATCGCCCACTGGATCGAGTCGGCGACCGCCTCGGTCGTCGACGCGTCGCTGGCGATCGTGGCGGCCGGCTCCGCGACGGCGCCGTCGTCGACAATCACGACGACCGACGAATCATTCCCGTTGGCAGCGATGCTAGCGTCGGGCGCTGCGGCCACGAGACCCGCGGAGACCAAAGCGGCAAGTCCCCAGTTCTGCTGAACTCGCATCCAAGAAAACACGTCCATGCGATTTCGATCCGCTGCCACGAGGAGAGAGGCGAAGAGACACGCGCAGAACCGCACCCACCGCGGTCCTGCTGCGAGCATCATCGGATAGCCCGCAAGGCCGACGTAAATGAAATCGCCAAGAAAATCGGCAGGGTCGGCCGATTTTGCGCAGTTTGCCGCGGCCTGACCCATTTAGCCCCGCCGCTTGCGGCGGGCGCACCGGCAGCGTGCTTCGGCGCGCGGGGCAAGCCCCGCGGCTAAATCCGAAGAACAACACCGGGGGGCATAGGTACGGCCCGCCACGCGCTGTTCGTCGATCGAAGGGCGTCACGCAATGCCAGGATTGGACTGGTTTGCCCTCGCGCAGCGGATTCTGTTCGACATAGCGAATGGCGCGCTCGATCGCCTCCGGTGAGTCGAGAAACACGTTCCATCCGTGATCCGCCCACGGCGACCGCTGCGCAAACCAGCCGCGCTGCCGCAACCGCTGCGTGGCGAGGCTTTTCAAATGGCCGATCGCCGCGCGGATCGGCCGGGGCGTATGGGCAACGACCAGATGAACGTGCTCGGGCAACACGGTGCACGCGTGCAGCACGTACGGCGCGTCGCAGAAACTGTGGCCGATCTCGCGGGCTTGCTCGCCGGTGAATGCGACTGGCGCGCGTTTGAGCGCAGCCTGCATGCGCGCCTTGATCCGGCGATCATACGGCCGCGCGGCGACGCTGCGGCGCGTGGTCACCTTCGTCGCCGGCCCGAAACGCCGCAGCTCCCAAGACGCCACGAAGTCGGACCACGACCCCCGCGGCTCGTTGGGGAGCCAGAACCCGTACGTGGTGAAGATCGAGTGGAACGCAATGACCATGGCTGCCCCCGAGTTGCATCGAACCCAAATGACCATTTAGCCCCGCCGCTTGCGGCGGGCGCACCGGCAGCGTGCTTCGGCGCGCGGGGCAAGCCCCGCGGCTAAATGGTAGTTGGTTGGCAGCGCAGATTTTCATGAAAATCGCGCTGGCGGGGGGCGAAAACCCCGCACTTACGCCGGCCGCGTCATCGACGCCGGGTCGAGCAGCTCGTCCAGTTTGGCTTCGTCCATCAATTTCTGGTCGAGCACCAGCTGGCGGATCGTTTTGTTCTCGGCGAACGCCTGCTTGGCGAGCTTCGCGCAGTTCTCGTAGCCCAGCTCCGGCGCCAGGCTGGTGACCAACATCAGCGATTGGTCGATCAGCTCCGTGCAGCGCTGCTCGTTCACCTCCAGGCCGTCCAGCAGCTTGTCGACGAACACATTGGACGAGTTGGCCAGCAGCTTCACCGATTCCATGAAGGCGTCGATCATCACCGGCATGGCCACGTTCAGCTCGAACAACGACCCCACGCCGCCCAGGCCCGAGGTGGTCACCACCGCGTCGTTGCCGATCACGCGGCAGGCGACCTGCATGACCGCCTCGCAGATCACGGGGTTCACCTTGCCCGGCATGATCGAGCTGCCCGGTTGCGTGGCGGGGAGCATCAGTTCGAAGATGCCGCACCGCGGGCCGCTGCCCAGGTGCCGGATGTCGTTGGCGATCTTGGTGAGCGACACGGCGATCGTCTTGAGCTCGGCGTGAGCGGCGACGAACGAATCCTTGGCGGCCTGCGCTTCAGGGTGGTTCTCCGCTTCGGCGAACTCAACGCCCAGTTCCTTGCTCAGCGCGGCGCACACCTTGGCGGCGAACTCGGGGTGGGTGTTGATGCCCGTGCCCACGGCCGTGCCGCCAATGGGCATGTTTTCCAGCAGCCGCGCCAGCGCCCGGCCGGCCCGCACGGCGGCGAACTTGGCCTGCGCGGCGTAGCCGGAGAAGACCTGCCCCACGCGAATCGGCGTGGCGTCCATCAAGTGCGTGCGGCCGATCTTGATGATCTCGTCCCACGCCTTGGCCTTGTCATCCAGCGCCCCGGCCAGCCGCTCCAGCGCGGGGATCAGCGTTTCCTTCAGCTGCACCGCCCCGGCGATGTGCATGCCGGTGGGGAACGTGTCGTTGGACGACTGGCCCATGTTGACGTGGTCGTTGGGATGCACCGCCCCGTCGGCGCCCTTGGCGCCCAGGCCCAACCCCAACCGCTCGTTGGCCAGGTTGGCGATCACCTCGTTGGCGTTCATGTTGGTCGAGGTGCCCGAGCCGGTCTGATAAATGTCGACCGGGAAATGCTCGTCGTACTTGCCGGCAGCCACGTCGCGCGACGCGCCGATGATCGCCTCGGCCCGCTTGGCGTCGAGCTTGCCCAGTTCCTGATTGGCAATCGCACAGGCGGCTTTCAAGGATCCGAAAGCGTGAATCACCGCGGCGGGGACCGGCTCGAAAGCGATCGGGAAATTGTCGACGGCCCGCGCGGTCGACGCGCCGTAAAGCGCGTCGGTCGGCACTTGCATCTCGCCCATCGTGTCGCGTTCGGTGCGGAACTCAGTCATGGCAACCTCGTCGGTATGTGAAATGATGTGGGATTGTTGATTTGATGTGAGTTGCAGCGCGGCTGGCGGCGGAGCCGGCGACGTTTTTGCCCGTGGCACATCGCTGCCGCTGCTACGGCCAGTTCTCCACCATGACCGTGTCGTCATGCTCGTAGGCCGGGGCGCAGCAGCACAGAAACCGCAGCGGCGTGTGACCCAGCGTGGTGATCTGGTGCTTGGCGCCGGGGGGGATCGCGATCGCGTCGCCAGGGCCGACTTCGCGCACGTCGTCCTCGACCTGCATCCGGCCGTGCCCCTCGAGCACGTAGTAGATCTCTTCGCACTGGGGATGAAAGTGCGGGTCGGTCGCGCCGCCGACGGGCAGCCGGGCCTCGGCCAGGCTCTGATTGCGGATCACCGAGTTGCGGTGAGCCAGCAGCTCGCGGATCTCCGAGCCGTCCTTCGTGGTGAACGGCGGGGCGTCGGCCAGATTGATCACGTCCATGGCAAGCGTGCGGCAAGTGACGGCGGCGGGTAAGCCGTCATTGTCGACGCGCGCGGCCGATCGCTCAATCCGTCAAACCCGCGAAAACAGCGGGCGATTCCGCACAGTCGGGCCCGGACAACTCACCACTGAGGATACGGAGAGACGGAGGAAACGCTGAGCTATGAACGACGAGCGATGAACCCGCTACGATACAACGCCCAGGATCAATCATTCCTCTTAGTGTGCCAAATCCATCGTCCCGTTCTTCCTCTGTGACCTCCCTGCTCTCTGTGGTGAGAAAATCGCCTTACGCCGCCGCGTCGCCCTGCGGGTCGAGGTGAATGTCCAGCTGCGGATACGGGATGCTGATCCCCGCGCCGTCGAGGCCCATCTTCACCGCGCGGATCAGGCCCTGCTTGCCGTCGCCGAACACCTCGCCCTTGATCCAGCCGCGGACCTGCCAGTCGACGCTCGATGCGCCCAGGCCCATGAGAATCACTGCCGGTTCGGGCTCGGCCTCGACCTGCGGCACGCTACGCAGCGCCTGCTCCAGCACGCGGCGGGTTTCGTCGATGTCGGCCTCGTAGCTCACCCCAACGTCGATGTCGGCCCGTCGCGCCTTGTGGTAGGTGATGTTCTCGATCACGGCGCCGAAGATGGAACTGTTGGGCACGATGATCCGGCGGTTGTCAAAGGTGTCCAGCGCCGTGGTGAACAGCTCAATCTCGAACACCTTGGCCGTATAGCCGGCGACGTTGACCACGTCGCCCACCTTGTACGGGCGGAAGATCAGCAGCATCGCCCCGGCGGCAAAGTTCGACAGCGTGCCCTGAAACGCCAGACCGATCGCCAGCCCCGCGGCGCCGATCACCGCGGCAAAGCTGGTCGTTTCGACGCCGAACTTGCTCAGGCTGAGCATGACGAACGCGAGCAGGACCACCCATCGCACGAGCTTGGCGAAGAACTTGGTGAGCGTTTCGTCGAACTTCACCCGTGTCATGCCGCGTCGCACGGCTGAAGCCGCCCAAGACGACAACGTCAGGGCGAGAATCAGCAGGATGAGGGCCAGCGCGATCTTCATGCCGTACAGGATGGCGAGTTGGGTCCATTCCTCGCTGGTGACGGAACTGAAATCGCCGGACATGATCTTCCGCCACCCCGAGGCGACCAGCTCCTGCGTAGGGTTCAACGTGGTCTTGGGAGCGGGGGTCGACTCGGGCGTCGCGCCCTCGGCGGCGGTCTGGGCGGCTTGTGCTAGCAACGGAGTGAAGGGCAGCATGGCGGTCGTCACGACTGGCGGGTTGGCGTACGATTGGCAGACTCGCGGCTAAGTACCCGTTGCCGCCGGCACTGTCGAGGTTGATCCCCACTGCAGGGACGCACCTGCCTGGGCAGCCGCTCGCCATTCCCCCCGCTGATCGCTGAAAGCTGATAGCTGACAGCTTCCCCCATGAACTTCCTCGCCCACAGCCTGTTCTGCAGCGACGATCCGTACGAGGTGGCCGGCGCCGCCGTGCCCGATTGGCTGCCGCTCACCCGGCCGCGGGTCCGCTGCCGCTCGAAGGCGGCCGCGCCGCACGTGGATCACGATGATCCGCAGGTCGCGTCGCTGGCCCGGGGAATTCTGCGGCACCACGCCGACGACGACTGGTTTCACAACACGGTGGCGTTTGGCGAGTTGGAGCTGCAACTGGCCCGCACGATCCGCCGCGCGACCCGCGACGAGGACGGCATGCGGCCCAAATTCCTGGGACATATTCTGTTGGAGATGCTGTTGGATTGGGTCCTCGCCGAGCGCGACCCGCAGTTGCTGCCGGTCTACTACGAGTTGCTGGAGGGGGTCGATCCGGTGCGGGTGGCCGACGCCGTGAGCGAGTTCACGGCCGCCGACGCCTCGCAGTTGGGCGGTTCGATCATCCCGAAGTTTCTCGAGCTGCGGTTTCTGTTCGACTACGCGGATGACCAGCGACTGCTGCTGCGGCTCAACCAAGTGATGCGCCGCGTGCGGTTGCCGGAATTGGGCGCCGCGTTCGTGGAAATTCTGCCCGCGGCCCGCGAGTCGGTCGCCGCCCGCGCGGACGAGTTGCTAGCGGCGCCGGCGCCGGCGCCGGCGTAGGTCAGGCTTTCCAGCCTGATGCGAACAAATTGGCGGGGTGTGAGCACGTAAAGGGATTGACCACGCAGGCAAGCTCCAAGTCAGGCTGGAAAGCCTGACCTACGGCGCCCTATCATGTCGCGCGCCATGGCCGACGCCGAACCCACGCCGCCGCCCGCCGAACCCGCCGCCGGTCGTTTTTCGATCGAGCGACTTTCCTCGGCGTTCGCGCGACTGATGGGGGCGCCCGCCGGGCAAGCCGTTGGTCCCGCTGCGGCGGTCGCCGACAGCGATGCCATCGTGGTCGACGAGCCCGACGCACCGCCGTCGCCCCAGATGATCGTCGAGGGGATGCTGTTCGTCGGTCGCCCCGACGGCCACCCGCTCACGGCGCGCGAAATGGCCGAACCGATCCGCGGCGTCGACGCCGACGAAGTGACGCAGATCATCGAGCAGCTCAACGGGCTGTACCGCACGGGCGGCGAGCCGTGGGAGATCGTCGCCGAGCGCGGCGGCTATCGCTTTCAACTGCGCGACGAGTTCGCCGCGGTGCGCCAGCGACTGCGCGGCAACACCCGCGCCGCCAAGCTGACCCCCGCCGCCATCGAGGTGCTGTCGCTGGTCGCGTACCGTCAGCCGATCACGTGTGACGCGATCAACAAGACGCGCGGCGTTCGCAGTCACCCCGTGTTGGCGTCGTTGGTGCGGCGCGAGTTGGTCGCGGCCGAAAACGAAGTCGCCGAGGGCGGCGTTCGCCTGACACGCTATCGCACGACCGACCGGTTCAATCGGCTGTTTGGAATTGCCTCGCCGGCCGACCTGCCCAGCAGCGACGACCTGGACGACGCCTGAATTGGCCCCAGCGGGGCCTGCCGGCGCCAGCACCGCTGGCGGTAATTCGCTGCAAGTGGTTACCCGCAGGTACTTTACGGCGCAGGGTTCCGGGAAGCGCTCTGGTCGACCGTGCGGGGATGGGTAAAATCGCCGGATTCGTCGACGGGCGCCATTCGATAAACTCGATCGATCGCCATCGTCGGCGTCCCGCCAGAAACTCGCCCCGCCGTCCCGCCTCGATCTGCCGATGTCCCCTCGCCAGCGCGTCCTCGATCTTCGCCACGCGGCGCCGGTGATCTTGCCGTCGCTGTTGTTGTGCGACTTCGGCAAGTTCGCCGAGGAGATCCGCGCGGTGGAGGCGGCCGGCGCTCAGGCCCTGCATCTCGATGTGATGGACGGCGTGTTTGTGGACAACATCACCTACGGCATGCCGATCATCGCCGCCGCCAACGCGGCCAGCGATCTGCCGTTGGACGTGCACTTGATGATCGACAACCCCGTGGACTATGTCGATGCGTTTGTCGACGCGGGCGCCGACGTGCTCACCGTGCATGTGGAAGCCAAGAACCCGCGGGCGGCGCTCGAGCGGATTCGCCAGCGCGACGCGGCGGCCAGTTTGGCCATCAACCCGTCGACGCCACTGGGCGAAGCGGAAGAACTGCTGCCGCTGTGCGACATGGTGTTGGCGATGAGCGTGCATCCGGGGTTCGGCGCCCAGGAGTTTGACCCGGTGGCGTTGGAAAAATTGCAGGAGCTGCGCGAACGCCGCGGCGGCGAGCTGCTGTTGGAAATTGATGGCGGCGTGAACGCCGGCACCATCGCCCGTTGCACGGGCGCTGGCGCCAGCATGCTGGTGGTCGGCTCGGCGATCTTCAAGTCGCCGGCGCCGTATGCCGAAAGCCTGGAGCAACTCAATCAGTTGGCTCGGCAGTAGCCACGTGCGCTTGCTCGACCGCTGATCCCGCGACCTGTTGTTACGAGAAGTTTGAGACGATGAATTCCACTTCCGCCGCCGCGACCCCTGCTGGCGCACGATCCATGCTCACCCTGCTTGTCGTCCGTTCCGGTCTGACTGAATACGAACGCCAGGGTCGAATTCAGGGCACGCTGGACGTGCCGCTGTGCGAGGACGGTCGGCTGCAAGCCGAGCGGACCGCCGGCGAGTTGCAGGACGCGGCCGCGTCGATCTCGGGGCTGTACGCCAGCGACTGCAAATGCGCGCAGCAAACCGCCGAGATCATCGGCGAGCGGCTCAATCTGAAGCCCAAGCTGCTCTCGAAGCTGGCGAACCTGGACCAGGGCCTGTGGCAGGGCATGCTGGTCAGCGAGGTGAAGGACAAGCAGCCGCGCGTGTTCCGCAAGTGGCAGGACGAGCCGACCGCCGTCTGCCCGCCCGAGGGCGAGACGCTCAAGGCCGCCAAAACCCGCATCGAAAAGGCGATCGCCAAGATCAAGAAGAAGCACAAGGTGGGCGCCGTGGTGCTGGTTCTGCCCGATCCGCTGGCCGCCGTGGCCGCCGGGATGCTGGCCGACGAGCAGATCTGCGACCTGTGGCAGCCCTGCACCAATGGCCACTCGCTGTGGCGGGCGGTCCAGGTGCCGACCGATTCATAGGCGGCAGGTAGGTCAGGCTTTCCAGCCTGTCGCGCGACCGCCGCAGGGTGGCTGGGGACGCAGCGCAGCGGAGCCCCCAGAGATGGCCGCTGGGGGCTTCCTCCGGTCGTCCCCAGCCACCCACTCGGCTTCCCCCGTTCTCCGAACCCGCGGCCTCGCCCCCGGGTCAATTCTCCATCTCCCCGGCCCGGCCTCACTCTGCTCGAGCCGCCGCGCTGGTTGTCGCCCCGTCGGCGGCGGATTATCATCGGAGATTCGATTTTTCCCGGCTGAGCCGCTCCCTGCGGCGCCTTCCTGCGACCCCCGCAATTGCTCATGCGACACGTCATTTCCGCGCTGGTGCAAAACGTGCCCGGCGTCCTGGCCCATGTGGCCGGCATGCTCGCCTCCCGCGGCTACAACATCGATAGCCTGGCGGTCGGCGAAACCGAAGATCCCGAACTCTCGCGGATGACGTTCGTGGTGGTTGGCGACGACGCGGTCCTGGAGCAGGTGCGCAAGCAGCTGGAAAAAATCGTCACGGTCGTGCGGGTCGACGACATCAGCGCCCAGGATTTCGTTGAGCGGGACCTGATGCTCATTCGCATCGAAGCCCCCAGCGATCGCCGGTCCGAGATCCAGCAACTGTGCCAGGTCTTCCGCGGCAAGGTTGTCGACGTGGCGCCCGAGCAGATGGTGATCGAAATCTCGGGCCAGGAACAAAAGATCGAAGCGTTTATCGACCTGATGCGCCCCTTCGGCATCGTCGAGTTGGTCCGCACCGGTCGGATTGCCATGGTCCGCGGCGTCAATCGCCCGCGGCACGAAGCGGGCGTCCGGCGGGTGGAAGAGTAACGCCGCCCAGCCGCGTGCCACTGCTGGCTCGCCCAGCAGTGTCGTGTCGGGTAGGCAAATCACGAACCGCTCGCACCGCGACCGGCACGCACGACGCGTCCGCCCTGCTCCGGCTGGAAGCCGCCAACCGATTCAATCACTCGGCGCTAGTGCGCCTGACGACTCATATCTTCTTTCAGACTGTAGGACTCCCCCATGGCCGCTACGATCTTCTACGACAAAGACGCTGACATGAACGCCCTGAAGGGCAAGACCGTGGCCATCATCGGCTACGGCTCGCAGGGTCACGCGCACGCCCAGAACCTGCGCGACAGCGGCGTGAAGGTGATCGTCGGTCAGCGCCCCGGCGGGCCGAACTACAAGCTGGCCCAGGAGCACGGTTTCGAGCCGCTCTCTGCCGCCGAGGCAACCAAGCAGGCCGACGTGATCAACATCCTGCTGCCCGACGAGCTGCAGGCCGACGTGTACCGCGACCAGATTCGCGACAACCTGCAGCCCGGCAACGTGCTGATGTGCAGCCACGGGTTCAACATCCACTTTGGCCAGATCACGCCCCCCGAGGGCGTCGACCTGCTGCTGGTCGCCCCCAAGGGGCCCGGCCACTTGGTCCGCAGCGAATACGAAAAGGGGGGCGGCGTCCCCTGTTTGATCGCCCTGGGCGAGGGCGCCAGCGACGAAACCTTCAAGATCGGCCTGGCCTACGCCAGCGGCATCGGCGGCGGCCGCGCGGGCGTCATCCAGACCACCTTTGCCGAAGAGACCGAGACTGACCTGTTCGGCGAGCAGGCCGTGCTGTGCGGCGGCGCCGCGGAGTTGGTCAAAGCCGGGTTTGAAACCCTGGTCGAAGCCGGCTACCAGCCCGAGATGGCGTACTTTGAGTGCATGCACGAGCTGAAGCTGATCGTCGACCTGTTCTACCAGGGCGGCCTGAGCTACATGCGGTACAGCATTTCCAACACGGCCGAGTACGGCGACTACACCCGCGGCCCGCGAATCGTCACCGACGAGACCAAGGCCGAGATGAAGAAGATCCTGGAAGAGATTCGCAGCGGCCAGTTCGCACGCGATTGGATCCTGGAGAACAAGGCCGGCCAGGCCAGCTTCAAAGCGACCCGCCGCCGCGAGCGCGAGCACGGCGTCGAAAAAGTCGGTCGCGAACTACGCCGTATGATGTCGTGGATCGACGAGAAGGAAGTCGACTGAGCGCTGTCGCGAAGTCGGTAGGGGGTAGTCGGTAGCCGGTAGTTTTTGTGACCGACGCCCTCCGCCGCGTCACTCCCCATTGAGCCGGCGGCCTTGGCCGCCGCGCGCTCGCCATGACCAATCGCCCGCTGTGGTGCTACCGGTTGGCGCTCGTCTGCGGCGCCGTGCCGCTGCTGGCCGGGTTGGCGATTCTCGCCGCCTTTGCGGCGACGGAGTGGGATGGTTTTGTCGTTGCTGGCCTTATCTGTTTTTATGCCGGCGCGGTTTGCTTCGTCATCGGCGGGATCGCGCTCGCCGTGCGCGCGTATCTGTTGCGCGATCAGTCCGAGCGAAAATTCCGCTGGCTGCCCGGCGGGCTCCTGCTGCTTTGCTGGCCCGCGGCGGTGTTCTGCCTGTTCTGTGGCCTGAAGATCATCTCGAAGTACGCGGTCATCGTGCAGAACGACTCGCCGCACGTCCTGACCGCAGTCGAGTTGATCGGCGGCGGGTGCGACGGTGCGATCGGCGATGTTCCCGCCGGCGAGACCCGTCGCATCAACCTGTGGTTTCACTGCGACGATGAACTGCGCATGCGCTTCAAACGCCAAGGCGAGGAGCATTCTGTCTTGGTCGACAGCTACGTGACAGCGAATCTGGGCGGAAAGAAGCGCCTCGTCGTTCGCCTCGATGGCGGCGTCGACGTGCAGGATCACGCGGGCGATTCGCGGCCGGAAGCCAATCGATGAATTCGTCCGCAAGGGGGCGATATCCCCGCGTGGTCGAGATGTCGTTTGTGAGACACGACTGGGTGGCTGGGGACGTAGCGCAGCGAAGCCCCCAGGATTCCCACTGGGGGCTCCCTCCGGTCGTCCCCAGCCACCCCGATTTGCGTCAAATGGTATCACCACCCCCGCGGGGCCAACTGGCGGCGGGCCCGCGGGCGCTCTAGAGTGCAGGTTCCCGAAGCGAGCGCTCCCTGCATCGAGGCGGCCATGAATCGACCAATTGCCCTCTGTTGTCTCCTGCCCAGTCTGGTTCTAGGCGAGGCGCCGATTGCGCGCGCTGCGGCTGACGAGGCCCCCGCGATCGGCACGCACGCAGCGGCGGATCACATCGAGGCGTTGCCGCGCACCGTGGACCTCCGCCCCGCCCTGGCGGAACTTCGCATGCAACCGCGCAGGCAGGGCGGGCGCGGCACGTGCTCGGTGTTCACCACCGTCGCGGCGCTGGAGTTCGCCCTGTCCCGCCGCAGCGGGCGACTCGAGCCGCTCAGCCCCGAGTATCTCAACTGGGCCGCCAACCAAATCACCGGCAACCACGCGCACGATCGCGGGCAATTCTTCCACAACTTGCTCAAAGGGTTCGAGAAGTTTGGCATTTGCAGCGAGCGCGAACTGCCGTATGCGGAGCGAATCGATCCCGCGCTGGCGCCATCCCTCGAATTGCAGGCGCACGCTCGCCGCGTGCTGGAGCAAGGGTTGCGCGTCCACTGGATTCGCCGGTGGACGCCCGAGCAGGGCCTCAGCGATGAGCAGTTCGACCAAATCAAGCGCGTTCTGGCCGCCGGGTGGCCGGTCGCCGCCGGGTCGGACCACAGCCGGCTGCTGGTCGGCTACGCGGACCAGCCCGATCAACCCGGCGGCGGCCAGTTTGCCACGATGGACTCGGGGTCGGGGCGGTTCGACGCGGTCTCGTACGAATTCGCCAAGACGAAGATCGGCGACGCATTTTGGGTCGAGAGCTCGCCAGCCGATGAACCTGCGCAACACAATGACGAAGGCAATGAAAGTGACGACTAACGTGCGAAACTTCATCCCCCGGACACTCTGCGCTGCGTTGGCGGCCGCCGTCGCTGTCGGCGCCGCCGGTCTGGCCCGCGGCGAGCAGGCGACGATCTTCGTCGGCACGTACACCCGCGGCACCGACAGCGAGGGGATCTATTCGTTTCGCTTCGACGACGCAACCGGCGCGCTGACGCCGCTGGGCGTAACGGGCGATGTGGAAAATCCGTCGTTTCTCGCGCTGCATCCCAGCGGGCAATTGCTGTACAGCTCCGACGAAATCAATGACTTCGACGGCGGCGCGACCGGCACGGTCAGCGCGTTTGCGATCGACGCGAACGCGGGGGAGTTGAAGCTCCTGAACCGCGAGCCCGTGGGGGGAACCAGCCCGTGTCACCTGAGCGTCGACGCGACCGGCGGCAGCGTGCTGGCTGTCGGCTACGGCAGCGGCACGGTGACCGAGCTGCCGCTCACAGGCGATGGCCGACTGCAGCCGGCGCGCACCGTACTGACCCACGCCGGTTCAAGCGTTAACAAGGACCGCCAGACCTCGCCCCACCCGCACCAGATCGTGTTGTCGCCGGATAATCGGTTCGCGCTGGTTCCCGACCTGGGGACCGACAAGATCGTGCAGTACAAGTTCGATCCCGCCAGCGGGCTGGCCGCCAACGCACCGACGCACGTCGCCACCGCGGCCGGCGCCGGGCCGCGGCACGTCGCGTTTCACCCCAGTGGCCGCACCGTCTACGCGATCAACGAACTGGACCTGACCGTCGACCAGTACGACTACGACGCCGATCGCGGCACGCTCGCCTGTCGGGCCACAGTCCCGTTGCTCCCCGCCGACGCCGACCGCACCGGCGCCTCGGGCGCCGAGATCGCCGTGCATCCCAACGGCCGCACGCTGTACGCGTCGGTGCGCGGCCCCGACGAGATCGTGGCGTTTCGCATCGACGGATCAAGCGGCGCGCTGACGCCGCTGCAGCGCGTCTCCACCGGCGGCAAGACGCCCCGGTTCTTCGGCCTGGACCCCAGCGGCCGCTGGCTGCTGGCCTGCAACCAGAACAGCGGCACGATCGTCGTGTTCCGCGCGGGCAACGACGGACGGCTGGAGCCGACGGCTCACAAAGTCAATGTGCCGGCGCCGGTGTGCGTGGTGTTCGTGCCGAGGTGACAAGCGCCCACGTGGCCAATTCTCTCCGAGAATTGGCCAAACCGGCTTGCCGTAATCGATGGGCATGTTGCATTGGTGCCTCAGCATGCCCACAGCAGAAGACTGCCGTGGGCATGGCACCCGCCGGATGTAGCGGATTGGCGCGGAGGACGGATCGCGAGTCGTCCTTTTGGGTCCTACTCCGCGCTCATCAGCGCAACCCGCGACAACCCGCGTTCCAATTCGTGGCACGGTCGTGACGCGATGATATATGACCGTGGCTACTCCGGCTGCGCCAGATCCACTGCCACGATCTCCTCGTCGTTGCGAATGTACGCCGTGCGATTGGCGTAAGCCGGGTGACTCCACACGACGCTGCGGCCGAACGCTTCCCCCGTGGGCTCCAGGGCGTGGAACCGGCCTAGCGGCTCGAACGCGTCGCGGGTCAGTTTCGCCAACAGCAGGTCGCCGTTCTCGGCCATCAGCAGGTACCGATCGGTGTCGCCCACGCGGGTGACGAAGCAGGTGCCGTGGTTCACGCGGCGGGTCTCGTCCGGCTGGGTCGCCTTGAACGTCGACCACAGTCGCGAGCCGTCGGCCGCGTCGACCGCCGCCAGGCAGCCCTCGTTGCAGTCGCTGCCGTACAGCACCCCGTCGACAAACAGCGGCGTGCAGTTCGACGCGAACACGGCTTGGTTCGCCTCGCCCCGCCACAGCGGCTCGGCGCTCGCGCCGTCGTCGCCCAGTTCGATCATGACCGCTTCGTTGCGGATCCCGCTGGCGTACAGCCGGTCGCCCTCGCGCATCGGCTGGGCGATCGACATTTCGTACGCCGGCTTGATGGGCACGCTCCAATATTGCTGGCCGTTGGCGGGGTTCACGCTGGTGACCGCTTCTGGGTTATAGACCAGCAGTTGTCGCACGCCGCCCGCCTCAATGATCGACGGCGGACAGTACCCGGCCGGTCCGTCGAGCGCTTTCCACACGACTTTTCCAGTTTTGCGGTCAAAGGCGGCCACGCTCTGTCCGTCGCCGCCGACCATGGTGTACAACAGGTCGCCGTCGATCAGCGGGTGAGCCGAAAAACCCCACAGCGGCGTGTTGGCGCCCAGGTCGTCCTTCAAGCTCACGCGCCACACTTCTTTGCCCGCGTCGGCAGTCAGGCAGATCAGGTCGCCCTCGCTGCCCAGCGTGTAGACCAGCCCCTCGTGCACGGTGGGCGTGCATCGCGGCCCGCACGGGTACGAGATGCCGTAGGGGCACTCGTATTCGTACTGCCAAAGTGGCTCGCCGGTCGCTTCGTCGAGCGCCGTCACTCGCTCGCTGCCGGCTAACTCGGCCCGTTGGCCCGGGTTGTTGACCGCCTCGCCCGCGGTGCGAACGTAGTCGAACACAAACACGCGGCCGTCGGCCACGGCCGGACCGGCATAGCCGCCGGCAATCGGCTGGCGCCACTTCACTGGCAACCCGTCCTCGGGGATTTGCTCGACGATGCCGGACTCGCGATACACGCCGTCGCGATGGCTTCCCATCCACTGCGGCCAATCGTCGGCGCGGGCGGCCAACGCGGGCAAGGACAGGCAAACGGCAAGAACAACGCGGCAGATGGTCGTGGTCACGATGGCTTCTCTCCACGGTGAGTGACGCGCCGCGCGGTGGCGAGGCGGCAAGAACCTCAAACGACAGTCCTCCAACTGACTCGCTGGGCGCGGCGTGGTCAAGCCATTCGTTGCGACGTCTGCGGCGGCGGGGTAGGCTTTTCGTATGGCACAGAACGAAACGCCCCGTCGCGGCGGGCAGTGCCAGCCGCGCCGGGCAAATTGCGAGTACAACGCGATGGCTCAGAGTTTTCGGCTCGAGAATCCCGACAGCGACGCCACGCTCACGATTGTGCTCTTGGCCGTGATGTTCGGACTGTCGCTAGTCAACGTCTGGATCAGGGTCCCTCCGATCACACTGCATCCCATGCCGGTGTTTGCGTTTTTTCTGACGAGGTGGGCGTACAAGCGGCATTACCGACGTCTGCTGGAAACGCAATCGATGGCTGCGATTGAGGACTAGCGAAATGCAGGATCGATCGCGTCCTGTCGCGGTTCGCCCGTGCATGGCGAATGAGCAGGCGCCGAGAATCCCAGCCTGTCGCCCATTTCGCCTTCACTCCTGCTGATCGTGCGAGGGCGTCATGCGGATCATCTGGGCCGTCGCCTGGCCGCTGCTGATCGCCGTGGCGCCGTTTGTCGTGATGGCGCTGCTGCCCGACAGCGCTTTGGCCGAGCTGGCGGTGGTGTTTCTGGCGCCAATGTTCGCGGCGCTGATCCGCGCGGCCACGGCGGGGCGCGTGTGGAAGCGAAACGGTATTGCCACGCCGGGTTTCTGGCGCTCGGCAGCCTACGCCGCCGCGGTGGCGCTGCTGATGTTGTTCGAGGGATTGATGGCCGTCGTCGCGGTGTCGGAACAGAAGCCGCCCTTTGATTGGTGGGTCTGGGCCGCGTGGTTTTATGCCGGGTACATCGTGATGATGCGGCTGGCGGTGCTCGGCGGCTGCGCGACGGTTGAACCGGACGACGCGCCCGACGCGGCGAGCGAGCTCGCCGGCTAAATGCTGCTGCCGCGGTCGCTATGGTTATTCACGACTCATCGCTCCTAGTTTATAGCTCATCGTTGCGAGCTACCGACTCACATACCGCTGCGCCGCTTGCCGCGCCGCCGCGTCGCCGGCCAGGTACAGCGCCGTCTCGGCCGCCGTGCGGGCCCACGTTTTGTGCTGCTTGACCCACAGCATCTTCCCCGTTCCGCTGGCGCTGCAGGTGATCCGCAGCGCGTCGCCTCGCCAGTTCTCCGGCACGATCAGTCGCACGGTGAACTCGTGCATCCCCTCCAGCGTGGTCTGCGACGAGGGTCGCACCTTGAAGAACACGCCGTGCGCTTCGTCGATGGTGCCCGCGGCGATGATCGTCTGCTTAGGCGGCACGCGGCATTCTTTTTCGGTGACCACCTCGCGGTCGGTCAGCGTGCCATTGGCCGAGGGCGCCACGTGCGCCACCACGTTGCCAATCGGCGCAGGGATTTCTCCGCCCAGCGACAGCCCCAGCGCGTGGCCGTTTTCATTGGTCGTGGTGCGTTCGATGGGCCCGGTAAACTCGCTGGCCAGCGTGGTCTGCGGCGAGAAGCTCAGCACCCGCAGCCGCCGGTCGGGGTCGGTCGCCTCGACGCGCAGCTCCTCGATCTGCCCGGCGTTGCCCGCCAGCAGATTGACGCTCACGCGCAGGGTGCACTCGACCGCCTTTTCGCCGGGGTACAGCGCGGGGGCTTCGGCGGGATCCAGCTCGTGACACTCCACCGTGCGAGCAAAGTCAAAGGCGACCGCTGGGTCGTCGGCCGCGGCGGGCGCGGCGCCGGTCGCCAGGAGAGAGACTTGCACTAGCGCGCCGGCCAATCGGGCGGCGCTGAAAGAAGCGGGGCGGGGCAGCCCGCGGAGAAGCAGGGACGACATCGTTCGGTTCCACCGATTCGCGACGGTGCGCGACGCTCGTCCTGGGCGCCTGCGACCGCGGTTGTGGGGGCGCCCTTCCTGCCGCGCCCCGCGAGAGTTCGTTCCTTCTGGAAGGTGCTTACGGGACGAGCCGCCAAGAAGTTCGCGCGGCGCGACAATTCACTACCTGCTAGCAGCGCGTGCCCGCACGTGTTGAGTGCCACGGCTCTGTGAGCCGTGCGAACCATGCTGGACCGCCGCCCCGCTTCACACGGCCTGCTGAACTGGGTGCCATGCTCACGCCTGTCGTCAGGCGTGAGCATGTGGTGCCAGGGCCTCAGCATGCCCACAGCGGAAGACCGCGGTGGGCATGGCACCTGACGAGATGTTCGCGTCTCCTAACGCTGCAAGCCGCGGCGCTGGTCCCACCGCCAGCCTGCGGCCCGGCGCAGCGTCGCTAGCGTGACGTGCTGAAACTGCGCCGCGTCGCCGATGCGTTGCCGGCGGCCGCGGTGCGACAGCCAGACGCGCTCGCCGCCGCTGTCCAGTTGCGCGGACAGCGCGTCGTGCAACTCGCGCCGCACGCGGCTCTCGGGCCGCGCGTCGGGCCAGCTGACCACGGCCTGCACGCTGGCCGCGTCGGTCGACGCTGCGTGCAGCCGCAGCCCGGCGCGCTCGGCGCCCCGCTGCAACTCGGCCAGCAACGCGCGCTGCGTGGCGTCGTCGAAGCACGCCTGCGGGTCGGCCGCGTGCTCGCGGTAGCGATCGGCAATCACCCGGTCCGGCAGCAGCAGCTGGCCCCCCGCGGCCGTCGGCCGAGCGGGCTCGCCGCCCCACCGGCCGTACCCGTGCCAGGAAAACAGATAACACGGCATGACCAATCCCCCTCGCGGCCAAGTGGTGTATGTGTGTACACCAAATGGTAGGCTTGAAGCCGTCGGCGGTCAAGCAAACTGGTCGAGTTGGCTTTTCAACATGGCATGTGAATTGGAGGGTGGCTGGGGACGAGCGCAGCGTAGCCCCCAGTGGCCCTGGGGGCTCCCTGCGGTCGTCCCCAGCCACCCCATTTGTGTGCTCTCGCCGCGTGCGCATGAAAAACGGCGAAGCGCCGCGGGGGCGCTTCGCCGTGGAGGTCTGAGAATCAGCAGCGCGAGCTTAGTAGCTCCCGTCGCTCACCGGAGGCAGTTGTTTGTCGGGCGTCGAGCCGGAGACTAGGTCGGACGCCTTGCTGTTGGACGTACACAGCTGGCCGTACACGACCGGGTCGATCTGGTCGGCGATGAACTGGACCGCTCCGCCCACAAATGCCACATTCACGCCACCAGGATGGTTGCTCGTGGGGAACGCATCGGCGACCTCGCTGGCATTGCTCGCCGCCCCAGCCCACGTTTGATTGGTTGCGTCGTACGAGCGCCCCATGAACTCCAGCTCATCTTCGGGGCCTTGGGCTTTGACGCCGTTGATGCGCTGGTTGGGATTGCTCAGCACAGCCGCGGGTTGCTGCCAGCAGAAGCCAAAGTGCCACTTCTGGTCTCTGACGTTCTGCAATTCATTGGCGGTGTAGGTGTAAGTCGCCGCGTGCAAGTTCTCGGAAATCATCAGCGTGGCCGTCATCCCGTCGCCCTTGGATTGGATGTAGGCGCTGGTCATCACGATTTCCGGGACATTCTGGATGTCGTTGTAGTCCTGCGGCCCCAGCAGGCCAGTGCTGCCATTGGTGCGCGTGCGATCGAAGAACACGCCATTGGCCGCATTCTCAGCCGGTTTGAACTGCGATGGCGTGTTGTTGACGAATTGATCCGTTTTCTGGACCCACCCGGCGTTGCCGACGTACGAATTCACGGGCGCCCCGGCGGTCACGGGCGGATCGCTTGGACAAATCAAGCTCTCCACGTTGGCCACGTCGGTGCCGGGGTTGTACCCATTGGGCAAGCCCGTCGACCAGCGATCCCACAGAGCCGTTTGCTCGATGTAGGGAAAGGTCATGACCAGCCAGCTCGCCCGTACGACCGGGGCGTCGGGGCCCGTGGCCCCGGTCAGGCCCAGCCGGTTCACGTACCCCGGGTAATCCCGCAGCGACGTTTCGCGGTTGGCCAGCGCTTTCTGCAACTGCGTGAGATTGTTCCGGCAGGTGTTCGCGCGGGCCGCTTCGCGAGCCGCTTGCACGGCCGGCAGCAGCAGGCCGACCAGCGTGCCGATGATCGCGATCACCACCAGCAGCTCGACCAGCGTGAACGCGCGCCGCGGCGTGGCGGCGGAAGAAAGGGTTTGCCTCATCTGTTCGTCTCCCTGTTCATGGAGAAAAGCACTCGACGCCCCGCGCTGGCCCGAAGGCTGCGTGCGGATCGCGAAGTCGCCAAAATCTGGTGCGCCCCAGACCGGCGTCGGGAGCATCTGCGCAAGCAGCGAGCCGACCGCGTGGTACGATGGGCCGCGGCGCCCGCCTCAGGGTCGCCCGGCCAAGATATCACAGTGCGGAAATGATTGCGAAAAGTCCGCTCACTTGCTCCTCAATTCTCGCAAATCAAGCCGGAGGTGTCCAGCAAACGCCGGGCCCAACGGGGCTGCGGATTGCAGAAAACGGCGGAAAACCGCCCCAATCGGCGCCGCCGGCCCGCGGACGCGGCAACCGATCGATGGCGACAGCCAGTCGCGACCCCGCCGGAAGTGCGCGAGCGGGTGGCTTTAAGACGACCGCCAAGTCGTCCCTGTCCCGTCAGGGACAATGTGAAAATAGCCCCGCGATTCATCGCGGGGCTATTGTCGAGCCGTCCCTGCCGGGATGAAGGGGGAGCGGTTCGACGAGTTGAAACCGTGTCGCCGGCACCATGGCTCGGCGGGAGCCTCGCCCTTCCAGCCTCCAGCCTGCCCCCTATTCCGGATTCTTCGCGTGGGCCTGCACCTCGGCCCAGTCCAGCTTCAGCGGCCGGGGGTCCAGCGGCGGCAGCGCGGCCGTTTGCGATTCGACCGCCTTGATCCGCCGGTCGTGGTCCGGGTGCGTGCTGATCCACTCCAGTGCGCCGGGCAACCCCGGGCCCTCCTCTTTCAGCCGCTCGAAGAACTTCGCCAGCGCCAGCGGATCGAGCCCCGCGGCGTGCATGAACTGCACCCCGTCGGCGTCCGCCTGGGCCTCCTGGTCGCGGCTGTAGCTGTTGGCCGCGGCCAGTTGCGCCAGCTGCACCGCCGCGGTGGCCAGTCCCTCGACCCGCCCCAGCACCAGGTCGACCGCCAGCGCCAGTCCCAGCGATTGGCCAATCCGTTCCAGCCCGTGCCGGCGGGTCACGTGCGACATCTCATGGGCCAGCACGCCGGCGAGCTGCTCCGGCTCGTTGCATGCCTGGATCAACCCGGTGAACACCACGATCTGCCCGCCCGGCAGGGCAAAGGCGTTCATCACGTCGGCGTCGATCACATGGACGCGAAAATCGAACTGCTCGTCAGCCGCCAAAGGAGCGTTCGCCTGCTCGCCGAGCCGGTCGACGATCTCGGCGATCGCGTCGACGACCACGGGATCGTGAATCTCCGGCCCCGGTTTTTCCATGGCCCCAAACGCCTGGTCGCCGATCGTGCGATCGACGCTCACAGGCACGGACATTAACACGGCCCGTCCGGCGGCCATCACGCCGTAGTAGCCCGCGATCAGCAGAATCGCCAGCACCCCGGCGCCGATCAAGAACCAGCCGCGACCCCGGCCGCGCTCGCGCTGGCGCGCTTCGAGCATGTGATCCACGTCGCCGGCCAGCTCCGAGCCGCTGGCCGTGGCCAGCGCGCGGGGGAAGCCTTTGTCTTCGCAAAAAATGGTCACGCTGCGGTCGGGCGGTCGGCAGAAGACCATCCGCCCGCTGGCGCCGCCCATCTCCAACTGGCACTCGTGGTAGCGGACTACGAACCGCTGGCCGGTCGTCGTGTGGGCGACGATCCCCTCGGGGACCAAGGCGATGCTGGCCCCCGCGCGGCCGCCGTCGATCTCTTTGGAGAAGACGCCGCCGGAGAATTCGCTGAGGGAAGTCGACATGACGCGGCGGCGGCAAGAGAGGAGCGGGGCGAACGGCGGATGGGCGCGCCGCCATTATGTCCGGTCGCGCGCGACAGTCGCAACCGCGGCGTTGCCACGCGGCGGGTGGCTGGGGACGGAGCGCAGCGGAGCCCCCAGGGACTTCAACTGGGGGCCCCCTGCGGTCGTCCCCAGCCACCCCCTGCTTTTGCGTGCCACGGCTCTGTGAGCCGTGTGCGTCAACGGTGACTCTGCCCTCGGTTCGCACGGCTCGCAGAGCCGTGACACGCCCGCCAGGGTTCAATCCACGGGGCACCCCGGGCCGTGGCGACGGACCAGCCACGCGCCGATCAGATACAGCACGCACGGCACGGCCAGCAGCGGAAACACGCCACCGAGCGGCCGCCCGTTGGCCGCCCACTCGCCGGCGTTCATCACGGCCAGTCCGGCCAATCCGATCCAGCCCCCCACCGCCGGCGCACGCCAACCGATCGCGTAGCCCGCAAAGACGACGGCCCCGCCCAGAAAGATCACCCGCACGGACCAGGGCTGCTCAGCAAGAGACGGCAAGCCGCCGTGGCCGATGGCCAGGGCCAGCACGAACAGCGCAAGAATCACCGCCGCCGCTCGCGCAGCCCAGAGGTAACCGCACGAATGCGGCAGTCGCAGACGATCACGGGCATTCATCGCATGCTATCCGAGTGGGCGTCTGCGAATCCTCGTCGACCCTTCGTCGGTCGTCCTGGTCGAGCTCCCGGGGCGGACGTGCCTCGCGGCTGGCGACCAAGCGGCTGCGCTCTAAGAGAACGCGGCGGCGGTCCGACTTCTTCCGACCAACTCGGCACTGAGCCCGCAGGCTGCATGCGCCGGCGGTCGGGCACGGCTATTGATTCGCAGGCAAGAAAGTGCAATTTTCGCGCCGCGCGGGCGCACCGGTCAACAGCTCCGCTTTTCCGGCGTTTTTGCCCCGGCGGACTCGCGCAGCGTGCGGAAGGGCGCGCGGGGTGTGCCCGCAGGTGGCGCTCACTCGGCCGCGGGCGGCGCGGGCGGCCCTTCGGCGGGCGGTTCGACCGCAGCGTGCGACTCGTGCTCCGCCAAACGTTGCGAGATCAAAAACAGCACCGGCGGCAACGCGAACAACGCGAACGCGGGCTGGGTGGCCACCTGCAGCTCGACCCGCGTGGCCACGAAAAACGCCGCCACGCCCAGCAGCGACACCACGGCCCCGGCGCGCTCGTGCCGCAGCGAGATCGCGTAGCCGCCAAAGATCACCGCCAACAGGGCCGCCTGCGTGGCCAGCGGCACGCCTTCGCGAACCAACGGCATCGGTTCCAGGATCACAAACGCGACCCAAGCGAAGAAGATCAACGCGGCCGACACCCGGCCGGCCCAGCGGTAGGTGCAGCAACAGCCCGGACGAAACGCAGCGACAGCATTCATGGGTTTCCTCGGTGGAGAAGATTCGCGCCGCACCGCCAGAGAGGCGTGCCGGGCGATGGATTCAGACGCGACAACGTCAGCAGCAACTGCGGTGAGGTGCAACTTGCGTGCCCATTGTCGGAACAACCGCGAAGTCCGTGTCTGCGTGCCACTGCTGGCTCGTCCAGCCGTGCGAAGCGGGTACACGGCGCCCACTGCTGGGCAAGCCAGCAGTCCCGCACACCGATGCCGCGATTGCGCGGTTATGACAAACCAGCAATGTGCGGCCGCACACGCCCCGCGCCGGTTTGCCGCGGTCGCGGGCGTTTGACCCCCGCGGCGGCCGGTCCTAGATTGACCCAACAGCGGCCGGCCCGCTCGGCCGCCTGCATTGCCGCACACGAATTTCCACTGACCGACTGAGGATTCCTCCCATGAAACGTTTGATTGCCGTTTTGCTGTTGGGCGCCGCCGTGGCCGTTCCCGCTGCTTACGTGGCCGCCCACTGCCAGGTCCCCTGCGGGATTTACGACGACGACGCCCGCTTCACCGAGATGCACGAGCACTTCGACACGATCAGCAAGGCCGACGCCGAAATCACGGCCCTGTCCGCCAAGTCCGACCCGCTCAGCAAGAACCAGCTGACCCGCTGGGTGATGACCAAAGAGGACCACGCCACGAAGGTGCAGCGGGTGATCGGCGACTACTTCATGGCCCAGCGGATCAAGCCGGACGACCCCAAGTACGTCGACAAGCTGACCGCCGCGCACCAGGTGATGGTCGCCGCCATGAAGTGCAAGCAAACCGTCGACGAAGGCGTGGCCGATGACCTGCACCACGCGATCGACCACTTCGTGGAAGCCTACACGGGCGAAGACGCCCACGGCGACGACGGGCACGAGCACTAAGCGCCGCCGCGAGTTCGCAGACCTGTTGAACTGATTTCATGCCGCAGCGCGAGCATTCGCGCTGCGGCCTCTTTTTTTCGCGCGCTTCCCGTTCCCCTAGCCGGCGACCTACGTGTCGCCGCTGATTGAGAGGAGCGTCGGTTTCGAAAGCACAGCGGCGGCACGTAGGCCGCCGGCTACAGTCGTTGTCCGCAGGCAGAGCCGACTGCTAGTCCGCCGTGGCGCTCAACTTGTCCAGTGCCGCGTCGATCGATTCACCGCCCACGCTCGGTTCCCGGCACGTGAACCCTTCGCACACATACAGCGTCGGCTGCCCGTCGACGGGCTCCTTGCCCGCCAGCAGATCGGCCAGCGCTTTGGGCGCTTCGCTGGCCTGCGGCGGCGCCAGGGCGAACACCTTGTTCGGCAAATATTGCTGCTGAACCGCGGCCAGCGCCGCGGCGCCCTCGTCGGTCGCCGGATCGGCGGCCAGCACCAGTTCGTACGTCGGCCCCAACAGCAGATCGAGCGCCAGCAGCGATTGCCCGGTCGCGGTCGGCGCCCGCCGGATCAGGTCGGCGGCCGCGGCCACCGCGCCCTGCGCGGCGGACAAATACTCCGCGTTGCCGGTCAATTTGCCCAGTCGCACCAGCGCCGTGGCCGCCATGCCGTTGGCTGCCGGGACGCTGCTGTCGGTCAGGTCCTTGTTGCGGGCAATGAGTTGCTCGTGGTCATCGGCGGTGAAGAAAAACCCGCCGCCAGCCGGATCGGCGAAGTGCGTCAGCATCGCGTCGGCCAGCTCCGTCGCCGCGGCAAGATACTTCGCCTCGTGGGCAGTTTCGAACAGCGTGACCAGTGCGGACGCGAGGTACGCGTAATCGTCCAGATACGCGTCCAGCTTGGCCGTGCCGTGTCGCCAGGCGTGCAGCAGTCGGCCGTCGTCGCGGCGCAGCTCGGAGAGCAGGAAATCGGCGGCGCGGCGGGCGGCCTGCAGATACCGCGGTTCGGCCAGCACGGCGCCGGCCCGGGCCAGCGCGTCGATCGCCAGCGCGTTCCACGACACCAGCACCTTGTCGTCTTTGCCGGGGCGGATGCGCTGCTCGCGGGCGGCGAGCAGCTTCGCTCGACTGGCGGCCAATTCCGCAGCCAGCTCCGCCGCGTCGCGTCCCATCAACTGCGCGGCCTGCTCGATCGTCTTGGGCAGGTGCAAGATGCTGCGGCCCTCGAAATTGCCCGCGTCGGTCACGTCGTACACGCGGCCCAGCGTCTCGGCAGCGTCCTCCCCCAGCACCGCAGTCAGCTCATCGGGAGTCCAGGTGTAGAACAGCCCCTCCTCGCCCTCGCTGTCGGCGTCCTCGGTGCTGTGAAATCCGCCGGCCCCGTCGGTCATATCGCGCAGCACGTAATCAAGCGTCTCGCGCACGATCCGCTCGTACGCCGCGTCGCCGGTCGCTTGAAACGCTTCCAGATAAGCCCCGGCCAGCAGCGCGTTGTCGTACAGCATCTTTTCGAAGTGCGGCACGAGCCACCGCTCGTCGACCGAGTACCGCGCGAACCCGCCCCCCAGATGATCGTAAATTCCCCCCGCCGCCATGCGGTCGAGCGTCACGCGAACCATCTCCAGCGCGTGCCCGTCCCCCGTGCGGAACCACTGCCGCAGGCACAGCTGCAGATCCATCGGATGCGGGAACTTGGGCGCCTGGCCAAACCCGCCGTGCTGCGGGTCGAACGCGCGGGCGAGTTGCGCGACGGCCCCATTGATTGCGTCGCGCGTGGGGAGCGCGTCGCCGTCGCCGCCCATGTCGCCGGCGGTCTGCAGTTCGGCCGTGATCTGCTCCGACATCGCCATGACCTGATCGCGGCGGTTGAGCCACGCGTCGTGCACCGCCCGCAGCACGTCGTCGAACCCCGGCATGCCTCCGCGGGCTGTGGGCGGGAAATACGTACCGGCGTAAAACGGCTTCAGCTCGGGCGTCAGGAACACCGACATCGGCCAGCCCCCCCGCCCGGTCATCATCTGCACCGCGTTCATGTAAATCTGATCGAGATCGGGCCGCTCTTCGCGATCGACTTTCACCGCGATGAAGTGCTCGTTGACCAGCGCCGCGATGCGCTCGTCCTCGAAGCTCTCGTGCTCCATCACATGGCACCAATGGCAGGCCGCGTAGCCGATCGACAGAAAGATCGGTTTGTCCTCGTCGCGCGCCGCCGCCAGCGCCGCCGGCCCCCACGGCCGCCAATCGACCGGGTTGTCCTGATGCTGCAGCAGATACGGCGACGATTCCTGGGCCAGGGCGTTGGGCATGAGGGATGTTTGTTTGTTGATGGGATGTTGGCGGCGCGGTGCAGAGTCCGAGTGTGCCACTGCTGGCTCGTCCAGCAGTGGGCGCCGTGTACCCGCTTCGCACTGCCGGACCAGCCAGCAGTGGCACGCAGCGCGTCGCTCCGGCGTGGCGCACGTGGTAGTCTAACGGTTCGGCCTGCCGCGTCAGGCTTCTTTCCTGCTGCCCGCGAGTCCCGCGATGCTTTCCGTTCGACACTTTGTCATCTGTGTGGCCGCGATGGCGCTCGCAGCTCCGGCCGTCGGCGCGGAGTCGTGGCTGGTTCCCTCGCCCTGGTACGACGAGCAGTGGGGCACGCGCGCCGCAGAGCCCGACGCGCGGGTGCACGTGAACGCCCCCCTGCCCTTGCCCGCTGGCGCCGAGGACCAGCGCCCCGCGCGGCTGGTGATCTTCGCCCTGCCCAACGGCAACACGTTGGAGCAGACGCTCGGTTGCCAAATGAGCGAAGGGTTGGACTGGCACTTCGACATCCAACACATCGCCGCGCAAACGCGGCTGCTGCGCACCGTGACGCCCGGCGAGCGGATCACGCTGCTGGCGGCCGAGGCCAACGGGCGCAGTTGGCCGGCCTGGCGGGCCGGCCACGATGGGGCCAACGAGCGGATCGCCGAACTGGTCGCCTCGTGGCGCAGCGAGTTTGCCGGCCCGGACGCGCGCGTCACGCTGGCCGCTCACAGCGGCGGCGGCAGCTTTCTGTGGGGCGTGCTCGAGGGGCAAGACGACATCCCCGCGTGGGTTGATCGCATTGCGTTTCTAGACGCCAACTACTCGTTCGACGCTGCGGTTCACGCGGACAAGTTTCTCCGCTGGCTGCGCGGCGATCCCGCGCGGCGGCTGATCGTGCTGGCCTACGACGATCGCGAAATCACCTTCCAGGGCAAAAAGGTCGTCGGCCCCACCGGCGGCACGTTCCGCGCCACGCAGCGGATGGTCGACGCCTTTGCGGACGAAGCGCTGCTGCAGCGGACCGACGGCGAGCCGTTCACGCACTACGAGGGACTCGACGGGCAGCTGCGGTTCTGGGTCCACAACAACCCGGCGAACAAGATCCTGCACACCGCGCTGGTCGGCGACATGAACGGCTACCTGCTGGCGTTGACCACCGGCACGCCCGAAGCGGACCGGTGGGGCGAGTTCGCCGGACCGCGGGCGTACACGAGCTGGATTCAACTCGTGCCGACGCCCGCCGACCCGGCCGCGGCGACCGGCCTGCCGCCGATTGAATCGCTGCCGCCGCTGGCGCTGCCGCCACGCCCCGCCGATGCCATCGGCGGCGCCGCGTTTGCGCAGAAGATTGCCGGCTTGCCGCTGCAGCAGCGCGAAGAAGCGATCTACGCCGAACTCGCCGCGGGCAACTTTCCCGATTTCCTGCGCACCTTTGTTGCGGTGAATGTGCCAGCCGATGCCGACGGCGGTTCGCCGAGCGCGGCCATCGAAGTCGCCCCCGACGTGCTGGCAGTCGGCAGCGACGACGACTTTTTGCGGATCCCGATGACGCCGCAAACCGCTCAGCGCTTGGCCGATCGCTGGGGCTGCACGCTGCCCACGCGCAAGTTGGTTGACGCGATCGACGCGGCGGCCACGGTGCGGTTGCCGCCGCGCCCGCTGACCGAAGATCGCGAATCGGTGGCCGCGTTCGTCGAAGCGAATCGCCGCACCGAGGCCCAGCGGGGCGACGCGCCGCTCGGCGCGCTGACCACCGGCGCCAAGAAAGACATCGTACTCACCCCGCGGATCTTCGAGCGGCCCAGGCGGCTGGCGATCTACGGCTGGCGGCAACTCGACAGCACGCCGATTCAGCCGCTGACCATCGTGCACCACGATGGCTACGTCGACTACAGCCACGGCGCGCGGCTGGTGCGCAACGCGGCGATTGTCGATGACAAGGTCTACGCGGTGAGCGACTTGCTTGCGTCGCCGGAGCGGGCCGCGGTGGTCAGCGACGAGGGCCCCATGCAACCGCCGCGGTATCCCCCGCGGTAGACGCACTGCGCACCGCAGGCGATAACAAGCACCCCCAGCGTTGTCGTGCTCACAGCCGCCCCAATAGCCGGGCCGCTACGAGGGCCGGAGTGTGTTGAACAGATCAACCCGCACCCGGCGGCCCGCGTAGCGGCCCGGCTAGGAACCTGCTCGCTCGTTGTCGCTCGTTAGCTATTTCGAATTACCCACTCGCAATTGCACCGCCCATGATGCGGAACCTTGTCGCCGTAGCGATCGGAACGTTCTGCCTGGTGTTTGCCGGTTGCGGCGCCATTGTGGTCAATGACGCCATGGCCGACGCCGCGGGCGTCGGGCCCGTGACGCACGTGGGCGTGTCGCTGGTGTTCGGACTGGTCGTCATGGCCATGATCTACGCGGTGGGCGACGTGTCGGGGGCGCACCTCAACCCGGCGGTCGCCACGGGCTTCTGGCTGGCGCGGCGTTTTCCGTTCGCCTCGGCGCCCGGTTACGTCGCCGCCCAATGCATCGGGGCGCTGGTGGCGAGCGGGTTGCTGCGGGTCATGTTTCCTGCCGATGAGCACCTCGGCGGCACGTTTCCTGCCGGTTCCTGGCAGCAAGCGTGGGTCATGGAGGCCGTGCTCACGTTTATTCTCATGTTTGTCATCCTGGGCGTGTCGACTGGGGCCAAGGAAAAGGGGATGATGGCGGGAGCGGCAATTGGCGGCGTGATCGCGCTGGAGGCGCTGTTTGGCGGCCCGGTGAGCGGGGCTTCGATGAACCCAGCCCGCTCCCTCGCGCTCGCGGTCGTCAGCGGGCGCCTCGACGCGTTGTGGATCTACCTCACCGCGCCGACCCTCGGCGCGGCACTGGCTGTGCCCAGTTGCCGCTGCATTCACGCCGACTGCTGCAGCGGCTCGCCCTGCGAGCCCGCGACGGAGTGATGGCTCGAGCGGCCGCGCGCCGCCGGGGCGTCGCTATCAGGCTTGTCGCGTCGCTGCAGTTCCCCCTCCCCAACGAGCACCACCATGAAAAGCGTCCTCATTCTCTGCACAGGCAACTCCTGCCGTTCGCAAATGGCCGAGGCGCTATGGAATCTGCTGGCCGACGGGCAGTGGCAAGCGCAGTCCGCCGGCTCCAAGCCCGCCGGCTACGTCCACCCGATGGCGATCGAGGTCATGACCGAGCTGGGGCTCGACCTGAGCAAGGCCCGCAGCAAGTCGGTCGACGAGTTTGCCAAGAAAAAGTTTGACCTGGCGGTCACTGTGTGCGACTCGGCCGCGGAGTCGTGTCCCAACCTGCCGGCGGTCGAGACGTTCCACTGGCCGTTCGACGACCCGGCGGACGTGATGGGCAACGAGCAGCAACGCCGCGAGGAGTTCCGCCGCATCCGCGACGAAATCAAAGCGCGAATCGCGGCGTATTTGGAAGACGATTGAGTCGCTGGCCGCTTGGCTCCGCAACGAATGGGACGCGGAAGACCGCGGATGACGCGGATGGACGCAGATCGAATCAAAGCGACGGAAGCTCTGCCAGCCCTTTCTCGAAGCGGCAGCGGTCCTTAAGTTGTTAGAGCCCGTCCCGCGTTCATCCGCTGCACCCGCGCCGATCCGCGTTCCATTCTAGGCCGCTTGCCATGCCCACGACCGATCGCATTCTCCCCGGCGCCACGCTGGGCGTGCTGGGCAGCGGGCAGCTCGGCCGCATGTTCGCCATGGCGGCCACGCGGCTGGGCTACCGCGTGCACGTGTACGCCCCCGAGCACGACGCCCCGGCCGCCGACGTCTGCTGGCGGCAAACGACCGGCGCGTTCGAGGACGTGGCGGCCGTGGCCGAGTTCGCCGCCAGCGTGGACGTGGTCACCCTGGAGTTTGAAAACATCGCCGCGATCGCCACCGAAACGGCCGCCAAGCACGCCCCCGTGCGGCCCTCGGGCGAGGCGCTGTACATCGTGCAGGATCGATTGCGGGAAAAGAGCTTTCTCCAGCAGGCCGGCGTGCCCGTCACCCCCTTTGCCGAGGCGACCACCCCCGAGCAACTCGCCGCGGCGATCGAGCAACTCGGTCTGCCGGCGGTGCTCAAAACGGCGGCCTGGGGCTACGACGGCAAGGGCCAGTCGCTGGTCCGCACGGCCGAGGAAGCCACCGCCGCGCACGCCGAACTCCTCGGGCAGCCGGCCATCTTGGAAGGGTTCATCGACTTTCAGTGCGAGCTGTCGATGCTGGTCGCCCGCAATCCCGCTGGCGAAACGGCCACGTTCGGCCCCGTGGCCAACGATCACGCCAATCATATCTTGGACGTGTCGACGTTCCCCGACCCGGCGCTCGCCCCCGCGGCGGCCGACGCGGCGGAAATCGCCACGACCATCGCTTGCCAACTCGACGCGATCGGCCTGCTGTGCGTGGAATTCTTCTGGGCCAAAGACGGGCGGCTGATGGTCAACGAAATCGCCCCGCGGCCGCACAACTCCGGGCACCTGACGATCGACGCCTGTCGCACCTCGCAGTTCGAGCAGCAAGTGCGCGCCGTCTGCAACCTGCCGTTGGGATCGTTCGACCCGATCGTCGGCGGCGCGGCGATGGCCAACCTGCTGGGCGACCTGTGGCAAACCGGCACGCCCGATTGGACCGCCGTGCTGGCCGACCCCGCGCTGCGGCTGCACCTGTACGGCAAGACCGACGCCCGGGTGGGTCGCAAGATGGGGCACCTCACGGCGATTGCCGAGGATGCCGCCACAGCCCGCGCCGCCGCCCTCGCCGGTCGCGAAAGATTGAAGCAATTGAAGAAAAGTTAGCGTGCCACGGCTCTGTGAGCCGTGTGAAGTACGCTGGACTCAAACTCTCCACGCACGGATCACGGAGCCGTGGTACGCAACAAGGCGTTTTAGTCCAGTTTGACGGAGTCGATTGCCAATGCGCCGTCCGTGTGGCCGGCATAGACGCCGGCACTTGACCATTTCCATTGTGCGGGACCGGCAACCAGACCGCGGCGCACCGGATTCGCGTGGATGTAGTCGATTGTCTCGCGAATTGGCCGCTCGTTCCACTGATTCTTGTCGTAACCGCCGCCAGGCTGCCAAAAGCGAAACACGCGTCGGTTGCCGTGGCTCGCCGTGAGCCGTTCGAGCCACTCGGTGTTGCCCGTGACCTGCAGGTGCTCCTTGGCGCGTCGGGAAACAGGGGACTTCAAGGCCGCGAGAATACGCCGCATTTCGTAGTCCCGTCGCCGCGGCAGAAGCAGCAGGTGAACATGCTCGGGCATGACGACGAAAGCGAGCAGGTCGAAGTCCTGGGAACTACGAGCGGCGTCAATCGCATCAACTACCCACTGACAAGCGCGGTCCTTCTCCAGCAAAGGCCATCGTTGCCAGCAGGAGTAGGTCAAGAAGTGGGCGTGGCCCGATTCATTGATCGCTCGCCGACGCTTGCGATAAGGACCAGCCATGTCGCCGAGTTGAAATTGGGTTCAAGCGTGCCACGGCCCTGCGAGCCGTGTGAAGCGCGCCGGACTCAAACTCTCCGCACACGGCTCACAGAGCCGTGGCACGCCCAATTTGAGATCCGCTCAGTTCGCGGCCCGCACCTTGGGGCGCCCGGCCGGCTTGCCGTTCACTTGCGGGTGGATCGTCGCCAACACGGTGCTCAGCTGATCAAATCCAACCAGCTCGGCCAGGCCGGCCTCGGCCAGTTCAGCGCCCGAGACGTAGCGGCCCGGGTTGATCCACTTGTCAATCGACTCGAACGTGGCGCCCAGCAGGTCGGCCAGCAGCGCGTCCATTTCTTTTTCCAGCGAACCGAAGTGACGTGCCCACTCGGCCGCCTCGGCCAGGCCGACGTTCTCTTCGCTCTGCCACCGCATCGGGTGAAACAGCATCACGCTGCAGGGCGTGACCAGCCGGCGCGTGCAGGCGGCAAACGGCCACAGCGCAGCGGAGGAGCACTCGCCGGTAACGATGCCGGTGGCCTTCAGACCCCGCAGGCGGATCAGCGTCATCAGCGACATCGCGCAGTAGGGGCTGCCCCCCGGCGAGTCGAAATAGATGATGCACTCGCCGCCCGGTTCCACGTCCAGCAGCCGATCGGTCAGCTCCGGCTCGTTGTCGGTCAGGTCGCCGACCAGGGCGATTTCGGGCAGGCGGTCGTCGTCGTGATGCGGCATCGTCGGATAGGTCCTTGGTCCCAGGGGGGACGGTCGCGGTGGAATCGCTCGTTCTGGGGGCAGCAGCGAGCAGGCGGCGGGCGCGAGGAAATCCGCGCCGTACCGTCCCAGTAGCCTTCTTATTCTAAGTTTCCGGTGCGATCCGCACTAGGTTCCGGCCCGTTCTGAGGCCAGCTGGCGCCAGCGGGCGGCTGGTTTTAGGGCTTTTTCGCCCTGTAGGGGCGGGCGCCCCGGCAGCAGCGACGCGGCCGTTCGCCGTAGGTCAGGCTTTCTAGCCTGACACGGCGTCACATCTCGCCCCCAACTCCCTGATTGTTCAAGTCAGGCTGGAAAGCCTGACCTACGCCCCGCGCGTTACGCCGCCGCACGGGACGCGGTACACTCGGTAGCTGACTTGGTTTGCTCGCTTCGTCCGTCCCCGCTTGCTCCCCATGGGTTATCGCAGTCTCCGCGCGTGCGTCGACGACTTGGCCGCTCGCGGCGAGCTGCGCACCATCGACGTCCCCATCGACGCCCGACTCGAGGCGGCCGCCATCCACCGCCGCGTCTTTGCCGCCGGCGGCCCGGCCCTGCTGTTCGCCAACGTCGTCGGCTGCCGGTTCCCGATGGTCAGCAACCTGTTCGGTACCTGGGACCGCACGCGGCTGATCTTCCGCGACGCGCTCGCCGGGGTCGAGCGGCTGGTGACGCTCAAGGCCGCTCCGCAGGACGCCCTGCGCGCCCCGTGGCGGTTCTGGAAGGCGCCCTTCGATGCGCTCTCGATGCTGCCGCGCTCTGTGCGCAGCGGGCCGATTCTCGATCAGCAGGTGCGCCTGGACGAGCTGCCGCAGCTGGTCAGTTGGCCCCGCGACGGCGGCCCGTTCGTCACCCTGCCGGTGGTCTACACCGAGGACGTCCGCGCCCCCGGGCTCAACAGCTCGAACCTGGGCATGTACCGCGTGCAGTTGGCCGGCGGCCAGTACGACCCCGCCAGCGAAGTCGGCCTGCATTATCAAATCCACCGCGGCATCGGCGTGCATCACGCGGCCGCGATCGAGGCGGGCCAGCCGTTCCGCGTGAACGTCCACGTCGGCGGCCCGCCCGCCATGTCGGTCGCCGCCGTGATGCCGCTGCCCGAGGGAATGAGCGAGCTGGGTTTCGCCGGCGCCCTGAACAACCGCCGCACGCGGATGATTCGCCGCCCCGGCGGCATCGCGATCCACGCCGACAGCGACTTTTGCATCTGCGGCACGGTCGACCCCGACCGGTTGCTGCCCGAAGGGCCGTTTGGCGACCACCTGGGGTACTACAGCCTGACGCACCCGTTCCCCGTGATGCAGGTCGATCGCGTGTATGCCCGCAAAGACGCGATCTGGCCGTTCACCGTGGTCGGCCGCCCGCCGCAGGAGGACACGCTGTTCGGGAAGCTAATCCACGAACTCACCGGCCCGCTGATTCCCACGGTGCTGCCCGGCGTGCACGGCGTGCACGCGGTCGACGCGGCGGGCGTGCATCCGCTGCTGCTGGCCGTCGGCAGCGAGCGGTACATGCCGTTTTTGGACCGCCCGGCGCCGCAGGAGCTGCTCACCCAGGCCTGCGCGATCCTGGGGCAAGGACAGCTGTCGCTGGCCAAGTTCCTGCTGATTGCCAACCGCAGCGACGATCCGCAGCTGGACGTGCACGACGAGGCGGCGTTCTTCGCCCACATGCTCCGCCGCGCCGACTGGACGCGCGACCTGCACTTCCACACGCACACGACAATCGACACGCTCGACTACAGCGGCGCGGGACTCAATGCGGGGTCGAAGGTCGTGATCGCCGCCGCCGGCCCGCCGCGGTTCGAGTTGGCCACGTCCGTGCCGACCGAGCTGCGTCTGCCCGACGGGTTCGCCCACCCCCGCGTTGTGCTCCCGGGCGTGTTGGCGGTCGAAGGCCCGCCGTGCCCGGCGCCGTCGTTCGACTACGACGAACTGATCCGCCGCCGCACCGAGAGCCGCGCGCAAGTTGCGGCGCCGCTGCGGCAATTCTGCGAGTCATTCACCGCTGGCGACGCGATCAACGCCTTCCGCTTGGTGCTGGTGGTCGACGACAGCCAATTCGTCAGCGAATCGCTGGCCAACTTCCTGTGGGCCACGTTCACCCGCGCCAACCCGGCCGACGACCTGTGGGGGATCGACCCGTTTGTCAGCGAGAAGCACTGGGGCTGCCGCGGTGCGCTGGTCATCGATGCCCGCATCAAACCGCACCACGCGCCGGTGCTGGAGGAAGACCCCGCTACAACCCGCCGCGTCGAAGAACTCGCCGCCCCCGGCGGCCCGCTGCACGGGTTGTATTAGCAAGCGGGAGGCCAATCCGCGTGCCACGGCTCTGCGAGCCGTGCGAAGCACGCGGGACTCAACCCCTCCGCGCACGGCTCACGGAGCCATGGCACGCCGCGCGTCATGCATCCCGGGAGGACGAGGCTCCCGCCGAGCCGGCGGAGGCGACCCGCATTGGCTCGGCAGGAGCCTCGCCCTCCCGGTCCGCGGCTTGCGCTTCGTTGATCAGACGCTCGACAACCGGCTGCAACTCCGTTGGAACTGCATACCGGTACGGAGAGTGCCACCGACTCGGCCGCTTCGGCGTTGGCGATACGGCCATTTCGTGCCGATCGCGACGGCACGTGACCTCGCCCCAACTCGTCAGCTGCTGTTGGCTCAGAATTCCCCGGTCAGTCACGGTAGAAATCCGCATGGTCAGCGAATTGATGGTGACCGCGATCCCCAACAGCGGAAGCATGAGTACGAGCCAATCTGCGACGTGCGCTCTGTCTGCCCCAAGGACGATGATCGCCGCGAGAAAGACAAAAACCGGAAGCGATTTTCTCACTTCCGTGTAGAGCGGCGTCACGACCTTGAGTGAACCGTAGATGCGGCCCGCAGACTTCCTTTTGACGACCTGAATTCGCCAACGAATCAATGCGGCCAGGGAAAACGCAACCGTGAAGAGAACGACATTCCGTGTGACCTGAGCGGCGCGCTCTGGGTGGCAATTCCGAATTGCCCAACCCAGCACGGCAAAATACACCGCCAGCGCCGTCGTCAGCGTCAACAACTGGCGCAACGAAAACCGCGGCTGGTCGGTGGCCCGGTGGTCTGTCATAGTTGGTATGTTAGCCCTGATCGCCAGCGGCGTACAACGTTGGCGCAGCTCGACCAGCGCCGCTGCCTCGTTCAACCCGTACCCATAAGGGCTCCTAGCCGGCGGCACACTTGCCGCCGGGCGATTCGCGGTGCTGGTCCTGCCCCGAGTTTCCCGGCGGCAGGTGTGCCGCCGGCTAGTTGCCCGTTTGATTAGCCGGCCGATCCGGGGGGGCTCGACCTTTTCGCATGCGTTTCTCCGTCCGCCAACTGCTGATCCTCACCACGGCGCTGGCCGCATACCTGGCGGCGATCGCCTGGGCGGTGCCGGACGAGCGGCGACGCACTCACGCCTCTATTGCGATCATGCTGATTTGGACCGCAATGGCAGCGGGCATGGGCATCCTCGCGGTCTACCAGCATCGAAAGCGCACCGGGCTGCTGTCCCAACTGGGGACGGTTCGCGGCACAATCCGCCCGCAAATTGCCGTGCAAAACGCCGTCGTATTGCTCGCCGGTCCGGCGGCGTTGGCGATTGCCTTGCGATGGTGGGGCTACACAGGGCTGAATGAGATCTTGCTCACGTTCCCAGCGACGATGGGCGGGTTTCTGATTCTGGTTGGCGTGACCGGCGCGGCGGACGTGGTCGTTGGCGACCGCGGCGTGTTGGCGGCCGATCGCATCATTCCGTGGACCGACCTGTCGGTCGAGCGCAACGCCGCGGGCGCGCCGGTGCAGCTGTGCCTGGGCGACTCGCCGCAAACCCGCCGCGCCCCCCTGCCCATCCCGCCGGAAATGCGCGCCAAGCTCAAGCAGCTGCTCGCCGAGCATCGGGAGAGCGAGGCTCCTGCCGAGCCTGCGTAGCCAACAGTTCCGCGTGCCACGGCTCTGCGAGCCGTGCGCAGCATGCGGGACGCGACCCCTCCGCGCACGGCTCACAGAGCCGTGGCACGCTGTCTTTGGGGGGGCGAGGCACATGCCGAGCCAATGCGAACTGCCTCCCCCGGCCAAATCGCCCCGGAATTCGCCGCTTTCCCGCCCGCCAGCCGCCCCACCGGCCCCCGATTCATCCTTGCCGAGACCGCCCTGGCGGGGATAATTCACGCCTCGCCGCGGCTGCCTGTCGCAGCTCGCCCCCCTGCTGATTCTCCTGCGGAGTGTTGCATGTCGCTCGCCGACGTTTCTTGTTTTCGTTTTGCCCGTCTGTCGTGCGGCCTGCTGGCCCTGGCAGTCGCGCTGTCCGCCCTCGCCCCGGCCCGCGCTCAGCGTGAAGGCGGCGACCAGCCGGACGTGTTCCCGGCGCCCGCAGGCACCTCCGCCGAGATCATCGGCTTCATCGAAAAGCTCGCCGAGGAAGAACCCGAAGCGGAGAGCGAAGAGGAGATGATCGCCGCGCAGCGCAAGGTGCTGCGCAGCATCGCCGTGGCGGCTCGCCAGGCGCTGGAAGCCAAGCCGGAAAACGAGGACGAAGAAACGCAGGCGCACTACTACCGCCTGCAGTCGCTGGCGCTGCTTGCCCAGTTGGAGGAGCCCGGCGCGGCCGAGGCGCTCGACAAGGCGGTGACCGCCGCCAGTCGCAGCAAGGTCCCCAGCGTCAAAGCCGTGGCGATGAAGTTCTTTGTCGAGTCGAAGTTTGCAAGCTGGGATCAGCTGACCCCCGACGACCGGGGCGATCTGGTCGCGAAGATCATCGCGTACCTTAAATCCGTCGAGCTGGACCGCAACGACGCCCAAACGGTGATGAGCGTCGCCGATTTTTTGGGCATGCAGGGCGAGTACGAACTGGGCGCCAAGCTGGTCGACGCTGCGTTGCCGCTGTTTGAGAAATCCGACATGTCCCGCCGCGAGGCCGTCGTCGAAACGCTGGCCGGCATCGGCCGCCGACTCGCCCTGCCCGGCAGCAAGATGGAGCTGGACGGCAGCTACCTCAACGGCGACAAGCTCGACTGGTCCGCCTACGAGGGCAAGGTCGTGCTCGTCGACTTCTGGGCCACATGGTGCGGCCCCTGCCGCGCCGAGCTGCCCAATGTGAAAAACATGTATCAGGCTTACCACGACCAGGGCTTCGAGGTGCTGGGCATTAGCCTGGACGACGATCCCGCTCAGGCCGCGTCGTTCATCGAGCAGATGGAGTTGCCGTGGCGCAGTCTGTTCAGCACCGACGAAAATGCCCGCGGATGGGAAGACCCCAACGCGGTGAAGTACGGCGTCAACGGCATTCCGCTGGCCATCCTGCTGGACCGCGACGGCAAGGTGATCAGCATGACCGCTCGCGGACCGAATCTGAAAAAGCTGCTGTACGAGCAACTCGGCCCGCCCGGGAAGCAGGCTGAAGAGAAGCCACAGAAGCCGGCGGAGTAAATCGTCGGTCGTTGCGCCAGGACGCGAGGCGAGTGTGCCCCTACGGCGCCGCGGTCGTTTCGTCGTCGCAGCGCACCAGCGGCCAGCCGTCTTCGTCCCACTCAATTGGCCGCAGAAACAGCTTCGGTCGCCCCTCGGCCTGCCGGTCGTAGCCGTGGCAGACGAAGTAGTCCGTGCCGTCGATCTGGTACGCGGCGCTGTGCCCCAGGGCCGCCCAGCGGGTGTCGCCCATGCCGCGCACCACCAGCGAGCCGCCGCCGTAGCGCAGGTCCTCGCCTTCGCGGTCCAGGTACGGCCCGCCGATGCTCGCCGAGCGGCCCACGACGACCTTGTACGTGCTGTCGACGCCGCGGCAGCAGCGATCCCACGACACGAACAGGAAATAATCCTCGCCGTGTCGGTAAATGAATGGCGCTTCGATGGCGCCGTTCTCCGACGACCGGTTCAGCTCGACCAGTTCTTTCGAATAGAGCTCCTCGTAATCCAACTCCGGGTTGGCCGAGTCGCCCGCGTCGCGCTCGTCGAGCTTCCAGTAGCGATGCCGCGCGGCGATGGTGCGCCACTGCTGCGGCTCGTGCAGCGACCGCAGGTCGTCGGCCAGCCGGCACAATTTCAACCCGCCCCAGTGCGAGCCGAACGACATCCACGGCGTCCCCTCGTCGTCCCATGCGATCGCCGGGTCGATCGCGTTGTGCATGTCGCGCCCGGGAATCGATTGCACGACCGGCCCGTGATCGACCCACTGGTAATCGGGCGCGTTGGAGTCGAGCGTCGTGTTGGTCGCCACGCCGATCGCCGACAGGTTGCGCCCAAACGCGCTGACGGAGTAGTACAGGTAGAACGTCCCGTCGTGCTCGACGATGTCGGGCGCCCAAATATGGTTGCGAAACTCTGGCAGCAGCTTCGCGACCCATGTCGGCGCCGCGTCGAACACCGCGGGCGCGGGGGTCCAGGTCTTCAAGTCCGGCGAACTGTAAACCTGAATCCCGCGTCCCGTGCCGAACAGGTAGTGCATGTCGCCCTCAGTCGCCAGGACCGGGTCATGCACCATGGGGTCGGTGGTTTGAGCGAGCGCTGTCGTCGTGCCCGCGGCCACGGCAGCGGCGGCTAGGAGTGACAGGCAGAGAGTTCGCTTGTGAAACGCCGCGGCGCACAGAAAAAGAGCAGCCATGATCGAGAAGCTCATGAAGTGGGCGTGAGGAGAATGGCAATCGCACCATGTATCGTAGCGAACCGAGAAACGCGAGGCGAGCATTGCCGCGTGTTGTGTGCCACTGCTGGCTCGTCCAGCAGTGGGCGCCGTGTACCCGCTTCGCACTGCTGGACCAGCCAGCAGTGGCACACTAAGATCTCGCCGCCTGCTCAGCCGCCGGGTGACGCATCCCTCGCGATTCACTACCATAGGCGGTTTGCCGCTTGTCTGCCCTCTCATCCCGCGCGCCCTTCCCATGAGCGACGCCCCCGCGCCGCCTGCCGCCGATTCGTCCGCGCCGATTGATCCGCCGCCGCCGTGCGCTGCGCTCGCCGGCGGCTGGACGGGCGGCAAGCTGCTGCGCGTCGCCCGGTTGTTCGGTCCCGCGGCGATTGTGGCGTCGGTCGCCATCGGCGCCGGCGAGACGATCATCGTCGTGCGGGCCGGGGCGTTTCACGGCTACGGCCTGCTGTGGATGATCCTCGCCAGCGTACTCGCTAAGGGCGTGTTCGCCACCTACCTGCTGGGGCGCTACGCGGCGATCAGCGGCGAGCCGTTGGGGCAGCGACTGGTGCGCGTCCCGGGCCCCCGCGGGTGGCTGCTGTTCGTGCTGATGTTTTTGGAGCTGGCGGCCGCTGGGCCGTTGTGGGCGGCGATCGCGCGGCCCAGCGGCGAGTTGGTCGGCTTTCTGGTATACGGCAGCGAAGTTGCCAGCCACCCCGGCTTCGCCACCGGCGTGTCGATCGCGTTCATCGCGTTGGCGCTGCTGCTCAGCCTGGCGCTCACCTACGAGGGGCTCGAGCGCCAGCAACTGGTCATCTGCAGCATCCTGGTCGTCGGCACGGTGATCGGCACTGTGCTGGTGCAGCCCGACCTGCGCGCGGCGCTGGCCGGGTTCCTGGCGTTTGGCAACTTTCCGCATCCCGTGGAAGGCGCGCCGCCCGAGTTTCGCAGTCATGCCGCGGCCATGCTGGCGGTCACCTTTGGCTACGTCGGCGGCAGCGTGATGACGTACCTGGTCTACCCCGATTGGATCGCCCTGCACGGCTGGGGCATGAGCGGCCATCCGCGGATCGACGACATCCGCCGCCGCGCCGCTGCCGGCACGCCAGCCGACTACTTGCCGACTGACCCCGCGGCGGTGAAAGCCGTGCTGCGGTCGATCGCGCCGCTCAAGTGGGACGTCGCCGCGGGCGCCGCCGTGCTGCTGATCGTGACCGCCGCGTTCATGCTGGCCGGGGCGGCCGTCATCTATCCCAAGCTACAATCGGGCGAGCTGCACAGCGCCTTCTCCGGCTGGAGCCTGCTGACCAGCCAGGCCGCCATCTGGAGGGCGATCCACCCGTCGCTGGTCTGGGTGTATTACATCTGCGTGCTGGTCGCCCTGTGGGGCACGCTGCAGGCCTACCCCGACATCTACGCCCGCTGCGTCACCGAATACGCCGGGGCGATCTGGCCGCAACGCAAGTTCGATCAGCCAAAGATTCAACGCGCGCTATGCCTGTACACGTTCCTCGCCGCCACGGGCATGATCCTGTCGGGCGTCAACTTTGACGCCATGGTGGCGATTACCGCCTTTCTGGCCACGAACCTGGGCGTGGCGATCGCCGTGCTGGCGGCGCTGTATCTCAACTTCCAACTCCCCAGAGCCTACCGCACCCGCGGCTGGGTGCTCGCCGGCGGCGCGCTGGCGGCGGTGGCGCTGCTGGCCGTCTCCGCGATCGCGGGCTGGGGCGTGTGGGAGAAGTTGTTTGGAGGTTAGTATGCGGCGCTGCGCATTAGTTGAAATTCCGTGCTACCGGAAACGAGACATAAAGAATTGCGGGATTGTCAGGTCACGTCGCCTTGCCAGTAGTCCGGCGTCGAAACCAACTAAGCTGCCAGGATGGAGAGATTAGGTGGAATACATTTATCAGGCACTTGTTGGCCTACTCATTGGTACTTTCTCTGCATACCTTGCCGTTCAGCGCGTGTTGTACGACAAGTGGTGGGAACGAAAATGGGATGCCTACTCGGAAATCCTAACTGCTCTTTGCGATGCAGCGCAATACTCTGAAGAACGTCGCGAAGTCTACGCGAGTATGGGAGAGGACAAGTCTGAGAAACTTATCGCACGAACGGATTACATTGCCGCGGTCTGGAAGGTTAAGCGATCTGTGATTGTCGGAGATTTCGTCGTGAATCCCGCAGCGGTACGGGTCTTGGAACAGTTATCGTTCGCAGCCGCTGGGGACTGGGGCAATGCACCGGGCGAAGTTCTGTACGATGGTGACTTAAACGAATACAGAGAGGCGATCACGAACCTGCGGAAGATCGCCAGAGACGACCTTGAAAAGAGCGTAAGATGGTAGGGTGGGTGATTGGACCCAGCTTGAACCGTTGCGGCGCCTGTTTGGTCGGCGGTACAGATTTCCGTCTCCGCTCCGAACTGTGCGCTGATCAATCCCACCCGCCGCTTCTGGACTCAATGGTGGGTGCGATCACCCACTCTACCACTTTCCAAGATTGGAGATTACCTGTATCGATCTTTGATTTCGTTGCCAACGTTGTAGATCCAGATGAAGTTCATTGAGCCAAGGGGCCGTCTCGTTTAGACAGCGTTTTCTTGCTAACTTCGTATCCACGCTTCCGTGCAATGGCCTTTACTGTTCTCCAATTCACCGAGCGGAGACGAAGCATCAAATCCCTGCGACGCCCCGGGTTGACCCAGCATACGAATCTCACGCGGCCTAGGATTTGTCCGAACGTGTAGTATGGTCCCTCAAACTCACGGTCTTGAGCAAGGCTGGAGGCATCTGCCAGTTGCCGCTGCAACTCCTCCACGTATTCGTGACGAACATCTAGATGCCCGCGAACCTCTCGGAGGTTTGTAATCGTGCAGTCCTTGGCCAGCGATCCAAAAACGTGTTTCTGTGGATTAACCTTGAATCCGTCCGTGGCGAGGATTCTCTGAACAAGATTCGCGAAGCCGCTTTTCTCAAAGTCGAACGGGCCTGAGATTGCTATGTCATCGACGTATCTTGTGTACGTGAGATTCTCCTTCGCACAAGCGCCGCCCAGGCGGCGGTCAACGCGTGCAAGTACTTGGTCTGCGAGTATTGGGCTGCAGATCAAGCCGAGTGCAAGGTGATGGCGGTATGTGCAGATCTTTGTACAGATCCGGGCTACGTCCGGCGAGCACTCTAGACGCTCAGCAAATAGCCGATAGACCCTACGGAAGTGGATGCTAGGGTAGAAGTCGGAGATATCGGTTCTGAATACGAACGCAGACCCCAAGTGAGGCTCTGCGTTGGTTTTGATGCTGCGTCCGCGAACGCCCCCGTGGCTGTGAATTGAGGGGCATAGCTTTGTGAGAAGTACACGTCGATATAGACGGGATTGCAGCGTGCGTAAGCGACCGGTGACGTTGACTACTGCACGCGGCTTATGCGGCTTTTGCGGATCGGTGAGCAATAGCTCTTCGTAGTAATCTGATGGATTCGCTAGTATTGCACTAAGTTCATCGGAGGAAACCCCTAGAGTTTCCAGCAAGTGCTTTGTTTGGCGAATGCGCAGCATCAACTGCTCACTCTTGCTTTGTCTTCATCATCGATTAGCGAATTGACGTAGTTTCGCCATGCCATGTCGAGCTCGGCTGCCGCACTCCGCAGTGACTTGGGGAGTAGGTTCTCATTTCCCCTTGAACACCATGCCAAAACATGGAGGTCCACGCCCCATAGCTCTCTATAGCGATCGATTAACGCCTGCGATGGGGCAGCACGATTCTTCTCGACGTTGCAAAGGTGAACAAACGAAATCCCCAGCGCCTCGGCAGCCGCACGTTGCGTCAATCCAAGCGAGAGTCTTAATTCGCGTGCCGTCTGTCCGAGGCGTATATCCAAGGCTTTAAGCCTCTTGTTGTATGGTTTTGGGAGTCTTAGAGATCGTCCAATCCAGCAATGAGACGTTGTGCCTTCCTCGTCAATGACATAGCCAGTGCAATGTCAGGCGGGTCGCGATTCAGGCTTTCCGTCACCTGTTGTTCGAGCGGCTCCAGGGCCTCCCAGGTTGTATCACCCGTGTCGTCTGACACTCGCAACTCGCTCCAGAACGCAATAATGGCGTCCTTAAGAGCTTGCTGTTCGTGCGCAGCGGCACGCGGTGACGACCCTCTGATGCGGGGAGTCATCGGTCCTCCTGTCGTTGATACAAGGGGCGCCGGACTGCCGACGACAAGTCGGCGGCTGCACACCCCAACCATCTGCGACCACGCGCCAGCGGTCGGCAAGCCTGTCGTCAGGCAGCCGCGTAGCGGGGTCTGCACCCAGCACCGTGCCGGGAAAGGACTCGACGTCTGGCGACGCCGTTTCAGGCCCGTCTGGCACCAAAGGCCAGGTAGGGCAACGGGAGACGCTCCCGTGCCAGGAGGACTCGGGTCGTCTGCCGCGTTTATCTCCGAGATTAACGCCGAAGTCAAGAGGAGTTTTTCGGCGGCGCTCAGGCCGCTGCGTCAGAATCTTGCCGCTTGAGAATGTAGTGGACCGTTCCCGGCTTCCACTCGGCGCCGTCGCCCCTGTTGCGGGCAGAGAGAGCCGCTTCGGCCACGGGCATCACGATGACGCGATATTTCATCCGTCGATGTCCAGGCCGTGCTGTTGGGCGATATCGCGCACAGCTTGCCGGAGGTCCTTTCCCTTCCCGGCGTTCAACTCGGCAAGGCCCTGATCGCACATGGCCAAGCTGGCCTGCAACTCTTCGCCCGCAACGCCTGCTGCGTCGGCCTGGACATGGCAACTGACCAGTTCGCTCAGATACGCCGACGCATACCCCTCCACGTCCTCGAATCCAGCAGCTTTGGCAAGGGCGGCGAGTGCCAACTGATCGGCGGTGGCGAGGTTGATTTGCATGCGTGTATTCTTCACATTGCAGCCGGCGACGTCAAAGCAAAACTCCATGCGCAATGGAGTTGGCCCGTGCGTACGGAAGCCTCTGCGCCGCCGTGACGGACGCCAATTCTGTTCCAGGATTTCCCTGGAAATTGGGCCACCAAATCGCGTAGAAGGAAGGGTGGCGGCACGATTCGTTTGGCCGGGGCGGCGCGGACGGGCGACGAGTTGCCAGGCCCGCGAGTTTTGCACGCCGGCTGAGAGTTTTGCTGGCAAAACTCATTCGGCCGAATCAACCGCGTCGGTCGCAAGTCGTTTGGCGGCCAGCAGTAGCGTGGACGGCCAGCACGCCGACGGCGGGACTTTTGCTCGTGAAATTCAGCGTTTTGCACCGGAGCAAAAGCGGGTAGCCCAGGTTGGCGTTCAGCCTACCTGGGTCGCGCAGCGACAAGAGGCATCACACCGCGAGTAGGCGCCTCTTGCGGTTGCGCCGCTCCGGTAGCGGCTCGCGGCAACCGGAGCTACCCAAAGTCGCCGTGGCACGCGCGCTCACAGCCACAACTTCAACCGCCCGTCCAGCATGTCCGGCAGGCGCTTTTCCACGATCCGGCGCACCCGGCTTTCGTGGTAGCGGGTGCTCATGTGGCTGGCGATGATCAATTCGTTTTGGAACCGCTCGCGGCGCTCGACGAAATCGTCCAGGTGCATGTGGCCGAACTTGTGGATCTTCTCGCGGCGATGGTCGGGGGCGACGAACGTCATCTCGCAGATGAGGATCTTCGCCTCGAACATGGCCGGCGTGGCGTCCAAGCCCGCGGGGGCCGTGTCGCCGGCGTAGGCGACCAGCGGATGGCGGACCTCGTGGGTCACCTCCGTGCCCGCTTGCCGCAGGTCGCGGATCTGCTCCCCCGCGAGCCCCTGGTACTCGGGCTTGAGCTTCTTGCGACGATCCCACACGACAAACCCCAGCGAGGGAACGCTGTGCTTGGTGGCGTGCGCCGACACGATCAGCTCGCGCGACAGCTCGATCTCCTCGCCCGGCTCGATCGCACGCAGCTCGCACGGCATGCGTCCGCGGTCGAGCCGCGTGAACTGCCGCAAGATCTCGCGGGCCGGCTCGATGACCTGCGCGGGCATGTAGATGACCGGCGGCTCCATCTTCATCATCCGCCGCCGCGAGACGTACAGCGGCAGCGCCGCCACGTGGTCCAGATGCCCGTGCGACACGAACCAGGTCTCGGTGCCCATGAACGACCACGGCTGTCCGCCCAGGTCGAACCCCAGGCTCAGCTCGGGCAGCCGCCAGTAGGTCTGCACGGCGGCGCGGGAGTAGCCCTCGATCGTCAGATCGCCGTGCTGGTGAGTGATAACCGGAGCGTTTTCGACCATGCGGAGCGGGAGCGGCGAGCACAAAGCGGGGCGGGAGCATCCAACGGGCCCCCCAGTGTACGGACCGACGCGCCCGCGCGGAAGGACGTTCGCGCCGCGGCGGCTCTGGGCCGAGAAAAGCTGCCAAGAACAGCGGGGCCGCGAGGAAGTCTTCCCCTGCGGCCCCGACGTGGTCGTTTGGTCAGGCTGTGGGCTGACAGCAACGATCAGCCGGCGCGACGCCGGGCAGGGAAGCACAACCCGGCTGCTGCGATGCAGGCCAGCGCCGCCGCGGACGGCTCCGGCACGAGCCCCACACGCAGGTCGTCGATGAACACGGACAACTGCTCGGCCGCCGGCCGCTCGTACGTGAACGCCGCGGAACTGATTGGCACATCGCTGCGGAGCCCGATGAATTGATCGGCATAGTCGTTGCTGTTGGCGGCGACCTGCACGCTGCCCAACGAATTGTTCGCGGCGTCGTAAACTTTCAACATCGCGTCGAAAGAGAGATTGAAGTCGTCGTTGCCGAACGTGGCGCCCACCTCCAGCACGGGCGTCGTGAACAGGATCACCATCGGCTCGTTGGCGATCAACTCGCGCAAGCCCCGCGTCCCCGACGAGGTCACATTGCTGGTCCAGGTCGAAGCGCTGGCCACTTCGGCGGTGGCTTCAAAGGTGAACTGGGCCGTGTCAGCCGGCGGCGACCCGGCGGTCCCGCTCTCAAAATCCTCAACAATGATCGTGCCCGCGACAAAATCGCCGGGCCCGGATAACTGCGTGATGGCGGCGGCCTGAGTGACACCAGCCGCGCAGCAAGCGGCCAGCAGGACCGCCGAAGAGAACACCGTGGTCGACTTCATGAGACTCGCTCCGCAACTGGCGTATCGGGAAGAAAGACGGGACGGCCGCGTTCGCGCCCGCGATCGAATCGCGGGCGCCACGTAGCGGTCAGTCTAACGCCAGGTAGGGCGCCGCGTCACACTTCAGGCGGTGCGAATTCCCCAAAAAAAGCGGCACTTGTCCGCGGCGACGCGGACGAACACGCAGGAAAAGTCGCCCCGTCCAGTAGACTGCCTCGGCAGGGCTCGGCTTGCGCCCTGGGCAACGGCCGCGGCTACTGTGCGTCGCGGCAGTTCCCCAGGGCGAGCAGCACGTAGCCGGTCACCAGGTTGGGGTCGCCCTCAAGCCAGCGGTCGGCGGGGTTCAGCCAGCTGCCGTCGTCACGCTGCATCTCGGCCAGCTTGGCCACCAGGTCGGCGCGCCAATCGTGCTCGACGCCGGCGTCGTCGACCAGCTTCTCCTCGCCCAGGGTGGCCAGCGCCTTGGCGAATGTCTGCAGGTAGTAGAAATGCCCTTGCGGCCCCATGCCGGGATTTTCGTCCAGCGTGTAGTTCTTGCCGATCCAGTCGATAGCCGCCTTGACGCGCTGGTCGTCGCGATCGACGCCGGCGTAGATCATGCTCTTGAGCCCCGCGTAGGTCATCGAACCGTAACTGCGCAGCCCGCCGTTGGGCAACTCGCCCGCCTGGCTGGAGCCGCCCGCGGCGATGGTGTAGTAGAAGCCCCCGTCGGGGTTGAGCGCCGGGAACTTGGTTTGGTTGTGCTCGCTCTCCAGGTTTTGGCATTTCGAGACGAACGCCAGCAGCCGCTGCATCGTCTCCTCGTCGGCCTCGGCGCCCAGGGTGGTCAGCGCCTCGGCGGCGAACGCGGTGTTCGACAGGTCAGGCCGCTTGTGGCTGCCGTAGCCGAAACCGCCATAGCTGTCGCTGGAGGGGTCGTGCCCCTCGCCGTCGTCCCATTGCAGGTCCTTGAGGAACTGCTTGGCGCCGGCGAGTTGCTTGTCGTAGCGGCCGTCGGCGTTCGCGGCGGCCATGGCCATGATCGACAGGCAGGTCTCGTAGTTGCGGTGCGTGGAGCCTGCGGCGTAGATGCCGCCGTCCGGCTGGACGAATTTCTCGACGTATGCCAGCGCCTTGGCCACGGTGGGATCGTCGGCCGAGCGGCCGTTGTGCAAGATGCCGGCGGCCGCCAGGGCGGTCACCGCGGGACCCGTCTGCGGCGACCAGGAACCGTCGGCCTGCTGCGAGCCGCGCAGAAACTCGATCCCCCGGTCGGCCAGTTTGCCGACCGACGCGTCGACGGGCGCTGCGGCAGCGCCGGCCGCTTGGCTGGGTGCGACCCCGTGAGCGGAGATCACGGCGCCCATCGTGGCGATGGCGATCACGCGAAAACTGAAACAGCGCAGACGGCGCATGGCAACTCTCTTTCGTGTTTGTTCCGTATCGATCGGCGACGTCGCCGCGTCGGCAGTGAAGCAAATCTCACGCCCAAGCTGCGTCGATCGCGAGTGGTTCTCCCTGCAGGAGATTCTCGCCCCCGCTTCGTGGACAGGCAAGCAGATCGGGCTGAGAGCTGCTGAAAATGCAGGCGTGGCAGCTTGCAGGCGGCCAGCGGCGCGCCGCGCGGCGCGACAGTCGTGCTGCATCCTGCGACATCGCGGCAAGTCAGTCGTCGTCGCCCAGCCGCACGAAGACCGCCACGCCGGCCGACTGGGGGTTGTCGCGGAAGACTTTGCCGTAGTACGAATCGTGGTCGGTCGCTTCATAGGGGAAGCTGGTGATGCCGATCAGCTTGGCCGCCTCGGGGCACAGGTCGGCCAGTTTCGATTGCTGCGGCGCCAGTTGAGGTTCGCCGTCAGGCGCCACGGAGATCCACGCCTCGCCCTCGCCGCTTCCGATGTACGTGTCGCCCGCCACGTCGACCAGGTTGTCGAGGATCGTCAGCAGTCGCCCGTTCAGGTCGGTTTCGATCATCACCATGCCGAACGGCTCGCCCGACTGCTCGTCGAACACCGGCACCCCCGCGAGCATGCGGCGCGTCTTGCCCGCGTGCGCCGCTTGTTGCTGACGCGGGCTCAGCGAGAATCGCACGTCGCCCAACTCCTGCTGGATGACCTCGGCCAGCAATTGATCGTCGTCGCTGGTCGCCAATCGACTGCGCGGCACCGTGCGCAGGTACGAGTGATCGCTGGCGTTGCGTTCCACGCGCAGCACGTCGACCGAGCCCAACGACCCGTCCGAGTCGACCGAGGCGGCAGGCGTTGCCGCGCCTTGGTCGTCGCCGGCGGCCACGAACGTGACGGCCAAGTAATCGGGATTCGCGCGGAGCAGGCCCAGGTAGATGGTCTCCAGCCGCTGGAGCCACACGTCCTCCGACTCGTCCGCGTCGCCGGCGCGGGCGCGGACGATCCCCTGAATCGGCGGCAGCGACGCCATGAACCGCGCGTCCTTGCCGATATCCTGCGCGATGTCGCGCAGCTGCAGCTCGATCTCTCGCACGTCGCCCACGGCTTGTTGGAATCGTTCTTGCTGGGCGGCAATGCGACTGTGCTTGGCGGCCATGGCCAGCGTGACAATGGCGGCCAAGGCCACGGCCAGCAATCCGGCGACGACTTGGGCCAGACGTTGGTGCTTGCCGATCCAGCGCCGGACGCGCTGCGACATGGTTTCGCTGTAGGCGGTCACAGGTTGCCCTGCGATCCACCGCTGGATGTCTTCGGCCAGGTCGCTGGCCTGCTGATAGCGCGCGTACCGGCGGCGGGCCATCGCCTTATGACAAATGGCGTCCAGGGCCGGGTCGATCTGGGGGTTGACGTCCTTGGCGCGGGGCGGCTGTCCGCTGGCGATCTCGGTCAGCAACGCGCGGCCGGCGGCGCGGCGATCGCCCGAGCCGCTGCGGATCTGGGCCGCCTCATGGGGCGGGCGGCCGGTGCAGATGGCGAACAGGATGGCGCCCAGCCCGTAGATGTCGGTCCGTTCGTCGACGTCATCAACGCGCCCTGCCGCTTGCTCGGGAGCCATGTACAGCGGCGTGCCCAGCACCTGTCCGGCGCTGGTCACGACCGCGTCGCTGTGGGAATACGCTTCGGCATCGCCAACCGCTTCGATCTCGCTTTCATCGAGCAGCTTGGCGAGTCCCCAGTCGATGACGATCACCTGGCCGAAGTTGTCGATCACGACGTTCTCGGGCTTCAGATCGCGGTGGATCACCCGCCGCGAGTGGGCGTGACCAATCGCCTGGCATACGCTGACGAACGATACCAGCAGGTGCTGCAGCAGCATGGGATCGTCGTCGCCGTCGCCGCGCCGCTCGTGGTACTCGGCAATCGAATCTTGCAGCGTGCCTTTGCCGAGGAACCGCATCGTGTAAAACGACCGACCGGTTTCGTCGTCTTCGCTCAACTGGTAGATCGGCACGATGCCCGGGTGCTCCAGCCGACCGGTGATTTCCGCTTCGTTGCGAAACCGTTGCGCAGCGATCGGGCTCTCGCGGCCGGCAGAGAGCTCTTTGAGCGCCACGAGTCGCTGCAGGTCCAGATCGCGGGCCAACCACACGCGGCCCAGTCCGCCCTGCCCCAGCACGCGGACGAGCCGGTATCGCGTGGCGCCGGTCCGCTGATGCCCGTTGGCCGAGGGGCTGGCCGTCGTGTACACGCCCAGCAACTTGGCGACGCGGCCCGTCGAGTCGAACTTCATGATCGTGTCGCCAACCGAACTGTTGCCGGTCGAGATGTCGACCGTCTCGGCCGTCGCCGAGCGAGAGAGCGCCTGCTCGACGCGCTGATCAAGTTCGGTCAATTGCTCCGGCGAGAGCAGTCGCTTGTTCTCCAGATGCTGGCGCAGCGAGATCGCGCCGTACAACGACCACTCGGACAGAGTCTCGCCCACCTGCTGTTCGTTCAGGGCGCCGCACGAGAGCAGCTCGGTGGCCAACGCGACGTCGCGCGCCAGCCGCCGCGCCGAGTCGTCGTCGCCCGCAGTCTGCTCGGGCGCGTCGCGACGCGTCTGGGCGGGATCGTGGCCTGGGTCAGGCGGCGCGGCCATAGAATCAGCGGTGCGGGGTCAGGAGAACCACGCAGCAGACCGCCGAAGCAACGTGCTCAACGGACCCGCGCGGGTGACCTTCCATCTTGACCCGCGGGCGCCCGATTGCAAGTTATGCCCCCCGCACCCCGGGGTGACCTCCAGAACTGGTCGATGCGTGCCACTGCGGGCTCGCCCAGCAGTTTGAAGCAGGTCCACGGCGCCCACTGCTGGACAAGCCAGTCGTGGCACGTAAGTACAAATTTGGCCGCTCGGGGTTCAGGTTGCCGGATCGGTCTCCGCGGCGGCGGTCGCCTGGGCGTCACTGGCGTCGGTTTCCGCCTCGTCGCCCTCGGTCGGCGACTCGACGGGGTCGCCCAGCAGCCGTTGCAGCTCGTCGCGCAGCCGCACGCCGCGGGCGTTCAGGTCGACAGCGCGGCCCTGTTGATCGACGAGAATCGCGGTGGGGATGCCGGAGATGCCGTAGTAGGTCGCCATCGGGTGGTCCCAGCCGTCGTGCTCCTCATCCTCGCCGTAAAGATTGGCCCAGGGGATCTCCTGAGCTTCGACAAATTCCTCGACCTTCTCCAGGCTGGTGTCGAGCGACACGCCCACCACGTCGAAACCCTTGTCGTGGTAAGCGGCGTACATCTCCTTGACATTCGGCAGCTCGGCGCGACAGGGTCCGCACCACGTGGCCCAGAAATCGACCAGCACGACTTTGCCGCGGTACGACTCCCAGTCGAGCGGCGTGCCGTCGACTTGCACCCCCGACAGTTCCATGGGGTTATCCAGCAGCTCGAGTCGCCGCAGCGTGCCTTGCAAGCGTGCGACGACCGACTCGGCCGCCGGGTTGTCGTGCGATTGCATGATCTCCACGGCTTCCTCCAGCAACTGGCGTCCAGAGTCCTCGTCGCCTCTGGCCAAGTAGGACGCCACGGAGCGAATCGATCCGGCGCGCACTTTGAACAACTGTTCGTCCTCGGGCAGGTCACTGAGCAGCGTCGACTTGAATTGCTTCTTCTCTTCGTCGCTCCACTCGCCCCACTTCTGCATCGCCTTCTGCGTGAAGCGGCCCCAGCCGACGCCCGCGACGGCCGGACGCTCGTCAGAACGGATCAGTTCTTCGGTGCGCTGGAGCTGCTGCTGGGCGATGTCCTGCATCCGCTCCATCGCCATCAGTTTGACGATCGTCAGCACGTTGGCCTCGTTGTCGCTGGGCGCGCTTTCCAGGCCGACGTCGGCCGCTTCGATGATGTTCAGGCACATGCTCAAGCGGTAGCGATCCGCTGTCGCCGGATCGCCTTCGTACTCGCTGATCGCCCGCATGGCGTCGCTGACGTACTGCACCATTTCGGTCGACCCGCCGGCGGGAACGACCCGCAGCGCTGGCTTGGCCGTCGCAACCTCGGCATCCGCGTCCGAATTGGCGTCGACCTCGACGGCCTGTTGCTCGGCAGCGGGCGCGTCCTCGGCGGCTTCGTCGCCCCGTGCAACCCGGGCGGGCGAGGACATTGCTAGGGCAGCGACAATCGTGACGGCGGCACAGAGGGTGCGCGGGAATGTCAAGGACATGGCTACGGCATCTCGTGGAGGAGGCGGGCGAATACTCGTGTCGCCGAGCATGCGGCAACGCCCGCATTGTCCGCCACCGCGCCCGGCAAGACAAGTCACGCCCGTGCACGGGGGATTTCGCCGCGGATGTCGCAATTCAGCCAGTTCCGCGCGGCGCCCGCCCCATTCGCGTCAGTCCACCGCGTGGAAATTCGCAATGATCTCCCACGCGTCCTGCGGCGTGTCGGCATAGTGGATCAGGTCGAGATGCTCGTCGGCGATCACGCCCTCGTCGGCCAGCCGCTGGAAGTCGATGATCCCGTTCCAATACTCCGAGCCGTACAGGATGATGGGAATCTCCTGCATGCGGCCCGTTTGCCGCAGCGTGAGCGTGTTGAACAGTTCGTCGAGCGTGCCGAAGCCGCCCGGGAACACGACCAATGCCGCGGCCCGCAGGATGAAGTGGAACTTGCGCATCGCGAAGTAGTGGAACTGGAAGCACAGTTCGGGCGTGATGTACGGGTTAGGCTCCTGTTCGTGCGGCAGTTCGATGTTCAGACCGACGCTCTTGGCGCCGATTTCGAACGCGCCGCGGTTGGCGGCTTCCATGATCCCCGGACCGCCGCCAGTAATGATCACGAAGTCGCATTTGCCGTCGCTTTGGCAGGAGGAGGACACGATGCGGCCGAACTCCCGCGCTTCCTCGTAGTAGCGGCACTTAGCCAGCACGCTTTCGGCGCGGGCCACCTCGCGCAGCAGCCGCGGGTCGTCGGGGTGATCCTTCAGATGCAGCCGGGCCCGCTTCAGCCGCGCCTCTGCCTCGCCCTGCGGCACGATCTGCGTGCCGCCGAACACGACCACCGTCGTGGCGATCTTGTTCTCGCGCAGCAGCGTTTCGGTCTTCAATAGTTCCAACTGCATCCGCACGGGTCGCTGCTCGCTGCGGCCCAGAAAGTCGATATCCAACTCCGCGAGCCGGTAGCTGGGCGAGTTGATGATCGCAATGCGGTTCTGCTCGACGCGCTTTTCCAGGTCGAGCGCGCTCTCGCCGTCCTCGGGCGGATTTCCGGCGGAGACGGGGCGCTGCTTGGCAGGGAGGTTCTTGGCCATGGTTGGTGCCTGTGATTCAGTTGAAAGCCCGCGAATTACGCGAATATGCGCGGATAGTTTGATGAAACCACGACGACACAATGAGCACAACGGCGATTCAGATTCCTAACTGCGTCGTGCCCGTCGTGTCGTCGTGGTTCAAACTCCTAATTCGCGCCCATTCGCGTAATTCGCGGGCTGTTCGGTTATTCCAGTTCGTAACTCGCTCCCATCTCGGGGCACTCGACGTCCCAGTTGCGCTCGGTGCGGAGCGTCTCGGCCAGGGCGTCCATTCCTTCCGGCTCGCCGTGGGTCAGGAACGTGCGCACCGGCGGGTTGTCGTTCAGGTGGCTGGTCCACCGCAGCAGGCCGCTGCGGTCGGCGTGGCCGCTGAGGCCCGAAACCGTCTCCACCTCCGCCCGTACGGTGATGTCTTGCCCGAACATCCGGATCGAGTCGGCCCCGTCTTGGATCAATCGACCGCGGGTGCCAACCGCCATGTAGCCGCCCAGCACGATGGTCGTGCGCGAGTCGGACAGCCGTTGCCGCAGGTGGTGCACGATCCGCCCGCCGGTCATCATGCCGCTGCTGGCGATGATGATTGCCGGGCCGCTGATGTGGTTCAGCGCCTTGGACTCGTCCGCCTTGCGCACCAAATGCACGTTCGGACCGGCCAGCACCGGGTGAGCGTCGTCGAGCTCGCCCTCGCTCAGGTCATGATCCTCGCGGAACTCGCGGTACACCTTGGTCGCGTTGACCGCCATCGGACTGTCGAGGTATATCGGCAGGTCGGGAATGCGGCCCTCGCTCTTGAGCACCTGCAGCAGATAAATGAGTTGCTGCGAGCGCCCCACCGCGAACGCGGCCATCAGCATGGCGCCGCCGCGCTTCACCGCGCGGTTGACCACGCCCTCCAGCGCGTCCATGATCTGCACGTCGGGGTGATCGCGGTTGCCGTAGGTGCTTTCGCAGATCAAATAGTCGCACTCGGGCGGCGGCACGGGGTCGTGGTACAACGGGCCGTCGTAGCGGCCCACGTCGCCGGAGAACACGATCCGCAGCGGCTTGTTTCCCTCGCGGATTTCGACCTCAATGTGGTTCGAACCCAGCAGGTGCCCCGCGTCGTGGAACCGCGCGTGGATCGGCCCGGCAATCTGCACCCACTCGTCCCGGCGGCAGTTGCGCAGCAGCTTGACGGTTTGCTCCACGTCGCGGCCGTCGTACAGCGGCAACGCCGGCTTGTGTTTCGAGTAGCCTTTCTTGTTGGCGTAGGCCGCGTCGTATTCCTGGCACTTGGCCGAGTCGAGCATGATGATCTCGGCCAGCTCGGCGGTGGCCGGCGTGCAGAACACTTTGTGCTTGTAGCCCTGCTTGACCACCCGCGGCAGGTAGCCGCAGTGGTCCAGGTGGGCGTGGGTCAGCATGATCGCGTCGAGCGAACTCGCCCGAAACGGCGTCGGTTCCCAGTTGAGCTGCCGCAGGGCCTTGAGCCCCTGAAACATGCCGCAGTCGACCAGCACCCGGGCGTCGCCGGCTTCCAACAGATACTTCGAGCCGGTGACAGTGCGAGCGGCGCCGTGAAAAGTGATGCGAGCCATAGGAAGAGTTCAGCGGTGAGAGGTCGGAGGTCAGAGGGACCAGCATAGCGGACGGTTGCGCCGAGCCAAACAGCGGTCGAATGCGCCCGCGGACGATCCCCGACATTTGCGGGGCGATTTAGCCCCGCCGCTTGCGGCCGGCCGACGAAATCAACTCCGCCTCGGACTCGTCGCGGCGAATGGAGGCCCTACGGCTCGGTCGAACCGGTCGACGTGGATTCGCGACCGTCAACCAATCGCTCGATCGTCGCCTGCAGATGCTCCGGCACCTCGTACACGTGCCACAGTCGCCGCCGGCCGCGGAAACCGAGTTCGACGGACTGACCGTTGTCGCTGTGAATGATCCTTGTGCGCTTCCACGGAACGATGTGGCCGTAGACCAAGACGCCTCTTTCACCGATGACGGCGTCTAGCAAACGGCGAGACATGCTCAGCAGGCCAACGCCCACAAACAGCGGCATGTAGACCAGCAGCGCCAACAATGGAAACCTAGGCCAGATCAGCCAGACTGCCAAATTCAGCATGGTGTAGACGACAGTCATCGTCGGGAGTCGACGGAGTAGATTCAGCGAGGCGAGCTGGAGATGCCCATGCAGCGGCCGGATCTTGCGACAATTCGACTTGTGCATCGCGATGATGCGACGTTTGCCGAAAAACGCGCCAAATGCTCCGCCACAGATTCCGCCGAAGAGGATCCCGCCGTCCAGTGAACGGCCCGCCGGCTGGCTGCGCCACGCGATTCCCAACGCCGCGAAATAGACGGCCGCGACCGTGGTGATCCACAGCAAGTCGCGCATGGAGTAGCGCGGCGTCGCGGCGGCTCTGCGGTGCGGGGGCATGCGTTCAGTGTAGCTGGACTGTTTGCGTGCCGGCGCCGCATTATGCGGGCATGCTTGCCGAGTCTTCTACCGATCCTCGCTCATGGCTCGAGGCTCACACCACCTGCTGCGGTAGGTTCAGCCCCGGGGCGGACAACGTCGTGAAGCCCATCAGGTATTCGTCGACGGCACGGGCGGCGCCGCGGCCTTCGTTGATGGCCCACACGACCAGGCTTTGTCCGCGGCGGCAGTCGCCGGCAGCGAACACCCCTTCGGTGCTGGTGGCGAACGGGCCGTGCTCGGCCTTGAAGGTCGTCCACCCGCGGCGCGGCTCGGTCGTTTCCAGGCCCAGCATTTCGCCGACGGCCAGTTCGGGACCGACGAACCCGGTGGCCAGCAGCACCAAGTCGGCGGGCCAGATCTTCTCGCTGCCTTCGACCTCGGTGAAAGGCGCGCCGCCGGTCGGCTTGCCCCACTCGACCTTGACCGTCTTCACGCCGGTGATCTTGCCGTTCTCGCCGACGAATTCCTTGGTGAGAATGCTGTACTTGCGGGGGTCTTCGCCCGTGCGGGCTTCGACCTCGGCGTGCGAGTAGTCGACGCGGTAGATCCGCGGCCACTCGGGCCAGGGGTTGTTCTCGGCCCGCTCGGCCGGCGGTTTGTCGAGCAGCTCGAAGTTAACGATGCTCTTGGCCCCGTGCCGCAGGCTGGTGCCGATGCAGTCGGCGCCCGTGTCGCCGCCGCCGATGACCACCACGTTCTTGTCCTTGGCGGACAGGTAGGTTTTGTCGGCCAGTTGCGAGTCGACCAGGCTCTTGGTGTTGCGGGTCAGGAAATCCATCGCAAAGTGGATGCCCTGCAGGTCGCGGCCCGGGGTGCGGCCGGTGGGGTCGAACGGCTTGGTCGCGCCGGTGGCCAGCAACACCGCGTCGAACTCGTCGACCAGATGCTGCGGATCGATGAACTTCACCTTGCAGCCGCGCTCTTGCATGATTTGCGTCATGTGCCCGGCGGGGAAATCCTCCTCGCGGCCCACGTGGGCGCAGGTGACGAACTTGACCCCCTCGGCCCGCATCTGATCGACGCGGCGCTCGACGACGTCCTTGCCGAGTTTCATCCAGGGAATGCCGTACATCAGCAGGCCGCCGATGCGGTCGGCCCGTTCGTAGACGGTCACGTCGTGTCCGGCGCGGCGCAGCTGCTGCGCGGCGGCGAGACCCGCGGGGCCGCTGCCGACGATGGCGACCTTTTTGCCGGTTTCGAACTCGGGGGGCTGCGGCTGGATCCAGCCCTCCTCCCAGCCGCGGTCGATGATCGCGTTTTCGATGTTCTTGATCGTGACCGGGGGATCGGTGATGCCCAGCACGCACGAGCCCTCGCACGGCGCCGGGCAGGCGCGGCCGGTGAACTCGGGAAAGTTGTTGGTCTTATGCAGCCGGGCCAGCGCGTCGCGCCAGCGGCCCTGGTAGACCAAGTCGTTCCACTCGGGAATGAGATTGTCGATCGGGCAGCCGCTGTTGGACATGCAGAACGGCACCCCGCAATCCATGCACCGGGCGCCCTGCGTCATCAGGTGCTCGACGGGAGCATTGGTGAAGATTTCCAGGAAGTCGTTGGCGCGTTCCATGGGATCGCGATAAGGAACGACCTCGCGCGGGAACTCTTTAAATCCGGTGGGTTTGCCCATGAAAGTGCTTTCCGTATTCGATGACGTAGCTTTGTGTTTTAGCAATGACCAATGACCAAGTCCCAATGACCAAGGATGTCGCCTCGAGCTTCAGCTATTTGGGAGTCGCTTTGGTCTTTCGGTTAATGGCTCCAAAGATGCGGGTCAACTCGTTGGCTTCCTGCCAGAGCGTTCTCGCCATTTCTTTTTGATTCTCGGTGGCCGCGGCCAGCATGCGCAGCCAATACTGCGTTTCACGGGCCTCGCGACAACAAACGCTAATTCGATAACTGAATTCCTTTGGCGATCCGGCCTCGTCGGCCTCCGTATAGTTGGCGCCGATACTTGTTCCTGAGCGGACAAGCTGTCGTATGAGCGGTCCAGTGACATCGTCTCGCGGCAACTTTCGATCAAATCCTACGATGGCTTCGCCAAACTCAGCGGTGCGATCCGCCAAGTCGAACTGCCGCCTGTTGTTGCTCGATTCTTCAGCCATTGGTCATTGAGACTTGGTCATTGGTCATTCGCGTAGCAGCCTACACCGCCGCCACTTCGCCCTTCTCCGCCGCTTGCCGCTGCATCAGCACGCGTTTGTAGTCAGTCGGCATGATCTTGACGAACTGGGGCAGTGTTTCGTCCCAGCGGTCCAGCACGTCGCCGGCCACCGCGCTGTCGGTGTGGTTCTGATGCAACTCGATCATAGTCTTCAGCTCTTCGACGTCCGCTTCGTCGACGACGTCTTCCAACTCGACCATGCCCAGGTTGGTGTTGATCCGCAGCAGGTCGCGATCCGGGGCCCACACGTAGGCCACGCCGCCGCTCATGCCCGCGGCCACGTTGCGGCCGGTGGGGCCGAGGATCACCACGCGGCCGCCCGTCATGTACTCCAGCGCGTGGTCGCCCACGCCCTCGATGACCGCCCGCGCGCCGCTGTTGCGAACGGCAAACCGCTCGGCCGCGCGGCCGCGGAGATAGGCCTCGCCGCTGGTGGCGCCGTACAGACAGACGTTGCCCACCAGGATGTTTTCCTCGGCGACAAAGGTGCTCGACTTGGGCGGATAGATGATGATCTTGCCGCCGGACAGGCCCTTGCCCACATAGTCGTTGGCGTCGCCCTCGAGTTCCAGCGTGATGCCTTTGCCCAAAAAGGCGCCGAAGCTCTGACCAGCCGAGCCGTAGATCTTGAAGCGGATGGTGTCGTTGGGGAGCATCCCCAGGCCCCACTTCTTGGCGACCTCGTGGCTGAGGATCGTGCCCACGGTGCGATCGGTGTTGACGATGTCGACCTCGGCTTGGACCCGTTCGCCGTTTTCCAGCGCCGGCTTGGCCAGGGGGACCAGCTTGTTGACGTCCAGCGAGAGCTCCAGCCCATGGTTCTGCGGCTGCATGCAGTACGTGCCCGCTTCCGGGTACGGCTTGGTCGCGGGGGTCAGCAGCTTGGTCAGGTCCAGACCGTCCGCTTTCCAATGCTGGATCGCCGCGCGGGCGTCGAGGGCGTCGACCCGGCCAACCATTTCGTTGATCGAGCGGAAGCCGAGCTGCGCCATGATCTGCCGCGTTTCTTCGGCGACCATGAACAGGTAATTGACCGTGTGCTCCGGCTTGCCGCGGAACTTCTTGCGCAGTTCAGGGTCTTGCGTGGCGATGCCGACCGGGCAGGTGTTCAGGTGGCACTTGCGCATCATGATGCAGCCCAGCGAGATCAGCGGCGCGGTGGCGAAGCCGAACTCCTCGGCGCCCAACAGCGCGGCGATGGCCACGTCGCGACCGGTCTTCAGACCGCCGTCGGTCTGCAACACCACGCGGCTGCGCAGGTCGTTGAGCACGAGCGTCTGATGGGTCTCGGCGATGCCCAGTTCCCACGGCAACCCGGCGTGCTTGATGCTGGTCAGCGGCGAGGCGCCCGTGCCGCCGCCGTCGCCGGCGATGACGATGTGATCGGCGAACCCCTTGGTCACGCCCGAAGCGATCGTGCCCACGCCCACTTCCGAGACCAGCTTCACGCTGATCCGCGCGCTGGGGTTGGCGTTCTTGAGGTCGTGAATCAGTTGCTTGAGATCTTCGATCGAGTAAATATCGTGATGCGGCGGCGGGCTGATCAGACCCACGCCGGGAGTCGAGTAACGAATCCGCGCGATGTTCTCGTCGACCTTGCGGCCCGGCAGCTCGCCGCCCTCGCCCGGCTTGGCGCCCTGGGCGATCTTGATCTGAATCTCGTCGGAGTTGGTCAGGTAGTTGATCGTCACGCCGAACCGGCCCGAGGCGACCTGCTTGATCGCCGAGCGCTTCGAATCGCCGTTGGGCAGCGGGATGAAACGATCGGGGTCTTCGCCGCCCTCGCCCGTGTTGCTCTTGCCGCCCAGTCGGTTCATGGCGACCGCCAGCGACTCGTGCGCTTCGGCCGAGATGGAACCGAACGACATGGCGCCGGTGCAGAACCGCTTGACAATTTCGCCGGCGGGTTCGACTTCTTCCAGCGGAATCGGACCGCCGCCCGCGCCCTCTTTGAACTGCAGCAAACCGCGCAGGGTGCAGTTGCGGTGGGTGACTTCGTTAACGTGCTTGGCAAATCGCTCGTAAGCGTCGCGGCCGTTAGTGCGGGCGGCGATCTGCAAATCGGCAATGGCCTGCGGGTCCCACATGTGTCGCTCGCCCTCGGCCCGCCAGTGGAACTCGCCCGGGTTGGGCAGCACGGGGAGCTTGCGGCCCTGCTTTTCGGGGTAGCCCAACGCGTGGCGCCGCAGCGCTTCCTCGGCGATCACGTCGAAGTTGACGCCCTGAATGCGGCTGGCGGTGCCGGCAAAGCAGCGGTCGATCACCTCGTCGCGGAGGCCCAGCGCTTCGAAGATCTGGGCGCCCTTGTAGCTCTGCAGCGTTGAGATGCCGATCTTGGCCATCACCTTCAGCATGCCCTTGGCGACGCCCTTGCGATACTTGGCGACCAACTCGTGGTCGGCGGCGGTCACCGGGTCGAACTCCTCGTGATCGGCCGCGGCGTCGACGGTGGGGTGCGACGCGCCCTCGCCGGATTCTTCGCCGCCGATGTTGGGGTCGCCCGAGTCAAGCACGCCGTCGCGACGCGCCTGCCACAGCGCTTCAAACGCCAGATAGGGGTTGATCGCGTCGGCGCCGTAGCCGACCAGCAGGCAGTGGTGATGCACCTCGCGGGCCTCGCCAGTTTCGACGACGATGCCGATGCGGGTCCGCTTCGACGCGCGCACCAGGTGATGGTGCACGCCGCCCGTGGCCAACAGCGCGCTGACCGGCACGCGATTGGGGCCGATCTTGCGATCCGACAGGATGACGATCTGGTAGCCGGCGTCGACCGCCGCTTCCGCCTCGGCGCAAATCCGATCGAGCGCCGCCACCATGCCCGCCTTGCCTTCGGCTCGGTCCCAAGTGATGTCGATGATCTTGGACTTCCAGCCGCGATGGTTCAGGTGCGCCAGGGTGGCCATCTGTTCGTTGGACAGAATCGGGTGCGGCACCCGCAGGCGGTGGACATGCTCCTCGCTCGTCTCCAGCAGGTTCTGCTCGGGGCCGATGAAGCACTCCAGCGACATGATCACTTCTTCGCGGATCGAGTCGATCGCGGGGTTGGTGACCTGGGCGAACAGCTGTTTGAAATAGTCGTACAGCATCCGCGGCTTGTCGCTCAAACAGGCCAGCGCGCTGTCGTTGCCCATCGAGCCGATCGGGTCCTTCTCGACCTTGATCAGCGGCAGCAGCATGAAATTCATCGTTTCGGAAGTGAACCCGAACGCCTGCATGCGATCCAGCAGCGTCTTGCGCTCAAAGCCGTGCGGCTCGTTTTCCGGGTGCAGCTCGTTGAGATCGATCCGCTGCTCGCGGAGCCACTCGCCGTAGGGGCGCCGCTTGGCGAACTCGCCCTTGAGTTCCTCGTCGGGAATCAGCCGGCCCTGCTCGAAGTCGACCAGGAACATTCTGCCCGGCTGCAGGCGGCCCTTCATCTTCACGTTTTCCGGCTTGATGGAGCGCAGCACGCCCACCTCGCTGGCCATGATGACGCGGTCGTCGTGGGTGATGTAGAACCGCGAAGGCCGCAGGCCGTTGCGGTCGAGCGTGGCGCCGATGTACTTGCCGTCGGTGAACGCGACCGACGCGGGACCGTCCCACGGCTCCATCAGCGCGGAGTGGAACTCGTAGAACGCCCGCTTGGCTTCGTCCATGGTTTCATGGTTTTGCCACGCTTCGGGGATCATCATCATGACCGCTTCCTGCAGCGTGCGGCCGTTCATCAGCAAGAACTCCAGCACGTTGTCGAACGTGCCCGAGTCGCTGCAATCGGGCTCGACCACCGGGAACAGCTTGGACAGCTCGCCGCCAAACAGTTCGCTGGCCGCGACGCCCTGGCGGGCTTTCATCCAGTTCTTGTTGCCGCGCACGGTGTTGATCTCGCCGTTGTGGCTCATGAACCGCAGCGGCTGGGCCCGGTCCCACGAGGGGAACGTATTGGTCGCGAACCGCGAGTGCACCATCGCCAGGTGGCTGGTGAACGACTCGTCCTGCAGGTCGGGGTAATACTTGAAGAGCTGCTCGGTGGTGAGCATGCCCTTGTAGATGATCACCTTGGTTGACAGCGAGCAGATGTAGAACAGCTTGGCCTGCGCGAGCGACTCGTCGGACCGCAGGCGGTTGCTGGCTTGCTTGCGAATCAAGTAGACCTGCCGCTCGAACGCCTCGCCGCTGATGCCCTCCGCCGCGGCGATGAACAGCTGCTCGTGGACCGGTTCGGCCGCCCGCGCGGTGGGGCCGACGTCGGCGCCGTCGGTGTCGACGGGCGTCTTCCGCCATCCCAGAAGCGTCTGGCCCTGGGCGGCGATGATCTCCTCGACGACCTTTTTGCAGGTCGCGCGCTCGGCGTCGTCCTGGGGCAGAAAGACGTTGCCCGCCGCGTACGTGCCGGGCGCCGGCAGGTCGATGCCCAGATCCGCCTTGGCGGCTTTGGCCAGGAACTCGTGCGGCAGCGCGGTCAGAATCCCCGAGCCGTCGCCCGTGTTGGCTTCGCAGCCGCAGGCGCCGCGATGGTCCATCGTGCGCAGCACCTCTTCGGCGTCGAGCAGGATCTGGTGGCTGCGCTGGCCCTTGATGTGGGCCACGAAGCCGACGCCGCAGTTGTCCCGTTCGTTGGCCGGGTCGTACAGGCCCTGGGCTTCGGGAAGGTGCAACAAACGAGTGCGGGGAGTGGTCATCGCTCGATCCGTTCTGCTAACGCTTACTTGGCGTGATTTGTTTCGTGACTGATGTGCTTGGGGGTCGCGGCGGGGCCGTGCTGGCTCGCGCGACAGTGTTTTGTTGGGGCTCGCTAACGCGCTTTCCGTTTGCGCGGGTCGGGGTGAGTCAGGCCGAAATCCATGTCCAACACCCCGGGGCCGACAGCCACCTGTTCGTCGAAATCGGCGTCGGCCCGCAACTCGCTGACAAAGCGGCTCGCCAGTTCGCTCAGCGGGCGGTCGCGACGATGCACAATCGACAACGGTCGCACCAGCGGGTCGCCCTCGATGGCGATCTTGACCAGATCGCCCGCGGCAATCTCGCGACGCACGCTGGGCTCGGGCAGGATGCTCACCCCCGAGCCGGCTTCGACGGCCCGCTTCATCGTTTCCACATTGTCGAATTCCAGCGCGACGGCCGCCTCGGCGCCAGCCTTGTCCAGGGCGGCGTCGATCGCAGCGCGAATCGGCAATCCCGATTCGAACGCCACAAACGCGTGCCTGGAAAGCGCGGCCAACGGCAACGATTCCTCCGCGGCGAACGGATGGCTGGGGTGTGCTACGATCGCCATCGGTTCGGTCCGCCAGGGGATGGCCGCCAGCGCGGCGTTCTCTTGCGGGAAGCTCATGATTCCCAGATCCGCGTCGCCGCGCTCCACCTGCTGCTGCACGCGTTGCGGGTGGAGGTACTCCAGCTGCACTTCGGCTCGCGGGTGGGCCGACGAGAACCGCTGCATGAACGCGCTCATGTGGTGCATGCCGACCGAGTAGATCGACGCCACGACCAGGGTGCGCGCTTCAACGTCGTGCAGCGTTTTGACTTCTTCCTTCAACTCGTAATAGCGCTTCACGAGCTGACGCACGCCGTCGTAGAACCACTGGCCTTCGGGCGTGACCTCGAACGGCCGCGTCGAGCGATCCAGCAACTGCACGCCCAGATGCTGTTCGAGCGTCTGCACGAGATGGCTGGCGTTGCCCTGCGAAATGCCGTTCTCCTCGGCCGCGCGGGAGAAGCTGCGGCGATCGACGACATCGCAGTAGATTTTCAGGGTGCGTATCTGCATAGGGCGGACCCCGCAGGCGGGGGCGATTGCCAGGGCGTTGGTTGTCGCGAACTCGCGGAGGCGGCGCCCCGTTCGGCGCGCAACCTCTTCGCAACGGTCCGGCTTGGCCGCTTCTGCGCGCGTGGTGCGCTCAGTGAGCAGACCCCCGACCCGCGCGGGCGGGGGCCCGTCGCGGCGTGTTGCCTGAGAAAGTTCGCGCCGGCCCGTCGCGGCACGGCGTTAGCGAGTCCTCGTGCGATTGCGTGCTGCCGGCGCGGGAGGCTGAGCGACCAGAGATGACGTCATGGCTCGCAAAAAGCTCCGCCGGGGCGAGCGGTCCGTGCTCAATCGACATTCCACATAGAGTGCGTCGGCAGCATTTAGAATCGCGATAATAGAATCGCAGGTCGCCCCCGAGGCGTCAAGCGGGGAGGTTCCGATGCGGAAAAACGAGATTGGAACGCGAAATTGTGGCGCCCGGTGCTTCTACGGTCAAAGGCCGGCTAGCGCGGCGGCCGTCGCGGCTCGGTGGGCTCGCTTGGACTCTGCGGGTCTGCAGGATCGAACTCGACTCGCGCGTAGATCTCCGCGAGCGACAACTTGCAGTCCAGCGCTGGCAGCTCCAAGACCGCGTCCGGTCCCGCCGCGTCGGTCAGCAGCCAGTGCTCGCCCGCCTGCCGCGCGAAGTGCTCGATGCGGGGCTCGTTTTGGGCGACCAGCACGTACTCTTTCAGCGAAGGGATCCGCCGAAAATGCCCCGACTTGCGGCCGCGGTCGTACCTTTCGGTCGAGTCGGACAGGACCTCGATCAGCACGGTGGGGTTGAGCAGCGTATCGGCGTGCTGATCATCGAACTCCGGCGGATCGCAAACGACGACCACGTCCGGATAGGTGTAGAGCCCGGTGGCTTCGACTTTCACACGCATGTCGCTGGGATAAACCTCGCACGTGCGGTTCTTGAGTGCACTGCGCAGTTCGGCACCGACATTGAGCGTGATCAGGTTGTGCTTGCGGCTCGCCCCCGCCATGGCGAACATCTCGCCAGCGTAAAACTCGCTTTTGAAATCTGCCGCACGCTCGATGGCCAGGTATTCCGCTGGACTGAGGCGGCGAACGGGTTGCGTGGACATAGCGCGTCTCCAGGGGCGCCGGGCGGCCAGCCGCCGCGCGCGACGCACTCCAGTCTACCCGAAATCTAACCGTTCGGCGCAGCGACTTCCGGCGTGCCCCTACCGCCCAGGCAACTTGGTGAAATCGTACCCGTGCCCCCGATCGCGGAGCACTTCGGCGCTGACGATGATGTCGGGCGTGGGCGCGGCCGGGTCGTCGGGGTTGCGACGGCGGATTGCCGCGGCGTTGTCCATCCCCTCGATCACGCGGCCGAAGACCGTGTGCTTGCCGTCGAGATACGAGGTCGGCACGAAGGTGAGAAAGAACTGCGAACCGCCCGTGTCGCGGCCGGCGTGGGCCATGCTCAGGCTGCCGCGGAAATGCCGACGATAGCCGGGCTTGTAGCATTCGCACTTAATGCAATATCCGGGCCCCCCGCCGCCGGTGCCGGTGGGGTCTCCGCCCTGGGCCATGAACCCGGGCAGTACGCGATGAAACGGCACGCCGTTGTAGAAGCCGTCCTTCACGAGGGTAAGGAAGTTGGCCACCGCTTCGGGCGCCTCGTTCTCGAACAACTCAATAATAATGTCGCCCCGCGTGGTGGTCAGCTTCACCCGCGGCAGATCGTCGGCTTCGGCCTCAGCGGCGCGAATCTTGGACTCCTCGACCCAGAACCGCTTGAGCTTGGGCAGCGTTTCCTGGGCCTGCTCGGCGAGCGACAGCAATCGACGGTTGGCGCCCGAGTCGGCGCTCATTACGCCGGCAGCCTCGGCCTTGGCGAAGTACTCCTCCGCGAGTTGAAACTCGTTGACGTTGTACGCGGCCACGGCGCCCCACAGATACAACTGGGGCCACTGCTCGCCAGCGCCGGCGTCGAGCATCGAGGTGATGGGGGCGAGCGCCTTTTCGTACTGATCGCCGCCGTCGCCGGTGGTGGGGTCGCCCAGCACGTAGAACTGCGAGATCGCCAGCAGCGTGCTATTGATCTCCGGATACGCGTCGGGGGCGGCGGCGTACACGGCCACGCCCGCTTCGACGATGTCGTCGATCGCCTTTTCAGCGTCGCGGCGTAGTTGCAGAAGCTGCTCGTTGACCTGCAGTTTCTCCGGGCCGGTCGCGTCGTCGCGTTGCTGCCGGACCTTGTTGATCTCGCCGACCAGGGCCACGTACTTCTCGTACACGGCGTCGAACGCTTTCTTGGCGGCCTGCGCCTCGGGCGACTGCTCGGCGGCCGGCGCGGCTTCGGCCGCCTCGACCGCTGCGTCGTCCTGCGCGTGCAAAGGCGCCGCGATCACCAGCGAGCACGACAGGGCCAATCCCCAAGACATTCCACGAAGCAACATCGAAAACCTCTTTGACAGGTCTGGTGAGAGCGCGTTAAAGCGGTCAGGATAGCACAGCGATCCAGCGGGCGTCACCACGTGACGAGAACTGCGAAGTCGGTGTCTGCGTGCCACTGCTGGCGTGTCCGGCAGTGGGCGCCGTGTACCCGCTTCGCACTGCTGGCCAAGCCAGCAGTGGCACGTTTGGCCTTCGCCGCGCCTGTTGCTAGCTACGGATTTCCCCGCCTGGCGGTTCGATTCAGTGTGATCTTGGATGCCCCGACCTCGCCCCCGCCGCCGCCAAGCCGACCCGCCCGAGGCGACCGATCTGCGGATCATCGGCGGGCGTTTGCGCGGCAGCAAGCTGCGCTACGAGCCGTACATGGACGGGGCTGACCCCGTCACCCGGCCCATGAAGCACCGGGTGCGCGAGGCGCTGTTCAATCTGGTCAGCACCGAGTGCGGCGGCCGGTACGCGATTGACCTGTTCGCGGGGACCGGGGCGCTGGGGCTGGAGGCGATCAGCCGGGGGGCCGTCGGCGCCACGCTCATCGAAAAGCACGTCCCCACGGCCCGCGTGGTGGAAGAGAATATCGCCGCACTGGGTCTGACCGAGCAGTGCGACCTGCGCGTGACCAGCGCCTTTCTGTGGGCCAAGCGGGACTTGGCGAAGGCGGAGGGCGGAGGGGGGAAGGCGGAAGGACACGTTGCTCAGTCGAGCGACGGCCTTGCCGCGGCGCCCCTTCCGCCTTCGGACCACCCCTGGCTGGTGTTCTGCAGTCCGCCGTATGCGTTTTTTGTCGACCGGCAGGACGAGATGCTGGACCTGATCGCCCGCGTCGTGGCCGTCGCGCCGCCGGAGAGCATCGTGCTGGTCGAAGCGGACGAGCGATTCGACTTCACCCTGCTCCCCGAGGGCGTCGCCGCGGATCGCCGGGGCGACGGCTGGCAGGTGCGCACCTACGCCCCCGCGGTCGTCGGGGTGCTGCGCACGCCGCTGCCGGAGTAGCCGATTCGCTCGCAGCGAATTTGCTATGCTGATGCCGCCGCTCGGTGGTGACTTGTCGGAATCTGTTCGCAGGGAGAAAGAAGATGCCTCGCATGTTGCGCATCGTGCTCTGTCACGTCGGTCTGTTGGTCGCTCTGCTGGCGACGACCGCGACTTCCGCCAAGGGTCCGCAGGAGGTACTGCTGTACCCCGCCGATCACGCAGCGAACGTCAGCGATGCGCCGGTGCAATCGGGCACGCCGGAGTGGATGGAACGCGTGGTTGCCCGGCCGGCGATCATTCCGTTCCTGCCCGATGACGACGAGGCGGCGGACGGCGAGAAACCGCGCCGCCCGGCGTGTCTGATCTGCCCGGGGGGCGGCTACGGCGGCTTGGCGATGCAGAAGGAAGGCGTCGAGCCCGCGGAGTGGCTCAACAAGCACGGCGTGGCCGGATTTGTGCTGCGATACCGCTGCGGCGGGGGCGAGAACCAGCAGCCTGTGCCGCTGGACGACGCGCGGCGGGCGATGCGAATGATCCGCATGCGAGCCGACCAATGGGGCGTGGATCCCGAGCGTGTGGGCGTGTGGGGCTTCTCCGCTGGCGGGCATCTGGCCTCCACGCTGGCGGTGTTCGGACGCGACGCCCACCCCAATCCGGGGGAGGCGATCAACGGGTTCAGCGAGCGGCCCGACTTCGCTGTACTCGTATACCCGGTCATTTCGATGGTCCACGGCGTGACCCACGGCGGGTCCCGGCACAACCTGTTGGGGCCCGACGCCAGCGACGAGTTGGCAGCCCATTGGTCGACCGACCAGCAGGTCACCGCCGAAACTCCGCCCACGTTTTTGGTCCACGCCACCGACGACGGCGGGGTGCCCGTGTCCAACGCCACCCTGTTCTACACGGCCCTGGTCAAGCACGGCGTGCCGGCGGAATTGCACATTTTTCAAGCCGGCGGGCACGGTTTCGGCATGTACCGCGGCGATCGCCCGGCCGACCGCTGGCCCGACCTGCTGGAACCGTGGCTGCGGGGCCAGGGCGTAGTGAAATAGCCCCCGGGGGCGGCGGCGCCCGAGACGCCCGGGCCGCCGAAAATTTAATTGACCCGCCCCAGGGCGCGTGCTACCCTACTGCCCGTCAGGGGATGCGAAGGCGATGCGAGTTGCGTGCCGGTCCCAGCCGCCGATTTCGGCAGCCGGGTCGGCAACTTCTTCCTCGCCCCTTCGAACGAGTTCAGCTGCTTTTCCTAAGGCCCGCTGGCACGGTCGTGGCTCCAACTGGAGAATGCTCCCGTGGCGTAATGCGCGCCGAGAATCTCGACGCGTACGTGTGACTTGGCGAGCGCGGTGGCACGACGCGCGACGCTGCGTTTCTTGCTTTAGCTGCGTGCCGGGAGATTTGCGAAGTGTCGCAAGGTACGATTAAGAAGTTGATGGACAAGGGTTTTGGCTTCATCAAGGGCGAGAACGGAGAGCTGTTCTTTCACCACTCGGCGGTGACCAACAGCGACTTCGACAGCCTGCGTGAAGGCCAAGAAGTGGAGTACACCGAGGGCGTCGGCCCCAAGGGCCCGCGGGCCGAAACCGTCACGGTCATCCAGCAGTAGGTGTACGCCGACGGCGCGCCGCTCGTCGGCCGCTTGTCCGAGATTACGACTGGAACCATCGACCGCCCGGCGAGCAACAGCTTGCCGGGCGGTTGTTTTTTTGCGCGGTTGTGTCAGCGCGAGAAGCCTAGCGGGAACCGGGCGCCCGCCGGCTTCGGCTCCACGCGGCTGTAGTGCGAACGGATCGACACCGACAGGTCGCCGGCGGCGGAGAACTGAAAGATGCCGCCGCGGGTTCGCTCGGTCGTCGACATCTGCACCGGTCCCTGGAAGTGGGCCGCCACGGTGCGGCACGAGTCGACCTCCACGGCCAACGTGCCGGCGAGCGTAAACTCCATCGGCGTGGTCTCGTTGGGAAGCGTTTCAATCCGCGCGGCGAAGACCGCCACCTCGCTCGTCGATTGACCGGCCGCCGCATTGGCGACCACCGGCGTTGGTTCCACTCGGGTGAGCGTCAGCTCGAACCGTTTGATCGTGCCGACCTGATCGCGCAGTCCCAGCACGGCCGTGGCGGCCTCGCGGGGGACCAGGATCTTTTGCCCCACGGCAATCGGCCGCTCCAGCAGCAACGGGGCGAGCGGGTTCGGCTTGGCCAGATTCTGCGCCACGTCGGCCACCAGTTCATATTCCTCAAGCGGCGGGATCGCGCCGCTGGCGTCGGTGACCAGCATCGTCTTCTGGCGCCGCTGAGCGAAGTAGCTCTTCCCCTCGATCGGCTGAGCGGCCAACGCGTTGGGATCGGGGTTCTCCGGCGATTGTTTGCGGCTGTGATCGAAGCTGATCGTGGCCGCTTCGATTCGCTCGTCGGCCACCGCGGTCACCTCGACGCGCCGACGTTGCTCGCGGCGAATCACGTTGCGGCTCTCGTTGGCGATTTGGCCGCTTTGCACGTAGCGGCTCGCCATGTCCAGGTTCAACGCGATCTCTTGCTGGGCGAGGTCGCCGACCTGCACCGCCCGGCGGGCAAATCGCACCAGTTGGGCCGGCTCGGGGGGCGTGACGGGCGGCAAGTCCGCTGGCGCCGGCGACAATCCGGCCGGCGCACTGGCGGTCGCAGGGGTCACCGCGGGGTCGTAGGTCTGCTGCGCCGTCGCGGCGCGGGCCAGCAGCAGAATCAGGGCAATCAACAACCAGCCGAAGACTAAGCGAGCGCGATCCATGCGCAGGCCTCCGCAAGCGAGGAGAAAGGGGCGGCGGATGATCGGCGGCCCCCGCCGGCAGGTCAAGGGCGGATGGCGGGGGAAGGGTGACTGGTGACTGGTGATTAGTGAATAGTGATTGGTGATTGGTGAATGGTGAATGGTGAATGGTGATTGGCGGACAGGGCGCCAGCTCCGTCTCCAGCCGCGAGCTGGCTAGCTCGCTGGCGGCGCCAGCATTTGCTCCAGTGCCGCCAGCGCCACGGGCCACTCGATCGCGCTCTCGCTGAACGTGGTCCACCATTGCCACAGCACGGGGGCGGTCGTTGCGGCGTCGACCGGCAGCCGCCAGGCCGTCAGCGCCCGTTCCACCGTCGCTTGGTCGCACGCGGCCAGTTCGACGAACTCCGCGCCGGCTAGCACGGCCGGCACGACGGCCAACGACACTAACAATTCCCGCTCGGCCGGCCGGGTGAGCGGCTCCACGTACCGCGGCAACTCGCCATTGAGCTGGCCGGCCAACCACGCCAGGCGGACGACCTCCGGCAGCTCAGCCACGGGATTGGCCAGCACCGCTTCGAAGGTGACGCGATTGGTCGCGGCGTGAGCCAAACCGTGCCCGCCCGCGTACGGCGCGACCAGCACCGCCTCGGCCGCCTCGACGACAAACTGCGGCTCGGTCTGTTTGGCGAGGATCATCAACAACCCGGGGCCGCGGGCTTCCCACTGCTCGCGCAGGGGCCGCTCGCGCAGGCGGAGTTCTTCAGCGAGATCCGGCGCCTGCGATTTGACGGCGGCTTCCAGTTCCGTCAGCGCGCCGGCCAAGCGGCCCAGGTCGGTCCGCTCGCGCCCGCCGAGCCTCGCCGCCGCGCGCTGGACCAGTTCGCGGTAGGTGGGGAACTCGCACGCCAAACTTGCTAGCAGCGACAGCGCCGGCATCGTCGGCCAGCCAAGGGCCTGCACCTCCCCCAGCACCGTTCCCACCGCTTCTTCACTCGCCGCAGCAAGATTCGCATCCACCGCCGCAACCTGCGTGGCCTGACAAGCGGCGATGTGCAGGCAGGAGGCGGGCACGCTCGAGCGAAGACGAATCTGATGAGCGGGCATGATGTAGCAGCAGATAGAAATCGTGGTAGTGAAATACGCGTCGATGGCAATCTCACGCCCCGAGCCGGATCGCCACGCGATCCGGGACCTCGCCGCGGCGCCTCATGCGCCGGCGCAGCCTGCTGGCAGCGCCGCCCCGGCGGCCCGCGTAGCGGCCCGGCTAATCGGCTGCTGAACTACTCGTGCCACGGCTCTGTGAGCCGTGTGAATTGCCGAGAAACTCCCCGAGGCGCACGGCTCGCCGAGCCGTGGCACGCCTCGCGGCTCGCTCAATCTAACGCGAATTGGGTGCGATCGCAGCGGCAATGATCGCTCTGGCGGCCCGCTGCGGGCGTTGCTACCCTTCCGCCCCCGTCGCGGCGTCGCGCCGCTGCGTTCGCACCGCGCTTGTCCCACCCGTCGAGATCAAATCGATGCCGACAGTTTTTCGCGTCTTGCCCGCCATCGTGTTGTTGCCGCTCGCCCTGCTGGTCGCCCCGGTCGCGGCCCAACAATTGGGGCAGCCCTCCCACGGCCCCGGCTACCAGTCCGCGCCGGCTCAGCAGCAAGCGGCCGCCGCCCCCCAAAGCGCGTACCCTCAGCAGGGACAACCCGGCGTCACGCCCACCGCCACGGGCCTGGCTCCTCCCCAGCCGCAGCCGCCGTTCATGCTGAGCGACGTCGAGCAGCAGTTCGTGCAGCAAGTGCTGACGATGTGGGAGCAGGAAAGCTCGAAGATCAAGACCTACAACTCGAAATTCACCCGCATGGAATACGATCAGGTGTTCAACCCCGGATCGTCGGCGCCGATGGTCGTCAGCGCCGGACAGCTCTCCTACTCGCGGCCCGACAAGGGGAGCTTCAAGATCGAAGAGATCAAGCGGTGGCAGCCCGCCGATGCGCAGAATACGGCGCCCGACGCCCCCGGCGAGTGGCAAGTGCAGAAGCACGAGATCGGCGAGCATTGGGTTTGCGACGGCAAGGCGGTTTACGAATACGACCACCGCAATAAGCAGCTCAAAGTGATGCCGCTGCCCGAGCAACTGCGGGGCGAGCAGATCGTCAATGGCCCGCTGCCGTTTCTGTTTGGGGCCAAGGCGGATCAGATGTCGCAGCGCTACTGGATTCGCGCCCGGCAAAGCGACGCCGCCCAAATTTGGCTGGAGGCGTACCCACGCTGGCAGGCCGACGCGGCCAACTACCACCACTGCGACGTGATGCTCGATCGCAAGACGATGCAGCCCAAGGCGCTGCAGGTGCATCTGCCCGGCGGCAACCAGCGGCACGTGTACACGTTCGAAGACCCCACGATCAACGGCACGATGAACGCGCTATTCGGCGGTCTGTTCAACGCCCCCCGCACGCCGCTGGGGTGGACCCGCGTGATCGTCGACGACGTCACTGGCGACGGGGCCCAAGCCGCCGCGCCGACGGGCACGCAGCGGCAGTGAGGCGAGTGGCGTGACGGGTGACCGGTTATCAGTGACCGGTGAGGAAGTCTTTGGCTCCTGCACACTGGTCACCCAGAAGCGATCACTGTTCACGGGCTCAATAGTCGCGCGCCGCAAGGCCCCGCCCTAGCCGGACGGCCACGCCGTCCGGGACGCGTCGGTCGCAGCGCCAACGCCGCGCTTCCCGGCCCGCGTGGCGGACCGGCTAGGGGCCACGCCGAACTTCTCCGCTCAAGCCGGTGGCCCCAATCACTAATCACCAGTCCCCTCTCCGGCCCGCAGAATCGGTCTCATCGCTGCCGTTGGCCTGCAACCTGCGCCGCGCTCGCGACCGCGGGCGGGCCGCCGCCGGGCTCTGGTGGCAGCGAGTACTACGCTTTGCTCTATGAGCCAAGCCACTGAGACTGCCGCCACCGATGCTCCCGCCAACCTCGCCGCGCCGCCCGCCGCCCCGCCGGACCTGGTCCGGGTGCTGCACGTGATCAACGGCGAGCACTACTCCGGCGCCGAGCGCGTGCAGGACCTGCTGGGCGAGCACCTGCCCGCGTGCGGGTACGCCGCGGGGTTTGCCTGCGTCAAGCCGGATCGGTTTCCTGCGGCCCGTAAGTTCTCCGCGGCGCCGCTGTACGAGCTGCCCATGCGCAGCCGGCTGGACCGCTCCTGCGGTCGCCGGGTCGCCCAACTGGTGCGCGACGAAGGCTACCAACTGCTGCACGCGCACACGCCCCGTTCGCTGCTGGTGGCCAGTCAGGCCGCGCGGCTGGCCGACGTGCCGTTGGTGTATCACGTGCATAGCCCCGCGGGCCGCGACTCGACCCGGCGGCTCGTCAATCGAATCAACCTGTGGACCGAGCGCCGCAGCGCTGCCTCGGCCGAACGGTTGATCGCGGTCAGCGACAGCGTGCGCACCTACATGATCCAGCAAGGCTTTCCCGCCGAGCGCGTCGCGTGCGTGCCCAACGGCGTGCCGCGGATCGCCGTGCCGCCGCGCACCGCCGCGCCGCGCACCTGGACGCTGGGGATGGTTGCGCTGTTCCGCCCTCGCAAGGGCGTCGAGGTGCTATTGGACGCGCTGGCCGCCGTGCGCTCCACCGGCGCCGAGGTGCGGCTGCGCGCCATCGGTCCGTTTGAAACCACCGACTACGAAGACGAGGTGCTCGCCCGCGTCGATCGGCTGGGATTGGAGTCGGCCGTCGACTGGACCGGCTTCACGACCGACATCCCCGCCGAGTTGCAACAAGTCGACGCGTTGGCGCTGCCCAGCTTGTTTGGCGAGGGCCTGCCGATGGTCGTGCTCGAGGCGATGGCCGCCGCCGTGCCGGTCGTCGCCAGTCACGTGGAAGGCATCCCCACCGCCATCCGCCACGGACAAGACGGGCTCTTGGTCGAACCAAACAGCGTGAGCCAACTGGCCGCGGCGATCGAAGACCTGGCCGCCGGCCGCCACAACTACGCGGCGCTCAGCGCCAGCGCGCAGCAGCGCCACGCCGAACACTTCTCCGCCGAGATCATGGCCGCCCGCACGGCGCAGGTGTACGACGCGATCCTCGCGCGGTAAAGCCGCGACCGCCGGTCGCGGAATGCGGGCGGCCCTGAGCTGTGAACGCGAAGCCACCGGCCTGGGGGCTCGGCCGTCAAGCAGCGCGGCCCCGACGCCCCGCTGCTGTCCAGTTCTCCGGACAATCCCGGCGTGGGACGCCCGCCCGCCGGCATGCTGTTTGCACTCCCTTAGCTCGTTTAGCGCGCATCGATCACTCTCCACAATCGGACACTCTCCTCCACAATCGGAGATGCGAGACGAGCCAATTGGAAATGCCCAGCAAATGAGCACAGCAACAGACCCCGTATGCGGCATGCAGGTCGATCCCGGCACGGCCCAGTCGCTCACCATCGACGGCGAAGATTACTACTTCTGCAGCAGCGGCTGTAAACGCAAATTCGCCGAGCAACACGGCGGCGCGCCGGCGGAGGCGCCAGCCGAGGACGCCCACGCTGCGCACGACCAGTGCTGCGAGACGCCCGCGTCGGCGCAGCATAAACAGGAATCACAGGGCGGCGACGGCCGCATCTACACTTGCCCGATGCATCCGGAGATCGAGCAGCAGGGCCCCGGCAGTTGCCCCAAGTGCGGTATGGATCTGGAGCCCAAGACGGTCGCCGCTGACGACGATCAGCACGACGAGTCGCGAATGGCGCTGCGGTTCTGGGTCGGCGCCGCGCTGAGCGTGCCGCTGCTGGTGCTGACGATGGGGCCGATGGTGGGATTGCCCGTAGATCGGTGGATTTCGGCGCGCGCCAACGGCCTGGCGCAGTTAGCGCTGTCCGCGCCGGTGGTGCTGTGGTGCGGCTGGCCGCTATTGGTGCGCGGGTGGCAGTCCATCCGCAACGTCAGCCCCAACATGTTCACGCTGATCGCCATCGGCACCCTGACCGCGTTCGTGTTCAGCGTGGCGGCGGTGCTCGTTCCGCAACTGATCCCCGCCGCGTTCTACGAACACGGCCGCCCGCCGTTGTACTTCGAGGCCTCCGCCGTGATCATCACGCTGGTGCTGCTGGGCCAGGTGCTGGAGCAGCGCGCGCGGAGACGCACCAGCGGCGCAATTCGCGAGTTGCTGGAACTGGCGCCCGAGACGGCGCATCGCGTCGTTGACGGCGCCGAAGAGGACGTGCCGTTGGAGCAGGTCCGCCAGGGCGACGTCCTGCGGGTCCGCCCCGGCGAGAAGATGCCGGTCGACGGCGTGATCAACGACGGCAGCAGCTCGATTGACGAGTCGATGCTCACCGGCGAGCCCGTACCGGTCGACAAAGGCCCCGGCGACGACGTTTCGGCGGGCACGCTCAACCAAACCGGCGCCCTGTTGGTCGAAGCGCGCCAGGTCGGAGCCGAAACAGTGCTCAGCCGGATTGTCGACATGGTCGCCGCGGCCCAACGCAGCCGTGCGCCGATCCAGAGTCTGGTCGACAAGGTCGCCGCCTGGTTTGTGCCGTCGGTGGTGGCGGCCGCCGTGCTGGCCTTCGCCGCGTGGATGATCTGGGGGCCCGAGCCGCAGTTCCCGCACGCGTTGGTGGCGGCCATTTCGGTGCTGATCGTCGCCTGTCCCTGCGCGCTGGGGCTCGCCACGCCGATGTCGGTGATGGTGGGCGTCGGCCGCGGCGCCCGCGAGGGCGTGCTCATCAAGGACGCCCAAGCCCTGGAGACCATGGAGCAGATCGACGCGATCGTGGTCGACAAGACCGGCACGCTCACCGAGGGGCGACCGCAGGTGGTGGCCGTGCATCCGGTGGGCGAGACGGACGAGGCGACCGTGCTCACGTTGGCGGCGGCGGCCGAATCCTCCAGCGAACATCCACTAGCACGGGCGGTCGTCGAAGCGGCGCAGCAACGGGAGCTTTCCGTGCCGCAGTCGCAGGAGTTCGGCAGCACCACCGGCGGCGGCGTGCAGGCGACGGTCGAGGGTCGCTCGATTCGCGTCGGCAAACTGTCGTTCGTGAGCGACGCCGAGCAGCCGCTCCCCGAGTCGCTGCAGGCCACGGTGGACCAGGGGCAGCAGCAGGGCCAAACGATCGTGTTCATCGCGGCCGACGGCAAGCTGCAGGGCGCCATCGCCATTGCCGACCCGATCAAGGAGACCGCCGCGGACGCGGTGAAACACCTGCACGCGTTGGGGCTGCAGTTGGTCATGCTCACCGGCGACGCCGAAGCCACCGCCCAAGCCGTGGGCCGGCAGTTGGGCATCGACCAGATCCGCGCCGGCGTCTCGCCCCAGGACAAACACGACTTTGTGAAGCAACTGCACGAGCAGGGGCGCCGGGTTGCCATGGCCGGCGACGGCATCAACGACGCCCCCGCCCTGGCCGCGGCCGACGTCGGCATTGCCATGGGCACCGGCAGCGACGTGGCCATCGAGTCGGCCGACGTGACGCTGGTGGGCGGCGACCTGCGCGGCGTGGTCAAGGCCGCGTCGCTCAGCCGCGCGGTGATGCGCAACATCAGGCAGAACCTGGTGTTTGCGTTCGGTTACAACGCGCTGGGCATCCCCGTGGCCGCGGGGGTGCTGTACCCGATTTTCGCTTGGCTGTTGAGCCCCATGATCGCCGCCGCGGCGATGAGCGCCAGCAGCGTGTCGGTGATCAGCAACGCCCTGCGGTTGCGGGGCGTGGAGTTGTCGCAGCCCAAGTAGGCGGCCCTGAAGATCAACGGGCGTCAATCACGCACTTCCTGGCGAGCGACTCTCTGGGTTGGCTCGCGCGACGCTCGGTTCGTTCGTTGCGACAGGGGCGGTCCCGTCGCCATGCGGTAACCGCCCGTCGAGCGCCAATTCGCCAGCGACGGCGGTAGACAGAACGCCGCGAGCGCTGCCAGCGCAACCGTTTCGAACGCGGCCAGCACGGGCGGCCAGTGCAATCGGTACGCAAGAGCGGCGATGCCCCAGCCAACCGCCAAGGTGACCAGCGGGGCGATTAGCACGCGATCGAAGTTCGGGTCGATCAGTCGGCCGGTGCGCAGTCGCGACCACAGCCACAAGGGCGGCCGGCAGCGCTGCAGGTAGGTGACGGTGCGCAAGACCGCCAGCGCCGCCGTCGTCACCAGACCCAGGTTAAGACTTGCGATATGCCAGTCCGTCCTGTTCCATTCCGATCGGTTGCTCTGCTGCTGCAGAGTGTTGGAGAAAGCAATTGATGCGCCGGCAGCCCAGGCCAGCAATAACGCTGCCGTCATCAGCTTGCGCATGCGCTCGGAACCGTGCTGCGGAGCGTCCTCCCACGGTTGCGTCAGCGGCCACTCGGCGACAAACACGCCGGCGCGGCGTTGGCGATCGAGGATCGCTTGCTGCGATTCGATGATCGGCCGCCACGGCGTTGCATCCTGCGCGGATGCAATCTGCGGCAGGATGCGACGCCAGGCAAGCTGGCCGCACGGGACGGCAACGAGCAGGCACACGGCCGTCCGCCACGGGACGACAGAAGTCGCGTCGCACACGGCCGCCCAGGGGACGGCGGCCATCGCCGCGCCGCCAGCGGCCGCCCATTCACATTCACCGTGGCGAGCAGAAACCACCAGCAACGTCGTCGCATAGGCCGCGAGATACGCTGCCGCGAGCAGCAGCGAGTGCGGCGGAAAGACGGCCAACGCCGCGGCCAATGCCACTGGCATCGCATCGGCGGTCGTCAACCGAACCGGCCCGAATGGCAATGCACGGTCAATTGTCCAGGGCGACGTGCGCAGCCACGCCAAGTAGTCGCTTGTGGTCGCCGGGTTCAGTCGCCAAGCCCGCAAAAACCCCCACGCTACGAAACCCCCGGCCAACGGCATCACGTAGGCCCACGGCAGGTCGCGTTGACCGTTGCGATCCACGATGGCCTCGCCAAAGGCGAACAGCAGCACCAGGTCAACGACCAGGAGCAATCCGCTCAGCGTCAGCACCAGCCCCAGCACCCGCGCATCGCCGCGCAATAACCCAAACAGCCGCGCCCGCGGCCAATCCTGCTCGCTGCTCACCCCTGCCCCTCCGCAAAATAACTGTCAATATTCGCCAGCGCCTGCGGGTCGAGCAGGTGCTGCAGCGCCTCTTCCAGCGTGGCGCCGCCGCCGGCGCGGCGGATGTTTTCCACCGTGTCGTACGCGGCCAGCCGGCCGTCGCGGATGATTGCCACGCGGCTGGCCAACTCCTCGACCAACTCCGGCACGGGCGTGGTCATCACCACCGTCACGCGTTGATCGTCGGCCAATCGCCGCAGCACGCGCTTCAGCGCCAGGATGCCGGCCGGGTCGAGACCGCCGGAGAACGGCTCGTCCAACAGCAGGTACGGGGCCTCGGTGATCAGGGCCCCGGCGAGCGCGATCTTTTTCTGCTGACCGGCGCTGTAGTCGCTCATCAGCCAGTCGCCCTCGCGCTCGAGATGAAACAACCGCAGCAGTCGCCCGCTGTGATCCATCGCGCGGCTGGCCGGGATGTCGTACAGCCGCGCAATCGCCAGCAGAAAGTCGCGGCCTGTCCAACCGCTGGGCAACCACGGCTTGTCGGGCAAGTACGCCACCTGCCGGCGGATCGCCAGCTCGCCCTCGGCACTGCTGCGGCGGCGCACGCCGGCGATCTCCACGTACCCTTCTTGCGGTGCGAGCACCCCCGCCAGCGCGGCCAGCAGCGTGCTCTTGCCCATGCCGTTGGGGCCCAGCACGGTGACCAACTCGCCGGTCGCGACTTCCAACGACACGTCGACCAGCACGGGTCGCACGCTGTAGTGCTGAGTCAGGTTCTCGACACGGATCATGGGCGGTTCTCGGGGCCGCAGTCATAGAAGTGCAAAGCCCGATTCTGCGTGCCACTGCTGGCTTGTCCAGCAGTGCGAAGCGGGTCCAAGGGTGCCACTGCTGGCTTGTCCAGCAGTGCGAAGCGGGTACACGGCGCCCACTGCTGGACAAGCCAGCAGTGGCACGGTCGGACGTTGCAGTTGTCCTGTGCCGCAGTATGAGCTGTTCGCCCCGGCGGCGGCAGTCTGGCCGCAAATCGACCGCGCTGGTCGCCCAGTGACAAGCCGCGAGAGCGGAAAACCCATCGTACCCGGCATGTGGGGGGTGAATTCAGGCCACTGCGCGATCGGCACGGTCTTTGCCTCTCTTGCCAGGCCAGGGAGCGAGCCGCAGCCCGCACCGTGCGCGCCGCTCGCCTTTGTGACCGACAGATTGACACTCGAACCGCACGTGAATGCCATGAAAAAACAGATGCTCTCCGCCGTTGCTCTGCTGGCCCTGGTCGGCTGTAGCGAAACCACCCAGGACAAAGCCAAGGACGCCGCCGACGCGGTGGGCGACGCCGCCACCTCGGCCGCCGCCGACACGGTCGAGAACGTCCGCGCCGCGGGCGAAAAGATCGGCGACGCCGTCGACAACGCTGGCGACGAAATCGAAGAAGAGGCCGACGAAGCCCAAGCCGAATTGAGCGAAGAGGCTCGCGAGGCCGAAGCGGAGGTGAACGAACAGCTCGACGAAATCGAGCGCGCTAACGACCAGCCGGCGGACACGACCCCGGCGGAGTAACGACGACTGAAGGTTTGCGCCAATTGCCCCTGACGCAGTGCTTTCAATTGCGCCACGTTCGGCAGCGTTGCCGAGCGTGGCGTTTTTGTTTTGCACGCCGCCGAACCCCGCCGTGCTTCTGGCAGCAGTCGATCGCCAACTGCTAGACTCCGATTGGCGTCGCGGCTGCAAGCGGCGGGCTGTCGGGAGTTGCGCGAGGTTTCGGCAGGCCGCGACCTTGAGAAAATTCAATCAGCAGAATGCACGACCACGATCACGAGCACGACAGGAACTTCAACAAAGCGTTCGCGCTGGGGATCGCGCTGAATCTGGCCTACGTCGCCGCCGAGGCCGCCAGCGGGCTGATCGCCGGCTCGATGGCCCTGCTGGCCGACGCGGGGCACAACCTGAGCGACGTGCTGGGGCTGGCCCTGGCCTGGGGCGGTCACGCCCTGGCGCAAGCCGCGCCCACCCAGCGCCGCACCTACGGCTGGCGCGGCTCGTCAATTCTGGCGGCGCTATTCAACGCCCTGTTGCTGCTGGCCGCCATCGGCGCCATCGTCTGGGAAGCGATTCAGCGGTTCTGGGCCCCCGCCGAAGTCGCCGGCAGCGTGGTCGTCGTCGTGGCGGGCATCGGCGTGGTGATCAACACCGTCACCGCCCTGCTCTTCTTGAGCGGGCGCCGTCACGACGTGAACATCCGCGGCGCGTTTCTCCACATGGCCGCCGACGCCGCGGTGTCGGTCGGCGTGGTCGTGGCGGGCGTGCTGATCCAAACCACCGGCCGCACCTGGATCGACCCGGTGACCAGCCTGATCGTCGCGGTGGTGGTGTTTGTCAGCACGTGGGATCTGCTGAAGGACTCGATCAACCTGGCGGTCCAAGCGGTGCCCCGCGAGATCGATCCCGCCGCCGTGCGCGCGTACCTGGCCGAGCTGCCCGGCGTGACGGCGGTGCACGACCTGCACATCTGGGCGATGAGCACCACCGAAACGGCGCTGACCGTGCACCTGGTCAAACCGGCGGTGGACAACGACGACGCGCTGCTGGAAACGATCCGCGAGGAGCTTGCCCACCGGTTCAGCATCGAGCACACCACCGTGCAAATCGAACGCAACGCAGCCGCCGAGTGTTCGCAAGCGCCGGACGAGGCGGTATGAGACGAGCAGTCGCGGCCGTGTCGGTGCGTTTGGCTCTCGCGTCCCGGCCTGGTGGGCGAGTAGGTCCAAGTCAACGGCAACAGTCCGCCCGCCCCAGCGCCCCGACCCCCGGGCGTGTTCCCCCCGCGTTGGCCCGCACGTGCGATTGGGCTATCATCGGCGGCTTGCCCAAACCCTTGGCCGCCCGCTGTTCGCCATGCCCGCGCCCGACTCTGCTGACTCTTCCTCTGCCGAAGCGGCTTCGGTCGCCGACTTTCTCGCCCGCTGGGGCCCCTCCGGCGGCGCCGAGCGGGCCAACTACCAGCTGTTCCTGGCCGAACTGTGCGACCTGCTGGGCGTCCCCCGGCCCGAGCCGACCGTCCCCGACGAAGCGGCCAACGCTTACGTGTTTGAAAAGGCGGTCACGTTCGACAACGGCGACGGCACGAAATCCCACGGCTGGATCGACCTGTACCGCCGCGGCGCCTTTGTCTGCGAAACCAAGCAAGGCGTCCAGCAGCAACAGCAAGAAGAGCCGCTGTCGGAGCGTCAGCAAACGGCCCGCAAGCAACGCAAGACGGGCCACGGCAAGCGGGGCGCCAAGACCTACGACGACACGATGCTCCGCGCCCGCGGCCAGGCCGAGCAGTACGCCCGCCACCTGCCGGCCGACGAAGGCCGCCCGCCGCTGCTGATGGTGATCGACGTCGGCCACACGATCGAGCTGTACGCCGAGTTTACCCAAACCGGCGGGGTCTACACGCCGTTCCCCGACCCGTCGTCCTACAAGATTCGGTTGGAGCAGCTTGCCGACCAGCAAGTCCGCGCGCGGCTCCGCAGCGTGTGGCTGGAGCCGCTCGCGCTCGACCCGGCCCGCCGCAGCGCACGGGTCACCCGCGACATTGCCGCCAAGCTGGCCGAGCTGGCCAAGAGCCTGGAAGCCAGCGACCACGAGCCAAAGCAGGTCGCCGAATTCCTCATGCGGTGCCTGTTCACGATGTTCGCCGAGGACATCGGCCTGCTCCAGCCCAAGAATGGCTTTCTCGAACTGCTCCGCACGATCGACGACCCGCAACACTTTCCGCCGCTGATGGAGCAGCTGTGGCACACGATGAACCACGGCGGTTTCAGCGTGCAGTTGCGCACGCAGGTGCTGCGGTTCAACGGCGGGCTTTTTGCCGAGACGCACGCGCTGCCACTCACGCGTGACCAGCTCGATTTGCTCATCGAAGCGGCCGCGCAGGACTGGCGCGAGGTCGAGCCGGCCATCTTCGGCACGCTGCTGGAGCGGGCGCTCGACCCCGTGGAGCGGCACAAGCTGGGCGCCCACTACACGCCCCGGGCCTATGTCGAGCGGCTGGTCATCCCCACGGTGGTCGAGCCGCTGCGCGCCGAGTGGGACGCCGTGCGGGCCGCGGCCGTCACGCTGGCCAAGGCGGGCGACAGCGACGCGGCCAGCAAGGAAATCGATGCTTTTCACGAGCGGCTGTGCGACGTGCGGGTGCTCGACCCCGCGTGCGGCTCGGGCAACTTTTTGTACGTGACGCTGGAGCACCTCAAGCGGCTCGAAGGCGAGGTGTTCGCCGCGTACGAGTCGATCGCCGACCGGCAGACGATGCTCGCCTGGCAGCAGACTGCGTACGACAACGCCCGGACCGTCGACCCGCACCAACTGCTGGGGATCGAGATCAACCCGCGGGCCGCGGCGATCGCCGAGCTGGTGCTGTGGATCGGCTACCTGCAGTGGCACTTCCGCACGCGGGGCAAGGTGGCGCCCCCCGAGCCGGTCATCAAAAACTTCCACAACATCGAGTGCCGCGACGCCGTGCTCGCCTGGGACACGCGCGAGCTGGTCACCGACGACGCCGGCAAGCCGGTCACGATCTGGGACGGCCGCACCACCAAGCCCCACCCGGTCACCGGCGAAGAAGTCCCCGACGAAACGGCGCGCGTGCCAATGTATCGGTACGTGAACCCGCGCAAAGCCGAGTGGCCGGCGGCGGAGTTTGTCGTGGGGAACCCGCCGTTCGTGGGAAACAAGCGGATGCGGTTTGCTCTTGGCGATGGGTATGTCGAAGCGCTGCGCCAGGCGTTCAACGAGTTATCCGAGAACATCGACTACGTGATGTATTGGTGGGACCGTGCGGCCTTGGGCACCGAAGACGGGCGATTGCAGCAATTTGGACTCATCACGACGAACAGTCTACGACAGACATCAAACAGGAGCATCCTGGAGCGATTTCTTGCCGCCGACAATCCACTATCGTTAGTGTTTGCAGTGCCAGACCATCCTTGGGTGGACTCTGCACAGTGTGCCCAAGTGCGGATAAGCATGACCGTCGCGAAACGCGGCACATCGGTGGGTTCACTGCTCACGGTGGAAAGAGAATCGGACACTGCGACCGACACGCCACACATCTTGCTCTCAGAAACTCTTGGACGTATCCAACCGAGTTTGCGCATAGGCGCTGACTTGTCAGCAGCAGCAGCCCTGCAGAGCAATCAGGGGATGTCCTTCATGGGCGTCACGCTGGTAGGCGAGTTTCGTCTCAGCGAAGACGAGATCAAGCAACGTGAGATTGATAAAGCACGATGCACGGCGGTGCTCAAGCCATATTACAATGGGCGCGATCTTGCTCAGAAATCTAACGACCGCATGGTAATTGACTTCTTCGGTCTTCCGCATGATGTCGCACGTGCGGAATACCCGAAACTGTATCAAACAGTTGTTGAACGAGTGAAGCCTTTACGGGACGAGAACAAGCGTGCGACATACCGCGAGAAGTGGTGGATTTTCGGCGAACCGCGGACCGCGATGCGGCAAGCGCTGAAGGGACTGCCACGTTACATCGCAACGCTGGAAACCTCGCGCCATCGTTACTTCATCTTTCTCGACAAGGACGTAGTTCCCGATCACTCGCTATTTGCCGTCGCCCTAGATGATGCGTTCGGCCTTGGGGTCTTGAGTTCGCGATTCCACGTTACTTGGTCCCTAGCGGCCGGATCACGTTTAGGCGTTGGCAACGATCCCCGCTGGCGCAATCTTGCCTGCTTCGACCCCTTCCCCTTCCCAGATCCCACGGACGCCCAGCGCTCGCGTATCCGCGAACTTGGCGAGCAACTTGACGCCCACCGCAAGCGGCAGCAGGCGGCTCATCCAGGGCTCACCATGACCGGCATGTACAACGTGCTGGAGAAGCTGCGGGCCGGCGAGTCGCTGTCCGCCAAAGAAAAAACCATTCACGAGCAGGGTCTGGTGAGCGTGCTGCGGCAGATTCACGACGACCTGGACGCCGCCGTCGCCGACGCGTACGGCTGGCCCGCCGATTTGAGCGACGAGGAAATCCTCGAACGCCTCGTGGCGCTCAACCACGAGCGGGCCGAAGAAGAACGCCGTGGTATCATCCGCTGGCTGCGACCCGAGTTCCAAAACCCCGACGGCAGGACCCAACAACAAATTGCCGGCGCCGAGCCCGCCGCGAAAGCCGCCAAGCAGCAGCCGGCCGCCAAGCGGAAAAAGCAGCCATGGCCCAAGACGCTCGCCGAGCAAGCCGCCGCCGTGCAAGGGGCCCTGGCCGCGCTCGCCGCCCCCGCCGACGCCGCCGCGGTCGCCAAGCATTTCTCTCGCGCCAACAAAGATCGCGTGGCCGAACTGCTGGAAACCCTGGCCAGCTTGGGCCGGGCGCGCCAAACCCCCGACGGCCGCTACCAGGGGGCGTAAACCCCGTGGTCGATTCTCTCCGAGAATCGACCAATCGACGCCGCTCCTGCGGACAGGCGCCGACGGGCGCCGCTCTCGGAGAAAGCGGGCCACGGAAGCGCGCCCCTTCAGGGCTCGCGAGAACGGTGACGACCGGGACTTTCGTAGCGCAGCCCTTCAGGCTGTCGGCAGCGCCGCGCCTGTCGCGAGACGCGAAGAATTTGCCCCCCGCGCCGGGCCTGCGTGGCTGACTCGCTCCGAGAGTCAGCCGGTCCATTCTCGGAGAGAATGGACCACGTTACGCCAGCAACCCCTCGATGATCTTCCCCCCGTTGGCGATCTTCATCGGCCGGCCGTTGGGGGCGGTGTAGGTCGTGGTCAGCGGGATGCCCAGGCCGGATAGGATGGTGGCCATCAGGTCCTGGCTGCTGTACGGCTCGGTTTCGACCTGCGTGCCGTCGTCGTTGGTGGCGCCGATGACCCCGCCGCCGGCCAGGCCGCCGCCGCCGGCGACCACGCTCCAACTGCGGGCCCAGTGGTCGCGGCCGGCGTTCTCGTTGATCCGCGGCGTGCGGCCGAACTCGCCCATCCACAGCACGATCGTGTCGTTCCACAGGCCGCGGTCGACCAGGTCGGTGACCAGTGCGCTCATCGCCTGGTCCAGCTCGGGGAGCTTGGTTTGGAGCGTCGTGAAACAGTTCTGGTGCAGGTCCCAGCCGCCCATGTTCACTTCGACAAACGGCACGCCCGCTTCCACCAATCGGCGGGCCATCAGGCAGCCGCGGGCGAAGCCGCCGTTGCCGTACCGCTCGCGCATGGCCTCGGGTTCCTGGTCCACGCGAAAGGCGTCCATCTGCTGGCTGGTCATCAGCTGCAGCGTGCTGTCGAGCACCTTGGCATGCTCGGCGGCCGCGGCGCCGCGGTCTTCGCGGATGAATCGCTTTTCGAGCACCGACAGCAGCTTCATGCGGTCCATCATCCGCGCTTCGTCGCGCGAGCGCTCGAGGTTTCGCACGCGGCCGTTGGGATCGACCTGAAACGGCGCGTACGCCATGCCCAAGAAGCCCGGCCCCTCGCTGGCGCCGCCGATCGACACGAACGGCGGGATCTCCAACCCCGAGGTCCGCGTTTCCTTGGCCACGACGCTGCCGTAGCTCGGATGAGTCACGTCGCGGGCGGGCACGAAGCCGGTGTGCAGGTAGTACGTGCCGCGAGTGTGGTCGGCCTCTTTGGTGCTCATCGAGCGGACGACCGTCAGCTTGTCCATGCATTGCGCGACGTTGGGCATGAGCTGATTGATCTGCGCTTCGCCGGCGGTGCTGATCGGCTGGAACTGCCCGCCGGTCGTGGCGCCGGGTTTCATATCCCAGATGTCAATCGTCGGGGGGCCGCCCCCCATCCACAGCAGGATGCAGGCCTTGTGATCGCGCTTGAGCTGCGCCGCATGGGCGCGCAGCGACCCGCCCAACGTGAGCGCCGAACCGGCCAGCGCCGCCGAACCGGCAAGGTGCTCCAGAAAGTGGCGACGCGACATCCCGGCAGGCAGGCGTGTGAACATGGCTGGTGGAGAGGTCAGAGGTGAGAGGTCGGAGGTCAGGGGGACGGCTTAGGACTGAGGGGCGAGCAATGAGGACGGCGCACTTCCCCGACCTCCGACTTCTGGCCTCTCCCCTCTCTCCGCTAATGCACCAAAATAAACTCGTTGCTGTTGAGCACCGCCCACCAGATGTCGGCGAGCGTTTCGGGGACGTTGCCGTCGCGCGCCGCCAGCAGCGCGTTGCACGCCTGGCGTTCCTCGCCGGTCGGCGTGCGGGCCAGGGCCGCGCGGTACAGGTAGTGGATCTTCTCGCGGCTGCTCAGGTCGGGGTCAGCCGCCACCCGCGCCAGAAAACTGCCGCCGCCGGTCCGCGTGGCCCGCGCGACCAGCTCGCCGTTCATCATGGTCAGCGCCTGCGGGATCGAACCGTTGAAGGTGGTCGCCTCGGCCTGTTCGTCGTTGCCGAACGCCGTGTTGAACTGGGCGAGCCAGCGCTGCTTCATTGCCTCGCGGGCGTCCTCGTCCACCGTGGCGTCCGCCGCGGTGGCCGCCAGCAACGAGTCGTACAACTGCTCGGCCGTCATCTGCCGCAGGTAGAACCGCGCGAACAGCGGCGCCTGCCCCTGCTGCGGGTCGTCGTTCTGGCTGCCGGCGGTCATCTTGCTCGACAGGCCGTAGGGTCGGCTGAGCACGATGGCCCGCATCATCGCTTTGAGGTCGTAGCCGCTCGCCGCGAAGCTGGCGGCCAACGTGTCGAGCAGCTCCGGGTGCGACGGCACGTTGTGCGGGCCCATGTCTTCGATCGGCTTGGTGAACCCGTAGCCGAAGAAGTGCGCCCACAGGCGATTGACCGCCGCCCGAGGAAACTCGTCCGCGGCCAGGATCAGCTTAGTCAGCTCCGCGCGACGATTCACGTCGGCCAGCCGGCCGCTGTTGCCGAGCTCGGCGCCGCGGTCGGCAAACACGTCGACCAAGGCCGTGCCGTCGATGAACACCGGAAACGCGACCTGCACGAGCCCGTTCTTCTGTTCGTAAAACAGCGGCGCGGCGCGGAGCGACTCGGCGTCGCGGTCGACTAGCTTTCCGTCGCGCAGCTCCAGCACGATGTTGTCGCGGCGATCGAACCCGGCCCCCGCGCCCTCGCCGTAGAAGTCGTCGTCCACCAGCGTGGCGTAGCGCTGTTGCGGATCATCTTCGTCGCGACGCACTCGGGCGCGCGTCTGACGGAAAAAGGCGTTCAGCTCCCAGAACTGGTTCTGGCGGTAGTCGTTGAACGGGTGGTCGTGGCACTGGGTGCATTGCACGCCCATGCCCAGAAAGATCTCCGCCGTCTTGGCGGTCGCCTGCACGCCGTCCTCGTCCAGCTTCTCGATGAGGAAGTTGACCGCCCCGTTGAAGTTGGGCATGTCGGGCCGCGCATCGCCAGTGGCGGTCAGCAGCTCGCGGGCGAGCTGGTCGTACGGCTTGTTTTCCAGCATCGCGACTTGTAGGTAGTCGACCATTCCCTGTCGGTTGGTCAGCGCGCCCCGCATTGTGCCGCCAGTACGACCGATCAGCAGGTTGGTCCAGATGCCCGCCCAACTGCGGGCATACTCCTCGGCGTAGTCGCCGCCCAGCAGCCGGTCGACCAGCCGCGTGCGCCGCTGCGGCGAGCGATCGTCCAGAAAGGCGTCCAGCTCGGCGACCGTCGGTACGCGGCCGATGAGGTCCAGATAGACGCGGCGGCACCATTCGCCGTCGGTCGCCGCAGACGCGGGCCGGACGTCATTTTCCTGCCAAGCACGGGCGATCAGTCGGTCGATCTCGGCTGTGGCTGCTTCGGGGGAGGTCGAATTCGACGGGGACGTCTCGCCGGGCGAGGTCCCTGCACTGCTGGCGGGACGCGGCACGCCGAGCCATCCGACCGTCACGCAGGCGACGAGGAGTGCGAGTGAGAGAGCTGGAAACCGTCGCTCTCTCCGCTGCGGCGGTCGAGACGTTGGGCGGCGGCAACTCGTCACGCTGAAAACGCGCATCGGCAAATGCACTGTTGGTTGGAGATGAAGAGAGATTCCCAGCGGCAGACGCAGCGGAACTGCCTCAGCGGCGGCTCAGCTTGCATTCTACGGTGAACCGCGCTGGGAGGCCCGGGTTGCGTCGGGCGGTCGGCAATTCACGCAGGTTTTTAGCGTCCGCACCGCGGCGACGAGGTCCGACTGGTGGTTTGAGCGGATCTGTGTGTGCCAAAATTGAACACATGTTCGATTTCGATACACCAAAAACAGAACGGGCGAGCCCGGGATGCCTCTTCAGTGGCCCCCGGACTCGCCCGCTGTCTGGATCCGCTCAGTGACTGACTCCGACCCGACGGGAGGGGAAGAGTCGGCGTAAGTCCCTGAATATCAACCGATTGCGGATCCTCTGAAGGCGCCTCTTCGCCTTAACCGGCCCCAGCAAATGCCTCTTCTCTGGTCCGGCCCGATCATTCGTGTTCCAAGCGAATGTGGCCGTCTTGCCTGGGCGGCATCTGATCTACGTGCAAGCACCGTGCCAAATGCGGGTGGTCTGTGATTATGTGTTGCCAAGAATCGCCACCCCCTCCAAGGAGTGGGCTTCGCGACGCTCAGCCGCGGTAGTGTCTGCGGTTCGCGGCAGACACCAGTATTCTGGAATTTTCCAGAAAATACGCGCGACAAATCGACTGTTGAAGTGTATAGACGTGCGACGCAAATACTGTACAGGACTGACTTTATGAACACAGCGAAAATGGCGCAAGCTGTTTGCTGGCAATACTTTAGGCTTGACCAGTTTGCTACCGATAGTAAGATCAGTCTTGACGAGGGCCGCGGACTTGTTCCGCGCACGGAGTATGTTTTGGATAGCCGGCAGGAAGCCGCGAGCGCAAAGATTGTGCTCGGAGTGAAAGGACCCTAGCCGCGTTCCTTGCCAGGAGGGCGGCTTTATTAGTGCGCAGTAGGTCGGCGTGAGCGAACGTTCAAATAGGCTTGTTGAGACCGAAAAGAGCAAGCCGCTCGGCTATTTCTTGGGTGCGCATTTTCATCCAGCGATTTCTTTGGAGAAGAAGCTTGGGTACGAATTTGCCGCTTCGGTGTCTGAGTACATAGAAACAGATTCATGCAGCTTCGAGAGCACGGCGTGGCAGCTTAGGTCCGAGAAAGATTCGTTGACGCTGGAGGTTGGCAAGAGTCACATATCGCTATTGGGTGAGAATCCTGCCGGAAAGCCGCAGGAGTGGTATGAGCACAGGTATCACGACTTGCTAACGCGATTTACCGATAAATTCCACCCTCACATCGCGTTGGGATCGAATGCGATGGTGCGGCAGCTCTACCACATTGATGGGGACTCCCGGGATTTTCTAGCGCAGCACGTAATGAGCATTGACCCCGATCGATTTGGCCCGCTGCAGCGGCCAATTCAGCTGTTGGGGATGAGGATAGCGTTTCCTCCATATGAACTTGAATTGGGCGAAGGCGAGGACACGAAGACAGAGCGGACCGACTGGGCTCTTGAATTGCGAGTTGAGTCGTGGCTTCCTGATCCTTCATGGCTTTTCGTAGAAGCTGACGCTTCTTGGCACGAGCCAATGAAATGGGAGTCCGAAACCGTAACGACGCTCGTTGATCGCCTCCGTGAGTTGACCGCGTATTTATCGCGAATCAGGGCATTCCTGGAACATCCGCCAACTAATGGTGAGCTATGACTGTGGCAGCAATTAACGAAGTCAATCGGATCATCGTAGGGCGCGTGGTGTCTCATGGCCTCACGTTCACGCCCAATGAACCGCTGCGCACCGTGCATGTTGAGTCACATAGCATTGTGTGGCCGCGAGTAACGAATTGCCCTCAGACCCTTTCGGACGAACTTCAAGCATGGGATGCCGCCAGCGATGAAGTTTGGGGCGCTCTCGACAGCTTCGGGGAGTGATAAAGGGTGAGGTTCGGCGACGTAGTGCTAGTTGACTTGCCGCAGCCGGCTGGCGCTCCGGGGCATGAGCAATTTGGGCGTAGGCCGGCAATCATCTTCCAGGCTGACGAAGCCACGCCGAACCTCAGCACCGTTTTAGTGGTCCCATGCACGAGTCAACTGAAGGCCGCACAATTTGCGGGCTCTATAGTGATTGAGCCCAGCAGCGAAAACGGCCTAACACTCAAGACGGTCGCGCTGACGCATCAGTTGCGAGCAATTGACAAACGACGAATTGCCACACCACGCCTCGGAACGTTGGCAGATGACCATGTCCAGGCGATCCGATCGAATCTGCAAGCAATCCTAAATATCTGAATCTCAGCGCCCCTTGTTGGCCGGTCTCCAAGCGGTCTTTTACCGGAGAGCGGCCCGCGCCTTGGCTGGCGCAGCGTCCTTTATAAGGCGCCGGAGGGGTCCGCCTGTGCGCGGGTGGGATCGTAACCCCCTCTCTCCGCTCAGCGTTTCTTACGGCTGAGCATCGCCCGTATTGCCTCGGTGACGGCTCGCGACACGCTCCACCCTTGAGTGGCTGCGTGCGCCTTCAGTTCGCCCACCAGGCCCTCTGGCACGCTCGCCGCGAGGGTTACCGTGCGCCCCTCGGGGTTCTCTTGCGGGCGGCCCGCGCCTTCGCGCGCGCCGCCGCGACTCGCCTTCTTTTTGGCCATGTTAGATTTTCTTATAGGAATTCTATTGAGTCCGCCGATTGAAATACTATAATAAAATCAGACGGCCCCGGCAAGGGCCAACAAAAAACCCCGCGACAGCCCGGCAAGGCCATCGCGGGGGACTGAAAACCGGCTCTCGCCTGATTCCAGCCTAGACATTTGAATCATAGCGAGAGCCCCTGAGCTGGGGAATCTTCGCCGTGATTGTCGCCGCCTGTCAGCACGAGAACCGCAAACGCTTTGGCAAGACACGCAAGGGCACGCCCCGCTTCCGCTGCAAAGACTGCGGGAAGACGTTCACCGAGTCGACCGAGGTGCTCGGTGGCATGCGGATCGGCCTGAGCCGCGCCGAGCAGATTATCAAGATGATCTGCGAGGGCATGTCCGTTTCAGCGACGGCCCGGATCACCGAATCGGACCCCCACACGGTCATTGATCTGGTCAACTACCTCGGCGAGCGGTGCGGAGCGTACATGGCCGAGCACGTCCGCGAGCTGCCCGTGAACGACATTCAGGCGGACGAAATCTGGCAGTTCGTCTTCTGCAAGAAGGCCACCGCCAAGCAGTGGAACTACGTGGGCGGCTGCGGCGATTCCTACTGCTTCACGGCCATCGACCGCACGTCCAAGCTGCTGATTGCCTGGCACTTCGGCCGTCGCTCAGAAGAGGCGTGCGACGCCTTCATGGCCAAGCTCGACGCCGCCACCACGGGCACCTTCCACATCAGCACGGATGGTTTCAAGAGCTATCCGACGAAGGTCAAGAAGCACCTTGGCGACCGGGTTGACCACGGCGTGATGCAGAAAATCTACGGCAAGAACATCTACAACGACCGCGGGGGCCGCTACTCGCCGGCCCGGATAATAGGCTCCAGCCGGACCCCGATGCACGGCACGCCCTACCAGATCGAGCAGATATGCACGTCACACGTCGAGAGAATGAACGGGTCGATCAGGACGTTCGTAAAGCGAATGGGGCGTTTGACTTACGCCTTTTCAAAGCGGTGGGATAACCACCGGGCCGCGCTGGCGCTGTTCTTCATGCACTACAACTACTGCCGGAAGCACCGCAGCTTGAAAAAGCAGACCCCGGCGATGGCTCACTGGCTGGCCGACCACGTTTGGACCGTCCGCGAAATGATCGAAGCGGTTTCCAGCAACACATAATCACAGACCACCCAAATGCGGGTGGCCAGGGAGTCCCTACCGATTGGCGTCGAGTGATTTCGCGCTGGCAACGCCTGCGGCGCGGTCACAATGTGTTGCGCCTGAGCGTGCTAACCGGCGTGCTGGCATTGCCTTGTGTCAATTTGTAGCGTCGCGAGGGCGATGACACGTGTCGTCAGCAAGGCCGCGGTTTTGGAGTGGCGGTGAGCCCCGCTGAGATCTCTTTTCTCGCCGCAAAGTGTTTCTGGGAAAAGTGTTGCGGTCCTTCGTCAATCCGGCGGCACGGCCGATGCACCCTCGCTGGTGGCCGGCAGGTTTGTGTTTCCGCGCCCCTTCGGAGGCCGCCGGCGGTGGACCACCAACTCAGCGGGGCGGATCGCCCAGGGAGAGCGCCAGTATGTTCAAGAAAACCATCATCGCGTTGTTGGCCGTCGCGGCCCTGGCTTGCGCTGGCGCCAGTCGGGCTGAGGCCAGGCACGGGTGCCGAGGGTACGGCGGCTATGGCTACGGCGGGTACGGCTACGGCGGGCCTGCTCATTACCACGCGGGATATGGGGGGCGGGGCTACGGTTACGGGCATCAGGCCTACTACGGCTACGGCCCGGCGGTTGTCTATCGCAGCTATCGACCTTACTACGGCCCGGCGTATTACGCTCCGGTCCGCAGCGGGATCAGCGTTTCGGTCGGATTCTGACGGTCGCGCGGGCTAGCGGCTGATTGTCGAAACGGTGCTTACGGCCCGCCGGGCTCCCTGCTCGGCGGGCCGTTTTGCATTCTGGTTGGTTGCCGTCTGCGCTGGCATGTGTTGTCGTGATGATATTCTTGTGTAATCAAAATGACATCTCTTGGTGCTGTCACGGATCGGGCTGCTTGCATTGGTGTTTCTGTAAGTCTTTTATTTGTAGTTTCTTATGTGTTTTTCCTCGTGTTTGGCACGCCGCATGCGTTCTCCTTTGGACAGACAACGCGGTCCTGCCTTTGAGTACCTAACTCAGCCGCAATGTCGCGAAAACGAGACTCACACAAGGGGAGACATAACCATGTTCAAGAAAATCTTCGCCGCTGGCGCGTTGGCCCTGGGAATGACCTGCGTGGCCGCCCCGCAGGCTGATGCAGGCATCTTATACCGTCCGGCCCCCGTTCGCCGAGTTGTGACGCGTGCCGCTTTGCCGCCCTACCCGGTCGCTCGCCGCGTCGTGGCCCGCCCGGTCGTGACGCCTGTCTACGGCCCGGTGTACCGCCCGGTGGTCTATCCGGCCCCGGTGGTCTACGGCCCGGGCGTGTCGGTCAGCGTCGGCTGGTGAGCCTGCCGCGGGTCGCCAGCGGCGATCCGAAACAACTGACTGGTTGCTTGCGAGGAGTGTGCGGGTCGCGAGCAGCCAACCGCCGCCCGCCGGTTCTGTACGAATCGGCGGGCGGTTTTTCATTGTGAGCCACAATCCCGTCACCCGCTGGCGATTGGCCGCCAGGTGGCCCCCCGGCGGCAATTGCGTACGATGGTAGGTGTGGGGCGGCTCTCCCGCCGGTACGCCCCTTCGCCATTCTGCCGGCCGCGCGATTCAGCGCCTCGATTCCGCTGCGGCCATGAATCTCGGGAGTGAGTATCGATGTTCAAACGCATGTTAATTCTGGGCGCCTTGGTCGTGGGCTTTGCCGCTGCCAGCGCTGCCCCCGCCGATGCAGGAATCTTCTACCGCCGCGTCGCCCCGGTCCGTCGGGTCGCCGCTCGTGCGGTGCTGCCGCCGTATCCGGTCGCCCGCCGCGTGGTCGCAGGACCTGTCTACCGGCCGTACTATCGCCCGGCCTACGGCTATGGCTACGGTTACGGCCCCGGCGTCTCGGTTCGCGTGGGTTGGTAACGCCTCGGACCGCCGTCGCGGCCGCCAGACGAGTGCAACAAACGCCCGCCTGGCAACTGCCGCTCGGCGAGCCGTTGTCACACTGGCTTGAGAGCTGTGTGCGCCCTCCCAAGCCAGCCAGAGCCGCCTGCCAGCATTGCTTGGCAGGCGGCTTGCTTTTTTGGGGAGAGCGATCAGCGGTCAGCGATCAGCTTGCCTTGTGGGGCAACGCTTGACGTGCGTGTCGCGGATCATTGGGAGAATCCTCATCTTCGCCCCGCTTTGGCGCCGATGCTGATGACAGCGACGCCCGCGGCGCCAAGGGAGGCGGCTGCGCAGGCGGCAACGCACCTGCTAGCACGGAAGCGAGCAAGGCACGGCCATGCTGGTCATCATCAGCGACCTGCATCTGACGGACGGCACCAGCGGATCCATGATCTCGCCGGGGGCCTTTGCGCTGTTGCGCGAGCGGCTGGAAGACCTGGCTTTGGGCGCTTCGCAGCGCCGCGACGGCTCCTATCGGCCTGTCGACCGCATTGATCTGGTGCTGCTGGGCGACGTGCTCGATGTGATCCGCTCGACCCGCTGGCTGGGCGCGCGGCAGCGGCCGTGGGACGACCCCGCCGACAAGGGCGTCGTGAATCTGGTCGCGCAGATCACCGGCGAGACGTTGCGCGTGAACCAGGACGCGCTGGGCGAGTTCCGCCAAATCGCCCAACAGGGCGTTTCGGTCCCGGGGGCGTTGGCCAACGGTCGACCGGCCGGCGACGCGCTCCAGCCCGTGCCAGTGCGAATTCACTATATGGTGGGCAACCACGATTGGTTCTACCACCTGCCCGGCCCCGCGTACGATCAGATCCGTCGCCAAGTGGCGCTGCACATGGGGTTGGTCACGACACCCGAAGCGCCCTTTCCGCACGAACCGTGGGAAAGCAACGAACTGCTGCAAGCGCTGCGGCGGCACAAAGTGTTCGCGCGGCACGGCGACGTCTACGATCCGTTCAACTACGAGGGCGACCGCAACGCCAGCAGCTTGGGCGACGTGATTGTCGTGGAACTGCTCAACCGATTTGGCGCCCAGGTCCAAGCCGAATTGGGCGAAGAGCTGCCCGCGAGCGTGCTGGCCGGGTTGCGCGAGATCGACAACATCCGCCCCCTGCTGCTGATTCCCGTGTGGATCGACGGCCTGCTGGAGCGCAGCTGCCCGCAGCCGGCCATTCGCAAAGAGGTGAAGCGCATCTGGGACGCCTTGGCCGACGAGTTCCTCGACCACCCGTTCGTGCGGCATCGCGACACGTGGTGCCCGGTCGATATCGTCGACGGCCTGCAGAAGGCGCTGAAATTCAGCCGGCGGCTGTCGGTGGGTTGGGCCAGCTGGATCGCCCAGTGGATTTGCGAGCTGCGCGGGGCGGCCAGCGGCTCCTACTTCCACCACGCGCTGACCGAGCAGGACTTCCGCAACCGGCGGGCCAAGCATATCGTGTACGGACACACGCACCACGCCGAGGTCGTGCCGTTGGACGCGAGTTACGCCGAGGGGTACACGCTGCACCAGGCGTACTTCAACAGCGGCACGTGGCGGCGGGTGTACCAACAAACGCAATTGGCGCCGCGCGAGCACGAGTTCATCGCGGCTGACACGCTCAGCTATCTTGCGTTCTTCAAGGACGACGAGCGGAAGGGCCGGCCCTACGAAACCTGGACGGGCACGCTGGGTATTTCGCCCTATGTGACGCCGCAGTACCGGTTCGACGCGCCGGAGACCAGTCGTGCCCCGAAACAACCAATTTCGACACCAAGCGTACCGTTGCGAGCGCCCCACTTCGCCGTACCGCTTGCTGGAGTCCGGACCGCCGGCAGCGGAGCCGCGCCAACTGCAGGCGGTTGAGCAGGCCTGGGACGCTGAGGGTGGCTGGGAACGACCAACGGGAGCCCCCAGTGACGACACGCCCGAGGGCCCATCCTCTGGGGGCTCGCTTCGCTCGTCCCCAGCCACCCACGATCCAGCCCGCGAGTTCTACGCCCGTTTGGCGCCCTGCGGCCGGGCATTCGCCCAGGCGGGCGTCGCAGGAATCTATCTCACGCACGGCACCTTCGCCGGCAACGACGCGCTGGGGTTAGTGACCGAGATCGCACGGTTCGCCCCCGGCTTGGGCCGCGCGCTGCGTCGCGCGGGCAAAGGCGTCGTCGACGTGGTGGCCGGCGAGTTGGGCAATTTCACTTCCGATTATGCCCTGCGGATGCAGCGCGGGCTCGCGGCCGGCGCGGGCCGCGACATTCCCGTGCAACTGTTCAACTGGTCGAGCCAGAACAACCACATCGGCCGCGCCGATGGCGCCGTGGAACTGGTGTGCGAGCTGGCCCGCTTTGCCGAAGAGCTGCCCGCCGACGCGTGGGCCGACCCGCAGCGCCCCCCGCGCGTGCAACTGTGGGGGCACAGCCACGGCGGCAACATGTTCGCCATTCTGACCAACCTGCTGGGCCGCCAGCGCGGTTGCTGCCAGCCGCTGTTCGACGCGGCCGAGCGATTCTTTCGCGGCTGGCGGGGGCGCGTCGACGTGCCGTACTGGCAGCAAGCTTGCGACGTGTTGGATGATCCGGAGCATCCGCTGCGGCGGCTGCAGTTGGACATCGTCACGCTGGGCACGCCGATCCGCTACGGCTGGGATGCCGACGGCTACGCCAAGCTGCTGCATTTGGTCAATCACCGCGCGGACGAGGAATTACAGGAATACCTGGCGCGGTACCCGTTTCGCATTGCCGACGTGCTGGCTGCTGCGGCGGGCGACTACGTGCACCAGATCGGCGTGGCGGGGACGAACCTGTGGGTCAATCCGCTGGCGCTGCGGACGTTTTTGTCCGACCGCCGGCTGCGGCAACTGCTGGAAGCGGGCATGCCCCGCGAGTGGCTCGGCGCTCGCATGAAGCGCGGCGTGCGCGTCGCCGAGGAAGGCGAGACGCTGCTGGTCGACTACGACGACCCCGGACGCCTGCCGCACCAGCACCTGCTGGGCCACGGGTTGTACACCCGCACGCGGTGGCTGCCGTGGCAATGCGAACGCGTGGCGGAGGCGTTTTACGGGGACTGACAATTGAGGAGCCGGTCGAGGCCATTTTGGCGGCGAGCCAGTTTGTCGTCGCGTGCTACAATACTGAAATGCTGACAGCGATCTGCGAACCACGCGACCGGGGCAGCCGCCATGAAGGTTCGTGAAGTCCTGAAGCTACTTGCCGACGACGGCTGGGCCGTGGTCGTGACCCGCGGAAGTCACCGGCAGCTCAAGCACCCGGAGAAGTCGGGTCGCGTTACCGTCGCCGGGAAACCAAGCGACGATTTGCCGCCAGGAACGCTCAACAGCATACTCAAACAAGCCGGTTTGAAATAACGAGGCCACTTTCATGAAGCGCTATGCCATCGTTGTTGAACGCGCGGAGAGTAATTTCGCCGGCTACGTTCCCGATCTGCCAGGGTGCGTCGCTACGGGGGCGACCGTAGCAGAGACCGAGCAATTGCTGCGCGAGGCCATCGAGCTGCATCTGGAGGGAATGCGCGCTGACGGAATCCCGATTCCTGAACCTTCCAGTCAGGTCGAGTATGTCGAAGTGGCAGGGTGACGCCACCTCTGCGCGACGAGGATGCTCTTGAGGCGCACTCTTAGAGCAAGCCGGCGCCGTGGCCGTCGTCCAGGGACGCTTTTATGCCGGCGCCTCGCTGACTCCTGTCGCGGTCCGGGTCACCCGTACGTCCACCGGCCTTGCTCCGCTGCTCTCACCAGATCGGCCATGGACACCGGCTCCAGGCCAACTTCCTCAGCCCACGTCGAGTCGCGTCGCGGAAACATCAGCCAGACAAGCCAGCCCAGCATCGACCAGGGCGTGGCGCCGCGTTCCGGGCCGACGTGGCGGTCCGCCTCAAACTCAGAAAAATCCACCTGAAAACGCTCGGCGTACGCAAGGAGAAAGTCCTCGGCATCCTGGCCGTCAACGCCAAGCTCCATCAGGGTTGTTGCCGGCTGGAGTCGCGCGGGGCGGACGCCCAACTTGTCCGCCGCGAACTGCCGAACTTGCTGGTGGAGCGGACCGTTTTGCTCGGTGCTTGGATCAGACATAAGATTTGCCTCAGGCGCCCGCCGTGCGAGTGGCGGGTGCGATGCAATCCGTTGACCACAGGCCACGGATTGCCAGGATAGTGGTTAGCAAGACAGAAGGGAATTCTCGCCAATGACGCATTCGACCGAGAGAGTAGCCCTCACTACCACGACGACAGCAGCCGAGGCCGATGCGATCGCCGATGCACTGGTCGATCGGCAACTGGCGGCGTGCGTGCAGATTGTGGGGCCGATCACCAGCGTCTATCGCTGGGGTGGCGCCGTCGAGCGGAGCGAGGAGCGGCTGCTGTTGATCAAGACGACCGCCGCGGCGTACCCAAAGGTCGAGGCGGCGATTCGCGAGCTGCACTCGTACGATTGCCCGGAGATTGTCGCGCTGCCGATCGACGCGGGCAGCGCGGATTACTTGGCGTGGTTGCGCGAACAAGTCCGCGGCGCGTGAATCGTAGCATGGCCGCTCCGGCCGTGCGAGCCTGTGAGTCGTCGGTCAATCGTAGGCAGTCGCCAACTCTGGTCGCCAGTTACCGATCACAAGGCGCCGGTCAGTATCGCGGCCAGAGCGGCCGTGCTACAGGTTAGACCGCTCGTCCACAAAGCTCCAACCGAGCGCCTCCCACTCGGGATTGATCCAACGGTCCCATTGCTTGGCCGGAACGCCGGCGCGGCGCGGGTTGGCGCCGATGTACTGGATGACCTTCCACAGATGCTCCTCATCCCGAATGATTCGATCGTACGATTCCTGCTGCCACAGTCGACCCTCGAGACCCTCCGCCTCGTTGATCGCCCCGGCGGCGAGGCGCTTGATCACGCCAACTTCCCTCTCCAGGCGAAATTGGTCGAAGGGTCGAATCACGGCATGGCAATGGTTGGCCATGTTGACGAAGCACCCAAGTTCGTATCGAGCCCCGTGTTGGCATAGCAAAGCCCGACGCAACTCGGCGGCGTACTGCGGCCGACGGAACCAGCACGCCCCGGCGCCGGCGTCAATCCACGCTTCGACGTGGCGGAAGATCTCACGTGCGTGGGCTGCAACTGAGGCGGCATCTGGATCAGGGTTCCGTCGTCGCCACTCGCGCCGCAAGACCTCCAGTTGCCGCCGTTTGGTCGCCGGCATCGCGTCTGCCAGGTGGAACGTCACGAAGTAGATTGCACCTGCCTGGCGCCAATGCGGCAACCGGCGCTGGTAGATCTCGATCGGTCGCTGCGGATTGAGTCCGCGAAACCCGGGTGGTGGCGGGAGATTGAGGCCCATGGCCTCGACCGTAGCACGGCCGGCATCGCCGTGCGAGCGTTTGTTGCATAAGCCAGCGACTTGAGTTCCTCGCACGGCCGGAGCGGCCATGCTACGTGGCTGGCCGCTCCCGCTCAAAACATTCGCGTTTGAAATGCCTCGCTCACGTGCCGGGCGTGGAAGCCCGCGGCGCACAGCCGCCCCGCGAAGTCGGCCGGGCCGTGGGTGCAGATGATCTCGCGCGGCTGCACCCGTTCGGCCGTTTGCAGCAGCTCGCTATAGTCGGCGTGGTCCGACAGCGGCAGCGCGTGGTCGACCTGCCAACGGAACTTCGTGCTGGGGTCAATGGCCCAACCGGTCGCCGCGATGCTCACCGGGCGGCCCATGCCCGGCAGGCGGAAGAATCGCGAGCCCTTGGGCAGCGTGATCACCGCGGCGCCCGGCAGTCGGTCGCGGTGATAGGGTTGCACGTCGCCCAGATCGACGCCGCACTGCTGGTAGATTTCGCTGATCGCAAAGATGTGCGGATGCTGCAGGACGGGGACGCCCGCGGCGGTGAGCAGCCGGGTCACCTCCTGCGACTTGCCCAGCGGGTAGGCGTGGATCACCGGCGTGGCGCCCTCGGCCAGCGTCGAGCGGACCAGCGCGACCAACTCGGCGATCGTCTGCTCGCGCGGCGGCAGCGCGTATTTCGGCTGTCCGAACGTGCACTCCATGACCAGCACGTCGGCACGGGGCAACTCCGCGGGCTCCGCGGTGGCCGAGTCGCCCAGCTTGTAGTCGCCCGTGTACAGCACCCGGCCCGCGTCGGTTTCGGCCAGCAGCATGGCCGACCCCAGGCAATGGCCGGCCGGGTAGGTCGTGAGCCGCGCGTCGCCGAACTCCCGCGGCGCGCCGTACGGCAACTCGACCACCCGGCGATGGTCCCCCACGCGATGCTGGTACAACCGCCGCGTCGGGGGCGTCATGTACGCCAACTCGTGCGGGGCGATGTGGTCGGCATGCGCATGCGAAACAAACGCCGCCGGCTGCCGCCGCCGCACGTCCAGCGCCAACCGCGGGCGCGTCAGAAACAGGCCGTTGTCCCAGTGGATCATTACGTGGGGTAAGTTCCTGATATCTGCTGAACACTTCGGCAACGGTAACGGCCTGCTCGTGCGAAAGCAGTTGAGGTTTTCAGGCCCGGAGGGCCGCCATGTTGTAGCCAGGGACGCAAGTCCCTGGCGGGTGCGATCAATCTTCGCGTGAGCCCCGGCAGGGGCGGCATAAGCCGGCCAAGTTCATGCCGCCCCTGCCGGGGCTCACGTCGCCGCGCGGGACCATATTCCAGGGGCTGTCGCCCCTGGCTACACCCTGCCGGCCCTCCGGGCCTTCCATTGGTTGAGACCGCGTACCGGGGCGCCCTGCCCACGCCTGTCCGCAGGCGTGGGCATGCTGACGGGGTGGTTCAGCATGCCCACGGCGGAGTCCCGCCGTGGGCATGGCGCCCGGCGTCAGAAACAGGCCGTTGTCCAAGTGGATCATGGGGAGGGGTGTTGTCGCACCGTGAGCTGCTTGCGTTCGTTATCACTGGGCGCAATGACCAGAGGTGTGCCACTGGCTCGGCCAGTGCGAATTGCAATGAGTTGCTGAGCTGGAAATACACTGGCATAGCGAGTGGCACGCGGGATTTTCACGTTCCCATTCAGCTATCGCTCGAAGACGACCTTATACACTTGCCTGTCTGGCTCGATCATACTTGGGTGGTGCCGCACCAGGATGCGTTCCTCTTCGCTACCACCGACTGTATTGCCGTCTGCGATGACGGGGCCGCTTTGAATGAGATAATGGGCCAAGTTGGACACGAATTCGACCAACTCTCTAGGACTCATCGCGCATCGGTCAACCTCGATATCCATCAGGCCGAACTGCGACATGCCAAGCGTATAGACGCCAAGCTCATCATTGGCTGCACGAACGAGTTGGATCCGGAGCCACATCGGCGCCGGCAGATGCTCTTCCGATATGTCGTCGCAGAAACTCTCAAAGACTTCGCGCGAATTACAGACGCTGCCATTGCCCCAATAGACCCCAATGCCGTCAAACGCATCAAGTGCGACTAAAGCCAACTGGGATACGACAATTGCCGATTCAATCGGCGATTGCCCTTCTCCTCCGAAGTTGGTGACGATCACGTGCGAGCGATGCTTGGCGGCCTCGTCTCTCCCGTTCGGCCATAGGACATTGCCGTCGGCACAATCAGCCACTTCGTCGCCGGGGATTGGCGCCGGCACATGGGCCAGGAACCCAACTGTGTCGTCGCCGCGAGTCACAGTGACGATGTCGTCGTCGCTGATTTCCGCCGAGTATTGTGGACCAAAAACTCGACGTACGGAATCAGCCGCCCGCGATTGGTCGCCAGGTTCAATCTCGCGGCACAGTACAAAACAATGGCGCGTAGCGTGTTCTGTCTGATCACTGGAATCTGATACTGCCATATCCACCTTAGCAACAATCGCGGTGTCGGATTGGTCGCAACCCGTGGGGGAGAAGGCAAGAATTGCGACTAGCAGACAATGATACTTCATGTCGTCAACGCTCAAACAAGGATAGCCGGTAGTCCCGGTTGCCGTTGAGGCTAACGGGGCCGTGCAGCCGCCAGAGGCAGCCGTTCCCGCCTGACCGCCTCTTGTCGCTGCGCGGCCCAGGTAGGCTCGTACGCCAACCTGGGCTACCCCCTCTGGCCGCGCCGCGAGCGATGCGACCGCCTGCTTGTCGGCCCCCGCCCCGACCCGGTATCCTAGCACGCCTGGGCAGCGGCCCGAGTGCGGATTTCCATGCCGCCACGTCGCCCAGCCGCCTGCTTTCGCGGCGGACTTTCCGAACTGCGGAACCCCGGCGCTCGGCCGCAGAGCGTCTTGCCCCTCAATTTGACTCTCACTGCGGAGCGTTCAGGAATGTCGATGTTCATTGGAGAAGCCCTGGCCGGCGACGGCAACGAAATTGCCCACATTGACCTGCTGCTGGGCAGCAAGGACGGCCCCGTGGGCGTCGCGTTTGCCAACGCCCTGGCCACCCAGAGCGAAGGCCACAGCAACCTGCTGGCGGTGCTCACGCCCAACTTGGCGGTCAAGCCGTCGACCGTGATGATCACCAAGGTCACGATCAAAGGCATGCGGCAGGCCGTGCAGATGTTCGGCCCGGCGCAGGCCGCCGTGGCCAAGGCGATTGCCGACTCGGTGGCCGACGGCGTGATTGCCAAGGGCGATGCCGAAGACCTGGTGTGCGTCTGCGGCGTGTTCATTCACCCCGAGGCGGCCGACGACAAGAAGATCTACGACTACAACTACGAAGCGACCAAGATGGCGGTCGCCAACGCCATGGGCGGCAAGCCAACCGTCGACGAAATGATCGCCGGCAAGGACGAGGCGGCCCACCCGTTCCGCGGGTTCTAGGTCGAGTCATGGCGCTCGCGAGAGAGAGGGGTGGCTGGGGACGCAGCGCAGCGGAGCCCCCAGAGACGTACTCTCGACCGCAGCGCATCTGGGGGCTCGCTGCGCTCGTCCCCAGCCACCCCGCGTGGAAAGCCTGACCCACGTACGGCCGCGTCGTCGCTCTGCCAGTGAGCGGCGACGCGGTTTTCTGTTTTGGGGGCCGGTGCGGTACACTAAGGGGTGTGTGAAAACCCGCATGGCGGCGGCCAACGCGCACGCTGACCTCCGACCTCTGACCCCTCTCCTCTCACCACAGCCATGTCCCGCCCCAAGATTTTGTTGTGCCTGGATACCGATCCGCAGCCGTCGGTGTTCGACGGCGTGGTGGCGGTCGACGCGGGCGTGGATTACCTGTTTCGCCACGGCGGCGTGCGGCCGGCCGATGTGCGCGATCTGGTCTACGGCGCCATGTTCACCCGCGGCGGCGAGGACCTGAAAAACACGGCCGTGTTCGTCGGCGGCTCGGACGTGACCGCGGGCGAAGCCGTGCTGCACGCGGTGCGCGAGTCGTTCTTCGGCGATGTGCGGGTGTCGGCCATGCTCGACTCCAACGGCTCCAACACCACCGCGGCCGCGGCGGTCGTGACGGCGCGGCGGCACATTGGACTGAAAGGCGCCGTGGTCACCGTGCTGGCCGCCACCGGGCCGGTGGGATCGCGCGTGGTGCGGTTGCTGGCTCGCGCCGGCGCGCAGGTGCGCGTCGTGTCGCGCAAGTTGACCCATGCCGAGGGCGCCTGCGATCGCGTGGCCGCCACCGTGCCGGGCGCCGACCTGCTGCCGCTGCAGGCGAAGGACGCCGACGACGAAGCGTCGGCCCTGGAGGGCGCCCACGTGGTGATCGCCTGCGGCCCCCCCGGCGTGCAGTTGGTGACCGCCGCCGCACTGACCCGCAATCGCACGCTGGAGGTGGCGATCGACCTGAACGCCGTGCCGCCCACGGGGCTCGAAGGGGTCAGCCCCGCCGATCGCGCCGCCTCGCGCGACGGCCGGCTGTACTACGGCGCGTTTGGCGTCGGCCGCACGAAGATGCGGATCCACCACGCCGCGGTCACCCAACTGTTCGCCGCCAACGACCAAGTGTTCGACGCGGAGGAGATCTACGAGATCGGGTTGCGGATCGAGGAGTGAGTTGGGGAGAGGTTAGAGGCGGGAGGTCGGTAGTCAGGGTGAGCAAGTCGATGCGGCGATGGGCTCTCAAGCCGCGAGCTGGCCAGCTCGCCGGCAATGCGGTTGGCGACTGCAGCCAGCAGCGTGCGGATCTCATTCGTCGTCTGACCAGGCATCATCAACCGGTTCGTCGAACTGGCTGTCGTCGTAATAGTCACCGTCCTGCTCTTCCGGCGGCGGGTCGCTGCAGACCAAGTCGAGCCGCAGATCGCCAGTGGGAAGGTTCCAGCTGTACCAACCCCAAGGGCCATCTAACTCTGGTGCTGCGCCGTTCTCGTCCGTGCCGTTGTAGCCGACGCTGTAAAACAGCACGCCGTCATCTGTTGGTTTTGCACGGAGCGGTTGCCCGGCCGGGTCGAAGGGATCCGTGAAATCCGCTAACGGTAGGTCGCCGATGGTCTCCTCCACCGTCGCGGGCGGCCTGCTGTTTTCCGCGATGAAGTGCAGAGCGAGCAGATCCAAGACGAGCAATCGCGTTTCAGCAGCCTCGGCGCGGAACGCCGAGCGGGCCGAGTCGTAAATGCGGTCACCATACAGGAAATGCCGCAGCACGCTTGTCAGACGTCCACACCACCGGTGAGCATGTTGGGACCAAAGCATCTCCCTGTGCGCGAATTCTTCGAAGTCTTCCCGAGCGTTCAGTTGCTGCAGCAGCGCCACGGCGGCAGCGCGGGTATTCGGGATGGATTCGCGCAAGTCGTAAATCTCCCGCTGGGCAACTCCGCCGACTGCAACGCCGACCAAACCCTGGACAAGCAATCCGCCCGTGCGGCCATTCACGCCAAGGCGGTATGTGTCCAGCAAGATCTCCGTCGCCTCGTCGTATCGTCCGTCCCAGGTGGCCACCCGCGCTTGCGCCGTCATGAGTCGCGTAAGATCCCTGACCGCGATGAAGTTCACGCTGTCGAAGTTGTCGTCAACAAGCGAGAGCGGTTGTCGTATTGGCTGGCGGACCGCATGCCGTACTTGTTCGAGCAGGCCCCGGACGTTCTCGACCCCACTTCTGGTTTGCTCGCGAGATGCGCCTTCCGCCGTGACAGCATTGACGGTCTGCCCCTGGGGGCCCACAGCCTGACAAGCGCGTGCCATCTCATCCCAACCGTTCGGGTCTGGCATTGCCACGTCCGGGATTGGCGGCGGAAACGCCAGTTTGAACCACAGATATCCCAGTGGGGCGGCCATTGCCGCGAGTAAGATTCCAGCGCAGATTCGTCCAATCCACCGCGGCCAGCTCTGCGTCGCGCCTCGCTGCGATGCTGCACCAAGCCACCGCAGTGGGATAATCACGCACCAGGCGAGTAGCGCCACGGCGGGCAGAATCGACATCCAGGGTGGTGCAAGCTCAGCCCAGGAGGGCATCACTCCCAAAAAGGCGGCTGTCGAGAGATCGATTTCTGGCGGCCACCCGTAGCGGCCGATCATGGTGCCCAGGAGCCAGTCCACATTTGCCACCGGGAACGCCACGACCGCTGCTACTGCAATGGCGGCGAGGAGCCAGGTGGCCGCTCGCCAGCTGCGGCGCGTCGCAGCCGCCGCTCCGAACAAGGTTGCCAGACCGCCCGCCACAGCGATTGCCAGTAAGCTCTGCCACGCCCTCAGATTGAGCGGCGGCGTGTTCGCGCCCACCGCCGCAGCCCAGCCGGCGAGCACCGTGATCAGCAGCAGCGTGCGGAGTGAGAATTGGGCTGAGGGAGGCGCCGGGGGCGATCCGATTTCCTCCCCCGCGGTCTCGCAGACTCTCCGCTTGCGCCGTCGCCGCCACAGCGATACTCCTGCCGCGATCACGGCGCCTTGCAGCGCGAACATCGCGACCAACTCCGGCGCAGGGATCACCAGCAGCAGCGATAGCCCCGCGAGATACGCCGCGATGCGCACGAACCAGTGGCGGCGGCTGGTCGCCGCGGCGAGCGCCGCCAAGCCGTTGGCCGACAGCGACAGCGCGACCACCACGGCGGTCACGATCAGCAGCGCGGGATCGGGGTCGAGCATCAGCGGCGGCCCGCCTGGAGGAGGAAACACTCCATGATAGCCGCGAACTGGCGAGCCCGCAGGCGGATTCGGCGCCGGTGCTGCAAGCAAGTACGGGTGGCTGGGGACGACCAACGGGAGCCCCCAGGGCGCGTCACTGGGGGCTTCGCTGCGCTGCGTCCCCAGCCACCCGTGCTATTGCCACGGCGCGCAACCACAGAAATGCGCGTCGACCGCCCGTCACTCGCTCAGCAGCACGACCGCCAGCACGGTGAGCAGGATGGCCGCGACGACCGCCAGGCCAATAGTGATCTGCTTGTTGCGGCGGCGGCGGGCGGCGAGTTTGGCGCGGCGAGCGGCCGCGGCGGGGCTTTCGAGCTGCTCGCCGCCGGGGGAGCCGTCGCTTGTCGTGGGCTTCGTCGGCGCGGTTGCCGGCTCGGCGGCGGGCGCGTCGCTGGGCGGCGCGGCGGGCGGCGGCTCGGTCGTCGTCGCCGCGCCCAATTCAGCCAGCCCTTCGCGGGCCGGTTTCCATTCCGGCCAGCCGTCGCGCCATAGCCAGGCGTCCTCGGCCACGCGGCCTTGCTTGACCCACTCGCGCAGCACCGCGGCGGTGGCGGGGCCATATTGACCGCCCGAAGGGGGGCGCACGTACCAGGCGTCGAGCGGTGCGGCCGAACTCGCAGGCGTCGCGTCGCCCGCGGCCGGCGGCGCGGCGGGGGGCGGTGCGTCGGTGACAATCGCCGGCGCCGCGTCGGGCGCAGTCGGAGCGGCGTTGGCCGCGCTGGCTTTGGCGGCAGGCTGGGGCGCGGGCTTTGCGGCCGCCGCAGCGGGCTTGGGGGCGGCTTGCGGCGCTGGCTGACTGACAGGCGCTGGCTTCGTCGCAGGAGCCGTCGACTGAGGCGTCGTCGACTCGCTGGCCGTGGGCGCCGGCTCGGCACGACCGCCGCTTTCGCGGGGCACGATGAACCGCACCTGGCACTCGGGGCAGATCGCCCGCATGCCGGCCAACTCGGTCTTCACGTGCAGTCTGTGTCCGTTGGGACACTCAAATCGAACGCCCATAATCACCGTCGGGGTGCATGCCGTGGCCGATCGCGGCGCGCGGGTCGACCTGTGCCCCGGCGCATGGCAAGGCCGCGTGAGAAGTCGTCGCGCCGCGTTCCCCCCGCCAAGTTGTAGTTTACCCCGCGGTTGGAGCAGGGAGAACCACCCGGCACGGGCGCCGGCGGCCCGACATTGTCGCCGAGAGCAGCCCGACATCGTCGTAGTATGCCCCGACATCGTCGTAGTATGCGTGGTACAGTAGTGCTGAAATCGCGTTCAACCAGAGGGCAGAGCCCTCAAGGCAAGTGGGAGGGCGGCTGGGGACGACCGGAGGAAGCCCCCGAGTGAATTCCCTGGGGGCTCCGCTTCGCTGCGTCCCCAGCCGCCCCTGCCTTGCTGCTTTCCATCGCCTTTGTCCCAGCTCGCCGTCGATGTCGCTGATTGAAATTCTGATCCTGGCCGTCGTGCAGGGGCTGACCGAGTTTCTGCCGGTGAGCAGCTCGGGACACCTGGTGGTGGCCAACGCGCTGATGGAAGCCCGCGGCGCGTCGCCGGTGAAGGATCTGTTGGAGGTGAGCGTCACGCTGCACCTGGGCACGCTCGCTTCGGTGTTGATCTACTATCGCCGCGAGATTCTGCGGCTGCTCTCGACCGATCGCCGGGTGATTCCGCTGCTGGTCGTCGGCACGATCCCCGCCGCGGTGCTGGGCGTGTGGGTCAAGAAGATTGCCCCCGACTCGGTGGAAGAGGTCTTTTTGAAGAGCCCGCTGGTCGCCGGGCTGTTGTTTCCCGTGACTGCGGCGCTGCTGCTGTGGGCGATGCACCGTAGCAAGGCCGATGCCGAAAACCCCGCGCGACCGCAGTTGGAGTATCAGCAGTTGGGGATGGGCCAGACGCTGGTGATCGGCGTGCTGCAGGCGCTGGCGTTGTTGCCGGGAATTTCGCGCAGCGGGTCGACGATTGCCGCGGGGCTGGGCGTGGGGTTGAGCCGCGCGTCGGCCGCCACGTTCGCCTTCCTGCTGGCGATTCCCGCGATTCTGGGCGCCGGCGTGCTGGAAGGGTACGAAATCTACAAAGAGGGTTCCGCCGGCACGCCCGCGGTGAATCTGGCCGCCGGGTTCGTCGTGTCGATGATCGTCGGCCTGGGCGCGCTGGCGCTGTTGATCCGCTGGGTCGAGCGCGGCCGGTTGGCGGTGTTCGCGTACTATCTCATTCCGCTGGGCATTGCGGTGACCGCCTGGCAGTTGGCGAAGTGATGCGGCGCACAAGTTAGCCCCCGGTCATTGACCGGGGGCTAAATGTCATTGCGCTCGAGAAGTCACGCGACGGACGCGAACGTCCGTCCCTGACCTCCGACCTCTCCCCTTCGACCTCTCTTCTCTACATGTCGTAATACATGCAGAACTCGTACGGGTGCGGCCGCAGGGCCAGGGCGGTGACTTCGTTGGTCTTCTTGTACCAGATCCAGGTGTTGATCACGTCCTGGGTGAATACGTCGCCGCGGAGCAGGAATTCGTGATCCTTGGCCAGCGCGTCGAGCGCGTCGCCCAGCGAGCCGGGGGTGGTGGGCACCTTGGCCAGCTCCTCCGGCTCCAGATCGTAGATGTCCTTGTCGAGCGGGTCGCCCGGGTGGATCTTGTTCTGGATCCCGTCGATCGCCGCCATCAGCAGCGCCGAAAACGCCAGGTACGGGTTGCTGCTGGGATCGGGGCAGCGGAACTCGATCCGTTTGGCCTTGGGGCTGGGGCTGTACATCGGAATGCGGCACGCGGCCGAGCGATTCCGCTGCGAGTACGCCAGGTTCACCGGCGCCTCGAACCCGGGGACCAGTCGCTTGTAGCTGTTGGTCGTGGGGTTGGTGAACGCCAGGATCGCCGGGGCGTGCTGCAGGATGCCGCCGATGGCGTAGATGGCCTCGTCGGACAGGCCCGCGTAGCCGCTGCCCGCGAACAACGGCTGGTCGCCCTTCCACAGCGAGATGTGCGTGTGCATGCCTGAGCCGTTGTCGCTGAACAGCGGTTTGGGCATGAAGGTGACCGTCTTGCCGTACTTGCGGGCGACGTTCTTGACGATGTACTTGTACATGCACATGTGGTCGGCCATCGTCACCAGGTCGTTGAACCGCAGGTCGATCTCCGCCTGCCCGCCGGTGGCGACCTCGTGATGCTGCGCTTCCACGTCCATGCCGCAGTCGATCATCGTCTGCATCATCTCGTTGCGGATGTTCATGAACTGATCCGCCGGCGGGACGGGGAAGTAGCCTTCCTTGTGCCGCAGCTTGTAACCCAGGTTGGGGTTCTCCTCCCGGCCGCGATTCCACTCGCCCTCGATGCTGTCGAGGAAGAAGTAGCCCGCGTTGGGGCGCTGGTCGAACCGCACGTCGTCGAAGATGAAGAACTCCGCCTCGGGGCCGATGTAGCAGGTGTCGGCCACGCCGGTGCTCTTGAGGTAGTTGACCGCCTTGCGGGCCACGTTGCGGGGGTCGCGGGTGTAGTCCTCGCGGGTGATGGGGTCCTGGATGTTGCACAGCATCGACAGCGTCGTCAGTTCGCAGAACGGATCGATCACCGCGGTATCCGGCTGGGGCACCAGCAGCATGTCGCTCTCGTTGATCGCCTGCCAGCCGCGAATGCTGGAGCCGTCGAAGCCCAGCCCGTCCTCGAACACTTCTTCTTCGAGCTTGGCGACCGGGATCGTGAAATGCTGCCACAACCCGGGGAAGTCCATGAACCGCAGATCGATGGCCTTCACGCCGCGCTCGCGGCATAGCGCTAACACTTCTTGAGGCGACATGAGTGGTGTTCCTTTGTGCGTGAGAAGATGGGAGGCAGCAGAGCGGTCAGCTTTCAGCCGTCGGCTGTCAGCCAGCGAGCAAGGTCGCCCGCGCGGCGGGCCGCTGGCTGCCAGCGGACTGCTGAAGGCCGACAGCACTCTTCATACAACAGAAAACCCCGCTTCGCCACTGGGGCGAAGCGGGGCTTGGTCGTGGAGGTCAGGCTTTCCAGCTTGACTCGTCATCGAAAATATTGCCGCGTCAGGCTGGAAAGCCTGACCTACCGTTCAGTTACGAACGCAGCGTGGCGAGGATTCGCGAGGTCACCTTGTAGGGATCGGCGTTCGAGGCCGGACGACGATCTTCCAGGTAACCCTTCCAGCCGTTCTGCGCGGTGCCGATCGGAATGCGGATCGAGGAACCGCGATCGCTGACGCCGTAGCTGAACTTTTCGATCGACTGCGTCTCGTGCAGACCAGTCAGGCGCTGGTTGTTGTCCGAGCCGTAGTTGGCGATATGGGCCTCGTGGTTCACCTTGAACTTTTCGCAGATGCCCTTGATCATCTCCTCGCCGCCCTTCTCGCGAATGTCGGTGTTGGAGAAGTTGGTGTGCATGCCGCTGCCGTTCCAGTCGCCCTTGACCGGCTTGGGATGGAATTCGACGAACACGCCGTACTTCTCAGCGGTCCGCTGCAGCAGGTAGCGCGCAATCCAGGCGTCGTCGCAGGCGGTCTTGGCGCCCTTGCCGAACAGCTGGTATTCCCACTGACCCTTCATCACCTCGGCATTGATGCCAGTGACGCTCAGCCCGGCTTCCAGGCACGCGTCCAGGTGCTCTTCGACCAAATCGCGGCCGACGCAGTTCTTGGTGCCGACCGAGCAATAGTACGGGCCCTGCGGACCGGGGTAGCCGTCCTTCGGGAAGCCGAGCGGGCGACCGTCGAGCATCAGGGTGTACTCTTGCTCGAAGCCCAACCACAGATCGTCGTCGTCTTCGAACGTGCCGCGGATGTTCGACGGATGCACCGAACCGTCGGCCGACAGCACTTCGCACATCACCAGCGACGCGTTCTTGCGCTGCGGGTCGGTGACGATGCGGACCGGCTTCAGCAAGCAGTCGGACGAGTGGCCCTCGGCCTGCTCGGTGCTGCTGCCGTCGAACGACCACATGGGGCAGTCTTCGGGGCTCTTGGGTTCGCTGTCGACAACCTTGGTCTTGCTGCGCAAGTTGGGCTCGGGGGAGTAACCGTCGAGCCAGAGATACTCAAGCTTGTAAGCCATGTTTGAACGTTGCTCCTAGGAAAAAGCACAAAAGTCGGAGTCTTGAGATTTCGCGTCCATGCCCGAAGGCGGCGCAGTCGCCGATGCGCCCAGAACGGGGCGCCGGGGCGGACTGCCAGCCGGGGTCATATGTAAACGCCCCGCGAGGCAAATCGGCGAAAGCAGCGCTTTCGACGACGCGTCCAGCGGGCGGGTGTCGAGGGGATCGGCAGCAGGCAACTGGAAACGTCGCCAGGCGGGAGACCATTCGCTCGGCCGCGATGAGCTGAGCGTCACTGCCGGGATTAGCCCCACATGGTAAGGGGGGGCCGTTTGTTCGCCTAGCGGGCCATCGACCAGCGCCCCGAAATTCGCGGCAACTACGTGGCGATGGTCAGCCGGCTGGATCGAGTTGATTGCGGGCAAGCTCCAAAAACAAGGGGATCGAGAGCTGGAAGCACGGCGCCCTATTCCGCAGGGGAAGCCGGCGGGCTTGTTCTCAGGCGAGGGCCCGACCGCTCGAACCGCACAGAAGTCGCGGCCGGCGGTGAGCCGGTGCGACACGGGTCGATCAAGAAGGGATGCTCCGCCTGAGGCATCGCGGCCGCTGCGCCGCTCGAACTGCGAGGCTCAAGCGAAACGGCGGCCAGCGGAGTTGTACGCAAGATTGGCGCCAAAGCTTGTTGAAACGCACCCGACGATGTAACCTATTACCAGTCAATCACTAACGTGATGGCTTGGGTTTCGCCCGGGTGGCTGGGGCGACGGTGATGCCCAATCCCTCGGCATGCCATGCTGGTACGATAGGCAGCCCGGGGGCGCGGGTTTCGGGCGCGATACCCACGCCAATGGCCGGCCGGCCCCTTGCGGTCGCCTCGCTCTTTTCTCAGCATGCAGCGATGAACTTGCCGATCCCACAATTCGACCCGCGGCGGCTGAAGTTCATCCCCACCAAGGCCACCTTCACGCTGCAGGAGCCGCTCGGCACCGGGACCGTCGGGGCCGTCTACCGCGCCGAGAGTCCCGACATCGACGAGCCGGTGGCGGTCAAACTGCTGCACCCGGCGATTGCCCACGACCAAAACATCGTCGACCGCTTCCAGCGCGAAATCCAGATCATGGAGCGGCTGAAGCACCCGCACATCGTGCAGCACTACGGCGGCGGGTTGATGGACGGGCAGTTCTTCTACGCGATGCAACTGCTGAATCACGGGTCGCTGAAAGACCGGCTCACGCAGTACGGGCCGCTGGCGTGGCCCCAGGCCGCGGCCTTTGCCGCGCAGATTGCCTCGGCGCTGCAGCACGCCCACAACCACGGCATCATCCACCGAGATCTGAAGCCCAGCAATCTGTTCTTCGCCGACGATGGACGGCTTATTTTGGGCGACTTTGGGATCGCGCGCGACACGCACGATGCCGATATCACGGCCGATGGGATCACCGTGGGCACGTACGCTTACATGTCGCCCGAGCAAATCTGCGCCGACGCGGCGATCACCGGCAAAGCGGACCTGTATTCGCTGGGCTGCGTCGTGTACGAGATGCTCACCGGCAAGCCGCCCTTCACGGGGGCCAACTTTGCCCAGATCTGGGACCAGCACCTGCACAAGGAGCCGGCGGGTATTCGCGACCAGGGAATCGAATGTCCCACCTGGCTCGAGCAACTGGTCATGCAACTGTTGGCCAAGGACCCGCAGGGGCGGCCCTTCAATGCACGCTACGTGCAGGGCGCGATCAAGGACCACTTGATTGACGAGTTCGGCCCCGACCTGGCGCAGCTCACGCAGGACTTGCCGCCTCTGGAAGAGCCGACTCAGGGGATTTCCCCGGCGCGACTGATGGTGGCCGCGCTGGTGGTCCTGGGGATTATCCTGGCGGCCATATTCGCCGGGCGGTGACGCTCGGCGCGGGCGGAGCGAACGCGCTACTCGGCGCTGGCGACCGGCTCGGCGCTCTCCGCCGCCGCCTCGCTGCCGCTGGCGGGGTCGGTTCCTTCCGGGAACAGCGCCTTGTTGATTTCCGGCAGCATGATCTTGGCGAAATCGACGGCCACGCTGTCGTCCGCGTCGTCCTCGCCATCGCCCATCCGGGCCGTGAAGTACAGCTTATACAGCGCCGTGTTATTGCCGTAGGTGCGGCGTTGGTTGTCCGGGGCTTCCCAGGTGGTGTGTCCGCGCGAGGCGTCGTTGCCGTTCCACGCCCAGAAGACGCGCACCGGCTCGAACCCGCCCGCTTCGCGCGTGAACGAGGCCGTGTAGAACTCGGCGTCCGCTTCACCGGGGACCTTGATGGTCTTTCTGGTCTGGCCGGCCCGTTGCCGGAAACCCTGGCTGATATAGCAAATGTTGGGCGTGTGCCGGCAAACGTCGCGGGCGTGGCCGCAGATCAGCCACACGTCGACCTGGTCGCCCGTGTCGCCGTTGGTGTATTGGCGGTTGATGTGGTTCACGGCGCCGGCGACTTGCAGAATCTCGTCTTCGACCTCGCGATCCTCGCCAATCCACGATGTCCCGGGGATTTCCATGGGGATCTCCGCGAACCGTTCGGCGACGACCTCCGGCGCGATGCCCGAGCCGCGGAAGCGGTCGGAGATCACCGCTTCCCAACCGCTGAGGGCGACGATCAACACGGTGGCGACGATGATGGGCAGCCAGGTTCGAATCATGAAAGGCGCTTCCGCAGTACAAGTACATGAGCTGAGCTGGCGCGGCCCCAACGAGGCCGCAGCGGCGGGCGGTGGGCAGAGAGTCCCCACAGAGGAGCCGCCGCCGCATATTTCACGGTAGGCGGCGCCCAAAAAGGTGTCAACTAGCAGCGATTGGGCAACCCGTGCCGAGTTGGCTTGCCGCACCGGGCCGGGCCGGACAATCCGTCGAGGCGGCATGACCGGCCGCTTAGCCGGCAGTGCTCACGCGTCGGGCTCGTCATCCTCTGCGGGCAGCGACTCGCCCCACAGGATCCAATCGCCGTCGTCCGCCCAATCAGGGGCGACGCCGCGGAAGCCGCTCAGATTGATTCGCCGACGGCTGTCGTGCTGGCCGTCGGGCGCCACGGGCGTACCGCCGTCGTCATCCAGATCGATCCCCACGCTGTAGACCAACGGGCGATCGCCCACGACGCGGTATTTGAGCGGCGCGCCATTGGTGCGGTCCACGGGAACCGCTGGCAACCACCGCGGGGCGAGCTCCTTGAGCGTAGTTGGCCACTGGCCCCGTTCGCGGCGGGACATCTCCAGCGCCAAGCCGATCAGCGCGCCGTCGCGGCTGCCTTCGACCCGCTGCATCAAGCCGCGGGCCGCGTCGAATGCCGGGACCAGAAGGGTCAGCGGCAAGTAGCGGATCCGCTGGTCGGTCGACCAGTGGTTGATGTCGACTTCGGGGTCGACGTCATCCGGGTCGTCGGCGTACAGCGGCTGATCCCAATTCCGCAGTTCGTAGTCGTACACGCGGCGGGCCATGGACGCCATTTCTTGCCGGTCCGCCAGGGCGACCGCAAGCACCGGCGGGGTGCGACTCAGACCGACCAGCATGCGCGCGACTTTCTCGCCCCAACTGGCATTGCGTCGCGTCCAGGGCCCGTCGCCGGACACCATGACAAAGTTGTCCGGGTCGGCCAGGTCGCTAAGGAATTGCAGCCCCTGCCAGGTGACGGTCCCGTTGCCGTGGCCGCTGTCGGTGTAGATGCGCTGAATGACGTCGCGGTAGGTGAGCCGCTCGGTGTCGAACCACCACGTCCAGTCGGGACGGTACGCGGCGATGCGGTGGGCCAACTGTTGCAGATGGCGATCCGAGAGCAGCTGGGGATGGTCCTGCAACACGGCGTCGAGAATCTGGTATCCGCGCTCTGCGCAGTAGACGGCGATGATTCCCGAAAGCAGAAACGGCGACTCGTTGAGCTGCTGGGCCGCGGCGAGGATGGCGGCCACGTCGGCGGTCACGCGCTCCGCGTCGCCGGCGTCGGCTGCCTCAACCGCATCAGCCTCCAGCAGAGCGACGGCCAGACGCACGTCGTTGAGGTGTGCAAGCGATACGGCAATCAGAAATGGCGGCTCGTCGACTGGCTGCTCGCCCTCGGGCAACGTGGCGCCCTGCCCCAGTCGGTTCTTGGCCGCGCCGGCGCGGATCTGATTCAGCGCGGCGCGGTTCTCCCGCAACATCTCGACCGTTTGCGGCCACGCGTCCTCGTCGAAGGTCTTGGCGAGGTCGTGGTAACCCAGTTCCTGCTGCCCGTGAGCCTTGCGCCACTGCTGGATCGTCGCCACGGCCTGACGGTAGTCGTCCGCCGCCGCCTCGCCAGCTGGCGCCAATTTGACGTGCGAGTTGGCAATAGCCACATAGTCTGTCTCTAGCGACGGCCGGCCCCACCACACGCGCACCAGCCAGAGCAAATAGAGCAGCAGCGCCGCGGCGGCGGCCCGATTGAGCCACCGACCCACCTGCCATCGCAGCGGACGGCAGCGCAGCTTGGCGCGGCGAATCAGTTTCGCGGCCATCGGGACGTCCCCGAAATCGTCGACAAGTTGCTGCGGGGTGCGACCGTGGGCCAGTCCCTCCTGGAAGTGCCCGATCAACTCGCGGGCCACGTCCACCCGCTCGCGCGACCAAAGTCGCGTCTTGCGCACGGTTTGCAGCACGGCGTCCGCGCACGGCTCGGGCAAATTGGCGCGGGCGACAACGGCCCGCCAGTCGAGCCGCCCGCTCAGTTGACCGCGCACCAGATCCCACAGGGGCGTGGTGCAGAGTCGCCTCCACAGCGGCAGCGTGAGCGTCTCGCTCATGACGTCCCTCCCGCGGCCGGCGCCGGCACGATGCCCAGCATCCGCAGCGCGTCGACCAGCGCCGCCCATTGCTGGCGATCGTTGGCGAGTTTCTTCTCGCCCTGACGGGTCAAGCGATAGTACCGCCGGGACCGGGGGCCGCTCTCGTCGACGCGGGCGGCGACCAGCCCCTTCGCTTCCAAATTGTAAAGCATCGGGTACAGCGTCGACTGTCCCATGGCCAGCACGCCGTCGGACTGTTGGCGGAGCGCTTCGACAAGCTCGTAGCCGTATTTCTCGCCGCCGGAGAGCAGCGCCAGCACCGCGGCGGGCCCGGCTCCGCGCATCATCTCGCGTTCCAATTTCATGGCGATGGGCCTCCTCGGCGTGACGGTTGGTGTTGCATGGTATGTATTGCATAGTATCGGCGGCGGGGGATGCCGTCAAGGGCTGGCGGCATGGCAGCAAGGCGGGCTGTCGGTTGGCTCGCGGGGTGGATTTCGCCGCGGAGCTTGCTCCGCGCGGCCCCGCCGCGAGCGGCGGGGCTAAATCAAGTGGAACGGGACCATTGCCGTGCTGCGACGGGGACAACGCGGGCCCGGGGTACCGCCTGCTGCGACCGGATAACTGGCAGACTTTGCCGATTGTGCCGGCTGCGCTGGGCGCCAGCGGCGCGGGTTGGTCGGGTGATAGCGGATTTGCTGCCTCGTGCGTCCCTCGCGGGCCGAAATCAACTGCGAGAAGCGCCCCGAAGTCCGCGCACCGCTTGGGGCGTGCGTCCGGTTGTTGCTAGTCACACCACCGCCAGGGAAGGCGTCATGCGATCGCGTAGGGATCACCATTCTTCACCGCCGTGGTGGGTGTGGGCCACGTGCTTGGCCTTGCCGTTGGCGGCACTCGTGGTGCGCCGCGAGACGCCGCAATGGACGCCCAACGAGTTTGACAATTGGAATGCAACGCACGCCGCGGACGCGTGGGATGCTCCGACCGCGGGGCCGCGCAGCGCCGCTGCCCGGCCCACGCTGCCCGTGACGCCCGCCGGCACGATCAGCCTGGCCGCCCCGCCGGCGACGCCTGCGTATCAGTTCGCGCCTGGCACGTCCGCCGCTCCCGCGCCGCTGGCGCCGCGCGAGACGAGTTCCGCGACCGACTCCGCCACGTCCCCGCGCATGGCGAGCGCGCTGGCGCCGAACGATCAACCCGGCCTGCCCGCCAGCTCGGTCATTTCGCTACCCGCCGCCGAGGAGTCGCCAGTGGCGACAACCGGCAGCTTGGCGGAGCAGTTTGCCGTGTCGACCACTCAGACAGACATCGCCGCCACGGTGACGACCGCTGCGCCCGTTTCGCGACCGACCCTGCTGCCGCCGATGTCGGCGCCGGTCGCCACGGCGCCCGTCGCGGCAACGATGGCTGCCGAGCCGCAATTGCCCACGCCGGCAGAACACTCGATTGTCGTCGACTTGCCCGAATTGGCCGCGCCAACGCCCGATCAGATCGCCGCCGCGACGCCCGCTGCCGACGAAGTGGCGGCAGAGGTGCAGGATGAGTTGGCGACGACCGAGACAACGCCCAGCGAACGCGCCCCGCGCGACACGGCTCGCACCGCCCGGCGCGATGCACCGACCTCTGCGATTTCGTTCGAGACGGCGGACTCCCGCCAGGTTGCCGCCATGGGGTCGCTCACCATCGAGAAGATCGAGCAACGCGCTCGACAGCAAATTGCGGCCGGGTTCGACCTGGCGCGCCGCGGCGCCTACTACGCGGCGCGGCTGAAGTTCGTGGGCGTGCTGCGGATGATTGCCGACGCGGGCGACGCGGTCGCTGGCAGCGTCGACCGCGCGGCGGCTCTGGCCGCGGGGCTGCGAGCCCTGGACGAAGCCGAGGACTTCTTGCGGCTGCCGGCCGACGTCGATTTGCGGCAGGAAACGTCCGTGCTGTTGCGGTCGCACAAGACGCCATTGGGGCAAATTGAAGTCTCCGCCGGCATGGCGCCGGCCGATCTGGCCAAGCGCTATTACGATTACGCCCAGCAGCAACTGGCCGCCGCCGTGGGCGCCGAGCCGGCCGGCTCGATGGCGTTGCACGCGCTGGGCAAGTTGGCCAGCGAGCAGTACCAGGCCGCCGCGGTCGACTATCCGTTGGGGTTGCGGCGGGCCGTGGCGCTGCAGCACGCAGCGCTGTTGGCGCGCGGCGACAATTACCTCGCCGCTCACGAGCTGGGCGTGTTGTTGGCCGAGACGGGTCACTACGGCGACTCGGTCGATTTGCTGCGGCAAGTCGCGTCCGAGCAGCCGCACCCCACCGTGCTGCGGAACCTAGCACAGGTTGAGCGTTCGCTGGGCCGCGGCCAGGCGGCTCAGTTGGCGGATCAGGAAGCGGCCCGTCTGGCGGCGACGACTCCCGACGCCCGCGTGGCGTGGGTGCCGCCACAGCAGTTCGCCGGTCCGCAGCAGCAGGGTCCGGCGGCAATGCCGCCCGCGCAAACGCCGTACGGCGGGCTCGGCATGCCCCGGCACGCCCTCCGGCCGCCGATGCCGTCGTCCGGCGCCAACCAATACATGCGGTAGCGACTTCGTTTGAATCTGCCTGTCCTTGCCTGCCTCGCCGATCGCTGCTCTGCCATGCCTCGAATCACCGCCACTCGCCTGCTGCTTGCCGCTGCGGCGCTGACGACCGTCGCCGTACTGGCGGCTCCGCAGCGACAGCAGCGCTCGGCGCCCAGCGCCCGTCGCACCGTCGACTGGCAGCGGGTGAAGCTGTGCGAGTGCCTCACCCCCGCGGCGCCGCACCGCATTTGGGCCGTCGACGGCACGGCCGGCTGCGGTCGCGGCGAAGTCGGCTGGGAAGCACGCGACTACGTCGATTGGCAGGCGTACGCGCAGGGCGAGTACCTGGGCCATTCGCGCGCCGCGCACGTGCCCGCGTACCGCATCCGCGTCGACGACCAGATTGCGTTCATCTTTCGCCTGACCCGCGAAATCACCGGCCAGCCGTACACGCTGCAGGTGGGCGACACGATCCGCGTCGAGTCGCTCACCGGCGACGCGGCCGGCGGCGGCAGCATCGACGGCGGGCAGGACAACATCCGCCGCGAGTTGGTCGTGCAGCCCGACGGCACCATCAGCCTGCCGCTGCTGGGGCAGGTGCGGGCCGCGCTGCTCACCATCGACGCGCTCCGCGAGCAGCTCGAAGAGCGGTACACGAAGTACTACAAGGTGCCGGCGATTACCGTCACGCCGGTGCAGGTCAACACGCGGCTGGAGGACCTCATTGCCGCGGTCGACGCCCGGCAAGGCAACGGCGGCCTGCAATTGCAGACGGTCGTGAACCCGGACGGTCGCGTCTATTTGCCCGGGCTCGGGCCGGTGTGCGCTCAGGGGCTGTCGCTGACCGAGTTGAAGTTGGAAATCGACGCCCGCTATCGGGCCACCATCCCCGGCGTGGAGGTGACCCCGGTGCTGACGCAACGGGCCCCGCGGCATGTGTTCGTGCTCGGCGAAGTCCGCCAGCCGGGCCGCTACACGCTGGAAGGACCGACGACGCTGATGGGCGCGATCGCGCTGGCCGGCGGGTGGCTGCCCGGCGGCAATCTGCGGCAGGTGGTCGTGTTCCGCCGCGGCGACGACTGGCGGCTGATGGCCACGATGCTGGACGTGCAAGGCGCCCTGTACGGCCGCCGCCCCGCCCCGGCCGACGAAATCTGGCTGAGCGACTCCGACATCGTCGTGATCCCCAAGGCGCCCATCCTGGTGGTCAACGAGTTCATCAACCAGTTCTTCACCAATGGCCTGTACGCCATGTTCCCGCAGTTCTCGTTCGGGAACTTCAACTTCAACAACTTCCGCTCGATCAGCAACTGACGCGGCGGCATGTGGTTTCCGCATCCCAATGGCCCTCCAGCCGGACCGCCACGCGGTCCGGGACGAGCGCAAGTCAAAGTCAACCGTCCCGGACGGCGTGGCCGTCCGGCTAGGGTGGGCCGACTGCTCCCGGCGCTGCGACCTGCGGGGTTCCGCTCGGCAAGCGAAACACTAAGCTGGGCGTTGATCGCGACCGCAGCGTATCAAATCGCACAGGTCGCCCCGTCAGTCCCGCCTCAGAAGCCCGCCCCATGACTGCTACCCTGCTCGACGGCAAGTCGCTTGCCAAACAGATCCGCGAAGAGTTGGCCGTCGAGGTGGTCGACTTCATCAAACGCACCAGCGTCGTGCCCACCCTGGCCGCCGTGCTGGTGGGCGAGGACCCGGCCAGCCAGGTTTACGTTCGCAACAAGCGGCGCGATTGCGAGATCGTCGGCATTCACAGCCAATTGATCGAACTGCCCGCGACGACCACGCAGGACAAGTTGCTGGCGGAGGTGGCGCGGCTCGCGGCTGATCCCGAGGTGCATGGCATCCTGGTGCAATTGCCGCTCCCAAAGCAAATTGACGAGACGGCCATTCTGGAGGCAATCCCGCCGGGCAAGGACGTCGACGCGTTTCACCCCGAGAACGTTGGCCGCATGATGCAGGGCCGACCGCGATTCTTGCCCTGCACGCCCAGCGGCGTGCAGCAGTTGCTATTGCGCAACGACGTGCCGATCGCCGGGCAGCACGTGGTGGTTGTGGGACGCAGCGACATCGTCGGCAAGCCGCTGGCGGCGATGTTGGTGCAGCGCGGCCGCGGCGGCGACGCCACCGTGACCGTGTGCCACAGCCGCACGCCCGATCTGGCGGCGATCACGCGGCAGGCCGACATCCTGGTGGTCGCCATCGGGCGGGCCAACTTTGTGACTGCCGACATGATCAAACCGGGCGCCACGGTGGTCGACGTGGGGATCAATCGCACCGACGCGGGGCTGGCGGGCGACGTCGACTTTGCCGCCGCCCGCGAAGTCGCCGGCCGGATCACCCCGGTGCCCGGCGGCGTCGGGCCGTTGACCCGCACCATGCTGCTGGTGAACACGCTGACAGCGGCCCGCCAGCTCGCCGGGGCCGACTGACGAATCGTGCCACTGCTGGCTTGTCCAGCGGTGCGAACCGGGCGCCAGACGTCCACTGCTGGATCAGCCAGCAGAGGCACACACGGATTTTGCAGGTCTCCGAGCTGCCCGAGCCGGTTTGTTGCATGGGCCGCGCCGCGCGGTATCTTGGGCGGTTCCGTCGCCGCCTGCCGCCCGTCTTTACGACCTGCCTGCCGAGGCTTGTTATGTCCGACCATCCTGGATCTTCCCCGACATTCTCGCTGATGCGCGTGCTCGTGCTGGCCGTGCCGTTGGTGATCGCCGGGTACGCCGGCGCCAACTGGTACAAGGGCGATGTCCAACGCAACGCCGAGGACGATCTGCAGCGGACCATGGCCAAACGGATGCTGGGCTCCCAAGAGGCCCAGCTCAAATTGTCGGATCGTTACGCCGATACTGACGGCGACCTGCTGGCCGATCGACCGGAGGACGAGTCCGAGTGGCTCGACCCCGAAGAGATTGTGTTCTCGTACGTCGCCACGTCCGCGGGCGATGCGGCCGAGGAAGAAGCAACTTGGCAGGAAGTCACTGCGGCGCTCAGCGAGAAACTGGGCAAGCCGGTCAAATACCAGCGGTTCTCCGATCCGGGCGAGCAGCTCCGCGCATTCCGCAGCGGGGAGCTGCACATCGCCGCGTTCGGCACCGGCGAAGTGCCCACGGCCGTCAACAGCGCCGGTTTCATCCCACTGTGCGTCCCCGGCAAGCAGGACGGCAGCTACGGCTACACGATGCAGATCATCGTTCCCGCCGATAGCGACATCAAAGACCCCGCGGACATTGGCAAGCCGGCCGCGGAAGGCAAAAAGCGCCGCATGACCTTCACCCGCCCCAACAGCAACAGCGGTTACAAGGCGGCCATGGTGATGTTGCTGGACGAGCACGGCTTGGCGCCGGAACGCGACTACAACTGGGGCTTTTCGTTCGGGCACGAGAAGTCGATTCAGGGAATTGCCAACAAAGAGTTCGAAGCGGCCTCGGTCGCTAGCGACATCCTGCAGCGCATGATTGCCGCCGGGGACGTGCCGGACAATGCCATCGAGTCAATCTACAAGTCGGAGCGGTTCCCCAAAGGCGCGTTGGGTTACGCTTACAACCTGGCCCCGGCGATTGCCGACGCGATTCGCCAGGTGCTCATCGACTACGAATTCGTTGGCACTCCCTTGGAAGAGGAGTTCGGCGGCTCCGACGACACGAAGTTCGTAGCGGTCGACTACAAGCAGGATTGGGAGAATGTCCGCGGCATCGACGCGGCGGTCGCCAAGGCCCGTGCCGAGTTGGCCGAAGCAAACTAAAAACGCCCCGAGATCAGGACTTGTCATGCCACCCGCCGCCAAGATTGCCGTCAACATTCTCGGGCGCGCCTGCCTGATCGCCATCTTTCTGTCCAGCGCGCTGGCCAACAAGATTCCCAACTTCAGCAGCGTCGCCAAAATGATGGGCGACAAAGGCATCCCGGCCCCACAGTTTCTACTGGCCGGGGCGATCCTGTTTCTGATCGTCGGCAGCTTGGCGATCCTGGTGGGCTACAAGGCCCGCATCGGCGCCGCGCTCTTGCTGGTGTTTCTGATTCTGGCGACGTACTGGTTCCATGATTTCTGGAACTACGCGGCTGACGAAGGCCGGCGCGAGCAGCAGATCTCGTTCATGAAAAACCTGGGTCTGGCCGGCGCCATGCTGATGATCATCGCCGCCGGCAGCGGACCGGGGAGTCTGGACAAGCAGATCGAGAAAGAGCGCCAGTCAAATTGAGCACCGAGAAAAGTCGTGCGCGATGACGGCTTACGCGAACCGTCATTGTCCGTGTGCTGCGCGTTGCCGCTCCGCTTCGTAAAACATCACTGCGGCGGTCGCCGACACGTTCAGGCTGTCGGCCAGCCCGCGCATGGGGAGCTTCACCGGCGTCACGTCGGCGGCGTGCCATAAATCCGTGAGTCCGGTCGCCTCGCTGCCGAGGATGATCGCAGCGCCGCGGCGGTAGTCGACGGCCGTGTACAACACGGTCGCATCGGGCCGCGCGGCCAGCAGGGGCACGTTAAGCGTGCGTAGCCAGGCGAGCGCGTCGGCCGCGCTCGCCGTGCAAACGTGGCGGCCGAACACCGTGCCCAAGCTCGCCCGGATGGTCTGGGGATTGAATAAGTCTGTCCGCGGATCGGCAACCACCACGGCGTCGACGCCCGCGCCGTCGGCGCTGCGCAACACGGCGCCCACGTTGCCGGGCTTTTCGACCCCCTCGATCACCGCCACCAACGGCGCGGGCGGCAACTGCAACCCCGCCAGCGACCGCGCCGGCGGCACGGCCACGGCGACCGCCCCGCTGCCGCGCTGGCCGAAGCAGAGTTTCTCGAACACCTCCGGCGTGACGGTGGCGAACTCGCCGGTGGCGCTGCGCAGCGCTGTCACCGCCGCGGCCGCCTCGTCGCCGTCAACCAGCTCGTCGCAGACAAACGCCTCGGCAATCTCCACCCCCGCGGCGATCGCTCGGGCAATTTCGCGGGGGCCGTCGATGAGAAACCGCTCGGCAGACGTGCGCTTGCGGCCCGTGCGCAACTTGGCCGCCGCCTTGACGCGCGGATTGTGGCGACTGGTGATGTGTTGGGGCATGGCGTCGTGGCGGCGACTCACTCGGCGACTCGCCGGAGCACGTCCTCGCGCTCTTCGATGATGTGTGCGGCGATTTCCTTCTGCCGCTGAGTGCCCGTGTCCGCGTCGCCAACTCGGCGGAGCATGACGCCGCCCTCCTCGGGAATAATCTGAATGAGGTCGCCGATGGCGGCGTTGAGTTGCTCGAGCGCCTCCGGCGGCAGGGGGATACTCGGCTGGCCGCCGGCGTCAGTAATCTTGGCAATGTTCATCGAGCGGCTCTCCTGCGACGCATTGTACTCGGCCGAGGCCGCACTCGCTGCGCGGCATCGCTCATCTGGGCCAGCGCGCCGCCACTCCGCTGGGAAGTTTTCGCCCGGCTTGATCGGTGAGCTCCAGCTCCGACGTCGCCGCCGGTTGGCCGCAGTGGCCGAACACGCCTTCGGCCAGCATTGCGGACAGAGCAGATTGATCGATCCCCGGCGTGTGGCAGGTGGCCAGCAGGAATTGCGGGCGGCCGTCGAGCAGCTCGCCGCACAGTTCGACCAGCGGCAACAGGTCGCGGTTCGCCCGCCATTGCTCGCCCTTGGGGCCGTGGCCAAAGCTGGGGGGGTCGAGGATCACCGCGTCGTAGCGGTTGCCGCGTTTCGCCTCGCGGCGGCAGAACTTCGCGGCGTCTTCGACGATCCAGCGAATCGGCGCATCGCCCAGCCCCGACGCGGCGGCGTTCTTCCGCGCGCGGGCGACGACGCTGCGGGCGGCGTCGACGTGCACCACCTGCGCCCCGGCCGCGGCCGCCGCCAGCGTGCTGCCGCCCGTGTAGCCGAACAGGTTGAGCACCTTGGGGCCACTGTGTGTGCCACGGTTCTGTGAGCCGTGTTGACGTGCATCATCGTCTGGCGCTTCGCCCGGCTCACCGAGCCGTGGCACGCTTGAGGAACCGACAAGTCGGCGCACCTGCGCAGCGATCCACTGCCAGTTGGCAAACTGCTCGGCGAACACGCCCACCTGGCCCGAGGGCAACGGTTCGAGCGTCAGCGCAAAGTCGCCGTCCTCGCCCAGCGGCACGGTCAGTGCAATCTCCTGCTGCGGCCACTTCGCTGCCGCGGGGCGCCACGTGCCGTCGTCGGCGCGATCGCCGTCGTACCGCGCGGCGGCCGCTTTCCAGACTGTCGCCGGCTGCGCCTTGGCGACGCCGACCGCTGCCGGGCATGGCCGATCGAGCAACCACTCGCCGAACCGCTCCAGCCGCCGACCGTCGCCAAAGTCGACCAGCGCGTAGTCAGGCCAGGCTGGGAGCGGTGCGGACATGAACGGATCGGAAATGGGGAAGGTGCAGTGCGGAATGGGGAAGGCGGGAGAGTTGAGCGCCGGGAGGGCGAGGCCACTGCCGAGCCGGCGGAGTGACACGCATTGGCTCGGCGGGAGCCTCGCCCTCCCGGGACGGTTCACCGGGTCGCAGCGCGATTCACACCACCCGCCGCCGTTCGCTTTCGAGCGACTCGTGGACAAATTTCACCGCTGCGGGGGCCATGTGTTCGTAGTACTGCCAACTGTGCCCGCCGGCGGTGGTCTCCAGATCGCACGTGTGCGGCACGCCCAGCGAATACAGCTTCATGTGCAGCCGATCGCCGCCGTCGTGCCACAGTTCGTCGGCCGGGTCGCAGCAGAACCATTGGTTGCGCGGCCAGTTGAGCGGATGAATGTGCAGCGTGGCCGTGTCTTGCCGGGCGGCCTCGGGGTCGGGGTACTGAGCACACAGGTGCGGATCGCCCGTCTCGACCCACTGTTGGTAGTCGATCGCGGGCGAGATCGCCGCGGCTACGGGGAACCTGTCCGGATACTTGTACGCCAGCTTCAGCGCCCCCTGTCCGCCCATGCTGACGCCCAGCAGTCCGATCCGCGGCGGCTGCACGGCCCACTGCTCGGCCAGCCACGGCAGCACGTCGTCCAGCAGGAATCGCTCGGCTGATTTGGCGGGGTCGAACTGCGGACTCACGCGGTCGGTCCACCAGCTCTCGCCGGTGACCGGCGCCAGGCACCGCAAGCCGTACTGGTCGAACAGCCGCTCAAACGCCGGATGCTCCGCCAGCGGCACGGCGCCCACGCAGTGCAGGTACAGCACTGCATAGCCGTGCGGCGAGGGCTCGGCCGGCTCGTACGCGTGGCACGCGTGGCCGGCGATTTCCAGCGATTGCCAATGTCCTGTTGCACTTGTCATGCTGACACATTACCGTCGCCGCGGGCGGATTGTCGAGCCGGGCCGCTCGCCATCAATCTGCATTGCTGAATCGAGAACCTTGAGCGCACCCCGACGAGTCCTGCACCTGTGCGACAACCGCGACGGCGTGGCGGAGGGCATCGCTGCGCTGTCTCAGGCGGCGGGGAGTGACGCATGGCAGCCGACGGTCGCCGTGCTGGGCCGGCTGAACGAGCGCGAGCTGCTGCAAGCGGCCGGCTTGGAAATCGTGGAGCTGGCCGGACGCGGGCACTTCGATCCGCTCATGCTGGGTCGCCTGGCGCAGCTGTTGCGGCGCGAGCGGCCCGCAGCGATTCACGCGTGGGGTTTGCCGGCGCTCATGGCGGCGCAGCTCACGCGGCCGCGCTCGGGGCAGATGCCGTTGATCGCGACGCTCGACCTGCGCGACTCGCTCCCCGCGTGGAGCGGGCGGTTGTTGCGTTCGCTGGCGCCGAAGCTCGGCTCGCTGGTGGTTGCCGACGAGCCGACGCAACAGTGGGCGACGAATGTAACAAACGCCGCCACGCAGATTCAAATTCTCCCGACGCCCGTCATGCCGTTGCCGGAGCCGCCGGAAGCTCGCGAGTCCGCCCTCGCGCGATGGGGCTTTCCGCCCGATGCACGAGTGATCGCCACGGCGGCGCCGCTGGAACCCATTGCGCGGTTTGACGAAGCCATCTGGTGCTACGAGCTGGTCCGCGTGATTCACCCGTCGGCGCGGTTGCTGATCGTCGGAACCGGTAGCGACGGCGCCCGGTTGGAGCGCTTCGCGCGCCAAGTCAGCGAGCCGGCGTGCGTGGCCATCGTCCCCGAGATCCGCACGGAGCTCGCGGCCGCGATCGTGTTTGCTGATGCGTACTGGCAACTGGGGCCATCGACGGCGGCGCCGCGGGGGCTGCTGCACGCGATGCGCGCCGGCAAGCCGATCGTCGCCTGCGATGCCGCGGTGCATGCAGCCGCGGCCGGCAGCGGCGAGACAATGATGCTCACGCTGCAAGATAGCCGCGCGGCGGCGGGTCGCGCCACCGACGACTTCTTCAACGATCCGCAGTTGGCCGCGCAATGGGGCACTGCCGCAGCCCAGGGCGCCGCGACGCGGTTCGATGCGGCGACCCTGGCGGCGCAGCTGCAGGCAATCTACGACCACGCCACGTGATCGTGCGCTCAGGCCGAGATGTCAATGGCCGCCCGACGCACGCGCGACAAACACGCCGAGGTGTCGATCACCGGCGGCAACCAGGCGTTTTGCTCCTCGGCGAGCAACTCCTGGTCGACCGCGCGTCGCCGCCGTTCCGAGGGGGTCCACCCGGCGCGAATGGCCGCGCAGGCCCGGGCGATGTCGCGCGTGGTAGGCAGGTAGTCGGGCGTGTTCCTTCGAGCCATTGGCCAGGCGTCTCCTCATAGCAGGGCGGGTAAAACAACCGGGGCCGAGCCGCTCACGGCGAATTCGTCGGCAGAAGCTGGGCGTCACAAGGCGGCGGCGTCGACCCCGGTGAACCAGTCAAGGTTGACCACTCCAGGTGCGGCCGTGTTGTAGGCGCCCGCTGCAAAGAGTTGATGAAGAGGGGGCGAAATCCCCGCGAAGATTGCGGCCGCCCCCCGTCCGGGCCGGGCAACCGCATCCTGGCCGCGGCTTCTGTGTCGCAGGCAACACAGTCGTGGGTCGCTTCCGCGCACTTTCGTGCAATTCGCTCGTCCAACCCCCTAGCCGCCGTTACGTTTGCGTCGCAAATCACCTAGAATCGCCGCTTGAGTCGCGCGGGCCGTCGTACGCGGTCGCCGCGGCCATCTAGTCGCTTGTTGCCGCACCAGGGAGGTTGCAGAGATGAAAGACGTGTTGGCTGTCGTTCTGGCTGGCGGCAAAGGGACCCGGCTGGAACCGCTCACCCGCGACCGCGCTAAGCCCGCGGTCCCCTTCGGCGGGATCTACCGGATCATCGACTTCACGCTGTCCAACTGCCTGAACAGCGGCGTCCGCAAGATCCTGGTGCTCACCCAGTACAAGGCGATGAGCCTGGCCCGGCACGTGACCAACGGCTGGCGGCACCTGCTCTGCCGCGAACTGGGCGAGTTCATCGACGTGGTGCCCCCGCAGCAGCGGATCGACGAGCAGTGGTACCAGGGCACGGCCGACGCGGTCTACCAAAACATCTACACGCTGGAGCAAGAGCGGCCCGAGCACGTGGTGATCCTCGCTGGCGACCACATCTACAAGATGGACTACAGCAAGATGATCGCCTTTCACCAGGAAACGGGGGCCGACCTGACCATCGCCGCGCTGCGCGTGCCCAAGGCCGAGGCGACCGCCTTTGGCGTGATGCAGGTCGACGACGACAACCGCATCGTGGGCTTCGAGGAGAAGCCGGCCAACCCCAAGACGATCCCCGGCGACGACGAGCACTGCCTGGCGTCGATGGGCATCTACGTGTTCAACGCGCCGTTTCTGTTTGACCAACTGTGCCAGGACGCCACGCTGCCCGGCAGTGCGCACGACTTCGGCAAGAACATCATCCCGTCGATCATCAACACGCACCGCGTGATGGCGTTCCCGTTTCGGGATGAGAACAGCAAGGCCGACGCCTACTGGCGCGACGTCGGTACGCTGGACGCCTACTACGAAGCGAACATCGAACTGGTGGAAGTCGACCCGCTGCTGAACCTGTACGACTACCACTGGCCGGTGCGGACCGATCAGCCCAACCTGCCGCCGCCCAAGTTCGTGTTCGACGAAGACACCGGCCGCCGCGGCGAAGCGCACGACGCGATTATCGGCGCGGGCACGATCATCAGCGGCGGTCACGTCACCCGCAGCATCCTGGGCCCCAAGACGCGGGTCGAGGAATGCGCCGAAGTGAGCGAATCGATCCTGCTGGCCGGCGTGCGGATCGGCAAAGGCGCCATCATCCGCCGGACGATCATCGACAAGAACGTCGACATCCCCGCCGGGGCGCAAGTCGGCGTCGACCCCGAAGCCGACCGCCGCCGCGGATTCACCGTCACCGAGAAAGGCGTGACGGTGATCCCCATGATCGAAGGGGCCGAGGCGCTGTTTAAGAAGTAGCGGCCAGATTTGGCGGAATCTCGAAGTCGGAGTATCCTGTAGCAGGAGGACAACGAAATGCACGTTGAGATTTCGCCAGAACTGCACAGTCTAATCGCCGAGAAAATGGCGACGGGCGCCTATGCGTCCCAAGATCAATTGCTGATTGTTGCGCTGCAGTCGCTCGATGAATACGACCAGACCGTGGCCGACGTGCAAGCCGGCCTGGCTGACGAGGCGGCGGGGCGGCTCCATTCGGCGGCTACCGTACGAGACGAGTTGTTGTCCAAGCTTCGCTCCCGGCAATGAGTCGCCGAGTCTCGCTGACAGACAGGGCGCGGCGGCAACTTGACGATGCCGCCGAGTGGTGGTCGAAAAACCGCTCCGCCGAGCAAGCCGAACGCTGGGCAGACCTCTTCACGCAAGCGATTCTTGATCTGGGCGAGAGCGCCCAGCGGCAACCGCGCGCCCGGGAGTCCAAATCGTTGCCGATTGAATTGCGCGAACTGCTATTCGGGCTGGGTAAGAAGCCCAGCCATCGAGCACTCTTCGCAATTCGCCCGGACCAAGTCGTCGTCTACGCGATTCGGCATGTGTCGCAGTCGGACGTGGGCATTGACGATCTGTGATGGCTGCACTCGCTCTCTCTTGGAAGCGAGGTTAGATGGCGTTGCCATCTGCGGCGAACCCATCAAATTGACCAAACGAGACGGGCGGTAGGTGGGTTGGCGGAGGACCGGCAGCCCCTGCTTCTTCACTTGTCAACCAGCGCGAGATCATATCCAGGCGATGGTTCAGTAGCGGATTTACGCTTAGAATGCGGGACGTGTTGCCCTGCGGCGTCAGCCTGCAGTAGGGTACAGAGCGGAACAGGAATCACCGATGCAGATGAAGAGGCTTGGTCATGCGCCAGTTCTTTCTGGTGCTACTCATAGCGGGCTGCGGCGGTCCGACTGCGGTTGAACCTCAGTCGGTGTCCATTCCTGTCGATTCGGTGTGGGGGTTTCGAATACCGCGCACCCAGGAGCTAGAGAAGCTCCTCAAAGATGATGAATCGACAACGCTCTTGCAGCCGCTGCTGAGGCACATTCGCAAGACTTGGGATGACGACCCCGGACTGGCGTTTCAAGGCGCCGGGCGAGTCGTTCTGCAGCAATTCTTTCGTCATGAGTTCGAGGATTACGAGAGGGCGCCGTTGGTCGAAGGCCGCCCGATCTCGGTGGTCTTCTACACGCAGTTCCTGGGAGGATACCTGGAATTGGTGGACTTGCAGCGAACAGGTTTCGAGGTCGTCGTCACCTATCGGTTCATTCCTCATGAAACGGCTGATGCTTCGCAGCACATTGCCATCATTCCTCTCGGGAAACTTCCGAAGGGCAAATATCCCGTAGTTTTCAGCCGGGCGCCGGTCGAGAAGAAACTTCTTGACGCTGGCCACCGTGAGCCGCCCGCAGAATGGGAGAAAAGAGTGACCGCACCGTTTGTCTTTTCGGTCAACGAAGCCACGTAGCGACTTGGTGGAGAATCGAAGGTCATGGCAGCTCGTCACCGCTCAGCGCGGATTGCGCGAGGTGCCGCACTCGCAACACGAAGATGCAGTCTGGTCGTTCGGCGAACACGATCCGATGCGTGAGTTTGCCGCTCAAACCGAAGTTGAGCTGTTTCATCGGGATCGGAAACGCCGCCGATTCCTCGGCCATCGCACAACTTGACGCGGACGTGGGCAAGCCTCGCAAAGCCGCTTCCGCACAGTCGAACCAACGCTCTGCCTGTTCGACCGAACGATTCTCTGCCCATCACTGGCAGATGTCGTTCAAATCCCGATGCGCCGATGCCGACAGAACAACCGGCGTGCTCATGAGGGGGTCGAGAATCCGAACCGCGATCTGATTTCGGCGGCCGCTTGTTCGACGGGGATCACCCGCCCGGCTTGCTCGTCCGCGAGCCCTTCTTTGATCGCGGCCACTTCGCCGCGGTAGTGGTGAAGATGGTCGAGCGCGGCGCGAATGACGGCAGTCTCGTCAGCGAATTCACCGCCGGCGACGAGCGATTCGATTTGGCTCGACAGATCAGCGGGTAGGTCAATGGACATGGGGTCCCCCGGAGTCTGATGTGCCGTTGTACTTACTGGCGATGGCCGGTGTGGCTCGTGCCATTCTAACAGCACGATCCCCACAATGCGTGCCACGGCTCTGTGAGCCGTGCGAACTGGGGCGGAGTTTTTCGTTAGGCACACGGCTCGCAGAGCCGTGGCACGGCGCGGCCCCGCCCGCTACCGCACCACCGCCAGTACGTCGTCGGCGCCCAGGATCAGCAGCTGTTCGTCGTCGATGGTGACTTCCGTGCCGGCGTAGGCGCCGAAGACGACGCGGTCGCCTTCGTGCACTTCGTGGGCGGCGCGCGAGCCGTCCGGCAGAAGGCGGCCGTCGCCGACGCTCAGCACGCGGCCCTCGCGCGGCTTGTCGCGCGCGGCGTCGGGCAGCACGATCCCCCCGGCAGTCTTGTCGGCGGCTTCCAAACGACGGACGACCAGCTTGTCGCCCAGCGGCACGATTTTCATGACGAGAACCTAAACGAGAAGCGGTGAGCTAAGGGGTGGCTGGGGTCGAGCGGAGCGAGCCCCCAGGAGACTGCCAATGGAGCGCGGCGCCACGGGGCGCTTTGCGCATCCCCAGTCACTCGGCCTATGCTAGCACCCATTTCACACGCACGGGCGCTGTCAGATCAACCCCGCAGGGCCATCGCCAGCAGAAAAACCAGCCACGCGGCCTGCAAAGCCAGCGCAATCAGAAAGAGCGGACGCGATCCGGGCGGAGTCGCCGGGGCGGGCGGCGGGGGCGAGTCGGAGCCGCTCACCTGCGTCAATCCTCGCCGCCGTCGGCGGCCGTGATCTGAAAGCTGCGCTGGAAGCCTTCGTCGAAATCGAACACGTCGTCGAAATCTTCGCGACGGTCGCTGGCCGTCTTGCGCATCAAGCCGACTTCGATCAGGTTAAACACGATCTCGCCGAAGTCGCCGGTCGAGCGGATGCCCCAGTGGTTCAAGACCTGCTTGGCCAGGTAGCCGTACTCCTGGTGGGCGTAGACCCGCATCGCCTCGCACAACTGCTGGCCGCTGACGTGCCGCTGCGCCTCGTCGTCGTCCTCGTCGTCGTCGCTGGGGACGGCCGAGCCCATGCCCAGTTTGTCCTGGGCGAAGCTGAGCGCGTCGAACACGAACTGGTACGCGCCGCGACGGTAGCGCGTGTCGCGTCGCAGGAGTTCGACGATGGGATGATCGAGTTCAGCCATGATCGGGGCGGGGCTGGGGGGCTGTCGCATAACCGACGGGCGCGCGGGGCGCTACGACGACTGCTGGCCGTCGTTGTCGCCGGGCGGCGCATCTTGGGGCGAGCGGGACTTCTGGTGGCGGGCGTCCTGCGGCGATTTGGCCGGCGGCGGGTCGGCCACGGCGGTCGCCGATTCGTTGGCGCCGCCGCTTGAGGATTTGTCGCCGCCGGGGCCGTCGCCGCGCTGCTTCTTCTTCTTGCCGCGGCCGCTGCCGCGCTTCAGAACTGACAACACGTCGCCGGCGTCAATCATGACGCGACGCATATCCTCGGTCTGGATGAGCACCTGCCCGGCCAGGATCTCCTGAGCCAGCACGCGCGCCCTTCCATTGTTGGTGATAATCTCCGAGCCCACCGGCGGCAAGTCTTTTTGCATGCTCTGGTAGGTTTCGTACTCGTAACGCAGGCAGCATTTCAGCCGACCGCAGCGGCCGGAAATCTTGCTGGGGTCGAGAGTTGCCTTCTGCAGCTTGGCCATCCGCATCGACACCGGCGGCATTTCCGACAAATGCGTGTTGCAGCAGACCGGTTTACCGCAATCGCCGTAGTCGGCCAGCAGCTTGGCCTCGTCCCGCACGCCGATTTGCCGCATTTCGACCCGGGTTTGCAGGTCGCCGGCCAGCCGTTTGACCAATTCGCGGAAATCGACCCGATCCTCGGCCAGATAATACACCACGACCCGTTCGCCGCCGTACAGCCGCTCGACGTCGACCAACTGCATGTCGAGCCCCAGCTCGCCGATCCGCGAGCGGACCGTCTCGTGCTCTTGCTGCTGTTGCTGGAACAGGTGCCGCAACTCGCCGACGTCCTGCTCGGTTTGCGCACGCAGGATCTGGCCATTCTTGGGGTTGTCCATCGCCGCCAGGGCCGCGTCGGTCGCCTCGCACAGCACCTCGCCGGTTTCGGTGCCGCGGTGAGTGCGGCAAATGACCTCGTCGCCGCGCAGGTACGTATCGCCGCCCTTGACGCCAAAGACGCCCAGGGTGCGCATCACGCCGTGACGAACTACGTAGCGAGGCATGGCAAGGGAGGGTGTGAGATTCGGTGCAAGCGGTCTGTCGTTCAGTATATCGGCTCGCTGCGAACAGAACTATGCCGACGACGATGTTCGTAGCATGGCCGCTCCGGCCGTGCGAATTGCCGTGGGTAGGTTCGCTCGCACGGCCGGAGCGGCCATGCTACGGCCGATACGTCCGCACCGCGTGCCGCGACACCTGTTGCGGGGTGATGCGTTCCGGCTTCATCCGCTGCTCGCTGAGCAGCTGGGCCTGATCCAAATAATGCGGCGACTGCGGATCGCTGCTGGCGCCGAAGGGCACCAGGCTCGCCCCCCGTACGCCGCTGGGAGTGAAATGCCACGCGGCCAGGTACGACGTGCCGACGATGCCGTAGCGCCGCCGCTGCGACAGCACCAACGGAATGTCGATGCTGGGCGAGTAGTACTGCGTGAAGGCGGCGCCCATCGGGCCGTGCCCGCCGACCAGCGGCAAGCTGTCGGCCGCGTCGTCGAACCGGAGGTCGATCAGGTCGACGACCTGCGTGCGCCGCTGCAGGCGGTACAGCTCGCCGTAGGGAATCTTCCACGAACCATGCACGGCGGACAGCCGTTCGGCCGCCACGGCCAGCCCCGCCAACTGCCCCGGCAGGTCGTCGACGTACTGCTCGCGCAGTTGCTCGCCCGGGTACCCCGGGCCGTACAGCTGCTCGTACCAGGCGTGGCACAGCGTCGCGGCGGTCGACTCGGCGGTGATGACGCCGTTCCACGCCAGCAGGTGATCCAAGTAAGGGCGCACCCGCTCCGCGGCGGCGGGCTTGTCGCGCGACAGTTGCTCCAGCGCCGCGGCGTAGCGCGGCAGCTCGGTCGTCGCCCAGTACACCTGCGTGTCGAACGCGGCGGCTTGCCACTGGTCGAAAGTCACATCGTGCATGCCACGCAACATCTGCAGCGAGCGCTCCGCGCGGCGCGTTTGCACTTCGGCGTCGCGGACGAGGTACTTGGGAAAGTCGCCCGGGGCCGGGTTGTCGCCGTCGGTCACCGCGAAGGGGGTGGAGTTGCAGTTCTGCAAGAACCCGGCCGCCGGGTTGAGCACCTGTGGCAACTCGTCCAATTCGTGAACGCCCAGCCACTCGGTGGCCGGGTCGCTGCCGTCGACCGGCTGCGACCAGTCGAACTGCGGATTCCGCCGCGGCGCCCGGCAGGTGTACAGAAACATGATGTTCCCGTCGCAGTCGGCGTAGACAATGTTCATGAACAACGCCTGCATCGCCGCCAGCGCCAGGCGGAACTCCGCCAGATTCTGCGCGCGGGCCATCTGCAGCGATTGCCGCAGCGGCACGGCCTCCATCAACCCCGCCACGTTGGCGGCCAGCATCACCTCGTCGCTTTCCCGCGCGACGATCGGGCCGTGGTGCGTGGCGCGGAACGCGAACTCGCGGTCTTCCACGCCCTGTGACTTGGCCACGCGGATCACGTCGGTCCACTCGCGCGCGACGCGCCAATCGCCGTCGTACTCGTACGCCAACGGGTTGTCGGGATGGGTGAACTTCCCCCGCCACACGTCGGCGATGTCAGGCTCGTTGGTCACGAGCGTCCAGCCGAGCCGATCGTTGTGCCCCATGGCCAGGGTGGGATTGCCGTAGAAGTGGGCGCCCGTGAAGTTCCACGCGCTGCGCCCCCGCCCGCCGTCGCTGCGCAGGTGAGCTTCGGCCAACTGGGCAAAACCAAACCACGGCATGTGCGGCGCGGCCAGCAGCAGCGGCGCCCCCGACGCGGTGCGACTGCCCGCCAAGGCCCAGCCATTGGACCCCGTGGCGGGCCAGATTTGCGGATTGCGGCGCGGGAGCCGATCGTCGCTGAGCCCGGTCAGCCGAAACGACAGCTCCAACGCAAAGTGCCGGTGCATCGCCAGCACGTGCCACGGCTCGAACCGTTCGATCAACCGCGGCTGCGTCTGCGGGTGCTGGGCCACGTAGCGGTTGATGCCGGCCACGAACGCGGCGCACAATCGCTGCGATTCTTGATCCAACGCGGCAAAATCGCGCTCGCTTCGCGCCGCGATGCGAAACGCGTGGTTGAGCAAATCGGAGTTCAGCCCCTTGGGGCCGTGCGCTTCGGCGTAGCGGCCCAGTGCCAGAATAAAGGCGTCCTCGACCTGCCAGAAATAGTCCTCGCACTGGGCGTAGCCAAACCCCAGCAGCGTGGCCTCGTCCGTCTTGCCGTGAATGTGCGGCGTGCCGAACTCGTCGCGAACGATGGTGACGCTCCCGGCCAAATCGTCAGGTGGCGGCAGATTGAGGTCGTCGGCACGCGCCGAAGCGGCGCTGGTCACGAGAGCGACCAATGCCCAAAGCAGCGCGATCCCCCGCTCCCCGCAACGGGCGCGAGGTTCACGCCGTGCCAAAAACCCGCCTTGGCCGCGCACGCGTCACTGCTCCTCGCCCACGGCTTGCAGTTGCCGTTGGGACTTCAGCAGCTTGTCGAGGACCGGCCGCAGTTGGTCGACCCAGATCTGGTAGCCGGCGTCGACCATGTGCAGGCCGTCGTCGCGCAACAGGTCGGGGCGCGGTTGCCCGTCAGCGTCCAGCATCGCGTCCCACACGTCCACGTAGGTGAGCGAGTCGTCTTTGGCGCACTGCGCGGCGATCAGCCCGTTGGCCTTTTTGATCTCCTCGGCATTCTTCCAACGCGCGGTGCACGCCTTGACGCACATGTACACGATGGGCGTCTCGGGAAGTTCCTTGCGCACGACCTTCACGAATTCCTGAAAGTCGCGATGCACCTGCTCGGCCGACAGTCCGCCGGCCAGGTCGTTGTCGCCGGAGTACAGCACGATCACCGCCGGCTGGTGCTTCAGCACCAGCGTGTCGACAAAGTGCACGGCGTCGATGATCGTCGATCCGCCAAAACCGCGGTTGAGGACCGGCAGATCGGGGAACCACTTGGGCAGATCCCACAGCCGCACGCTGCTGGAGCCCACGAACAGCACCATGCCCGGCTCGGCGGGGGACTCCGCATCCTGCTTCTCAAACGCGGCGATCGCGTCCTTCCAAATGTGCGCCCGCTTGGCGCCGTCGGACGGTTTGAGAGCCTCCTTCGCCGTCGCCGGTCGTACTGCGGCCAGAACTGTCGCGGCAGCGACGAGAAACGCGATTGCGCGTCGTCGATCAAGAGTTGTCGTCATTTTTTTCAGTTCCTTTGCTCGCGTCACCAAGTTGGCGTCGTTTTCGAAAACCGCCGGGGGCCAGCGCCGTTGGACTCCATTCAGCCCCGCCGCTTGCGGCGGGAGTGCGCGGAGCAAGCTTCGCGGCTAAATGCCATCTTCACTCGGCGCCTTTATCGCATCGCCCCCAACGCGATAAAAACCGCCTGCTATCACGAGAAATCTTCGACGTTGGATTCTCGCCCCGCAGGCGTACAATGTTGGGTTCGGCGCAAAACCGCCGAATCGCGACGCTGCACCGCCGAAAATTGCCTCCTGCCGCGGGCTTTTGATCCCGCGACTCACATATGCCCGCCTCCGACATCATCATCAAAGGCGCCCGCGAGCACAACTTACGGAGCGTCGACGTCCGCCTCCCCCGCAACAAGCTGATCTGCCTGACCGGCGTCTCCGGCAGCGGCAAGAGCTCGCTGGCGTTCGACACCCTGTATGCCGAGGGCCAGCGGCGGTACGTCGAAAGCCTGTCGACCTTCGCCCGGCAGTTTCTGGGGCAGATGCCCAAGCCGGACGTCGACCACATCAGCGGCCTGTCGCCGTCGATCTCGATCTCGCAGAAATCTTCCGGCACGAACCCCCGCTCCACGGTGGGGACGATCACCGAGATCTACGACTTTTTGCGGGTGCTGTACGCGCGGGTCGGCGCCGGGCATTGTCCCAAGTGCCATCAACCGATCACCGCCCAGTCGCGCGAGGCGATCCTGGCGCGGATCATGCAGCTGCCGAGCAAGACGAAGTTCGCCGTGCTCGCGCCGATCGTGCGGCGACAGAAGGGCGAGTTCCGCGACCTGTTCGAAGACCTGCGCAAGCAGGGCTACGTTCGCGCGCGGGTTGACGGCAAGATCGCCCTGCTCAGCGACGAGCTGTCGCTCGATCGCCAAATGCGGCACGACATCGAAGTGGTCGTCGACCGCCTGACCGCCGGCCCCAGCGTCCGCCCGCGGTTGGCCGAGGCGGTGGAGCTGGCGCTGAAGCTGGGCGAGGGCAACCTGATTGTCACGACGAAGCTCCAGGAGGGGGTGGCTGGGGACGAGCGCAGCGAGCCCCCAGTGGCGCAGGCGCCGGACGATGACGCCCTGGGGGCTCCGCTGCGCTCCGTCCCCAGCCACCCCGGAGCGGGCGCCAACGCCGATCTGTTCCTCAGCGCCGACTACGCCTGCACGGCGTGCGGGCTCAGCTTTCAGGCGCCCACGCCGCAGTTGTTCAGCTTCAACAGCCCGCAGGGCATGTGTCCCGAGTGCGACGGGCTGGGCGACATGTTCAGTTTCGATCCCAGCCGGCTGGCCACGGCGCCCGACAAGTCGTTCGCCCAAGGGTGCATCGAGCTGATCGGCGGCTGGAAGGATCTGGGGCGGTGGAAGCGGCACATCTACGCCGGCGTGGCCGAGACGATGGAGCGCAAGCTCGACCTGCCGCCGGGACACTTGCTGGAAACGCCGTGGCAGGAACTCTCCGACGAGCAGCGCCGGCTGTGGCTGTGGGGCACGGGCGACGAGCACATCACCTTCACCTGGCGCGGCGGCAAGAACGCCCAGAAGTACGGCGGCAAGTTCGAGGGCCTCATCCCCGAGCTGCTGGAGAAGCATCGCAACGCCAAAGCGAAGTCGCTGATCGCCAAGCTCGAAAAATTCATGAACGTGATCCGCTGCCCCGACTGCGAGGGCGAGCGGCTCAACCCGCAGGCGCGATCCGTCACGCTGACCACGGCGGACCCCGCGTTTGCCGAGCGGCCGGCGCTGTCGTTGCCGCAGGTGTCGGCGCTGCCAGTGAGCGACGCGGCGGCGTTCTTCAGCGAGCTGGTGCTCGACGAAACGCAGACCACCATTGCGGCCGAGCTGCTGAAGGAAGTGCGCGGTCGACTCGGATTTCTGACCAACGTGGGCTTGGAGTACCTGTCGCTGGAACGCACGGCGCCAACGCTGTCGGGCGGCGAGTCGCAGCGGATCCGGCTGGCCGGGCAGATCGGCTGCGGCCTGGTCGGCGTGACGTACATTCTCGACGAACCGTCCATCGGCCTGCACCCCCGCGACAACGATCGGTTGCTGGGGACGCTCGAGCAGTTGCGCGACCTGGGCAACACCGTGGTGGTCGTCGAGCACGACGAAGACACGATGCGGGCGGCCGACCACATCATCGACTTCGGCCCCGGCCCCGGGGTGCGCGGCGGCTACGTGGTCGCCGAGGGCACAGCCACGCAGATCGCCAAGAAGCGAAACAGCGTGACAGGCGCGTTCCTCAGCGGCAAGCGGAAGATCGACATCCCCGCAACGCGGCGGCTGATCTGCGATGTGAAATGCGAGAATGTTGATGTCAGAGACGGCGAGACCAGCGGTTCCCCCACATCATCAATCTCACATCAAACATCTCACATCCCGAAGCTTCGCATCCTTGGCGCTCGGCACAACAATCTCAAAAACGTCGACGTCGAAATCCCGTTGGGCGCGTTTGTGTGCGTGACCGGGGCCTCGGGCAGCGGCAAGAGTTCGCTGGTCAGCGACATTCTGGTCGAGGCGCTGCGCCGCGACCTCAACGGCGGCAAGGGCCAGCCCGGCGAGCACGACGGCATCGAGGGGCTGGAGCACCTCGACAAGATGATCGCCATCGATCAGTCGCCCATCGGCCGCACGCCGCGCTCCAACCCGGCCACGTACATCAAGGTCTTCGACGAAATTCGCAAGCTGTTCACGCAGCTCCCCGAGTCAAAACGCCGCGGCTACAAAGCCGGGCGATTCAGCTTCAACGTCGTCGGCGGCCGCTGCGAGGCGTGCCAGGGCAACGGCAGCAACAAGCTGGAGATGGATTTCCTGGCCGACGTGTGGATCAACTGCCCCGTGTGCGAGGGGCGGCGGTTCAACCACGAGACGCTGCAGGTCGAGTACAAGGGCGCGTCCATTTCCGACGTGCTGGAAATGGACATCCAGCAAGCGCTGGAGCATTTCGAGGCGATCCCCGCGATTCACGACCGGCTCGCCACGCTGCACGCCGTGGGTCTCGACTACATGAAGCTGGGGCAACCGTCGCCCACGCTGTCCGGCGGCGAGGCGCAGCGGATCAAGCTCGCCCGCGAACTGGTCAAAAAATCGACCGGCCGCACGCTGTACCTGCTCGACGAACCGACCACGGGGCTGCACTTTGCCGACATCGAGCTGCTGCTGAAAGTGCTGCACGACTTCGTCGATGCGGGCAACACGGTGCTGGTGGTCGAGCACAACCTGGACGTCATCAAAACGGCCGACTGGATCATCGACATCGGCCCCGACGGCGGCGCCGGCGGCGGGCAGGTCGTGGCGGCGGGTACGCCCGAACAGATCGTCGAATCGCTTAGGACGCGGTCGAGCGATGAACGCGGAACGATGAACGATGAAGCATCGGCCAAAGACTCATCGTTCATCGCTCATCGCTCATCCTTCGCTTCGCCCACCGCCACCGCCCTGGCCCCCTACCTCGGCGTCAAGCTTCCCAGCTCCTCGGCGGCCGGCAGCGCAGCGGCGAAGCGCGCCCCCGCCAAAACCGCCACCCACATCACCGTCGACGGCGCCCGGCAGCACAACTTGCGCGACGTGTCGGTCAAGATTCCCCGCGACGCGATGACCGTGCTGTGCGGCCCCTCGGGCAGCGGCAAGACCTCGCTGGCCATGGACACGATCTACGCCGAGGGCCAGCGGCGGTACGTGGAAAGTCTCTCCAGCTACGCCCGGCAATTCGTCGGGCAGATGCAAAAGCCGGCCGTCGAACGGGTCGAGGGCCTCTCGCCGGCAATCGCCATCGAGCAGCGCTCCGCCGGGCACACCCCCCGCTCGACCGTCGGCACCGTCACCGAGATTTACGACTACTTCCGCATCCTGCTGTCGCGGCTGGGGCAGATGCACTGCCCCGACTGCGATCTGCCCGTCGGCACGCAGTCGCCGCAGGAGATCATTGATGCGGTGCTCAAAGAGCCCGAGGGGACCAAGGCGTACGTGATGGCGCCGGTCGAGCTGGCTCAGGGCGAGAAATACGAACACCTGTGGCAGAAGCTCCGCGGCGACGGCTACCAGCGGGTCCGCATCGACGGCACGACCTACCCGCTCGACGAGGCCCCCGAGGTCGACCGCCGCAGCAAGCACGAGGTCGACGTGGTGGTCGACCGGGTGACGATTCGCCCCGACGGCCGGTCGCGGTTGGCCGACAGTATCGAAAACGCGCTCGCCTTGGGCCGCGGCGTCATGCGTCTGGCGATCGCCGAGGAAAACGTCCCCGAGGGCCGCTGGGGCATTCACACGTACAGCCAGCACCGCGTCTGCAACGGCTGCGGCCGCAGCTTCGAGCCGCTCTCGCCGCATCATTTCTCGTTCAACAGCTCGCTGGGATGGTGCCCTTCGTGCGAGGGCCTGGGTACCGATATCGGCGCCGACCCCGCCGCCCTGTTCCGCAGCATGAACATGACGCTGGCCGAGGGCGCCGTGCTGGTCTGGCCCGGCGTCGCGCAGCCCTTGTTCGCTGCCATGCTCCAGGGGCTTGCCCAGCAGACGGGCCTGCCGACCGACGTGCCGTTCAACCTGCTGCCGCCGAAGTTCCGCCGGCTCGTGCTGTACGGCACGGGCGACGAATGGATCGAGGCGAAGGTCGAAGCCAAGGCGGAAGGCGGAAGGCGGAACGCGAAAGGCGCCAAGGGCAAGTCCAACGCGGCGGCAAACGTCTCCTTCCGCTTTCAGTACAAGGGCCTCTACCCCGCGTTGGAGGAAGCGTCTCGCTTGTCGCCGCGACTGCGGGGGCGGCTGGAGCACTTGGTTGGCGAGATCGAGTGCAGCGAGTGCGGCGGCACGCGACTGCGCGACGACGCGGCGGCGGTGAAGTTTCAGGATCGCACAATCGACGAGTACTGTCGGCTGGCGCTGGGCGAGCTGCTGCCGATCGTCGGCAAGTGGAAACTGCCCGCCGAGCAAAAGCGCGTCGCCGGCGAGTTGGTCCGCGAGATCAGCAACCGGCTCACCTTCCTCAACGAAGTGGGGCTCGAGTACCTGACGCTCGGTCGCGGGGCGCCGACCCTCTCGGGCGGCGAATCGCAACGCATCCGGCTGGCCAGCCAGGTCGGCAGCGGCCTGTGCGGCGTGCTGTACGTGCTCGACGAGCCGACCATCGGCCTGCATCCCCGCGACAACACCCGGCTGCTGGGGGCGCTGCACAAGCTTCGCGACCTGGGCAACACGCTGCTGGTCGTGGAGCACGACCGCGAAGTGATCGACGGCGCCGACGGCCTGCTCGACTTCGGCCCCGCCGCCGGCCGCCTGGGCGGCGAGATCGTCGCCGAAGGCGCGCCCGACAAAATCGCCAAGAAACGCAAGAGCGTCACGGGTCCGTACCTCAGCGGGAAGAAGGCGATCGGGGTGCCGAAAGTGCGCAGGATGTCAGATGTGAAATGTGAGAATGATGATGTCAAGAAGACGAAGAAGAAGTCGAAAGTCGCAAGCACATCAACAATCTCACATTTCACATCTCACATGCCGACGCTTCGCGTCGTCGGCGCTCGCCACCACAATCTTAAAAACGTAACCGTCGATTTCCCGCTCGGCACGCTCACCGCCGTCACGGGCGTGTCGGGCAGCGGCAAGAGTTCGCTGGTCGAGGACGTGCTGTACGCCAGCCTGGCGCGCACGCTGCACCGCGCCCAAACCACCCCCGGCGCCCACGACCGGATCGAGGGCGTGCCGAACATCGACAAGGTGATCCGCGTCGATCAACGCCCGCTGGGTAACACGCCCTCCTCGAACCCCGCCACCTACACTGGCGTGTTCGATCTGATCCGCCAGCTCTTTGCTCAACTGCCCGAATCGAAGCTGCGGGGTTACTCGCCGCGGCGGTTCAGCTTTAACGTCGCCGGGGGGCGCTGCGACGCGTGCGACGGCGCCGGGCAACTGTGCATCGAAATGCACTTCCTGCCCGACGTGTGGGTCGATTGCGACGAGTGCCACGGCCACCGCTACAACGCCGAAACGCTGCAGGTGAAGTACCGCGGCCAATCGATCGCCGAGGTGCTGGAAATGTCCTGCGGCGATGCGTTGGAGCTGTTCGCGAACATCCCCAAGATTCGCAAGATCCTGCAAACGCTGTGCGACGTGGGGCTCGACTACGTGGCCCTGGGCCAAAGTGCCGCCACGCTCTCGGGGGGCGAAGCACAGCGCGTGAAGCTGGCCGCCGAGCTGGCCCGTCCCGACACGGGCCGCACGCTCTATCTGCTCGACGAACCGACCACGGGCCTGCACTTCGACGACATCGTCAAGCTGCTCGACGTGCTGCACCGGTTGGTCGACCTGGGCAACACGGTGGTCGTCATCGAACACAACCTCGACGTGATCAAGCAATGCGACTGGATCATCGACGTCGGCCCCGAAGCCGGCGACGGCGGCGGCCAGATCGTGGGCTGCGGCACGCCAGAACAAATCTGCGATGTAGGATGTGAGAATGTTGATGTGAAGAAGAAGGGCGCGAAGTCCTCTACATCGAAAATCAAACATCTCACATCAAACATCTCGCACACAGCGCTCGCCCTCGCCCCCGTTCTGGCCGCCGGGCCGCTGGTCGATCGCAAACCCTACGACCCCCAGGCGGCCGAGCGGCGTCGCTCCGGCGATCTCGACATCGAAGACCTGGGCCGCGACGTATCGATGCCGTGGGAGGTCGACGGCCGCCGCTGGCATACCCGCGAGCGGGTGAGCCGCAGCGGCGCCCCCTGCCGGTGGGACGGCAAGATCCTCGACCGCGTCGAGCAGCGGATCCAGGACCTGGGCGAGTTCAGCCCCACCGACTGGTCCAGCAGCCGCACCGTCGTCGAGATCGCCGCGGCGAAGAAATCCGACGGCTGGTTTTTTCACGCCATCACCGGCGAGCCGTGGTTGCTGAAGCTCAAATTCCGCACGGCCAAAAGCACCTTCCGCCGCGAGCAGTTGCTGGCCGACCTGCAATTGGCGCCGCTCAACCAGCTCGACCACATCGAACAATACGGCAACGACCCGCGGGTGAAGTGCAAGAACCTCCGGGGCCCGTTCCAGGAGGTGCAGATCAACGCCCACAGTTGGGCCGAGATCGACACGCCCGCGTTCTGGTCGTTCCTGGAAAAGGCGGTCGCCGGGTTTGGCAAGTTCGCCGAACGGGCCAGCGAGAATCCCGAAGACCTGATGCCGTGGAAAAAGCTGGGCCGCAAATGGCACCTGGCCCGCCGCGGCTTCCCGCCGGGCAAGCAACCGGCGTGGAAGGTGGAGCTACTCGAGGAGCTGCTCGACCTGCTGCACGAAACGACCGCCGGGGGCGACGACTCCGCCGAGGGTCAGTTCCTGTGGAACAACCAGCAGGTGGTGCACCTGATGGCCCCGGGACGCAGCGACCCCTGGGCGACCGTGCACACCAAGCGACTGGCCGGGGTCGACCTGATCCTCAACGGCCCCAGCGGCGCGTTCGCCACCGGGCGCATCGCCGAGATCGGCGCCAAACGCGCCATCAACGCCGGCGACGGCACGGACCAGGTGAAGTTCCGCTTCTCCGAATCCGCCGACCTGCACCGCGGCGACCTGCCGGAGTTTTTGGCGGAACATTTGGCAGCGGTGCAGGGCGTCGGGGCTTCCTAGCGTGGATGGATGAGATTCATCGAGATGTGGCTGCTACGCCGCCTGAATCCGGGTATGTCAAAGTCGCCGGGAGGCGCTGAGGTTTGAATGTCGCAGACTTGTGAAGCGTGTGAGAACGCGCGAGTTGAAAAGCTGGAGTCCTGTGACAATGAAGCTGCGCCATATCGATTGTGCTCAGCGTGCTTCACGCGGCTTCACCACCGCGCACTGCGTCCTATTGAATGGTACAATCTCGCAAAGAGACATGGTTGGTGGCAGCATCTCTTGCACGATGATTTCTACGGCGATGATGGCACTGCTTTTCAACCCGATTGTGAAGTTCAGTCGCCCGAGCTGTATCCCGCGCCCACGTTGCAGGAAGTTGCAGGCGATCCAGAGGCACTTCTCGATTTCACCATCACGCGCTGGAGATTCAGCGAAACCGTCGCGCGGATGTGGCAAGACCAGCCCGCCACCATTGCCTTGAATGTCGTGACTCGGCGCTTCGCACAGAATCAACAAGTTGGAATTCGGTCTGCGCTACTTGATGTGGCCGCAACAATAGGACAACACTGCGAGGGTTTCGTCCGTTACGCTTGGGGCGAGTACCCTGAGTCCGTAGATTTGTCTTCCATGGCCAGAGCGAGTGCTTCCTGCTTGCCATTTCGCGAAGGATTCGATCAAGTAGTCGACGCGCTCAAAGGACGCGATGAACGAGAGCGACGACAACTCATGTTCTCGCTGTCGTACTTTCGATCGTCTGAGGCACTCGACTGGATTGAGCGCAATATCTTCTCGCCGATCACCGAAGACTGGGGGCGACTGGCGGCCGCGTCCGAGCTGGATTGGACTCGTGTCGCCAAGTGGCTCGACCTTGGGCGTCCTCTTAGCTTGGTCGCACTTGACGCGCTGGCGGCACTAATCCGGACTCGGACCCCTTTGCTTCGAGTGTGGTCTCCCCGACTACTTCGTGTTCCTGATTCTGAGACATTGGCGATTGCACTTCGCTCTTGCGCCGAGAAAGACCCCGTGCCGCGCGTCGAGAGAATCACGGGTTTCATTCTCGATCATGCGTCCTGCCTGATTGGCGTCAGTTAGTTCGGGCAGTTACCTACATTGCGAGCTTCGTCGCAGAGTGTATGTCAGCCTGAAAAGCTGCGCTACGAAAGCCCAGGGCGCAGCCCTGGGTTGCAGCGGAGATTGATATCGGGAGCCCTGAAAGGGCGCGCTACGGCGGAAGATTAAGCGCGCCCCTTTAGGGCTTGCGTTGCTTTACGGGCCGGGACCCAGGGCTGCGCCCTGGGCTGTCATAGGCTCGGCCCTTCAGGCCGATGGCGGTTCCGGAAACCAACTTGGACCGGAAGCAAAATGGATTCGTGCACGATCATCGTCGCCGCTCACCAGGCCCGTCAGGGCCGACATGATGTCGCCAGGGGCGTCAGCCCCTGGACTCAGTGCGGAAAGAATCTGCGGGCCCCGGCCGGGGCGGCATGGGGCCGGCATCCATCGCGGCGTCCGCAGCACCGAACCACGCCCGGCGGCGTTCCTTTGCCCCTACGGACCGCCCCGCCAGCTTTTTTGTGGTAATTGGGCCACGCGCTGTCGTAGAACATGGTCAGAGTGCGCGCCGCGCGGCGGGTGACTCCAATCGCCGACGAACGCGCCGCCCGACGTTGGGCGCCGGTCGAGTTTTGCTCGCAACGGCGGGTTTTGCTGGCAAAACTCACGCGACGCAGCGCTCCGCCGTCGCCGCAACATGGGGGCTGGCAAGTATTAACGACCCGCGAGACCGCGTTGCGGGCCGGGGTTTTGCTCCGAAAAACGCGTGGGCGTGCAAAAGCAAAACGGGGGGAACAGATGAGCGACATGCAGCCGTTTTTCGAAGACGTGCAGACGATCTACGACGACGATCACTCGACGCAGTTCGTCGACCTGTTCCTCGATCCGTCGATGACCTACAGCTGTGCGTACTACAAAGACGACGACTACTCGCTCGAGCAGGCGCAGCTCGCCAAGATCGATTTGGCACTGGACAAGTGCGACCTGTCGCCCGGGCAGACGTTGCTGGATATCGGCTGCGGCTGGGGCGCGTGCGCCTATCGGGCGGCCAGCGAGCGCGGGGTGAACGTCATCGGCCTGACGCTCAGCGCCGGGCAGAAAGCGTTTTGCGAGCGGCGGATGCAATCGCTGCCCGCGGGGTCGGGAACGGTCGAGATTCGCCTGGCCGGTTGGGAGCAGTTCGACGAGCCGGTCGATCGGATCGTCAGCGTCGGCGCGTTCGAGCACTTTCGCGTCGAGCGGCACGCGGAGTTCTTCCGGCGTTGTCGAAGTGTGCTCCCCGACGACGGCGTGATGCTGCTGCACACGATCGTCAGCTACGATCTGGCCGACCTGGACGAGCGCGGCATTCCCTTCGACCACGAGGACGTGCTGTTCCACAAGTTCATCGCCAAGGAGATTTTCCCCGGCGGGCAGCTCACGCCGCCGCGGTTCATCGTGCAGTTTGCCGAGGACGCCGGCTTTGAGGTCACCCGGCAGCACTCGCTGCAACTGCACTACGCCCGCACGCTGGAAACGTGGGCGACGGCGCTGGAGGCCAACCGCGACGAAGCGATCCGTCGCAAATCGCAGGCCGACTTCGACCGGTTCATGAAATACCTGACCGGCTGCGCGGCCCGCTTCCGCTCGGGGCATATTGATTTGTTTCAGTTCACCTGCCAGGCGAAGTGACGGCGCCGGGCACGCGGTCGGCCGCGCTACTCCGCGTCCAGCCGCACTTCCATCAAATCCAGTTGGGCCGCGGTGTATCTCTCGTTGATCGCGTTCAGGTAGTCTTCGACTTGCTGGATCTCCATTCGCAGCAGGCGAATTCGGCTGGCGCCCCCGCTGGATGCCTTAAGCGAGAGGATCGCTTCCTCCATGGCTTCCAGTTGGGCCCGTTTCGCCATCAGTTGCAGTTCCGCCTCCAGGTCGCCCGCGGCGCCAGAGCGCTGCAACTGTGCTTCGAGAGCCGCGTGCTCGATCTTGAGCGTCTGCAATTTCGCTCGCATTTCCTCGGCCTCCATCTCCGGCGCGTGGCCGTCGCGAGCGCGGATTTCCGCAACGTGCAACTGCTTCTCGGCGAGTTGCATCGCGATCTCCGTCTTCTCGAGCTGCGCCCGCATCAGGGCCGTCTCGGCGCGGGAGACTTCGCCGTGCACCTCAGCACGGCGCGCCTGCAACAGTTCTCCGGCGGAGACTTCCGCCACGAGCAACACTTGCTTCAACAGTATCTCGGACATCAGCTTCGAGCGATCGGCTTCCGACAACAACGCGGCGACGTCCTCCGTGTTTTGGTAGACCTTTTCGAGTTCGTCGGACAGCTCCCTGAGCTGGCGGGACGCCTTGTTGCTCTCGGCCTGCAACTCGTCCAGGCGTCTGATCACCCGTCGCGCCCGCACTTCTTGGGACAGCTCGGTGGCAGCCGTCTGTTCATTCCCCGCTTCGTCAGCGCGAACGCCAACGGGGAGCAGGCATGCCAAGCCAAGAAGAAACAACAATGTCGAAGCGATGGCTTTCATGGAATCGTCCTTTGCAAGGGAAGTCCTGCTATTGAGTCGCCAGCTGGCGGACGGCTTGGGCGTAACACGCGCTGTACAGGTCGTCGTGCAGTTGCGCCACCAGTTGTTCATTGCGGGTCTGTGCGGCCGCCAGGCGTTCGAGCTGCTCCGCCAGGCGTAACTGCTGCTGAAGGCGTTCGATTTCCTCCTGCAGCACGGCGAGGCGGTCCTCGGCGTCCGCTGCGGCGACGATCGGCGCAGCGCTGGTGGAGTCGGCGGGACCGCGGTCCGGCCGCGGCAGCGCAGCCCACAGTCCCGCGCCGAGCACCACGGCCGCGGCGGCAATCTTCGCCCGCTGTCGTCGCCGCTGTTGGCGGCGCGCCCCCGCGACAACGCCCGCGGTGGTGGCGGCGGGGTCGAACGGTCGACGCGTGTCCAACGACCGCAGCGACTCGACGAGTTGTTCTTCTTGTTCGTTCATTGTTTGGTCACCACGGCTGACGAGCTTGCTCGTCGGCTTCCATCAACTCGCGCAGCCGCCCCCGCGCGCGGCTGAGTCGCGCATGCAGTGCGCCGACTTGGATGCCCAGCGCCGCCGCGACCTCTTCGCCAGTGAGCTCTTCCATGTAGTACAGCACCAGCACCGAGCGGTCGGCCTGCCGCAGCTTGGCCAGCGCCGCTGCGAGCGCTTCTTCGCGATCCGTCGCCACGTGGGCTTCCTCGACGGCCACGGCGTGCAGGTCGGGCGACGACGCAAACCGCCGCTTCAGTTGGCTGATCGCGCGCAGTCGACTGTGACACCGATTGACGGCCAACCGTCGCAGCCAGCCTTCCAGCGATCCCGACCCGCGGTAGCGGCTGGCCTTGCGCCACGCGGTGATCAGCACGTCTTGCAGCAGGTCGTCGGCATCGGCGGCCCAGCCGCTGAGCCGGCCGACCAAGCGATGCAACACGGGGCCGTGCGTCGCAACCAATTCGCTCATGGCGGATTCGTCCCCTGCGGCCAGCCGTTGCATCAGCGCCAGCCCTGCCGAGTGCGGCTGCTGCGCCGACTCGCCCGGCGCGCAGGCGGCTGGTGGCGTGTTGGTCGGGCCCACGGGCTGGGGAGGTGCGGTGGCGAAAGTCATGAAAGCCTCGGCGTCCGAGAGCCTCAACCTACCAGACGCCCCCCGGGCGCCGCATCCTGACAGAAAAGCGGGCAGAATTGCCACGGGATGGCCTGCTGACGCTTGCAGAATTCGGCCCGCTTGTGAGAGCTATTTCGCCGCGAACCCGGTCGATTCGATGATTTCGCGCACCCGCTGGTGAGACACGTTGCCCCGGACCGTCGCGTGCTGCGGGTCGAGCGAGACGCTCACCGCTGCCACGCCGGGCTCGGCTTGCAGGGCGTCGGTCACGCGATTGACGCACGACTGGCAGTGCATGCCGTCGATCGCAACCTGAATCGCGTCGGCGTCGGAGGCTCCCCCGTCCGCTGATGAGGCGGGCGCGTCGTCGGTGCAACTGCGGCACTCGCCGGCGGCTGCGGCTCTGGGACCGGCAAGTCTGCGGCGCGCCTCCTGCAACGCAAAGTAAGCCGTCAACGCCAGCAGCGCCACGGCCGACGCGACGGCCCACCACGGATGGCCGTGCTCGTGCAACAGCGACTGTTCGCCGACGCCCGTCAGCAGCCAGTTGAACAGCAACCCGAACGCGACGCTGCCGACGATGATGGTGGCCAAGTAGACCGTCAGCGCCCGGCGGCCGAGCGTCTTGGCGACCGCGCCGATCGTGGCCACGTTGGTCGCGGGGCCGGCCATCAAGAACACCAGCGCCGCGCCCGTCGGCAGTCCCGCGGCCACCAGCGCTGCCGCCATCGGCACGCTCGCAGTAGCGCACACGTACAGTGGCAGCGACACGGCCAGCGCCGCCAGCATCGCCGGCAAACCGCCGTAGCGTCCCAGTCCGGCCAGGGCCGTCTCGGGCAACAGCGTCGTGATGGCCGCCGAAGCGAGCACGCCGAACACGAGCCATTTCCAAATCGACTCGAGGATCATCAGCGCGTGATCGGCGAAGGCGCGCCAACTGCGATTTCGAGTGGACGGCGCGGGCGTCGCGTGGGGATCGACCACTGGCAGACTGGACAAGCCGGAACCAGCGCTACTCTCCTCGCCGGCGTCGGCTAACCAGCCGCCCACCAGCCCGGTCGCCAGTGCTGCGAACACCTTGAAGATCGCGAACGGCCAGCCCAAAAACGAGGAGGTCACCAGCACCGAATCGACGCCGGTCTGCGGGGTGGCGATGAGAAACCCCACGGCCGCCCCGTCGCTGGCGCCGGCCTGCTTCATGCCCAACCCCACGGGAATCACGCCGCAGGAGCACAACGGCAGCGGGACGCCCAGCAGCACGCTCTTGGCGACGCCGCGGCGCCCGCGCAGGTGGCGCTGCACGAAATCGGCGGGCAGCAGCACGTGCAGTGCTCCCGCCGCGGCCGCACCCAACAGCAACCAGGGCGCAAGTTCCAGCAAGATTTCCCAGACGGATTGGAAGTAGGCGGCGACCATGCCCTATCTTACCGCCGGCGTGGGCGTCAATTCTACTGCACTGTCGGCGGGGACGGGTTCGGGCAGCAGCGTCGGCCCCGGTTCAGGCGACTCGGCCAGAGGAGAACCGTTGGCGGCGACGCAGCGCAGCACCTCGTCCGTGTGCCAGATCAGGGTCGACAGGTGTCCCGCGCGGGCAAACACCGTCAGGTCGCTGCCGGGCAGTTGGCCATGCAGCCAATGCGCCATCGCGACGGGGGCTACCTCGTCTTCGCACCCGTGGTAGATGGCGATGGGCACGCCGGCAGCCTCGGCGACGGGGAAGCCCCAGCAGGCGCCCAACAGCTGCGCATCGTGCAGCGGGCCGTCGGGGCCGCACAGCGTGGCTTCCTTCAGCGTGCCGATCACTTCGCGTTTCAACTCGGGATCGCAGAGGACCAACTGCCGATCCGACTCCGACCACGACTTGGCGACCATCTTCAACACCTTGTCGGGCTTGCGATCGACCTTGCGGCCCATCATGCCGACGCCCAGTCGGGCCAGACGGGGACGCCGATCGATGAAGTCGAGCGAGCGGCTCGCGGCGGTGCGCGGCGCGGGCGCCTCGGGCGGTGCGTAGCCCGAGGCGATGACGACCTGCTCGACGCGATCGGGAAAGGCCCGCGCGGTCGCCAGAGCGTAGGGCGTGCCCCCCGACATGGCGAGAATGCTGAACCGCGCGCCGGGGCCCTCGACCGCGGCGACCAACTGGTCGACGTCGCACGGCCAGTCCAGAATGCGCCGGCCCGGCTGGAAGGTCGACCGCCCCAGACCAGGGCGGCTGGGGGTGATCAGCCGGATGCTTGCGGAGCGCAGGTTCTCCTGCACGATCCGCGCGTCGCGACACGAGCCCGGCGTGCCGTGGAAAAACAGCACCAACCGTCCGTCGGGAGCGCCGTAGTCCGTGTAGTGCAGTTGCCGGCCGTCGGACAGGCGCACGTAGCCCTCGTTAGCCGTGGCGGGCGAGGCCGTCGCCAAGGTCAAACTCGCAACGACCAGCGCGGCTGCGCGCATCAAGCGGAAGAAACTCGTCGTCATCGTGGTTGCCAATCTCGGCGCCTTCTCTGCTGTGTCATCTGTCCCGTACGGCCGCCGGCCCTGGCGCCTTGTCCGTCGCGCTGGCCAACTCGTCCACGGGAGCGGGCGGCGGTCCGACCGCGCGGCGGAACATCTCGCCCAGGTCAATGTCGGCGACGCGTTGGTTCAGTCTCCCCAGATGATCGGCCACGCATTGGTCGAACGAACTGGTCACGCGGTCGCGGGTCTGGGTCAGCGCGAGTTGCTCGGCGCACGGTCGCGACTCGTCAATCTTACGCCACGCCACGCGGCGGATCAGCCGCCGGCCGACCCGGGCGTTGACGCGGACCCCGCGAGTTCGCAACTGGACCGTACCATCATAACTTGCCGGTTCTGCGGTGAAACGCATTCCGTCGAAGGCCACCCGCACGTGGCACGTGAAGGGCATGGTCGACTCGCTGTGCACCTGCACGGGGCCTTGTGTGCTGCGGGTGTGCGAAACGGTGCGCCCAGTGAGCGTCAACAGAAAGACCACCCGCTTGTCGGTGCTCTCGGCGTCGAGTTGCTGCATGGTCACCCGTCCGGACGTGCGCGCCGTGCCGCGGGCTCGCGTACCCATCACCGCTCGGTCGACCGGCGACTGCTGGTTGACGGGCTTGTCGACCAGCCCCGCGAACCAGTCGCCCCCCAGCTGGGCGCAGATCTGCAGCAGCGTCGGCTTGGCTTCCTGGATCTGATCGGCCACGACGTCAACGGCGGCGTCGCCAGCTATGGCGCCGGCAATGACGATTTCCGCGGCCGCTTTCAACGGCGAGCCCGGATCGTCCTCGGCGCAGCAGCGCGGGACCGCGACCCACGGCGACGTGAGTAAGATCAGCCCGAGGAAGGGGCCCGGCAATGAAGTGAAGCGGCGAGCGGTCATAGCGTCACTTCGACTGGCAAATTCGGGGCCGGCGGGCGACGCTGGACATGCTGCGCGGGATGTGCTGGAGTTTTGGGCCACTGGGCGGCAACGTACGCCACGGAGTTGGCTCGGCAACGAGCAGGCTGGACGGGCGGCGTACACTCACGCGGTGCCCAAACGACGGCAGCCCCGGTCTGCGGGGGGCAGGCCGGGGCTGTCGTACTCGATCAAATTGTTCGTCAGTCGCGCCGGTTACCAGCGACCGCCGCCGCCGCCGCCACCGCCGCCGCGGTAGCCGCCGCGTCCGCCGCCACCGCCGCCGCCATACCCGCCGCGGTCGGGTTTCGGCCGCGCCTCGTTGACGGTCAACGTGCGACCGTCGACGGCCTTGCCGTGCATGCCTTCGATGGCCGCACGACCATCGTCGTCATTGTTCATCGTGACGAACGCAAAGCCGCGCGGCCGGCCGGTTTCGCGATCGTTGATGATTGCCACTTCCTGCACCTCTCCAAAGGCGGCAAACTCGGCCTGCAGGGTCTCCTGCGTCGTTTGATAGGAGAGGTTGCCCACGTACAGCTTCATCGAACCGTTGCTCCAAAGCCCGCGCGGGCGCGACGAACGTCAACAGCGCGAAACGCGATTCGTGAGAATGGCGCAACGGACGGAAGTCGCACGACAGGCACCGGCGGTTAGCGGATCGGGAGGAAACGGCGCGAGCCCCGGTGCGCCGCGAGAGTTGCCGACCCGCTCTATCTACAAATGCAAACTCCCACCTCGTGCGACTGAAACGAATGGGCGATCAGCGGGGCAACGACGCGGCAACGAGAAAACGATCGCACGGTCGGAGTCCGAAAAATTTTTCGCTAAAACACCCGGCGTTCCGTATTGTACTGCTGCCGCAGGGCATGTCGAGAAAATTCTTTTGCGCGTGTCAAGGGGGCAACTGAAAGGCTCCTTCTGCGGCGAAATGGCCCGTTGGCCCGCTGCGCGCTTCTGCCGCGACGCACCCCAGGCTATGCTGGGCAGCCATGCCAGCCGCACGGTCGTCGCCCTGAAGATCGGCTGGCGCCGCTTGTCACGCTCCTCTGCCACTCGTCCTCGCATCGGTTGCCGCCGGAGTCTTGCCTTGAATCAATCTCGCAATGCGCGCATCGGGCTGTGGCTCTGCGCGCTGTATATCGTGCTGTATGGCGGATTCGTGCTAATTGGCGCGTTTCGCCCCCAGTGGATGGAACGCACTCCGTGGATGGGCGTCAATCTGGCCATCTGGTACGGATTCGCACTGATCGGCGTCGCCATCGTGCTGGCCATGGCCTACGGCTGGGCGTGTCGCGAGGGCGCACCCGGCGCCCGGCGTAATCAGCCGACCGCCCCTGACGACGCCAGCCAGGAGGCGCCGCAATGACCCACGAAGCCTCCGCCCTGGCGGTCGCCGTGTTCGCGGCCTTTGTCGGCCTGACGCTGGGCATCAGCTTTTACATGGGCCGCAAAGCCAAGTCGTCCGAGGGCTACTTTGCCGCTCACGGGCAGATTCCCTGGTTTGTCAACGGCGTGGCCTTCGCCGGCGACTACCTGTCGGCCGCGTCGTTTCTGGGCATCTGCGGGATGATCGCCTTCTACGGCTACGACGGGTTTCTGTACTCGATCGGCTACCTGGCCGGCTGGATCGTCGCGTTGTTTGTGATTGCCGAGCCGATGAAGCGGCTGGGAAAGTTCACGTTTGCCGACGCGCTCGACTCGCGGTTTCAGTCGCGCGGCATCCGACTGGCCGCGGGGGTGAGCACGCTGGCCGTCAGCGTGTTCTATCTGATCCCGCAGATGGTGGGGGCCGGCGTGCTGGTCAAGCCCCTGCTGGGCATGCCGCACTGGGCGGGCGTGGTGATCGTCGGCACGGTGGTCATCCTGATCGTGGTCACTGCGGGAATGGTGTCGACCACCTGGGTGCAGTTCCTAAAAGGGGCGCTGCTAGTCGTGTTCAGCACCGTGTTGGTGGTGATGATCTTGCAGCGGGGATTTAAGAAGGACCCGGACGCCGACGCGTACTTCGCCACGCTGGGCCCGATCACTGGCGCGTGGCCGGAGGCGGCGCTGGCGCACCCCCACTTCGGCGACGCCCGGCTGGTCGATCACGGCGGCGCTTGGCTTGAGCACGGCGCGCTGCATGTCGAATACCTGCAAGACGGCCAAGTTGTCGGCGCCGGCGTGTTCAATCGCCGCGACGGCGAGCAGCAGGACACGTTCTATCTAGACGTGGCCCAAGCCGTGTTTGTCGCGGCCGACGGGACGCGCACCACGCTCGGCGGATTCACCACCGACAACGAACAGACCGACGACGTGACACACTCTCCGCTGGAGCCAGTTGGTCGCGTGACGAGCTTGCCCGACAGCGCCGACGCCACGGGCCCAGTCGGCCCGATCGAGTTTTTCAGCACGCTGCAGAACAGCGAGGTCGTGCTGTGGGGCAGCCGCCAGATTGCCGAACCCGACGGCGGCGTGAGCACCCTCTACTACCAGAAACCAACGCCCGGCAGCCACGTGCTCCGCCCCGGCGAGCACCCGCGGTTCCAGGGCATCCGCAGCGACAAGCCGCTCGACAAGCTCAATTTTCTGTCGCTGATGCTTGCGCTGTTTTGCGGTACGGCGTCGCTGCCGCACATTCTCATCCGCTACTACACCGTCAAGGACGAGGCCGCCGCTCGCAAGAGCACGATCGTGGGGATCGCTACGATCGGGTTCTTCTACATCCTGACGCTGTACATGGGGCTGGGCGCCATGACCAGCGGCGCGATGGACGTGACCGATAGCAACATGGCCGCCCCCCTGCTGGCCCGCAGTATGAGCGAGACGCTGTTCGCCGTGATCTCGGCGATCGCCTTCACCACGGTGTTGGGGACCGTGAGCGGATTGATCCTGGCCTCCGCCGGCGCCGTGGCTCACGATTTATACGGGCAGTTTGTTCACGAAGAGCTGAGCGAGTACCAGCAGGTGCGGCTGGCCAAGATCGCGTCGGTCGTGATCGGCGCCCTGGCGATTGCGCTGGGGATTCTGTTCAAGGGGATGAACGTCAGCTACCTGGTCGGCTGGGCGTTCAGCGTGGCCGCCTCGGCCAACCTGCCGGCGCTGGTGATGACCCTGTTCTGGCGCCGCGTGACCGCCGCGGGCATCACCGCCGCGGTGATCGTGGGGATGGTCAGCTCGCTGGGCTGGATCCTGCTGAGCGCCGACAGCTATGAAAAAATCTACGGCCTGCCGGCGAGCGAAGCGCTCGCGCCGTTCAGCCAGCCGGGTATCGTCACCATTCCGCTGGGGTTTGTCGTGGTGATTGTCGTGTCGTTGTTGACGCAGAAGCAAGCGTCGGCCGAGTGAACTCACGCAGTGGTTCAGGCCAGTTCGTCAGCGCCCACAAAAAAAGCCGATCGCTGGTCGCCCAGCGATCGGCTTGGTATTTGGTCTCGGCGGCTCTCGCGGGCGTCCCGCGCACCGGCTTACTTCTTGTCGTCGTCGTCCTTGGCCTTCTTCTTTTTCTTCTTCATCGAAAGCTTCTTGACGCGCACCTTGGGCAGGCCGAGGGGGGACTGGCCTTCTTGCCAGCGTTCCATTTCCTTGAGCTTCTCGACGCGTTCGGCGCGGGTCAGCACGCTCCGGGAACCGGTGGCGCCGCGGCGGACTTTCAGGCTTTTGTCGATGGTCATGGCGGGGTCTCCTGGGACTCGCCGGGCGACGCGGGAGTGAAGGCGTCGCCGATTTGAGCCGCAAATTTCGTGGATTCTCGACAATCGTGTTATGGAGTCGGCAACCGCCGCGCTCCCAGTGCCGGAGCCGGCGTGAGTTGCCGCACGCAGTCAGATGGGCCCTGCCGGGGACGATGGTCGCCGCAGCGGGGCAAGCCCAGTATTATAGGAAGCCCGGCGAACCCCTGCAATCGGGGCATTCTCCGGGAAAACGCGTCAAAATGGGGGCGTCTCGCGCCGCGTGCCCCGGCCCTGTCAGCCGGGCGAATCCGCGGCGGCCCGCTCCCCGCCCGCTCGTAGAGCCGTGGCGCGCCTTCGCTGATCTCTTCAAGTTCCTCCGTGAGAGCCCCGATGAAATCCACGATTCTCGCCGTCGTCGCCGCGTCGCTGACCCTGCTGCCGGCCCCTGCCCTCGCCGAGTTGCCGCAGCTGTATGCCGACGATTTCGAGCAAGGCATGGATCACTGGCAAACGACAGACCCTGACCCGGCCAAGCCGTTCTGGAAGCTGGTCGAAGCGGAAAGCCCCGCGGGCAAGGCCAGCCGCGTGTTGCGCGTGACCGGCCCCAGCGACTATCAGCCGCCGGTTCGCAGCCCGCATAGCATCGCGTTGTTGAAGGACGTGGTGGTGGGCGACTTCGAACTGACGGTGAAAGTGCAGAACACCCGGCCTGACGCCGGCCCGCACCGCGACCTGTGCGTGTTCTGGGGCTACCAGGACCCGGCGCACTTCTATTACGTGCACCTGGGGGCCCGGTCCGATCCGCATGCCTGCCAGATCTTCATCGTCAACGACGAACCTCGCACGGCGATCACCACCAAGACCGCCAAGGGTACGCCGTGGAAAAACGGGTGGCACACGGTCAAGGTGGTTCGCAACATCGAGGACGGGGCGATGGAAGTCTACTTCGACGACATGGACAAGCCGTTGATGGCCGCCGAGGACAAGACGTTCACGTGGGGGCAGGTCGGCCTGGGCACGTTCGACGATCATGGCAACTTCGACGACTTCCAACTCCGCGGCGAGAAGCTCCAGCGCCCCGCACAGCGACAGCAGCAGTAGCGCCCCGGTCGCGAGCGACGACCGTATCGACTACCCTGCAGACTGGCCGTTCGCTGACGGCCGTTGCCAATTCGCCCTTGGCGTTCCGCACCAACCAGGGGGCTTCTCATGGATCTCCGCGCCGCGTGTCGCCGGCAGTGGTCACGCTTTTCGTTCTTCGGACTCGCTTTCGGCACGCTGTTCTTCGCCGCGGCGCTGACGCCCTCGCTGCTGCCGCGTCCCTACGTGGTGCAAGGCATTCTGGCCGGCATGGCGCTGGCGGTGGGGTACGCCTGCGGCGTGGGCGCGGTCTGGTTGTGGCAGTGGTTGGAGCTGCCCCGCCCTGGCGAGAAGCTCGACCGCACCGCTCGGCAGGTCACCACGGCGGCAGTGGCGGTGGTTGTCGTCGCGTTTCTGTGGCGGATGACGGTCTGGCAGAACTCGATTCGCGAGCGGATGGCGATGCCGCGGTTGGAGACCGCGTACCCGCTGCGGGTCTGCGCGATCGCCATCGTGGTCGCAGTGCTCATTGTGCTGTTTTCCCGCGCGGTGATTGGGGCGTGCCATTGGACCTCAGCCAAACTGCACCGCGCGTTGCCGCGGCGGATTGCCACGGCCCTGGGCGCAACGGTTGTGTTGGTCCTGCTGCTGCTGGCCGCGAACGATTTGATTCTCAAAAGTCTGCTGGGCTTTGCCGACGGGCTCGCCCTGCGCTACGACCGGGCGGTCGACGACGGAATCACCGCGCCCACCGACCCGCTTGCCTGCGGCAGCGACGAGTCGCTCATCAGTTGGAACGTGATCGGCCGGCAGGGCAAGTCATTCGTCGCCGGCGGTCCGACGCAAGACGACATCAGCGAGTTCTGGGGCCGCGACGTCCCTCGGCCGCTGCGGGTGTACGCGGGGCTCGACGCAGCGCCGACGACCGAATCGCGGGCGCAGATCGTCCTGGACGAGTTGCAGCGCGTCGGCGGGTTCGACCGCCGCGTGCTGATCGTCGCCACGCCCACCGGCACGGGGTGGCTCGACCCGGGGGCCGTCGACACGGTCGAGTTTATCCACGGCGGCGACACCGCGATTGTCAGCATGCAGTATTCCTACCTGCCCAGTTGGATGACGATCCTGGTCGACCCCCAGCAGGCGCGCATCGCCGCTCAAGCGCTGTTCGACGAAATCTACGGCCATTGGACCACGCTCCCGCCCGACGAGCGGCCCGAGTTGTATTTGCACGGATTGAGCCTGGGCGCCTTTGGCTCGGAAACCTCGGCCGACTTGATCACGCTGCTGGAGGATCCAATTCAAGGCGCGTTGTACAGCGGCGCGCCCTTCCCTAGCCGCGTGTGGCGCAAGATCGTCGACCACCGCAACGAGGGGACGCCCGAGTGGTTGCCGCGGTTCCGCGACGGGGCGATGATTCGTTTCACGGGCCGCGAGAATTCGCTCGACGAGGCGGGCGATCATTGGGGGCCGTTGCGGGTTGTGTACATCCAGCATCCCAGCGACCCGATGGTGTGGTTCTCGCCCACGTTGCCCTGGCATCGGCCGGCCTGGCTCGACGAGCCGCGCGGCGCCGACGTGTCGCCCTACCTGAAGTGGCGCCCGCTGGTCACCTTTCTGCAGATCGCCTGGGACCTGCCCATGGCCACCAGCGTGCCGGTGGGTTACGGTCACAACTACGCCCCGACCAGCTACATCGACGGCTGGGTGGCGGTCACGGCGCCCGAGGAGTGGGACGACGCGCAAACTCAAAGGTTGCAGGAGCGGTTCCAGGGCGTGGTCAACAAGCCGTGATGCCGGGATCGCACAACTCACGCCAGCGCGACGCCCGCCAGCACCTCGTCGACCGACATGTGCATCGGAATTACCGGGTTCAGGTGGTGGCATACGCCCGGGACGGTCTCGTGGGGAATTTCCAACTGCGAGTTGATCCGGCCCAGCATGTCGAGCCCGCCCAGGAACTGGTGCCGGCGACGGAAGCGGTCGTGCAGCGACACCACGGCGCCCAGCGTGACGATAGTCAACTGCTCGTCGAGCGGGTGTGAGTGGGCGTCCATCTGGTGGGCAAAGTGCCGCAGCGCGAAGCTGATCAGCAGATTGCCCTTGCTGTGTCCCAGCACGAGCCGCAGCTTGGGATTGACCGTCAGGATGTCGTACAGCGTGCCAATGTCGGTCGACTGGTCGAGCCCCAGCGCTACGCCGTGCGCGGCGGGTGTCTCTTCTGCGGACTTTTCTGCACACATTTCGGCAGTCGACGCTTGCACATCCTGCCACGCGGCGGCCACGTTGTTCGCGAGCGATTCGATCTGCCGCCAGGCGCGGTCGATCGCGCCGTAGAAGAACCAGCCGCCCAGTCCTTCGATGATGACGTCGGTGATTCCGTAGCCCGAAACAATCGCGGCCACGTCCATGTCGTAGTGGCCGGCCACGTTGCGAGCCAGGGCCGCCGCGCCCAGCACCGAACTGCCGACACCGGCGACGACGACGGCCTGCGCCGGGTCGGATTCGCCGGTGATGAATTGCAGGGCATTCGCGTAATGCCGCAGCGGACCGGCGCCGCGCGGCGGGACGACCAGCACCGAGCCCTCGCGATCGACCAGCGGCGACAGTTGGGCCGTCTCCTGCTTGTCGAGAGCGCCGACGTCATAAAACGCGGCGTCGACGAATTGGTTGCGCTCCTTCCAGGGAGCAGTCAGGACGTTGCCGAGTTCATTGGCAATGCGATTCATGGCGGGAGCCCTTGGCTGATTGGATCCCAGCGGGGGCGGGGATGGTTGGTGCGTCCGGACGATTGCGGCGACCCGCGGCGCACCGGACGCTGGAGTATCCAGAATACGGGGCTGCTCGGCCGGACGGCCAAGCGGCCGGATGGTGTGGGTCGTCTTGTCGATGGCGCCTCCCAGTGACGAGCGGAGGCGAGATTCAGCGGCCGATCACGCACACCGGATCGTGCGGCATGGCGGAAGGAAGGCCGGCCCGTTGAACTGCTGCAATCAAAGCGCCGGTGCTGGGCATAATCGCGGCAAACGCCATGCCTGCCGCCCTGCCGGTCGCCGGACCGACGATCAATTGGTCGCAGACGCCGAGGAGCAAGCGCGATTACCGCCGCCAGTGCGGGCTGGCTGGCCCGCGAAGGCAGCTCGCGGTGTGTGCATCTGACACACGCCCCGCGGGCGGCAGTGCGCCGAATCCGCTCGCTCTGTTCGGCCGGACGTCTCTGCCGCGAAGACGCTAGGGAGTAGGAATCCCGCCCGGGTCGTTGGCGATGCCGGCGCCGACGCTTACCCCGCCCGTGTTGTTGGCGTCGACGTTTGCCAGATCCTCGACGGTGAACGTGCCGAGCGTTTCGGTCAGTACGAAGGCGTCGGCGGTCGACCCGACGCCCGTGTTGTTGTTCAGGTTGAGTCGCGCCGTGGCGGTTGCGCTGCCGGTGTCCATGACGAACGGCTGTCCCGTCGCGCCGCTGTTGTTGGTGATCGTGTTGCCGTCCGCGGCCGCGGAGCCGCCCACAGTGGCGTTGAGCGTGGTGTCGTCACCCACCGCAATGTCGACCGTGGCGGCCGATCCGCTGTTGTTGGTGAGCGTGTTGTCCTGCATGAGCAAGTTGACCGTGTTGCCGGACGCGCCGCTGAACGTGGCGACGATCGCTTCGAGGTTGTTGCTGTTGTCGATCGTGTTGCCGGTGACATTGATGTTGGCCTCTGCCGCGGCGGCGCTCGTTCTCAGCGCGACGGTGGCGTCGGTCGCGTCGCTGATCGCGTTGCCGGTGAGGATCAGTCGCGAGCCGGCGGTGGCGTCGACCGCGTAGTTGACGCCCGAGCCGCCCGTGCCGGTGATCGTCATGTTGTTCAACGAGATCTGCGTCGTCTTGCTGATAACGACGCCGTCGCCGGTCGTGTTCTGAATCGTGCCGCCGTCGCCGGCGGTCGAGCCCTGGGCGCCAATGATCACGGCGCCGGTCCGGACGCGATCGGCCGTGATGCCGTTGGTCGCGCCGTCGACGCTGACGCGGTCGAAGCGAATGCCTTCGGAGGCGACTGTCACGTCATTCAACTCCAAGCCGACGCCGGTTCCCGTCTCGATTGTGTTGCCGTTGTTGACCACCGCGACGGTGTGATCGCCGTTGTTGGTGGCCGTGAAGCCCTTGCCGTCGCCGGTGAGAATGTCCAACTCCTCGAACTGCGTCAGCCCGTCGGAGTTGCCGGTGATCTGGACCGCATCGGTCGATCCGGTCTGCAAGTCAACGGCGCCCAGGAAGCGATTGTCGCCGCCGGAGTTGCCCTGCACCAGGATGCCTTGTCCGGTGGAAAGGATTCCGGCCGTGCCTCCGTCCGTGTAGGCGAATCCGCCGCCGGTGTTGTTCGTCAATTCCACCGGCCGTGATGTGTTGGTCGTGATGCTGCCGGTGTAAGAGAAACTCGGAAGCGAACTGTCGACCCGCACGGCTGTGCCGGTTGGGTTGGTGATGGCCGCGTCCGCCAGAATCACCACGCCTCCTGAATCATTCACGACGTCAACGCCCGCATCGCCGCCGTTCAGTTCGACATGGTCGTTGAATTGGTACGACCCGTCAGCGTTGCTCAACTGAATGCCGTCGCCGTTGGTCGCGGAGATGACTCCGACGCCCAACGTCAATTCGTCAAAATTCAAAATACCGATGCTGTGATTGCTGACGGATACGACGGAGGCGTCGTTGGCCTGCTCGATGCGACCTACAAAATCCATGAATGCCGTGCCGCCGGCGAACTGAATGCTGTCGCCGCCGGTGTCGGTGATTGTCGTACCGTTGACATTGTGTTGGCCGGCGCTGTTCTCGAAACGAATGCCGTAGCCTGCCGTGTCGGGCGTCGCCGAGGTCCCTCCAGTGATCGTGTTCGTGCCAGTCATGGTCACGGGAGAGGCGTCGGTCGCGTCCTGAACAAGCAACATCCCCACGCCGGTCGTGCCGCCGTCCCAGTCGATGTTGCCCACCAACGATTGTCGCTGGGGATTGACCAGTGCGATGCCCGTGCCGTTGCCGTTGGTGCTGGCGTAGTTGCCGACGCGGATGGCGCCCAGTTGCGTCGCCTCGGCGCTCGTGCCATCGATATGCACGTCGTCGCCGCCTACGTTATCGAACACGACCTCGTCGACGAATACGAACATCCGGCCGCGGGTCGTACCGCTGTTGAGCATCTCATCCAACGGCGTCAGCTCCATGCCGTGGCCGGTGGTGTTCGAGACCGACACGCGATTCACGTCGATGTCGCCAATGCCGTTGACCGTGGCAATGCCGCGTGCGCCGCCGTCGATCTCAAGATTGGAGATCTCGAGCGTCTGCTGGCTGTAGCGCAGGTTGTTGCCCGCGTCCAGCGTGATTGCGTCGCCGGGTGCGTTGGCGATCACCGGGACGGCAGCCGCTTGGGCGCCGGTCGATGTTTCCGGCAGATTGATCTCCAACAGTTCCTGCGTGACGACCGAGTGCAGCTCGCCGCCGCCCTCGCCTAGCAGCCGTTGGCCGTCCTGCATGACCACCGCGTCGCCGGTGAAGGAGCTGCCGCCGTGCACCAGCACGATGTCGCCCGGCTGCGAGTTCGCCTGCACGTCGGCCAGCGAATTCAGCGGAGCCTCGAACGTGCCGTCGCCTCCCGCGGCCGCCGCGCTGTCGACGTGCACCACGCGCACCTCGTCGCCGGAAGTCGGATAGGTGAGCGCCGGCGTGCTTTCGACGGAGATCTGCCGCGTCGCTACGTACATGTTGCGGTAGACCTGCTCCCGCATCCGGTCGGCCAGGCGATGCGACCAGTCCGAACAGCCCGGCGCCGTCCGCCCTGGCGTCCAGATCACCTGAAACGTCGTGGTGGTCCCGAACAAGTCGTCATCGGTAAGTCCAACGTCGACCACCACGTCGTTGACCACGTAGCCGCGCACGCCGGCCTTGGCGCCCAGCTCGCTGACGTCTTCGCCGTCCATCTGGTAGCCGCCGCCGTAGACCCACACGTTCAGATCAAGCACGCGGGGCGCCATCTCGAAGTCGACCACCCGCAGCGGCACGTCGCCGCCGTTGGTCTGATTGACCGCCAGGACGTTATCTCGGTAGAGCGTCGTGCCAAAGGCGCTTTGATCGCTGACCTGCAGGTCTTCCAGCGGGATGTTGGCATTGAGCCGCATGTCGAGCGACGGGCCCAAACGCTCGAAGCTGACGCCGATCTGGTTGATCCAGTTGTCGAGGTTGGTGTCTTCGCCGTCGTACCAGACGCTGGCGCCCAGGATGCGCGGATGGCCGTTGGCGCCCTCCGACATCCAGCGGTACCCCAGCCCCACGTTGGTGCTCAGGTCGTGGTCGGAGAGGCCGGCTCGCAGTTGCCCGTCGACGAACACCTGGCCGCCCCACGCGGGCAGCACCCAGTGCGTGCCCAGCGCGGTCTCGGACGTTTCCTCGCCGTAGCCGCGCGTGCGATGCCACACCCGCAGCGGGGCCGTGCCCAGCCGAGCCGCCGCAGCGCCGCTGGTCGCCGTGGGCACTGCGCCGCCCTGGGCGCAGGCCGCTCGCGGAACTAGCAGTGCAAGCACCGAGAGCGCGACGGCCAGCGCCGCGACCTTCGTATGCTGGCCAACTCCGGTGAGCATGGTCCGATTCCTGCCTTGCACGTTGGCGGGCGACGCCGGCTCTTGCCGCCCCAGTCAATTCCATCAAGTCACACGTCCTGCGCCCGCACTTCTGGCGCAGTCTCTGCTGCTTTGTATCGGCAGCGCAGGCGGGGGCGGCGAGTGAAACTTTGCCGGTTTTGCGGGTTCTGCCGCTAGCTGCCCTGGGGCACTCGCGCGGTCGCGAGTGGCCTTAACCCGTTGGCGCCAATTGAGTAGCTTCCGCCAGCCCCGCATCGAGCGTGGCTAGGGACGCAGCGCAGCGGAGCCCAGCGCCGCTTCATTTCGTTTCGCGTGCCCCGAAGACCTGTCTGCGGAGACCCCCATCATGCCAGCATCGAGACTCGCCACGATCCTCGTCGCGGGGCTGACCCTCGGGTGCCAGCAGTCGGCGACGACTCCGCCGCCGACCACCACCGGCGGCGTGGCGGTGATCGATCTCGACGCGGTCGCCGCGCAGCTGGGCCGCGATCAGCAGATGCTGGCGTCGATCAATCAGCAGCAAGCGGCGCTGCAGCAACAACTCACCGAGGCGGCCCGCGCGTACAAGCAACAGATTGCAGAGCGCCGCCAGGCGGCCGCCGCCCAACAGGCGCCCCAGGGCGTGACGCTCGCCGCGTTCGAGCAATCCGCCCAGGCCCAGCTCGACCAGGCCAAACAGCAGGCCGAGCAGAACCTCGCCGCGCACCAGGCCGACCTGATTCGCCAGTTCCGCGACCAGATTCGCCCTGCGGTGCGTCGCGTCGCCCGTGCGCGAGGCTTGTCGGTGGTGGTCACCAAGAACGATAGCGTGCTGTACGATTTCACCGACGCCGTCGACATCACCGACGCCGTCGTGGCGGAGCTGCAGTCGGCTGGTGAGTAGCTGTTGGTGATTGGTGATTGGTGATTGGTGATTGGTGATTGGTGATTGGTGGGAGGGCGAGGCTCCTGCCGAGCCTGCGGCCCACCCTGCGCCCGAGAAAAATCGTGCTTTGGCGCGTCGCAACGGCTACTCTCGAAGGGTGATCTTCTCCTGAATCGGCGCGAGGTGCGACATGGGCGTGATACGGTCGGCAGCGGCGTCAGTTTGGTTGCCTCTCGTGGCAGTCGGGATCTCCGTGGCGCAGGAACCGTCGGCCGCCGACCGGTTCTACGTCCGCATCGACGCGGCGCGGGCGGAGTATCGTCAGGCGGTGGCCGAAGAGATTCGCAATGCAACGGAGGTCGAGATCCTCCTGCTGCGGTTCGACGACGTGGCGTATGCCGAAGGCGGCTACGATGCAACTGTGGCAGGATACGGCCAAGACTCGCGGTCGGAGGGCGCTGACGCCGATCAGCGCTTCCCCATTGCACCGTACGGCGCCACGACCAGCGTCCTTGCCAAGAAACGATTGCCCGCCAAGCGATGTCAAGCGTTGCTTGACGCCTTGGCGATGCAGATCGAACGGCCACGACATACCGGCGGGGCCTTGTGCCACTTTCCTGTGCATGGCCTGCGCGTGTTTGGAGAGGGCGATGCAACAGGCCAATCTGGCGACCTGCCATTGATTTACTCTGGTACATTTTGCTGGCTTTGCGAGAACTTTGGTTTCGCCTACCCGGATGGCCACGGGGCCGAGTGGCTCGACACGACCGACGCGCTGCGCGACGCGGTCGAGAAGTTCATGCCCGTGCCAGCGGCCGAATTGCAGCGGTTCCAGGAGAAGTACCCGCCAAAGCGCCGCGCCGGCCGAGCGGAACGCAACGCGCCGGCGCAATAGCTGGGCGCCTCGCCCTCCCCTGCCGCGCTACTTCCGCTTCGTCTCGGTGATCAACTCCGTCGGCCCGTCGTCCAGCGGCGGGCCCAAATCGATCGTGGGGGCTTTGCCCGCCAGCACGGCGTCGACCCACTTGGCAAACTGCCCGTCGTCGAAGTACCGCTGAAAGTCGCGGCCCGGGCAACTGGTTTGGCCCTTGGCGACCGCCTTGTGGGTGCTGATGGCGCCGAGCTTCAGCTCGTGCTGGTGCAGCAGCCACGCGACCAGCCGCACGGCCGACTCGACCTGCTGCGGGCTGGGGCGCTGCTCCTCGAAGTTGCCCATCAGCTCCACGCCAATGTGCCCGGCCAGTTCGTACTTGGTGTTCGACTCCGGCTCGTAATCGAGCGAGCGGCCCTCGAAGATCCGCCCGTCGGGGGCGATCAGAAAGTGGTACGGCAAGTCGGGCCAGAACGTGTTGCGCGGCGGCTGTTCGATCTCCGGCCGTCGCTTGCCCCAGGCCTGCATGTTGCGGATGAACTCGATGGGGTCGCGATCGACCGTCCACAACACGCCCGCGTGATGCAGCGTCACGTACTTGGGGGTGTGCCGCCGCGCGTCAGGAATCGGATCGGGCTGGCTTCCCCAGTCTTTGGCCGACACAAAGTGCGGCGGCCGCGGGACCTTCACGGCGGGTGCGTCGTCGGCGGCCGCGGCGATCGACGCCGGCAACCAAGTCGCGAGCAAGACCGAGAGAGCAAGTTGTCGAATCATGGAAGAACTCGTCTTCTGTTTGCCATTCGCTGTAGCCCTCCCCTGACTTGCCGCTGCTGAGTTTTGCCTTTTGCACGCCAACGCGAATCTGGGAGCAAAAGTCGCCGCCTTCAGGAGATCGGCAGTCAGCCTAAGTCGCTTTTTGCAATCACCTTACAGTCGTCGGGGTCAATTGCGGCAGGGCGAGTTTTGCGAGCAAAACTCCCGGTCCCTCAGCAAAACGCATCGCCCACTCGCCCACTGACAATCGCCGCGCCCCTGGCGTCGCCAAAACGCAGCGTCACGCACTTCTGTTGTACGCGAAGCGCTGGCTCAATTTCCACCAGAAACCCGCGAGTGTGCCACGGCTCTGTGAGCCGTGCGCCAGTTACTTCGGAAACGCGTCCACCAGCGCGTCGTATTGCTTGCCGCTGATGGTGATCATGCTGCCGTGGCGCACCCGCGGCGGCAGGCTGTACTTGTCCCAGTCGGGACGCTGGTAGCCGGCCACTTGAAACCACGGGCCGGTCAGTTGCTCGGCGACCGACAAGCCGTAGGAGACGCCGGGGTACTGCTCGTAGTACAGGTACCACGCCTGGCCGTTGGGCGCGGGGATCAGCGTGGGCGCTTCGCGAAAGCTAGGGCTCAGCGGCGGGCCCGGCGGCGAGTACGGCCCCAACAGCGCCGGCGCCGTGCAGATGCGGATCGTCTTGCCCGTGGGCCAGTCGAGCGTGGGGTAGCGCTCGTCCTTGATGATGGCAAAGTACTCCTCGCCCACCCGGCGGACGATCGTGTCGATCGTGGCCGTGTCCCAGTCGCCGTCGAACAGCTTGCGCGGCGGGGCGGAAAACTCCTGCAGGTCTTTGCTGGTCGCGTACAGGGTGCGCTGGCCCGCCCAGTACGGCTCGGGCAAGTCGGTCTCGCCCAGGTCGTGGGTCGTGTGCCACGTGAGCAGGTACGTTTGCTCCGCCTCGTCGAAATACAACTTGGGCGCGCCAATCCGCGGCAGCGCCGTCGGGTAGCCGGGCACCTGTGACAGGTTGGGCCGATAGTCGCCGAACCGTTCCCAGTGAATCAGATCCTCCGACACCCAGAAGTTGATGTCTGGCGCCCCGTCGTTGCGATTGCCGACCAAGTAGTAGCGGCGGTCATGCCCGCGGCAGATGTCGGCATGCCCGCGGTAGGAGTTCATCACCCGCTTGCCCCCGTTGAGCAACTCCCAATGCAACCCGTCGCGACTGACGCTGTAGTACAGCCGACCGTAGTCGCCCTCCATCATGTGGGCGAACAGATACGCCTCGTGCACCGGCGCCTCGTCGGCAGCGACCTGCCCCGGCGGATCGGGCATCTGCCCGCGGGCGGCGGGAGTGGAGACGGCAATTGCGAGCAGGATCAGCGCGCCGGCGAGTTGCACCGACGCAGTGCGGTTGATGTTCATTTCGAGACGCCCCGGGAAAAGACACGGCTGGCCGCCGCGTGAGTCTTGTCCGACAAGCGTAGCACGCAACGGGTGGCGACCTGCCGGCATGCCTGTTTTACGCGATGAGGCCTCGCGATATCTACCGGAAACCGACGGGGACGGTAGGCATGCCCACGGCGGCGGACCGCCGTGGGCATGGCACCCCCGCGGTGTCGCTAGCGCTGGGTCGCTACCACGACGTCGGCGTGTTGCCGCCAGACGGCGGCCAGCGCGGCGAGGAGCAGCAGCACGCAGCTCGCGGGCTCGGGGACGGCGTGCTGTCCGGCGATGGCGGCGGGGCCTGAGCCGTATTGGTCCTGCCAGGCGGGGATGAGCGACTTGTTCGAGCGTTGGATCGCCAGGAAGTCGGCGCCATCGACGTCGCCGTCCGGTTCGCGGTCGGCGGAGAAGAACGGCAGGTAGTCGCTCAGCACGATTTGATTGGCGGGGAAGGCGCTGCCCACGCCGTAATTGACGACGAACGAGCCCTCGTCGCCGGTGGTCCTCAGCCGCTGGCCGGTGAACACGTTGTTGAAAAATCCGTTGAGCGTCGTGGCGCTGAGCACAATGAACTCGTCGTCGACCCCCGGCTCGAAACTGCCCAACAGCGTCAGGTCCAGCCACCCGTCGATGTTCGACGTGCCCGACACCTGCACAATGTCGTGCAGGGCGCCGGGGATCGTGCCGCCGACTTCGATATCGAGGCGGGCGTCGTTGCCCTGGGTGTAGTTGCCGGCAATCGCGGTGGCGCCGGCGCCGGGCCCGGCCGAAAAGTCGGGGCCGGGCGCGAGCGTGCCGGCGGGGTTGTTCAGATTGCCCAGGAACGACTCGACCTGCAGCTTGCCCCTGTTGAACAGAAACGTGCCGCTGTGCGTGTGGTCGATTTCGGCGGCGGCGACGAACGGCTGGGAAGAAAACACGCCCGCGGCGCCGATTTCCATTTCGCCGCCCGCCCAGATTTTGACTTCGCCCGAGAAGCGGGCCAGGCCGTCCTCAACGTACAGTCGCCCCGTCCCCCCCGCGGCGTCCGCCGTGCCGCCGATTCCCGCGTCGATGGCGGTGAGCGTACTGCCGAACCGGACCAACACGTCGCCGTGACTCGCCCCGTTGTTGACCGTGCCGATTTCCAGGTGGCGTTGAATCTGCACCGTCGAGCCTTGGGTGATGTCGACCAATCCCGTGCCCGCGACGCCGACCTCGACATCGGAGGTGCTGGTCCACATCGAGTTGTTCACGCGGACCGTGCCGTCGCCGCCGGCAAATTGGCCGAGCGTGCCGCCGCCCGTGTACAGTTCGGCTTCGTCGAGGACCTGGACTTCGGCCGTGCCCGCGCCGCCGACGCGAAACAGGGCAAACCCGAACCCGCGGATCGCTCGCCACAGCGAGCCGGAGCCAGTGACGACGACGTCCACGTCGCTGCCCGCATTGGTCGCCAGCCGGGCAATCGTGTGCGTCAGCTGGGCGCCCCCTTCGATGCGCATGTCGCCGTCCGTGCCGCCAGCGCCGATGTTCAGGGCCAGCGTCACGTCCGCCGTGGCGCCCGAGGTGAGCTGCAGCTTGGGCCGGTTGCCCGCCGCGGCGCCGCTGATCGTGTATTCCTCGTTGCCGATAATGTCCGCAGTGGCCTGAAAATGGCCGCCCGAAACGGTCAATGTGCCGTCGCGGTGGTCGATCGTGCCGCCGGCCGAGTTGTCCAGGCCGGTTTTCGCTTCGAAGTCGCCGGTCTCCAGCACGAAGGAGGAGTTGCTGTCGAGGACGACGGGTCCGTTGGCGGTGAAGCTGCCCCCGGCGACGCCCAGGACGCCCGTTTCGTGAACGGAAATTTGCCCTGTTCCGCTAGTGAAGCTGCCGCCATTCACGTCGAGTCGCGCGCTATTGCCCGCCGCCGCGGCGCCGCCGATGTCGATCGTGCCCGCGCCCTGTTGGTTAAACGACGACCCGCTGGCCACCGAGAAGAACGCCAACTGGCCGGTGCTGGTTCCCGTGCCGATGTTGAAGTTGCCGTCGGTCGTCATCGCGCCGCCCGTATCGACGAACAAAAACGCGGTTTGACTGGTATTCGTGCCGGTGGTCATGTTGATGTCGCCGGCGACGCTCAGCGTGGAGTCGGTGCTGACGCTGACCGATCCTGACGAGCCCGTGACGGCCGAGGCGGCGATATGCAGGTTGCTGCCGATGGTCCCCTTCGAGCCGCTGACCAGTTGCAGCTGGCCCATGCTCCCCGAGGCGCCGATGATCGCGGCATTGTTGGCCGAGGTCGCGAGCGTTGAGCCGTTGACCACGACCGTGCCGTCGCCGGACGAGTGGGCGCCGACGCGGAGCTGGCCGGTCACGGCGACGTCGGAGCCGTGCTCGATGTCGAGCCGACTGCCGTCGCGCACCCGCAGGACGTTGCCGACGTTCAGGTCCAACGCATCGCCGGCGACCCCCAAGACCAAGTCGCCGCCATCTAGCACGGCGTCACCCGTCAGCGAGTAAGTGCGGTCGGTCCCGCTGCTGCGAAACGTGACGTCGCCGGCGTCGATCTGCAGATCTTCGGTCGTGCGATTGTTGGTGAAGGTGGCCGTGTACGCGCCGGCTTCGTTGAAGATGGCCAAGTCGCCGGAGCCCGGCGGCGGCGAACTGGTTCCCGTCAACCGGGTCCACGGACCGGCTGAAATGAAGAACCCGTCCAGCGGCAGGCTCCATTCAAAATCGTCGGCGTGCACGGGCAACGGAGCGGCGGCGAGGAGCACGACCGCAGCGCGCACGGCCAGCCAGTGGCTGCGCGCAGACAAGCAAGAAATAGACACAACACCCCCAGCGGCTGAGGTAAAATCGCGAGCAGGCGACCTCTTTCTACCTCCGGGGTTCGTTATAGACGCGCTGAGTGCGGGAAGCAAAGAAAAACCGGGCGAGCGGGCTCGTACCATCAAGGCAACGAGGAATGACCCCAACAATAGAATATGCCCAGTCGGTTCCGGAACCGCAGCCGAATACACGGCGGCCGCTGTCGCACCATAGGCTGTCTTCCACTGGTCCAGTGAGCCGATACTGGGCGCTTGCTGCCAGGCGAAAAAGTCAGTTGCATCGACGTCGCCATCGGCATCAAAGTCACCGGAGAGCGGGTCGTCTGAGACAATCTGCGCCGTGTAGACGCCGCCGGCGCCATTTTCCAGCACGACGGCGAACGCGATTAGCCCGTCGTCAGTGAAGTGGAGTTTGCGGCCATTGCCGCCGGCAGATGTGTCCCAATCGAGAAAATCGAATAGGAGAACTTGCTGCATGTCGACGCCGGGGCCAGGGTCGGCGTCGAAGTAGTCACCGACCCGAATGATTTCGTGGATTACACCGTCTTTCGTCGCCCAGATTCCATCGCCGCGATTGTAGTCGTGTTGTCGCAGTTCAACGGTCAGTTCGGCTGTGAACGCCACGTCTCCCTGGGCGTTGAACATCACGTTGGAGAATGAGTAAAACTCAGCGCCATCGTCTGTACCCGGTCCCAGTTCGGCGTCGTATTCGCGAGCGAGCATCACGAGTTCGCCGCCAGCGTTCGTGAAGATTCCGCGATCGGTGGGCGACGCGACGCCAGGTCCGGCGATGGTCCCCCGAAACGCGACGTCGCCGTAGGCATTGAGTAGTGGAAGAGCCATGCTCGCGACAGTCGTGCCGGGCTGTAGGCCGCTGCCGGCGACCGCATCGCCCAGGCCGATGATTTGCGTGCGATTCGCATCTGAATCTAGCCAGATGCCTGGAACTTGCGAGCCGTCGCTTGTATCAACTGCTCTGCCGTCGAAGACGATTTCGCCTGAGGCATTGATATCGGCGCTGTAGAGCGCGGAGAAAGTGAATCCAGGCCCCAGATTCGGACCCAACGATCCGGCATCACCCTCGCGAACGCGCGGTGTCAATACACCATTTTGGTAGGTCCAAAGTCCACGGTCGTTGCTCGCGTCGACGCCGGCCCCAGCCACCTGCCCCTTGAATACGACTGTCGAGACGTCATTCAAAATGGGCGAATCGAGCGCGACGAAATAGTCGCCAGGTTCCAACGCGGGGCCCGGACCCGCGACGCCCGTGCGTGCGATCGTTGTCAGCGCGCCATCCTCGTACAGCCAAATCCCTTCGTCGTTCGTGGCATCGACGCCTGCACCCGTCAGGCCTGAAATGAATGCGGCATGCCCTTGTGAATTGAACGCGGGACCGCCCGGATATGTGAAGAAGACGCCATCTCCCAAGCGTGGGCCAAAAGCGTCCGAGCCCTGACGAGCTACTGGGGTAAGGATCCCTCCGGCATCTGTCCATCGTCCATAGTCGTTGTCCGGCGAGACGCCATCGCCCGTGAGCGAGGCGGGGAAGAGGACGACGCCAGCCGAGTTGAGTATCGGGTCGTCACTGAATCCCGAGTGATACGACGTCGCGGTGAAGAAGACGTTGGGTCCCAGACCAGGGCCGGGGCCTGCTGCGCCCTCGCGGGCGACCAACTGCAGTGTCCCATCCGAAGTCTTCCAGACGCCGACATCGTTAGACTCGTCGACACCGGGACCGCTCAGGGCCGAACGAAAAGCAACCTCGCCCGACTGATTGAGAACCGGCGTCGTGCGGAAGGCGGAGAAGTAGACGCCTTCGCCAAGATCGGGTCCGTAGCCCGCGGCTGCGCCGCGTTCGCCCGTGAGGGCGATAGGAGCATAGTGCACGACGCCACCGCGCGCCGCGCTTCCCAGCAAGGCCATCACTGCGCAGCAAAGCGCGGTCGCGGGCAGTGAGCGAGTCGTCGACGATGCGAAACTGACCATGTTCCGACGAGGCATTGAACGAGGAGATCCAAGCACCATCCCACGAGTATAATCCGCACTTGGCGCCGAGCCGATCCTTCGGGCGCCGGTGCTGAGTGTCCGCGCCCTTAGACCGCAATGTCGCCGTGTTGCATCGCACACAACGGGTGCAGGCGTTGACCGCACGTCGCACTGGCGACACGCCAGTGGCACTCCAATCAAAAGCTACCGCTGCACCACTTCCACGCCTTCGGCGACGTTGTCGCCGGGGTGGACGATGACCTGATCGCCGGGGGCGAGGCCTGTTTCGATTTCGGCTTCCAGGCCGTTTTGCAGGCCGACTTCGACGGTCTGTTGGTGGGCGACGCCGTCGGTCACGACGAACACGGCCCACTGGCCCTCGACGCGGAATAAGGCGCTGGTGGGGGCTTTCACCACATCGGCCGCTTCGCTGGCGACAATGCGGGCCTCGACCCGGAAGGCGTCGCCCAGGGCGATGCGGTCTTCCGGCGGATCCGTCAGATCGACGATCACGTTGACCCGCTGCTCCTCGACCCCCAGCGTGGAGATCTTGGTGAACGCCGACGGTTCGACCAGCCGGACGCGGCCGTGCAACGGGTGCTCGCCGCCCCAGTGCTCCAGCAGGACCGCGGCGCCCGGTTTGATCCGCACGGCGTCGCGGGACAGCACGTCGATCTCGACTTCCAGATCGGCGGGGTCGCCCAACTCCAGCAGGTTCACCCCGGGGGTGACCACGGCGCTGCTCTCCTGGAACACGCGCAGCACGCGGCCGGTGATCGGGGAGAGGATCCGCAGGTCGCCGTTGGCGTGGGGGACGTCGGCGGGTGGCGGCGTGTCTGTTGGGGATGGGGAGGTGGTGGGTTCGGAGGCGTCGTTGCCGACGCCGTTAAGCGCGGCGTCGGGCGGAGTGGCGGCGTTGTCCGTTTCGCGGGGGCGGGAGCGTAATAGCGCGGCCCGCGCTTGATCCAACTCGAACCGGGCGATGTCTTCGGCGTACTGGGCGCTGCGGACCATGGCGGCGCGGGCCTGATACTCGCTGAGCCGGGATTCGACTTCGCTTTCGCTGACCGCTTGCGGGTTCTTCTGGCGGGCGTCGCGCACGCGGCGCAACTCGCTTTCGGCGAGCGTCTGCTGCGCGACCGCTTCGTCCAACAGGGGCGTCATTCGTTTGAGCTTGGCCTCGGCCGCGCGGACCGCCGCCTCGGCCTGCAGGATGCTGCGGGCGTCGAGCAACTCGGGGTCGCGGGGCTCGATGACCGCCAGCAGCGTCTGGCCGGCTTCGACCTCGTCGCCAGGGTCGAGATCAATCCGCTGTAGCCGGCCAGTGAGCGGGGCCGAGACGATGTACCGCTCGCGGATCCGCGTCTTGCCGTCCTGGTCGACCGTGTCGCGAATGTCGCCGCGGACGACCTCGGCCATGTCGACTTCCACCGGCACGGGCATCAGCCCGTAGACCAACGCCGCGAGCACCGCCGCGGCGATCAAGAAGAGGACAACGCGTCGGATGAGGGTTTGCATGAGGGGAAAGCGTAGTGGGAGTCGCCAATTGCTTTTTCTAATTCGAATGACCAATGACCAAGTCCCAATGACCAATAAGAGTATGCCAACCGCCGGCATTGGTCATTGATGCTTGGTCATTGGTCATTCTCAATCACTCTCTCGACTTCAGCACGGCCACCAGATCGAGGTGGTCGAGGCTGCGGCGGACGATCAGGCCGCTCGCCGTTGCGGCGATGATGACGACCGTGGCGGCCCAGGCGTAGGTGCGATTGGTGATGACCAGCGGGAAGCGAAACAGCTCCTGGTCGAACGCCGTGCACATGTACCAGGCAAACGCGTGCCCCAGCGCCAGCCCCAGCGGGATGGCCGCCAGGGTGACGATGGCCAGCTCGCCTAACAGGATCGCCGAGATTTCGCCGCGCGTGAACCCCATCACCCGCAGGGTCGCCAGCTCGCGGCCGCGCTCGGCCAGCGAAATGCGGGCGCTGTTGTAAACCACCCCCACGGCGATCACCACGGCGAACAGCAGGTTGATCGATTTCATGATCCGCAGATTCTCGGCGATCGTTTTGTCGAAGCTGTCCATCGCGTGCTTCTTGACGTTCACGGCGGCCACCTGGGGCGTGTTCTTCAGCTCGCGATACAGGGTTTCCTGCTGCAGCGGATCGACGAGCATTTCCACGCCGGTGAGCACCGGCCCCTCGCGCATCAGGCGGTGCAAGGCGTCGAGATCCATGTAGGCGCGCAGGCCGGTGAAATCCTGCAGCGTGGCGGCGATCAGCACGCGCTGTTTGGGACGCTTGTCCTCGAGCGCCTCCACTTCGACGTAGTCGCCGACGTTTACCTCCAGCACCTCGGCCAGCTTCTTGGAGATCATCAACCCGTCGGGCGGCAGGGGCGTTTCTTGGCCGTCCATATTGACCAGGCCGGAGAGCTGGTTGTCGCGGCGAATTCCCGTGATACCGACCAGGCGGGTGCGCGGGCCGGCGCGCAATCGAGCGGCGACGCGGCGCGTGGGCTCGGCGCGGAGCACGCCCGGCATGCGGCCGACCTCGTACAGGGCGCGGTCGGCGACGTCGTCGTTGGTGGCGATCGCCATGTCGTACTTCTGCACCCACTGAAACTGGGCCGTCATCATGTAGTCGACCGAGTCCTGGAAGAAGTTCCCCAACACCAGCACCGAGGCGGCCAAGGCGATGGCCACCATCGACAGGGCCGTCTTGATCGGGTGTCGTTCCAGCTGCCGCACGATCATCAGCAGCACGGGGGGGACGAGATGCCCCAATCCGAGCCGCTCCATGAGCGTGGGCGAGAACGAGGCGGGGGGTTCGGGACGCATCGCCTCGGCGGGGGGCAGCCGCACGGCTCGCACCACGGCGGTCAGGGCTCCCACGATGCCGGCGACGACGCTGATGCCGGCCGCGCTGGCGATGACGGAGAAGTAAATGCGGTATTGAAACTCCGGGAAATGAAACAGCTTGGCGTACATCTGCGTCGTGACGCGGCCAAACCACAGTCCGCCGGGAATGCCCGCCGCCAGCGCGGCCGCGACGATCATCAGCACCATGGTCACGTAGTGCCAGCCGACCTGCAGGCTGCTGTAGCCAAACGCTTTGAGCGCGGCGATCTGCTCGCGCTGGCTGTTGATCGTGCGCGTCATGACCACGTTCAGCAGAAACGCCGCCACGCCCAGAAAGATGGTGGGGGCGAACATTCCCATGTTGCGGTTCTGTTCGATTTCATTGTCGACGAACTGGTGCGACAGCTGGTCGCGTCGCCCACGCGCGCCGAGCCCGCCGTACTTCTCCAACAAGTCGTCCAGCCGCTGGATCACGTCCGGTTCGCTCGCCCCGCGGAGCAGTCCCAGCGACACGTCGTTGAACGCTTCGTCCAGGTCGTACGCCGTGCTGAGCGCGTTCTCGTTCATCCAAAACACGCCGAAGTGCTTGTCGTCCGGAACGATGTCACCCGGCTTGATGACGTAGATGTACTCGGGCGACAACACGATGCCGACGATCCGCAGTTGCTTCATTCGGCCGTTGATCACCGCCGCGATTGTGTCCTGCAGTTGCAGGTTGTTAGCCGTGACGAACGCCTCGCTGGCCAGCACCTCGTCGTCGGCCAGCGGGGCGAGGAACCGCCCTTCACGCAGATAAAGGCGGTTGAGCACCGGTTCGCGGCCGTCGGGGACGGAGATCAACCGGCCCGTCGCCGGTTCGTCGAGCCCCGGCACGGAGATGTTCACCGGCACGACGATCCGGGTTTGCACACGGGCAACGCCGGGGATTTCGGCGATCCGCGCGGCCAGCGTGTTGGGGGCCCGCTTGAGACCGGCGAACACGTCGGCGAAGTCATACCGCTCGTAGTACGTGCGCTGCGTCAGATCGAGCGAGAACAGCATGCTGCGCGACAGGATGAACAACGCCACCCCGCACGCCATCACGGTGGCCACCGCGGAGGCCAGCCCCTTCATCTGCCACAGGTCGCGCAGCGCCTTGCGATTGAGGGCGGAGAGGATCATGGCGAGTGGGAATGACCAATGACCAAGTCCCAATGGCCAAGGGCGGCCAGGGACTCGAGGAGTCGATCGATCACGCGCGTCCGGTATTGGTCATTGGGGAATTGGTCATTGGTCATTCGGCAGTGACGGTCCATGTGATCACTGCCATCGATGCTTGCCGCAGATACCGTTCATCACCAATCGAGTTCGCTCGCGGGACGGCGGGATGTGTTGACGTCGACGCTGGTGATCTTGCCCGCGGAGACGTGGATGACGCGGTCGGCCATTTCGGCGATCACGGCGTTGTGGGTGATCACGGCGGTCGTGGTACCCAACTCGGCGTTGATCCGTTCGATCGCCTCGAGCACCAGGATGCCGGTCTGCACGTCCAGCGCGCCGGTCGGTTCGTCGCACAGCAGCACGTCGGGCTGCTTGGCCACGGCGCGGGCGATGGCGACGCGCTGCTGCTCGCCGCCCGACAGTTGCGCGGGAAAGTGGTTGATCCGCTCGCCCAGGTTGACCAGTCTGAGCGACTCGACCGGGTCCATTGGGTTGCGGGCGATGTCGGTGATCAGGCTCACGTTCTCCACGGCCGTGAGACTGGGGATGAGGTTGTAGAACTGAAAGACGAACCCCACGTGGTCGCGGCGGTAGCGGGTGAGCGCCGCATCGTCGAACTCAGTGAGCTCGCGATCGCGGTAGTGGACCGAGCCGGCCGTGGGCGAGTCGAGCCCGCCCAGAATATTCAGCAGCGTACTTTTGCCGCTGCCCGAGGCGCCCAGCAGCACGACGAACTCGCCGGCGTACAGGTCCAGGTCGATGCCGCGTAGCGCATGCACGTCCACTTCGCCCATGTGGTAGACTTTTGTCACGCCGCGGGCGGCAAAGACGCTGGTGCGCTCGGCGGCGGCAGGGGCGGACATGCGAGGGGGCGGGGTGCGACGAAGCAGTCGGAACACGGCGGGGCTTTCTGTCAGTATCGCAGCGGGCAGCGCACGGCGTCAAACCGGATTGGGCCGCATTCTGGGGCGCAGGCCCCGCTATTCGGCAGCTCTTGGAGGAGGACTGTAAAGTCCGGGCGTGCCACTGCTGGCTCGTCCAGCAGTGGGCGCCAAGTACCCGCTTCGCACTGCTGGACGAGCCAGCAGTGGCACGCAGGCGCCCACGTTCCAGTTTCGCGGACGTCCGTTTGGGGGCGTTTGCCGTCGGGCGGTTTGCGGCGTAGAACACACAGAGGCTCTCGTCCGCCGGAATTCCACCGCTGGCAGTTTGAAATGAACCGAGTTTTTCGCGTGCTGGTCACGGTCGGCGTGGCGCTATCAGGGCTGGCCGTCGCCGCGCCAGCACACGCCGGCGGCGGGCCGGAAAACGTCCTGCTGGTCGTCAATCCCAACAGCCCCGACTCGCTGGCGATCGCCAACCACTACGTGGCGCTGCGGGGCATTCCGGCGGGCAACGTGTTGTACGTGCCGTGGGGCCCCAACGCGCATCATGCCAAGGGCGCCGACTTTCGCGATAAGCTCCTGAAGCCGATCCTGCAGACGATCGACGAGCGCAAGCTTGCCAGCCAGATTGACTACGTCGTCTACAGCTCGAACTTCCCGTGGCAGTTGGATTTCACTGACATTCACGGTACGGAGAAGCGCGGCACGCCGTCGTACCCCATCGCGTCGCTCACGGGTGCGACCTATCTGTTCCCGTTTGTCATCAACGACAAGCCGGAGCTGCACGCGCTGAACACCAACTTCTATTTCGCGCCGGCAACGGGCGGCAAGACGACGTCGCGGGCCTTTCACAGCTATCTGGGTTGGCAGCCGGGCGCGAAGGCAGGCAAGGACGGCTTGCACTATCTCATGTCGACGATGTTGGGCGTGACCACCGGCGCGGGGACGACCGTCGACGAAACGGTGCGGTACCTCAAGCGGTCGGTCGAAGCCGACGGCACGCAGCCCGACGGGGCGTTTTTCTACATGGTCAACGGGAAGAACCCGCGTTCGGTCGTGCGGCATGACAACTTCGCCGCCGCGGCGCGGGAGTTGGAATCGCTGGGGCGCAAGGCGGTCGTGGCCAACGGCATTGTGCCCGCGGGCCAGCCCGACGTGTTGGGGCTCACCTGCGGCGCCCCGGTCGTACCGCTGGGCGGCTCGGGTTGCCGCCTGCAGCCCGGCGCGCTCGTTGACAATCTGACCAGCGCTGGCGGGCAACTGCAGAGGCGCCAGCCGGGCAAAGGTCAGACGCCGCTGACCGATTACCTGCGGATGGGCGCCGCTGGGGCGTCGGGCACCGTGTCGGAGCCGTACGCGATTCCGCACAAGTTCCCCTCGGCCGACCTGCACGTGCACTATGCCCGCGGCTGCACCATGGCCGAGGCGTTCTACCAATCCATCCAGGGCCCGTTTCATCTGCTGATCGTGGGCGAGCCGCTGTGCCAGCCGTGGGCCGCGCCGGGCGACGTGAAGTTGACGCTCCCCGGGCTCACCGGCACGCTCAGCGGCACGGTCCAGTTGGAGCCGCAGGTCACCTACCCCGACAGCCGCACGGTGGGCCGGTTGGAAGTGTTCGTCGACGGCGTGCGGGTCGCTGCGGTCCGCGGCCAGGCTCCGTTGCCGCTGGACACGACCAAGCTGGGCGACGGCCACCATCGCCTGACCATCGTGGCGGTCGACGACACGCCCATTGAAGCGCAAAGTCGCTGGTCGGAAGACGTGGTCGTGAAGAACGGCCGCGACGCGGTGCAGCTGACCACCGCCAACGGGACGGAGGTCACGGGCGGCCAATTGGTGGTCAAGGTCGCCGTGACGCGCGATGCGGAGGTGGAGGTCCTGCACAATGGGCGCAAGCTGGGGCAAACGAGCGGGCGAGGCGGCGAAGTGCGGATCCCGACGGCGAAGTTGGGCGCCGGACCGGTGCAGATCGAAGCCCGCACGACCGACGATCCGCCGCTGCGGGCTCGGCCGCTGACCGTGCAGATTGCTACGGGCGGCTGACGATGGCTGAACGGATTGTCCTGCCTGGGTGGATCGCCGGTTCTGCGGGCCGCAGCGGTTACGCCGCGGGGGCCGTTTGGGCGTCGTTGACACGTCCCAAGGCGGGGATACGATGGACTTTACGTAACGCCCCGGCGCTCTGATCGGCGGTCGTCGTCGCCGTGCTTGGGGATCGCTTGTCTTCAGGTTCGCAAGACCGCGCTGGGCGGCGGTGTCGCGTCCGCCGAGAGCGTTTGGGGGCAGTGCGCGTCTCCGGGGCAAATCATGAGGACGGCCAGTTCGCGGCCCCGCCTTCGCAACATTGCCGCCGCGACGCTTTGCCCCGACCACTGAACACGGCGTACGCACCGGCCGCGGCTCGACCGGAATGCCCAATCTCGGAAAACCCAGTGTCGGATAGCCCAGTCCGGTTGCCGAGACCTCGCTCACGCTCATCAACTCCAACGATTCACGGCGTAGCCATCAATGAAACGGTATCGCGTTAACTACCTGCTTCTGTTCTCGCTGATTGGCGCGGCGGTGATCGTGCTGCCCGCGTTCTATTTCCTCTGGCGGTTTCAGCTCGGCAGGAACGCCGACCGGCTCAAGGTGCGGGCCAAGGAGGCGATGTCCCAGAGCGACCCGGTCTCGGCGCTGGAGTACATGTCGCAGTACGTGACGCTGCGCCCCGAGGAGGTCGAGGCCAGCCGCGAGGCGAGCCGCCTGGCCCGCGAAGTGTTGGAGTCGAAAGATTTCCTCCAAGACCAAGAAGCGCGGGGGATCGCCTACGGCGTGCTTCGTCAGCAGATCAACGAGACGGGCGACGCGGAGGTGCGGCGCACGTTTGTCGACGCGCTGACGCCGCTGGTGGGGCCCGGCGATTCGAGCCTGGCGAAGTTGGTGCTCGACCAGGTGGACGAGCTGATCGAGGGCGGCTCCACCGATCAAGAACTGTATTCCGCCCGCGTGCAGATGCTGCAGATCTTGCGGGACGATCAGCAACTGATCCCCGCGGTCCGGGCGGCCGTGGGCTACGACCCGCAGACCGACGATTTTACGGCGGATGCGACGGCTCCGCAGCAGCCCCAGGCGTATGCCGTCTATGCCCAATACCTGCGCGGCCGCGAAGAGGACGAACTGTCCGACCGGGTGATCGAGCGGATGGTGGAGATGAACCCCGACTCGGCGGAGGCTCACATTATCGCCTACCGGTTCAACATTGCCGCGGCCGCGATTGCCGAGTTCCAAGCGAACAAGGCCGAGCAGCTTGACATCTCCGCGGGCAAGTCGGAGGAGCAAGCGGCCGAGAACGTCGCCGAGCAGCGCGCTCAGGCGGACGCGTACCGCGAGCAGGCCCTGGCCTCGCTGGAGCGGGCCTACGAGATCGCGCCGGAAGACGCCGACGTGTTGGACGCCAAGGGGCGGCAGTTGATTTCCGACTACCAGCGGGCTCTCCGCGACGGCCAAACGACCGAGGAATTGGCGCCGATGCTTGACGAAGCGGCCGAGTTCCTGGAACTGGGCGCCACAAAGTATCCCGAGCGGCTCATGTTCGTGATCCGCGCTGCGCAGGTCGAGCAAACGCGCGACAATCCCGAGAAGGCGCTGAAGATCCTCCGCGACGGCGCCAAGCGGTTCGAGCTGCCCTCGGCGGCCGGCATTGAACTGGCCAACATGCAGATCGAAATTCTGCTGTCGCAGAACGACATTGGTGCGGTCAAGGCGATCGTCGAGGAACTTCGCGAGTACGACGAGCGCAGCGTCAAAGCGTTTGCCGATTACCACGCCGGCCGCTTGCAGTTGGTCGACAAGAAATGGGCCGATGCCGCTCGCACGCTGCGGCTGGCCAAGATGAAGCTGCTGGGTTTCCCGCGCGTGCAATCTTCGGCCAGTTATTTCCAGGGCGTCGCGCACGAGATGCTCGGCCAATACGATCTGGCGGTCGAGGCCTACGAGTGGGCCGTGGCCAAAAATTCCGACGACGACCGAGCGGCGGCGCGGTTGATCAGTGCGCAGCTTCGCGCTCAACCGGGTCGCAAGATCGAAGGGGCGGCCGGTAGTCTGGAAGCGCGCATCCTGCAGGAATTGGAGAAGCCGAAGGATGAACAAGATTGGGAGGAGCTTGATCAGGCGATTGAGGAGTTCGCCGAGCAGCGCGATCTGGGCGAGGCCGCCGTGCTGGCGCTGAAAGCCCAGACGATGCTGCGCCGCGCCGACGCGGAGACGAACGACGAGGCGAAACGCGAGTTATTCACCCAAGCTCGGGCGCTGATCACGAAAGCTTACCAGGTCGATCGCGACGACATTCGCGTTCGCATGCTCGCAATCAAACTGCTGCAGATCGATCCGGACAACGGCCCGGAACGCGCGCTGAAGCTCTTGGAGCAAATGCTCGAGGACCCGAACGTCAACGATTCGCCGACGTTGCGTTCGATGCGGGCCGAGCTGCTGGTGGCCTGCGGCGACGCCGACGTGGTGCAGCAACTGGAAAACGTGGCCGCGGGGATCGAAGACTGGTCCGACGAGGAGCGGGCGCAGGTGTACTCGGCGGTCGGCCGGCAGATGGCCCAGGTGGGCGCCTATGAGGAGGCAGGTCGCCTGCTCGCCCAGGCGACCGAGCTGGTTGTCAGCGACTTGCCCACCGCGCGACTGCTGTTCGACGTCGCATTGCGGCAGCAGGATCCGGAGGCCATTGAGGCCGCCCAACAGAAGATCCTCGCTATCGTCGGCAGCGAAACGGCGCCCGACTACGTATTGACTGAAATTCGCCGCCGGCTGGTCGCCTACGAATCGGGCAAATCGACCAAGGAAGAGGTGCAGGCCGTCGGGAATCTGTTGGAAAACGCCCTGCGGTCGCGCTCCGGCTGGTCGGAGCTGTGGGTCGCCAAGGGGCAGTACGAGTTGTCTGTCAACGAAGACGCGACCGCGGCGCTGCAGGCCTTCGACCGGGCTCTGGAGTCAGGCCGACCCAATCCGGCCGCGCTTCGCTTGCAGGTGACGTTGCTGGCGCGACGCGGGCGGATGGGCGAAGCCCTGGAGAAAATGGAACTGCTGACCCCCGCGGGGCGCACGGCGTTGCTGGGGCGGTTGGCGGCGACGATCTATGCGGCGAACGGCCGGACCGAAGACGCCTACAACGCGGCGCAGAACGTCAGGCAAGCCCGCCCCGGCGACGCGGAAACGCAGATCTGGTTTGCCGAGTTCGCCCTGCAAGCCGACCACGTGGACGAGGCGGAGACCGCGGTTCGCACTGCGGCGGAGATCAATCCGTACGATCCGGTCGCCTGGTCGAAACTGATCGGCTTGTACGCCCAGACCCAACAGTACGACAAGCTGGAAGGGGTGCTCCGCGAGGCGCACCTGTCGCTGGACGAAGAGTTCCTGCCGCTGCTGAGCGCCCGCTACTACGAGTTGCAGGGTCGCTGGCACGCGGCTGAGGACATTTATCTGTCCGCCTATCGCGATCAGATGGATTCGCCCGATACGGCGCAGCGGCTGGCCGAGTTCTACTCCAACTGGCCGGAGGACCGCGGCGGCGATCCGGCGCGGGCGGCCAAGTATCTCAACCAACTGCTGCGGATGAGCTACGAGGGCGAGTTGGAGCCCGACGACCGCCGCGTCGCTTGGGCGCGACGGCGGGCGGCGAAGATGCTGGCGGTGCGCGGCGACTACGCCTCGGCAGCCAAGGCGGAGCAGATTCTCCGCCCCTTGGTCGAAGTGTCCAAGCCGGACATCAACGACCTGCGCAGCCTCGCGCAGATTCTCAGTTCCCGCTTGGATCCCGAAGCGCGGCTGAGCGCCATCGAGCTGTGGAACCGGGTCAAGGACACCGGCCAAATGCAAACGGGCGAAGCCCTGCTGCTGGGTCGGTTGATGTCGGAAACGGGGCAGCGCAGCGAAGCTCGCGCCATGTTGGAAGATCTGATCGCCCGCAACACCGACAACATCGACCTGATCCGCGGCTACGCGTTGCTGCTGATCGAGCAGCGTGACAGCGGTCGCGCACGGCGGCAGATTGCCACGTTGGATCGCAAGGGGGCCGACCCCGGTATCGTGGCCGAGTTGAATCTCCGTCTGGCCGCGCGGGCGGGCGAGACGGACAAGGTGCGCGAAATTCTCGTGGCGATGACGCCCGATCTGCGGGCGTTGACGGCCGAGCAGTTGGAAAAGGTCCGGGGCGTCGCCGAACTGGCCCGGCAGGTGGGCGACAACGAGTACGCCCTGCAGCTCTATCGCGAGTATGCCCGCCGCAAGCCGGAGGGAATGATGCAACTGGCGCGGCTGACGGGTCTGTACGGCGATCCCGAGGCCGCGATTGAGATGCTCAAGCGGCTGTTCGACGACAACATGGACGACGCGTTGCGCAACGCCGTGGAAATTCTTCGCCAGCGGCGCAGCGAAGTGGGCGACATCCTCGACTCGGATGTCGACCGACTGGTGCGGCGCAGCCTGTCCGACGATCCCGAAAACGCACGGCGGTTGATCTTGCAGGCCGAGGTGCTGGAGATCGAGGAGAAGTTCGACGAGAGCATGGCCGCGTACGAAAGCGTGCTGCGTCGCAACGACCTGCCCACGCTGGTGCGAGCCACGGCGCTGAACAACCTGGCCTTTCTGATTGCGTTGAAAGGCCAGACCAACCGGATGGACGAAGCGCTCGAATACGCCAATCAGGCCATCAGTCTGATCGGCCCGATTTCGGACTTGCTCGACACGCGGGCCGTCGCGCACTTGGGCGCCGGCGATTACCAGGCGGCCGTGAAGGACATGCGGAAGTCGGTGCAAGTGAACCCCACGGCCGGCAAGTATTTCCACCTCGCCCAGGCCGAGTTGGGCGCCGGCAACGAGGGCGCTGCCATGGATGCCTGGAAGAGCTGCCTGGAGGAGGGAATGACGGCCGAGACCGCCCCGCTGTTGGAGCGCGAAGCGTTCGCGGAGTTTGCCCAGCGGATGGCGGATCTCGGCGGCCCCAGCCCCGAGGCGTAGGGGCCGCTCGCGGCGATTGTAACGAACATGCGTCCCGCTGGGGCCCAGGAAATCGCCTCCGTGGCGCCGGATCGTTGTTGCCGGCGAGCGGGCCGATTAAGATGCCAGTTTGGCGGCAATTTTCCGCACAATCGCTTCACTTGACCTGTCTTCCCAGCGCACTGCCGCGCGGAGATTCTGAGCATGACACGCATGATTCTTACTGGCGCTCGCCCTACTTGCACGGCGCGATTTGGCCGGCTGCTCGTCGCGGCGGCGATCGCCACGGCCGCTGTGGCCGGGGTGGCCACGCCCGCGGCGGCGCAGAACGCGCCCACGGTGACCTACGGCCGCGGCTTGAGCGCCTATTTTAACGGCCGCATCGCCGAGGCGGACCGACTGCTCAGCGAAGCGATCGGTTTGGGCGTCGACGAGCCGACGGCGTATTACTTCCGCGGTCTGACCCGGCTGCGGCAAGGGCGTCGGTACGAAGCCGAGCAGGACATGCAAATTGGCGCCGCGCTGGAGGCGCGTCAGCCCGGCAATCGGCACACGATCAACCGCGCGCTGACGCGCGTGCAAGGCGCCAATCGGCAACTGCTGGAGGGGTTCCGCCGCGCCGGCCGCGCCAGCGCCGCCGAGCAGGCGGCCGTGGTCAGCCAGGCGCAGTATCAGCAGCGGGCCCGTCGCGACGCGGCCGTGCTGCACAAGCCGCAAGTCGTGGGGATCGATCAACTACAGGGCGTCGAATTCGCGACGCCTGATTCGCTTGATCTGCCGGCGGGATCGGTGATTGTCTCTTCGCCGCCGACGGCCACGACGCCCCCCCCCGCGGCCGCTGACGAAGCCGTCGTTGCCCAACCCGCGCCGCAACCAGGCGCCGCCCCGGCCGCGACCCAGGAGGTTCCTCCGGCCGTGGCTGCTGACGAGCCCGTGGTCGATCCGATGCCAGCGGGCGAAGCGGCGGCTCCTGTCGCCGAAGTGGAGGCGCCCGCGGACGATGTGTTTGGCTCCGCCGAAGCTCCCGCAACCGAACCGATGCCGGGCGTGGATGCCGCGGCCGAAACGCCGGCTCCGTCGGACGACGTGTTTGGCGCCGCTGACGCAGCGGACGATCCGTTTGGCGCCGGCGAGGACGCAGCGGCCGCCGTCGAAGCAGACATGCCCGAAGAATCGATCCTGGTCGAGCCGGCCGCTGACGAGCCGATGCCCGAACCGGCGGACGACAGTCCCTTTGGCGATTTCGGCGGCGAGGAAGACGCCGCGGTCGAACCGGCCGACGCGATGGACGAGCCCGCGGACGAAGCGCCGATGAGCGATGATCCATTCGGCGGCGCGGCGGCGGACGAGCAACCCGCGGCCGATCCGTTCGGCGCCGCGGACGCCGCTGACGAAGCGACCGTGGACGCCGCGCCGGTTGAAAGCACGCCGGCCCCCGCGGGCGACGATCCGTTTGGCGGCTTGGGCGACGCGGCCGAGCCGGCCGCCGATGCGACGCCCATGGCGGATGAACCATTTGGCGAACCAGAGGCCGCCGAGCAGCCGATGGCCGCAGAGCCCGCGGCCGACCCGTTTGGCGCCGCTGACACAGCGTCCGACGAGGCGGAAGAGCCCGCACCGAGCACCGACGATCCGTTCGGCGCCGCGGCTGACGAAGAGCCCGCGGCCGACCCGTTTGGCGGCGTCGATGCGGCGGACGAAGCCGCTGCGGCGGATGAAGCCACGACCGACGAACCCATGGGCGAAGCTCCGCTGGACGAGCCGGCGACCGACGAGCCGGCGGCCGATCCCTTCGGCGGATTTGGCTCCACCGACGAAGCCGATGCGGCTGAGCCGATGGCGGACGACCCGTTCGGCGCCGACGACATGCCAGCCGATGCGGCCGAGGAACCTGCCCCGGCGGGCGACGATCCGTTCGGCGGGTTTGGCGGCAGCGACGAAGCTGCTGCCGAGCCGGCCATGACGGACGAACCCGCGTCCGACCCGTTCGGCGCCGACGACATGCCAGCCGACGCGGCCGAGGAACCTGCCCCGGCAGGCGACGATCCGTTCGGCGGATTTGGCGCGGCTGACGAAGCCGCGGCTGAATCGTCGGGCGGTTACGGTACGGCCGAAGAAGCCGCGGCGATTGAGTCGACGTCCGACGATCCGTTCGGCGGCGACGACATGCCAGCCGACGCGGCCGAGGAAGCTGCCGGCGACCCGTTTGGCGGATTCGACGCCAGCGAAGCTCCGGCAGCCGACGCGACGCCGGCGGCCGAGCCCATGACCGACGCGGCCGCCGAAGCCGGCGCCGCGGACGATCCGTTCGGCGGTGTTGACGCTGCGGACGAGCCGGCTGCCGGCGCCGCTCCGATGACTGATGATCCCTTCGGCGACGCGGCTGCGGAATCGGCCGACGACCCGTTTGGCGATGATCCGTTCGGGGACGATTCGGCAGCGGACGAAGCCAGCGACGCGGCGGCGGATGAAGCCGACGAGCCGGTTGCCGAGGACTCAGCGGCCGCCGACGAAGCCGCCGCAGAGCAAGACGCGACCGACGAGGACGAAGCCGCTGCCGCTGAGGAATCGAGCGACGACCCCTTCGGCATGGACGACTCCGACTCGGCGGAGGATGAGGCTGCTGAATCGGACGCCGCCGCGACCGAGGAGGAAGCGACCAACGAAGAAGTCACCAAAGAAGAAGCCGCCGACGAAGAGGCGACCGACGAAGAGCCTGCCGAGGACGACTCGGCGTCTGCGGACGAATCGGCGAGCGACGAGGAATCGGCGGAGAGCGACTCCGCCGACTCGTTCGACGAAGATGATCCGTTCGGCGGTTTCTAACGGGAATTGATTTCGTGCAAACGCGCCGTTTGGTCAGTCGCCGACGTGATGTTGGGCCGTCGCTTGCCGGCAGGGTGGCGGCGTTGTGCCTGCTTGCGCTGGCGGGATGCGACTCCGAGTCGCCCGTGCCCGCCGTTCCGCCGCCAACCGCCCGCGATGACTTTCAGGAAGTCGTCGTCCGGCTTCGCCACATCATGGGCGAGACGGAAGCGTCGGCCGACGTCCCGGCGGGCGCCCAGCCCACTCGTCGTCAGGTGACCGCGGCCGACATGCAACCAGCCGCCGACGGACGTCCGGCCACGGCAAAGATCACCATCCGCACCGTCCCTGCCCATGCGGCGCCGTTGGTCAGCGAAGTGCTGGCTGGCGCGGAGACCGCCGGCGATGACCCCGATGCCGATGACCTCGCCGCCGCCGAAACAACCGTCGGCGACGAACCGCAAGCGGTGGAAGTCACGTACCGCCTGACGCACGGCGACGACGGCTGGCGTCTGGATGAAACGCCGACTGACGAGGTCGAGCGGCTGTGGTTCGAGTACGCCCTCGTGCTCCCGTAGCTTTGGTGCGGGCCGCTGGACGCGTCCCGCGCGAGCGAGAGCCGGCGGGCGAGGTCGCGGGGCCAGCGACCTTTTCTCTTCTTTCCTTCGCGGCGATCTCTCTCTGTCGCCTGCGATCCACTTGGCTCCGATTGTTAGCTTTTGCAGTCGGTGAACTGAGGTTTCGCGCGCCGCGCGGTCGCATCGACCGCAGCGCACCGTCACGGCCTCCCGCTGGCCGAACTGCCCATCGCGACCGAGCCGCAACGTGATATCCTGAGCAGCGGCGGCCAGGAACTGCTGCCGCCGCGGTCGTCGGAGCGCTGGTGGTCTGCTAACGCGGCGCGGCGTCTCCGTGCCGACGCCAGCGAGCAGACGCTCGTCGAATTGGGGGGTCGTTCAGCATGGGCGGACTGAAGAATCTGACGCGTGGCGCCTGGCGACTGATCGCCACCGGCGTGCCGATCATCGCTGGGCTGGCGATCCTGGTCGTGGTGATCGCCTGGTTGGCGGGCGCCTTCGAGGAGAAGATTGCTCCCGACGCGGCTAAGGCCCGCGCCGCCAAGCTCGGCGATCAGCCGACCGACGAGGTGCACGAGGTCACCAAGACCTACGTCGAGGAAGCCGTTGGCACGCTCAAGGCGGCCAGTCGCACGGTGATCTCGGCCAAGGTGCTGGCGCGGATCGAGGAGATCACCGTCACCGCGGGCGACGAGGTGGCCGCGGGCGACGTGCTGGTGCAACTCGACAGCCAGGACATTCAAGCGCGGCTGCGGCAGGCCGAACAAGCGCTGGTCGCCGCGACCGCCGTGCGCCGCGAAGCGGAGACTGCCTTTGCCCGCGACCAGCAGTTGGTTCAGCAGACGGCCGTCTCGCAAGCACAGTTCGACGAATCGACGCGGCGGCTGCAGGTTGCCCGCGCCGAGGAACTGCGGGCCGAGCAAGCGGTGAACGAAGCGGCCGTGATGCTGACGTACGCCACGATCAAAGCGCCCAAGGCGGGTCGCATTGTCGATCGGCTGGCCGAAGCGGGCGACACGTCCCGCCCCGGCGAACCGCTGCTGGTGCTGTACGACGCCACGTCGTTGCGGCTCGAGGCGCCGGTGCCCGAACGGCTGGCCGTGCAGTTGCACACCGGCGACACAATGAACGTGTACATCGACGCGCTCGACCGGGAGGTCGAATCGACGATCGACGAAATCGTGCCGCAGGCCGACGCGCCTAGCCGGTCGTTCTTGGTGAAGGCCAGCCTGCCGCGCTCCGACGATTTGTTCGAGGGCATGTTCGGCCGGCTGCGCATCCCCGCGGGCGAGCGACGGCATCTGTGCCTGGCGACCGCCGCGCTGAAGCGTGTGGGTCAGTTGGAGTTCGTGCAGGTCGTGGCGGCCGACGGCGAACTGGAAAAGCGGTTCGTCAAAACAGGCCGGCTGGGCATGCCGGGGCGGATCGAGGTGCTCAGCGGGCTGAAGGCGGGCGAGCGGGTCGTGCTGGATCCCAACGCCAATCTCGCCGAGCTGGAAGCGGAGTGTTGCGATGAGTGACTCTCCCCCGGGCGCGGCCGGCGAGCAAACTCCGGCCATGACGCGGCTGGTCGAAGCGTTTCTGCGCGGCGACGTGGCGCTGTTGTTCGTGCTGGTGTCGCTGCTATTGGGCGGCGCGTCGCTGTGGCTCACCCCGCGCGAGGAAGAGCCGCAGATCGTCGTGCCGATGGCGGACGTGTTCGTCAGCGCCCCGGGCTTGTCGGCCGCCGAGGTCGAGCAGCAGGTCACCCGCCGCATCGAAAAGCTGCTCTACCAAATCGACGGCGTGGAGTACGTGTACTCGATGTCGCGCCCGGGGCAGAGCATCGTCACGGTGCGGTTCTACGTGAGCGAGGACCGCGAGGACTCGCTGGTGAAGCTGTACAACAAGATCAACTCGAACGTCGACGCCATTCCCCCGGTGGTCGAGTCGTGGGTGATCAAGCCGATTGAGATCGACGACGTGCCGATCATGATCGCCACGTTGTGGACCGACCGCACCGATCTGTACGGCGATCACGAGTTGTGCCGCCTGGCCGAGGAGGTGCAGAACCAGCTGCAGGCGATTGGCAACACGAACCAGGTGTGGCTGACCGGCGGGCGACCGCGGCGAATTCGCGTGCTACTGGACGCCCAGCGATTGGCCAGTCGGCAGACCTCGCCGTTGCAGGTGGCCGCGGCGCTGCGGGCCAGCAACGTCCACCAGCGCGCCGGCGAGTTCGAGCAGCAGGACGAGCAGCTGGTCGTCGAAACCGGCACGTTCATCAAGGACGCCCAGGACCTGCCGAACCTGGTGGTCAACATCGCGGGCGATCGGCCTGTGTATCTGAAGGACGTGGCCGAGATCATCGACGGCCCCGCCGAGGTGGAAACGTACAGTTGGATTGGCTTTGGGCCCGCGGACGACCAACGGGCCGACGACGCCGCAACGTATCCGGCCGTGCACATTGCGGTGGCGAAGCGTAAGGGCGCCAACGCCGTGTGGGTCGCCGACGCGGTGCACCAGCGGCTCCAGGAGTTGTCCGAAACGCATTTGCCCGCCGGGGTTCATTACCGCATCACGCGCGACTACGGCGAGACCGCCAACGACAAGGTCAACGAGTTGGTCGAAGGACTGGTGGTCGCCGTGATCACGGTGGTCGGACTGATTGGCCTGACGATCGGCTGGCGGCCGGCGATCGTGATCGCGCTGGCGATCCCCGTGTGCTACAGCTTGACGCTGTTCGTGAATCTGATGGCGGGGTACACCATCAACCGGGTGACCATGTTCGCGCTGATTCTGGCGCTGGGCCTGCTGGTCGACGACCCGATTACCGACGTGGAGAATATCGCCCGGTACTTTGCCATGCGGATCCTGCCGCCGCGCGAGTCGGTGCTGCGCGCCGTGCAGGAGGTGCGTCCGGCGCTGATCCTGTCCACGCTGGCGATCATCGCCAGCTTCCTGCCGCTGTTTTTCATCACCGGCATGATGGGACCCTATATGGGGCCGATGGCGCTCAATGTGCCGCTGACCGTGACGCTGTCCACGGTGGTGGCGTTCATGATCACGCCCTGGATGGCGATGGTCGCGCTGCGCAAATTGCATGACCGCCCGGGCGAGGAGGAATATGACATTACGCGCCGGCCGCTGTACCGGTTGTCGCGCGCCGTGCTGGGGCCGATTGTCGATCATCGCCCGCTGGCCTGGCTGGTGCTGGCCGGGATTGCGCTGCTGATGGTGGGCGCCTGCACGCTGCCGCTATTGCGGATGGTGCCGCTGAAGATGCTCCCCTACGACAACAAGAACGAGTTTCAGATCGTGGTGGACATGCCGGAGGGGACGACGCTGGAGCGGACCGACGCGGTCGCTCGGCAGTTGGCCGCGGCGGTCGCCGGACAGCCGGAGGTGCGCGACTACGAAGTGTTCGTGGGGACGGCGTCGCCGATGGATTTCAACGGCATGGTGCGGCACTACTTTCTACGCCGCGGGGCCAACGTGGCCGACATCCGCGTGAATCTGGCCCCCAAGGACAAGCGCGTGCAGCAGTCGCACGAGATCCTGCTGCGGCTGCGCAAGCCGCTGGCCGAGTTGGCGGCCGAGCTGGGCGCCAACATCAAGATGGTGGAAGTGCCCCCCGGGCCGCCCGTGCTGGCGACGCTGACCGCGGAGATCTACGGCCCGGCGGGAGCGGACTACGGGCGGCTGCTCACGGCCGGGGAGCAAGTGGCCGATCGACTGGCCCGCGAGCCAGGCGTGGTCGACGTCGACACCAGCGTCGAAGCGGATCAAACCCGCTGGGTGTTTGAAGCAGACAAGTCCAAGGCCGCGCTGTCGGGGATCTCCACCGAGCGCATCGCGCAAACGCTGACCGTGGCGCTCGACGGCCTGCGGGCCACGGTGCTTCATCAACCGGCGGAGGTCGAGCCGCTGTGGATCGAGCTGAGGCTGCCGCGGGCGCGGCGCTCGGCAATCGACGACCTGGAAGAGCTGTACGTGCAAGGCGACGGCGGCGAGCTGGTGCAGTTGGGCGGGCTGGGCCGATTCGTTGAGCGGACCGAAGACAAAACGATTTACCACAAGAACCTGCAGCGCGTCGTGTACGTGTACGGCGAGATCGCCGGTCGCCCGCCGGCCGACGTGATTGTCGACGTGCAAACGGATCAGATCGATGCTGCGAAGGCTGCGCCCACTGCCGCATCGTCCAACGACGTCGCCGCGGCCGCCGCGCCGATTCGTCCGGTGGCGGATCGCACGTGGCTGGCCCCCGGCGGCGGCGACCCGTGGTCGGTCCGCGACGACGTGCGAGTCGAGTGGGCCGGCGAGGGCGAGTGGAAGATCACGCTCGACGTGTTTCGCGACTTGGGCCTGGCGTTCGCCGCGGCGCTGTTGGGGATCTTTGTGATCCTGATGTTCCAGACCGGCTCGCGGCTGCTGCCGGTGCTGATCATGCTGGCGATTCCGCTGACGCTGATCGGCATCATGCCGGGGTTCTGGCTGCTGAACGTGGCCTGGGGGGCCCCGGTGGGCGGTTACGCCAACCCCACGTTCCTGACCGCCACCGCGATGATCGGCATGATCGCCCTGGCGGGAATCGTGGTCCGCAATTCCGTCGTGCTGATCGACTTTATCCACATGGCCCAGGGCGAGGGCCTGCCGCTGCGCGAGGCGATCATCCGCAGCGTGGCGGTCCGCACCCGCCCGATCATGCTGACCGCGGGCACCACGCTGCTGGCCAACTGGGTGATCACGCTCGACCCGGTCTTCTCGGGGCTCGCGTGGGCGATCATCTTCGGGATTCTCACCTCGACGCTGTTCACGCTGATCGTGATCCCGGCGGTGTATTGGCTGCTGTATGGCGGGCGGGATTCCGCCGCGACCGCATGACTTTGATCACGCGTGCTGCGGGCGAAGCCGCCGGCGCCACGGTACAATGGCCCCCAATTGCCCGCCTTCGCTCCGCTGTTTGTTGCCATGTCGTCGGATGAAGTTCACGAAACAGACGTCGAGCACCTCATTGCGCGCGTCTACGAGCGGGACGCCCGGCGGATTTTTGCGACGCTGGTTCGCTTGCTGGGCGATTTCGACCTGGCCGAGGATGCGCTGCACGAAGCGTTTGCCGCGGCCGTGACGGAGTGGCCCCGCCAGGTTCCCGCCAACCCGCGGGCGTGGCTCGTGTCGACGGGACGGTTCAAGGCGATCGACGCCCTGCGACGCCGCAGCCGGTTCGACGCGAATCTGCAGCGGCTGGCTCGCCGGATCGACGCCGCGCCGGACGACGATCGCGAGATCGACGAGCGGCAACTGCAGGACGATCAACTGCGGCTGATCTTCACCTGCTGTCACCCCGCGCTGCCGCCGGAAACTCAGGTGGCGCTCACGCTGCGCGAGGTGTGCGGGTTAAAAACCGAAGAAGTGGCGGCGGCCTATCTCACCACTGCCGCGACGATCGCCCAGCGGATCGTGCGCGGCAAGGCCAAGATTCGCGACGCTGGGATTCCCTTTGCCGTGCCGGGCGACGACGAGCTGCCGCAGCGGCTCGACGCGGTGCTGGCGGTCGTGTATCTGGTGTTCAACGAAGGTTACTCCGCCTCGTCGGGGGCGTCGGCGGTGCGAGTCGATTTGTCGTCCGAGGCGATTCGCCTGGGGCGACTGCTGGTCCAACTGCTCTCCGATGCCGAAGTGCAAGGACTGCTTGCCCTGATGCTGCTGCATGAGTCGCGCCGCACTGCGCGCACCGACGCCGCGGGCGACTTGGTTCTGCTGGAGGATCAGGATCGTGCGCAGTGGGACCAGCGGCTGATCGACGAAGGGCGCGCGCTGGTGCAGCAAGCGTTCGCCAGCGGGCGGGTCGGGGCCTACGCGCTGCAGGCGGCCATCTCGGCCGTGCATGCCGAGGCCCAGCAGTTCGCACAGACCGATTGGGCGCGGATCGTGTCGTACTACGATCTGCTGCTGGTGGCGACGCCCTCGCCGGTGGTCGAGCTGAATCGGGCCGTCGCGGTGGCGATGCGCGACGGCCCCGCGGCGGGGCTGGCGCTGGTCGAGGAGATCCTCGAGCGGGGCGAGCTGCTGGGCTATCATTTGGCCCACGCCGCGCGGGCCGATTTCTGTCGCCGGTTGGGGCGAGTGGAGGCGGCCCGGGCGGCGTACGAGCGGGCGCTGGAGCTCGCCAAGCAGGAGCCGGAGCGGCGGTTTCTTGCGAAGCGGCTGCAAGAGCTGGCGGCCGAGTTGCCGTGATGCTCGTAAGTCGTTTCTGAGTAGCTGTTTGCGTCGCGGCTGCAAATTGTCTGAAAAAAACTTGGGGCGGCCTGTCGATTTCGCTCGCGCCGCTTCGACAAGTGGGTAGTGCGGGCATTGGCCGCCCGGAAACAACATCGACGTTCAGAGTTGAGGAGCCCCTGATGCCCACGCCCATTCCCCCCGGCTGCGACGGCCTGATTCCCCATCTGGTCTGCAGCCCCTGCACCGAAGCGATCGAGTTCTACCAGCGCGCCTTTGGCGCCGAGAGCGGCTGTTTGCTGATGGCGCCCGATGGCCAGCGCGTGATGCACGCCCAGATCTCCATCGACGGCAAGCCGCTGTTTCTGGCTGACGACTTTCCTGAGTACTGCGAGGCGGGCGGCGGGCGAACTCCCGAAGCGCTCGGCGGCACGCCCGTCACGGTCCACCGCTACGTGACCGATTGCGACGCGGCCGTGCAGCAGGCGGTCGACGCGGGGGCGACGCTGAAGATGCCGGTCAACGAGATGTTCTGGGGCGACCGCTACGGGATGGTGATCGATCCGTTCGGGCATAGCTGGTCGTTTGCCACGCACATTCGCGACGTGGCGCCGGAAGACATGCAGGCGGCGATGATGGAAGCCTTCCAGCAAGCCGACGCCGCCGGCGGCAAGTAGTCGATCGCTCGGGGCGCTGTTCCCATCGTTCGCATTCCCTACAGCTGGTTTCAAATCCCCCTCCCTCGAAGGGAGGGGCCAGGGGAGGGATTCCCATCGCCGGGTGTTTCGCCCCTCTCCCAGCCTCTCCCCTCAGTGGGGAGGGGTATTGAAGCTGGCTCGAGTCGCGACGCGCGACGGCGTCGCCTGGAGATTAAGCCATGAGATTTGTTTGTTTGGGCTTCTTTGACGAAGCGAAATTCGAAGGCCTGGAGCCCGCCAAGGCGCAGGCCATCATGGAGGAGTGCCTGGCCTACGACGCCGAGTTGCGTCGCGGCGGGCACTTCGCCGGCGGCGACGCGCTGCAATCGCCGCGCGAAAGCGTGGCCTTGGAACTGAAAGACGGGCAGGTCGCCGTGACCAACGGCCCGTACGCGGAGACGAAAGAGCAAATCGGCGGCATTTTGATGCTGGAAGCGCGCGATCTGAATCACGCGATTGCGTTGATGTCGAAGCATCCGGGGATTCAGTTCGGCCACTGGGAACTGCGCGCGGTCAACGAGGAGATGAATGCGATGATTGCGGAGCGCACGGCGGCGCAAGATTCGCCGAACCAATCGTAGTCGCCAGGCGGGCGGGCCAGCGGCGAGGGCTTGGCGCTTCACGCGAGGCACGGGCTCAGCGGAGCTTCGCACTCCCGTTGCTCGCCGAACGACTGCCAATCACTACCTGCAAGAGAAGAACAGGAACATCCACGATGAAGGTCATGGTCATGGTCAAAGCGACCGCCAGCTCCGAGGCGGGGCAGATGCCCAGCGAGCAGTTGATCAACGAGATGACGGCGTTCAACCAGCAACTGGTCGACGCGGGCGTGATGCTGGCCGGCGAGGGCCTGCACCCCAGCTCGCGAGGGCGCCGCGTGCAGTTCTCCGGCGCCGATCGCACGGTCGTCAACGGGCCGTTTGCGGAAACCAAGGAGCTGGTCGCCGGCTACTGGATCTGGCAGGTCAACTCGTTGGACGAGGCGGTCGAATGGGTCAAAAAGTGCCCCAATCCTATGCCGGAGGAGTCGGAGATCGAGATCCGGCAGATCCTCTCGCCCGAGGATTTCGGGGAGAGCCTGACCCCCGAGACGCGCGAGCAGGAGCAGCGGATGCGCGAGGAGATTGCCAAGCGGCAGTCGTAACGCGGCGACGCGCTGCAGATGAGCAGCAGGCGGTCCCCTTCACATCGTTCCACGTCGCGACGGAGCATGCATCATGTTCACTTCCCCGGGCCATATCACGCCCTGCCTGTGGTTCGACACGCAGGCGCACGAAGCCGCCGAGTTCTACGTCGGCATCTTTCCCAACTCCCAGATCAAGCGGATCGTGGACTGTCCGCGATCGGAGCATGAGTTTCATCGCGAGCGCGCGGGGACCGTGCTGGCCGTCACGTTCACGCTCAATGGAATATCCATGATGGCGCTGAATGGCGGGCCGCAATTCCAGTTCAGCGAAGCGATCTCCCTGCAGGTCAGTTGCCAAACGCAGGACGACGTGGACTACTATTGGGACCGCCTGAGCGCGGGCGGCGATCCGCAGGCCCAGCAGTGCGGGTGGCTGAAGGACAAGTACGGCGTCTCGTGGCAGGTCGTCCCCGACGCCGTACAGCAGATGCTCGGCGGCGACGACCCGGCCCGCAGCGAGCGCGTGATGAACGCGTTGCTCGCGATGAAGAAACTCGACATGGCTGCGCTGGAAGCGGCGTACGTCGGCAACTGAGCGACGCGCAACGTGGCGCCGGCCCCCACGAACTGCTTTGCGACCTTTCACAGAGGAAATCGAGCGATGAAATACATGCTGCTGGTCTACAGCGCGGAGAATTCCTGGACCGAAGAGGAGTGGTTCGCCTGCACGGAGGAGTCTGCCGAGCTGTGCCGCGAACTGGCCGCGAAGGGGCAGTTCCTGGCCGCGTCGCCGCTGCACCCGGTCGCCACCGCTACCAGCGTGCGCGTGCGCGACGGCCAGCGGCAGGTGACTGACGGTCCGTTCGCCGAAACGACCGAACAGCTGGGCGGGTACTACGTGATCGACGTGCCGAGCCTCGACGACGCGATTGCGTTTGCGGCGCGGATTCCGCCGGCGACGAAAGGGACCGTAGAAGTCCGGCCCATCTTTGAGTTGGACGGTCTGCCCGATTAGCTCGGCCGCTGGGAAGCAACGCCGTCCGTTCGCGAATCGGGCGTGGCCGTGCGCGTTTGCGGCCAAATCTCGTTGCTTCGCTTCGTGCTCCGGCGTCGTGCTGACGTTGTGCGTCGCATTGGGCGGCCAACGTCAGACGCCCTGCGGCGGATGTGTTAAGCTCGATGCGAAGAGGCGGCGCCGAATTGGTGGTGCGCCGCGCGACGCATTGGTTCACGAGCGACGACATGGCGGACTTTTCACAGCGAGTTTTCTGGGCGGCGGTTGTCGGCTGCGTTCTGAGTCAATTGCCGGCACATCGGGGTCGGGGAGCCGAGGCGATTCAGATCGTAACCGATGCCGAGCTGGCGCCGCGCGTCGCGTTTGGAGTGGCGCGACTCGAGGCAGCGCTGAGCGACGCAGGCGCGGCTGTCAGCCGCGCGAGCGCGGACGCAGTGCAAGATGGCAACACGCTGATCGTCATCGGGCGTGCCGAGAGCACCGCGATTCAAGCCCTGGCCGCCGAACTCTCCGACGGCGTATCGGCGGCGAACGAGCAACTCGGTCCCGAGGGCTTTCGGTTGGCGGGTGACGGCGCGCGACTAGCCGTCGTCGGAGGCGGCGACTCGGGCGTGTTGTACGGCTGCCTGGAGTTGGCCCGCCGCGTGCGCGAGTCGGGCGCCCTGCCCCGGCGGCTCGACGTGACCGAGCGCCCCGCCCTGCGGCTGCGCGGCACGTGCATCGGCATGCAAAAACCCTATCGCCTGCCTGGGCGGCAGATCTACGAGTATCCGTATACCGAAGAGCTGTTCCCGTTTTTCTACGACAAGACGGCGTGGCTGGAGTATCTCGACTTTCTCGTCGAGCGGCGGATGAATTTGCTGAGCTTGTGGAACGGGCATCCGTTCGGGTCGCTGGTGCGGGTGGCTGACTACCCCGAGGCGATCGAGGTTTCCCCCGAGCAGTTCGAGCGCAACGTGGCGATGTACCGGTTCATTGCCGAAGAAGCCGACCGCCGCGGGATTTGGGTCACGCAGATGTTCTACAACATCTTGCTGCCCAAGCCGCTGGCCGATGCGCACGGATTGGAGACGCAGCTGGGGGCGCCGACGCCGCTGGCGGCGGACTACACGCGGCAGGCGATTGCCGAGTTTGTGCGGATGTACCCCAACGTGGGGCTGCATGTGTGCCTGGGCGAGGCGATGCTCGATCCGCAGTTGCAGCGCGAGTGGCTGGTGGACGTGATCCTGCCAGGCGTGCAGGATGGCATGCACCAGGCCGGGCTGCGCGAGGAGCCGCCGGTGATGATCCGTGCGCACGCAACCGACGCCAGCGTGGTGATCCCCGCGGGGATGGAGATCTACAAGAACATCTACACCGAATCGAAATACAACGGCGAGTCGCTGACCACCTGGCAGCCGCGGGGCCCGGCGGCCGCGGCGCATCGCCAGCTGGCCGAGTTGGGCAGCACGCATGTGGTCAACGTGCACATCCTGGCCAACCTGGAACCGTTTCGCTATGGCGCGCAGCGGTTCATCCGCCGCTCGGTGCAGGCGGCGCGGAATCGGTTGGGCGCCGGCGGGTTGCACGTGTACCCGCTGTCGTACTGGAACTGGCCCGTCGCGCCCGACGCGACCGAGCCGCCGCTGCTGCAAATCCAGCGCGATGCGATCTGGTTCGACGCGTGGGCCCGTTATGCGTGGGACCCGGACATCGACGCGGACATGGACCGCGCGTACTGGGTGGGGAAGCTCGCTGAGCAGTTCGGTTCTGCCGCGGCGGCGCCGCTGATCCTGGACGCCTACAACGACGCCGGCGAGTGTGCGCCGCGGTTGATTCGCCGACTGGGAATCACCGAGGGCAATCGACAGACGCTGTCGCTGGGGATGACGCTTGACCAGTTGGTCGACCCGCAGAAGTACAACGCCTGGCCCGATTTGTGGCAGTCGCAGGCGCCCCCCGGCGAGCGGTTGCAGGAGTATGTGCAGCGCGAGTGGGACGGGCTGCCGCACGAGGGCGAAACGCCGCCGATCGCCACGGCCGAGGCGGTGCGATTTGCCCAGCAGGCAGTGGCTGCGCTCGACGCGGCCGCGCCGCTGGTCGCCGCCAACCGCGATGAGTTCGACCGGCTGCACAACGATTGCCGCTGCATTCTGGCGATGTGCCGCCACTACCAGGCCAAGGCGGACGCGGCGCGGCTGGTGCTGCGGCATCGGCTCAGCGACGATCCGCGCGACTTGCAGCAGGCGCTCCAGCGGTTGGCCGACAGCGTGGCCCACTATCGCGAGTTGGTTCAGCTGACCGACGAGACCTATCGGTTTGCCAACTCCATGCAGATTGGCCATCGCCGGATTCCCGTGCGGGGCGAGGCGGACGGCCAGCCGGCTTATTTTCACTGGCGGCAGGTGGCGCCGCTGTTTGAGCAGGAGTTGCGTGAGTTCCGCCAGCGGTTGATCGGGCAGGACTCGGCGCCGCTCGAGTCGCGCGAATTGCCGCGGTTGGCGAGCGCCGAGTTTGAGCTGATCGGCACCGAGCGGGCCACGTTCAAACTGGAGCCCAGCGCCCGACCGTTTGCCGACTCGCCGGCGGCGATCAAGGCCGTCGCGCCGCCGCTGATGGGACTGGTTGGCGTGCGCACCGACTTTGACGCCGCGACTGGCGCGGGGGAGCAGCCGATCGAACTGGAGACGGCCGCGCCGGTGCGGGTGCTGGTCGGCTACTTTCGCAGCAATGAGCCGGGGTGGCGGCGCCCCACGAATCCGGACTTCGACGCCCGCGCCCACGAGCGCAACGCGGCCGAACCGGTGCTGACCGACGCCGTGACGCTCGACGGCCTGCCGCCGGTCGACGCGTACCAATTTACGCTGCCAGCGGGGCGGCATCGGTGGGCTCCGCCGGGCGCGGGTCGGTTTCTGCTGCTTGGCTTCGCGGCCGCGGGGCCGTAAACGGTGGCGCACCTGGGGGCTCCCGTTGGTCGTCCCCAGCCACCCCTTTGGGAATGCCAACGCCGCGTTCGTTTGTTGTCCGTGGCGCCAGTCTGCGGCGGAACAAATCGCGTTCAGGCCGCCTGTTGACCGGGTCGCTTGGGGATCGTCACTGTGAAACGAGCGCCGTTGCCGGCGTCTTTGACGACGGCGATTTTCCCGCCGTGTCGTTCCACGATCGAGCGGCAGATCGCCAGGCCCATGCCCATGCCGTCCTGCTTGGTCGAGACAAACGGTTCGAACAGCCGGTCGCGCACGTCGTCGGGGACGCCCGGCCCGTTGTCTTCGACAACGAACTGAATGACGCCGTCGGTGTCGTTGGCTTCGATGGCGATGCGACCGGCCCCCAGTGGCTGCGACTGTTCGATGGCGTCGCAGGCGTTCAGCAGCAGATTCATCAACACCTGTTGGATTTGCGTTCGATCGACCTGAAATCGCAACCCCGGCGGCGCGGGGCGGACGTCGACGTCAATTCGTTGGCGGGAGATCCGCCACGAGATCAGCTCCAGCGTGTCCGTCAGGAGGTCGTTGACGCTGCAGTCGATGACGGACCGTTCGCCGCTACGGACGAAGCCCGTGATGCGGCGGAGAATCTGACTGGCACGACTGCTGGCGGTGCGAATTCGCTCCAGCCAGCCGACGATCTCGGCCTGATTGCCGCCGGCGGGTTTGGCCAGCTCGCTGAGGCAGGCCTGCGAGAAATTGTGGATGCTGAACAAAGGCTGATTGATTTCATGGGCGATCTCGGCGACCGCCTCGCCGAGCATGCCGAGCCGGCCGACGTGGGCCAGTTCGGCTTCGCGGCGGCGCAGCATGTCGCTGGCGCGCGATCGCTCGATCGCGATCTTAGAACGTGTTTTGAAATTGCCTGATTGAAGAAAAACAGCTACGGCTCCCGTCCTTTGACGCCAATCTCAGGGAGGAGCCGTAGCATGA
>PABB01000068.1 GCA_002702655.1 Planctomycetaceae bacterium
TGACGCCTGGCGCCGCGTCGCGATGGACGACCAACTGATGAAAACCGTCTGCGCCGCGACGTGCCTCGATCGCGCTACTTCAAGTTAGAATGCGTATTACATCATTCGCCCGCCACGTCGCGGAGCACTTCTTCGCTGACGAAAATCGGCAGGTGGGGCGAGCAGGTCACGGCCACGGCGATCGCGTCGCTGGGCCGGGCGTCAATCTCCAGTAGCTCGCCCTCCTGGCGGACCCGCAGCACGGCAAAGTAGGTGTGGTCCTTCAGCGAGCTGATGATCACGTCCTGAAACTCGCCCCCCAGCTGCTCGACCGCTCCCACCAGCAAATCGTGCGTCAGCGGCCGCGGGGCCTCGTAGTTCTTCACGCGGCGGTCGATGCTGGTCGCTTCGAAAATCCCGATCAGGATCGGAAACGTCCGCTCGCCGTCGATTTCCTTCAGCCAGATCACCTGCTCGCTGGTGACTTCGCTGATGATGATCCGTGACAACTCCATGGCGACGGGCATGGCGGCGATCCTTTGACGGCAAGCGGGCTCGGCGGCGGCTCGATAATTGATGAGCCGTCATTATAGGGCCGCCGCGCCGGCCGGGGGAAGCTGCCGCTGGAGAATGACCAAGCCGCAGTGCGACCGGTCGCGTGCCACGGCTCTGTGAGCCGTGCGAATCACTAGCGACTTTCGCCAGGGAGCACGGCTCACAGAGCCGTGGCACGCAACTTCGGTCTTTGCCGTCAGTTCGCGGCTGGCGCCTGTCCTGCCGCCGCGGCGCCGTTTTCCGCCGCCTTGGCGGCCGCGCCATCGCTGCTTTCCTCGGCGCCCGACAGCTTCGCCAGGCTTTCGGGAATATCGACCCCGCCGATGTCGCGCATCACCTGCATCATCGGCGGCAGCGTGCCGGCCATCTTGTGCAGGAAGTCCGCCGTGTTGCTGCGGCCGTTGGCGCCGCCGTTTTCCCACACCACGACCTTGTCGAACTTGATGTTGCTGATCGCCTTGGCGCTGCTCTCGGCCAGGTTGTCCAGGTGCTCCAGCATCATCAACTGGAACGCCTCGCGTGCGCCGCCGCACGCTTCGACGATCTGCTTCAGACCCTCGCCCTTCTTGGCGAGGATTTCGTAGTGACCGCGGGCTTCCGCCTCCAGCTTGGCGTAGATCGCCTTCGCTTCGCCCTCGGCCTCCAGGCGGCGCTTCTCGGCTTCCGCCTCGGCGTCGACCAGGATCTTGGCTTTCTGCGCTTTGGCCGGCGCCTCGAACTTGGCCCGCTGCTCGGCTTCGACCCTCTCGGCCTCAGCCAGTGCGGCTTTGGCCATCGCGCGGTTCTGGATCTCGATGACCGCCGCCTCGGCCTCGCGTTTACGGGCTTCGCCCTTCTCGTACGCTTCAGCACGCTCGACCAGCAATGTCGCCTGCGACGCGGCGATTCGCGCCTCGGCGATGTTCTCGCCATCGACCGCCTGGGCGTTGGCATTGGCTACGGCGATACGCTTTTCCTGCTCGGCCTGCTTGACCTGCACGTCGCGCTGGAAGGCCGAAGTCTGCTCGCCGACCGTTTGTTCTTTCTCCAACTCGGCGATTCGGACCGCCTGCTCGCGTTGGGCTTCGCGGGTGCCGATTTCGCGAGCCTTCGTGGCGTTGGCCACGCTGACGACCTTCTCGCGCTCGGCCTCGGCGACGCGGATCTCGCCCTTCTTCTGCTCGTCGGCCACGTCGCCGCGCGCCTGCTGAATCGCTTCGCTGGCGGCCTTCTGGCCGATGGCGTCGATGTAGCCGCTCTCGTCGGTGATGTCGGTGATGTTGACGTTGATCAACACCAAGCCGATCTTCTTCAGTTCCGGCTCGACCGACCCCTGCACGTGGGCCAGGAACGTATCGCGGTCGCGGTTGATGTCCTCGATCCGCATCGACGCGATCACCTGCCGCAGTTGGCCGAAGATGATTTCCTCGGCCTGCTTGCGCACGTCGGCGGTCGACAGATCGAGCAAGCGAATCGCCGCGTTGGTCATCACGTCGGGCTGGGTGCCCACGGCCACGGTGAACACGCTGGGGACGTTCACGCGGATGTTTTCGATCGACAACGCCCCGCGGAGCGGAATTTCGATCTGAATCGGTTCCAGGCTCAGATAGCGGTAGTCCTGGATCAATGGCCAGACGAACGAGGCGCCGCCATGGACCGTCTTGGCCGCTTCGCCCTGGCTGGTCTTACCATAGATGACCAACACCTGGTTGCTGGAGCAACGCTTGTAGTTGGTCTTCAGCAGAATGACGACGAAGAAGAAGGTGACGACCAACGCCACAATCAACCCAATCGCAAACACTGGCGTCGGGATGCCGAAGATCTCCGCCAGCAGCGGACTAATGACTGATTGCATATTCATGGGGTCGCCCCTTGGGGGTTGGCGTCGTCCGTAACGTTGTGCGAATCCTGCGTGATTGTTTTCGTATTGAGTCGCCGATTCGATGCGTGCCGGTCGACCGACTAGGTAGCCACGGTGGCCGCGATGCGCCGCACCTCCAGCGTATCCGAGCCATTCACCGCGACGACCTCGACCGCCTCGCCCGTGCGAAGCGGCTCGTCGTCGTCAGTCACCGCCGCGAACTCGACGATGCGATTCTGCATGGAGAGCTGCACCTTGCCCGCGCCGCCGCGCGAGGCGGGGATCGGAATGTAAACGGTCGCGTGGGCGCCGATGGCGTTGGTAATATTCTCGTTGCCGGACGCGTTGAGCTTCATCAGCGAACGCATCATGTAGTACACGCCGAACATGGCCGCGATGCCCGCGATTGTCGCCAGCACAACGGACACGGCGGGCGGCATGCCTGCCGAGCGGGTCGTCAGCCCCACCAGTCCGAAGAACGTCAGCGCCGCCACGATCGTGCGGAACGAGATGACGCCGAAAATCCAGGTGCTGTCGGGATGCGAGACGTCGCCGTCGGCGGCGTCGCTCCAACTGGTGTGATGGTGGCCCGCGTCGTCGAACTCGCCGACATCCACATCGCCGACGTCACCGATGTCGCCCACATCGGCCATGCCGCCGAAGTCGCCGCCGTCGCCCACATCGCCCACGTCCATGCCGTCGTCGCCCAAGCCCATCAGCGTGAGCACGAACTGGCACGCCAAAATGGTGCCGCCGACGATGGCGCTGATCAGGTACAGTGTTTCCAGCATGGCAATTAACTCCAGCAAAGCGTCGGCGGCGCGAGCTGAGTAGCCAAGCCTGCCGCGACGACGCACGATCGCTGCCGATAAATGTAGCTTGCCCTCGCGACGACCGCGGGACGAAAGCTCCGAACAATCCGATTCTGCAGGTCCGGCGCCTCGGCGGCCGGGCCCGCGTTGGCTGCTTATTCGCCGCGAAATGGGCGAGATTGGCAGAATTCCCCGCCCCGCCCGTCACTCGTCGGTCGTTTTGGCTCGCTCTCGAATGGCGTCGGCCGCGTCGCGGGCGGCCTGGGCCACCTGGTCGTTCTCGCTGCGGGCCGCCAGCCGCATGGTTCGCAAACTCGCCTTGGTGCCGCATTGGCCCAGGGCGTTGATCACGGCAATGTTCACCTCCGCGCTGTCGTCGGGAATGAGCGCCAGCAGCGGTTGCTCGGCCACCGGTCCCATCGCGGCCAGCGTCTCGGCAATCGCCTCGCGCTGCTGCTGGGACTCCTTCACCTTGCCCGCCAGCGCCGTCGCCGCTTCCTCCGACGGAAACGCTGCCAGTCCTTCCAGCAGCGCTGCGTCGATCTGCTGCGACGAGTCTTTCAGCCGCGCGAGCAACGTCGGCGCGGCCGCCTCGCCCGCCCAGCCGACCAGGCACCGGATCGCGTCATCGGTCGGCGAGTCGCCGGCGTAGTTCGTGCCCCCGGCCAGCACCAGCTCGCGCAGCGCGGCGACGAGCTGCTCGCGCGTCTGATCATCCGGCGCATCGGACGGCTTCAGCTCCAGCAGGTGCTCGATCGACGTGCGGTGATGCGCCGCCTGGGGGTCTTGCAGGTTCGCCAGCAACTTGGGGAAGTAGTCGGGCTTGCCGCGCTCCGGCGGGCGCTGCCGTTCCTCTTCCTCGGCGCGACGCTTTGCTTCGTCCGCCTCGCGCTTTTTCCGCGCAGCTTCCTGCTGGGCAAGCTGCTCCTCGCGCTGCCGTTGGGCCTCGGCCCGCTCGGCCTCCGCCTGCTTTTGCTGCGCGATCTGCTGCTCGGTCATGCCCGCGTAGGGCCCCGCAAGGTCTTCGGTGACCTCCAAAAGGATCTCGCCACGCTCGGGAATGAAATCCGTCACCGTGCCGAAATCGATCGCATCGCGAAACGCCGCCAGGTCGCCCACGGGGGCCACCATCACGTTCAAGTCGTCGGGGGCGTCCGAATCGGGCAGCAGCACGATTTCGGCGGCGCCGCCGGCCAGTCGCTCCAATCGAACCACCGCTTCGTCGCGATCGTAATCGCGCCCGCCGCGGATCGTGATCTCCGCCACATGCTCGGGGCCGTGCGTTTTGTAGGCCGTTTGAATCTGTTTGATCGATGCGGTCGCAGCCGCCACCTCGGCGGAATCAGCGACGCCCGCAATAGCCGCTGCTTCGACGAAGCCAACAGCCAATTCCGCACCCGCCATCCGGTATTCCGACCAGAACTCCGCTGGCAGGCCCCGTATCGCCTCCAGTCGCTCCGACTCGCGCTGCAACTCGGCCGTGGCGCGGTTCAAGTCGCGGTCGAGTTGGGCAATCTGCGTTTTCAGGCCGCGGACTTCGCCCCCGTCGCGCTCAATCTCCGCCACCTCTTTCAGCGCCACGACGAAGTCGTCAAACGCGGGTTGGAGCTTGCCGATGGCCGCGCGGGCGGACGGGGCGTCTTGCACCGTTCTGAGCAGGTCCACGACGTCCTGCATCGAATCGATCATGCGATTCGCCGAGTTGACGCCCGAGTTGCCGCAACCGCCAGCGGAGAGCATCACGCCAGCCAACAGCAGAGCCACACCCGCAGCGCACGGCAGACCGCGAACAGACATCGCCAACCTCGCAGAGACTTGAAGAGCTGCCAGGCCCGCGGCGCACTGGGCCGCCGGCCCCCGCTCATTGTCGGCGTTGCGCCGCGGCGGTGCAAGCGGAGCCGCAGATGCCGCAGAGCCGCTCAGTTGTGCAAACCACGCGAATGAGATTTCTAGCCCCAGTCTCAATACCCCTCTCCCCTGAGGGGAGAGGCTGGGAGAGGGGCGAAAACTCCAGCGTTGCGAATTCCTCCCCTTGCCCCTCCCTTCGAGGGAGGGGATTTGAAACCAGCACTAGGCGGCGGCACACTTGCCGCCGGGACGCGACGGGCGAAACCTCCACCGCAAATCGCCCGGCGGCAAGTGTGCCGCCGGCTATCTGGCCGTGCTTGAGATCCTGACTGGACCTGGCGTCTAGCCAAATCCCACGCTGGCGCTTTCCCCGCTACTGCAACCCGTGCAGCGAAATTTCCGACTTGCGGCGCTCCGCTTCGTCCTGCTTGACCACCCGCGCGGGCACGCCGGCGCCGAAGTAACCGGTCGTGGGCTTCATCACCCGATTGATCGCGTCGTTGATCGACTCGTTCTCCTGCAGTTGCAGGTGATGCGGCGAGTCTTGCGTCGACTTGCGCGTCCAGACCGATTGGCCGTCGACCAGCAGTTCCAGTTCGTACACCTGCTTGGTGACCGACACCGACTGCGTTTCGCGGCTGATGCCCCACGTGCGGTACTCGACGGTCTCCGTCTCGCCGGGGGTGAGTCGGGCAACCAGCGTGGCGTTGGCGCCGTCCGTGAGAACAAACCCAGCCCGCTCGAGATCGCTGGTGAGCTTCTTTTCCACGTCCCCGCGGAAGTCGCCGTCGCTGTTGTAGCTGACCGCCAGCTGCAGATCGAGCGCCACCTGCGCCCCCGGCGCCAGCGCGAGCTGATCTTCGGGGACCGGCGTGACGCCGGGCTGCGGCAAGCTGAACGGCAGCAGCGCCCGCTGGTTCGAGTGCCGGTCGTCGAGGAAGTACCAGCACTTGCCGCCCGCGCCGCGGACGAATTGCGCGCTGTGTTCGTACGTCCACGCGACGGTCTGCGTGCCGACGTGGATCAGGTCGCGGCCGCCTGCCAACACGTACTGATCGCCGGCCCAGGCCAGGCCGACATTGTCGCCCCGCACCGGGGCGAACGCGTCGCACAGTTGCTCGCCACCTGCAATCGCGACCACTTTGACGAACGGGCCGGTGCTCACCGCAATCAGCTCGCCGTTGGGGCTGAACGCCACTTGGCTGCCGCTGCTGGCGCCCTCGACGGGCACGCGCGCCAGCCGCTCGCCGGTGGCGACCGAGTGAATGTCGACGGATCCGTTCGCCGGCAGGGCAAACTGTCCGCCGCCGGGGCTGAAGGCCGGCCGCGCGCCGTTGCGCACGGGGATCTGATAGTCGCCGCGAATCTTCTCGCCGTCGATCGCCCAGGCAATCGCGTTGTTGTCGTCGACCGTCAGCACGCGGTCCTCGTCGAGCCAGCCAATCCACTCGAATTGGCCGCGGTTCTTGTCGGTGCTGCCCTGCCAGCTGGCCACGTGCTGCAAGCCTTCGCCGGTCACGTCCCACACCTGCAGCGGGCCGTATTTGAACGTTTCGATTTCCGAGACCGTGACCACGCGCTTCCCCGAGGCAGTCACGGCCGCCATCTTCAGCTTGGGCGGCCCGGCGAGGTACCCTTCGCTGCGACCCGTGGCGAGATTGCAGATCTCCACCGTGCTCGACTTCTCGTGCATGTCTTCGCCGCCCTGGCAGGCGACGACGGCCCGCTCGGCGCCGGTGAAGTTGACCGCCTCGATGTCTTCGAAGAATCCGCGCCGCGGGCTGAGTCCCACCGGCTTCGCGGCAATGAGCTTGTCGGCCCCCGGGTCGGGCGTGAACTCGCCCCCGCCGCCGCCCAGCGGCACCACGCGGCGGATGCCTGACAGATCGGCGGCTGTCAGCTCGTACCCGCCGACCGAGCCGGTGGGGGTCGACTTGCCGCCGCCCGGTTGCTCGCCGCCGGGACGCCGGAGCCAGGGCTCCCGAGCGAACACCGACTCGGTCTCACCAGTCCCGTCGATCGTAACGAACACCTGTGTTCCGCCCGAGCCAATGCCGACGACCTTGCCCGGGACGTAGTCGAGGCCGTCCTTCACTTCCACTTCGTCGCCGACTTGGAACTCGCTGCCGCCGCCGGGCATGCCGAAATCGTCAGCCGACAGACCCGCCGCCCCGGCGCCGGCCATCCCCAACGGCTGCCGTGGGGCTTGCGGTCCGCGCGGCGCCGGACCGCCCGCGCCCAGCCCAAACGGATTGTTGGGGTCGGCGTCCTGCTCGCGGTTCTTGCGCGCCAGCTCTCGCAGGTGCGTTTGGTCGGCCTTGCTGAGTTTCGTCAGCGGCACGCTGATCGTTTGCCCGTCGGCGCGCTTCAGCTGCACGTTGCCGTCGAGCACTTCAAGGAACTCCGCCTCGATCTTGAACTTGCCCGTCTTGTCGGTCCAGGTGCGCATCTCGCCGCCCGTGGCCCGCGGACCGACGAGCAGCAAAACCATCACGCAGCACATCGCCGCGGCGTATCGAAACGGGGGGAGACGGAGAATATGTCGCATGGCTCTCGACTCAATCGCAAAAAGACAACAGGACAAGCGAAGTCGCAGCGGGGTGCCTGGGGACGCAGCGCAGCGAAGCCCCCAGGGCGTGCACTGGGGGCTCCCTTCGGTCGTCCCCAGCCACCCCAAGTCGTGCCAAACAGGAACACGACCCTGCAATTGTCCCCGCACGGGGCAATTCTCGCAAGAAAAACTCGCCGCCGCGTCGGGGAAACGCCCCGGCGCGGTGCGAGACTATGCCGACTAGCGCAATTTCGCCAGCGCTGCCGTCACGGCCACGATCTGGGCCTCGACCTCCGCCAGCTTCTCCCGCTGCTGTTGGACGACCTCGGCCGGGGCGCGGCTGACGAAGTTTTCGTTCGACAGCTTGGCGGTCAGCGTCTGCGCGTGCTTGGCCAACTGCTGCTCTTCTTTTTCCAGCCGCGCGATTTCCGCGTCGGCGTCGAAGAACGCCGATACGTCGACATGCACGTCGATGGCGCCCAGCGATTTGCTGGCCGAGCGCTCCGGCGCAGTCGCTCCAGGGCCGACCGCCGTGAGCGTGGCGCGGGCCATCTGCTCGAAATACGGCTTCATCGGATCGAGCAACTCGGCCGTCGCGTTGTCGCAGCGGACGGCAAAGCGGATCGGCTCGCGCGGCGGGATGTTCTGCCCCATACGAATCTCCCGCACGGCGGCCAGCACCTCCTGGAAGTCGGCAAACTGCGCTTCGATCTCCGCATCGATGTGCGACTCGTCGGCTTCCGGCCAGGGGGCGATGCACACCGACTCCGCGGCCTCACAGCCGTGGCTCGCAGCGGCCTCCGTGACCTCACGGTCACGGCTCGCTTGTTGTTGCGAGCCGGGGGGCGTCAGCCCCTCTTGTGAGCCGGGGGGCGTCAGCCCCCGGAGCGGCGCCATCTCATTGAGCAACTGCCAAATCTCTTCGGTCAAGAACGGCACCAGCGGATGCAGCAACCGCACCAGCGCGTCCAACACGTGCGACAGCACCCGCTGCGCCGCCAGACGGGTGGCCGGGTTGGCGAACCGCGCTTTGGTGATCTCCACGTAGTAATCGCAAAAGTCATTCCACGCAAAGGCGTACAGCGCGCGCGACGCGTCGGCGTAGCGGAACTCGGCCAGCGCGGCGGTCACCTCCCGCGTCGTCGTAGCCAGCCGCGACAGCAGCCAGCGGTCTTCCAGCGTGAGCGGCTCGGCCACGGCGGCCTGCATGGCGTCGGGGCCGGTCGCGGCTTTGTAATCGGACAGGTTCTGCAAACTGAACCGCGCGGCGTTCCACAGTTTGTTGCAGAAGCGGCGGCCCAGTTCGAACCGCTCACTGACCACCGCCCCGCGGGGCAGCGCCTGGTCCTCCGCCGTGCCGTGCGACGCGGCCCACTGCGTGCTGAACGACTGGCCGCAATGTTTGCACTCGACCCGCGGCTGTGTGCGATTTTTCTTGGTCTGCTCGATCAGCTTCTCGCAGTGCGGGCACTCGAACTCGACCGGCATCCGCACGTCCTGCGTCTCGGTCGTCAGATACGCCAGCCCGAACCGCAGCGCGTCGGCCCCAAACTTCTCAATGACATCGAGCGGATCCACCCCGTTGCCCTTCGACTTGGACATCGTCTCGCCGTAGCCGTCGAGAATCTTGGGGTGGATGTACACGTCTTTGAACGGCACCTCGCCCATGTTGTACAGCCCGGCGAGCACCATCCGCGCGACCCACAACGTGATGATGTCCCGCGAGGTGATCAGCACGCTGGTCGGGTAGAACTCCGCCAGTTCGGGAGTGTGCTCCGGCCAACCAAGCGTCGAGTGCGGCCAGAGGGCGGAGGAGAACCAGGTGTCGAGGACTTCTTCGTCTTGGGTCGGGACAGAAATCTCGTACGCAAGTGTCAGGCTGTCGTGGTTCTTGACCTTTTTGCCGACCACATCCGAAAAAGCAAGATCGCCCTGCAATTGCTCAATCGCTTCGTCCGCAATGCGACTCTTCGTGCAGACAAGTAGCGTCGATTCGGTGGTCCGATCGCCGGGCATCGACACAACAGTGAAATCATTCCCTTCTTCAAGGCCGAGTTTGCGGAGCGCGGCCGTCAAATTTGACTTGGCACTTTCCGCATAGTCAGACATCTCCTGCTTCACTTCGCCATCATCCAGCAAGTCGCCGTGGGGCTGATCGTTGCTGCTGTACCGAACCGTTACATGCCAGATTGGTATCCGGTGCCCCCACCACAACTGCCGGCCCACCGGCCAGTCGCGTTTTTCGCTCAGCCAATCGAGGTACGTCTTGCCGTACCGCTCGGGGGTGATCTTCACGCGGCCGTCGGTCACGGCGTCCATCGCCGATTGGGCCAGTTCGTCCATCTTCACGAACCACTGGTCCGCCAGGTACGGCTCGATCGGCGTCTTGGAGCGGTCCGAATGCGCGAGGTCGATTTCGCGATCCTCGACATCGTTGTCCGGATCATGCAACCCGCTGTTGGCGAGGTCGGCCACGACCTCCTTCCGCGCGGCTTTCATCGAGAGCCCGCGATACTTCGCCGGCACGCTGTCGTTGAGCGTGCCGTCGGCGTTCATGATGTTGATCGCGCCGATGTCCAGGTTGCGCTGCCATACGGCGTAATCATTCTCGTCGTGCGCCGGGGTGATCTTCACGCAACCTGAGCCGAGTTCGGGCTTCGCCCACTCGTCGGCGATCAGCGGAATCTCGCGCTCGGCCAACGGCAGCATGATCCGCACGCCGCGCTGGGCCATGTCACGCAGTTGGATCAAACGGGGGAGGATCGACTGGCGTCGATCGCCAACTGCTTTCAACTGGGCTTCGATGGGGGCGCGCTCTTTCGCGGGCGCGGCGGCGAGTTTCTCTTTCAGCTCCGCTTCGTACTTGTCGAGCGCCGCGGCCGGGTCGGGGTGCACGGCCACCGCGGTGTCGCCCAGCATCGTTTCGGGCCGCGTGGTGGCGATCGACACGAACTCCGGCTCGCCCGGCTTCAGATCCGCTTTGACAAACGGGTACTTGAAATGCCAGAAGTGCCCCTTCACCGGGTCGTGGAACACCTCGTCGTCGCTGACGGCAGTCTGCAGGTACGTGTCCCAGTTGACCAGCCGCTTGCCGCGGTAGATCTTGCCGTCACTGAAGAGCTTGAAGAACGTCTCGCGGACCGCGCGGGCGCACACCTCGTCGAGCGTGAACCGCAGCCGCTGCCAATCGCAACTGGCGCCCAGTTGCTTGAGCTGCCCCAGGATGCGTTTCTCGTACTGCTGTTTCCACTCCCAGATCCGCTCGACGAGCCCCTCGCGGCCCAGGTCGTGGCGCGACTTTTTCTCTTCCTCCAGCAGCCGCCGCTCGACGACCGCCTGCGTGGCGATCCCCGCGTGGTCGGTGCCCGGCATCCACAGCACGTTGTACCCCTGCATGCGCTTCTGCCGGCAGAGGATGTCCTGCAACGTGTTGTTCAGCGCGTGCCCCAGGTGCAACGCGCCGGTCACATTGGGGGGCGGGATGACGATCGTGAAGGGGGGCTTTTTGTTTCCCTGCGCGTCGGTGGCGCCGACCTCGGCGTGGAAGTAGCCGCGCTCGTCCCAGAACTTGTACCAGCGGGCCTGCGCGCCCTCGTGATCGTATTGCGAGGGGAGGTCCTCGGGATTTAGCGGCGCGTCGGTGCTCATGGCGGCAGGCGGCTCTTGCAGGGGGAATCGCGGCAAAGGCGGGCTTTGCGCATTTTCTTTGCGCCCTCGCGCCTGTGCGCGAGAGTCGCGAAACGCCCAATTCTCGCGCAAAGGCGCGCTCGTGCAAAGGGGAGAATCTGGCTCGCCGGGGCCGCCGGCGACTTGGCCAAGTCGCGGCTGATGAGCGAGAAACGCCGCGGGGCCCAACGACGCGCCGCAGGGGGGGCTTCTCACGCCTTCCAGAGTTTCAGACCCGGCACCTTGCGGAAATGTTCGTCCCGCGTGTCGAGCGTGAGATTGTGCTGCAGGGCCTGCGCGGCGATCCAGATGTCGTTCGTGGGAATCGGCGAGCCCTGACGGCGGAGATCGGCGGCAATCTCGGCGTAGTGGCGGGCCGTTTCCTCGTCCGGCAGCAGGACGCCTACGCCCTGGAATTGCAGAAACTCCGCAAGCCGCCGCTCATTCTTGCTGCGTCGCGATCCTAGCGCAAATCCTGCGCGGATTTCCCCAAGGACGACCAGTGGCAGCCAAACCTCAGTTGCGACCTGGAGTCGCTCGATCACTTCCCGGTCACGATTGACCACGTCGCCGTAGCGGTTGGTATCCAGCAACAACCGCATCGCACGCTAATCCCACATTTCAGGATCAATGGGCCGCGGCTCATTCAGAATTGCCAGCGTCTCGGCGTCGATCTTTGGCCCGTTCAAAAATGACGAGAGGTCCCGCTTCTTGGTCGGTTGGCTCTCAACTCCCAACCCCCGCCGCAGTGCATCGATGAGCACGGCGTTAAGCGACTTCTTCTCTACTGCGGCGCGCTGGCGGGCGGCGGCGTCGATGTCGTCGGTGATGTTGCGGACGGTGAACTGCATGCAAGAATGATAGTTCGTGCATGCACGTAAGTCAATTGCGGCCCGGTCTCCGCGACCGGCGGTCGCGGCTTTATGACTCGTCCTTGCACAGCTTGTACTCGATGCTGTCGACCAGCGCGGCCCAGCTGGCTTCGATGACGTTCTCGTGGACGCCCACGGTGCCCCACGAGTTCGCGCCGTCGCGGCTTTCGATCACCACCCGCACGCTCGCGGCGGTGGCGGCTTCGCTGTTGATGACCCGCACCTTGTAGTCGAACAGGTGCATGTCGGTCAGCGTGGGAAAATCGGCGGCGAGCGCCTTGCGCAGCGCCGCGTCGAGCGCGTTGACCGGGCCGTCGCCCTCGGCCACTTCGTGCCGCACTTCGTCGCCCACCAGCAACTTGACGGTCGCTTCGCAGATCGGCTGTCCGCCGCGGCTTTCGACGGTCGTGTGGTATTTGACCAGCTCGAAATGCGGCTCGTAGGTGCCGGCGAGTTTCTTCACCAACAGCTCGAACGACGCCTCGGCCGCCTCGAACTGGTAACCCTGGTTTTCCAGCTCGACGATCCGCTCCAGCACCTGGTTCATCAGCGCCTTGTCGTCCTGCAGATTGAGCTTGGTGGCCAGCGCGATGATGTTCGACCGGCCCGAGAGCTCGCTGACCAACACGCGGCGTTCGTTGCCAACCAATGCGGGGTCGATGTGCTCGTAGCTGCGGGCCACCTTGTTGATCGCGTGCACGTGCATGCCGCCCTTGTGGGCGAACGCGCTGGCGCCGACGAACGGCTGGTTATTGCGAAAGTTCATGTTCGCGATTTCGTACACGTACCGCGACAGCTCGGTCAGATGAGCGAGCGCCGTCGTGCCGTTGCCGCTGCCCAGCACCTGGTAGTCCTGCTTTTTCTTCAGCGACAGGTTGGCCATCACCGCCAGCAGGTCGACGTTGCCGCAGCGCTCGCCAAAGCCGTTGATCGTGCCCTGCACCTGCACGGCGCCCGCGTCCACCGCGGCTAGCGAATTGGCGACCGCCAGTTCGCAGTCGTTGTGGCAGTGGATGCCCAGCGGCACGTCGACCGCCGCGGCTGCGGCGCGGGTCAGTTCGGCGATCTCCTCGGGCAGCGTGCCGCCGTTGGTATCGCACATGACGATCATCGACGCGCCCGCAGCGGCCGCCGCCTGAATCGTTTGGGCCGCGTACGCGGGGTTCGCTTTCCAGCCGTCGAAAAAGTGCTCGGCGTCGTAGATCACCTCGCGGCCCTGCTCGACCAGGTACGCGACCGTGTCGCGGATCATCGCCACGTTTTCTTCCAGCGAGACGCCCAACACTTCCGTGGCGTGGAAATCGTGCGTCTTGCCGACGATGGTGACCGCGGGCGTCTTGGCCGCGAGCAGCGCCTGCATGCCGGGGTCCTCGGCGGCCGTCATGCCGCGCCGGCGCGTCATGCCGAACGCGGTCAGCTTGGCATGTGTGAGCGGCTCGGCGGCCAACCGCTGAAAGAACTGCGCGTCCTTCGGGTTGGAGAGCGGGTAGCCCCCCTCGACGTAGTCGAAGCCCATCTCGTCCAGCCGCCGGGCGATGAGCACCTTGTCCTCCAGCGAAAAGTTCACCCCTTCGCCCTGGGCGCCGTCGCGGAGGGTCGTGTCGTAGATTTGGATGTGCATGGCGGTGGAAGGGGGCAGAGGTCGGAGGTCAGGGACGGTTCGCTGGCGACGGGGTGAGTTCAGTCTTCGGCGAGGCGGGCGCGGAGCGAGCGTTGCAGGCCGCGAAGCATGCGGCGCTCTTCTGCAACGAGGTTCATCAGGCGGTTGAGGCGGCTCTCGTCTGCCATCTGCAGACGATGTGAAAGTTCGAGAAATGTCTCGACCTCTGCGAGTGAGCCGACGGCAATCGACAGGAAACGCAAATATTCCTTCGTCGATTCGCGCCCGTTGCCTTCGGCGATGTTGGCTGGGACGGAAACGGCCGCCCGCCGAACCTGGGCCACCAGTCCGAACCGTTCATCGTCAGGGTACGAATGCGTCAGCGCGTACGTCTCCTCTGCAATCTCCATCCCGAGTTGCCAGACTTTCAAATCGCGATGACTGCGGATCGGCGAATCATTCATAGGTCGTTCGTCGTCGATATCGGGCGAATGTGGTTCCTCAACCGCTGCGGCCTTGTTTCCCTAATCTCCGACCTCTCCCCTCTGGCCTCTCCTTCAACAAAAAAACCCCGAGGCCGCGGGGCCTCGGGGTCATGGTTTGCAGCGTGGTCGCTCGAACCGCCCTAAGGCCGCCGGTGGGGGGTAATCGGAATAATCACGGCGGAAGCGGGCATGGCGTCGAGCAAAATCCTCTCGTTTCATCGCCGCGGCCAAGGGAGTCGCAATTGCGAAGACCGGCCAGCGAAGGCAGCGAAAGTGTAGCCCACGCTCGGTCGCCGGTCAACGCAGTCGCTCCCCCAGGCCGGCCCAACGGATGACACAAGCTGTTCTCCGGGAAGACTTTACGCCCCCAAGGGGTCGCTCCGCCAGCTCTGGCGATCGGGGCGCTTCGGGATCGAACCCGATCAATCGCAGTGCGATCGCTACCCCGCGCGGCTGGCGACGGGTTAGCGAACTCGAAGAATCTGCAGTTTCTACACCACAAATACGTAGATAATCCCAATCAACCTAGCTAGCTTTGAGGAAGGACACCTACGGGCGCCCGCAAGCCGCTGGGCAAGCCCGTATCGACGAAATCTATTTTCATGGGCGCACTCCCTTCCTGATACTCACACCACTGGAGCCCTTATGCGCGCGTATTTCTTGCCGGCCGCGATCGCATGCGCCTTGACCTGCTGCCTGACCACGACAGGCCGTGCCGACATCGTCTTCTCGAACCCGATCGACAGACTCAATCCTGCTCAAGACAATCCTTATACGGATGACCAAGTTGTCATATCGGGCATCACCGTCAGCGGCATTGGCTTCGGCCCCGGCGGGATCGCGGGGAGCAACGCCACCAACGAGTACCGCCTGACCGGGTGGTCCAACGCCTTCAACTCGGGCAATTACATCACGTGGACATTGACCCCGGATAGCGGCAACAAGCTGAGTCTGGAAAACCTGATGTACAACTCGACGGTGAACGCAAACGGACCGACGATGTTTGCGTTGCGGTCGAGCCTCGACGGCTTCACTGCCGATATTGGCGCGGCAACGGGCACGGGCACGACGATCAGCCTGGCCGACGCCGCTTTTCAAAACCTGATGAGTTCGATTGAATTCCGCCTGTTCGCCTGGGGCGCGAACGACGGCGCCGGCGCCAATTCGCGGCAGTTCGGCATCGACGACTTTGTCTTCAACGGCGTCGTGGCCGTCCCCGAGGCCTCGTCGTTCCTGTTCGGCGGCCTGGGTTGCGCGTTCTTGGGGCTGGCGTGGAATCGCCGCCGCAAGGCTTAAGGGCATTCGCCGACGCGACTCGATCGCCGATCGAGTTTTTGTATCACAATCACGTCGCCGCGAGGAAATTCTCGCGGCGACGTTTTTTTGTCCGGCTACTCCTCGTCCTCGTCCTCGTCCTCGTATTCGTAGACGTACTCGTAGTCGTACTCCTGGGCGTCGTCATCGGCGACTTCGCCCTCGTCCTGCTCGTCTGATTCGTCGTCGTCGACGTCCTCCTCGTCGGCCTCGACTTCGTCTTCGTCGACCAGTTCCGCGTCGTCTTCAGCGAGCTCGTCGGCGTCCGCCTCCTCGTACTCGTCGTCTTCGAGTTCGTCGTCTTCCTCGGCATCGTCGGCTTCGTCGTACTCGTACTCGTACTCGGCATCCTCCGCGGCGAGTTCTTCGTCGTCCGCGTCGGTCTCTTCGTCTGCAGTGAAGTCGCCGTCATCGTCCGAATCGTACTCGTCCGAATCGTACTCGTCCGCTTCGCAATCGGAATCGTCCTCGCCAGCGTCTTCGAGTGCGTCCGGTTCGTCGGCCTCCTCGGCGACGGCGTCCTGCTCGTCAGCATCGTCGGCGATCGCGTCGACGGCCAGCAGGTCCTCGGCGTCGTCAGCAACTTCGTCCGCATCCGCGTCGGCTTCACCAGCGGCGTCTTCGGTGGTCGCGGCGACCCACTCGGGGTCTTCATCGGCGTCCGTTTCGGCGTCCTCTTGCCAACTCAGTTCGGTCGGCTGCACGCCTGCGTCGACCAGCGCCACGGCGGCCTCGCCAGGGGCGAGCGTGTCCTCTTCGCTCTGGCTGACCACGTCGGTCGCCTCGTCGAGCACCCACTCGCTGCGCGGCGTTTCGAGTTCCGAATCGTACGCCTCCTCGTCAACCGCTGCCGGCTCGTCCTCCCAGGGCGCGGCCAACAACGTTGTCGCGGCGCCGGTCAGCCCGCCGCCGGTCGCCAGGCTGGCGGTCGGCAGCGCCGGCTCGCGCTCGGGCGCAGGTCGCATGTGCGGCGTGGCGATCGGCGCCCCGCCGCGGGGACGCGGATCTTCCAGGTCGCTGGGGTCGTCGGCGCCCGGGATGATCTTGTTCGAGCGGCGCGGCTGCGGCGCCACGTTGGTCACGGTGGCGACCGTCGGCGGGCCAGAGTCGTTCCCGCCGCCGCCCTCGCCCTCCTCGCCGCGCGCCATCGCCTCCCAGTCCGACACGGTCAGCATGACTTCTCGGGCCTGCGAACCGTTGTACTCGCCCACGATGCCGTCTTCGGCCATGAAGTCGATCAGCCGGGCCGCCCGACCGTAGCCGATGCCCAAACACCGCTGCAGCAGCGAGACGCTGCCGCGCTGCTCGCGGACCACCACGTCGACGGCCTGCTCGTACAGTTCGTCGCGGTTCTTGAGCGCCCCCGCGGGGCCGGCTTCGGCGGCTTCTTGCTCTTCCTTGGTCTTCAGCTCGATCAACTCGCGGGCAAACTGCGGGCTGTCGGTGCCGACAAAGTCGGTGACCTTGGTGATTTCGTCATCGGAGAGGAACGTGCCCTGACCGCGAAGCAGCTTGCTGGTGCCGGGGGACAGGAACAGCATGTCGCCGTTGCCCAAGAGTTTCTCGGCGCCATTTTCGTCGAGCACCACGCGGCTGTCCGTTTTGCTGGCCACCTGGAACGCGATCCGGGCCGGCAAGTTCGACTTGATCAGACCGGTGATCACGTCGACGGTCGGTTTCTGCGTGGCGAGGATCAGGTGGATGCCGACGGCCCGGCTCTTTTGGGCCAGCCGGATGATGTGCTGCTCCACGTCCTTGCCGGCGGTCATCATCAGGTCGGCCATCTCGTCGGCCACGATCACGATGAACGGCAGGCTGCGAGGGATGTTCTCCCACTCGGCCTCGCTGGTCGGCTGGATCCGTTCGCGCAGCTCCTCCTCGCTCAGTTGATTGTAGACCGTCAGGTGCCGCACGCCGGCGCGGGCCAGCAGCGTGTACCGCTCCTCCATCTTGTCGACCGCCCAGGCCAGGATCGCCTCGGCCTTTTTCATGTCGGTCACGACCGGGTGCATCAAATGCGGCAGCTTTTTATAGCCGGACAGTTCGACCATCTTGGGGTCGATCATCAGCATCCGCACCTCGTCGGGACCGCGGGCCATGAGCATCGACACGATGATCGAGTTCAGGCAGACGGACTTACCGGTGCCGGTGCGGCCGGCGATCAAGAGATGTGGCAGCGCGGCCAGATCGACCACCAACGGATTGCCCGACACGTCCTTGCCCAGGAAGATCGGAATCTTCATCCGCTTGGCCGAGCCGTTGGCTTGCTCGATGACCTCGCGGATGCGGACCAGCTGGCGATGCTCGTTGGGCACTTCGATGCCCACGGTGTTCTTGCCGGGGATGGGCGCCACCACGCGGACGCTGGGCGCCCGCAGCGCGATCGCCAGATCGTCTTCCAGGCCGGTGATCTTCGAGAGCCGCAGCCCCGCTTCCAGCTCCAGCTCGTACATCGAGATGACCGGGCCGGTTTCGATCTCGACCACTTTCACGTTGAAGCCAAAGTTGCGGCAGGTGCGCTCCAGCAGCTTGGCCTTGCGGCGGACCTCGCGCTCGTGGTCTTCGTAGCAGACCTCCTCGGCCTCCAGCAGCATGTCCAGCGGCGGCAGTTCGTAGTTGAGGTCCTCGACGCCGGCGCTGTCGGCGGCCTCAAGCTGGTTGATGATCTCCGCCTTGGCGTCCTGCTCGGCGACTTTTTCGGGCTTGGGCGCCTTGGGCGCCGGCTTCTTGATCCGCAGCGCGGAGGTAAGCTTGTCCTTCAGCCCCGCCGCGGCGGCCGCGACTGGCGCGTCAGCGGCTTCCTCGGAACTCTCGTCGTCGGCATTGCGATCGGCCGGAGTGCGGACCGTCAGCTCGCCCTGTTCAGCGTCGTCATCCTCGGCCTCGTCATCGTCTTCCCACTCGGCGTCTTCGCCCTCCTCGCCTTCATCGTATTCGTACTCGTACTCTTCGTCGCCCTCGGCCTCTTCGTCGTACTCGCCGTCCTGCTCTTCCTCGTCTTCGTCAGCGAGTAGCTCGTCGAGTTCGCCGTCGACGTCGTTCGCGCGGCGGCGGGTGACGTTCAGCGGAATCCGCGCCGCGGAGCCCAACGCGCGGAAGCCCACGCCGGAGGCGGCGGTCGCCCCGGCGGCCAGACGGAACATCAAGTAATCGGTCGCCAACAGCAACCCGGCCAGCAGCACGGCCAGCGCCAGGATGTACGCGCCGGCCACGGCAAAGTGCGACTCCAACACGGCCCAGCCCATGGCGCCCAGGTACCCGCCGGCGCCAATCGCCGGCCCCGGCGAGCGATCCGGCAGCGCCATCGCCGCCAGCGTCGTGAACGCGGCCAGCGTGGTGGTCCACCCAATCCCGCGCAGCACCGGCTGGGTGAACTCGCGGCGGATGGTCAGCATCACCGCAGCGACGCCGATCGAGCCGACGACGAAATAGGCGCCGTAGCCGAACCCGGCGAATAGATAGTGCGCCGCGTAGGCGCCGACGCGCCCGCAGGCGTTGCTGACCAACTCGCGCGGCGGCTCGATGAGCGTGCTGGGCGGGTCGGCCGGGTCGTACGTGGCCAGCGAAGCCGTGGCCAACAGCGCGGCCGCCAGCATGGCCAACGAGAACAGGTCGAGTTTGAGATTGCGATTCTCGAACATGGGCATCGAATGCGAGGACGATCGACTGCCGACGTGCGTCGGCAGCGGCGCCGCGGTGTGCGGCGCCTTTGGGGATCGCAGGGCGCATCCGTGCCCAACGTGTTGTCCGTAAGCTCTCGTCGTGTGGCGGGACCGGCGGCTCCACGGCGTCCATCCTGACGCCGACGCACCGGCCCGTGCTGTATTCTTCGGCCTGCGGCCCCCGCCAGTTGCAACACGAAATCCGGCCACCGCAGCCCTTGCCCTGGGGGGACAACGGGCACGATTGCGGCCGCAAGCGCAACCGCGGCAATCGGTACGCAACGCACGCCTGGGTGGCTGGGGACGCAGCGCAGCGGAGCCCCCAGACGAAGGCACTGGGGGCTCGCGTCGCTCGTCCCCTGCCACCCGTCCGTATAACGGGCCCTCTTAATTGTTCCCGGCAACACGCCAGCGAGCGCCGCCCAGCGGGCAGAAAAGTCCGCCACGCGGCGGAATGACCGGCCCGTTCGCAACGACCGTTACGTTTGGGAAAAGTTGGGGGCCGGTTTGAAGAGGTCGCCGCGGGCCCGCCGCAGAATGGCCCGCAGGCGGCCGGCGTCGTCGAGGCCGGCAAATTCGTCGACGTCAACGTCCCGCGCGAGCATCCCCCCCTGCGCCAGACTCGCGCAATCCGCCTCTGATAACCGCCACGCGGGCAATTCGGCCACGGCCGTGGCGGCCGGCACGATGTGCTGCGGGAGCGTTTCGACGGTCAGACTGCGCGGATCGACCGCGTCGGCCAACTGATACGGCCCGATCGCCGTTCGCACCAATTGGGACATGACCGCACAACTTCCCGTCGCCGCGGCCAGGTCGCGCCCCAGTGATCGCACGTACGTGCCGCTACCGCAGCGGATCAGCAACTCCAAACGCGGATACTCGTACGCCTCCACGCGCAAGTCGTAGACCTGCACCGGCCGCGGCGGCAGTTCGTCGAGTTTCCCCCGCCGGGCCAGCTTGTAGGCGCGCTGCCCGTCGACCTTCACCGCCGAAAACGCCGGCGGCCGCTGCTGGATTTCGCCCACGAACTGCGGCAGCGCGGCGTCGATCTGCCCGATATCGGGGCGCGGGCAGTCGGCCAGTTGTTCGACTTCGCTTTCCACGTCGTCGCTGGCACTGCGCTGCCCCAGCAGGAACGTCGCCCGATAGGTCTTCGGCATCCGCTGGACATACTCGATCAGCCGGGTGGCGGGCCCCAAACAGACGACCAGCACGCCGGTGGCCAAGGGGTCGAGCGTCCCGGCGTGCCCCGCCTTCACCGGGCGCACGAGCCCGTACACGCGATTGACCGCATCGCGCGACGACCACCCCGGCGGTTTGTTAAGATTCAGCAGTCCAAACATGGACGAATTGGTCCGGGGTCCGTTGTCAGTCGTCTGTGGCCATCGCCGCCGCCATGATCGCCGATTGAGCCCCGCCCCTTGCGGCGGGCGCGTCGCCCCGATCCGCCGCCCGCACCCTTCGCGCCCGCGACGTTTTCCAACATACTGCTTGGCTCGCCATCGCCCCACCCTCCCCCGCTATCAGACGTCCCTGGCGTGAGTGCCGAAGAATCCCCCGCCGACTTTGCCACGCTGGCCGAAGCGCTCGCCGCTCATGACATTGAGCTGGCGCCCGAGCAGGTCGAACTGCTCGACCGCTACCGGGAAGCGCTGTGGCGGTGGAACGAGCAACTCAACCTGACGCGGCATACGACGCTCACCAAGTTCGTCGGCCGCGACGTGGTCGACAGCCACCAGCTGGCCAGCCTGATCGACCAGAAGCGCCGCGTGCTGGATATCGGCTCGGGAGGCGGCGTGCCGGGGCTGGTCATCGCCATCATCCGTCCCGATCTGCGGGTGGCCGTCTGCGAGTCGACTCAGAAGAAGGCCAAGGTGCTGCAAGCCATCGTCGACGAGTTGGCGCTGCCGGTGGAGGTGTTCGGCTGCCGGGCCGAGGAACTGCTCGAGCTGCGCACGTTCGACGCGATTGTCGCCCGCGCCGTGGCCCCGCTGGCGAAGCTGCTCACATGGTTGGCTCCCCACTGGGGCGCGTTCGACGAGTTGCTGCTGGTGAAGGGCCGCTCGTGGGTCGAGGAACGCGGCGAGGCCCGCCATCGCGGCTTGATGAAGGGCCTCGCGCTGCGCAAGGCGGCGACCTACCCCATGCCCGGCCCCGCCGGGGAAAGCGTGATCCTGCGCGTGTTCCAGGACGACGGCGCGTAACGCCGGCGCCAATCCGACCATGGGGGTTTCGCGGGTATGGCGATTACCGCCCCGCGGCCCTAAACTCAGGGTTTGCCTCGACTTGACCCGCTCAACGAGCATTGCCTTTATCAGGAGAATTGAAGATGGCAGACGACGCCAAGAAGCCCGCTAGCGACGCCCCCGCCGCCGCCGGCGAGCAGCAGCAGCAAGCTCCCCGCGTGCAGGTCGACGATTCGTCCGCCGTGTGTTGCTACGCCAACTTCTGCCGCGTGACCGGCACGCCCGAGGAACTGATTATCGACTTCGGGCTGAACAGCCAGCCGTTCGGCGTGCCGACCGAGCCGGTCAAAGTCTCCGAGCGGATTGTCACCAATTACTACACGGCCAAGCGGCTGCTGCACGCCCTGCACCTGAGCGTGCAGCGTCACGAGCAGGCCTTCGGCCAGTTGGAGATCGACGTCAACAAGCGCGTTGTCGCCCGTCCGCCCGGACAAGGGCAGCAGCCGCAAGGTTGATGGCGACGGGCTGCGGCCCAATCCGAGAGATTGAGAATTACGCCGCGGGGGGCGCCAGCCCCCCGTTTCTCATGCGCAGGACCAATTGGCAGCGGCCCCGCCGGCGCATGCCGCGAAATCGCGGAGCAGAAACTGCCGCGGTCGGCTAGCCGCCCATCATGCGGCTGCGTTCCATGGCCTGCTCGGCCAGCTGGATGTACTGCATCTCGCCCGTGCCGGCATAGGCCCGCTGGTACGTGACGCTGAGCGCCGTGAAGCTGAACGGGTCGTTGGGCTCCAACTCGCACACTTTCTGAGCGTGCTGGATCGCCGCGTCGTGCTGCCCCAGCCGCTGCGTCACCACGGCCAGCGCCGCGTGCGCCAGGGCGTACGACTCGTCCTCAGCGAGCGCCTCGCGCAGCTTGGCGGCGGCTTCGTCCAATTTGCCGGCTGCTTTCAGTTTGTCGGCTTCGTCATACAAGGCCACGACGTCGGCCATGGGGCGTCTCCCGCTGGAAAATGAGCCCTCTCGGGGGCAATTCTGCTAGCAACTACGCTGAGTCTACCGCACCGACCGCGGCAGTCGCTACCCCCGCGCGCTGCGCTTAGTGAAGCGATTCGGGTGGCTGGGGACGACCAACGGGAACCCCCAGTGGCCATTCCTGGGGGCTTCGCTGCGCTACGTCCCCAGCCACCCCAGGACAGCGCCGGATCTTGCTAGCACCTAGTTGCGGAATGCCGCCGGGCGCGCCGCTTCGCTCGGCAAATCCTCACCCGCTACAACCGGCACGGCCGATAACGTCGATAGCGGTTTCGCGCGCAGTGACCTTGCGAAATTGTCGGCGACCGCGTATTTCCGCTTCCTTGCCCGCGCTATCCGACGCTACCCCGCAGTCGGCAGCCGCCGCGAGCGCTCGCACCGAAGGACCCAGCCCCGTGATCATTCACCCTGCCGCAGTCGTTAGCCCGCAAGCTGTCATCCATTCGGGGGTCGAGATCGGCCCGTTCTGCGTCGTCGAGCCCGGCGCCATCATCGGGCAGAACTGCCAGCTCATGTCCGGCGCCGTGGTGAAGACCGGCTGCACGATCGGCCGCGACTCGACGCTGCACGAAGGCGTGGTCGTGGGCGGAGTCGCCCAGCACGTGTCGCCGCCCGAGCCGCCGGGGCGCGTCCTGATCGGCGAACGCTGCACGCTGCGCGAGAACGCGACCGTGCATCGCTCGATGCACACCGCTGGCGAAACTCGCGTCGGCAACGACTGCTACCTGATGGCCGGCGCCCATGTGGGTCACGACGCGGTCGTCGGCAACCATGTGATTCTCACCAACAACGTCCTGCTGGGCGGTCACGTGCGCGTGGGCGAGCGGGCCTGCCTGGGCGGAGCGGTCGCCGTGCACCAGCACTGCCGCATCGGCCGTCTGGCCATGGTCGGCGGCTGTGCCCGCATCGTGCAAGACGTACCGCCGTTCGTGCTGACCGACGGCGAGTCGGGCCTGATCGTCGGGCTGAACCGCATCGGCATGCGGCGCGCCGGGTTGGATCGCGAGCAGCAAACGCAACTCAAAGACGCCTACCGGCTGATCTACCGCCGCGGGCTCACGCTGACCGAAGCGGTCGCAGCGCTCGAGGCGGAGTTCCCCGCCGGCCCGGCCGCCGAGTTCGCCCCGTTCTTCGCCGACACCAAACGGGGCTTTGTCCAAGAACGCCGCGGCCCAGGCCGCAGCGCGATCCGGCTGCACCCGGCCGCCGACGAAGAAACGGTCGAATCGAAGCGGCTGGCGGGCTAAGACGCCCAGTCCGGGGGCGTGGGTCAGGCTTTCCAGCCTGACTTGCGCCGCCGAATGTTCGCAACGTGCAGCGACACGTCGGTGTCAGGCTGGAAAGCCTGACCTACGGCAAGATCAACTCGGCGTCGCCCACCGGCACGTAAGCGCAGTCTGGCTCTTCCTCCAGCGGGTCGCCGTAAACAGCGTAGGCCCGGGCGCGGCTGCCGCCGCAGATTTCGCGGTACTCGCACGCTCCGCAGCGGCCCTTCAGTTGCTCGGCGTCGCGCAGGGCCACGAACGTGGGGTGCGACTGGTACGTTTCCACGGGCGACACCTCCGGAAAGCGGCCGCACTCGAGCGGCAGGAAGCCGGCCGGGTAGATCTCGCCGTTGTGGCCCACGAACATGATCCCCTTGCCGTCGCGCACGCCCAGCGGCACGCGGCGGCCCGACGCGCCGCGGCCCGCTTGCGGATCGCCGCCCTGCTGCATCACGTAGCGGCGATAGTGCGGGGCTTCGGTCGTCTTGATCGCAAAGCTGCGGCGCTGCGTCTCGGCCCACAGCTGGGCGAACACGTCCTCGCACGCCTCGGCCGACAGCCGCGGTTGATCGACGCCGCGGCCCACCGGCACCAGAAAAAACACCGACCACATCATCACGCCCCATTGGTCGAGTTGCTCGGCCATCGCCGGGATCTCGCCGACGTTGCGGGCGGTGACCGACGTGTTCACCTGCACCGGCAGCCCCAGGTCCCGCGCGTTGGCGAGCATCTCGAACGTGCGGGCGTAGCTGCCGTCCCACCCGCGGAACGAGTCGTGCGTCGCCGCCGACGCACCGTCCAGACTGACGCCCAGCGCCATCACCCCCGCGTCCTTCAGTCGCTTCAGTGCGTCGCGCGTGGCCAGTGGCGTCGCCGAAGGCGTGACCGCCACGCGCAAGCCGCGGCTGCGCGCGTGGGCAATCAGATCGAACAGGTCGGCCCGTTTGAGCGGATCGCCGCCGGTCAGCACGATCGTGGGCGGTGCGGGGAATCTCGCGACCTCGTCAATCAGCGCGAGCGACTGCGCCGGCGCCAACTCGTCCGGCGCGGCACACTCTTGCGCCGACGCACGGCAGTGCTGACAAACCAGGTCGCACGCTTGCGTGACCTCGTAGTAGAACATCAATGGGCTGAGATCGAACGGCCCGGGCTTGGTGTTATTCATGGCAATGAAACACAGAGGCAAGGTCATGGCGATGGGGCCGCGGTCAGCAGACGCTCGACGGCCTGCTGCGCCCCGTTAATGCAATGTGGAATACCGACGCCGCGGTAGGCGTTGCCGGTCAATTCAAGCTGCGGCAATGCGGCGACGCGCGCTTCGATCTGGGCCACGCGCTGCAGGTGCCCCACGTGGTATTGCGGCATCGCGTCGCGCCAGCGCGAGATCCGCACGAACCGCGGCTCGGCGGTCACGCCCAGCAGCGCGCGCAGCTCGCCGCGGACCAGCGCTTCGATCTCGCCGTCGTGGGCGTCGATCAGTTCGGGGCGTTCCGCCCCGCCGAGGAACGCACGCAATAGCGCCATACCGTCAGGCGCCCGCCCCGCATACTTGACGCTGCTAAACGTGCAGGCGGCGATCGGCCGCTGCTCGACATGCGGCACGATGATCCCCGCCGCGTCCAACGGATGCGGCACGGCGTCGCGCGGCAAGGCCACGTTGACCACCACGCAACTGGTCGTGGGAATCTCGCGCAACGTCGTGGCGAGTTGGGCGTCGACGTCCGCCAGCATGTCGCCGGCACGCCGCGCGGGCGCAGCGACGATCACGCGGTCGAAGGCGTCGTCGAATGGTTCGTCGTCGGGGCCGAAGCCGCGCACGCGCCAGCCGTCGCCGGCGCGGACGAGCGACTCGACGCGGTGGTTCGTCCGGACGACCTCCGGCGGCAGACTGTCGACGAGCGCGTCGACGAGCTGGCTGAAGCCGCGCCGCAGCGCGGCAAACAGCGTCTCGCCGGGCCCCGGCGGCGACTTGGCCGCCTTGGCGGCGGCGCGGCGCGTCGAGCGGATCAGGCTGCCCGACTCCTGCTCGGCCGCGACCAACTGGGGAAACGCCGCTTGCATGCCCAGTTGCTCGGGATCGCCCATGTAGATCCCCCCGGCCAACGGTTGAATGATCCGCTCCAGCCCCTCGCGGCCGAACCGCCGGCGGGCGAACTGGGCCAGGCTTTCCTCGCCGCCGCCGCGCCGTCGCGGCAGGATCCGCTCGGCCCCCATCCGCATTTTGCCCAGCGGCGACAGGATCGGCGTGCGGATCATCGGCCAAATCCGTCGCGGCGCCATCGCGGCCAGGCCCTCGGGCATTTTTACGAGCCGACCGCGGAACACGGTGTACGTGCCCGCCGCGGCCGGCTGGGTCGGGATCACGTCGCCCTCCAGTCCAATCGTGCGGCACAGGCCCGCGGCCCATGGCAGGCGGCGCAGAAAACTGTCGGGGCCCAACTCCAACGTGAAGCCGTCGCGGTGTTCGGTCTGCAACACGCCGCCGGGGCGATCGCTCGCCTCCAACAGCACGACCTGCGCCTGCGGCGCCCGGTGGATCAATTCCCACGCGGCGGTCAATCCGCTGATTCCGCCGCCAATCACGGCGACGCTTGTTTCGGGACTCAACGGCGCAACTTCACTCATCAATCCGGCATGTTCTGAGGGCGCCCCACGTAATCGCGGGGCCAAAGACGGTGACTGTGCGGCGGCGCGCACCAACAGCGGCATGACCTTCGTCGGGTGGGCAGAGAGCACATGCCGCGCCAATCGGCGGGCGCGCGGAAACCCCTGCGTTGGCCACCCGAAGCAAGGCGCTTCGAAGCGGCAAGGTCGGTGCGCACCACGTCCTGGTGTGCGAATGGGCACACCGCTGGCCACGGGCGCGACGGAATTGACAACCAGCGCGGCCGCACTTACTCGGTTGCTGACGAGTCGGCTGGCACGGCCTCGCCGGGCGCCGCGGCAGTCCGCGCGGCGCCCCGCCGCCGCACCTTGCCCGGCAGGAACCGCTTGAGTTCCAGCGTAATCGTTTCGCCCGTCTCGGTGAGCCGCCACTCGTTGGCGACGATTCCCATGCCCCGGGCGATGTAGTAGGTCGCCGTGGAATCCGTCTCCTCGATCTCGAACACCATGCAGTCGAATTTGCCGGCGGGCGTGCGGACCTGTTTGCTCTCGGCGATACAGCGGACCTCGCCCGGCGCGTCTTCCGACAGCAGGTCGTTCAGCAGCGGCCACGAGTCGCCCGCCGCCGCCGGCATTTTGAACAGCAAAAACTCGTGCTCAATCTGCAGGCCGGCCGTCTCTTCGTCGTAGCCGACCGTGGACTCGTACTGGCCGTCGTCGCGGTTGTGAATCCAAAAGCAAATCCCATCCTCTTCGTAGTGGAACCACAACTCGCCGTTGAACAGGTACTCGCCGCGGACCAGCGCGAACGATTCGCCGACAGTCGGCTGCTCGCCGGGGTGGGTCGTCGTTTTCTTGTAGACCCAGCGATCGCCCAACGACAGGGGAAAGAAATCGTGGGCCGACGCCGCGGCCGGTAGGCCGCCGTCGCTGCTGGCGTCAACGCTCTTGGCTCCATCGCTGTTGGCGTCGTCGGCCACGACGACCCCCGCTATGCCAAGCCACGCGGCCGCGGCGGCGACGGGCAGGGCGAGTGTCACGCATCGAAGGCAGCAAGCACGCATGGCGGCAATGATCGTCCGGGGGGTGCGAAACATATGGCAGCAAAAAAACAGCCGCCGCGACGCGAACGTCGCAGCGGCTGGTGATTGTCACGCCGAGGGCGCCGGCCGTCAAACGACCGACGGGCCCGCGATGGGATCGGCTCAGGTGGCCAGCGCCGCCTGGGCGGCCGCCAACCGGGCGATCGGCACGCGGAACGGGCTGCACGACACGTAGTCCAGCCCCACCTTGTGGCAGAACTTGATCGACGCCGGGTCGCCGCCGTGTTCGCCGCAGATGCCGCACTTCAGCTTGTCCTTGGCGCTGCGGCCCTTCTGCACGCCCATCTCGACCAGTTGGCCGACGCCGCTGGTGTCCAACGACTGGAACGGGTCCTGCGCCAACAGCTCGTTGTTGAGATAGTCGGGCAGGAACGTGTTCACGTCGTCGCGACTGTAGCCGAACGTCATCTGCGTCAGGTCGTTCGTGCCGAAGCTGAAGAAGTCGGCCACGGCGCCCACCTCGTCGGCGGTCAGGGCGGCCCGCGGGATCTCGATCATCGTACCGATCAGGATGCCGAGCTTGCCCTTGAACTTCTTCTTCTCAACGACCGCGTCGATCGTCGACTGGGCCTTCTCACGCAGCATCGCCAGTTCGGCGGCCGTGCCGACCAGCGGGATCATGATCTCGGCCTGGGCGTCGATCTTCTTGTCCTTGCAGGCGATGGCCGCTTCGGTGATCGCCGTGACCTGCATCTCCAGGATTTCCGGATAGGTCACCGCCAGCCGGCAGCCGCGATGGCCGAGCATGGGGTTAGCTTCGTGCAGCGAGGAGACGCGGGCCTTCACGTCCTTAGGCGAGACGCCCAACTGCTTGGCCATTTCGCCCTGGCTGTTGGCGTCGTGCGGCAGGAACTCGTGCAGCGGCGGGGCGAGCAGCCGAATCGTGACCGGCAGCCCCTTCATGGCCGTGAACAGACCGACGAAGTCCTTCCGCTGCACGGGCAGCAACTTTTTCAGGGCCGCTTTGCGGTCTTCGGTGTTCTCGGCCAGGATCATCGCCCGCATGGCCATGATGCGGTCGCCCTCGAAGAACATGTGCTCGGTGCGGCACAGGCCGATGCCCTCGGCGCCGAACTTGCGAGCCCGCTTCGCGTCGTCGGGCGTGTCGGCGTTGGTGCGAACCTTGAGCGTCCGATACTTGTCGGCCCAATTCATCACGGTGGCGAAGTCGCCGCCCAGCTTGGGCTCCTGCGTGGCGATCTCTCCGGCCATCACCTCGCCGGTCGAGCCGTCGATCGACAGCGTGTCCTTGTGGGTGTAGGTCTTGCCGCCGACCTTGATCTTGCGCGCCTTCTCGTCGATCTGAATTTCGCCGGCGCCGGCGACGCAGCAACGCCCCCAACCGCGGGCGACGACCGCCGCGTGGCTGGTCATGCCGCCGGTGCTGGTCAGAATGCCAGCGGCCGAGTGCATGCCGTCGATGTCTTCGGGATTGGTTTCCTTGCGGACCAGCAGGACCTGCTCGCCAGCGTGGGTACGGTCAACGGCCTCAGCGGCGGTGAACGCCAACTTGCCGACCGCGGCGCCCGGCGAAGCCGGCAGGCCGACCGTCAGCAGGCTGCCGGCCTTCTTGGCCTCTTGCTTGGCGGCGGGGCTGAAGCTGGGCAGCAACAGCTGCGTCAGGTCGCCCGCGGGAATCCGCTTCACGGCCGTCTTCTCGTCGATCAAACCTTCCTTGACCATGTCGCAGGCGATCTTCACGGCCGCGGCGCCGGTCCGCTTGCCGTTGCGAGTCTGCAGCATGAACAGCTCGCCCTTCTCGATCGTGAACTCGATGTCCTGCACGTCCTTGTAGTGTGCCTCGAGCGTGTCCTTGATCTCCAGCAGCTGCTTGTGGACCGCCTTGTTCCACTTGGGCATTTCGGCCACCGGCAGCGGCGTGCGAATGCCGGCCACCACGTCTTCGCCCTGGGCGTTCACCAAGAACTCGCCGTAGAACTTGTTCTGGCCGGTCGACGGGTTGCGGGTGAAGGCCACGCCCGTACCCGAGTCGTCGCCCATGTTCCCAAACACCATCGACTGCACGTTGACCGCCGTGCCCAGCAGACCGGTGATGTTTTCCACCTGACGGTAACGCACGGCGCGATTCTGCATCCAACTGGCGAACACCGCTTCGATGGCCAGCTCGAGCTGCTTCAGCGGATCTTGCGGGAACTCGCTGCCGTAGTGCTTCTTGAACACCTTCTTGTACGCGTCGCACAACTTGACCATGCCTTCCAGCGGCACTTCCGTGTCGTTGGCTACGCCGTACTCGCCCTTGATCTTGTCAAAGGCCTCCTCAAAGTGCTCGTGGTCGACGCCGCAGACCACGTCGCCGTACATGTTGATCAGCCGGCGATAGGCGTCGTAGGCAAATCGCTTCTGCCCCGTGGCGTTCGCCAGGCCGACGACGGACTCGTCGTTCAGGCCCAGGTTGAGAATCGTGTTCATCATGCCCGGCATCGACACGGCGGCGCCGGAGCGAACCGACACCAACAGCGGCATGTTCGTGTCGCCGAACTTTTTGCCCAGCTCCTTCTCGAGCATGGCGACGTTCTTGCGAACTTCGTCCATCAGGCCCTTGGGGAGCTTCTTCTTGTTCTTGTAGTAGAGGTCGCACACCTCGGTGGTGATGGTGAACCCGGGGGGCACCGGCAGGCCGATGCTGGTCATTTCGGCCAGGTTGGCGCCCTTGCCGCCCAAGAGCTGCTTGTCGCCGCCCTTGCCTTCGGTCTTGGTCTTGCCAAAGTAATAGATCATCTTGCCGGAGGCGGCAGCCTTCTTAGCCATGGTCGTGACGGGCCTCGTTAAGGGTGTTTTGTCGCGCCTGATGCGCTGGGGAGCCAACAAGACGCAGCGCGGTCGCCGCGCCGTACGTCCGGCGGCGTCGCGGCCGCAAATCGCGGCCGTTCGCGCGGACGGGCAGGCAGAGTGCCAGACGGAACCCGCGGCGGCTGATGCGTGCGGCCGCCAAGGTCGCGATATGGCCGGGACGAGGGGTCGTCCCGCGGCAGAGCGGGGTAGTGCGCCCTGTTGACGATTCTGCCCAGAAAACGAACCAGTGAGCGTATCCCGCGCCGTTTAGACCGTCAAGCCGCCGCACCCGCCTCAACCGGCATTCGGCGGCGGAAACTGCGAGATCGTAGCCGTGTCCCAACCCGCCCCTGGCCAACAAGAATCCGGCAACCTGGCGCCCGTGATGGTCTTTGCCGAACTGGTGCTGGGGCTCGCGGGGGCGATCATCGCCTGGGCTCGCGACTGGCCGCTGGGCGAAGCCCTGCGGCCCGATGCCAGCACCCCGCTGTGGGTGGCAGCCGGACTGGCGCCCCTAATTGGTCTGCTGCAGGCCAGCATGCGGCTGCACTGGCCGCCGCTGGTTCGATTGCGGCAGATCGTCGGCCAACTGGTCCGCGCCACGCTGGGCCAAGCCGCGCCCTGGGAGTTGGCCCTGGTCGCCGGGGCCGCCGGGCTGGGCGAGGAAATCCTCTTCCGCGGAGCCCTGCAGCCGATCGCCATCGCGTGGTGGGGAGTCCCCGCGGGCATCGCCGTGGTGAGCGTCGTGTTCGGCGCCCTGCACGCCGCCACGAAGACGTATTTCTTCGTGGCGACAGCGGTGGGCGGGTACCTCGGGTGGCTTGCCTGGCAGACCGGCAACCTGCTGATCGCCGTGCTGATTCACGCCCTGTACGACTGGATCGCCCTGCGGATGATTCTCGCCTGGCCCGTTGAACCGCCGACCGAAGACGACGCCGCGCCGGAGCAATCGCGCCAACCCGAGTAAGCGTCACGCCGCCGCGGACCAGCGCTCGCAGGCGGCGGCCCCGGCGCGCAGCAATGGCCCCGCGGCAACTCGATCGCAGCAAACGATTTGCGCCGCGTCAGCCGGCGCCCGTCCGGCGAGCACCGCGGTCGCCCAACCTTTTGACGCCCTTGGCAACCGCAGGTAGTGTGAAGCGAGCGCCACGTCCCCGCGGACGGCCCCTGCGCTGGCCCCACTGCCCCTTGCCCGTCCGCCGCGGGTCGCTCGCGTGATCTTCAACAGCATCGTCTTCTTCGTCTTCCTCGCGGCGTTTCTACCCGTCTTCTTCACGCTGCGCGGCAAGGCGCAGGTGCTGTGGTCGCTGGTGGGCAGCTACGTCTTCTACGGCTGGTGGGACTGGCGGTTCCTGAGCCTGATCGTCGCGTCGACGCTCATCGACTATGTCGTCGGCCTGCAATTGTCGAGCACCGAGTCGCCCGCGCGCCGCAAGTCGCTGCTGCTGATCAGCCTGACCGCCAACCTGGGGCTGCTGGGCTTCTTCAAATACTTCAACTTCTTTGTGGAATCGTTCCGCGATCTGGCGGCGCAATTCGGCTACACGCCGCCGGCCTCGACGCTGAACATCGTGCTGCCGGTCGGCATTTCGTTTTACACGTTTCAGACGCTCAGCTACTCGATCGACGTTTACCGTCGCGAGATCCCCGCCGAGCGCAGCCTGCTGAATTTCGCCACGTTCGTGGCGTTCTTTCCGCAGCTGGTCGCCGGGCCCATCGTGCGGGCGGTCGACTTTCTGCCGCAGGTGCATCAGGCCCACCGCTTCCACCGCATCGAAGCGATGAGCGGCGCCGCCCAGATGCTGCTGGGGTTCTTCAAGAAGGTGGCCGTCGCCGACACGCTGGCCCTGGTCGTCGACACCGTGTTCGACGAGCCGGGCGTGCACACGTCGATTGGCCTGGCCACCGGCGTGGTGCTGTACGCGTTTCAGATCTACTGCGACTTCTCCGGCTACTCGGACATTGCGATCGGGCTGGCGCGGGTCATGGGGTACGAGTTCCCCGCCAACTTCCGCCGCCCGTACGTTTCGCAAAGCTTCAGCGAGTTCTGGACCCGCTGGCACATTTCGCTGTCGTCGTGGCTGCGAGATTATCTCTATATCCCGCTGGGCGGCAGTCGCGGCGGTAACTACCTGACTTACCGCAACCTGATGCTCACCATGCTGATCGGCGGCTTGTGGCACGGCGCCCACTGGAAGTTCGTCGTCTGGGGCGGCCTGCACGGACTGTACCTGGTCGGGCAGCGCGTGCTTACCTGGCTCGCGCGGCGGTTGGCGCCGGACGTGACTGTGCCGGGGTGGATCAAAAAGCCGGTGCTAATGGCGGTGGTGTTCACGCTGACCTGCATCGCGTGGATTCCGTTCCGCGCCCACAGCCTGGAGCAAGCGTGGGATATCTTCACGCGGATTCTGCAGTTCGACAGCCTCGACCCGCGCACGATTCGCAATCAGTTCCACGTGGCCCGCTGCATCTTGGTCGTGGCGATCCTGCTGGGCTTCGAGATGGCCAACAAGCGGTTCCGCCTGCACGAGCAAGTGCTCAAGCGACCCGTGCTCGCCGCGGGGTTGTTCGCCGCGGGGTTGTGGCTGATCGCCCTGCTGGGCACGTTCGGCAGCCAGCAGTTCATTTACTTCCAGTTCTAGGTCAGCCATGAGCCACATGCGAATGAAGACGCTTGCCTGGTTGGCGCTGCTGGCCGGCATTTACTTCGTCGGCGACCGGCTGGGCGCGGCCGCGCTCGACGCGGTGATCGCCCGCAGCGGACTGCGCTTCTCGCAACTCTACGCGGGCCAGTTCGACGCGCAGGTCGTGTGCATCGGCAGCTCGCGCGGCGTGCATGGCTTTCCCGCGGTGATCATGCAGGAACTCTCCGGCAAACGGGTCGCCAACATCAGCTACAACGGCCTGTCGCCCCGCGTGGCCGAGCCGCTGCTGGCCGACTATTTCGATCGCTGCGGCGTGCCGGAGGTCGTGCTCATCGAAGCGTCGTTCGTGGGCGTCGAGACGGACGTGACCGGCGTCATGAAGTTCTCGCCCTACTTCGGTCGCTCGCAACGTCTGTACAAATTGGCGTGCAACATGGACCCGAAGTGTGCAGTCATCAGCAACCTGTCGCAGCTGTACCGGTACAACTCGGAGTTGATTCCCGTGGCGCTGAACTACCTGCGCCGCTCGGACCAGGGCGGGCTGGTGCGGCGATCGGTCCCCGACACGCTGGCGGCCGAGACCGAAGCGATGGACCCCATCGAACTGCCGCTGTACGAGCAGGAAGTCGCAGCGCTCGCCCGCATGGTGCAACTGGGACGCGAGAACGGCGCCACGGTTCACGTGGTGCTGGTCGGTTACCTGCCCGCCTACCGCGCCAAGCTGGCGAACTTCGACACGTGGAAACAGCAGATCGCCGCGGGGATCGACGCCCCGGTGATCGACCTGACCACGGCGATCGACGACGACGACGCCTATTTCGACCGCCTGCACTTCAACGCCGCAGGCAGCGAGCGCTCGGCCGCACTGTTGATCGAACGCGGCCTGCTGGGCAGCGCCGAGTAGGGCGCCCGTCTCCCGTGCCACGGCTCTGCGAGCCGTGCGAATTGCCAACCGTGTCTCTGCTGCGCACGGCTCACAGAGCCGTGGCACGCAAACAAGCACGGCAACCGGCAGCGCGCTACTTCCGCCCCGCGGCCTGGTGCGCCAGCCGCGTCGGTTCGGGGAGCCGATACCCCCGGCAACACGCCAGCACCAGGTCCAGCGCCGTCGGCAAATCGATCCGGTGCCCAATCGACACGAACAGCGGCTTCACGCGGTCGCGGGTCCGCAACACGCCGCCGATCAACTCCCCGGGGCGCTTGCTCAGCTGGCCGTCGTCGATCAGATCCGCGTAGTGTCCGGCCGTTTCATGCGGCTCGTCATACGTGCCGATGAACCGCGTCTTGGCGCACCCCACGGTCGGCAGATCCCACAACAGCCCCAGGTGCGAAGCCAACCCGATCCGCCGCGGATGAGCGATCCCCGCCCCGTCCACGAGCGCCGCCTGGGGCGTTACGGCCAACTTCGCAAACGCCGCACACACGACCGGGCACTCGCGGAACGACAACAACCCCGGCACATAGGGAAACGGCGTCGGCTGCTCGGCCGTGGCCGTCTCCACGACGGTCATCTCGGCAAAATCCAACACCACCACCGCCGCCCGCGAGACGTCGTCCCGCACGCTCACATCCACGCCGGCGACAAACTGCAGCAGATCCCAGCGAAGCGAGTTGCGGCGCGAGACCCGAGCGCGCAGCCGCTGTTGAATCGCCCGCGCTTCGGCCGGCGAAACGTCCCAACGATGCAGCGGCGCCATGGCCGTTCGCCTAGCCATCCGGATTGTCCAAGATTGCCTGCAGGCGCTGGACCAGCTCCGGCGCAAACCGCGCGGGCCAGGAATCGTCGACGAGCCCCGCCTCGATCATGTCCTGCAAGTGAACCTGGTCCTTCAGTCGGAATGAACTGAGTTTCATCCGCGCCAGCGCCTCCAGGCTGACAACCTGAAACGGTCCCGCGGGGCTGCTAGCCGATCCTTCCGTCTCGTCAATCGACGCGACCAGGGCCAAGTCGTTGGCCCGAACCCCTTCGCCGGCAAACATGATCTGCACGGCGTCGCGCGCCTTGGCGTCGGGACGGTTGGCGCCGCCGGCTCGGCGGGAGCCTCGCACCGCGCGGGTCTCGACTTGCTCTCTCTGGCTGATACTTAACAGCCAACAGGCAACAGCTTCAAGAGGACCGCCTCTTAAAGGGAAACGCTCGTCGCCGCCGAATCCGCAAATCTCATAAAACTGCGCTCCAGAGGGCCGTTGCATGGCCGGTCGAACTCCGCGTCGGTGCGATCGGCGCGTCGACCGCGGCTTTTGTTCTCGGGGCAGGCGGCCGTCGGCACATGGGGGCTTCCGGCAGCCTCCGTGGTGATCCGCTGCTGCGGCGCCTCGCCCGACGCGGAAGGCGCACCGGCCCGCCGTCGCGGGATTTTCCTGGAGCTTGGGCCACGCGGGCGGGTCGAACGGCGTGGGCGGAACTGGCACGCAGCGATGGACTTCCGCCAATCGGCCGTACAGGTTCTTCCTCATCGCCAACGGGATCCGCCTGTGGCCGCTCACCTGGTCAGCCGCTCTGGAAATCCTCCATTTCCCCTGGCAAAAGTAGTCAGCACAGACGCGTCGTGCTACGCTAAGCTCTGTGTAAGTGCTTTCCCACGCACGCGACTCGGAGGTATTGCTCGACGAAGCCCGTTTCTCTGTGACGAGGACGTCAACGGCAGCCTTCTTATACGGTCGACCGACCAGTCCGGCTCAGGCAACAGGGCCGCGATTGCTCGTCAAGCCTTTCCCTCGACAACCTTAATCTGAAATCCTCTGCGCCCCGTCCGCAACCTGGCTCGCGCCGACATTCGCGGGTTGTAGGCGTCTGCTGAAACCCGGTACCAAAGGTTTAGAGTGACGTCGCAGGCAGGTTGCACGACGAGACGAAGCGGCTCGAAGTCGCCCAGTGCAACAACTCAACAGTCAATGATCTCTCGGAATCCAAAACCGGACCTGCAGTTGAAACCTGAGGTTCTGTCATCAAATCGCTCGCCTGGAGGCCCGCCATGCTAGTCGTCCGCGTCCCCGCCGCAACTGGCCTCGCGACCCACGTCCTTGTTCTCCTGCTGGCCGTTTCGGCAGGGGGACAAACGCAATCCGAACCGCCGCCGAGCGGCCCCACGTACCAGGGGACGGCGCCAGCGCAGGGCGCCCCGGTCTATGCCGGGGGCGGCTGGGGCGGCGGATATCATTCCTCGACAGCCGCAGGCGACGCCTTGCAAGGCATGAGTTCGGCCATCAGCGCGCAAGGACAGAAGAACCTGAACGACAGTCTGGCCGTCCGCAACCTGACCGCCGCGGCCAGCTCCAGTATCGACAACCAGGTGAAATACACGGAAGCCCAGCGCTGGCGGATGGACACCGACAATCAACGTCGAGAGGAAAAGAACGCCGAAAGCATCGCCAAGGCGAGAGCGTACAACGCGAAGTTTGCTCGCCAGCCGCTCACGCCTCAGCAGTACGATCAAACGACCGGCACGGTGCGCTGGCCGATGCTTTGCATGGACGCGAGCTACGCCGACTATCGAAACAAGGTCGATCAATTGCTGGCCAAGCGCGCCCAGTACGGCGGCATCAGCATGGAAGAATTCATGGAGGTGGAAAAGCAGATCAACGCCTGGCGAACGCAGGTCAGGGCCGACAAGGACAAGTATCCGTTCTCAGCCGTGAAGCAAGCCGTTTCCTTCTTGAACGCACTCGACTTCACTCTGAACCAACAGTTCGGCTAGCCCGACGGCCAGACAATCGCCAAACCACCTCTCCTACTCGGGCACGAAAGAAGTACGACAATGCCATTCTTCCGGTACTTAATGGCGACCGCGGCGTGCGCCGTCTTGATGCAGGCGTCAGTCCAACAATTGTACACGCACGCCCAATCGACCGCGCAAACCGTCGCGCAGGACGGCCAAGAACAATCGCAATCCAGCGCGGCGACGAATCCGCTCGAGGCTGAAATTGATGAATTGCTCCGGGGAAATCCTGATGAAGAAGCCGCAGCGACCGTGATCCGCAATGCGCTCAATGCGTCCTCTGACGCGGTTCGGTGGCGCGCGGCCCGCGCGGCGGGGCATCTGCGACTCTCCGGTCCCGAAATCGTCGCCAAGCTGCGTGGCAGTGCGGCGGACGACAATTGGGTCGTGCAATTGCATTCGATTGCGGCGTTGGCCCAGGCCGGCGACACGTCCGACGAAACGATCGAGACGCTCACGCAGGGGGCTTTGTCGCCCAACGCGCGCGTGGCGGCGGCGGCCATCAGTGCACTGCGAAGTCTCAAAGTCGCGCCTGAGAAGCTGGCGGGGACGCTCAACAAGGTGCTCGCGAAAGATGACGGAGCGGTGGCGATTTTCGCGGTCGAGGCGATGGTGGACGCCGGCGCGAAAGCAACGCCCATGCTGAAGGCTTGCCTGAAGGAGCCCAACGCCGCCTACTGGGCGTGCGTGGCGATCGCCGAAATCGGGCCCGACGCGTCCGGCGCCGTACCGGAGCTGGCTGCATTTCTCGACAGCCACGACAAGTTCGAACAGATTCCTGCGGCGATGTTGGCGCTGGCCGCGATTGGCCCCGAGGCGGAGTCGGCCGAGGCAGCGATCGCAGCGGCCTTGGACCGATGGAGCGACGACCATTCGGTGCAAATTAGCGGCCTGTATGCGCTGGGGGCGATTGGCGCAGCCGACTCGCAGGCGATCCTCAAGAACCGAGCCGCCAGCGACGACGCTTTTGTCTCCATGGTCGCAGCGTGGGCCCTGGCCAGAACAACCCCAGGCGATGACGAACTCACAAAGAAAGCCGTCGAGCGACTCGTTGCGGGACTCAAGAGCGACAACCCCAACCTGAGACGCGCAGCCGCCCACGGACTGGCCACGCTGAACATCCCGGCGGGAATGGCGGCGCCGTACCTCCTGGAAGCGGCCGCGGATCCGGCGGCCCGGGAACATGTCGTCAGCGCTCTGGCAAGTTTGGGCGACAAAGCGGTTCCCCACGCGAAGAAGGCGCTTGCCAAGCCAGAGATGCGGGAACTCGCCCTGGAGGTCTTGGAACGCATGGGCGACCGAGCGGCCGATGCCACCGACGCGTTGCTGGCGTGTTTGCCGTCGGCGGATCCGTCGGTGCGGGTGCAGATCAACAACGTGCTGGCCAGCATTGGTCCGCAGGCCGCGTCCGCAACAGACGAACTCGTCGCCGAACTGGATTCGAGCGACGCTCGCGTCCGGCAAAGCGCCATGTACGCGTTACGCGAAATCGGCCAGGCCGCTCGACCTGCCCGCGGCGCTCTGCTGGCCTACCTGAAGAAATCGGACGCGAGTTCGGCGGAAGGTCGGTTCGAACAGTTGGCTGCCGCATGGACTCTGGCCCGCATCGCGGCGAAAGATCAGGCCGTCGTGGAAGCCGTCCTGCCTGTGATTCGTGCTGGTCTGGCGAGCAATTCGGAATTGGAACGCCGCGAGTCGATCGCCGCGACGGCAGACCTGGGCGAAGCGGGAACGGCTCTGCACGAAACGCTGGAGAAAATGGCCGCCTCGGACGCCAGCGCCGCCGTGCAGGCCGCCGCGGGGGCGGCACTCGCCCGTTGAGCGCCGTCTGCGGGGTGTTGCCGTTGGCAAGACGATCAGTGCGGTCGCCCGTTGTCGGATCCAGCGACCGCGCTGGGGGTGGAGTTCTGCGCACGTCAGAGAACCCGCCGCGCCGTCGGCCCCCTCAGCGGGCGGCTGGCGCCGCCGATTGAAATCCGCACAGCGGCTCATTCCCGGTTCGTGCCGTCTCCGCTTTGGCCGGGCGCATCCTCTTGATCCAGCAACGCGCGGATTTTGGTGAGCAGTTTCGCGGGGGTAAACGGCTTGCGGATGAACTCCAACTCGCGACTCTCAACGCCGTATCGCAGCAGGTCGTCGTCGGTGTAGCCCGAAGCAAGCAGCACCTTGCATGCGGGGCGCAGCTTGGCAATCTGCTCGGCCAATTGCCGGCCCCCCATCTGCGGCATGATCACGTCGGAAATGACCAGGTCGACAGGGCGGGTCGTCTCTTCCAGGATCTTGATCGCTGCCTGCCCGTCGCTGGCTTCGAGCACCGAGTATCCGCTGCTCGCCAGGATCCGCCGGACCAGTAATCGCACGTGCCCCTCGTCCTCGACCAGCAGCACGGTCTCGTCGCCCCGCAACGGTTCGCCCGGCGGCTCCACGGCGGACGGCTTTTCTTGCTGCGACTCGACCTGCGGCAGGCAAACCGTGAACGTCGTGCCGACGCCCGCTTGGCTTTGGAAGTCCACCTGCCCGCCGCTCTGCGTGACAATGCTGTGGACCGTTGCCAGTCCCAGCCCGGTCCCCTGGCCGACCTTCTTGGTCGTATAAAACGGTTCGAACACGTGCGCCTGGGTTGCTTCGTCCATGCCAACCCCGGTGTCGGTCACGGCAAGGCTGACGCAATCGCCGCTTGGGCCGTCCGCGGGCAGGTCGCAGTTCGAGTCGTCCCGCCGCACGTTGGCCGTCTCGATTCGCAGGCGACCTCCGTGCGGCATCGCGTCGCGGGCGTTGACGACCAGGTTAAGCAGCACCTGCTCCAGTTGTCCCGCATCGGCCTTGACCGCCGCCAGGTCCGGGGCCAGGACAATTTCCATCTGCACGTCCTCGCCGATCAACCGGCCGATCATCGCCTCGGCATGGGCCACAACTTCGTTGAGGTCCAGGACCGATTCTTGTCTCACTTGCTGCCGGCTGAGAGTCAACAACTGGCGCGTCAGCGTTTCGGCCCGTTTGCCGGCGCTGTCGATCTCGACGACGAATTCCCGCAACGGCGTAGCCAACGCGGCCTCGCCCAACAGGATTTCGGAGTAACTGTTGATCACGGTCAGCAGGTTGTTGAAATCGTGCGCCACGCCAGCGGCCAGTCGCCCCACGGCCTCCATTTTCTGGGCTTGCAGAAACTGCTGCTCCAACAGTTTTTGCTGGGTGATGTCGCGGAAATTCGCCACGATTGCGCGGACCGACGGTTCGTCGAGCAGACTCGTTGCAGATATCTCCAGCCACCGACTGCTGCCGTCACGATGCTGCATCTCCCGCTGGAAGCGAAACGGGACGCGCGGATTGTTCATCACCTCGGCGAACTTTTCCCGCGACGCCTCCAGTTCGCCCGGAAAGACAATTTCAAGCGCAGATTTCCCCACCAGTTCGCTCTTTGCGTAGCCCAAAATCCGCTCGCCGGCAGGAGTGATGTCGACAAATCGGCGCTGCTCGTCGACAAGCAAGACCCCGTCCCAACTGTTCTCCACGAGCGCCCGGTAGCGACGTTCGTTTTCCATGAGTTCCTGTTGGGCGTCTTTCGACTCGGTGACGTCCTCGCACACGCCGACCCACTCCACGACGGCTCCCTGCTCGTCCCTGATCGGCGCGGCGCGGGCGACGATGAACCGCCACTGCCCGTCCTCGCGTTGCATGCGGTACTCGGAGCGATAGGGCTGCTGTGCATCGACCGCCGCCTGCCACCGTTCGGCGGCGCCGGCGCGGTCGTCCGGGTGGACCGCCTCGAGCCAGCCCCAGCCGGACGTCTCTTTGGCCGCCATGCCCGAAGAATCGCCCCACCCCGTCATGTCAGTCGCTACGCTGCCGTCGGGCGCCGCGGACCAAACGATCATTGCCGTGGCCTCGATGAGCGACCGGAACCGCCGCTCGCTGCGGCGGAGCCTCTCTTCCTGCTGCCGCTTGTGCGTCACGTCGCGCACGATCACCGCGAAGCCGATATGGAGGCCGGACTCGTACAGCGGGGTAATGGCATAAATCCCCAGGAAACTCGAGCCGTCTTTGCGGCTGCGGAGGCCTTCGTCCTCGTACGATCCCAGCCGCAGCGCCGTCTCCAGATCACGCTGCGGCTTCCCCGCAACAACCGCTTCTGGCGCGAACATCATGTCAAACGGCTGCCCCAGGACGTCCTCGGCCGTGAACCCTTTGATCCGCTCGGCCGCCGTGTTCCAACTGACGATCCGACCCGCTGGGTTGAGCATGTAGATCGCGTAGTTGCGGACGCTCTCGACGAACAGCCGGTAGGGATCAGCCGCGGCATGCAGCAGCGACGTCGTGAAGGTCTTGTCATCCCTGGCAGGCATTCGGGCCTCCCCGCGAAAATAGGCCGAAAAATCTCCCTGCGAGTCTAGAAAATGCCCCGTCGCGCAACAAGCTTGCCGCGCCCGGCGGCCGCGTTCGCGGCGGACTGTCGAGATCGCCAGCGATTGGCCGACTCGAGCGGGCGGACGACGCGGGACGCTGACTTGCGAGATCGCCCGACGAGAAAACAAGCGTCGCTCCTCGGCGACACGGCCGGACACACTCGCCGCATCGTGCGACGAGCGTGCCACGAAGCCGACGGTCGGCCGAGCGGGGGTGCGGTTGCGACCGCTAAGAAAAACGCCGCACGGGGGGCTGCCCCTACCGAGCCCTAACCCGGATATGTCCCCCGTGCGGCAAGTGGACTTACGACGGCAATGCCGCTTCCAGACGACCTTGCGCAATCAAGACGCGCTGAATCAGAGCGCTGATGGAATTGACGCCGAACTTCTTGAAGGCCCGAGCGCGCCGGTTCTCGACCGTGCGAACGCTCACGCCTACGTGGGCGGCGATGTTTTTGTTGAGGCGCCCATTGAGGATTTCGGTCACGATCGCCAGTTCGCCCTCGGTGAGGGATTGATATTGCTGGCGACACTCCGCCTCAAATCGCACGAGCTGACGCCGCGATTGGTCGTGCCACAGCGCGTCGCGGAGGGTGCGGCCCAGTTCGTCGTCGGAGCAGGTCTCTTCGCCCGCCGCGAACACGCGGAGCACCACGCCCTGGACGACGTCGCGAGTCGTCGGATTGCCAACCAGCAGGACGATGGGCGGCGGGTCCTCGACCGCGAGTTCACGAACGCGACTCAACGACGCGGACTCGGAGGCATCGCAGTAGCAGACGACGCACGCGGGTTTCTTACGCACGGCATCGCACTGCTGAAGCGCCGCCAGCGGTTCGATGGTCGAACCGGACGGCAGCGAACACTTGATGATGCGGCGGATCCGACCCCGCCGGACCCCGGTGTCGTCAAGAAACACTCGGCCGCCCTTCAACGATGACTGGGCCGTCTCCTCGCCGTTTCGATGCTCGCAGCCAGACGCGTCGCCGCGCAAGATACCAGGCATTGTCGTGCGGACCAGGGCAGCGTCCATGCTGCTCCAGTCCGAGCGCACGCCAGGTTGCCGCCGTCCGTAGCAGACTGATACTCTGGCTCCGTAAAGCTCTGCCATGGCGTGCGTCAACTCCTCAATCGTGTGCGAATCCCAGCGGGTGTCGGTTGCCATAATTATTGGCTAGCACCGGTGCGCGCAATGCACCAAACGCACGAAGATGCGGCAACCCCGCATGGGGGATGTCCCTACCTGGCCGCGGCCCGGCTGGGAGGCACGGAGAGCCGCACAAGCTCTGCCACGCTGCGCGACTGGAGTTTTTTCATCACGCTGGCACGGTGCTTTTCCACCGTCTTGTCGCTGATGTCCAGCCGCCGAGCGATCGCCTTGTTGGCCAGCCCGGCGACGACCAGATCAAACACCTCGCGTTCGCGCGGGCTGAGGGTCGCGAGTCGCGCTTCGGCAACCGCGGCCGCACGCGTGGCAAGCTCGGCCTGCCGGCGCAGCGTGACGTCCTCGACCAAGCCGTCGATGCGATAGATGCGGCCCGTCGCTGCCGAGGGGCCCGCGGAGATCTTGAAGATCCGCTGCGTCGCGGCGTCTTCCTCAATCTGTAGTTCGCCCTCAAAACGCCCCGCCGCCGCGGAGTCGCCGACCGTCTCGGCCGACGATTCGACATGCTTGCGAATCAGATCGGCAAACTCCGAACTCTGCAGCTTCTCGAGCGACTCGCAGCCGAGCAGTCGGAGCAGCGACGGACTCGCCTCGACCAGTTCGCCGTCGGGCGCGCAACTGAACACGCCGACCTCCAACTGGGACAACAGCATGGAGAGGCGGCTGGTGAGCGTCTCCTCTCGAATGCGGGTTTCCGCATTGCGCAGGCAGGCCTCCACCGCGACGCGAAGACGAACCAAATGGCGGGCGTTCTTAATGATGTAGTCGTCGAGTCCGAGCTTCATCGCCGCGACGGCAACTTCCTCGTTGCCGGTGCCGGTGAACATGATGACGGGGCAATTCGGCCAGCGCCCCTTCACCGAGCTGAGCACTTTGAGTCCGTCCGACCAGCCGAGAAAGTAATCGGTTACAACCAGATCGTACGGCGGCGAATCCAGCGCATCCGCCAACTGGCGCGAGTCAGTCGCTTCGACGACAATGGCTGCCGGCGACGCCTCGCGCAGCTCGCGCTCGACGAGTTTCCGAATCTGGGGATCGTCGTCGATGAGCAAGAACCTGCGGCTGTGACTGCTGTGCGACATCGAAAGAAACGCTAGTTGGCGTCGGCGCCCGCGTGCGACGCAACGCCGGCCGCGCATCGCCTGTGTCGCCGAGAAAGCACCCGGACGTTTTGCACCTGCCCCCCATTTTTGCAGATCGGCGCGTGTACTGTAAACCGCTCAGACAACGTCGCGGCCGGCCCGTGCGGCTGGGGAGAACACGACAGCCACTCGGTTGCGACACAGCGAACGGTTGCAATTGCCAGAGTAAAAACGCAGCAACTGGCGGTCTGGCAAGAACGGACGCCCCTGACCGCAGATGGGCTGCCGCGCGGCCGCCGCCGCCAAGATGTTCCGTGGGCGGGATTCTTCTGGAAAATGTGCCACGCGGTTGGGTAGAACAAACGTCGGCGGTCGTGCGCAACTTGCGGTGCATCACCTGGCAGGTCATGCCGTGGCGGTCCAGCATGCCCAGGACGGCCGACCGCCGTGGGTTTGACGCCGACTGAAACGTAGCGCCGTTTTGCACGCGGGCGGAGAGTTCTGCGAGCAAAAGTCGGCGGCGGGGATCGCGGGGGCGGCTCGCAACTCGTGGCCGGGGTATTGGTTAGGCCAATGTCAGCCGCGTGGGCGGGGGGAGTTTTGCTCGGAGAATTTGGATTTCCTGCAAGAGTAAACGGTGCATAAGTCGTCGCAGGCCAGCGCGAGGGTTCGGCGGAGCTGAGTGCTGAGGGCGGGCCGGTTGATGGCGCCGGTTCGGCAGGAGCCGCGCCCTGCCGGGCTTCGCCTTTCACCCTCGGGCTGAAAGCCGACAGCCAACAGCGACACAAAAAAGAAGACGCCCCGCATCGCGAGAGGCGATGCGGGGCGTCGGAATCAGCCGTTTGACCAGGCCAGCTTCGGGACAGAGGAAGTGAGGCCTAGCTAACTCTGCGAGTTAGCCGCTTCAGTTGCAGCACGGATCGCAGGGGCAGCAGACGGACACGGGGACCTGCTTGCAGACGATCTTCGGCACGCAACGCTTGACCGTGTAGGCCACCTTGCGGGGCACGCAGCGGACGCAGTTGATCGTCTTCTGCTCGCACACCGGCACGCACACCGAGTAGCAGACCGTCTTGGTGCGGGTCTCGGGGACCATCTTGCAGACCTTGTAGCAGCAGGTCTTGGTCTCGGGGACCATCTTGCAGACCTTGTAGCAGCAGGTCTTGGTCTCGGGGACCATCTTGCAGACCTTGTAGCAGCAGGTCTTCGTCCGGCACTCGGGGACCATCTTGCAGACCTTGTAGCAGCAGGTCTTGGTCTCGGGGACCATCTTGCAGACCTTATAGCAGCAGGTCTTGGTCTCGGGGACCATCTTGCAGACCTTGTAGCAGCAGGTCTTGGTCTCGGGGACCATCTTGCAGACCTTGTAGCAGCAGGTCTTGGTGCGGCACTCGGGGACCATCTTGCAGACCTTGTAGTTGCAGGTCTTGGTCTCGGGCACCATCTTGCAGACCTTGTAGCACACGGTGCGAGTGCGAGGCTCGCACACGGTCTTGCAGCACTGGATCTCCTTCTCGATGCACTCGGGCACCCAGACGCGCTTGCAGCACTTCTTCGGCGGACGGGGGCACGTCAGGGTGACGCACTCGCCGGGGCAGTAGACGCAGCAGCACTTGGCCGGGTCCCACTTCAGTTCGCCGACGCCACGCACGGTCTTCGTGCAGGGAGCCTGGGCGACTTCGTAGGTCTGGGTTTCCCAGTGGCCGCTCTGGACCTGGATCGTCTTGGTGTAGGGGACCTTCACATGCACGTGGTAGGTCTCTTCACGCTGACGGGTTTCCCAGACGGGCTTGCAGACCGTGTAGGTGCGGGTCTTGGTTTCCCAGACCGGCACGCACACCGTGTACTGCACTTCCTTCTGACGGGTTTCCCACACCGGCTTGCACACCGTGTAGGTCCGCTGGCGGGTTTCCCACACCGGCTTGCACACCGTGTACTCGCGCTGACGGGTTTCCCAGACGGGCTTGCAGACCGTGTAGGTGCGGGTCTTGGTTTCCCACACCGGCTTGCACACCGTGTACTGCACTTCCTTCTGGCGAGTTTCCCACACCGGCTTGCACACCGTGTAGGTCCGCTGACGGGTTTCCCACACCGGCTTGCACACCGTGTAGGTCCGCTGGCGGGTTTCCCACACGGGCTTGCACACCGTGTAGGAGACTTCCTTGGACCGCTGCTCGCGGACCATCTTGGTCACGTTGACCGTCTTTTGCTCACAGACTTGGTCGTAGACCGTCTTGTAGCACGTCACCTCTTGCTGCTCGTAGACTTTGCAACGAACAGTTTTCATCACTGTATGGCAGTCTTGCTGATAGCTGACTGGCACACAGCCGTCATACCTCGCGGCGCCGCAGTAGCCGGCCAACGTTGGCGATGCCAACATGGAAACGGCGAGCACTGCAAGAGCCGACACACCCACTTTCGCTCTCATGGCTCCCTCTAGCCTCCTTCGTGAGTCGGAACTCGTGTGTTGAAATAAACAGCCTGGTCAAAACGGGACAGTTGCCCGTCCGTAATTGATTCGACTTACGCAGCCGCCACGCCTTAGCTACTTCGCGTTGTTTTCTTGCAACACCCATCTCACTCAGCCCGCGCAATCGTCATCGGCGGAACGTTGCAACCTGCCCGACCGGAAGTGATGGCGCGGGACGCGATCAGCTCGGCAATTTGGGGCGATCTGCTCGGGCATACATCGACTGCCGGAGCGGGTTCCAACGGGCGCGGTTGGAAGGGTCGTAACGGTCAGATTTGCCGCCGCCGCGCCGCGCCACCGAGCCCCGGCGCGGGGTCGCTGGGACCGCCCGCAAGGGGGCTCAGCGGGCGTTGTGGCCGTCTGCCGGCGTCGCTATAATCTTGGATTCGCAATTTTGCCGCCCCTACCCAGATTCCCACGTCCGAGCCTTCCATGCGATTCTGCCTGTTGGACCGTATCTGCTCGTACGCGCCGGGGGCGTCGCTCACAGCCATCAAGAATGTGTCGCTGGCCGAGGAATACCTCGCCGACCATTTCCCCGAATTCCCCGTGCTGCCGGGCGTGTTCATGCTGGAAGCCGGGACCCAGGCGGCCGCATGGTTGCTGCGGCTCACCGACGACTATGCCCAAAGCGTGATCACGTTGGCCGAGGCCCGCGCGGTCAAGTACGCCGACTTTGTGGCGCCCGGGCACACGCTGCATATGACCGTCACGCTGGCGAAGCGCGACGAGGGCCGCGCCACGTTCAAGTTTCAGGGCCAAGTCGACGGCCGCACTTGCGTGAGCGGTCGATTGGTCCTTGAGTGCGGAAACCTGGCCGACGACAATCCCGAACTGGCCGCGCTCGACGGACGCATGATCGCCAAGATGCGCGAGCTGGCGCCCGCTCTGCTGCAGCGGGGCGCCACGGCCGCCGCGTCGTGAGCCAGCGGCCAAGGACGCCACAAAACAAACCGAACGCGGCGGTGGCCGCGAAGAATTCAACAGTTGCCCGCTGTGGCAGCCAAAACACCACTCTCGGAGGACGAAGTAGCATGCCCTCGAATGAAGAAGTTTTTGCCAAGGTGCAAGAAGCGTTGGTCGACGCCCTGGGCGTTGACGAAGAAGACGTGACCCCGGAGGCCACGTTGCAGGGCGATTTGGACGCCGAGTCGATCGACTTTCTCGATATCGTGTTCCGTCTGGAAAAGGCGTTCGACATCAAGATCGAGCGCGGCGAGCTGTTCCCCCAGGACATCTTGGAGAACACCGACTACGTGCAGGACGGCAAAGTCAACGCCGAGGGGATCGCCAAGCTCAAGGAACGGATGCCGTTTGCCAATCTCGACGAATTCGAGAAGAGCCCCGTCGTGACGAACCTGTCGCAGCAGCTCACCGTGCAGGACATGTGCAACTTCGTCGAGCACAAGATCGCGCAGAAGTGATTGCGGGGCGGTCGGCTGTCGGCTCTCGGCTGTCGGCCCGCTGAATTTGTCCGCCACGCCTCCCCAGTGCGCTCGCCGCAGCTGCGACCGTTCACCCCTACCCGTTTGGCTGATAGCTGACAGCCGCTAGCCGACAGCCTGCCCCCATGCGCTGGTTCTGGTTCGATCGATATACCGAATTCGTCAGCGGCTCGCATGCCGTGGCCGTGAAGAACGTGTCACTGGCCGAGGCGCATCTGCACGACCATTTTGTCGGCTATCCGATCATGCCCAACTCGCTGGTCACCGAGGGGATCGCCCAAGCGGGCGGCATCCTGGTCAGCGAGCACTACGGTTTCAGCGAACTGGTCGTGCTGGGCAAGGTGTCCAAAGCCGTCTACCACGGCCGCGTGCTGCCCGGCGAGCAGCTCACCTACCGCGTGCAGGCCACGGCCCTACGGCCCGACGGGGCCGGCGTGACGGCGACCGCCCATGTCGGCGATCGCCTGCACGGCGAGGCGGAGCTGTTTTTCGCCCGCCTGGGCGAGGACAGCCCCGTGGCCAACGGATCGCGCTTGTTTCGCCCGACCGATTTGCGACACTGGTTGCAGTTGGTCGGCGTCTTCGAGGTCGGGGTGAAAGCCGACGGCTCGCCCTTGCGGCAAGGCGACTACCCGCTGAGCGAAAACGACTGATTGCTGTTGGTCAGTTGTCCGTGGTCCGTTGTCAGTTGTCGGCTGGAAACGCCCGATTGCGCGCCACGGCGGCTCCGATGACGCCCCGCTGACCACGGCCAACGAACCTCCTGACTACGCACAACTGGCAACTAACCACGGACCTCCATCATGCGTCGTCGCGTCGTTGTCACCGGAATTGGATGCGTCACTCCTCTGGGACATACGCCCGAGGAGTTGTGGCAGAATTTGCTGGCCGGCAAGAGCGGCGTCGCCAAAACGACGCTGATGGACGCCAGCTCGTTTCCGACGAAGATCTCGGCGGAGGTGAAAGACTGGTCAATCGCGTCGGTGGGCGAGGATGCCGACGTGTGGGCCAAGCGGAGCCGCCACACCAACTTCGCCGCGGGCGCCGCCAAGCAGGCCGTCGCCGACGCGGGCCTGGGCGACGACGTCGAGCCGACGCGGTTTGGCATCTACACCGGCGCCGGCGAGGGGCAGCAAGACTTCGAGCGGTTCGGCCGGATGATGGTCGCCGCCACGGCCGACGGCGAATTCTCGCTCAAAAAGTTCATCGAGGCCGGCCTGGAGATTCTCGACCCCAAGGCCGAGCTGGAGCAGGAACCCAATCTGCCCTCCAGCTACTTGGCCGGCATGTTCAACGCCCAGGGCCCCAACGCGAATTGCCTGACGGCGTGCGCCGCCAGCAGCCAGGCCATTGGCGAGGCGACCGAAATCATTCGCCGCGGCGAAGCCGACGTGATGCTGTCCGGGGGCGCCCACAGCATGATTCACCCGTTTGGCCTGACGGGCTTCAACCTGCTGACCGCGCTGTCGACGCGCAACGATGAACCCGAGCGGGCCAGCCGGCCGTTCGACGCCAAGCGCGACGGCTTCGTGCTGGGCGAGGGCGGGGCGATGGTCGTGCTGGAGGAGTACGAGCGGGCCAAGGCTCGCGGCGCCAACATCTACGGCGAGATCGCCGGCTACGGCACGACCGCCGACGCGTTCCGCATTACCGACACGCACCCCGAGGGCCGCGGCGCGACCAGTTGCATCCAAATGGCGCTGGCCGACGCCGGCATGAACGGCGAGGCGATCCACTACATCAACGCCCATGGGACCAGCACCACGGTCAACGACAAAGTCGAAACGCTGGCGATCCGCAAATCGTTCGGCGAGTTGGCTGACAAGATCCCGGTCAGCAGCACCAAGAGCATGACCGGCCACCTGATCGCCGCGGCGGGGGCCACGGAACTCATCATTTGCCTGCTCGCGCTCCGCGACGGCATCGTCCCGCCGACGATCAACTACGAGAACCCCGACCCGAACTGCGATTTGGACTACGTGCCCAACAAGGCCCGCGAACACGCGTGCAAGACGGTGCTGTCGAACAGCTTCGGGTTCGGCGGGCAGAATATTACGTTGATTGCGACTGCGGTGTGAGTGGGTTGTAGTTGTTTGGCATCTTCTAACGACTGCGCTCGGCATTTCCTGGTCGCATAAGTCATGTCGAACTGAGATTTCGACTGAGGAGGTCGTCAGCCGTGTGGCCGTTCTCATGGCTTCGCAGGCCCTCGCGCGAGCCACTCGGCGAGCCGCCTGATTGGATGGTAGAAGAGGTGCAACGGCGAACAGGCAGGTCGCTCCAGGAGTGCCGGCGAATCCTCAGTTGCCCCACCCTCGATGAGTATTGGAGGCTGACCGGCGACGGCCCCAACGATCTCGACGAGCGCGACCCGGCAGAGTCTGACTCGAGCTTGGCCCCGTACCTGCTGCGTGCGACACTGGAAACGGAACGAAAGGTCGGCCCGGACGGAGACATCGGGTACTGTTTCGCGTACTGGGACCGCAAGAAACGCATCCTTCGCGAGCAATACGGTGTCCACTGGCGGACTCCGGCCGAAATGAACCCAGAGACGTTTTACGACTAGGCAATAACGCAGCGCGGTGATCCCGTTCCTCAGGCTCGGCAGGGCCGACAGGTTATAGCCAGGTTTGTCATGGATTGGACATGACTGAAACGGCCGTGATAGACAGCGTGAACAAAGAAAAAGAACAAGCACGCCGAACAACGACAACTCATGCTGAGGCGTGTTCAACGCGTCGAACATTCTCTTGGCCCATTGCGCTCGCCATTGGATGGATCGCCGTGCTTTTCTTTCTCTTGCCTGCCGTGTCCTACACGAGTCGCACGCCTGCCGGCACGTTTCAGTGGCTAAAGACGTCCACGACAGTCGCGTCGGTCGCCGCGGGAATGACGCTGTTGCTCCGGCCCAGTTGGAGGCGCCTGCCCGTAACGCTTCCCGCCGTAGCGTTTCTTGCTTGGCTGCAATCGACGGCGTGGACTCGCCTTCCGTAGCCGTGATTGCAGTCTGCCCCACACCAGGCCCCGAAGGGCCGGCAGGTTGTAGCCAGGTCCGCCAGGGCCTGAAAATGACGGCCAGCACAAACCGCGCAGCCCCGGCAGGGGCGACATGATGCATTGACTTCAACTCATACCGCCCCTGCCGGGGCTTGCGTTCGTTGCCAATCGAAGAACCGGGCCCTGGCGGGCCCGGCTACAAGATGCCGCCCCTCACGGGGCTTTTGCGCTATGTTGCATCTGTGACGCGACATTTTGCGGCCCGCTGGACGCAATCGGGTGACCATGCAGGCTCCCCAGGGGACGCGCGGCGAACTGGGCAATCCAGCCAAGACGGGAGAATCGGCGGCCGGCTGATTTTTTGGGGTTCTTTGCCCCAAGGGCGCAAAACAGCTTGCCGCCAGCCGTCCGGCTTCTAGACTGACTGACGTGGAGTGCACGCCGAGGCGCTTCGCAATTTCCCGCCGCTACTTTCATTTTTCAGTGCCGCCCATTCCCGATTGAATTGCGCCGCGTTGCTGCGCGCGTGCATCCACAAGCTACACTGTCCTATTGGGACTCGGCCTGCACGCGAGGGACTTGCCATGTTGACCTCGACAGTCGTCCGCGCGGATTCGAAATTCTTAGGCACAGGGCAATTTCTGTGCGTCGACGTGCGGTTTCGCACCAACGCTCAACTCGACGAACTGATTCGCGCACTCACCGAGTTGCGGGACAGCGAAGACACGGACACCTCGGCCGTGATCGTGCAGGACGGCAGCGGCGGGCGCGACGGCAAAGAAGCCGAGATCACGTTCCATCGGGCCGAGATCGACGCGCCCGACGAGGAGTCGCTGGTGGCGGACGCCAAGCAATGGCTGACCGAATCGGCGCGGCTGATTAGAAAGTAGCGTCGCCCCCAAGGCGCCGCCGCTCCGGTCAGAACCGTGGCACCTCTTGCTGGGCGACGATCCGACTGTCGCCCTTGTCCTGCGACCTGCTGCGTCCAAATTGCGCAGCAAAAAAGCCAGCCGCCTGGCGTGCGAATCCGTGCACGAAGGGCGGCTGGCTTGCGAGCGTCCCTGCTCGCATGTGTCGCGGTGACCAGTTATCAGTTACCAGATACCAGTGAGTCATTGGCGACGCGTTTCTGCTCCGCACCGATCACTGGTCACCGGTCTCTGATCACTCACTCTCAGTACGGTCCAATCGACGGCGGGTTGCACATCAGGAAGTCGCGCGGGCCGCGGACGGTGTAGTACGGATAGGCAACCTGACCCGTCGGCGGGCCGGCGTTGTAGGCGGGGTACTCGGGGTAGCCGCCGCGGTGCGGACAGAAGCCGCTGGCGATGCCCTGCACAGTGCACATGCAGCGACCGTCCATGGCGCCCAACCGCTTGCGTCCCGAACGCTTGGAGTCGCAACTGCTGCAGCTGCCGCCGTCGTCGCAACCGCACCCTGGTTCGCAGGAGCAGTAGTCGTCTTCGCAGCCACAGCCGACTTCGCAGCCGCAGTCGACGTCGCAGCCGGTTTCGCACGAGCACGGCCGGCAAGCCCCACGGAACAGCGTTGGCCGCGGAGCATTCTGCGACGTGGCCACGTGACACGGGGTGCAGCCTTTGCCGCCCAGAACCCCAGAACCGGCGCAACCCGTGGCCAACAGGCACACGATCCCCGCCAATGCGATGCATTGTCTCATCCGATTATCCCCCCTGTGAGATCAGCGTCGGCGGCAGAGCCGACGGCGTCCGCGGCCGGCCGTCGGGGCCGGGCGAACTTCGTGGGTTGCGGCCGGGTCCAATCCCCCGGCGCGTCTGGTAGCAAACCCGCACAACTGGTATCGGCGGCAGAATCGGCAGAATCCAACAAATCGGTTCGCTGCGGGGCTGAACGCCTCCGGGGCAATCTGACTTGCTGGCGACCGCAGCATGATTTAGAGTGAGGGCAGCTTGCCGCGGTTTATCACAAGTCGTGCTACCGTTTCATCTTCCGTCAATTCCACCGCACGTCCACTCGTCTCGACCCGGCGCTCCGCGCCGACGCTCTTGCCAGATGAGTTCACCGAAGCCCACCTCCGCGCGCAGCGACGGCGGCGGCGTGCCTGCGGCCGTCGTCAACCGGCTAAGCATGTACTTGCGGGAGCTGCGGCACCTGCTGGCGGACGGCAACCAGACGATCAGCAGCAGCCAGCTCGGGCAGCGATTGGGATTCACCGATGCGCAGGTGCGCAAGGATCTGGCCCACTTTGGCCAGTTCGGCCACCCCGGCATTGGGTACCGGTGTGAGGAATTGGTCGACATTATCCGCCGCATCCTGGGCACCGACCGGCAATGGAACGTGTGCCTCGTCGGCGTCGGCAACCTGGGTCAGGCACTTCTCGGCTACAAAGGCTTCGCGTCGCAGGGATTCAAAATCGTGGCCGCGTTTGACGCTGACGCCGCCAAACACGGTCAGACGTACGAAGGCGTGCTGGTCTACCCGGCCGAAGCGCTGGCCGACGAGATCCAGCGGCAACAGATCGAGCTGGGCATCATCGCCGTGCCCGCCCAAGCAGCGCAAGCGGCGGCCGACCGCCTGGTAGCGGCAGGGGTCTCGGGGATTCTGAACTTTGCCCCCGTGACCGTGTCCGTTCCCCCGGGCGTGAGCAAAGTGGGCGTGGACCTGGCCCGAGAGCTGGAGCAGGTCACCTTCACGGTCGTCAGCCGGCTACGGGCCGCCGCAGAATCGTGACCCCCAACCGTCGCTTCAGGTTGACGGCGGGGCCTTTTCGCGGTTCGGCTGGTGGCGTAAACTTGCACCCCGGCAGCAGTTGCAGCGGTCCTGCGACAGCTGCCGCAGCGACCCCAGGTCGGGCGTCAGCGCGCCTGCCACTACCCCGTGGTGTAATGGTAACACTAGGGATTTTGATTCCCTCATTCCAGGTTCGAGTCCTGGCGGGGTAGCTTTCCCACCGCGGCCCAATCACCTGCGGGCCGCATTCGCCGCCTGTTTGCCTGTGCGGTCTTGGCTTGTTCGAGCCCGGACCCCGCAGCGCGTCGTCCTGCCGATTTGTTGAGGCCGCCGTGTCGTTTCCGTTTGATTCTGCTCCCGCTGCATTCGCTGCGGCCGCGGTGCGCGAGGCCGCCCAGCTCGTCCGCCGCGTGCAGGCCGAGATGGTCACCGACGCAATCAGCAAAGAAGACAAGTCGCCGGTCACGGTGGCCGACTTCGCCGCCCAAGCGTTGGTCGCCTATCGGCTGAGGGAGTGGGATTCGTCCGCCGCGCTGGTGGGCGAGGAGAGTGCCGTCGCCCTGCGTGAACCCGCGGCCCGCGGCACGCTGGAGCAGATCACGCAATTCGTGGCCAGCGTCGTGCCGGAGGCCACCAGCGACGCGGTGTGCGAGTGGATCGATCGCGGCGACGCCGATCCGCCGGCGGAGTTCTGGACCCTGGACCCGGTGGACGGCACCAAGGGTTTTCTGCGCGGCGATCAATACGCGGTGGCGTTCGCGCTGATTCGCGACGGCGTCGTGCAAGTCGGCGCACTGGGATGCCCGGAGTTGGAAGGCGCCTCGTCGCCGGCCAAGGGGGGCGCCGGGACGGTGATCGTTGCCGTCCGCGGCGAGGGTGCGTTCGCCCAGCCGCTGGACGATCCCAACGCCGAGTGGAAACGGTTGCACGTGGCCGATGTGGCCGATCCCGCGAACGCCCGCATGCTCCGCTCGGTCGAGAAGGCACACACCGACACGGGCGGCATTGGCGAGTTGGTAGCCAGCTTGGGCGTGACGGCCGATCCCGTGCCGCTGGACAGCCAAGCCAAATACTCCGTGCTGGCCGCCGGCGGGGGCGACGTGCTGTTGCGGCTGCTCTCGCCCAGTCGGCCCGACTACCGTGAGAAGATCTGGGATCAGGCGGCCGGTTCGATCGTGGTCGAAGAAGCCGGCGGCCGCGTCTCGGACCTGGACGGCAAGCCGCTGGACTTCTCGCACGGCCGGACCCTGGCGACCAACCGCGGCGTGCTGGCCACCAACGGCAAACTGCACGACGCGTTTCTGGCTGGCCTGAAAGCCATCGGCGCGTAGCGGCGACGGGACGGTCGCCGTCGGAATTCGCTCCCCAGTGGCCGGGCCGCTGCGCGGACTGCTATGCAGCTGGTGGGCCCTAATCACCGACTCCGGCCCGCGTAGCGGCCCGGCTAGGGGTCGTCGTTTCTGGGCGAATTCTCCTGGGCGTTCCGACTTTTCGGCGAACCGTTCTCGCCGCGCGTAACACTCGCCTCGTCTCCCCGCTTGGTGACGTACGTGGCGCCCGTCGACCGACGGCGCCGTGATCGCTCACACCGCCGCGTTTCGCGGCGAAGGAACACGAAAATTGGGGAGACGCACACAATGAATCGGTACGGAGTTTTGGCGTTCAGCTTGGTGTCCTACGCCGTCGGAATGGGCGGCTTGACTTACTTTTTGTTGTTCGTCGGCGGGTGGGAGTTTCTGCCGGTGAGCGTCGACGGCGGACACGCGGCCCCGCTGCCTTGGGCGCTGGCCGCGAACGTGGCGCTGATCGCGCTGTTTGCCGTACAGCACTCGGTGATGGCGCGGCCGTGGTTCAAGCAACGGCTGTACCGCGTGCTGCCGGCCGCGGCCGAGCGGAGTCTGTACGTGCTGATCAGCGGCGCGGCGTTGCTGCTACTGGCCGCCGGGTGGCACAACCTGGGCGGTCCGCTGTGGGACATCCAGCAGCAGCCGTGGCGGTTGATCCTGCAGGTCTTGTACGGACTGGGCTGGACGCTGGCGATCGCTTCGTCATTCGCGATCAATCACTTTGAGTTGTTCGGCGTGAGCCAGGCGGTCCGCAACTTCCGCGGCGACGGCGAGCCCCGCCCCTCGTTCATGGAACGGTGGTTCTACCGCTTCGTGCGGCATCCGCTGCAAAGTGGCGTGCTGATCGGCCTGTGGGCGACCCCCACGATGACGATGAGCCACATGCTGCTGGCTTCGCTGATGACGCTGTACATCTTCCTGGCGTTGCAGTTGGAGGAGCGGGACCTGGCGGTCGAGTTGGGCGAGGCGTACGCCGACTACCGCCGTCGCGTGCCGATGTTGATCCCCTCGTTCCGCACCGCGGCGCCGCAACCGGCAACGCCAGTTGCGACGAGTTACGCAACGCGAACCGCCCTGGCGACCGACGACTCGACGGTCATCTTCCCCAGCTGACGGCCGCGTTACCGGCGCAGCTCATTGGCCTCCCGAGTCGCTTGCGACTCGGGAGGTTCGCTTTCGTCCGCGTCGGTCCGACGCCGACTCTCGCCGGAGCGGGCAAAGATGGTTTGGATCTGCGCACGGCGCGCGGCCACGTTCTCCTGCAGATGCGGATTCTCGCGCAGGTTGGTTTCCATCGCCTCCTCGACGGCCGGATACCGCTCGGCCAACGCCAAGACGAGTCGCTGCAACTCGCGTCCCTGCTGGTCGGGAACCAGCAGCCACAGCGTGGGGTCGCTGTAGGTGAACATCTCGTACCAGAAGTCGATCTTGTCGTCCGGCGACAAGTCGCGCGTCGACTCCAGCAACCGGGTCGTCGTGGCCGTCGGTTGATACTCGTGTTGCTTGAACTCCAAAAACAGCTGCCACAACAGCCGCTTGTTGCCGTGGTTCAGCTGCCCCGCGGCGGCGGCATAGCGCCGCAACCGCTCGACGTCGGCGGCGTGCTGCTCGATCGGCAACGGCGAGCCGATGACCAGCTGGCCGTAGTGATCCACCAGCGCGGCGGACAGCTCGGCGTCGTCGGCCATCACGTCGCCGATCAGCGCGTCCAGTTCGTTGATCTCCGCAATGCGGTTGTAGCGGGTCAGTTGTTTGACGATCTCCCGCGTGGCCATGGCGAACCGGGTGCGGCTGGTCAGTTCGGGCCGGTCGGCGAGGGCTCGCACCGCCTCGATCGCGTGGGCCACGCTAGCCGCCACGTACTTGTCCTGGCGGCGGTGGATCCCGCTGAGCTGCTCCGGCAGCCGCATCGCCAGTTCGGTGTACGCTTCGAACTGGTCGTTCTGGGCGAGCTTGGTCTGCACCTCGCCGATCTGGGCGTCGAGTTCCGCGAGCACGGCGGCGCGGACCTGCTCGCTCAACTCGTCGCGCAACCGCGTCGCCCGGGCGTCGGCGTCACTCTGGAGTTGGGATTCCAGCTTCTCGACCTGAGCCTGCACGCCGACCATTTCCTGCGCGACGATCATTTTCAGCCCGCCCACCAGGGCGCCCACGCCCACCAGGCCCAGCACCGTGACCACGGTCATCAGCGTGCGATTGCGGCGTTCCTCGCGGACCAGGACCGCCGCCTGGGCGTTCTGGGCGGCTCGCTCGGCCAGATGGTCCAGCAGTTCCTTGCCTTCCAGGGCGAACTGGGGCGTCTGGGGGGCGTCCATGGCAAACTCCCGGCGGCGGGCGGCAGAGGGCTGCAGAGGCGACGAAATGCGCCAATTCGCGGCGAACCGTAGCAACTCGCCAGCACCGCCGCCACGGCGGTTCGCCGCTCGCCGCAAGTCGTTTCGGCGGGCGGACTTTCCACGGCTGCGGGCCGGTTGACGCCCCCCGCAAGCTCCCCTAAATTACAGGGCTAATTTGGCTCGCCCGGCCCGAGCCACTCTCCTGCGGAACCGTGTCCGCGGGGGCATTTCCCAGGCCGAGAGATTTCCCAACGTCGGACGCCCGTCGCCAACCGGTTCGCATTTTCAGCGAACGCCAGCTTGTGCGAGCCGGGACTACGCCGATGTGCCACACCCCTGGAGTCAATCGCGTGTCCTCTGAACTTGTCAAAGAGTTGGTCGAGTCGGGCGTTCACTTCGGCCACCGCAGCAGCCGCTGGAACCCCAAAATGCGGCCGTACATCTACGCCCGCCGCAATCTGATTCACATCATCGACGTCCGCGAAACGGTCCGCGGTCTGCTGCGTGCCAAGAAGTACCTGGCCGACGTCGCGTCGCGCGGCAGCCAGATTCTGTTCGTCGGCACCAAGCGGCAAGCCCGCGAAACAATCCAACGCGAAGCCGAGCGCTGCCACATGCCGTACGTGGCCGACCGCTGGCTGGGCGGCACGCTGACCAACTTCCGCACGATTCGCGACCGGCTGGGTCGGCTGGAAGAGTTGGAGCGGATCATCAACGGCGAGGAGATCAACTCCTACTCCAAGAAGATGCAGTCGACGCTCAACCGCGAGTATCGCAAGATCCACCAGAACCTGCACGGCATGCGGACCATGGCGAAGCTGCCGGAATGTCTGCTGATCGTCGACCCGCGCAAAGAGAAAAACGCGGTCCGCGAAGCTCGCAAGCTGGGCATCGCCACCGTGGCGCTGACCGACACCGACTGCGACCCCGACTTGATCGACTTGCCGATCCCCGGCAACGACGACAGCATGCGGTCGATCGAGATCATCATGCGACTGCTGGCCGACGCGATCGCCCAGGGCAAGATCAAGGCGACCGTCACGCAGCAGCAGCGCAACGAAGGCGCCGAGCCGGTCGCCGCTGGTGCGTCTGAGGGTTAGTCCAACGCGCAGGTTTCGGAGCCGTCGTTGCCGACGGCGCGAAGTTCGAGGCGCCGCCGCCGAGTTTGGCGTCGGCCACGACGCCCTCCCTCGCTCAACACGAATTTTCCACCAATCATCCGCGCCGCGACACAGTCGCAGTGCGACGTACTACATCGATACAGGAGCAACGAGTTCCATGCCGGAGATCACCGCGGCACTGGTGAAGCAACTGCGCGACGAAACGCAGCTGCCCATGATGGACTGCAAGAAGGCGCTCGCCGAGAGCGACGGCGACGTGGAAGCCGCCAAAGAAGCCCTCCGCAAGGCGGGCAAGAAACTGATGGACGGCCGCAAGGACCGCACGACCGAAGAAGGTCGCATTGGCGTCTACGCCAGCGTCGACGGCAAGGTTGGCGCCATGATCGAGCTGATGTGCGAAAGCGCGCCAGTCGCCAGCAACGATGAGTTCGTGGCGCTGGCCAACGACTTGGCCCAGCAACTGGCGACCGGCCCCGGCGCGAAAAGCGCCGACGAACTGTGGTCGCAAGCCGCCCCCAGCCAAAGCGGCAAGACGCTGGAAGCCTGGCGGGACGAGATTCAGAACAAGATCCGCGAGGTCTTCAACCTGACTCGCCTGGAGCGCATCGACGCCCCCTGCGGCGGGTTCGTCCACATGGCCAAGATCGGCGTGCTGGTCGAGGTCGAGGGCGGCAACGACGAGCTGGCCAAGGACGTCGCGCTGCACGTCGCGGCGATGAATCCGCAGGCGGCCAACAAGGACGACCTCGACCCGGCGCTGGTCGAGAAGGAGCGCCAACTGCAGAAGGAACGCGCCCTGGCCGAAGGCAAGCCGGAAGCCATCGTCGAGAAGATGATCGACGGCCGCATGAAGAACTTCTACGCCGACCATGTGCTGACCGAGCAGCCGTTCGTGCGGGACGAAGCCCAGACGGTCGGCAAGCTGGCCAAGGGCGGCGGGATGGCGATCAAACGCTTCCTCCGCTGGACGCTGGGCGAAACGGCCGCGGCCGAGTAGCCAATCGCAACAGGACGAAAAGCCCCGAGCGTGCCTCGGGGCTTTTTTTTCGACCCGACTTGGGTCAAGCTGCAACCCACGCGCGTGTGCGCCTCGCCCACCTGTCCGACCCCACCCGCAAGCGGCCCACCCCATGAGCGACGCCTCACCCGGTCCCTACCGACGCATCATCCTCAAGCTCTCCGGCGAAAGCTTTGCAGCCGCGGGAGAACGCGGCATCAGCATGTCCGAGGTGGTGCACATCTCCTCGCAGACGTACCGCGCCAAAGAGCAGGGCGTGGAGATCGGCATCGTGATCGGCGGCGGCAATATCTTGCGGGGCGCCCAGTTCATCGCCGGCAACAACAGCATTCACGAGGCGACCGCCCACTACATGGGCATGATGGCCACGGTGATCAATGGGCTCGCTTTGCAGGACGCGCTGGAGTCGTTGGGGTGCGAAACCAGGCTGATGAGCACGCTGAAGGTCGACAGCGTCGCCGAACCGTTCATCCGCCGCCGCGCCCGTCGGCACCTGGAGAAGGGCCGCATCGTGATCCTCGCCGGGGGAACCGGCGCCCCGTTTGTGACCACCGACACGGCCGCCGCGCAGAAGGCGCTGGAACTGGAAGCCGACATCCTGATGAAGGCCACCCGCGTCGACGGCGTGTACAGCGACGACCCCGAGAAGAACCCTCACGCGCAGCTCTACCGCGAACTGACCTACCAGCAGGTCCAGGAACAGAATCTGCGCGTGATGGACCCCACGGCCATCGCCCACTGCATGGAACACGACCTGCCGATCCTGGTGTTCAACTACCGCGAAGACGGCAACATCGAACGCGCCGTCCGCGGCGAAACGATCGGCACGCGAGTCACCAGTAGCAGGAAGAAGTAGGAAACCACGGAGGCACGGAGGGCTCGGAGACGAACCATTTCAGGATTGAAGCGTGTTGAAACACGAGGACCTGACGCGGGAGATCATTGGCGCAGCAATTGAAGTGCATCGCCACCTTGGTCCGGGACTACTGGAATCAGCCTACGAAAAATGCTTGCTGCGGGAACTTGCTCCACGCGGGCTGAAGTATGAAACTCAGGTGCCTCTGCGCGTCAGCTACAAAGGCGAGGACTTGGATTGCGGCTATCGCCTGGACGTCATCGTCGAGAACCTTGTCGTACTGGAACTCAAGAGCGTCAGCGACGTCACGGACGTCCACAAAGCTCAACTGCTTACCTACCTCAAACTCAGCGCCAAGCCAGTTGGTTTGCTGCTCAACTTTAACACCGAAGTCATGAGGCACGGCATTCTGCGGATGGTCATGTGACCGACTCAAAACTGCCAGCGATTTCTCCGTGCCCTCCGTGCCTCTGTGGTTTCTTATCCAGGAGCCCCCCCATGACCTACGACGAAATTCTCCTCGACTCGGAAGAGCGCATGGAAAAGGCGATCGCCAAGCTCAAGGGCGATCTGGCCGGCATTCGCACCGGCCGGGCCAACCCGGGCCTGGTCGACTCGCTGCGCGTGGACGCCTACGGCTCGCCCACGCCGCTTAAGCAGCTCGGCTCGGTCAGCGCGCCGGAGCAGCAGCAGATCGTCATTCGGCCGTTCGATCCGTCGATCCTCAAGGACATCGAGAAGGCGATCATCGCCAGCGACCTGGGCCTGGCGCCCAACAACGACGGCAAGGTGATCCGCCTGAACATCCCGGCCCTCTCCGGCGACGTCCGCAAGAAGATGGTCGCCCGCACGAAGGAACTGGCCGAGGAGGCCAAGGTCGCCATCCGCAACGTCCGCCGCGACGGCAACAAGCACGCCGATGCCGGCGAAAAGGACAAGCTGTTCAGCGAAGACGAGTGCAAGAAGCTCAAGGACGAGGTGCAGGAGCTGACCAAGAAGTACGAGAACCAGGCCAGCGACCTGGCCAAGGCGAAAGAAGACGAGGTGATGGACGCCTGACGCTTGCCAAGGGGGAATGGGGAAGGCGGAAGGCCGACAGCGCGGAACTCCAATGCGAGCCGCGGCGCCCCCGGCGCGCGGCCTGCGAAACCTGTTGCTAGCACGGCCCGCTTAACTTCTCTTGCCCCGCTCGCCGCATCGCTCGTATACTCCGCGGCGAATTCACCTTCGTGCGTGCGCGCCCTTCCCCGAACTCACCGGGCGCGCCGACCCAGATTCTCGCATCGGTTTATGGAGAAACCGTCATGAGCAGCAAGGAAGCTGCGGCCCGCCCGCGCGCGGTCGCCAACTCTGAGTGGAAACGTCGCGCCGCGTGGCTGTTGGGCGCCCTGGCCGTGCTGGCCGCGGCCTCGTGGTTCCGCAACAGCGAACCCGATCGGCACGCCAAAGCCGCTCCCGCGCCGGCCCCCGCGGCCGTCAACGACGAAGCCCCGCTGCCGCGCGTGCAGCGTCCCGAACACGACGTCCGGGCCATCGTCAACGGTCAGGATATCAGCAGCCAAGATTTGGCTGACGCCTGCGTGCGTCGCTACGGCGAGGAAGTGCTGGAGAGCCTGGTCAACAAGCGACTGATCTCCAACCACTGCGCCAAGCGCGGCATCGAAGTCACGCAGGAAGAAATCGCCGCGGAAGTCGACCGCATGGCCAAACGGTTCAACCTGGGCCGCGAGCAATGGCTGGAAATGCTGCAAAAGGAACGCGGCATCTCGCCCAATCAATACGCCCGCGACATCATCTGGCCGACGCTTGCGTTGCGGAAGCTGGCCGGCGCCCAACTGCAGGTCACGCCCCAAGAGCTGAACGAAGCGTACGAGCGCGAGTTCGGCGAAATGATCCGCGCTCGGCTGATTGCCGTCGGCGACGCCGCCAAGGCCAACCAACTGCATCAGCAGCTCGCCGCCGATCCCGAGGCGTTCGCCCGGGCGGCCATCGAGCACTCCGAGGACGTCAACAGCGCCAGCGTCGGCGGGCTGATCCAGCCGATTCGCCGTCACCTGGGCGACCCGGCCATCGAAGCGGCCGCGTTCGCACTGCAGCCGGGCCAGGTCTCCTCGCCCGTGTTGGTCGGCCATCAATACATTCTGCTGAAGTGCGAAGCCCGCATCCCCGCCCGCGCCGTGCCGCTGGCCACCGTGCAGGACAAGATCGCCGAGCAAATCAAAGACGAGAAGCTGCGCGAAACGGCTCACGACCTGTTTGGCAGTCTGCAACAGACGGCCACGATTCAGAACGTGCTGAACGATCCGCGGCTCAGCCAGACGATGCCGGGCGTGGTCGCCACCGTGAACGGCGACCGCATCATGCGCAAGGAGCTGGAAAAGGAATGCGTGCTGCGGCACGGCGAAGAGGTGCTGGAGACGGAAATCACGCACCTGCTGCTGGAACAGGCGCTCAAGGCCGCGGGCGTCAGCGTGACGCAAGCCGACATGGACGCCGAGATGCGGCACGCCGCCGAGTTGTCTGGCGTGGTGGACGCCTCGGGCCAGGCGGACCTGGCCAAGTGGATCGAAGCGGTGACGACCGATTCTGGCGTCAGCCGCGACCAGTACCTCCGCGACGCCGTGTGGCCGTCGGCGGCGCTGAAGAAGTTGACCGCCAGCGAAGTGGTCGTCGACCAGACCGACCTGCAAAAAGGCTACGAAGCCAACTTTGGCGAGCGAGTGATCTGCCGGGCGATCGTGCTGGACAACCTCCGCCGCGCCCAAGAGGTGTGGGACAAGGCCCGTCGTAACCCGTCGCTCGAGAACTTCGGCGACCTGGCCGCAGAATACTCGATCGAGCCGACCTCCAAGGCGCTGCGCGGCGAGGTGCCCCCGCTGGGTCGCCACGGCGGTCAGCCGCAGTTGGAAAAGGTCGCCTTCACGCTGCAGCCCGGCCAGTTGTCCGGCATCGTGCAGGTCGAAGACAAGTTCGTCATCCTGCGAGCCGAGGGCCGCACCCAGTCGCAAGACCTGGGTCTGGACGATCCCGAGGTGCGCGAGATTCTCCAACGGGATATCTACGAGAAAAAGCTGCGCCTGGCGATGAGCCAGAAGTTCGAGGAGATCCGCTCGCGGGCCCGCGTCGACAACTATCTGGCGGGCACCTCGTACGCTCCCGAGAAGGCCAGCGACGGCCAGGCGGAAATCCGCCAGGACACGGCCGTGCGGCCGACCTCCGGCGTGCGGTAGTGCGAGCGGCGATGGCCCGGTCGTTTTGACCGTCCATTCCTCGACACGGTATACTATCAGGCAGGCGGACCGCGGCGGTCCGCCTGCCTGTTTTTTGCTGGAAGCCCCGCATGTCGACCGAGTCATCCGCCAGCGATTGGACCGCGTTTCAGCAGTTCGTCGCCGCTCGTCCCCAGGACGAGCTGGCCGGGCTGACGTTGGAAGAGGGCGTCGAGCAGTTTCGGGCGTATCAGCAACAACTCCGCCAGCTTCAGACGAAGGTGCAGGTCGCCTTGCAGCAGAGCGAGCGCGGCGAGTCGAGTGAACTCGGCGACGAGTTCTTCACCGAAATCGACGACGAACTTCAGCGGCGCGGGATTCCCGATTAGATGGCCCGCGCGCTGTGGACAGAGGCGGCTCGTGCCGACCTGCGGTCGATCCTCCTGGAGATTGCCGAGGGCAGCGGCCGACGTGCTGTCGCCAAACGGCTGGGCCGGGAGATTCGCGCCGAGGCGAGGCTTCGTGCCGGCATTCCGTTGGGCGGTCAAACTTATCCTGAACTTGGTCCAGGCTGCCGCGGTTTCACGTTTCGGCGGTGGCTGGTCGTCTACATTCCGCGCGACGACGGCATCGAGATCCTGGCTGTGGTCGACGGCGCCCGGGATTTCGGCCAAGTTGTCCGCGGGCGGACCAGCGAACCCTAGCCGAGTTGGATAGTCTTATCGACTATTCGGGCGTATATTCGCGTAACCGTTGCAGCGGAATAGCCAACGCAGCGGCAATTCGCCCCCGTCAATTGCAGTCTCGTTGAGAAACATGACCTCGCCGACCTCCGACCCCACGCCCCCGTTCCGCATTGAAGTCGCCCAGCGGGTGCAGCGGTTGCCGCCCTACATGTTCGGGCGGATCAACGCGATGCTGTACGACAAGCGCCGCGCGGGGGACGACGTCATCGACCTGGGCATGGGCAACCCCAGCGACCCGCCCGAGGACCTGGTCATTCAGAAGCTGGCCGAGGCCGCCAGCGATCCCGACAACCACGGCTACTCGAAGAACGTCGGCATCGCCAACCTGCGTCGCGAGGTGGGCGCCAAGTACTTCAAGAAGTACGGCGTGCGGCTCGACCCCGACAACGAGGTGATCGTCTGCCTGGGCTCCAAAGAAGGCTTCTCGCACATGTGCCTGGCCCTGATGGGCCCCGGCGACACGGCGATCGTGCCGGCGCCCTACTTTCCGATCCACGTCTACGCGGTCGCGCTGGCGGCGGGCAACGTGATCGCGTTGGAGGTGGGCGACAGCGACAAGTTCCTGTCGAACATCGCCTACACCTGCGAGCATCTTTATCCCAAGCCGAAGATGCTGATTCTCAACTACCCGCACAACCCCTCCAGCGTGGTGGTCGAGCAGGCGTTCTTCGACGAAGTGGTCAAGCTGGCGCGCAAGTACAACTTCATGGTGCTGAGCGACTTTGCCTACGCCGACGTCGCGTTCGACGGCTACAAGCCGCCCAGCTTCCTCGCCTCGCCGGGCGCCCGCGACGTGGGCGTCGAGTTCACCACCATGAGCAAGGGCTACAACATGGCCGGCTGGCGGGTGGGCTATTGCTGCGGCAACCGCGAGATGATCTCCGCCCTGGCCACGATCAAGGGCTACTACGACTACGGCATGTTCCAGGCAATCCAGATCGCCGCGATCATGGCCCTGCGGCACACCGACGCGGCGGTCGAGGAGCAGTCCAAAATCTACGAAAGCCGCCGCGACGCGCTGTGCGAAGGACTGTCGCGGCTGGGCTGGGACATCACGCCCCCGAAGGCCGGCATGTTCGTCTGGGCGCCGATCCCCGAACCGTGGCGCAGCCGCATGAGCACCATGGATTTTGCGATGATGCTGCTGGAGAAGGGCAACGTGGCGGTCAGCCCGGGCAGCGGCTTCGGGCCGACCGGCGAAGGCTACCTGCGGATGTCGTTGGTGGAAAACGAAAACCGCCTGCGGCAAGCGGTGCGGCAGATTAAGCAGTGTTTGCGCGAGGCGGAAGGGGAGTTCACGGCAAGCACAGTGCCAGCCCAACAGACGACATGATCAAGACAAGCGCAAGTCCTTGAGGCCTCTCATGGCCGCAGTCACTTCCCTGGTGTTCAACATTTTTTTGTGTGTGCTGCTAGGTGTAATTCTTGCCACGCAGGAGTTGCCACTGGCAATTATCCTCGCAGGTCTGGGCGCGTGGGTGCTGCTGCTGGTCAAGTGGTTTGTGAATCGCCAGCGCGCTGAAACCATCACGTCGAAGGGAGAGTGGATTGGGCTTGTTTGCCTCGTGCTTGTTTTGGTCGGAGCCCACCTTGCGCCAGTCAAGACGTACACGACGGTACTGGACATGCCAGTCAGTCTGCCGAGGCAATCTGTGTCGCTCGGCGAATTAGACGGGCCGCAAAGCCAGTCGGTCACGAACCTTCGATTCGTTCTCGTCGATATTGATCGGCCGATCCGTCGCTTGATTTGACGATGGACACGGTCATTGAGTTTCCGTGTGTCGATTTGACGCTTCGTGAATTCATCGCTGCGATTGAATCTCAAACGCCGCTGCGGCACGCATTCCATAGATATTGGCATGGCTATACGATTCTGAGGGGCGCGCGTTGCTACTGGCCGCTCAAGTTCACAATGCCACAATAGACGCACCATTAGAGGTAGGCACGCCAGCGACCATAGCCATTTAAGCCCGGCTGCGACATTTCCTCAACGGAACTTCCGATGAAACCGCTTGACCCGCCGCACGTAATTGAGGATGACCCAAGAGCAACGGAGCTTCTTCGCCTGTGGGCCGCCAACGGCAAACTCACTGTCGCAATGAACGTGGGATGCTGGCATGAACAGGGCCACGACGAGGCCCGTGCATGGGGAGTCGTGGCTGCGGACTTCGCAAAGCATGTGGCAAGGGCCTTGTCTCAGCGCTACGGCGAATCGCAGGCCGATGTGATAGAGGAATTCCGGGCCGCATTTCTGGCTGAGCTGAACGACTGGACGTCAGACGTATCGGGGGAATGAGCCCAGATTGTGTGTTGAATATGCCACTCGGATCTCGGGAGTCGTGGATTCTGTTCTGACCCAAAATGCGGAAGTATGCCGATGCCACGCCAATTCAACGATGAGACCGTCGCCGAGTATCGCCAACACGGCTTTGTCGTCGTCCCTCAACTCTTCGACGTCGAGGAGATTGACCTGTTGCGGCGCTGTGCGAAGGAGGATCAGGCGCTCGATGCGCAGTCGTTCGACCGCGCCGACGGCGAGGGGGGCCGCGTGCGGTTGTCGTTGTGGAATTATCCCAGCGACGAGATCTACGGCATGATCGCCCGCTGCCGGCGGGTGGTCGACGCGGCGGAGCAGCTGCTGGAGGACGAGGCGTACCACTACCACTCGAAGATGATCATGAAGCAGGCCCGCACCGGCGGGGCGTGGGCGTGGCATCAGGATTACGGCTACTGGTACAACAACGGCGTGCTGACGCCCAACCTGTGCAGCGTGTTCATCGCGGTCGATCCCGCGACCCGGGAGAATGGTTGCATGCAGGTGCTCGCCGGGTCGCATCACATGGGGCGAGTGAATCACGGCAAGGTCGGCGAGCAGACCGGCGCCGATCCCGAGCGTGTGGCGGTGGCATGCGAGCGGTACGAGCTGAAATACGTGGAGATGGCGCCCGGCGACGCGTTGTTCTTTCACAGCAACCTGCTGCACCGCAGCGACCAGAACCACTCGGACCACGACCGCTGGGCGCTGATCTGTTGCTACAACGCCCGCAGCAACGACCCGTACAAAGAGGGCGAGCACCCCGGGTACAATCCGCTGGAGAAGGTCGACGACGACGCGGTGCGCGCAGCGGGCCGGCGGCGGCTGGGGAGTACATCGTAGCGCGGTGAACCACACCGCGTTCGACGCGCAACGGGCGCCCCTAGCCGGCGGCCTACGGCCGCCGCTGAATCGCGGTCGTCGCGATTGTGTTCGCGTTGAGTTCGAGCACTCCGGCCCGCGTAGCGGCCCGGCTATGGGAACATGAAACGTGCGTGGCAGAAGGGCATGGCATGAAACCGCTGCGAGTCGTGGGCGTCAACTTCGCCCACATGCACATGGGCGACAATCTGCGGATGGCGGCCGCGCATCCCGACTGCGAGGTCGTCGGCATCTGCGACGAGTCGCCGGCAACCATGCAGGACGCGGTGGCCGACTTGAAGCTCCCGGCCGAGCGGATCTTCACCGACTACCGCCAGTGCCTGGAGTCGACGCGCCCCGATCTGGCGATCCTCTGCCCGCCCACGGCCGAGCACGCGCTGTGGACCGAGCGGGTCGCCGAGTACGACGTGGCCGTGATGATCGAAAAGCCGTTCGCCGCGTCGCTGGCTGACGCCGATCGCATGATTGCCGCGGTCGAAGGGCGCGGGCAGTTGCTCGCGGTGAACTGGCCGCTCACATGGTCGCCGCCGCATCGCACGGCCAAACGGCTGATCGACGAGGGCCGCATCGGCACGCTGCTGCAGGTGCACTACTACGGCGGCAACCGCGGCCCGCTGTGGCACACGGCTCACAAGCACGAGCGCACCGCCGAGCAGGTCGCCGCTGAGAAGCCGACCAGTTGGTTCTACCAGCGCGCTCACGGCGGCGGGTCGATGCTCGATTACCTGGGCTACGGCGCCACGCTGGGGACGTGGCTTATGGACGGCCGTCGTCCGCTGGACGTGACCGCCATGGTCGATCGGCCGGCCGGGTTGGAGGTCGACGAGCAGAGCGTGACCATCGCCCGCTACGAGACGGGGCTATCGAAGTTCGAAACCCGCTGGGGCACGTTCACCGACCCGTGGACGCATCAGACGCAGCCGCGGTGCGGATTTATCCTGGTGGGCGAGGCGGGCACGATCGCCAGTGCCGATTACGCCGAGTCGATTCAACTGCAGACGGCCGAGCACCCCGCGGGCGTCGCCGTGCCGTGCGACAAACTCGCGCCGCCGTATCAGAACCCGGTGCAGAACGTCGTCGCCTGCCTGCGCGAGGGGGCGGCATTGGCCGGACCGCTCACGCCCGCCATCAGCCGGATCGGGCAGGAGATCATCGACGCGGCGGTCCAGAGCGCCCAATCGGGCCGCACGGTGTCGCTGCCGGCAGGGTAGCGGCGGCAGAGAGCGCGGCTCCGCCGAGCCCTGCTGTCGCCGGCTGAATTCGTCTCGCTGCCGGTTTCGAGAATTCGCCGAAATCTGCTTGACGCCGCCCGGCGACAAGTGTTATATATCTGTAATCACTTGGCGGGGCGCGGTGAAATTGGCGCGCGGTGCCAGGTGGCGCTGGCCGCCGTGGCCGGCGGCGCTAAGGTGCGATGCCGCGCGCGCGAGCTCTTCGCCAATCACCAATAACTAGTCACCATTCACCGGCGCAAGCCATGTTCCTGCGCATCGAAAAAGGCTCGGCGGTGCCGATCTCGCGGCAGTTGGCGGCGCAGATCGAGGCGCTCGTCTCGGCCGGGAATCTCGCGCCCGGCGCGAAGCTGCCGTCGGTTCGCGAGTTGGCCCGGCAGTTGGCCGTCAACCAGAACACCGTGCTGCGCGTGTACGAGCGGCTGGCCCGCGAGGGGTTGCTCGACATGCGGCAAGGGCAGGGGACCTTCGTCGCGGCGCGACCCAAGGGCGCCGCCTTGAAAGGCCGCCGTGCGAAGCTCGCCGAGGAACTGCGGCAAATCGCGCGGCAAGGGATGGCCCTGGGCCTGTCGCCCGACGAATTGCACGAGCTGCTGTCCGAAGTGCTCGCCGAGCCCGCCACGCAAAATCACATTGCCCAAATCGCCGCCCAACAAGTCGCGGAGAACCCGTCATGAGTGCCGCCATCGAGATGCATGCCGTCGACAAAGCGTTCCGTCGCCAGCGGGTGCTGGCCGACATGTCGCTGAAGGTCGAACAAGGGCAGACGTTCGCGTTCTTGGGGCGCAACGGCGCGGGCAAGACGACAACCATCCGCATGTTGCTGGGGCTGCTGCAGCGGGACGCGGGGGCGATCAGCGTGTTGGGGATCGACCCGGCAGAGGACCCGCTGGCGATCCGCGCCCGCACCGGCTATCTCGCCGAAGACCAAGAGATGTACGGCTGGATGCGGGTCGACGAGATCATCCGCTTCGTCGCGCCGTTCTACGGCACGTGGGACCACGACCTGGCGCTGAAATATGTGCGCGAGTTCGAGCTGCCGTTGGCCCAGAAGATCAAGACGCTGTCGAAGGGGCAGACGGTGCGGCTGGGGCTGGTGCTCGCACTGGCGCACCGGCCGGAGTTGGTCATTCTGGACGACCCCGCGTTGGGGCTCGACCCGGTGATGCGGCGGCAGTTCAACCGCGACCTGATCACGCACCTGCAGGGCGAGGGCCGCACGGTGTTTTACAGTTCGCACCTGCTGTACGAGGTGGAGCCGGTGGCCGACGTGGTGGCGATCCTCGACGGCGGCCGGGTCGTGCGGCAGACCGACACCGAAACATTGCGCCGCGACGTGAAGCAGTTTGTCCTCTCGTCGTCGGCCCTCGCCGCGGTGCGTGACGATCTGGCGATGTTGGATCTGCAGCATGCGAATGACGAGGCGGCGGTCACGGTCGAGAACGCCGGGGCCGCCACGGCGCTGTTGGGGCGCGAGGGGCTGGAACATCGGGTGGTCGATTTGAACCTGGACGAGATCTTCGCCGCGTACGTGTCGGGGACGATCGATCAGGCGTCCGCGGCGCCACCGTCGCTGGCGGCCGTAGGCGAGGAAGAAGGCTAACCAACTGCAGACAGACAGCAACATCGCGTGCCACGGCTCTGTGAGCCGTGTGAAGTGCTAGCCGTTTCCCCACTGCGCACGGCTCACAGTGCCGTGGCACGCGTTTTCAACTCGCAGCTTGCGAGACGAGGCTCACCATGCAAACGACCTGGCAAGCGCTCATCTGGAAAGAGTGGCGCGAGCATCGCTGGAAGATCGCCCTGCTCGCGCTGGCTTCCGTCGGCACGTGGGCGGCACTCAGCCTGATGGTTCACGATCCGCATGCGATGTTCACCGTGGCGGGCGGCGTGACGGCGACGTTCGGCTCCCTGGCGGCCGTGCTGCTCGGCATTGCCGCGGCAGCCCGCGAGCAGGCGACGGGGACTGTCGGATTCTTGCAGAAACTGCCTGCCTCGCCGCGCCGGGCGGCAGCGGTAAAAGTCGCGTTTGCCGTGCTCGGGATTGTTGTGCCGGTCGCGATCACGCTAGCGGCGGTGTGGTTGGCGAATGGGCTGCTGTTCGCCGGCCAGGCCCAACCGAACACGTACGATCAGATTCACAACACGCCGCTGGGAATCCAGAATTGGTACGCCGCGGTGGCGGTGACGACGATTCCCGGCGCCCTGACCGTCCTGGCATGGATGCTGGCCTTTGGGGTGAACCGCAGCGACGAGATCCGTGCCGCCGCGACCGGGTTTTTGGCCATGGTGCTGGCGGCGGGGGCATTTGTGTTGGCGGCGGAATTGCTCGAAGGCACGTCGATCCCCAGGGAGGCGTCGCTGGCGGCCGCCGCCTTGCCGTGGGGCCTGGTCCCGCTGTTGGACGTGTTCCGCGAGCTCCCGGGCATGCTCTGGGCGACTGGCGTTGTGGTAGCTCTGGTGCATGGCGGTTTCGTGTGGCGGTACGTTTCGCGATTTGGTCGAACCGTGCCAGTGCGGCTGCAAACGGTCGAGAGGAAGGCCGCTCGGACAGCGGTTCAGTCGGCAGCCGACTGGCTCGCGCCGCCGCGCCGCAGCCCGCTGGCCGCGATGGCTTGGAAGCAGTTCCGCGAGTCGACGCCCCTGGCCGTTCTGGGCGGCGTGCTCGTCCTGGGGCTGTTTGTGATCGTGGTGATCGCGAATCGTTTCGAATCGAGTCTTCGCCTGCTGAGCGTCAGTGATCTGCTCGAATACGCCGGCTTCGTGTGGGCCATGATTGGCTTTGCCATCGCGCTGGTCGCGGGGCTGGGCGTCTTTTTGGAGGATTTGCGGCCCGAGCTGCAGGGATTCTGGCGGTCGCGGCCCATCCCCGTGGGATTGTGGTTCGCCGTGAAACTGATGACGGGTTTGCTGGCCACGATCGTTCCGCTGCTGGCCGGGCTCGCCGTGGCGGTGCTGGCCGCCGCCGCGCTGAGCGGGACGAACGTGGGCGCCGAGATCGGACGGAACGAACTGCTGTGGGCCGGCGGGATGATTCTGCTGCAAACGGGCGTCTACCTAGCCGCGTTCACGGCGATGACCTGGCTGCGGCAGCCGATCTACGCCGGCATTGCGGCCACGATCAGTCCGGTGTTGTTTATGTGGGTGATCGAATTCTGCGGCAGAATGCTGGAGCCAACTACCGCAGTGGGTAGCATCGGCATGGTGACCGTCATCGGCTGCGTGGCGGGCGCCGGGTTGCTGACTGCCGCCTGGCAGGCCGTGAAGCACGATTGGGGCTGGAAGCACTGAGGCGCTGCGGCGGCTCCGGGGCCTGACGGCCCTCGGCTCACAGCCTGCGATGCGAGCTTGGACTCTTCGAGCCGGAGGCCGTCAGGCCCCGGAGATCCCGCCAACAAAAAGAGGGCCCTTGCTCGCCGAAGCAAGGACCCTCTATCTTTGAGGCTGCTTGCACCGTATGCGAGGGGCACGGAATCAGAGGATTCCCGCTCTCGCCGCCGGGCAAGGACCCACAGCCTGCCTCCGAAGTATCGGCGCACGTTGCGCGGAATCTTCATCGAGTGTTGTCAGAGGCACGGGGTCTGCGACTTGCGGCAAGAGGTAACGAGCCGCGGGCGCAGTTGCTCCGCCTTGCCGCGGGCGAGGACGCGCGGTTCGCGTTGCACATTCCGACGTCCCCCTTCCACCTTCCCCATTCCGCCTGCCCCCTGCGTACATGTCCTACCAAACTGCCAAGCTTGCCTTGGAAGACGGCACCGTGTTCACCGGCACCTCGATCGGCGCCCCCGGCGAAGTCGACGGCGAAGTCTGCTTCAACACCTCGATGACCGGGTATCAGGAAATCCTGACCGACCCCAGCTATCGCGGGCAGATCGTCACGATGACCTACCCGCAGATCGGCAACTACGGCGTGAACGAGGAAGACCTGGAAAGCGCCAAGCCGCATCTGGCCGGGTTCGTGGTGCGCGAGCACAGCCGCGTCGCGAGCAACTTCCGCTCAGAGAAGTCGCTTAGCGAATATCTGCAGGAGTGGGGCGTCGTGGCGATCGAGTCGATCGACACCCGCGCTCTTGTGCGGCGATTGCGGTCGCGGGGCGCCATGCGGGGCGTGCTGTCGACCATCGACCTGGACGACGCGAGTCTGGTCGCCAAGGCGCAAGGCAGCCCGGGGCTCGTCGGGCGCAATCTGGTGCAGGAAGTGATGCCCGAGTTGGCCTGCGACTGGCAGGAGCCGGTCAGCGAGTGGACGTTCCTGAATTCCGAAGCGGCCGAGCGCGCCGCGGCGGCCGCCGCCACGGCCACGGCCGAAGCCGACGGCCCGCACATCGTGGCTCTCGACTACGGCATGAAGTGGAACATCCCCCGGCATCTGTACGACGCCGGGTGCCAGGTGACCGTGCTGCCCGGCGCCAGCACGGCCGAAGAGGTGCTAGCCCACAACCCCGACGGCATCTTCCTGTCCAACGGACCGGGCGATCCCGAGCCGCTCTCTCAGGCGATCGAAACCATCCAGGGGCTGCTGGGCAAGGCGCCCATCTTTGGCATCTGCCTGGGACACCAACTGCTCTCGCTGGCCAGTGGGGCCAAGACGTTCAAGCTGAAGTTCGGCCACCGTGGCGCCAATCATCCCGTGCAGCGGCTGCGGGACAAGGTGGTCGAGATCACCTCGCAGAATCACGGCTTTGCAGTCGACGAGCAGTCGCTCCCCGATTGCCTGGAAGTAACGCACCGCAGTCTGAACGACGACACGATCGAGGGCGTCCGCCGCACGGATGTGGAAGCGTTCAGCGTGCAGTATCACCCCGAAGCGTCGGCCGGCCCCCACGATAGCCACTACCTGTTCGAAGATTTCCTGCAGGCCGTGCGGAAGTCGTAGCGCGGCAGCGGCGATCAACGAGTTGCCGCACGGCGGCGCCGCCAATTCGGCCATGTCCGCACCGCGGCTCCGGCGGCTAGCAGACACAGCAGCGCGGCGGCCGCGTCGGGTTCGGGCACGGCGGCATTCCCCCCGCCGCCGACGGCCGCTTGCCAAGCCAAGAAGTCGGCCCCGTCGACGCGAAAGTCGCCGTTGGCGTCGCCCCGGCTGGTTCGCTGGCCGAGCCATTGTCGCCAGATCGCCAGGTCGGCATCGTCGACGGATAGGTCCTGATTGAAGTCGGCCGCTTCGGTCAGGACGCTCGCGGCCGATTCGACCGCCACCACGCCCTCGGTCAGCAACGCGCTGGCGTTCCACGACAGGCCGCTGGGCAAGCTGGGCAAATTCACCGCGTCGAACGCGCCGGCAACCTGCTGTGCGTCGAGCAGCCAAAAGGCGTCGCCCGCGACAGGCTCAAAGCCCCCGGCGAGCGTGACCGTCAGCGTGCCGCCCCAGTCGCCCAGTCCGGCAACGGCCAAATGGCCATAGTTCTCCCACGCGATTCCGCCGATTTCGAACTCGGCGGCGCCCGCCATATCCGCAATCTCTCCGACCACGATTTCGCCGCCGGCGAGAGACAACTGCGCGCCGCTAGCCAGTTGAGCCGAGTCGAAGACCGCCAAGCCGCCCGCTTGCCGAAACTCGGCGCCCGCGCTGACAACCAAGTGGCGTGCATGGCCGATGGCAGCGCCGTCGCCAGCCAATTCGAGCGTGCCCCCCGCCACGGTCACGTCGCCGGCAAACGAATTGTCCCCGGTGAGCGTCACGCGACTGGTTCCCTCTTTGAAAATCGAACGCGGCTCGTAAAAGTCGCGAATCTGACCGCTGATCTCAAATCGCACCGTCCCGTCGCCCGCCAGGTGCAGATCGTGATACAGCTCGATGTCATGCTGCACGTCGTAGGCAAAATCAGCCGACGCGCTGTCGTCGGTGGCGTCCAGCCCGATCTTCGCCACAGGACCGTCGGGGCTGTTGGCAAACAGCAGCGCGTTGCCCTGGAGCGTGGCGGATCGGTTCACGTCGCCCGCAAAGCTGCCGGCCAGCCGCAGTTCGTTCAGCATGAACTCGTCCAGCCCGGGCAGGTCCGGATGCCCCGCGGCGACCGTCTCAGGCGAGTGACTGGCGGCTCGGGTCGTGCGGCCGACGGCAACGTAGTCCTTCGTTTCATTGGGACGGAATACCGCCACGAACCGCGACGTGGAATCATTGCGACCAACGCCGGTCGGGTCGCCGGCCTCGTTGATCCAGCCGTCGGGGTTGCTCCAGCCGATGTTCGTGTACGGCTGATCGTCGCGAAAGATGAACGTGTTGCCAGGGTGGTAATATCTCGGTCTCGTGTTGGTGCCCTTCTCCGTCTGGACCTCGAATGCCACAAACGCCCGCACCAACTCGGCGACTTTCTCCGGGTATTGCGCGGACAGATCCACGTCCTCGCCGCTGCCGTCGGGATTGAGTCGGTGAAGCTGCCACGGCGACTGGGCCCGGGCCTTCACCAGCTTCCATTCCTCGTCCTGCGCCGCCGAAAAGACCTCGCGGTTGTGCTGAAACAGATACTGGTGAGGAACGCCGTTGTCGGCGCCCGTCAGGTACGGCATCAGGTCCACGCCATCCAGCGGCGCGATCGGTTCGCCCTGGGCGGCCGCGACGAACGTGGCGAAGAAATCCATCGTGCTGATTTGCTTATCGTAAATCCCCGGGGCGAGACCCGGCGCGCGGATCAGCGTGGGAACGCGAATGCCCCCTTCGTTGGCGCCGCCCTTGAGCCCAGCCAGAGGGCCGTTGTCGTAATACTCGTTGGCCCCGCCGTTGTCGTTGGAGAACACGACAATCGTATTGTTGGCAATCGAGTCCGACGTATCGCCGTCGCCGTTGGGGTCGTCCAACCGCGACAGGACGGTCCCGACAGCACGGTCCAATGCGTAGGTCATCGCGGCGATGATCTTGCGATTGCCCGTCAGCGAACTGTTGTCAAAAGGGCGAAAGTCGGAGCCCTTGGCCTGATACGGGGTATGAGGAGCGGTCGGCGCGAAATACAGCATGAACGGCTGCTCGTCGCCGGCGTGCTCGGCAATGTACTGAGACGCCTCGTCGGAGAACGCGTCGGTCAATTCACGACCGAACTGGGGATCGTTGGGGATCCCGTTGAACGACGGTTCCGAGCCCCAGTCGACGAGCGTTTCGTTGCGGCGAATCGTATTGCTGCCGGCACTGTAGAAGTAGTAATTGCCGCCGCTCAGAGTGCCAAAGAAATAGTCGACGCCCTGATTGTGCGGCTGCCACTGCGGTTGCTGGCCGATGTGCCATTTGCCAATCGCCGCAGTGTTGTAGTCGAGCGCCTTCATCTGCTCGAACAGCAGCGTCTCGCTCTCAGCGACGCCCTCGTAGGGCACGTCGCGGCCGATTGCGTTGAAGTGAAATCCAAACCGCTGTTGGTAGCGGCCCGTGAGCAGCCCGGCCCGGCTGACCGCGCACGTGGACGAGGTCACGTAGGTTTGCGGCGCAAAAACGCTCTGGGCCGCCAGTTGATCCAAGTTGGGCGTGACGAACTCCGTCGTCCGGCCGAGGTAGTCGCTGGTGAAGCCAAAATCGGCGTAACCCGCATCATCGGCAAAGATCATCATGATGTTCGGCCGATCCGCGGCCAAAAGGCGTCCGGTCGGTGCAACGGACAGCAGCAACGCCGCGAATGCGAATCGGCGCAGGGCCGTGTGACAAGATGTTGGGCGCATCAACCGCCGCCTGCGTGGTGCATTGCTGAGAACTCGCTCGCTTATCTGAAATGCTAATCAGACGGCGCCGGAAAACAAGGCAAACGCACCGCTGCGGCCGACTGACGGCCGTGGCGCAGCCCCTGAAAATCCGCCCCGGAAATGCCTGACGGCCAACGCACTCAGGCGCGTGCGAGGTCGTCGTCCAGCAGCGCCGCCGCTGTCGAATGGCGGGACGACTTCGGCCGCCGTCGGCCCAGCATGCGCATGCCTCCGCCGGCGGCAGTCAGGCCGATCACCTCGCTCACGGCGCCAGGCTCGGGGACGGCCGATGCACTGGCGCCGGTTGGCGCCTGCCAAGCAAGAAAATCCCGGCCGGTTACCAGGAAGTCGCCGTCGGCGTCGCCGCGGCTCGTGCGTTTGCCATACCAAGTCTGCCAAATCTCCAAATCGGCGGCGTCCACCTCGCCCTCGCCGTCGAAATTCGCAGACAGCAGCAAGGTCCCGCCCGCCGGTTGGACTCTGACGACGCCGCGGGAAAGCAACTGCGACGTGTTCCAGGTCAATCCCGTTGCCAGATCGGGAAGCTTGAGTGCAGCGAACGAACCGTCAATCGCTGTGGCATCGAACAGCCAGAACGCATCGCCGACGAACGGTTGGAATCCGTCGAGGAGAGAGACGCGTAGGCTTCCGGCAACGGACAAGGTCCCGGCAACGGATAAGTGATCGTAATCGCCGCCGAGTTCCGCGCCGCCAATCTCCATGTCGAGTGAGCCGCCCGTCTGCGTGAAGTCGCCGGCCACGGTCGTCACGCCTGTCGTGCGGCCCATCGCGAAACGTGCGCCCGCGTTGACGAAGTCGCCGAAAATCGCCGCGGCCTCGAATTTGCCGCCGAGCAATTGGAACTGTCCTCCCGGTTCGATCGTCACGCTGTCGTACGCGGCCTCGCCGTCCGTCTGGCGGTACTCGGCGCCAGCGGCGACGGACAATCCGCGTGCCTTGCGCACTCGGGCCTCGGCCCCAGCGACCGTGACCGAGCCCGCCAGAATCTGCAAGTCTCCGCCAAACGTGTTGTCGCCGGTCAGCGTGACTCGACTGGAACCTTCCTTGATGATTGACCGCGGCGCATAGAAGTCGCGAATTTGTCCGTTGATCTCGAAGTTCACGTCACCGTCGCCCACGATGTGAACGTCGTTGTATAACTCCAGATCGCTCTTGACGAAGTAAGTCATCGCGCCGGTGGGACTGTCGTCGGTTGCGTGCAGTCCGATCTGCGCAACGCGGCCTTCAGGGCTGTCGACGAGCAAGAGCGGATTGCTTTGAATCGTCGCGGTTCGATCGACAGTCGAAGTGAAACTGCCCGCCAATCGCAGTTCGTTCATCATAAACTCGTTGAGACCCGGCAAGTCCGGACGCCCTGCCGCGACCACTTGCGGTGCGTGCGAGGCGGCGCGCGTCGTGTTCCCGTAAGCTGTGTAATTCTTCGAGTTATTCGGCTTGAACACGCCGACGAATCGCGACGTGGAGTCATTGCGCCCGATGCCCGTGGGCTGCCCTGCTTCGTTGATCCATCCGCCCGCGTTGGACCAACCGATCACGGCATAGGGCTGCTCATCGCGGAAGACAAACGTGTTGCCCGGGTGATACTTGGTGGGCCGGGTGTTCACGCCTTTTTCGGTCTGCACTTCAAAATCAACAAAGGCACGTACCAGTTCGGCGACTTTCTCGGGGTACTGAGCCGCCAGGTCGACGTCCTCTCCGCTTCCGTCCGCGTTGAGCCGATGCAACTTCCACTGGGCGAATGCCTGCGACTTGACGAGCTTCCACTGCCCGTCTTGCACCGAGGAGAAGTTTTCCAGGTTGTGCTGAAACAGGTACTCATGCGGCACGCCGCTGGCCGTCCCGTTCAAATAGGGGAGCAGGTCCACGCCGTCGAGATTGGACGCCGGCACGCCTCCCGCCGCGGCGACGAACGTCGCGAAGAAATCGAGCGTGCTGATCTGTTGGTCGTAGGTTCCGGAGGCCAGACCGGGGGCGCGAATCAGCGTCGGCACGCGGACGCCCCCCTCGCCGGCGCTGCCTTTGAGCCCGGCGAGCGGTCCGTTGCTGTAGTCGATACTTGCGCCGCCATTGTCATTCGTGAAGATCACGATCGTGTTGTCGGCGATCGAATCGGACAGGTCACCGTCGCCGTTGGGATCGTCGAGCCTCGCCAGCACGTTGCCCACGGCTCGGTCCAAGGCATAGGTCATCGCGGCGATGGTCTTACGAGTTCCGCTGAGCGACGTGTTGTTGAACTGCGCCAAGTCGGCAGCCTTCGCCTCGAAGGGATTGTGCGGCGAATTGGGAGCCAGGTAGAGGAAGAACGGTTCGGCCTCGCCGGCGTGTGCGGCGATGTACTGCGAAGCTTCGTCGCCGAATGCGTCGGTCAGTTCGCGTCCGCGAGTCGGATCCGGCGCAATCTTGTTGAACGATGGCTCGGCGGCCCAGTTGACGAGATCCTCGTTGCGACGGATGGCGTTGGCCGTGGGCGTGTAGAAGTAGTTGTGCCCCCCGCCGAGCATGCCGAAAAAGTGGTCCACGCCTTGGTTCTGAGGCGTCCATTGCGGCTGCTCGCCGATATGCCACTTGCCGATCGCGGCGGTGCTGTAGCCCTGGGACTTCAACTGCTCGAACAGCAGCGTCTCGCCCTCGGGAACACCTTCGTAGGGCAGGTCGTCGGCCTGGGCGTTGTAGTGGAACCCAAACCGCTGCTGATACCGTCCGGTTAGCATTCCAGCGCGGCTGACGGCGCAGATCGAGCAGGTGACGTACGCCTGCGTGGCGAACACGCTTTGCGAAGCAAGTCGATCTAGGTTAGGGGTTTTGAACTCGGTCGTCTTACCCAGGTGAGCACTGGAAAACCCGAAGTCGGCATAGCCGGCGTCGTCTGAGAAGATCAGCACGATGTTGGGGCGCTCGGCCGCGCGAAGCGGGCAGGAATGCCAGGGGGCAAGCCAGACAGCAACGCTGGCAACGAACCCGCAGAATGCGGGCACGCAACGCAAGAGAGGGCCCATCGACGGACGCCTGGGGAGAAGATGTGCGAAAGGAAACGCAACTGCGCAGAATAGTAATCGGGCGTCCAAGGAAAGCAAGAGGACATGACGAGTTTTTCACGTTGGCCGGGATGGCAGACCTGGCATAACCGTTTCGCACCAAGTCCCGCCCCTCCCTTACCGGCCCCGGGGCGGCCTGCCGAGTGCGCCGGCGGTGGGGATGAAAAGGCGTTGGACAGTGCCTGTCGTGCAAAGGTGGCGGCCCGGCAAGAGTCCGGCAACCGCGGGAGATCGGCCTGCCGAAAACTTGTGAGTCCCCCAGCCCTGACTATAATTGGAAGCTGCGAGGTCTAAGTCGCCGGAGGTTGGTTCGACCGCTCCGCCACGCGACTTTACTCCGCTCGCCTGCTCTCTGCCGCGCCGCAACACTGCCTCGCCGCTCGCCCGCCATTGATGATTGCGATGAAGACGCGCACCCTCTGCACAGTCACCTGGGCCCTGCTGGCTGTTGCCGCATCTGCTGCGATTGGGACGCCATTGTCGCACGCCGCCGCGCCGCGGCCCAACATCGTCTTCATCATGGCCGACGATCTGGGCATCGGCGACCTGGGGGTGACTGGGCAACTGGCTCGCGCCGCCGCCAATTTGCCGGCCATCGCCACGCCCAATATCGACCAACTGGCGAGCCAGGGGACGATGTTCACGCAGATGTATGCGGGCGCACCCATTTGCTCGCCGTCGCGGACATCGCTGCTCACCGGGTTTGAGACCCAGCACATTATCCGCGAAACGGTTACCGAAGAAGAACGGCTCCGCTCGGGCGCCATCGAGGACCGCACCTTTGGCCAAGTCCTGCAGGACGCCGGCTACGCGACCGGCATGTGGGGCAAGTGGCATGTCGGCGGGGTCGGCAATTCGATCAACGGGTCGATCACCGACTTTGGCGCCATTCCCACGCAGAAAGGCTTCGAGACCGCCTACGGCACGATGCTCGGCGGCTATCGCCCGGCCCTGCTCTGGGAGAACGACGGCCAGGGCGGCATGGTCAAGGTGCCCGGCAACTACCTGCCCGGCCAGTGGGCAGGTCCCGGGCAGTCCTACGAGTACAGCGAGGATATCACCACCCGGCATGCCGTCGACTACATCCGCGACAAGGCCGGTCAGGACCAACCGTTTGGCATGTACTACGCGTTTCACGCCCCCCACACGCCCCTGAACTGGTACGGTCAGAACGAGTACGCCGGCGAGCCCTGGCCCGACGTGTCGAAACACTATGCGTCGATGGTTTCTCAGCTCGATCGGCATGTGGGGATGATGATCGACGCATTGGAAGACCCCAACAACGACGGCGATACGTCCGACAGCGTCATGGACAACACGCTACTGATCTTCACCAGCGACAACGGCCCGCTGTGGGACGAGGGCACCGCAGGATTTCTCACGGAGTTCTTCGACAGCAACGGCGACTACCGGGGCCAAAAGACCAGCTTGCATGAAGCGGGGTCGCTGGTGCCGTTTATCGCCCGCTGGGACGGCGTGCTGCAGGCCGGCGGCGTCAACAGCAGCTTTGCCGGGTCGTTCGCCGACATGCTGCCCACCTTTGCCGAACTGGCGGGCGTCGAAGCTCCCGTCGGCATCGACGGCATTTCAATGGCCAGCGTGCTACTGGGCGAAGACTCCGCCCCGCGGAGCGACGCCCAACTGTGGTCGTCGTACGTCAATTTCAGGGGCCTGGATCAAGCCGGCTACGCCGTGCGTCTGGGGGACTGGAAGCTGATCCACCATCGCGATTCCCACATCGACGAGTTGTTCAACCTTGGCGCCGACCCGTACGAAGCGACGAATCTGTCCGGGTCCCGCAGCGACATTGTCGCGGCGCTGAAGGCGGTGGCCGCCGCGGAGGGAATGCTGGAAGAGCCGATGTTCGGCACGGACAATGCTAAGGCGCCCATCAACACCTACTTCGCCCAGTACAAAAACTGGGTCCCCAACGGCGATACCAATTTCAACACGGCCGTGAACTGGACGGGCGGGACGCAGTTCAACGCAACATCGTCGCCGGAGTCGCTCTACTGGAACACCGGCCCGGCCAACAACTGGGTCGCCCACGTCGACAACACGCTCGACGGCACGCGCAATGCCTGGGTGACCGCCGATGCGGACGTGCTGGCGATGGAAATCGTCGGGTCCGCGGGAACGATGGCGGTGCACGTGTCGCCGGGGCGTACGCTGTCGGCGTACAACGGGGTGCGCGTGAAAGATCGCGGCGCCTTGCGACTGGTGGGCGATGCGACGCTGCGCGTGGCGCGTAATGTCGAGATTCAGCAGGGCGGCCGTCTGGTCGGCGCCGGCACGATCACCGGCTGGCAGGAGCTGATCGACGGCATCGCTGAGTTCGCCGACCAGGGGCTGCTGCAGCCCACAGTCATTAACTCCGGCGCGATCGAGATTTACGCCGGCACGAGCCCCGCCGCATTGGGCACGATGGTCATTGAGGGCGACTATCAGCAAACCGAGCACGGCGTGTTGCAGGTCGACTTGCAAGGCACTGCCAACGACCTGCTGGTTGTCGAGGGCCAAGCGAAGGTCGCCGGTTCCATTGCCGTCGCGTCGGGCCCGGGCGCCGCGCTGCCCGTGGCCGGAACGCAGCACACCGTGCTGGTCGCTGCTGAGGTCGTCGACGCCGGCTTCGGGCTCAGCGGTCCCGACGGGCGGCTCTTCGGCGCCTCGGTCGTGAACAACGATCAGTTGGTGCTGACCGCCTTGGCGATTCAGCCCGACTTCAGCCACGACGGGCTGGTCGACGCGGCCGATTTGGGCATTTGGCAGAGCAACTACGGCCAGGGCGGCCCGGCAGGCGACGCCGACGCCGACGCCGCAGTGAGCGGTTTGGACTTTCTCATCTGGCAAACCGTCGTGGGACGCACCGTGGCGACCAGCGTGGCGACCGTCCCCGAGCCGGCTGCGGCGGCCCTGGCTGTCGCTGGCATGATCGCGGCCGCCGCCGCTCGCCGGCGACGCCAAACACGCTCTTAGCCGGTCGCCGCACGGCCTCAACGGCCCTGGAGCCGGCGCCCGCCAGTTGCGCGGAATCAGGGGGTTTTCGCGCATCGCGGGGTCCTCACGCGCCGCGACATTTCGGCTACAATACCGCGTTTGCGATGACGTGGGCCCAGCGTCCCACGTGCAGAGCCAGCCGTCGGCTCGCATTGCGGTGACATTCCAAGCGGAGGAGAAGTCCGTGCCCGGGACGTGTGTGATCGGCCTGCAGTGGGGCGACGAGGCCAAGGGGAAGATTGTCGACCTACTGACTGCCCGGCACGACGTGGTCGTGCGGTACCAGGGTGGCGCCAACGCCGGCCACACCGTGGTTCACGGCGGGCAGACCTACAAGCTGTCGCTGCTGCCCAGCGGCGTACTTACGCCGGGGGTGACCTGCGTCATTGCCGGCGGCGTGGTCTTCAACCCGGCCAAGGCGATCGAGGAACTCGACGAGCTGCTCGGCCGCGGCGTCGAGGATTGCGACAACCTGAAGCTCAGCGATCGGGTGCATGTGATCTTCCCCTGGCACTTTGCCGAGGACCGTGCGCTGGACCACAGCGCCGGCTCGACCGAGACGATCGGCACCACCGGTCGGGGGATCGGCCCGTGCTACCGCGACAAAGTCGGCCGGACCTACGCCATGCGGCTGGGCGACCTGTATCGCCCCGGCGCCAAGGAGAAGATCGAGCAGATCACCGCGGCCAAAAACAAGCTGCTGGCGACCTTGCACGACGGGGACGACTTCGAGCCGCTCGACGCAGCGGCGATCTACGAGCAGTACAAGGCGTTCGCCGACCGGCTCGAGCCGTACGTCTGCGACACGACCGAGTACCTGCTGACGGCGGCCGAGGCGGGTCGAAACATTCTGTTCGAGGGCGCCCAGGGCGCACTGCTCGACGTGGATCACGGCACCTACCCGTACGTGACCAGCAGCAACTCCAGCGGCGTGGGCGTGTCGAACGGCTCGGGGCTGCCCGCCAAGTACGTCAACCACGTCATCGGCATCGTCAAAGCGTACAGCACCCGCGTCGGGGGCGGGCCCTTCCCCACCGAGCAGGACAACGACATCGGGCAGAAAATCCGTGACGCCGGCAACGAGTACGGCACCGTGACCAAGCGCCCGCGTCGGTGCGGCTGGCTCGACGCAGTGGCGATCCGCTACACGTCGCGGCTGAGCGGCGTCGACTCGATCTGTGTGATGCTGTTGGACGTGCTCAGCGGGTTCGACGAGTTGAAGATCTGCACCGAGTACGAAATCGACGGCCAGCGCACCAACGTCTTCCCCAGCCATGTCGATGACCTGCGCAAGGCCAAGCCGGTTTATGAAACGGTCCCCGGCTGGAGCGAGGACGTCACGGGGGCCCGCACGCTGGACGACCTGCCCGCTGCCGCCCGAGCCTACCTGGACCGCATCGCCGAACTTGTCGGCGTGCCGGTGGAGATGGTGTCCGTGGGCCCCGACCGCGACGCGACGATTCCCACGGAGTACCGCGGCGTGTTGGCGGCGGCCCAGTGAATTGAAATAGAACGCGGATATTCGCGGGTTGGGCGGATGACCGCGGGTCAGGAATCGGTAGCACTCACACACCCATCTCACTCTCCGCGTTGCTCCGCCTAACCAGCGTCCATCCGCGTCCCATTCGTTCTCGTTGCCCCTCACCGACTCAGCCGTGACCTCAACCCAGGCCATCCCCGAATCGCTCGCCGCGGTCCCCCGCGATCGCTGGCCGCGGCATATTGCCATCATCATGGACGGCAACGGGCGGTGGGCGCAACGGCAGGATTTGCCGCGGATCGAGGGGCACCGCCGCGGCGTGGCCAGCGTCCGCCGCACGACCGAGGAAGCCGCCCGGCTGGGGATCGAGCAGCTCACGCTGTACTGCCTGAGCAGCGAGAACTGGAAACGCCCGCAGCAGGAAATCGATTTCCTGATGCACCTGCTCGAGCAGTACATGATCGAGGAACGCACCACGATCATGGATAACAACCTGCGGGTGCGGATGATCGGCCGCCGCGACGGGATTCCCGAGCAGGTCCTCAACGAACTCGACAAGACAGTCGAAATGAGCGCCGCCAACAGCGGCATGTGGCTGAACCTGGCAATCAACTACGGCGGCCGGGCCGAGTTGGTCGACGCGGTGCGCAGCATCGCCGCCGACGCGGCCGCGGGCGTGCTCGCGCCCGATGCCATCGACGAGGCGACGGTTGCCAACCGACTGTATACCGCCGGGCTGGCCGACCCGGATCTGCTGATCCGCACGGCCAGCGAGATGCGCATCAGCAACTTTCTGCTGTGGCAAATCAGCTACGCCGAAATCTGGGTCACCGACCGCTGCTGGCCCGAGTTCGACGAGGCGGCGCTGCACGAGGCGATTGCGGAATTCGCCAGGCGCAACCGCAAGTTCGGCGGACTCAACGGATAGGGTTTGCCGTGCTGCGTTGGCGATTGCTTATCGGCACGATCGTGGTGGCGGCCCTCGCGGGGTTGTGCTGGCTCGATGCGCATGCGGCCCGGCCGGGCATGTATCTGGCGCCGCTGGCGCTGGGGGCCAGTTTGCTGGCCGCGGGCGAGATCATCCGCCTGGGCAAAGCGCGCGGCGTGGAGCCGATTGGAGCGGCCGTGTATCTGGCCGCGGCGCTGCCGGTCGCAGCGTCGAGTGCGCCGGTGTTCGTCGACAGCATCGGTATGAAGACGGACGCCGTGGCCGGCGTCGCCAATATGGCGCAACTGGGGTGGTTGGCCGCGGGGTTGATTGCGGGGCTGGTCGTGGCCTTATTGGCCGAGATGCGGCGGTTCGACGAACCCGGTCGCGCCGGCGCGAGTCTGGCTTTGGCAACGCTCGCGGTGTTGTACGTCGGCGGGTTGGTCGGCATGCTCGTGCAGCTGCGGCTGGTGCGCGGCGTCACGGGTCCGCTGGGGCTGGCGCCGTTGGCGACCATGATCGCGGCGGTCAAGCTGAGCGACACCTGCCAATATTTCGTCGGCAAGAGCGTCGGCCGCACAAAGTTGGCGCCGCGCCTGTCGCCTGGAAAAACCTGGGAGGGCACGCTGGGCGGCATCGGCCTCGCGGTGGTCCTCATCGCCGTCACCATGCCGCTGCTGGTGGACGAAGGCAGCTTCGTGTTCACCCGCGCACTGCGTTGGGGCGCGTACGCGCTGGCGGTGGCCATTGCCGGGCTGCTGGGCGATTTGGGCGAGTCGCTGCTCAAGCGGGACGCGCAGGTGAAAGATTCCAGCGACTGGCTGCCGGGGTTCGGCGGCGTGCTGGATATGCTCGATTCGCTGCTGCTGGCCGCGCCCGTGGCCTACCTGTGCTGGGCGGCGGGGCTGCTCGCGTAGCACGGCCCGGTTGTCGAACCCTCGCCCAATTGGCGCATTCGGCATAAACTACACTCTCGCAAGAGGTTGCAGTCCCCGGCCCGGTCCGCCGTGGCATGGCGACCCGGCAATTGGGTATAGTTTGAGAGTTGACTCGCCGCCCGCACCTCGTCGCGGGCGCCTCCCGCTGAATCTGGCGACGGCCGATTGGCCGTCGTGAATGGATGATTGAAGCTTCGATCCCCGGCGGCAGTGCCGAAGACCTGACGCTGCTGCTGGGCGCCAAAGATCAGCACCTGCGGTTGATTCGCGAGTCGATTCCCGCCGCCAAGGTCGTCACCCGCGACGGCAAGATCGTCGTTCGCGGCGATGAAGAGGCGGTGCTCAAAGCGACGGCCGTGCTGGAAGAGCTGCGCGGATTGATCGGCCGCAACGGCCCGCTCGACTCGCACCAAGTGTCGCAGATCATCAATCGCGTGACAGGCGTGACGGTCTCGCCCGCCTCGGCGCCAATCGATGTGCGCAACGGCCGGCGGATCCGCCCCCGCACGCCGGGCCAAAGCGACTACGTCGACGCCATTCGCGACGCCGAGCTGGTGTTCTGCACGGGCCCGGCCGGCACCGGCAAGACCTACCTGGCGGTGGCCACGGCGGTCGAGGCGCTCCGCGAGCAGCGCATTCGCAAAATCGTGCTGGTCCGCCCCGCGGTCGAAGCGGGCGAGAGCCTCGGCTTCCTACCCGGCGACTTGCAAGCCAAAATCAACCCGTACCTGCGACCGCTGCTGGACGCGCTGCGCGAAATGTTCGACGCCGAGCAGGTCCGCCGCTACATGGACGACGACGTGATCGAGGTCGTGCCGCTGGCGTACATGCGCGGCCGCACGCTGAACAACGCGTTCATCATCATGGACGAAGCGCAGAATACGACCGTGCCGCAGATGAAAATGTTCCTGACCCGCATGGGCGAAGGCTCGCGGGTCGTGGTTTCGGGCGACATCTCGCAGATCGACCTGCCCCCGCACACCCGCAGCGGGCTGGTCGACGCGGTCGCCCGGCTGGAGCACATCGACGGATTCAAACTGGTGCGTCTGACCGGCAGCGACATTGTGCGTCATCGGTTGGTCCAAGAAATTGTCAAAGCCTACGAGGACGAGAAATAGAGAGTCATTTGTCCGTCGTCCGTTGTCAGTCGTGCGCGAAATGCGCTCCAACAGCTGGCCACGGACCACTGACGACTGACAACTGACCACCCACGCCATGTCCAACGCCCCCCAAAAACGAACTCGCCAGCAACGCGTGGCGGCCGTCGAACTGCCGCCCGGCACGTGGGCGATGCTGCTGGCCAACCTGCAGCGCGGCGGCGTGCTGCTGCGGATGGCGCTGGCCGGGCTGGCGGCGCTGTTCCTATGGGGATTCTCGCAAAGCTGGGACCCGCCGTTCGAGTACCGCGCGGGCGAAACGCCGATTCGCGACGTGATCGCCCGGGTCGACTTCACGCAGCCCGACCCCGAAGCCACGCGGGAAGCCAAAGAACAAGCCCGCAAGCTGGCGATTGCCGTCTACGACCAGGATCCGAAGCCGATCACGCAGCTCCGCGCTCAACTTCGCAGCGAGATCGGCAAACTGCTGGTGGCGACCCAGTACGACGAGGTTGACTACGATCTGTGGCAGCAGTTTCAGCCGACGCCCGCGGCCGGCACGCCCGACCCCACCGACGAGGAGTTGGCGGCCCAGTTCGAGCGGTTCCGCGAGGCGCTCTCGGACGAGAAATCGTTGGAGGAGTTCTACGCCAAGCTGGGCGAGGCGATGGCGCCGCTGGAGCAGTGGGGCGTCATGGAGGCGCTGCCGCCGCAGCACGACGCCAACGCCGAGAAGATCAGCATCCGCACCCCCGAATCCGAGTCGGTCGAAGCCACGCGCAACGTGTCCGACGTGCTGATGAACGAGGCCACGGGCCGCCTGCAGCAGGCGCTCAACGAGAAACTGCCGTCGCTTGATATCGCACAGCGAGTGTACGCGTGGCTGGCGCCGCGGCTGCGGGAGACGAAATCGACGCTCACGCTCAACCCCGACGCCACGCGGGCCGCCCAGGACGCAGCCGCCGAGGCGACGCCCGAGCAAACCAAGCCGTACTTCGCCGGCCAGAACGTGTTGGCCAAGGCGGGCGACCCGCTCACCGCCGATCAGATCAAACTGCTGCGCGACGAACACGACGCCTTGCTTGCCCAACGGACGTGGGGGCAGCGGCTGCGACGTTCGCTGTCTGTGATGGGCATGTTTGTGGCGCTGTACACGCTGTGCGGATTCTACTGCTACCACCGCGAGCGGCGCGTGCTCGCCGACCTGTACCGCTTTTGCGTGCTGCTGGCGGTGGCCACCGCGGCCATCGCGCTGGGCAAGATTATCTGCCAGCAGAGTTGGGGCGCCGACGTCATTCCGCTGTTGCTGTTCGGCATGATCGTGGCCATCGCCTACCAGCAGGAAATGGCGCTGCTGCTGACCGCCAGCGCGACGCTGGCCCTGGTCGTAATTTCGGGGCACGAGTTCCCCCAGGCGCTGGTGCTGATGGCCACGTGCGCCGGCGCGATCCTGGTGCTGCAGCAAGTGCGCACCCGCACCAAGCTGCTGACCGTGGGGTTCACGGCGGCGGTCGTGGGGTTCTTCACGACGCTGGGCGTCGGCACGTTGTATGCCCAGGATTTCTCGCTCACCGTGCAGGACGGCCTGTGGTTGATGGTGTGGTCGGTGATCGCCGGCTCGCTGATGACGGTGCTGCTGCCCAGCATCGAGAAGGTGTTCCAGGTTCAAACCGATTTGAGCCTGATGGAACTGGGCGACCCGGCGCACCCGCTGCTGCAGGAACTGATCCGCCGCGCCCCCGGCACGTACAACCACTCGATCACCGTGGCCGCACTGGCCGAAACGGCGGCCGATGCGATCGGCGCCCGCGGGCTGCTGGTCCGCGTAGGGGCGTACTTCCACGACATCGGCAAGATGCTCAAGCCGGGCTACTTTATCGAGAACCAGTCGCAGGGCGACAACCGCCACGACGCGCTGATGCCGGCGATGAGCACGCTGGTGATCATCGCCCACGTGAAAGACGGCGCCGACCTCGCGCGCCAGAACAAGTTGCCCGAGTCGATCATCGATTTCATCCAGCAGCACCACGGCACGACGTTGGTCGAGTATTTCTATCGCCAGGCCAGCCAGAAGAAGAGCCAGGAAGATCCCGGTGGCGGCGAGGTCGACGAGAGCTCGTTCCGCTACCCCGGCCCGAAGCCGCAGTCGCGCGAGGCGGGCGTGCTGATGCTGGCCGACGCGGTCGAAAGCGCCAGCCGCGTGCTGAAAGAGCCGACCCCCTCGCGAATCGAGACGCTGGTCGAGGACCTGTCGCGCAAGCGGCTTTTGGACGGCCAGTTCGACGAAAGCGGACTGACGCTGGAAGAAGTCCGCAAAATCGGCGACAGCTTGGTAAAATCGCTGACCGCCGTCTACCATGGACGAGTGAAGTACCCGGATCAAGAAACCGCCTAGCCGCCCCCATTCTTCTCGCCTCACGCGCCGCCCGTGTCCGCTGACCAGTTTGCTGCCGCCGACGATCAGGAGCCTCCTGAGTCGGGCCTGAACGTGGAAATTGCCGCTGAAGCCGCCTGCCCGGCCAGCGACGAGTTGATTCGCGCCGCCGTGGCGGCCGCTTTGCCGGCGGACCGCTATCAGGCGGCCTCGATCAGCGTCGCGGTGGTCGACGATCCGACGATGCACGAGTTGAACCGGCAGTACTTGGCGCACGACTACCCGACCGACGTGCTCAGCTTTGCGCTGCTCGACGAGCCGCCTCAGCGACTGGAGGGACAAATCATTGTCAGCGTCGACACGGCCGCCGCCTGTGCCGCGGACGCGGGATGGTCCGCGGCGGACGAGGTGCTGCTGTACGTGATCCACGGCACGCTGCATCTGGCGGGGCATGACGATCACTCGCCCGAGGCCGCCGCCGCCATGCTGGCGGCCGAGGCCGCTGCGCTGGCCGAGTTGGGTATCGAGCGCTCGCCTGGCGACGAGCGGTGGACCACCGGCGCGGGGGCCTACTGCACCGCCAACCGCACCACGGAGGATCGTTAGTCGGTGAGCGCTTCCACGCTGTCCTGGATCGCACTCGGGTCGCTGCTGGCGGCCACGATCGCCAACTGGGCCCATCGGGCGCTGGCGGACTTTTCACGGCATGACCTGGAAGAGATCTGCCGCCGCCGCGGCCGGCCGGATCGGTTCGGCGAGATTCTGGAGCAGGACGAGATCGTCAACCTGGGCGTCGAGATCATCGCGGCGCTGTTGGCCGCGCTGGGCATCGTGGCGGCGCTGGCCTGGGCGCGAGTCCGGTGGGGTTTCGCACCGACCGAGTCGCCCGGCATGCTCCTGCTGGCGGCCGGATGCGTCGGACTGCTGTTGGCGGTGGTCCGCACCTGGATCCCCTGGGCCGCCGCCCGGCTCTACGGCGAGTCGTTCCTGGAAGCCACCTGGCCCGTATGGCGGTCGCTGGTCGTGTTGGTCCTGCCGCTGTCGCTGGCCGCTCGCGGGATCGACGCCGTGCTGCACCGGGCCGTGGGACGCAAGCGTCCTAACTTCGAGAATGGCGAAGCGGTGGAAGACGAGCTGCGCACCATCGTCACCGAAGGCCACCGCGGCGGCGTCCTGGAGGAGGACGCCCGCGAGATGATCGAGGGCGTTATCGACCTGGCCGACGCGGTCGTGTCGCAAATTATGACGCCGCGGACCGACATGCACATGGTGCATGCCGACTTGCCGTGGGACGAAATCGTGGCCGACGTGATCGAGTCGGGCCACACCCGCGTGCCGGTGTACGACGAAACCCGCGACGACGTGATCGGCCTGCTGTACAGCAAGGACCTGCTGCCGGAACTGTCGATCGGCGACTCCTCGCCGCGGACCCCGATCCGCGAGCTGGTGCGCAAGCCCGTGTTCGTGCCGGAAACCAAACCGCTGGACGACCTGCTGGAGATGTTCCAGCAGATGCGCACCCACATTGCCATCGTGCTGGACGAGTACGGCGGCGTGTCGGGACTGGTCACGATCGAAGACGTGCTGGAAGAAATCGTCGGCGAGATCGAAGACGAGTACGATCCCGAGGCGGTGCAGGACATCCAGTGGATCGACGAGGTCACGTGCGAGGCGCTCGGCAAGGCGCATGTGGATGAGATCAACGCGGCGCTCAGTCTCGATCTGCCGGAGGACGGCGATTTTGACACGATTGCCGGCTTCGTCTTTTCCGAGCTGGGCCGGGTGCCCGCCGCGGGCGAGAAGTTCACCTGGCAGGAACGGGTCCGCATCAGCGTGCTGGAGGCGAGCCGCCGCCGGATCGACCGGGTGCGCGTCGAACGGCTCGACAACGACCGCCGCGAAAGCGCGTAGCCGCCGCGACGACCCCAAGCCCAGCCAGCATCACCGCGGCCGGTTCCGGCACGGTCCCCACGGTCAGCAGCGAATAGCCCGCCAACTCGCCGGCGTCGAAATAGTCGATCGAGTAGTCGGCGCCAAACGTTGCATCCGTAATCGGCGCCCACGTCCCAGCAACGGCGTCCCAGTAGCGAATCGCGTCCGTGCCGCCCACCAGGTACAGAAACTCGACAATCGAGCGGCTGTCGGCGTAGCCGGCGATGGCGAGCATCCCGCCCGCCGCCATGTCGACGTAGCTGTCGATGCGGCTGGACGCTTCGTCGATCATCAACTGGCCGCCGACCGTGACCAGCGCGCCGTGGGAGATCGTCAGCCGCCCGCTGCCGCGATTGCCGACCTCCAACGTGCCGGCGACGTCCCAGCGCGAGCCGCTGCCTGTGACGATCGCCTCGCCGACCGCTGAGGCGCCGTCGGCGATCCAACCGGCCGCACTGCTGACGCGACCGCCGGCTTCAATCCGCAGCGAGCCGGTCCCGTCGTCGCCCAGCAAGAGCGTGCCGTCGACGGTCCACAGCGAGCCGGCGCCGGCGACTGTCGCCGAACCGGTGGCTGCGGGGCCGTAGCCGACCTCCGCGCGACCAGCGGCGAGTTGGGCGCCTTGGTCCGCCACGAGAGTTCCGCCGCCGATGTCGCCAATCCGCACGTCGGTCGACGAGTCCCAGGGCAGCGGAGTCGCGTCGCCGCCCGCCACAACCGCGGACCAGGCCGCGCCCGTGATCGCCCAGATCAGTACCAACGCCGTTGAAAAGACAAAATCGAGTGATCTCATGAGCTGTGTTGCCTCGCTCGGCCCGGCCATGCCGCGCCGTCAAGTTATCGAGCCGTTGCTGCCTCCGCAGGGGAGATGGCAGCGACTGCGTTCAACTACGGCGCGCGGTGGTGCGCGCCGTCACGCCATTGGCAACTCAGCTGGTTCCAATATAGCAACCGCGGGAGCTTGGGTGGCAGATGCATTGAGCAGAGGTTGATCGACCGCCACGCTAAGCGGTCGCGCCGTGTCGCGTTGGCACAGGGCCTCGTCATGCAAGCGACTTCGCGGCCTGGATCCTGCTGCCACACGCGATCTGATCGGGGGAAATGATTGTCACTCGCTGCCGAGTCGGTTCACCCCGGCGCGGCGTCGCGGTATCTTGGGACTTTGCCGATTCCGCCCGCGATTTCGCCCGCGATCTCGCCCACCCTGCCCCGTCGCCTGGCCGCCGCGATGTCTGACCGCTTCGAACTGGTGCTTGGCACCAACAACGCCGCCAAGGGCCGCGAGCTGCGCGAGCTGCTCGACCCGCACGGATTTCATATCCAAACGCTGGCCGATTTGCCGGACGCGATCGACGTGGTGGAGGACGGCGACACCTTTGCCGCCAACGCCCGCAAGAAGGCGGTCGAGCAGGCCCTGCATCTGAACGCCTGGGTGCTGGCCGACGACAGCGGCATCGAGGTCCAGGCGCTCGACGGGCGACCGGGGGTATACTCCGCGCGCTACGCCGGGCCCGACGCGACCGATGCGGACAACAACGCACTGCTGCTGCAGGAGCTGGGTGATCGCCCCCCGGAGAAGCGCGCAGCTCGCTACGTCTGCCACATTACGCTATCAGATCCCCAGGGCCAGATCCGCGCCGAGGCACACGGCGAGTGCCGCGGGCGCATCCGGCTGGAACCGGTCGGCCGTAACGGCTTCGGCTACGACCCGCTGTTCGAGGTCCTCGAGTACCACCGCACCTTCGGCGAGTTGGGCTCGCATGTGAAGCGGGCGATCAGCCACCGCGCCCGCGCCGTGCGGGGCGTCGTCGGGCAGCTCATCGCGCTGGCGGAGCGCGGCGAGTGGACCGTGCCCGCGGCGAAGTGAACGAGCGACAGACAGGCTCGGCGGAGTCTGGCTCTCCGAGAGAAAACCCTCAAAACAAAAGAGCCGCCGTGGGCAATATTTCCCGCGGCGACTCAATGAACGAGGCCATAGCAATGAATACCCGGAGTATATCGCTGGCGGCGATTCCGTCAATCAAAATTCACCCCCATCGCGCGACGCCCGCACGCCAGCAACGACGCTGGTTGGCGACGGCGACGCGCACGGTGACTGCAATTGCTCTGGCCGCAGTGAGTTGCAGCGCGGCGCGGGCTGAAGTCACGGCGCCGGCAGCGTTGGAACCGTGGCTCGGCAAACACACGCCGCAACTTACCCAGTTTTACAAGCAGCTCCATCAGGCCCCGGAGCTGTCGTTCGCCGAAGAGCAAACCGCCGCCACGATGGCCGGCCAGTTGCGCTCACTCGGCTTCGACGTCACCGAGCAAGTCGGCGGCCACGGCGTGGTCGGCGTACTGCACAACGGCGACGGCCCGACGCTGCTGCTGCGGGCCGACATGGACGCCCTGCCGGTCGTCGAACAGACGGGCTTGGACTACGCGTCGCAGGTCCGCGTGCGCGATGACCGCGGCGCGACGGTGGGCGTGATGCACGCCTGCGGGCACGACATGCACCTGACGATGCACCTGGGCGCCGTGCGGTATCTGGTCGAGCACAAAGAGGAGTGGAGCGGCACGTTGATCGCCATGCTGCAACCCGCCGAGGAGCGGGGCGCCGGCGCCAAGGCGATGCTCGCCGACGGGCTGTTTGGTCGCTTCCCGCGCCCCGACTTCGCCCTGGCTCTGCACGTGGCGGGCGACAAGCCGCCCACCCAAATCTGGTATCGCGCGGGTTACGCCATGGCCAACGTTGATAGCGTCGACATCACGATCCACGGTCGCGGCGGTCACGGCTCGGCGCCGGACACCACGATCGACCCCATCGTGATCGCCGCGCGGCTGGTCCTCGACCTGCAAACGATCGTGGCCCGCGAGATCAAGCCGATCGAACCGGCGGTGGTCACCGTCGGCTCGATCCACGGCGGGGCGAAGCACAACATCATTCCCGATTCCTGTGCGCTGCAACTGACGGTGCGTAGCTACACGCCCGCGGTGCGCGAGCAGTTGATCGCCGCCATCCGCCGCAAGGCCAACGCCGCGGCGGAGAGCGCGGCGGCCCCGGCGCCGGACATCCAGGTCTCCGAGGGCACGCCCGCGCTGTTCAACGATCCGGCGGTGGCCGAGCGCGTTATCCCCGCCGTCCGCGCCGCGATCGGCGAGGAGAACGTGGTCCAGGACGAGCCGTCGATGGGCGGCGAGGACTTTGGCCGCCTGGGCCGCGCGGGCGTGCCGATCCTGATGATGCGCGTCGGCTCGGTGTCGCAGCAGCGCCTGGACGAGTATGCCCAAGCGGACGGTCCGCCCTCGCTGCATTCGTCGAAATACTGGCCCGACCCCGAACCGACGATCCGCACCGGCGTCACCGCGACGGTGACCGCAGCGTTGGAGTTGTTCGGGGCGCCGTAAGAGATTTGAAAGTGTCACTGCTGGCTCGCCCAGCAGCGGGCGACTTGTACCCGCTTCGAACTGTTGGACAAGCCAGCAGCGGCACGCAGTCGCCGACTTTGCAGTCCTCCTCCCGCTGACCGCAAAATGTTTGAGCGGCCCGCCGCGGCGTTGTTTAATGGCCGGGGGAGTCAACATCATATGCGGCTGAAATCTTATCTCGCGACGACAATCGGGCTGCTTGCGATGGCGGGCGTCGGCGCGCCTGCGGCGGTGGCGATCACGCCCGACGATCCCGGCGGCGCTGTTCAGTTCTCGATCAATTCGGCGGCCGACGTGCGGGCCATTTCGCCGTGGATCTACGGCACGAATTTCAACAGCGTCCCCGGCGCGACGCTCAATCGCATCGGCGGGAATCGGTTGACCGGCTACAACTGGGAGAACAACGCCTCGAACGCCGGGGCCGACTGGTACCACCACAGCGACTTCGGCATGGCCGGCGGGGCCAACGATCCGCCCGGCGCGGCATTTCGCGGCCCGATCCAAATTGCCGCGGGAGCCGACCAGGCAGTGGTCGTCACCGTACCAATGGCGGGCTACGTGGCGGCCGACGGCGCCGGCACGGTCGACGAAACCGAGATCGCCCCGTCGCCCCGGTTCAAGGAGGTCGTGCCGCTCAAGTCGACGATCTACCCCGGCGCCACGCTCTCGACCACGCCCGACAAGAACGACGGCTACGTCTTCACCGACGAATTGGCCCACTGGGTCGAAAACGTGAAGACGCCCCAGCAGCCGGTGTTCTACAGCCTCGACAACGAGCCCGGGCTGTGGGGCGAAGCGTTGCCGGCCGGTTGGCAATCGGGCTCCCAGCCGCGGCCGTGGGAGAACCCGCCGGTCCCCGGCGTCGCGCCCAGTGCGGGTGGACGAACGCACCCCACCATTCATCCCTTCGCGCCCACCTTCGCGGAGCTGCGTGACAAGACCATCGCGCACGCGGGCGCCATCAAGGACGTCAATCCCGACGCGCTGGTGTTCGGCGGCGTGGGGTACGGATGGAACGACTTCGTCACGCTGCAGGGCGCCCCCGACGCGGTGACCAACCCGTCCCACCTTGGCGGCGATCAACAGTCGGGCGAGTTGCACTACTACGAGTGGCTGCTCCAGCAGGTGCGTAATGAAGAAATCGCCCAAGGCCGCAAGCTGATGGACGTGCTCGACTTGCACTGGTACACGGAGGTGTACGCCGACGGACAGCGGATCACCAACAACATCGCGACCCCGGCCGCAGTGGAGGCCCGCGTGCAGGCGCCGCGGTCGCTGTGGGACCCGACCTACGTGGAAGACAGTTGGATCAGCCAGTGGGGCACGTGGGCGGGTTCGCCCGGCAATCAGGGACCGGTGCAACTGCTGCCGCGCGTCCAGCGGGACATCGACGACTTCAATCCCGGCACGAAGATCGCGATCACCGAGTACGACTACGGCGGGGGCGATCACATCTCCGGGGCGATCGCCCAAGCCGACGCGCTGGGCATCTTCGGCCGCGAGGGCGTGTTCGCCGCCAGCTTGTGGGGCGAGGGAACCTATCAGAACGCGGCGTTCGCGATGTTCCTGGACTACGACGGCGCCGGCGGGGCGTTCGGCGACACCTCGATCGCCGCCAACACGTCCGACATCGCCCAATCGGCCGTCTACGCGAGCATGGACGCCAGCGACCCGGACCGCATGGTGCTGGTCGCCATCAATCGCACGGGCGCGGCCATCACCACCGGCATCGCCGTGACGCACGATCGGCTGTTCGACCACGCCGAGGCGTACCTGCTGACCAGCGCCGTCCGCAGCCCGCAGCGCGTGGCCGACATCGAGATCGAATTGGTCAACGCGTTTCAGTACACCATGCCGGCGTACAGCGTCACCACGCTGGTGCTGTCGGCCGCGGGCCAGCCGGGGGACTTCAACGGCGATGGCACGGTCGACGGTCAGGACTTTCTCCAATGGCAACGGGACCCCGGCGCCGGCGCGCTGAGCGATTGGACGGACAACTTTGGCGCCTCCGCCGCGACGACAACCGCAGCGGTTGTGCCGGAACCGGTGACGTGGACGTTGTGCATTTCAGCGCTGTGCGCCCTGGCAACCGCCCAGCGCCGGCGACGGCGCTGACGCCTTTTGAACTTTTGCTCGTTGAGCAGAACTCAAGAATCTGCGAGCAAAATTCGCGTTCGCGACGCGGTGGGGGCGGCTCGCTAATCCTTGCCGGCCCTGACTTTGCGCGCTGTGCCGGCAAGTTCCAGGGCGCGACTTCTGCGAGCAAAACTCGTCACGGGCGAGCAAAAGTGCGACATCGGCGCCGGCGGCTTGTAAGTCGCCGCGACATGCGAGTTGCCCGCTCCCGAGCGTCGCGCCCGCTCCCTCGTTTGTAAGCGACTGCGCGGCTCATTTTCTACGAAAATCCGCCGGCGCCTGGGGCGCGAGCTGGCCGCTTTTGTGGGCTATCATCCCCCCGGGCGGGCAAGCATGCGGCGGGCGCCGCCGACTGCTGGACGTGCCCGCGGCTGGGCCCCTAAAGTGAGGGCCGAATCGCCCCGGCAGCGGTTTGCCCTGGGACAGAGTCCGCCTCTCCGAACAAGGAATCGTCGATGAAGTTGCTCTCCACATACTGCGTCCTGCTGATCCTTCCCGCTGCCGGCGCCGTCGCTGGCGATTGGCCCCAGTGGCAGGGGCCGGACCGTGACGCCGTGGCACACGAGTCGGGGCTGCTGCAACAGTGGCCGGAGGGCGGGCCGCCGCTGGCGTGGCGGATCGAGGGGCTCGGCGGCGGCGACAGCGCGCCGGCGGTCGTCGACGGCAAGCTGTACGGCATGAGCAACCGCGACGGGCAGGAAATCGTCTGGGCCCTGTCCGCGGCGGACGGCAGCGAGATCTGGGCCAAGTCGCTGGGCGACGCGGTCGAGCAGCGCATGCCGCAGTCGAAGGAGGGACCCGGTTGCACGCCGTCGGTCGATGGCGATCGGCTGTACGTGATCGGCATGGGCGGCCGGGTCGCCTGCTTGAAGATCGCCGACGGCGAGATCGTGTGGCAACGCAGCCTCACCGAGGACTTCGGCGGCAGCCCGCCCGCGTGGAGCTACCGCGAATCGCCGCTGATCGATGGCGAAAAGCTGATCTGCACGCCCGGCGCTGCCGACGCGATGCTTGTCGCGCTCGACAAGATGACGGGCGAGACGATCTGGAAGAGCCCGGCGCCCGCCGATCCTGAACCGCCGGCCAGCGAGAACGCCGCGGGTGAGGACGACGGCGCCGACGATGCGAACAACAACGACGACGGCGAGCGGCGCGGGCGACGCGGACGAGGGCGCGGCGGACGCGGCGGCTTTGGCGGCTTCGGCGGTCGCAACCGCTCGGGGGCGGCGTACTCGTCGGCCATCGCGATCGACTGCCACGGCGAGCGGCAGTACGTGCAGTTCACCGCCAAGAGCGTCATCGGCGTGGCCGCGGCCGACGGGGCGTTTCGCTGGCGGTACGACCACCCGGCCAACGCGATGGGGATCAACTGCTCGACGCCGCTGGAGCATGACGGCCTGGTGTTCGCCGCGTCGGCCTACGGCACGGGCGGCGGGGCGATCAAGCTCGTTAAGGGCGACGACGGCACGATCACGCCCGAGGAGGTTTACTTCTCCCCCCAAATGCAAAATCACCATGGCGGCATGATCGTCCTCGACGGCTACCTGTACGGCGCCAACGGCGGCAACGGCGGCGGGTTCATGGCCTGCCTCGATTTCCAGACCGGGGAGGTCAAGTGGCGCGACCGCCAGGCGCCCAAGGGCTCGATCGCCCTGGCCGACGGCCGACTGTACCTGCGCAGCGAAGACGGCGAGCTGGTGCTGATGGAGCCGTCGCCGGAGGAGTTCATCGAGCGGGGCCGCTTCGACCAACCCGACCGCCGCAGCCCGCCCGCCTGGGCCCACCCAGTCGTGGCCGACGGCAAACTCTACATCCGCGACCAGGATTTGCTGTTGTGCTACGACGTGACGGCGGAATAAACCGAGTGGGTGATGCTGAGGGCGGCCCGCCAGCCCATCCTGCTTGACTTGGAGTATGGTGGCATGCCCGCCCGCTATGGGACAGAGAATGATCCGCGAGACACGGCGACGCTCATTCGATTTGCCGTGCGTGCGAAAACCCTCGTCGCGTCACGGAACTGCCTCAAGGCCCTGGCCTACCGTGATCCAGACGAGGTGCTTTCTGCGGCTGAATCGCTCTGCTCACATAGGCACTTGCGAAAGAGAATCATTGGTGCGGAAATGGCAGGCCGAATCGGCTGCACGGACGTGGCCACTGCAAAGCGGGCGTCGCGCATGCTGACGCAAATGCTTTTACCTGACAAAAGCGATAGGGAGTTGCGTACCGCTCTCAAATGGATCTGCCACTTCGCACAGCGAGGCAATCTCGTTGGGCTGGGGAGAATTCGTGCACTCGCACGCCGTCCCAACGCCGCCGTTCGATTGGGCGTCGCTCAGGTGCTCGGAAGCCAGGAGGACCCTGCTTCGACGAAGGCATTGATTCGGCTCATGTCTGATCCGTCCCCGAGAGTGCGGGATTGGGCGACTTTCGCAATCGGCGCACTTCGCTCCGAGGACTCGGCCCGCATCCGCGACGCATTGGCAGCGCGTCTGGACGATGAGGATGAAGATGCTTTTGCCGAGGCTGTCTACGGGCTGGCAAAACGCAACGACAATCGCGGTTTCGCCGCGATGCGGCGGGAGTTTGATGCGGGAGAGCCAACGTCATTGGTAATTCGCGCAGCTAAGGAGTTCGGCGAGGGTCGGTTCACCGCAAGCCTTCGTCGACTACTGCGCGAGTCCGTGACTGACAAAGACATTGATCCTACATGGCTGTCAGAGCTAGAGAGCGCTGTCAGAGCGTCGTCTGCAGATGCCAAGCAGAAGCGATGAGAGAGAATTGAGAGAGCGGGTAGCACCGGTTGCCGTTCAGGCTACCGGTGCGGCGCAGCCGTAAGAGGCATCAGTGGCTGGTTGGTCGCCTCTTGCCGCTGCGCGGCCCAGGTAGGCTCACGCGCCAACCTGGGCTGCCCGGCGCGGCGTGCGAGGTCGCCAACTCAGCATGCCCACGCCTGCGGACAGGCGTGGGCATGGCACCTCAATTACCAGTCACCGCTCCCCACATCTACAATCTCACCTCTCACCTCTCACCTCTCACATCAAACATCCTCACCGGTCCTTCATCCGCGGGTCCAGCGCATCGCGGAGGCCGTCGCCCAGGAAGTTCAGCGCCAGCAGCGTGGCGCCTAGGGCCAGGCTGGGGAACAGGACCAGCCACCAGTAGATCTTGATGGGGGTGATCACCTCGATTCCCTGGTTGGCGAGCAGGCCCCAGGAGACGTCGGGGGGTTGCACGCCCAGGCCCAAAAACGACAGGAACGCCTCGAACAGCATCACCCGGGGAATGGTCAGCGTCAGATAGACCAGCACGATGCTGAAGACGTTGGGCAGCAGGTGGCGGAAAATGATCCGCGCCGGCCGGGCGCCCAGCGAGCGGGCCGCCTCGACAAAGTCCTGGTGCTTGAGCGAGATGATCTGCCCGCGGACCACCCGGGCCATGGTGAGCCAGTAGATGGCGCCCACGACCACGTAGAACACGGTGATCTTCGTGACGCCCCACGCCTGCAGCCGCTCGGCGATGCGTTCCTCGTTGAGGATCGTCAGGATGAAGATCACCACAAAGATGAACGGGATCGAGTACAGCACGTCGACGATCCGCATCATGATGTCGTCGACCAGCCCGCCGAAGTAGCCGCTGACCGCGCCGTAGGTGACGCCGATGACCAGCGAAACGATCGTGGCGACCAGGCCGACCATCAGCGAAATGCGGGCGCCCCAGAACGTGCGGCTGAGGATGTCGCGGCCCAGCAGGTCGCGGCCGAACAGGGCGTTGAACTGAGAATCGCCAAAGATCGCGTAGCGGGTGCGGACCATCCAGCGGCTGACGGCGCCCAGCTCGGGGAAGCCGGCTTTGCGATAAGGCGCCTGGATCGTGTCTTCGATCTCGGCGTAGCGGCGGTAGATCGTTTTGCGAGCGGCCAGTTCGGCGGCGTTGAGCTCCTGCAGCCGGCTGGCTTTGTCCTCGGCGGAGATGTCGGCCCCCTCGGCGATCTGACGATCGATGTCGGCTGATCGCTCGTCGACGGCCGCCTCGGCCGCGGCCAGATCGGCTTCGAGCTGCGGCAAATCGTCGTCGAGTTGGGCCTGCAGCTTGGCCACCGCGGCGGGCGCGGCGGCGATCGCTTCGGTATCCAGCTCGAAATTGTGCAGCCACACCGGCGAGGCGGTCGGCGGGGCGTATTGGTACTCCAGCCGGGTGTCGCTGGCGTCGGGCGGCTGCAGCGGCAACAGCGGCGTGAGCAGCGCCGCGACCACGATCGCCACCAGCACCGCCAGAGCGGTCATCGCCGCCTTGTCCTTTTTCAAACGACGCCACGCCTCCTGGCCCAACGAAGCGCTGGGCTTGGCGAGGGTGTCGGCGGCGGTCGGCGGGGCGGTTGTCACAGGAGGGGGATGCTTGGTTGGGGAGGCGGGGCGTTGCGTGGGTCGCGGCGGGGGCGGAGCTTGGTGACCAGTTACCGGTTATCAGTTACCGGTGGGGCTCGAAATCTAAGTGCTCACTGATCACTGGTAACCGGTAACCGATCACCCCGCCCCCCCTCACTCCAACTTCACGCGGGGGTCCAACACCGCGTACGACATGTCGACCAGAAAGTTCATCGTGTACAACAGCGTCGTGTAGAGCATGACCACGCCCATCGACAGGGTGTGGTCGCGTTCCAACGCGGCGTTGACGAAGTGGGCGCCCATGCCGGGGACGGCGAACAGTTGCTCGACCACCAGCGAACCGGTCAGGATGCCGGCGACCGCGGGGCCCAGGAACGACACCACCGGCAGCATGGCGCCGCGCAGCGCGTGCACCAGCGCGACCCGCATCGGGCCGACGCCCTTGGCCTTGGCGGTGCGAATGTGGTCCTGCGAGAGCACGTCGAGCATGCTGGTCCGCGAGATCCGCGCCACGTACGCGGCATACGGGGCGCCCAGGCAAAACGCCGGCAGGATGATTTGCCGCGGGCTGCCCCACCCGGCCGCCGGCAGCAGCGGCAGCCAGAACACGAACAAAATGATCGCCACGCCGGCGATCACAAAGTTGGGCAGCGCAATGCCAATCGTCGCCGCCAGTCGCAACGCCACGTCGCCCGCGGTGCCGCGGAACAGCGCCGAGATCACCCCCGTGGTCAGCCCCAGCACCATCGCAAAGGTCAGCGCGAGCAGTCCCAACGCGGCAGAGACCGGAAAGCCCTCGGCAACGATCTTGCTGATCGCGATGTCTTTCTTCAGCGAGTAGCCCAGGTCGCCGGTGGCCATGGAGGTGAGCTGGTCCCAGTACTGCACCGGCAGCGGATCGTCGAGATGGTATTTCGCGCGGATCGCCCGTTCGACTTCCTTGGGCAGCTCGCGCTCGCCGTCGAACGGCCCGCCGGGGACCGAGCGGATCAGGAAGAACGACACGGTGAACACCACCCACAGGGTGCCGATCATCCAGAGCAAACGTCGCACGCAAAACGCAATCACGGCCGCCCCTTCAGAAAGTCGTTGGGGGTGGCGCCCTCGCGGTCAATCGAAATCGACCACAGCGGGTGATAGTCCTGAATGTTGTTATAGAAGCCCCGCACGTGCGGCTTGAGGAGATTCTTCGACACGTAGAAGTAGATCGGGATGATCGGCAGCTCCTCCATCAGCTGCTCTTCGGCCTCGTGAAACATCGCCAGCCGCGCGGTCGGGTCAGTCTCGGCCGCGGCGTCGCGGATCAACTGGTCATACCGCGAGCGGCCCCAGTTCGTGTTGTTCTGCTCGCCGCCGGTGACGAACATGTCGAGGAACGTGTTGGGGTCGGCGTAGTCGCCAATCCACCCCTTGCGGCAAATGTCAAAGCGCGACTGCCGCTGGCTGGTCAGGTACGAACCCCACTCTTCGTTGCGGGTTTTGATGACGATCCCCAGGTTGCGTTCCCACTGCTTGCGGATCACCTCGGCGATCAGCTGGTGCCCTTCGTGGGTGTTGTACATGATCTCCAGGCGGGGAAAGCCGCGGCCCTCGGGGTAGCCGGCCTCGGCCAGGAGGCGGCGGGCTTCCTGGAGGCGGGCGTCCAACTGGTCCGCGCCCGTCATGTCGGCGGGGACGAACGTCGGCGGGTCGTAACCCTGCAGCCCGGGAGGCACCAGGCTGTAGGCCGGCTGCTCGCCCGAGGGGAGAATCCGCCCGCACAGCTCGTCGCGATCCAGCGCCAGGGCCAACGCGCGCCGCACCCGCACGTCGTCCAGCGGCGGCCGCTCGACGTTCAGCAGGTAGTAGTACGTGTTGAGCATCGGCGCGGGGTTGATGTCGTCGCGCGGCGGGTCTTCGTTGAGCATGACCCGCATCGCCTGCGCGGGCGCCTCGCGAATCCAGTCGACGTCGCCGGTCAAGAACAGGTTGAGCCCCGTGTTGACCTTCTCGATGGCGAGCACGTCGACCGTTTCCAGCGCGACGTTTTCGCGGTCCCAGTACGTGTCGCTACGGACCAACCGCGTGCGGTCGCGGAACCGGCGGAATTGCGGCACGAACGGCCCGTTGCAGACGACGTTCTCCACGTAGGTCCATTGCGGCGAGCCATACTTTTCGACGCACGCCTGCTGCATGGGAAACAGCGGATAGAATCCCAGCAGGGTGAGCATGTAGCTGGTCGGGTTCTCCAGCGTGAGCTGCAGCGTGTGTTGGTCGACAACCTTGACGCCGACCTCGCGGAAGTCCAACAGCACCTGCCGGCACCAGGCGACGCCTTCCGGCGGAGCGTCGGTCGCCGCGGCGTCGTCATCGGCGTAGCGGTAGGATTGCCGCTGGCCGTCGATCTCCACGACGAACGTCCACGCCGTGGGGTCGGCGTCCTCCGCGGCGGCGAGCTCCTCGAGCTGCTCCGCGGAGAGTTCCTTGCCATCGTTGTCGAGCAAGGCAACCAACGTGCCGCGCTCGATCTCGCCGCGGAGCGTGTTGATCGCGTCGGTCGGCAGGTTCAGCTCGACCTCCACCGTATCGCCCGGCCGGACCGCCGAGCCGCCGCCGCTGTAGCGCCGGCCGTTTTTGAGCGTCCAGGCCAGGAATCCGTACTCGGCGGCCGTGCGGGGATCGAGGAACCGCCGCAGGCTGTAGGCGTAGTCGGCCGCTGTGACCGGCGTGCCATCTGACCAGCGCGCCTCGGGCCGTAGGAAAAAGGTGTAGGTGACCGCGTCGTCGGAGATTTCCCACCGCTCGGCGCCTGAGGGGAGCGGTTCCAGCGTCTCGGGGTGCCAGCGGACCAGCCCTTCGAACATGGCGTAGATGAACTGGCCCTCGGGCTGGCCGGTGACCAGCGCGGGGTCGAGGCTCTTGACCTCGGTGCCGTTGGCGAACGTAAAATCAGCGGGCGGCAGCGTCCCGCGGCCCAGCGCCCAGGCCAACGCCGCTGCGAGCCCGGCAAGGGCAAAGACGGCCAAAAGCAATTCGCGGCGGCTGAACATCGAGGAAGCAGGCAGGCAAAGGGCGGCGCAAGGCGGCGCGGGCGGCAACGGCAAAACGCCCAGCTTACCGCGACGGGCGAATTCCACAAAGCGGAGTGTTGGGTACCCGCGGGCGACGATAGACAGGATGACAGGATTTTCAGGATGTACAGGATCGGGGCTCGTCGCATCGAAGGGGGACGCTCGGCGGCAGATTTATTCACGCAGTCTACTTGGTCGTGTTGAGGAGGCTCGACGCCAGCCACTGGAGTGAGCCGATTGGTCGCCCATGTCCGCATCCTGTCGATCCTGCCAATCCTGTTATCCTGTCCATTCTCGTATCGCCACTTCGCCCCGCGTGAACCCATGTCGTTCGAACACCAGCGTCACAAGCCGCCGCGCGAGCTTTCCCGGCCGCGGGAGTTGCTGGTCGTGTGCGCGCCGCTGCGGAGCAACGTCAATCTGTCGCGGATCGTGCGGGCGGCCAGTTGCTGCGGGGTGGAGCGGATCATCTGCACCGGCCAGGCGAAGCTCGACCGCAAGATTGCCCGCGACGGCGCCGACGCGATTGCGATCGAAACCCACCGCACGCTGCCGCCGGTGCTGGCGGAACTGAAGCGCGACGGCTATCGGCTGGTCGGCCTGGAACAGACCACCGACAGCTGCGACATGCACCACTACCAGTTCCCCCGCCGCACGGCCCTGGTCGTGGGCAACGAACGCACGGGCCTGACCCCCGAGCTGCTGGCGCTGCTGGACGACGTGGTCGAGATCCCCGTGTGGGGCATGCCGTACAGCTACAACGCGGCCACTGCCACGATGATGGCGCTGTACGAATACTGCCGGCAGTGGCCGGAGGGGTAGAGAGGCTCTTCGCCAAGCCCGAGGGGCCAAGCCATAACGACCTCGCGCGTGAGCACACAAGCCGTTTCCTGAAGGGAAACAGGATTCCAGCCCAGGGTTGACCGCGTCAGCGGGCTACCCTGGGTTGAACGGTCCCAGCAGACTCTTCCCTGAAAGGGAAGCAGCGAATCCATCTGCGACTCTTTCAGAGTCGAGTGGAACGGAGATCTCCGACCCGGGGTAGCCGCGAGTCGCGGCAACCCCGGGCTGAACTGTGGAACGCCGTCAGCGTTCGTGAGCGTGCATGCCGGCGCCATGAGTCCGCACAGGCGGTGGGGGCCGACGCCTCACTCCGCCATCGCGTCGCGCAGCGCTTGTTCGGCCTCAGCGCTCCAGTAGCCGCAATCCAGGGTGAAGAACACGCTGGAATAGGGGATCGTGCCGGTCGTTTTGAAGACGACCACCTCGTATGTTTCGGCGGTCGCGCTGACTTCTTTCAACAGGTCGCCGTGCAAGGTTTCGCGGATCGGCTCGGCGGACTTGCCTTGCAGCAGGTCGAGAATCCCTTGCCGCAGCCTGGCCGCGCCGGGGGCGTGCTCCTCCGGCACGTAGCGGAACTCCTTGTCCAGCGCGATCAGCGGCCGCACGGCCGGGGCGCGGTCGATCGCCCCCGCGACGTGGGCGACGACGTCGCGGTGATCGGCGCCGGTGACAATCACCTTCACGCCGCGGGCCGTTTGGATCGGATAGGCCGAGTCCGCCACAATCACCACGTTGCGATGGCCGAGTCGCGCGACTTGCTCCTCCACCTGACGATGCCAAACGGGGGGACCCTGTCGGACGACTGTCGGTGTTTCGGCAGCGGTCGCGCACGATGCGGCTGCCAGGGCAATCGTCAGAAGCAAGATTCTCATTGGGAAACACCTCGGAGGAAAAGACGGGATGGCTCTGACGGCTCAGTTAGGTCGGCATGGCCACGTCGCGGTAGCGATGTGGCCATGCCGACCTTGGTATGATTCTCATGCTCACGGCGGAAGACCGCCGTGAGCATGGCGCCCTATTTTGCAGCGATGAGTCATTCCAGGGAAAAGGTTGGCGGGAGCCGACGGTCATGTCGGCACGCTATGAGTTGACCGCCCGCGCGACCAACGTCACGATCGGCGCCACGGCGGCCGTGGCGGCGAATACGGTGAAACCCACCGGCGGCTTGATCGTTCGCACCCGGTACACAATCGGCAGCAGCACCAGCGACAGCACGCCGATCGCCGCGGCGGCGAAAATGAGCAAATCGCGCAGCACGACCACCTTCGGCGCGCCCGGGTTCGCCAGGGCCAGCAGGTGCGCCAGCACGGCCCCCAGCTCGCACAGCACGACCGTCGACACCGAGACGGTCCAGCCCACCGTGACCGCCTCGACCAGCCGCGGCTCGGGCGGCAGCTGGCGCGGTTTGACGACTGCTGGCTTGTCGCTTTTCTTGGTTTTGCGTTGCTTGCGGGCCATGACTCGGCAGGGCGTAGGGTTTGCGGGACAGCGCCGGCAAATGTCGGCGGCAGCCCGCTTAACATAGGCAGCCGCCCGTCTCCGCGGAAGGCGGCAGGGATGCCGACGGCCCGCAGGGGCCCGTACCCTGTCAAACGCCACGGGCGCAAAATCGCCCCGGCAGCCGTTTTATTTGACAATCTCCAGTTGCGGTCTTCACAATAGAGTTACCTCGACGGGATGTCATAGACGACCGCCCGCGGGATGGCTGCCTCGTCGCAGTCGCGGCTTTTCTGAATCGCTGGACCCGACTCTTTGCACGGCAGAGGCATTGTCTCGGTCGAGACGGGTGCCTCGCGGGAGTGAGCGCATGGGGATTCCGGTTAAGTGCCCCAACGGGCACGAGTTTTCCGTCAAAGACAAGTACGCCGGCAAGAAGGGCATCTGCCCCTTCTGCAAGGGCAAGAATGTCGTGGTCCGCGTGCCCGACGCGCTGTCGTCGGCCAATCTGCGCACAGCGGCCGCCAAGGCGATCGCGGAGGAGACGACCCGCGTGCGCGACCCGGCGCTGTCGGACTCGTCGATTTTCGACGACATGCCGGGCCGGCCCTCGCCGGACTCCAGCGGCAGTCACCTCAGTTCGTCGGTCGTGCGACACCACATCCGCTGCAAGTGCGGCGAGAGCGTGCCGATGTGGTTCGCCAAGTGCCCCAAATGCGGCACGTTTATCGATCACCGGTAGGCGCGCGGAGTTTCGTGTGCCACGGCTCTGCGAGCCGTGTTCCCTGCCAAGAAGGCCGACCCCATTGCACGGCTCACAGAGCCGTGGCACGCAGGGCTCGCTGCAGGGGCGCGCTTCATTTTCGCTGCATCCGCCCGCGCCATCGATTGGGGCGCGGTAGGGGGCCCATCTCGCCGGCGCTGAATTCGCGCAGCAGATCGAAGCTGTAGTACAGCTCGGGGTCAATTCGCTTGGCCATCCGCATCAGCCGCGGTGCGTCGCGACGCGAGCAGATCGCAAAGATCAGTTTCCGCGGCGCGTTGCCGCCGTCGCCTTCGCCGTCGAAGGTCGTCAACCGCCACCCGGCGTCGCGCAACGTGGCGGCGATCTCGCGGCCCGCCCCCGATTTGCCGGTGATGATCCGCACCACGATCACGCCCATCGCCAGCGACTTGTCGAGCAAGACGCCGATTCCGTTGCCCGCGGCGAATCCGCCGCAGTAGGCCAACATCAGCACGACGCTCTCGCCCACGCCGCGCAGCGCTTGCGACACGGCCACCAGCCAGACAAGCGATTCCACGAATCCGATCACGACCGACAGCTTGGCCCGCCCCTGGACGACCGCAATCGTGCGGACCGTGCCGAGCGACACGTCGGTGATGCGCAGCAAAAAGATCATCAGGGCCGAAGCCCACAACGGCAATGAGTGCAGCCAATCCATATCACCACCCGCCTGAGTCTGTATCCGCGGCGCAGCGCGTGCCCGCGCTCCGAAAGTCAACCCACCCAACTCGCCGCGACAGAACTCTGCGGCGTCCGTGGATGCAACTGACGAACCTACCCCCGAACCGGACAAGGGGGAAGCGGGCCATTCGTCGGCGAGCGGATTCGGAGCGATTCGCCTGTGACAGAGGGAAAACGATGCGAACGTTCAGCCCAATCCGTGCTTCAAACACGGAAAAGTAGCCGGCGGCACACCTGCCGCCGGGAAACGCCAAGCGAGACTCGCGCCGCGAAACGCCCGGCGGCAAGTGTGCCGCCGGCTAAGAACCTCACTCGCGCACGTGGGACCACTGAGCAACCCTGCTCCCTGCGTCTTCGCTCACTTGCTCGCACGTGCATGCGTCAGCGGCGGCAGCGTCTCCTCCAGCACGCCGCGGGCGCGGGGCCAGGCGAGCAGCGCTTCGACGATCATCCACGCTTGCAGCAGCATCACGCCGGTGCCGATCCCGGCGAGCAGGTACTGCCGCGTCGGCCACCAGCCGGTCTGACTGTTGAACAACTGCCAGGCGAGCCCCCACGCCGGCATGACGACCATCACCAGCATCGGCAGCACGATGAACCAGACCGGCTTGTTGCGCCGCCACAGGTAAAACATCGTCACCAAGAACGCCATGCCGGCCAGCAATTGGTTGGTGGCGCCGAACAGCGGCCACAGATACAGGCCGCCGGTACCGTGCGGGCGCGGCTGGCCGCCGACGTCGGGGCCGCGCATCACCGCCAGGCTGAGCGCCAACCCCACCGCCAGCGCCGTGGCGAGGTACTTGTTGGTGAGCGGCTTGATGCGCAAATCGCCGGCCAATTCCTGGATGACGTACCGCTGCAGCCGGGTGGCCGTGTCGAGCGTCGTGGCGGCGAAGCAGGCGACCATCACGGCGATCACCGCAATGGCGTACCGCGGGGCGATGCCGATGGCGCCGAGAAAATTCGCGCCCCCGTCGACAAAAGCGCCGACCATCTGCGGCAGTCCAAAGGCGCCCCAGCCGCCCTCGGCGTGGTAGCGGGTCTGCCAGGCGGAGTGGCCCAGGATCGGCGTCCCCGCCGCGTCGGCCGCAATCGCGTAGCTGCCGTCGGCCTGCCGCTCGAGATTGCCCATGCCCACGCCCGCGCAGCAGGCCAGGATGACCAGCACGGCCAGCGCGCCTTCCAGCAGCATCGAACCGTAGGCGACGTACTGGGCGTCGGTTTCTTCATTGATTTGCTTGCTGGTCGTGCCACTGGAGACCAGGCAGTGAAAGCCGCTCACCGCGCCGCAAGCGATGGTGATAAACAGAAACGGCCAGATCGGCGGCGCGCCGGCGGGAGTTTCCTGCGCGACGGCCGGGGCGGTGTCGGACAGATTGGCTTGGCCGTTGAGGCCCGCGGCCGCCATGCCCGCCACCAGCAGCACCAGGGCGACGACCAATTGGTGGCTGTTGATGTAGTCGCGGGGCTGCAACAGCACCCACACGGGAATCACCGAGGCGATGAAGCAATACACGAACAGCACGGCCGTCCACATGACCGTAGCGTTGCCCCACAGCGGATGCCCGGCGACCGCGGGCTGGCTGTCGAGAAACGCCTGCATGTCGAACGGCAGATAGTCGCACCCCACGATCACGGCGCCGTACACGATGGCCAACGCCCCCAGCGACGGCCACAGCAAATGCCCCTCGCGCTGGTAGCACCACCAACCGATTGCCACGGCCAACGGCAACGAAATCCACGCAGCCAGCACGGCCTGCGGATACATCTTAAAGATCGACGCCACGACCAGCCCAAACACGGCCAGCACGACGGTGAGCGCGAAGAACAGGATCAACAGGAACAGCAGCTTGGCCCGCGGCGAGATCATACGGCCGGCGATCTCGCCGACGGTCTGGCCGCGGTTGCGCAAGCTCACCACCAGCGCTCCCAGGTCATGCACCGCGCCGATGAAGATCGATCCGAACACGACCCACAGCAGCGCAGGCAGCCAGCCCCAGAACACGGCGATCGCCGGCCCGACGATCGGCCCGGTCCCCGCAATGCTGGTGAAGTGGTGCCCGAAAATGACCTGCCGCTGGGTCGGTACGAAATCGACGTCGTCGCGCAGCTCGTGCGCCGGGACGATCGCGTCGGGGTCGAGTGCGAACACCTTGCGCGCCAGCCACCGGCCGTAGGTGTGGTAGGCGACCAGAAAGCCGACAAACGAGCCAATAGCGACCGCAAGCGTGAGCATGGCAGGCGACGAAGACAGAGCAAAACGGCGCGGGACCGGCGCAGGCGAGCCGGCGACGCACCGGCAAAACCCGCATTATAGCCCTCAGTCCCATCCGGGTGTCAGTTCAATCCGGGAGCAACCGCCCCCCGGTGCGAATCATTACGGTGCGGAGAGCATCTCCGACGCTCAAGCAGGTGACGCGCCGCCCGGCTGGGGGACTCCGAGGCCGCCCGCGCGAAACGGGCAGCTACCAGTGGCGCCGCCGTAAGGCCCCCATCCCTCGCCGCATCAGAACAGGGCTTAGGACCTTCGCGTCGCCGGCGAGTTTACGGTCCTTGGCGCCCCCTCTATAATTTTCGCTTTGCCCCGGCGGCCCGGACGTCGCTGGCGGCATGCCCCCTCGACTCGCGCATTTCAGGACAACATCGCCGTGGCTGAACACGTTGTGATCGTCGGCAGCGGACCTGCCGGCTGGACCGCCGCCATTTACGCCGCTCGGGCCAACCTCAACCCGCTCGTGTTCGAAGGGGCCGTGACCGAGGAGAACCGCCAACAAGGCACGCTCCCGCTGGGGCAGCTCGCGCTGACCACCGAGGTGGAGAACTTCCCCGGCTTCCCGGCCGGCGATCTGAGCGGCTACTTCAAGACCGCGCTGGACGAGGAGAATCACTACCTGGCCGACATGCATCACAAGCAGGGCGTCTCGGGCCCCGAGCTGATGAACCTGATGCGCAAGCAGGCAGCCAACTTCGGCACGCGGATCGAGACCGACGACATTGTGGAAGTCGACTTCAGCAGCCGGCCGTTCAAGCTGAAGTCGCTGGAGGGCAAAGAGGTTGAAGCTCACGCGGTAATCCTCGCCACCGGCGCCCGGGCCAACTACCTGGGGCTCGACTCCGAGGAGATGTACAAGAATCGCGGCGTGAGCGCCTGTGCCGTGTGCGACGGCGCCCTGCCCCGCTTTCGCAACAAGCCGCTGATCGTGGTGGGCGGCGGCGACAGCGCGTGCGAGGAAGCCGACTACCTGGCCAAGTACGCCAGCAAAGTTCATATTATTCACCGCCGCGACGAGCTGCGGGCGTCGAAAGTGATGGCCGACCGCGTGCTGGCCAACGACAAAATCCAGGTCGAGTGGAACAGCGTGGTCGACGAGGTGCTGGGCGACGACGAGAACGGCGTGACCGGCGTGCGGCTCAAATCGACGGTGGACGACTCCACCCGCGAACTCGAAGCAGGCGGCATGTTCGTGGCGATCGGCCACACGCCCAACACGAAGTTCCTCGACGGGCAGATCGAGCTGACCGACAAGAAGTACGCCGTGTGGACGGTTCCCTTCCGCACCAACACCAGCGTCGAAGGCGTGTTCGCCGCGGGCGACATCGCCGACAGCTACTACCGGCAGGCCGTCACCGCCGCGGGCACCGGCTGCATGGCGGCGCTGGACGCCGAGCGCTGGCTCGCGGCTCAGGGGATTTGACCAAGAGTTTCCCTCCCCCTGGCGGGGAGGGGGACCGCGTCGCGAGCGAGCGCGGCTAAATTGGTCGGTTCGTTTCATCCCTCATCGTACAACACTCATCTCTCACTCCTCGACCCGCCGTGGCTGACGAACTGACCGCAATCGAGCGCGAGCGCCAACTGTTGGCCGACGTGCAGGACAAGGGCCTCGCCACGCGGTGGACCGCTTACGCCCGACTGTCCGGCCCGGGGTGGGTGCAAAGCGCGATCACGCTGGGCGGCGGGTCGTTGGCCAGTGCGCTGTATCTGGGCGTGCTGGGCGGCTACTCGCTGCTGTGGCTGCAGCCGTTCGCCATGATCCTGGGCGTGATCATGCTCAGCACGATTGGCTATGTGACGCTGTCAACCGGCGAGCGGCCGTTCCGTTCGATCAACCGCCACGTGAGCCCCGTGCTGGGCTGGAGTTGGGCGCTGGCCGTCGCCGCGGCCAACATCATCTGGAGCATGCCGCAGCATTCGCTGGCTTACGGGGTGCTGAGCCAGAATTTGCTGCCGGCCGATTGGTTCGCCGACGGCGCCCTGCTCGCCGGTTTTGGCGGCAAGCTGTTGGTTGCCGCCGTGCTGCTGGCGATTTGCACCGTCATCACCTGGAGCTACGACCAGGGCGGCTGGGGACTGCGGCTGTACGAGACGGTGCTCAAGCTGGTCGTGGCCATGATCGTGCTCTGCTTCTTCGGCGTGGTGATCAAGCTCGCCACGTCGGAGGCGGGCCTGCCATGGGGCGAGCTGCTCGCGGGGCTGATCCCCGACTTTGGCCAGTTCTTCCGACCGGCCGACTCGTTTCTGCCGCTGCTGGAGCCGCTGGGCGAGGCGGGCAGCGCGGTGCGCGACTACTGGAACGCCGCCATCGTCGCCCAGCAGCGCGACGTGATCATCAGCGCCGCCGCCACGGCGGTGGGGATCAACATGACGTTCATGTATCCCTACTCGATGCTCCGCAAAGGCTGGACAAAGGAATTCCGCGGCCTGGCCCGGTTCGACCTGGCCACGGGCATGTTCATTCCGTTCATGCTGGCGACCGGGTGCGTGGTGATTGCCGCGGCCGCGCGGTTCCACACGCAGTTGCCGCCGGGTTTTGAAGCGATCGAGGGCGCCGATGGGGCGGTGCAATTGACCGTCGACGAGTCGGGCCCCAAATTCGTCCCCTACTCGAAACTGATGTCGACCCGCGATACGGCCTTGGGCGCGGACGCCCCGGCAGCGACCGACGCCGAACGCCGGCTGGCGGCCATTCTGGTCAAGCGCGACGCGTTCGATATGGCCAAGGCGCTGGAGCCGATCACCGGGCCCAACATTGCCAATGTCGTGTTCGGCTTGGGCGTGCTGGCGATGACGCTGTCGACGATTTCGGTGTTGATGTTGATCTCCGGCACGGTGGTCGCCGAGATGTTCGACGCGCCCCCCGGCGGCGCGGTGCACAAAGCGGGCACGCTGGTGGCCGGCGTCGGCGGCGTCCTGTGGCCGCTGTTCTGGCAGGGCGACAGCCAGTTCTACCTGGCCGTGGTCACCTCGGTGTTCGGGTTCATGCTGTTACCGTTCGCGTACATCACGTTTGCGGCGCTGCTGAACAATCGCTCCCTGCTGGGCGAAGAGATGCCCCGCGGCGGCACGCGGCTGGTCGCCAACGCACTGGTATTCTTCGCAGCGGCGGCGGCCACCATCGGCGCCGTGTATATGGTGTGGATCAAGGCGGGTTGGATCGGCATCGGTCTGATCGCCGTGGTCGTGGTGCTGACCGCGATGATTCGCCCCCGCGGCGACGACACTGCGAGTGCGTGACGACATCGCCGTCGCTGGTCGCGCTCGCCCGCACAGCCCCACTTGCCCCAGCAACCGCTGCGCGGCGATACTGGCGAGCGAACTGCTTGCTCGCGCCCCTTCGCTTTGCACACGGATGTCGCCATGTCGAAACTCACCGTCCGCCAGGCCCGCCAGGAGTCGGCCATTGGCCAATCGGCCACGCTGCAGGGCTGGGTCCGAACCCGCCGCGACAGCAAGGGGGGGTTCAGCTTCATCGAATTGAACGACGGCTCGTGCCTGGCCAATATTCAGGTCGTCGCCGACGCCGATCTGCCGAATTACGAGGCGGAGATCAAGCACCTGACCGCCGGCTGCAGCATCACGGTGCATGGCGACGTGAAGGAATCGGGCGGCCGCGGGCAGGCGACCGAACTGCAAGCGACCGAGCTAATCGTCCACGGCTGGGCCGATCCTGACGCGTACCCGCTGCAGAAGAAGCGGCACTCGCTGGAAAAGCTGCGCGAGTGGGCCCACCTGCGGCCCCGGACCAACACGATCGGCGCGGTGATGCGCGTGCGGAACCAGGTCTGCCGATCGATCCACGACTTCTTCCAGGACGAGGGGTTCCTGTACGTTCACACGCCGGTGATTACCGCCAGCGACTGCGAGGGGGCGGGCGAGATGTTCCGCGTCACCACGATCGACCCCGCCAACCCGCCGCGCGACGAGCAGGGGGCGGTCGACTACGCGCAGGACTTCTTCGACCGGCCAAGCTACCTGACCGTCTCGGGCCAGTTGGAAGGCGAGATCTACGCCACGGCGCTGGGCAAGATTTACACGTTCGGCCCGACATTCCGCGCGGAAAACTCGAACACGTCGCGGCACTTGGCCGAGTTCTGGATGGTCGAACCCGAAGCGGCCTTCTACGAGCTCGAAGACAACATGGATCTGGCCGAGCGGTTCCTCAAGCGGATCGTCGGCGACGTGCTGGCCAACTGCGACGAGGACATGCAGTTCTTCCACCAACGGATTGACGACACGGTGTTGGCGGCGATGCAGGCGGTGGCCGAGCAGCCGTTCGAGCGACTCAGCTACACCGACGCGATCAAGCTGCTGGAAGAGTCGGGCGAGAAGTTCGAGTTCCCCATCGCCTGGGGCGCCGACCTGCAGGCCGAGCACGAACGGTACCTGACCGAAAAGAAGATCAAGGCGCCGGTGATCCTGCACGACTACCCGCGGTCGATCAAACCGTTTTACATGCGGGTGAACGACGACGACAAAACGGTGCGGGCGATGGACGTGCTGGTCCCCCGGGTGGGCGAGATCATCGGCGGCAGCCAGCGCGAGGAGCGGCTCGACGTGCTGGAAGGCCGCATGGCCGAGCAGGGACTCGATCCGCAGGACTACTGGTGGTATCTCGACCTGCGGCGCTTCGGCACGGTGCCGCACGCGGGCTTCGGCCTGGGGCTGGAGCGGATGGTGCAGTTCGTGACCGGCATGGCCAACATCCGCGACGTGATTCCGTTCCCGCGCACGCCAGGGAACGCGGAGTTTTGACCGCTGCGCGTTCACCACAGAGAACACAGAGGGCACAGAGACGCTTGGCAAATGACCGCTGACCAGGCGCTGATACCCAATCTGTTCTGCCTACATCTGCTCGTGGTTTTTTGGGGCGCAAACGTCGAACATGCGGTCTGCTGCTCCGTGCTCTCCGTGTCCTCTGTGGTGAGTTCCGCAATAAGAAGCAATAAGAATTGGATAAATGGCCAAGAAGAAACAAGCAACGTCGCGCAAGACGACCAAGCAAGCCGCGACGGGCGCCGGTAAGAAGGTGCGGCAGAAGACGGCTCCGCCGCCGGCGCATCGGCAGTACACGCTGCACGTGATCACCGCCTCGACGGGCGACCTGCTGCATCGGTTCGCATCGGTCGCCGCGACCCAATTCTCCGGCGTGGGTTTCAAGGTCGTCTCGCACCGCCTGAAAAAAACGCTGGAAGACGTGGCCGACACGCTCGCGCGGATCGATTCGCAAAACGCGATCGTGATTCACGGCCTGGCCGATCCCAACGCCAAGCGGCTGGTCCGCAACACGTGCGTGCTGCAACGGCTGCCGCACTTTGACGCGACCGATCCGCTGATCAACTTCATCGCCGATTGCGTCGGCGTGCTGCCGGACAACGACGTGGCCCGGCTGCACCAGTTGGACGCGGCGTATCAGCAGCGGATCGACGCGATGGAATTCACCGTGCAGCACGACGACGGGCTGGGGCTCGACTCGCTGGCCGACGCCGACATCGTGATCGTGGGCGTGAGCCGGGTGAGCAAGAGCCCCACGTCGCTGTACCTGGGGTCGCGCGGCTTCCGCACGGCCAACGTGTCGATCGCTCCGGAAGTCGGCTTTCCCAAGGCGCTGTCCAAAGCACGGAAAGGCCGGGTCGTCGCGTTCACGATGCAGCCGAAGCGGTTGCAGCAAATCCGCGCCGAGCGAGCCAGAAACTTCGGCATCGAGGGCGCCGACTACCACCAACTCGACAAAGTGATCCGGGAGTTAGCCGACGCGGAAGCCGAGTACCGCCGCCGCAAATGGCCAGTGATTGACGTCACGGGGCTGACGATCGAACAGACGGCCGCGCGGATCCTGGAGTCGTTGGGCATCCCGGGGTGACGGCAAATGACCAATGACCAAGTCGTCAGCACAACGGCAAGCAGAAATTGGTCATTGGTGCTTGGTCATTGGTCATTTCCCAGGGCGGCTACGACGCTTTCTTTTCCCCCGCCGCCGGCAGGCCGTCGGTGCGGATGTGCTGCTCTTCGTACACCGCTTCGACCTGGATCGCTTTGCGGCCCTTGAATTGCCCGGCGGTGGCGTGGAACTTCGGCTTGCCCTGCACGTAGACCAGCAGCGGCTCCTTCACATCCTTCTCGCTGGCGATGATGTCGCCCACCCGCAACCCCAGCATGTCGCCGGCCGCGATGCCGGTGGCCGCCAGTTCGACAACCACCTCGACGGGGGCCTTGGCCAGCGCGTCGCCCACCTGCTGCATCGATTCGGGAGTGGAGGGCTTTTTGCTGTAGCTGACCCAGCTATTGCTGGAGAGCTTGCCGCTGATCCGTTCGATCGAATTGAACGGGATGCACAGATTGACCATGCCGCGGGTCTCGCCGACCGTCAGTTCGAAGCTGATCAGCACGACCACTTCATTGGCCGGGATGATCTGCACGAGTTGCGGATTGCTTTCGACGCGCTCGACCTCCAGGTCCAGGGCCAGCACGTTTTCCCACGCGTTTTTCATCTCGCGCAAGAACAGGCTGGTGACCCGCCCGGCCAGCCGCAATTCGATTTCGGTGAGCGGCCGCCGCGCCGGGGGCGTCGAGTGGGCCGATCCGCCCAGCAATCGGTCGATGATCGGGAACAGCACCGACGGATTGATGTCGACGATGATCTGCCCTTCCAACGGAGACGCGTTGACCAGGTTGAAGCAGGTGGGGTTCTCCAGGCTGAACACGAACTCGCTGTAGGTCAGCTGGTCGACGCTGGTCAGCTTCACTTCGACGATCGTCCGCAGCAGGGCGGACAAGGCCGCGCCAAAATTGCGGCCAAAGCCCTCGTGCATCGTCTGCAGGGCGCGCATCTGCTCCTTGCCGACGCGCTCCGGACGCTTGAAGTCGTAGATGGTGACCTTCTCGCGCGGCCGCGAAGACGGGGCGGCCGCCACCGCGGGCGCAGCGACCCGTTCCTGCTGATCATTGGCCTCCATAGCCGACAGCAGGCTTTCGACTTCCGCTTGACTGAGCAAATCGCCGGCCATAGTGCACTCCGTTGCCGGGGGGAGAGGTCAGAGGTCGGAGGTCAGAGGCCAGGATGCACAGGCAAAGCCTGTGTTGAAATCCCTGACCTCTGACCTCCGACCCCGATCCTCTACTTCCTCACTTGTCCGTTTCCATGGACCACGTATTTGTAGCTGGTGAGTTCCTCAATGCCGCAGGGGCCGCGGGCGTGGAACTTGTCGGTGCTGATGCCAATCTCGGCGCCCAGGCCGAACTCGCCGCCGTCGTTGAACCGCGTGCTGGCGTTCACCATGACCGCGGCGCTGTCGACCGCCGCGGCAAACTGCTCGGCCGCCGCCAGGTCGTTGGTCACAATCGCATCGGTGTGGTGCGAGCCGTAGCGGTTGACGTGCTCAATCGCCGCGTCGACCGAGGGCACGACGCACGCGGAAATGACGGGCCCCAAAAACTCGGCGCCATAATCTTCTTCGGTCGCGGGGATCGCCGAATCCACCAGTTCGCAAACCCGCTCGTCGCCGCGAATCTCGATTTCATGCTGAGCGAGCGCCGCGGCCGCGGCCGGCAGGAACTCCGCCGCCACGTCGGCATGCACCAGCAGCGACTCGGCCGCGTTGCACACGCCCATCCGCTGGCACTTCGAGTTGACCAAGATGTCGCACGCCGACTGCAAGTCCGCCGACGCGTCGACATACACGTGGCAGTTGCCGTCGAAGTGCTTGATGACCGGCATCTGGGCTTCGGCGCACACGCGGCGGATCAGCCCCTCGCCGCCGCGGGGGATCGCCACGTCGATCGACTCGGGCATCGTTAAGAACTGTCCCACGGCCGCCCGGTCGGTCGTGGCAACCAACTGCACGGCGTCGGCGGGCAAGCCACACTCGGCGGCCGCCTCGTGCAAGAGCTCCACGATGGCCGTGCTGGAGTGGATTGCTTCCTTGCCGCCGCGCAGGATCACGGCGTTGCCAGCCTTGACGCAAATCGCCGCCGCGTCGGCCGTAACGTTGGGGCGCGATTCGTAAATGAAGAACACAACGCCCAGCGGCACGCGCACCTTGTTGATCACCAGGCCGTTAGGGCGCACCGTCGAGTCGATCACCCGGCCGATCGGATCGCGCAATAGCGCGACCGCTTCCAGCCCGGCGGCGATTCCCTCGACCCGCTCCGCCGTGAGCCGCAGCCGATCGACTTGCGCGGGCGTCAGGCCGTAGTCAGGCGCCGCGGCCAGGTCTTGTTGGTTCGCTGCGGTCAGTCGCTCCTGGCTGGACCGCAGCAGGGCCGCGGAACGCTTGAGCCAAGCGATCTTCACGTCGCCACTGATTGTGGCCAGTTGGGCGCTGGCGGCCTTGGCGCGCTGGGCCACGTCGCGGCAATACGCGGGCAGGTCAGTAATGATCGGGGAGGAGGCGGCGACGGACATAATCACACAGCAACGGTCAGAGCAGCGACGGGCAAAAGCGGCGCGAGGGCAACCGCTTAAGTATCGACGCCCAGAGAACTTGGGTCAACGCCGGTTGGCCGGAGTGGAGTGTGCCACGGCTCTGCGAGCCGTGCTGAATCACCAATGCGGCCCCGTCACCGCCGGCGCACGGCTCACAGAGCCGTGGCACGCCCGCCAGTCACCAATAACCAATCACCAGTCACCTTTTCCGGCCAGACATGCTTCCATTGCCAGCAGGGCCTCGCGGACCGGCCGCACGTCGTGCACGCGGATCACCTGCACGCCCTGCACCGCCAGGGCCAGCGCCGCCCCCACGGTGGCTGCGGTGCGATCGGCCTGTTTGTCGCCGATGAGCTTGCCGAGGAAACCCTTGCGGGAATGGCCGACCAAAAGCGGGCAGCCCAAATCGTGCAGCCGCCAGCAGTTGGCCATCAGCTGGATATTGTGCTGGTGCGTCTTGCCAAAGCCGATCCCCGGGTCGAGGCAAATCCGCTCCGCTGCCACGCCGGCCGCCAGCAGCGCGTCCCGCCGCGCGGCCAGGTAGGCGTGGATCTCGCCCACTAGATCATCGTACTGCGGGTCGTCCTGCATGGTCTGCGGCGTGCCCCGCATGTGCATCGCACAGACGCCCGCGGCCGAGGCCACCGCCAGCGGCAGCATCGCCGGATCGCCGGTCAAGCCGGTGACGTCGTTGATGATTTGCGCCCCCGCCTCCAGCGCGGCTGCCGCGACGCTCGCCTTGCTGGTGTCGATCGACAGCGGCACGTCAACCGCGGCGGCCAGCGCGGCGATGACCGGCTGGGTGCGGCGCTGCTCCTCGGCGGCGTCGACGACCTCGGCATAGGGGCGCGTGCTCTCGCCGCCAATGTCCAGCAGATCGGCCCCGTCGGCCGCGAGTTGCTCGCCGCGGGCAATCGCCGCGGCCGGGTCAAAAAACCGCCCGCCGTCGGAGAAGCTATCGGGCGTGGCGTTGATGATGCCCATCAACAACGGCCGCGGGCCGAGGGCCAGCGTCCGCGTGCGCAGTTGCCACTCACCGGCGCGGTGCTTCGGCAATTCAAACGAAGTGAACATGCCCCGCAGCGTAGCGTGGCGCGGGGCGGGGCGTCTACTGGCGGAGGGGGCGAGCGCCGTTGTCGCGGGGGCGGACTTGAGATCCCACCGGCCCGCGTAGCGGCCCGGCTACTTCGGGGTATTCGCGGATGTCGCAATCCTCTGGCTGACAGCTGACAGCCAATAGCTGACAGCCGCGCAGCTCACCACGGCTCTTCCATCGTGGCCACGATCTGCTCGGCAAGCCGCTGGATGGCCAGTTGCTGCTGGACGGCAATCGACTGGCCGGCCTCGGTGATCAGCGCACCGGCCTGGCCCATCGGCAATAGCGCCGGCGGCACGGCGACCGCCATCGGGGCCGTCAGCGGCATGCGACGGCGATTGTACCAGGTCACCTCAGCCAGCAGATTCAGCTCGATCGAACGCGGATCGTCGTTCTGGTTTTCGGCGATCACCCGTTTGGTATCGCTGACGATTCGCGCGGACAGCACGCTGTCGGCGTCGGGGGTGCCGACGACCTTGAACGGGGTTTTCAGCTCGATTTCTTTGATGACGGCCTCAGTGAGCCGCTCGCCCAAGTCGCGGCGGAAGCTGTCCGACTCGATCATCGGCACATACACGGTCGATACGTCGGGGGCGTAGAGCGTCTCGTTGCCGACGCGGTAAGCGGCGCAGCCGGAGAGAACTAACAGCAGCGCCGGCAGAATTGCCAGCAGGAAACCGGGGTGGCTGGGGACGAGCGCAGCGAACCCCCAGGGCGCAACTGGGGGCTCCGCTGCGCTCCGTCCCCAGCCACCCAAGAAACCGTGCTTATCGGCGGATCGTGCCATTGTCTCCCCCGTCGGCCGGCGGCGAGGCAATCTGCAGCTGCCCTTCGTCCCGCAGCGGCACGTTGTTCAGTTTGCTCCGCTCTTCATTCTCGGGGAACAAATCGACAATCGTCTGCAGCGGCTCGGTGGGATGGTCCGGCGCGCCGCCCAACTCGGCGTAGCGAGCCCGCGCGCGGGCGGCCAGATCCGACTCGGGGTAGTTCTTCATCACGTCAGCGTAGTATCGCTTGGCGGCGCCATAGTGCTTGATGTTGTCGAAGTGCTCGGCCATCGAGTACTCGCGCAGGGCGAGTTGCTTGGTCAGCTGCCCCTGCACCTCGGCCAGCCGCGTGCGTTGCTCGTCGTCCAATTCGCTGGAGAACTGCGCTCGCAGTTGGGCGACCAGGTCCTTGGCTTCCTCCAACGGCGTGCCGTCGTAGTCGGGGCCCTGATACTTGCGAAGTTTGCATTGCAGGCCCAGCAGATGCGCTTCGAACTGATGGTCGCTGCGCGGGTACTCCTTGCGGAGCAGGTCGTAGTGGTAGTCGGCGTCGTTGTACCGCCCCCGCAGGAAGTACGAGTTGGCGGTGGCCATGATCGCATCATCGGCCAGCGGGCCGGTGGGATCGTTCAGGCGGATGTTCTCGTGCGTCTTGTTGGCCCGGCCGATCGTGTCGAACAGCGGGCGGCGGTTGTCGAACAGGTTGGGCGTGAGCGGCCAGTCGGGGCGGTACTGTTCGTACTGCTCCCAGTAGCGGGCGATCGCAAACTGCCGGGTGATCGCCTTGTCCAGATGCGGCGAGTTGGGATTCTGCTGCAGCAGTTCTTCGTACGCGTTGACCGCTTGCGGGTACTTGTCGTCGAAGAAGTAGCACTCGGCCAATTGGAACATGGCGTCCTGCTCCAGCGCGGTGCCGGGAGCGCGGGACGCGGCTTCCTTAAACTGTTTGGCCGCCTGGCTGTATTTCTGCTCGCGGAAGAGTTGCTCGCCCTGCGTGAAGGCGGCTTGTGCCCGCTGCTGGTCGGGGCCCAGGCCCATACTTTCCTTCACCTCGGCCATGGTGTTTTGAAAGCCGACGTCGCCCAGCAGGCTCTTGCTGGCTTCTTCCTTTTCCAATCGGCGCGCCACGCGGGTGTTGATCGGCCGGCCCTCGCCGTCGAAGTAGCCCGGCACGTCGGCGACCTGATAGCCCTGCCCCGGGACGAAGGTGGCTTTCTTCTTGTGTTTTTTCCACCACGCCTTGGTGCCGACCGCAGCGGTGCTGGAGGACGACATCCCGGGGACCGTCGGGCTGGGCAGCCCGAGGGAGGCGCAGCCGATCGCTGCGCTCGCGACGAGCCCCGCTAGGACGACGGTCAACAGCGATCGGAAGTGCGACATGAGCAAAACAGCCACCGGCCAGAAAAGCGAAACCACCGCGCCGCCGTGTGCGCGAATCATCCCAGCCGGACCGCGGCGCGGTCCGGGCGCCGTTGTTCACTAGTTGCGAGCGTACGCCGAACTGACGCTTTCCCGCGGCACGGCGACCACTTGGGGGATAATGTCAAAGGGGAGTTCGACGATCGACTTGGGGTTGAACCCGTCGGCCGTGGCGCCCTTGCCGGCGAACAGCTCGTCGAACTTCTGCTTGGCGAAGGCGGCCTCGGCAGGGTCGGGCGTCAATTGTTGGATCAGCGAATTGTTCGGCGTCGTGGCGCTGAACGTGGCCATGATGATCTGCGCGTCGCGATTGTTCAGCACGATTTGGCCGTTGGCCGTTTGCTGGCCGTCGTTGAATCCGCCGATCGTCACGTAACTCTCGTGGCGATCGTGGAATTCGTAGGCTTCCCAGCCTTTCTTGCGGAGCGCGACAACCATTTTGTGGGCATTCTTGCCGGCCTCGACCAGCGGATCATCGTCTTTCGCCTGACGCGTCCGCGCGGACAGTTCAGGAGCGCCTTTGGCTCCTTCCAAGGCCACGCGACCGCGGAACGTCGCCACGCGAATCGTGTAGCGGCCCGGGCAATTCAGCAGCGAGTACTCGAACTTGCGGTTCCACTTCATCACCTCGGGATCGACCGTATTGGGGACGAAGAACTCGCGGGGCAGCAGCGGGTTGCGCGTCAGAAACGCGTGCGACATCGGCCCCTCCGGCAATTGCTTGCCGCCCATCTGGCGTTTGGCGTTGTGGTAGAACTCGCGGACGGCCGCCATCGTTTGGGAGGTTTCCTCGGTCTCGAGCGTCAGCGTTTTGGGCTGCATGGTCTTGAGCTGCTCGAGCATGTCCTGCGCGTCCACGTCGTCGATCGCGGGGAACTCGCCGACCAGCACCGCGTGCTGCACCACCTGGTCGCCGCGCTGCAGTCGCCGCTTGACGCCGCCGTATTTGCGGGCGCCCAGGGCCGCGTCCTCGCCGGCCAGATCGAACGTCATGCCGTAGTAGTACGCCGGCAGGTTGAACCGGCTGCGCATCTCCAGCACCAGGTCGCGGGCCTGCTTCTCGCCCGTCTCGCCGGTGAACGACGCGGCCAGGATCAACCACGGGCCGTTCTCTTGCTGCAGCGTGTAGTCGGCTTGCGGATCGGCGGCGACCCGTTTGCGGGGCATGATCTGCTTCCACAGCGGCGGCGCGGCCGCGGCAAACGGGACGTCCGCCACAACGAGGGCGACCAGCGCGAGCGTCGTCGCGCGAAGGACGAAACGGTGCGGTGCGAGGAGCAAAGTGTTCATGGTCACGCGGGTGTGCTGGGGGAAATCTGCGGAAACTGCGGGCGGCGGCCGGGGCCGGCGCGCTCGCTCGGGCGGCGGACAGTAGCAAACCCCGCGGCCCCCAGAAAGACCGGTTCGCGCGTGCCACTGCTGGCTCGTTCAGCAGTGCGAAACGGGGACAAGGCGCCCACTGCTGGACGAACCAGCAGTGGCATACTCGGACGATGCGGTTCTTCTGCAAGATCTCCCCCGCCCCGGCGAAGTACCGCCGGCGGGGTGGTATAATCGTGAGTCCTGCTCGCAGCGCCGCAGCCCCTACGGCACGGCCCGCCGGGAGCAGACGCCCGTCATGACTCGCACCGGCCGCAGGGCCGCATCTTTTGAAGGGGGATTCCCATGATTCGCCAGTTTCGCCTGCTTCGTTTCCTGCTGGCCGTGGCCGTGCTGACGGCCCCCGCGGGAGCATTGCTGGCGCCCGCACAACTGCTTGCCAAAGAAACAGCCGACGCGTCGGCTGAGAAGGCAGAGAAGACTGACGACGCGAAAACTGAATCCAAGCCCAACAAGGTCCGGCTGGCGCACATCGCGCTGCAGGGCTCGCTGCCGGAGTCGCCCGGCGAGATGTCGCTGTTTGGCGACCTGGGCGTCGACCTGCGCAAGACGATCGCCCGTCTGGACCAGGCGGCCGAGGATGACGACATCGCGGGCGTGATTCTGCAGATCGACACGACGCCGGCCCGCGGCAAGTGCAACGAGTTGCGCGACGCGATCAAGCGCGTGCAGGCCGCCAACAAAAAAGTGTACGCCCACCTGGAGTCGGCCGTCGGGCAGCAATACGTGCTGGCGGCCGCGTGCGACGAGATCGTGATTCCCGAAGCTGGCATCGTGATGATGCCCGGCATCCACGGCGAGTTCGGCTTCTACAAGGACATGCTCGGGAAGATTGGCGTGCAGGCCGACTTCATCCACATGGGCCAGGCCAAGGGCGCTGCCGAGCCGTACACGCGCACTGAGTTCAGCGACGCCGTGCGCGAGAATATGACCGCGTTGATCGACGACTTGTACGACCAGGCGATCTCGTCTATCGCCGCCGACCGGCAGTTGCAGGTCGAAGTGGTCCGCGAAGCGATCGACCGCGGCCTGCTGACCGCCGCGGCGGCCAAAGAAGTCGGGCTGATCGACCGCGTGGCCTATCCCGACGAGTTCCGTCAGTCGTTGACCAAGGAGTACAACGCCGACAACCTGGTGTACGTGGTCAACTACGCCAAGAAGAAGATCGACACCGACTTCTCCGGCCCGATGGGCATGATGAAGTTGTTCCAGGCGATCCTGGGCGAGGGCGGCAGCAGCAGTGCGGACAAGGGTCCCAAGCTGGCCATCGTGTACGCGGTGGGCCCGATCATGCCGGGCAAAAGCGAGAGCAGCCCGCTAGGCGGCGGCAGCATGGGATCGACCACGATTGTCGAGGCGCTGAAGAAGGCCGCTGACGACGAGCAAGTGAAAGCCATCGTCATGCGGGTCGACAGCCCTGGCGGCTCGGCCCTGGCCAGCGACCTCATCTGGCGGCAGACGTGCGTCATCGACAAGCCGATCGTGGTCAGCATGGGCAACGTGGCGGGCAGCGGCGGCTACTACATTTCAATGGGCGCCGACCGCATCTTCGCCGAGCCGGGCACCGTCACCGGGTCGATCGGCGTGGTGGGCGGCAAGTTCGTCCTGGGCGGCCTGTACGACAAGATCGGCATGACGACCGAAACGATCTCCCGCGGCAAGAACAGCGGCGTGTTCTCCACGACCGAAAAGTTCACCGACGGCGAGCGCGAAGCCCTACAGACGATGATGGAAGACATCTACGACCAGTTCACCGCCAAGGCCGCCGAAGGGCGCGGCATGGAGCAGGACGATCTGAAGAAGCTCGCCGAGGGCAAAGTTTACACCGGCCGGGTAGCCAAGCGATTGGGTCTGGTCGACGAGTTGGGCACGCTGAAGGACGCCATTGCGGCGGCCAAGCGGCTGGCCGGGCTCGACCCCGACGAAAAGGTGCGGGCGATGATTCTGCCCGAGCCGACCAACCCGCTGGAGATGCTGCTGGGGGCCGACCCCGACCAGCAACAGCACGAGGCGCGTTCGGCCGCGTGGGCCCTATCGGCCGCTGCGGGCGTGGCGCCGGAACTGTCCGGCCGCGTGCAGCAAGCGCTGCAGTTGATGCAAGTCATGCAGCAGCAGCCGGTCGCCGTGACGATGCCGTACTGGATTGAGATCAAGTAAGACTTCGGCTAACGCGGCAACAAACGACGACAGTCATCACAGAGCCCCCGCGGCGAGTTCGCGGGGGCTCGTTTCATTTCGCTCCGCATCACGCACCCGCGCGGCCGCGTGGTATTGCGCGCAGGCTCGAGCCCCGACGGCCTGAAGGGCCGGTTCTACGCAAGCCCAGAACGCAGCCTGGGTCTTTGCGCCAACCACCACGGTAGCCCTGAAAGGGCGCGCTTCGTGGAACTTGCATGTAGCGCGCCCTTTCAGAGCTATCCGGAACTCCTGCGCCAGGGTCCCAGGGCTGCGCCCTGGGCTATCGTAATGCGGCCCTTCAGGCCGCGGTTATCGTGTGCAACGACTGTCGGGTGGTTCGCGGCGTTGGTCGATGTAGCGTTTCCCGGCGGCAAGTGTGCCGCCGGCTAGGAACCAACTTGGCGCCGGCTCAACAGCTGAGCGGACTCGCGGGCAGGGGCGAACTCGCGCCCTCCCCCGCTGCTTACGTGCTATAACCACGGCATGAATGACACATCGCTTACGCCGTTTCATGTGGCCGTGCAGGTGCGCGACCTGGCCGAGGCCCGCGCGTTCTACGGCGGCGTGCTGGGTTGTAGCGAGGGCCGCTCGGCCGACGCGTGGGTCGACTTCAACCTGTTCGGCCACCAGTTCGTCTGCCACGTGAATCCCGAGTTGGGCCCTGCGGGCCGGCTCGCCTCGCACTACAACCCGGTCGACGGCCACGGGGTGCCGGTGCCGCACTTCGGGGTGGTACTGACGATGGACGCCTGGACGGAGTTGGCCGACCGGCTGCGGGCGGCCGACGTGCAGTTCGTCATCGAACCGTACACCCGCTTCGCCGGTGAGCCGGGCGAGCAGGCGACGATGTTTCTGCTGGACCCCACCGGCAATGCGCTGGAGTTCAAAGCGTTTGCCGACATCGACGGGCAGTTGTTCGCCACGTAGCAATGGCGGGAGCGGAGTTCGCCGCACCGCCGGCGGCCGGCCGACCACCCAGGCATGCGCGAAACGGAAAACGAAGTCGCAGCCGCAGAGGGATCTCTGCAGTCGCTACCGGGCGTCTTGCGGGATTCCTAAAACTCTTGCCCGCATTCTTTGCCGACAGATTTGACCGTGCTGCCTACAATGGGACGCAGGCGGGACTTATCCACTCCAGCCGCAACGCCGCGCTGCGCCGACCCTTGCCGTGGTCGGTTGGCATTCGCGAGAGTTGCAGGTCACGCCGGGGCGGCAGGCGGCCATGGCGGATCTTCCCCGCAGCGAAGCGGCGACGGCGCGGGAACCGCCATATCGAGCGCGGAACACAGAGGAACAGGGCATGGCACGCGGGCGACACGCGAAACGATCTGGCATGGCAGCCAGCCGGCGGCGGCGGTTGCAGTTTGAGACGCTGGAGAACCGCGCGCTGCTCAGCTTGACGCACCTGTACACGTTCAACGACGGCACGGCCAACGACGCGGTCGGCGGGGCCCACGCGACGCTGCACAACGGGGCGACGCTGGTCAACGGCCAGCTGCTGCTGCAGAACGGGGGCGTGTCCAGCGGGCAAGCGACCGAGGTGCAGTACGCGCAGCTGCCCGCGGACATCTTGCCCGCGGCCGCCGTGACGGTCGAAGCGTGGTTCGTCACGTCCACCGCCTCGTCGTGGACGCGGGTGTTCGATATCGGCAACCAGAGCGGCACGTCGGGCGACAGCTACTTTTTCTTCTCGCCGCGGAGCGGGCCGGGCGATTCGCGCGCTGTGTTGCACCCCAGCGGCTCAAGCGACCGTCTGGCGACTGGCCCCGTCACGGCCGACGGCGTGCCGCACATGGTGGCGGCCGTGATCGATTCGCCGACGGGTCAAATCCGGCTCTACATCGACGGTACGGAAGTCGGCACGGGGTCGCTCAGCCGCGCGGGAGCGGGGCACGTCAACGACGTGCTGGCCTACCTGGGGCGGTCGCTGTACGACGCCGACCCCGGTTTCACCGGCACGATCGACGAAGTGCGGATCTACGACGAACCGCTCTCGGCAAGCGTCATCGCCGCGCAAGCGGCCGCCGGGCCGATCGCGTCGTCGCTCGCCGGCAACTTCGACGCCGACAACGACGTCGACGGCACGGACTTCCTCCAGTGGCAGCGTGGCTGGGGCTCGACGACCAGCCTGGCCGCCGACGCCAACCTCAACGGCGTCGTCGACGGCGACGATCTGCCGTACTGGCAAAGCGACTTCGGCCAGCTGGAGCCCGGCCCGACGGCGTCGCTGTCGGTGCACGACGAGGTGCGGACCTTCGGCACGTTGAACTGGACCGAAGTGACCATGACCGGCCAGTCGGAGCTGCGGATCACGGGCGCCGGCAATCCGCTCCATGGCAGCATCGTCCATCTCAACTCCGACGATGCGTGGCTGCTGCTGACCAACGTGGCCCCCTCGGCGGTCAATGCGGCGTTTTTGAAGCAGGTCCGCGTCAACGGCGCCCCGGCCGTGTTGGGCACGAACGTGCGGGTCGTGCAGTACGAGTTGGGCACGGTGGTGATTCCCCACGCGGCCGATTTCGAGCCGTTGGAGGCGTTCAGCCTGCCGCACTTCGAGGGCGCCTCGAAAACGTTCGGGCAGTACACGTACTACGACTCGGCCGGCGAGTTGGGCGTCGTGGCGAGCAACATCAGCTCCTTCAAGCTGAAACGCGGCTACATGGCCACGATCTCCAACCAGCCCAATGGCAGCGGCTGGAGCCAGGTCTTCGTGGCCCAGGACAGCGACCTGGACGTGGCGGTCTTGCCCGAGGGGTTGGACAACAACGTGCAGTACGTGTACGTGGTTCCTTGGCGGTGGGTGTCGAAGAAAGGCTCCTCGGACCTCGCTCCCGAGACGCTCAACGCGGCGTGGCACTACAACTGGAACAACAGCCTCAACTCGCCATTGGACTGGGAGTACGTGCCAATCCGCCAGCAGCGATGGTGGCCGGGCTACCCCTTCAACAAGCCTGATTCGACGATCCTGCTGGGCTACAACGAACCGAACAACCCCGTTGAAGACGCCTACCAAACGCTGGGCAACGGCTCGGTCGACGCGGCGATCGCCGCCTGGCCGGAGTTGGAAGCCACTGGGCTGCGGCTCGGCTCGCCGGCGGTCACCGACGGCGGCAAGGCGTGGCTGTACGAATTCATGGACAAGGCGATCGCCGCGGGCCGCCGCGTCGATTTCATCGCCATTCACAACTATCAGGCGAACCACACGGCCGGCTCGCTCTACAACTGGCTGAAAGACGTTTACGACCGGTACCACCTGCCGATCTGGATCACCGAGTTCAACAATGGCGCCAACTGGACCGGCGGGACCGACCCCACTTACGAGCAAAACGCCGCGGCGATCGGCAGCTTCATCAACATGTTCGACGAGACGCCGTGGATCGAACGGTACTCGATCTACAGCCGCGTCGAGGCGGTCCGCGAAATGACCTACGCCGACGGCACGTTGACCCCGGCCGGGCAGGTCTACTACGACAACGACTCGCCGATCGGCTACCGGCAGCAGGGCGTGCCGGCCGGTTACTCGGCAGGCGGAGTCACGCAGTTGCTCCTGGACGGAAACGCGTTGGATTCGTCGGGGTCGGGAAATCACGGTCAGGTTGTGGGCACGCCCGCGTACGTTGTCGGCCAGCAGGGGCAAGCGCTCGAACTGGATGGGACCACCAGTTACGTGCAGTTGGCCGACAACGTGGCGCAGGGCGACGAGTTCAGCTTCGCCGGGTGGGTGAAGTGGGACGGCGGCGGCAACTGGCAGCGGATCTTCGACTTTGGCAATGACACGTCGTCGTATCTGTTCCTCACGCCCTCCAACGGGTCGAATCTGCGGTTTGCGATCAAGAACGGCGGCGGCGAGCAGATCGTGCAGACCAGCGCGCTGACGCCGGGTGAGTGGACGCACGTGGCCGTTACGCTGGGCGGCGGGTCGGCCAAGCTGTACGTCAACGGCGCCCTGGCGGCGACCAACAATTCAGCCTCGATCAAGCCCAGCGATTTCGCTCCCAAGTTCAATTACCTGGGCGAGTCGCAGTTCGCGGCCGACCCGCTGTTCAACGGGCAGCTCGACGACATTCATATCGCGGATTACGTGCTGAGCCCAACGCAGATCGCCGGGCTGATGACCAACAACGCGCCGCAGTTTGCGACCAGCGTGATCTCGCTGGGGACCGCCGTCCGGGGAGCGGCGTTCACCGGCTCGCTTGCCGGCATGGCGACCGACGCCGATGGCCGCGACTCGCTCTCTTACAGCAAGCTCAAGGGACCGGCATGGCTGAGCGTGGCGGCCAACGGCGCGCTGTCCGGCACGCCCGGCGTCGCCGAGCCGACGGAGCAGGAGTTCGTGGTCACGGTCACGGACAACGACGGCGCGTCTTCGTATGCGGTGCTGACGCTGGAGTTGGCCAATTCGCGCTTGGCGTCGGCCGTGTCGTACGCCGTAGCCGAATCGCAGACCGCGTCGGTCCAGACGGCGGCGTCGGACCTGACGGCGCTGGCGATCACGGTCGACCAAGCGGATCCGACGGCCCCGGACGCCACGGGGCCGTCGTCCACGACCGCGAGCACGCGGGAGCACGCGCCGGTCGAAGGTCGCCAGCGCAGCGCGCCAGCGGCCGCCTTCCACTCGGCAATTGAGCGCTGGTCGTTGTGGAGCGACGAGCTTGAAATCGACGACGCCGTGGCGGCCACCCGCCAGCGACCAGCGCCGCGATCCGGCGGATCCAGTGCTGGGCGGCGCGAGGCCGTGTCCGACGCCGCGCTGCAGGCGCTGCTTGACGACGGCCTCGACGCCATTTAGTCGCATCCCCGTTGCCGGCGCTACAGCTGCTGAGGTGAGACCGGCGCAAGACGAGTGCCGCAAAGGCGAACGCCGTGACGGTATTCCCGCACGTGGGCCGGGCGCGCGGGACGACGCCGCGGCGACGATGGTCGTTTCTTCGCGCGATCTTCATATGCCGACGCATGCGCCGCGATCGCGCCGGCAAATCGCATGCGTGCTCGCATCGAATCGGCTACGATGCGAGTACCTCTCGACTGCCGATGCCGCATCGGCAATCGACTTGCCGCGCGTCGTTCCGCACCGCCGCATTTGCCAGCGGATGACTTTTCGCCGCAGTCGGGCTGCGTGGCCCGTTGCGTGACGCCTGCCGCGTCGCCGGCGTCCCGCTCGTCGACCATCCACGATTGACGTCCTCATCCACGGAACAACCCATGCGCTTTTGCCGCCACGTCGTTCTTGCCTTGCTCGCCGTCGCGCCTGTGATGTTGGCCGTTCGCGCCGCCGGCCAGACGCCCACGTACCGCGTCGAGCGCATCGCCTCGGGCCTGCGGCAGCCGGTGTACATGGACCAGGCGCCGGGGGATCCGGCGAACATCATTTACTACATGACGCGCACCACCACCGGCGGCGCCAATGCCGGCTCGGGCACGCACGGCAGTCTGTGGCGTTACGACATGGACACCCGCGCGGCCACCGAGGTGCTGAACCTCAGCCACCGCGACCTGACGCTCGACCTGGGTCCGCAGGGATTTGCGTTTCACCCCGATTTCAACAACCCCGGCACGGACGGCTACCAGAAGATTTACGTGTCGTCGGCCGCGACCGGCGGGCCGGTGAACTACGTGGAAGAGTACGCCGCCAGCGGGGCCAACGGCACGGTGCCGATCAATCGCAGCACGGGCGAGCCGATCGTCAGCCGCACGTTGCTGCAATACGACAACGTGTTCGGCGACAACAACCATGTGATTGACTGGATCGGGTTTGATCCCCGCGCGTATTCAGCGGCGCCCGGGTCGCCGGAGCGGAACTACCTGTACATCTCCGCGGGCGACGGCTCGAACGGGCGATCGGCGCCCGACCGCCCCGAGCAGAAGTCGAACATTGTGCAAGGCAAGCTGCTGCGGATCGATATCGACCCCAACAAGCCTGACTTCTACCCCGGCGATCCGCAGAAGAACTTTGCGATCCCCGACACGAACCCCATCCCGCTGTGGAATTCCACGCACGGCCCGACCGAGCAGCTCGTGGGCACGACGCTCACGTACACGACCGGCACGACCAGTTACACGCCGGCGCTGCCGGAGCTGTATTTCACCGGCACCCGCAACACGTTCCGGATGAGCCTGGACCGTGTGACGGGCGACTTCTACTCCGGCGACGTCGGCGAAGTGCAGCGCGAGGAGATCAACTTCGTGCGAGCCGATCCGTACGACGGTTCGCAGCCGCCGCTGGACTTTGGCTTTCCGCAGCGCGAGGGGACCGGCAATTTCATCAGCCAGGCGGTCGGCTCGACCACCATCCAATGGGATCTGTCGGGCGGCGGGTCGGTGGTCGCCGACAGCATCAACCCGATCCAAGAGGGCGATCACGGAACGCTGAATGCCGGCTCCACCGCCGGCGACGTGGAGATTCGCAGCACGCCGCGCAGTGCGTATATCGGCGGCTACGTGTATCGGGGCCCGGTCGCGGAGTTGCAGGGCAAGTATTTCTACGCCGACTTCGTACAGGGCAACATCATGTCGCTCGACTTCGACACGAACATCCCGCTGGAGAACTACAGCGGCACGAACCTCAATCAGCAGAGCATCCCTGGCGAGAGCGACCCGCTGGCCCGCATCGGCACGCGCGAGGTGGTGCTCAACCGCAACCTCAACTCGCTGTGGCACACGATCATGGACGACCCGGCGGACCCGACCTACACGCCGGCGCTGGGCAGCAGTTTTGGCATCGGGCGGATTGTGTCGTTCGGCGAGGACAACGACGGCAACCTGTACGTGGTCGACATGGGCGGACAGCGCGGCAACGCGAGCTTTCTGAATGACTATCCCGGCACGTCCACCGGGCAGATTTTTCGCATCTCGCCGCTGTTCGCGGCGATCGACGTGACGCTCACCGTCAACCGCGAGACGGGCGAAGTGACGCTCCAGAACGCCACCGGCGCGCCGCTGGAACTGAACAGCTACAGCTTGCTGTCCACGGCCGGGGCGATCGACCCCGCGTCGTGGACGCCCGTGGCCGGCAACTACGACGTGCCCAACCCGCCCGGCGACGGCTCGGTGGACGACAACGATTCCTGGCTCGTGACCGTCAGCACCAACGGCCAGTTCAGCGAAGAAACCACAGGCGACAAAGGAACGATTGGCACGGGCGCCACGGTCTCGCTGGGCGAGGCGGGCAGTTGGATCCAGTCGGTCTACGAGGATTGGACGCTGCAGATCGAGCTGGCTGACGGGACCACGGTCACCGGCGCCGTGGAGTTTATCGGCAACGGCGATCAGCCGTTCGCGCGTAGCGATCTCGACTTCAACGGCGTGCTGGAGCCGGCCGACTGGCTGAAATTCCGCGCGAACTACTTCAGCGAGTTCGCCGCGCAGAGCGCCGCGCAGTCATACGAGTTCGGCGACCTGGACGGCGACGGCGACAATGACTACGACGACTTCCGCCTGTTTCAAAGCGACTACGTGGCGGTGCACGGCATGGCGGCGTTCGTGACGCTGACCGGCGTGCCGGAGCCCAGCGGCATGATGCTGGCGATCGTCGCGGGCGCGGCCGTCGCGACTTATCGACGCCGACGCTGCTGCGGGCGACGAGCGCCACGCGCAGCGCTTGTGGCGTTGATCGTCGGAGCGGGAGTTCTTGCGACGGCGCCGACCCAGGCCGCACTGCAGCATCAATACACGTTTTTCAACGGCAGCGCGAACGACTCGATTGGTACGGCCCACGGTCAGCTGTTTGGCAACGCCGCGGTGTCCAACGCCGGACGCTTGGAGTTGCCCGGCGGGTCGGGCGACTATCTTGGCTTCAACCCGGCGGAGATCGGCATCTCGAGCTACACCGATTTGACGTTCGAGCTGTGGTTCACCGTCGACAACCACCAAACTTGGGCCCGGCTGTTCGACTACGGCGACCGCGACATCCCGGACAACCAGCAAGGCTACATTTACTACTCGCCGCGAAGCGGCAACAGCGGCAATCCCGCGTTGGCGCGGTACGCCACGTTTGGCGATCGCACCAATATCGAGCACCCGGCGCCGCAGACGGGCGAGTTGCACCACCTGGCGTTCGTGATCGACGACAACGCGAACGGCGGGGCGGACGCGTTTTCGGTGTACCTGGACGGCGCGCTGCAGTCGTCGATGCCGCATAGCAAATCGCTGAGCGATATCGTGGAAACCTACGCCTACTTAGGCAAGTCCACGTTTCCCGGCGACGTGGACCCGTATTTCGACGGCTCGATCGAGGAGTTTCGGATCTATGACAGCGTACTGAATCTCGCCGACGTGCAAGCTCGCTACGCCCAGGGCCCCACACGGATGGCCACCTTGGTCGTCGACATCGTCACCGGCGAGGCCAGTATCGTGACCTCCAGTGCAACGCCAGTGTCGTTCGACTACTACGAAATCCGCAGCCAGGGTGGACTGCTCAACACGACCGCGTGGAACAGCCTGGACGATCAAAACCACGATCAGGCGGGAACCGCGGCGGGACAGGGTTGGGAGGAAGCGGACCAATCGAGTTCGTCGAAGTTGGCCGAGTTCTTTCTGCAGGGGTCGTCAACCGTTGCCTGGGGGAGTGACCTGGCGCTGGGGCGGCCGTTTGACTCGTCCATTTTGGGACCTGGCACGTCCGGCGATCTGACTTTCAGCATTGGTTTGCCCAGCGGCGAGTTGGTCACTGGCGGCGTCGAGTATGTCACGCGCCTGGCCTTCGCCGATTTCAATGTGGACGGGCTCGTCGACGGCGCGGACTTCCTCGCCTGGCAACGGGGCAACGGCATCACCAGCGGCGCGGCGCTCGCCGACGGCGACGCCCAACTGGACGGCGACGTCGACGCCGCGGACCTGGCCGTTTGGCAGTCCGATTACGGAACCGCCACGTTCGCTGCGGCCGTGGGACAGCCGATTCCCGAGCCGGTCGCTGTGGGCCTGGGCGCGGCGGGACTGATTCTGCTGGCCGCGGGCCGCCGCGACGCCAGCTAGCTGCGGGGCCGCAAACTCCTGCCAGCTAGCGAGTTACAGCCGGCCCCGGGGCCGCCGGCAGCGACGGGGACCGGTTTTCCCGAGTTTTTCTGTCCCGCGGCGCGAACCTCCCAGCCGATCTGGCACTCATAGCGTTGTCTGCGGTCACACGGGGCCTGGGGCGGAGTTTTTCTTGACTCCGCCCGGTTGGCACGCGAGACTTCAGATTCAGAGCGACAGACATCTGTCGCCGTTTTTTGGATCTCTCACGCCGCGCTCGGCGCGCAACACGAGGGTCATCATGCGTTCGATTAGCACCATCATCAGCAAACTTGGCAAGAACAACGCTCGCCAGAGCGCCAAGCTGATTGTGCGGATCAACGCCAATGATCCGTCGTTTGCAGCGCCCTTCTATGCGCTATGGCGAGCAGCCTGGCATGCCCTGGGTCGACCCGGCGGCATGCATGGCGGCATGGTCCCGGTCACGGTACGTCACACGACGACGTCCGTTACCGGCGGGGACTGTTGCGAACCTGTGCAACAGCGCCCCGGACGACGCTCCGACATGCGTCGTCGCGTACGCGGCTAATCGGCCGAGTTTGACCGCGAGCTAGCTCGCCAAACTCCGCTGCCCTTGGCCCCGGCGCCCGGACCGCCCGCCGCGCTCGATCGCGCGATCCTCGGCTTTTTTTAGCCGTGCCATGCGTGCGATCAAGCCTGGGTTTGCTCCGTTTTCACGGCCCCCAAAGCCGTGGCACGTTTTCAGCCAACTTTCCTCGCGTCCGCTGCCCTGAGTGCAGCCTCGCCGAGGCTTACCGCACGAGAGAACCATGACTACCGAGTTGCTCACGGAAGATTGGACCGCCCTGGAGACCGCCGAGCTGGTCCTGGCCGCGCAGACCGGCGATCGCGACGCGTTTGGCGCCTTGGTCGATCGGTTCGAGCGGATGGTCGAGGCCGTCTGCTGGCAGCGGCTGCGCGACCACGCCGAAGTGCAGGAAGCTTCGCAGGAAGTCTTCATCAAGGCGTTCGAGAAGCTGCACCAGTTGGCCGAGCCGGCCGCCTTTCCGGGCTGGCTGCGGTCGATCGCGGTGCGGCAGTCGATCAACCGCTGCACCCGTCGGCCGCCGACGATCGCGGTCGAGCCGCAGTCGATCGAAAGCGTCGACGCCCGGCACGAAGCGCCGCTGTCCTCGCTGCTGTCGCGCGAACGGGTGGATCAGCTGCACGAGGGATTGGGCCGGTTGGCGACGCTGGACCGCAGCACGCTGGTCGCGTTTTACCTGGACGGCCAGTCGCTCGTGGAAATGAGCGACGCGTTTGCCGCCCCGGTCGGCACGATCAAGCGCCGGCTGCACGTCGCCCGCAAGCGACTGGCCAAGGAGCTGGAGTGCCTGCAGGCGGTGTGAACCGCGGCCGATAGAGAGAATAGGTGACGACGGACGACGCGGGTCGCTCAGCCGGCAGGCGAGCGGCCCGCGGGTTTTTTGTTTTGAGAAAAACTCTTTACGCCGGGCGATGCGGGCGCCGCTTGCCTTGCAGCGAAACGCGCGCCTGACCGTCGGCGCATTCGTCGACATGCACGTCGGCCACGTCTGACAATCGTTGATAGACCAGCGCCCTCGAGAATGAAACCGTCGGCGGCGTCGCATCGGCCTCATCAGATTTTCTTGTGACGGGCGACACCCAGTCGGGCGGACCGAATTTATCAATGACGTCGTCGACGGTTCGAGAGTCGCGAAACAGGTCGCGCAGACGATTTCTTTCGTCCTCGCTGGGGTGGAAGAAGAGCGACTCGCGAATCGACGGGGGCGCGGCCCCGCCGCAGAATGGGCAGTGGTAAATGACCAGCAGGGCGTCGCCGTAGACGAAGTGATACTCCCCGCAGCGCTGGTCAAACTGAATCGGCGTGTCGGGATCGTCGACGGCGCGTTGCAGGTAGCCGCAGGTGCAAGGCTCTGCGGTCACCGAGCGGGACGTCGGTTTGTGCTGGTCGCTCGACATGCCGACTTCCCGCGAGTTAGCTCCGCAACGCCTGCCAGGCCACCAGCGCCCAGCCGATGAGCAGCGCCAAGCCGCCCAGGGGGGTGACCATGCCCAGCTTTCGCCAAGCGTCGGGGCCCAGCGTCATGGCGTACAGCGAGCCGCTGAACAGGGCGATGCCAACGAGCAGGGCGAGCGCTCCGCCGGCGTAGTTTCCGCGGGCGCCGCTGAGGCCCAGGCCGCCCAGCACCACGATCGCCAGGGCGTGGTACAGGTGGTACTTCACGCCGGTTTCCAGCCACGCGGCCCGTTTGGCGAAGGTGTCCTCCGCGCGGCCGAGCTTGGCGAGCATATTTTCCAGGCCGTGAGCGCCGAACGCGCCAATCGCCACGCCCAGCCCGGCCAGCAGGGCGCCCAGGGCAATCATCGTTTTGGGAGACATGGCAAACTCGCGGAGTGGGGGCTCGAGGGCTTGAATTGACGGGGAGCGATTCCGGGAGGGCGAGGCTCCTGCCGAGCCAATGCGGTATGCCCCCGCCGGCTCGGCAGGAGCCTCGCCCTCCCACAGCGGCTGCGCTTTCCTGATGGTTCATGTCAGGCTGGAAAACCTGACCTACGAGGCGGACAGCCTGACCTACAAAAAAAAACCGCTGCGGCGCTTTCGCACCGCAGCGGCGATTCTAGCACAGGTTGTGCGGAAGGATCAGTCGGTCGGGTTGTAGCCCAGCCGTTCTTCCTCTTCCTCCTGGATGATGATGTGGGGGGTGACCATCATCATCAAACTGTCAGTGTCGCGGCCGATGCCCACGTTGCGGAACAGTCGGTCCACGTACGGAATCTTCGACAGCAGCGGCACGCCGAATTCGTTGCGGCCTTCCTGCAGTCGTTTGATGCCGCCCAGCAGCACGGTGCCGCCGTCGGGCACGCTGACCGTCGTACTCACAGAGATAATCTGCTGCGTCGGCAGCTGCACTGTCGTGCCGCTGCGGGTGACGGTTCGCGCGAGATCTTCCGATTCGCTCGTGGGGTTCTGGTCGGCGTCCGTTGTGGAGCTGGACCCTGACGCGACGGACGTCGTTTCGGAGCCCTCGAAGGTGAACTCCTGCACGTCGCCGATGGTGCTGAAGAACGGCACCAGGGTGAGCCGCACGTACTTGCGATCGTTCGAGACGACCGCCTGCACGCTGAGCATCGTGCCTTCGGACAGCACCACGATGATCGGCTGTTGAGCCGCCGCAAAGTCGCCCACGACCGGCACCACGCTGACCACGAACGGTCGGAACTGCGAGTCGGTCACGATGCCTTGCTGGCCGTTGAACAGCGTCACCTTGGGCGCCTGCAGCACGTTGGTCCGGCGATCGCCCTGGGCGGCATTGATCACGAAGTACGCTTCAATGTCGCTGAGGATCGCAAACCCGAAGCTGGCGGCGCTTTGCGGATCAAAGTCGCCGAACTGCGGCGCCGTGAGCCCGAAACTGTCCTGCCGGAACGGCACGTCCAAGTCGACCGTGAAGGCCGGCGTGACGCCGGTGCTGCCCGGATCGAGACCCACGGTCGCGCTGGCGCGGCCGGCGGGCTCGTAGCTTTGCCCGGGAATCAAGGCGTCGGGGCGGTTGGGGTTGGTCGACAGGCCGCTGCCGTCTTCGATGTTGAAGTCAAAGTCGACGCCAATTCGCTCGAAGAAGCTGTCGCTGAGGCGGATGTACCGCACCTCGATCGTCACCTGCAGGTCCTGCAGACGACGCAACTGCTCCAGCAAGTCGGCGATCTGTTCGTGGACCGGCTGGGTTTGGCTGATGACCAGCGACAGGTTGGTCGGGAAGGGCTGAATCTCGCCCTGGCCCGTGCCGTTTTCCATCCAACTGTCGTACTCCACGGTGGAGACGATCAGGTCGATCAGCGAATCGAAGTCGGCGTTGGCGGCGCCGCCCGCGGGAGGACCGCCGGGGCCGGCCGTCATGCCGCCCATGCCTCCGCCCACGCCCGCTCCGCCGGGGACTCCGCCCCAGGCGTTGCCCATGACCCCGCCCGCCAGCGGACCAGCCACCTGCCCCGGACGCGTGCCGGCGACGACCGCCATCGGCCCGCCGCCCATGGCGCCCATGCCAAATCCACCGCCCGCTTGAACTGCGTAGGCGTCGTTAATCAGCCCCTGCAAGCCCATCGCGTTGGTCGGCACGAAGTTGGGAATCGGAATCACGAGGTCCGCGACGTCGTACACGCGTTGGATCACTTCGCCCGCGGCAATCTGTTCGCTGGTGACCTTCAGCACCTCGTTCTTGATGGTGAACGTCAGGTGCAACGGCTCCAGGATCAACTGCAACGCACTCTTCAACGAGATTTCACTCGACAGGCTGAGCGAGATCGGCGTGTCGCTGCGGACGCCTTCCTGGCTCATCCCCAGCGGGTCGAGGTAAATGTTCACCCCGGCCAATTGGCCCAGATCGTCGATCACCTGCGTGAGCGGCGCCTCGTCGTATTTGGGCAGCACGTCGGTCTTGAGCTTCTGCTCAATCTCCAACTCCTTCTGCGTGCGACGATCGGTCAGCGAGTCCGACGACTGCCGGCTCTTGATCAGTTCGTCCCACTCCTCGGGATAGGTGAACCCGTTCTTGTTGCCGTCGACCAGGGCCGACCCGGCCATCTGTCTGACCAGCAACTGGTCCTCAGCGACCCCTTTTTCGGTGATGTCGATGATGTCTCGATTCCACATCTCGCGGCGGATCATCTTCGCCTGCAGATTGATCTGCTGGGCGACCAACTCGTCGGGGGCCATTTCGTACAGCCGGTTGGCCACGATCTCGGCCTCGGCGTAGCGATGCTCGTCGAGCAGCTTGTTGAACTCGTTGACCAGCTCGGCCACCTTCTGCTGGACCTGGACCTTGACCACCCGTTCGCGGTCCACTTCGTCCAGGATGGCCTGATTGGTGGCGTCCAGTTCGAGTTCGGATTTGTGATCGCGGATGTACTTTTCGGTCTCTGCCAGGCTCAGATCGACCCGCCGCAGCAATTGGTTCTGCGTGCCCGGCTGCAGGTCGGCGTTTTCGATCGCCTGCCGGGCTTCGCGGAGGATTTCCAAGGCGCGATTGGGGTCGCGCTCGCGAATTCGGGCGGCCTCGGATTGCTTGCGACCGACCTCCGCCGAGATCTGCCGCGACAGGACCAACTGGCCCGACGTGGCGGATTCCATCAGGTCGCCGCCATCGGCGCCGGGCGCCGCGGCACGCGTTGCTGCGTTGCCGGCCGACAGCATCTGCAGGTGGCTCTGCACGCGCTGTTGGGTGAGCAGATCGAGTTGCTGCCGCTGCTGATAGGCGGCTTTGAACGCTTCCAGGGCGCCGGCGCGGTCGCCGGACTTCAGCGCGGCTTCGCCCGCTTCGACCAACTGCTGAGCATCGCTCAAGTCCGTCGGCAAGGGCGTGGCGAGTTCTTCCGATTCGACATACGGCAGCGGTTGCACGCCGTCGCCGAATTCAAATTGCGCCGGATTCACGCTGCCCGGGGCCGGGGGCGCTTGTTGCAGCGACAACTCTGCGGGCGCCGAAGCGGCCGCCGGCTGCACGCCGCCTTCAAGCCGAGCGATTGTCAGGTCGCGGGCCAGCGTCGTGGGGCGATCTTCTTGCGGAGCGAATTGACCTTCGGGGACGCCGACCGCGGCGGCCTCGGCAGCCAGCCGTTCGGCTTCCTGCAGGTTACCGGCTTCCCAGGCCTGACGGCTGGCGATGAGCAACTCTTGCGTCTTCTGCTTGGCCGCGGCGATGTTCGGCGGCGATTGCGCCGCGGGAGCAAGCGGCTTGCCGCTGCGGACCAGTTCGATCCGCTCCGCCACGGTCTGAGCCGTCAAACCGCCGGCGTTGACCTGGGGATCAAGCTGAGTGGCTTCGCGGAGCGAGCGCGAGGCCGTTTCCAGATCTTTGCTCGCCACCAGCGTGTCGGCCTGCCGCAGCAGGAAGCGGGCGTAGTTGCTGCGCCACGAGGCTTCGCTGCCGGGGGCTTGTTTCAGTTCGTTGAGCTGCGCGAGTTGCTCGATGTCCTCGGCAATCCGCTGCGGCGAGTCGGTGGCCGCGGGCAGGGCGACGCCCAACTGCTGAACGCGGCTCAAGTGAGCTTGGGCCTGCGGCAGGTCGCCGACCGACAACGCCTGACGAGCCGCCAGCAACGACGCGGCGGCCGCCTGCTGCGGATCGGCCGGGGCTGCCTGCGTAGCGGGGGCCGCTTGCCGGAACGGATTGACCGCGCCGCCCGTCTGGGCTGCGACGTCGGTGCTCGACGAACCGCCCGTTTGTTGGGCCCGCGTGTTGTCCGCGGCTGTTGCCAACGCGATCGTCGCGACCAGCGCGACGCCGCCCAGCAATCTGACCATCCCCTTCACGTTGCTGCTCCTTTCCAAAGGCGCCTGCGCGGTTCGATGCGAATCGCGAATGACGACGCTCGTATTTCCGCCGTGTTTTGTTGCCATGGCTGTATTTGCTGCCGTGGGTTGCAAGGTGTGCGGCCGGCACGCTGCAGCGCCAGCGACGACGGAAAATCCGCGTCACAACCAGCGCGTGGCGTCGCTCTGAACTGAATAGCGGGCGGTGAAATACCAATCGCCCAACAGGGGGTCAACCCCAGTCGCACAGCGGCGAAGAAAAAAGTGCCGCGAGAAGAGGCGGTTGCGCCGCGGTGCTAGCGGCGCGGGCGTGGTCGATTCTCTCCGAGAATCGACCAATGCGGATTGAATGCCGCGGGGTGGCTGGGGACGACCGAAGGGAGCCCCCAGTTGATTCTCTGGGGGCTTCGCTGCGCTGCGTCCCCAGCCACCCCGAGCGCGGATTCGGTCAATTCTCGGAGAGAATTGACCACGGGCGTCAATTGCCCGCGAGGGTGACCGGCACGTCGACCTGCTGGCCGTTGCGAATCAGGGTGAGCGTGACCGTGTCGCCCGGTTTGTATTCCCAGATCGTGTCGCGGAACTGCACGCCGGTGCGCATCGGCTTGCCGTTGATCGCCACGATGCGGTCGGCGGCGGCGCGATCGACGCTGCGCGATTCGTACACGATCGGCCCCTGCTGGCGGCGCTCGACGCGGATTTCAAACCCGCGAATGCCCGCCTTGTCGGCAGGCCCGCCCTCGGCCACTTGTGCCACGACCAGCCCCGATTGCGTTTCCATCACGTGGGTGATGCCGATGTCGGCTTTGATGATGCGGCCGTGCTCGATCAACTGGGGCAAAATTTGCTTGATGCGATCAATGGGGATAGCGAACCCCACGCCCGTGTTCTCGCCAGTGCGAGTGGCGATGGCCACGCACATGCCGACCATCCGCGCGTTGGAATCCAGCAGCGGCCCCCCCGAATTGCCGGGGTTCATCGCCGCGTCGGTCTGGATGAGCGCCTGCATCTGCCGGCCGGGAATGCGGCTGGGCAGGTTGCGATTCAAGCTGGAAATGATCCCCGAGGTAAGCGTGCCATCCCAACCGAACGGGTTGCCCAGCGCGTAAACGCTCTGCCCGACGCGCAACGGCGCCGAGTCGCCCATTTCGATCGGGAACAGTTCGTCGGCCGGCGCGTCGATGCGCAGAATGGCAATGTCGTTTTCCTTGTCGTGCCCGACCAGCACGGCCGGATAGACGGAGTTCGACGCCAGCGTGACCTGCATTTCCTGCGCGCCATCGACCACGTGGTAATTGGTGATGATGTGTCCCTGCCGGTCGATGATCGCCCCCGAGCCGCTCCCCTCGGCGGCTTGGGTCGTCATGAAAAACGGATCACGTCGGACCGTGCGGGTGTCGATGTTCACCACGCTGTGATTGGCCGTTTCATAGACGCGGATATTGCGCATTTCCTGCGGCGTGAGGTCGACGGGCGCAGGTTCGGCGGTCAACGGCCGCGGCGTGGCGGAGACGGACTGCAGCGGCGAAGTCGCAGCCGATTGGGCCGCCGCTCGCTGAGTTAACTCGGTGGGGCTGCCGCTGGCGACCCACAGCGCCCCGGCCCCGGCGCCCAGCACAAAAAACACTCCGGCGAACGCAAGCAGATGTCTTCGACGCATATTGGCAAATCCTCGTACTGGATTGCGAATTTCGCTCACTTCGGCGGCGCCCACGCTGGCGCACCTCAGCTAGCCCCTACGATCCTGCCGCGAGAATTGTTCGCCGACAAGTGGGCGGTAGGTCGGGCTTTCTGGCCTGACGACGAACGAGGGCCCTGTTGGCCAACCGTATCAGGCTGGAAAGCCGGACCTACGGCCGCACGAGCGGGAAAAACCAACTGATCGCCGCCAGGGCCGTCGTGGTGGACAGCATGGCTAGCGGGAGGCCGGTTTTCAGGTAATCCCGGGGCGAGTAGCCGCCGGGGCCCATCACCATCAGGTTGGTCTGGTAGCCGATCGGCGTGGCGAAACTCAAGCTGGCGGCCATCGCCACCGCCACGATGAACGGCCGCGGATCGTACCCGGCCACGCCGCCGGCCGCGGCCACATGCACCGCGAGGGTGACCATGATGCTGGCGACCGCCACGTTGGAAATCAGTTCGGTGAGCACCTGAGTGAGCACGTACACCACCGCCAGCAGCAGGTAGGGCCGCAGCCCGGGCGGGAACCCGGCGGTCGACGCCCCGCGCACCAGCATCTCGGCCAGCCAGCCAGCCGCGCCGCTCTTGTCGAGCGCTTCGCCCATGCCGATCGCCGCGCCAATCACCAGCAGCACCTGCACGTCGATGGCGCCGCGGGCTTCGCTGGTGGTGAGGCACCGCGTGGCCACCATCGCCAACGCGACGGCAATCGCCGCGATCGGCTTGATGTCTTTGGAAAACGCCTGCCCCCACGGCAGCACGTCCGGGAACAAGCTGCAGATGACCAGCCACAGAATCAACCCAGCGAACAGCAACGCGGCCAGCAGCGCGCGATCGTGCCGCCGGGCCTTGGCGCCGCCGACGCGACTGACCAGGTAAAAATCGCGGCTATTGCGGTGAGCGTCGACGAACTCGGGCCGCGTTTGCAGCAGCAGCGTGTCGCCCGGTTCGAGTTCCACCTCGCCGATCTTATTAGTCAGCCGTTCGCCGTTGCGGTGAATGGCGACAATCGCGGCGTTGTAACGCTGACGGAAGTCAGCCTCCTTCACGGTGCGACCCACCAGCGGCGACGTGCGCGACAGCACCGCCTCGGTCAGTTGCCGATGCACGCGATCGGCGGGGCGCTGCTCGAAGCTTTCGTCGGCCGAGGGGACCAGCCCGGGGATCCGCTCCAGGTCGGCGATTGTCGACACCACGCCGGTGAACACCAGATGGTCGCCCGCGCGGATGCGGTCGCCGGGGGCGACGGGAGTGATTGTTTCGCCATTGCGGTCGATTTCGATCAAGAACAAGCCCGGCAATTGCCGCAGCCCGGCATCCTGCACCGTCTGCCCGGCGAGCGGGCAATTGGCCAGCACGGTCATGTCGACCAAATAGTCGCGGCGGTGCTCGTCGAACTGTTCGATCAAGTCGTGCCGATTCGGCAGCAGCCGCGGCGCGACGAAGATCATGTAACCAATTCCCGCCAGCGCGATCGGCACGCCAACCGGGGCGATCTCGAACAGGGCAAGTTCGGCGTATCGCGCCGGATCGACGCCGGGGAACCGGGTCGGGTCCTTCTGCAACTCGCCAAGATTGCCGTTGATGACCAGCGTGGTGCTGGTGCCAATCAGCGTGCACACGCCGCCCAGAATGGTCAGGTAGCTGAGCGGAATCATCAGCCGCGACGGCGACACGTTGCGCCGCCGGCACCAGTCGACGACCACGGGGGCCATCATCGCCACCAGCGGCGTGTTGAGCACGAACGCCGAGACCGGCGGCACGGTCAGTCCCAGCCGCAGCAGGGCGCTCCGCTCGGTTTGCGCCGAGCCAAGCAGTCGGTGGCCGATCCAATCTAGTGCGCCGGTGTTGCGCAGCCCGGCGGAAACGGCGAACAGCGCTCCGATCAGAATCACCGCCGTCGACGCGAACCCGGCGACCGCCTGCTTGGGGTGAATCACGCCGCAGACGGTGACGATCACCAGCCCGCCAAGAAACAGCACCTCCACCGGAATGCGCCGCTTGAGCTGCATCCCCGCGAACACGGCCAGGGTCGTCGCCAGCGCGATCCCGCCGTGGACCGTGAGCGTGGGGACGCCCAGCAGCGGGTCGGCAGCGGACAGAGCAGCGAACGGCACGAGTGAACTCGTGGGAATGATTTGGGGGAAGTTCAGACGCAGTAAGAAGATAGGTCCCCGAGCGGGCCGCCGGGGAAACCTCCGAAGATGATCGCCCCGCGGCGTTCCCGCAAGCGGGGGCGTGGCTCGGGCCAAGACCGCACAGCCGTCCAAACCCTGCGCAAGTCGTGTTTCTAGCCGGCGGCACACTTGCCGCCGGGAAACGCCGGCAAAAAAAGAAGCGCCGCGGCCCGCCCGGCGGCAGGGGTGCCGCCGGCTATCTACTTGGCGTGTCTGAGGCCCCGACCATTCCGGGGCTCCCGCGAGTTGGGTAGCGGAGTCTGCAACACGGTCGGCGACGGGTCGTACGAGCGCTACGGATTGCGCGGATTTTACGGCGCTCCTCCCGTCGGCGTCGGACCTTGCCGCCGCGTTTCGCCCCCGCTGGGGCCGGTTTCTCGCACTTTCTTCTGGCAGCCCCTGTGCGACCAGCTTAAACTGGGAAGAGTTGGGGGTTTAAGACAATTTCCCCGGACAGTGATTGGGCATTCTCTGCTGGTGCGAGAGGCTCGCCGTTACCGGAACGCGGCGCGTCCCGCTCGGCTCGTTCCAAATTCTCGGATCGTTGCCATGCTGCTACGTTTCAATTCGACCGTTCGCTCTGTCGCCGCCGTCGTGCTGACCGCGCTGGCTCCCGTCGTCGCCGACGCCGCCGAGCAGGCGCGCCTGGCCACGTACCAAGGCCCCGAGCAGACCTTCTACGCACTGAGTCTCGCCGCCGACCTGCCGGCCGGGCCCGAGGCGACGGACGTGGTCGTGCTGTTCGACACGTCGGCCAGCCAGCAGGGCGCCTACCGCGAAACCGCGGTCGCCGCGCTGAAGTCGCTGGTCGGTCAGCTGCGTCCTGAGGATCGCGTGCGCGTGATCGCCGTCGACCTGGAGACCCAGGCGGTCAGCGACTCGTTCGTCGCCGCGTCGCCCGCCGCCGCCGAGACCGCTGCCCGTGCGATCATGAATCGCGCCCCGCTGGGCTCGACCGACATGCAACTCGCGCTGGAAACGGCGCTGAACGAATTCGACGCCGCGGGCTCCGAGAGTCGGGCTGTCGTGTACATCGGCGACGGGGTGAGCATGGCGAACATGCTCGACGCCGCCACGCTGCGTCCGTTGGCCGATCGCCTTCGCAAAGCTCGCGTTGCTGTGAGCAGCTACGCCATTGGCCCGCAGGTCGACGGCGGCCTGCTGGCCGTGCTGGCCAACCAGACCGGCGGCAACCTGTACATCGCCGAGCCGATCGTTTGGCAGGATGAAGAAGCCGGCGTCACCGACCAACGGGCTCGCGAGGAAAACGAACGCAACGCGGAGATCGCCGGCCGTTCGCTGGCCGAGTGGACCCGCGCCAGTGTGCTGTGGCCCGAGCAGGTCAGCCTGCCGGCCGCGTTGGGACAGGTTTATCCGGCCGCCGTGCCCCCGTTGCGCAGCGATCGCGACACGATCCTGCTGGGCGAAACCAGCGACCGGTTGACCGGCCAACAGGCGATTCGCCTGGCCGCCGGCAACGTGGAACTGACCTTCGCCCCCACCGCCGAAGAGTCGAACCCCGATCACGCGTTTCTGGCTTCGCTGGTCGAGCGGGCGCGCTTCGACAACGGCTTGAGCTTGCCGACCGTTGGCACGGCCGGCCTGCAAGAGGCGGCCCGATTGGTGGGCGCCCAGATCGACGGCCTGACCCAAATGGCCGAGCGTGCCGTGGCCGCCGGCGATCGCACCGCCGCGGCCCGCATTGTGCGGACTGTGCTCGCGGCGGACCCGGGCAACGTGCAAGCGCAAACCGTCCAGGCGATCGTCGAAGGCGAGGATCCGTTTGGCGAGTACGAGCCGGGCACGGTGCTGGACGACGGCAGCGTGGTGGTGGGCGACGACGGCATCCTGCCGCCGGAGATGGCCGCCCAGGCCGGCCAGGAGATCGCCGCGGAACCGCTGCCGCAAGGCGCCCCCGTCCAAGAGGGCATCATCCTGGTCAATCCGCCTGCGGTCGCGCCGCAGCCGAGCCTGCTGGACGACCCCAGCGTCATGGGCAGCCTGCCCAGCGGCGGCGCGTTTTTGGACGAAGTCGAGCAGGAACGCCGCGTCTTCGCTCAGATGCTGCAGAAAGAAATCGAACGCCTCGTGGCCGACGCCCGCACCCGCATGCGAACCGAGCCCGATCTGGTCATCCAGGACCTGAAGGTGCAGCTCGACAACATTCGTAAGCTGGCCAACATCGACGAAGGCCGTCGGGCCGAGCTAATCGACCGCCTGCAGATCGCGCTTCGCGAAGCCCGTCGGCAGCAGGCGCTGTCCGAGGAGCTGATGCGGGAGCGGCAAGAGGTGCTCGCCGCGGCTCGCGAGCAGAAGGTGCTCAACGAGCGACTGGCCCGCCGTATCGAGCGCGAGGACCAGTTGATGGACCGCTTCAACGCCCTGATGGACGAAGGCAAGTACGTGGAAGCCGAGGAAGTGGCGGCCATCGTCGAAGAGGTCGATCCCAACGGCGTCACCCCGCGGGCCGCCACGCTGTGGGCCCGCCACCAGCGTCACCAGTACCTGCAAGACGTCGCCCGCGCGGCGCGTCACGCAGCGGCTTGGGACACGATGTACCAGATCGAACTGTCGCACATCCCCTTCCCCGACAATCCGCCGATCATCTACCCCGAAGCCCAGGTGTGGGAAGAGTTGAGCAATCGGCGGCGGGACCGGTACCGCTCGGTCGACCTGAAGGCGCAGGGCGAAGCGGAATCGAAGATTTACGAAGCACTCCGCAAACCGCTCTCTGAGCCGCTGGAGTACATCGAAACGCCGCTCAACCAGATCATGGACGCCCTGGAAGACGACTTTGACATTCCCATCATTTTCGACACCGCCGCGCTGGACCAACTGGCGCTCAGCCCGGAGGTGGAGATCTCCGTGCAGTTGCGCAACGTGACGCTGCGTTCGGCGCTGGAGATCATGCTGGGCGAGGTCGAAGACCTGACCTACATCATCGACAATGAAGTGCTGCTGATCACCTCGACCGAAAAGGCCGAAGAAACCCTGTCCGTGAAAGTGTATCCGGTCGCTGACCTCGTGTTGCCGATCCAGCAACTGGGCGGCGGCATCGGTGGCGGCGGCATCGGCGGCGGCATCGGCGGCGGCATTGGCGGCGGCGGCGGCGGCTTTGGCGGCGGCGGCTTTGGCGGCGGCGGCGGCGGCTTCGGCGGCGGCGGCGGCGGTTTTGGCGGCGGCGGCGGCGGCGGTTTCTTTGCCGTGCCCGACGACGTGTCGACGCCCGCTCCCACGAACTCCGCAACTCCCGCAACCGACGACACGACCGTGCTGGCCAAGGGCGTCACGCTCGACGAAACCGCCTCGGCCAATGACTTCTGGCAAGAGAAGTTCAGCACCGAGCGACTCGAGCCGGTCGCCGTGCAACGCGCGGTCAAGACGCTCATGTCCGCCAAGCGGTACGACCAGATCATCGCCCTGATTCAGGCCGCCCTGCGAAACGGACAGCCGCAACCTTGGATGTACGAAACGCTGGGCATCGCCATGGAACTGTCCGGGGCGCCGCAAAGCGACATCGAACGGGCGATTATGTCGGCGTGCGACTTCAGCACCGATCCCAATCAGCTGATGCTGATCGCCGCCTACCTGTCGCACGTGGGGCTGGAGCACCGCGCCGTGGACGTTTACCAGCAGGTCGTCAAAGCGGCGCCCATGACCCACGAAGCCTTCGCCCTGGGACTGGCCGCCGCGCAGCGAGCGGAAGACCAGGCGGGCATCCGCTGGGCGACGCTCGGCATCCTGCAGGAAGCCTGGCCCAGCGATCAGCAGGTGGTGAAGAACGCCGCGGTTCGCGCCGCAGCCGCCATGATCGATCAATTGCGCGAAACGGGCGACACCGCCACGCTGGCCGAGTACCAGAAGCAGCTCGACGCGGCCCTGATTCGCGATTGCGTGGTGAAGGTGTCGTGGTCGGGCGAGGCGGATATTGACCTGGTCGTCGAAGAGCCCTCCGGCACCGTCTGCTCGTTGCTGCAGCCCCGCACCATCGCCGGCGGCGTCTGCCTGGGCGACTCCTACGCCGACTACGAAGAGCCGAGCCCGGACGGGTTCAGCGAGACTTACATTTGCCCCCGCGGCTTCGCCGGCGAGTATCGCGTGCGAATCCGCAAGGTCTGGGGCGACGTGGTCGCCGACAAGGTGGCCGTCGACGTCTACCGCAATTATCGCAGTCAGAACGAGCAGCACGAACGGCAGTTCATTGCCGTGCAAGACGAAAAGGACGCTGTCGTGCTGTTCAACCTGGACGCCGGCCGGCGGAATCAGCCGTTGGCCGAAGGGCAGTTGGCCGCGGCGCTGCAACGGCAAGAGCAAGTCGGGCAGGCGGTGCTGTCGCAGCAGATTGGCTCGCTCTCCGATCCGACAATCGCCGCGGATCGCCGCGTGTCGTTCGGGCTCGCCCGTCGTTTGGGCCTGGCCGGCGGCGGCGCCGTCGGCTTCATGCCGATCATCCAAACGTTGACCGACGGCACGCAGCTGTTCGCCCAGGCGGTCGTCTCGGCGGACCGCCGCTACGTCCGGATCACCACGGCTCCCCAGTTCACCGGCATTGGCGACGTGACCACGTTCACGTTCGCCGGGTCGGGGCAGGTCGTGCCGGGCAACAACGGCGGCGGCAACAACGGCGGCGGCAATAACAACAACAACAACAACAATAACAATAACTAGCGCAGGTCGCGGGCGCCGCGAACTGCTTGTTGCGTCATCAATTCGCAAGGCCGCCTGTCGGAATGCCGGCAGGCGGCCTTGTTGCATTGGCATCCCGCAGCGCAGCAGCGATAGCGCGTGCCACGGCTCTGTGAGCCGTGTGATGTGCCGAGAATGTCGCTAATGAACGCGAGTCGCGGTGCATGGCTCGCAGAGCCGTGGCACAAGTCGGTTGCCTGTGTCGTGCTATACGCTCGCGATCGCCGCGGTTTGCAGCGTCTTCAATTCGGCGATGCCCTGCTTGGCCAGGGCAATGAGCGCCGCCAATTCGGCGTCATCGAACGTGGCTTCCTCGCCCGTCCCCTGGATCTCGACGAACCGTCCGGCGCCGGTCATCACCACGTTCATGTCGACCGCCGCGGCAAAATCCTGCTGGTAGTTCAAATCGAGCGTCGGCCGCCCCTCGACGACGCCCACGCTGACCGCCGCGACGCTGTCGCGCAGCACGCCTGTCGGCAGCTCGTCGAGGCTTGCCAGCGCGCGGGCCAGCGCCACGTAGCCGCCGGTGATCGCTGCGGTGCGGGTGCCGCCGTCGGCTTCCAACACGTCGCAATCGACCGTGACGCTGCGTTCGCCCAGGGCGTCCAGGTCGATGATGGCCCGCAGACTGCGACCGATCAGCCGCTGGATTTCGGTGGTGCGGCCATCGACCTTGCCGCCGCGCTCGCGCCGCTTGCGCGGCTCGGTGCTGCCGGGCAGCATGTTGTACTCGGCGGTGACCCAGCCGCGGCCCTCGCCCTTCATCCAGGGCGGCACGTCGTCAGAAACGCTGGCCGTGCACAGCACGGTGGTGCGCCCCGCGGCGACGATCACCCGCCCCGGCGCGGCGCCAAAGGGGGCCGGCTCGATGGTCCAGGTGCGCAGGGCGTCGGCAGGGCGGGAATTCTCGTCAGCCATCATCTCTCCAAAAAGCCGCGACCGCCGGTCGCGGAATGCGTGTTGAAATCAAAACTCTCGCCGCGTTTGTACAAGGCGATGAGGCGGCGCTGCATGCGATCGAGAAGCGGGAACCGAGCAACAGGCAGCCCCGTTTCCTCGCCCAGCGGTCGCGGCTTTATGCCTGGGCGCCGAGCAGCCATACGAGCACGCCCTTTTGCACGTGCATGCGATTGCCGGCCTGCTCGACGATCACGCTGTAGGGCGAGTCCATCACCTCGTCGGTCACTTCCTCGCCGCGGCGCGCGGGCAGGCAGTGCATGAATCGCGCCGCCGGGCCGGCTGCTTTCATCAACTCGCCGTTGACCTGATAGTCGGCAAAGTCGGCTTTGCGTTTGGCCTGCTCGGCCTCCTGCCCCATGCTGGCCCAGACGTCGGTGTACACGGCTGAAGCGCCGTCGACCGCTTCGCGGGGGTCGTGAGTGGCCGTGATTTCGACTCCGTCGCCGGCGGCGCGGCACTCGTCGAGGAACTTCTCGTCGAACTCGTACCCCGGCGGCGTCGCGGCGGCGAACGCCACGCCGGTCAATGCACACGCCATCGCCAGGCTGCGCGACACGTTGTTCGCATCGCCCACCCAGGCCAGCTTGGCCCCTTCGAGCGTGCCAAATTGTTCCTGCACGGTGAACAGGTCGGCCAGCGCCTGACACGGGTGCGAGCGGTCGGTCAGGCCATTGATCACGGCGCAGGTCGCGTGCTGGGCGACGCCTGCGACCGTCTCGTGGGCCTTGGCCCGCACCACGATCACGTCGACCATTTCGCTGAGTACGCGGCTAAAGTCGGCGATGCTCTCGCGTTTGCCGAAGCCCGCGTCGGCGCCCAGCATCATGCTCGAGCCGCCCAGGTGCGTCATGCCGGCTTCGAAGCTGACCCGCGTGCGGAGCGACGGCTTCTCGAACAGCAGCGCCATGACCCGCCCGGGCAGCAGCGGCTCGCGCACCCCCGCCTTGAACTTCTGCTTGAGATCTTCGCTGATGGCAAAGATCCGCTGAATTTCCTTGGCGGTCAGGTTGTCGACGGAAAGCAAGTGTCGCATGGCAAAATTCCAGAATCTCTCGCAGCGCGAATTCACCACAGAGGACACGGAGAGCACAGAGACCGCTTACGGCCACACCGCTCAGTGAGCTCTGTGTCCTCTGTGGTGAGGATTGTTGTCAGGGCGTGTAGTTCCGCAGCACCTCGCGGAGGATGGCGCAGCCCTCGCGGGCCTCGTCGTCGGTGAGCGTCATCGCCGGCAGCAGGCGGATGATTGTGCCCTGCGTGGCGTTAATCAGCAGCCGACGCTCCATGCACTCCCGCACGATCGGCGCCGCGTCGGCGACCAGTTCCAGGCCGATCATCAACCCGACCTGGCGGAACTCGGCCGTCACGGCCAGCTCTTCGACCAGCGGCTCCAACTCGGCGCGGAACAGGTCGCCCAGTTCGACGGCCCGGGCCAACAGCCCGTCCTGCTCGATGGTTTCCAGCGTGGCGATGCCCGCGCGGGCCGCCAGCGGATTGCCGCCGAACGTGGCGGCATGCATGCCGGGCCGCAGGCTGGGCGCCAACTCGGGTCGGCACAACATGGCGGCGCCGGCCACCCCGCCGCACAGGCTTTTAGCCAGCGTGATCACATCAGGAGTGACGCCGAAGTGCTGATAGGCGAACCAGGTGCCCGTGCGACCGCAGCCGGCCTGCACCTCGTCGAAGATCAGCACCAACTCGCGCTCGTCGGCAATCTCGCGCAGCCCCTGCAGGAAGCCCTCGGGGGGAATGCGGATGCCGCCCTCGCCCTGGATCGGCTCGACCATGATGGCGGCCGTTTCGTCGTCGACGCGCGCCCGCACCGCGTCCAAATCGCCGAACGGGCAGTAGACGAACCCGGGGGCCAACGGGCCGATGCCGTCGTGGTACTTCGGCTGGGCGGTGGCGCTGGTGGCGCCGTAGGTGCGGCCGTGAAAGCCGCCCTCGAACGTGATGATCTTGTACTTGTTTTTGGGCGTGTGCAGCCGGGCGAGCTTGATCGCCGCCTCGTTCGCCTCGGCCCCCGAGTTGCAGAAAAACGCTTTGCCGCCGAAGGAATGCTCCGACAGCAGCTTGGCCCATTGGCCCTGACACTCGGTGTGCCAGGTGTTGGGCACGTGGATCAGTTGGGCGACCTGCTCCTGAACCGCCTGCACCACGGCCGGCGGGCAGTGTCCCAGCAGGTTGCAGCCCCACCCCGGGAAGAAGTCGAGGTACTTGTTCCCCTGGTCGTCCCACACCCACGAGCCCTCGCCGCGCACCAGCGACACCGGGTAACGACCGTAGTTGGGGATCACGTACCGGTCGAACAGCGCGGCGGTGTCAGGCGACATCGATTGGGCGGTGGCGGTCATGGCAATGCGACCTCAAACTTGGATTGTCAGCAGAAATGAGGGCGAATGACCAATGCCCAAGTCCCAATGACCAAATGCCGGGTGGCCAGCCGCCAGAATTGGTCATTGGGACTTGGTCATTGGGACTTCACGTAACTTGCCTGGGTTAATTCACCACCGGTTTCGTCGTGGCAATGCGTCTCTGACTCGGCGGCGCTCACACAGGTTCGGCCACGAGTTCGGTGCCGACGCCGCGGTTGGTGTAGATTTCCAGCAGCAGCGAGTGGCGGATGCGGCCGTCAATGATGTGGATCTTGCGGACCCCCCGGTCGAGCGTCTCCAGACAGCCTTCGACCTTGGGGATCATGCCCGCCTCGATGCTGCCGTCGGCGATCAACGCGCGGGCCGACTCGGCGGTCAGCGAGTGAATCAGCGACGCGGGGTCGTCTTTGTCCTTGCGGACGCCGTTCACGTCGCTCAAAAACACCAGCTTCTCGGCGCCCACGGCTTGGGCGACTGCGGTGGCGGCCGTGTCGGCGTTCACGTTCAGCCGCTCGCCGGCTTCGGTCTCGCACATCGAGGGAATCACCGGCACCTGCCCGGCGAAGGTGAGGTTGTCCAGCACCTCGCGATTCACGCGGGTCACGTGCCCCACGGCCCCCAAATCGATCGGTTCGCCGTTCTCGCCAGGCAGGGTCAGTCGCTCGCCGAACAACACGTTGTTGTCCGTGGGGCCGACGAAGTTGAGCGGCATGGCGCGGCCGCCGTAGTCTTCGATTCGCTGGGCTATCGACTCGTTGATCTCGCCGGCCAGCACGCGCTCGACGATTGCCAGGGTCGCCGGGTCGGTGTAGCGGCGGCCCTGGATGAACCGCGGCTCGATCTTGGCCTCTTCCATCGCCTTGCTGATCGCCTTGCCGCCGCCGTGCACGACAATCGGCCGCATGCCGACGGTTTCCATGAACACGATGTCGACCAGCAGGTGGCCCAGGGCGACGTCGTCCTCCATGATCGACCCGCCGAGCTTGATCACCGTGACTTTGTCGCGGAACCGGCGGATCCAGCCCATCGCCTCGATCAGGACGTCGGCTTTCTCGATGGCAGCTTGGGGGACGGCGTGCGACACGGCAGGACGGACTCGCGCTTGCGGGTGCGATCGGGAGAATCTCGTAGTTTAAGGCGTCGCGGCGGGCGGGGAAAGGAGGCGGGTGCGGCTGCGATGGGGCGGTTTGCGTGTTGGCGATCGAGACTTCGCCGCGGAGCTTGCTCCGCGAGCCCCGCCGCGAGCGGCGGGGCTAAATGTGCTGTGTTGATCGGCCTTTGTTTGCGCACGCCACTTGCCCCGGTGGTAGTCCGCGACATTGTCTGGCAAGATAATCGCTCGGCTGCATCCCCCACGCCTCACCGCTCCCCCATCCATGCCTGACTCTCCCGCCCTGGCCATTGTTCTTGCCGCCGGCAAGGGCACCCGGATGAAGTCGGACCTGCCCAAGGTGCTGGTCCCCGCGTGCGGCCGGCCGATGGTTCGCTACGTGATCGACGCCCTGCGGGCCGCGGGGGTCGGGCGGATCGTCGTGGTGGTCGGCTACCGCTCGGACCTGGTCCGCGAGGAGTTGGCCGACGAGCCGGGGGTCGAGTTTGCCGAGCAGACCGAGCAGTTGGGCACCGGCCACGCCGTGATGATGTGCCGCGAGCAACTCGCCGGGCACAGCGGCCCCGTGGTGATCGTCACGGGCGACTCGCCGCTGCTGCAGCCATCGTCGGTCGGCAAGCTGCTGGCCGAGACAACCGCCAAAGACGCGGCGTGCGTGCTGGGAACGATCGAGCGCGACGACCCCGACGGCTTCGGCCGCATCGTCCGCGACGACCAGGGCCAGTTCACGGGAATCGTCGAGCAAAAGGACGCCACGCCCCAGCAACTCGCCATCCGCGAGGTCAACGCCAGCACGTACGTGTTCGACGCGCAGGCGCTGTTGGGGGCGCTGGATCAGCTGACCTCCGAAAACGCCCAGGGCGAGTACTACGTGACCGACTGCCCGGCGATCATGCTGGCCGAGGGGCGCACCGTGCTGGCGCTGCCGGCGCTGTCGCCGCAGGAATCGCTGAGCGTAAATCGCGTGGAAGACCTGCCGCCGGTGGAGGCGGCGCTTGTGGAACTTGGTTATGCTGGCAGGGGCGGGTGATGATTCATCGAACACGGTTGCCAAGGGCGGCTTCCCACGCAGGTGAGCGGCCTGGCGGCCGCCGCTGAGTTGCCTCTGAAATTCTGACCACCGAGCTCTTGCCCTGTCCCCCATGCACGACTTGAAACTCTTCAGCGGCAACGCCAACAAGGCCCTCAGCCAGCAGATCGCCGATTACCTGGGCGTGCCGCTGGGGCAGCTCACGTTGGGCAAATTCCCCGACGGCGAGATCTCCTGCAAAATCAACGAAGACATCCGCGGCCGCGACGTTTTCCTGCTGCAGCCGACCTGCCCGCCGGTGAACGACAACTTGATGCAGCTGCTGGTGCTGATCGACAGCTGCAAGCGGTCCAGCGCCGAGCGGATCACCGCCGTGATTCCGTATTTCGGCTACGCCCGGCAGGATCGCAAGGACGAGGGGCGCGTGCCCATCACGGCCAAACTGGTGGCCAACATCATCACCCGCGCCGGCGCCGACCGGGTGCTGACGATGGACCTGCACGCCGCCCAGATTCAGGGCTTTTTCGACGTGCCGGTGGACCATCTCTACGCGGCGCCGGTGCTCAACAGCCACTTCACGGGACTGAACATCTCGCAGGACGACTTGGTAATCGTCAGCCCCGACGAGGGCAGCATCAAACGCGCCTTGGGCCACGCCAAGCGGCTGGGGGGCAAGGTCGCGATCATCGATAAGCGTCGGCTGAGCGCCGAGAAAACGGTTCAGGCCAACATCATCGGCGATCCGGTGAAGGGCAAAATTGCCCTGATGTTCGACGACATGATCAGCACGGCGGGCTCCATCCGTGGGGCGGCCCAGGTGCTGCACGACCAGGGGGTCGAGCAGATCCACGTCGGGACGACCCACGCCGTGCTGTGCGGCAAGGCGATGGACAACCTCCGCGAGGCGAAACTCGACAGCCTGGTCTGCACGAACTCGATCCCGCTGACCGACGAGCAGATGCTGCCGCAGACCCAGGTGCTGAGCGTCGCCCCGCTGCTGGGCGAGGCGATCAAGCGGATCCACCGCAACGAATCGGTCAGCGGGTTGTTCCGGTAGAGCGGCCGGCCGTGGCGAAACCATTGGGGTGGCTGGGGACGACCGCAGGGAGCCTCCAGCGGCCACTTCTGGGCGCTTCGCTGCGTTGCGTCCCCGGCCTCCCGCAGCAGAGCCCCCTGCCGAGAAATCCCCGCGGGCTGCCAGCGGCTGATTTCACGGCTCACCGAGCCGTGGCACGCTTTGCTGGACGGCGCGAATCCGCCGTTTGGGCAAACTGCGCGCCCGGCGGGCAGATTTCGCCGCCAGCGGGCTTGAAACTCCCGCCGAATCGGGCAAAATCAGGGATTCGCCCGTCGCTGCGACTCCCGCCCACCGTGCGTGCCTTCCCAGGCGCCCCCGCTGGTGCGTCGGGCCGCTCGCGTCGCAGCCGGACCGCGGATGATCGCGGCGGCGACCGAAACACAGACCGAAACACCCCCAGGACGCTCCGAGTCCACCGATGTCCACGACCGAAAAGCTCAACGTCACCAAGCGGGCCGCCACCGGCAAACTGAACAATCGCCGGCTGCGGACCACCGGTCGCTTGCCCGCCGTGCTGTACGGCCACAAGGAAGAACCGGTCAACCTGGAAATCGCCGCCGACGAGTTACGGGCGGTGCTGCGGCACGGCACGCACGTGGTCGATCTGCAGGGCGGCGCTAAAGGGCAGGCGCTGTTGCAGAACATCCAGTGGGACGTGTTCCAACAGCATCTGCTGCACGTGGACCTGCTGCGAGTGGACGCCACCGAGCGAATCACCGTCGAAGTGCCGATTCACACCAAGGGCGAGGCGCCGGGCGTGTTGGCCGGCGGCTTGCTGGAGCACGTGCTGCACGCGATCGAAATCGAGACCTCGCCTGCGAACATTCCCGAAGCGCTGCACGTGAACATCAACCAACTGGAGATCGGCGGCACGATCCGCGTCGAGGACATCATCGACATGCCCGAGGGCGCCAGCGCGACCATCGAGCCGATCCGCGTCGTGCTGAACTGCTCGCAGCCCACCGCCGAGCCGGAGCCGGAAGAGGAAGCAGCCGTCAGCAGTTCGGTCGAGCCGGAGGTCATTGGCGAGAAGGACGAGGAGGAGAGCAGCGAGGGTTAATGGCGTCGCGGGCTCGCCGCACGGCCGCTGCGGTCGCGCGACGCCGGGCCGCCGCTGGAACAGCTCGCTCGCCCTGCCATGAAACTCGTCGTGGGCCTGGGAAATCCGGGCAGAAAATACGAAGGAACCAGACACAACGTGGGCTTCGAGGTGCTGGATCGGCTAGCGGCCGAGACGGCCGCCGACCCGCCCCGCGAGAAGTTCAACGGAATCACGCGGCAATGCCGCTTGGGCGGCGAGTCGGCCCTGCTGCTCGCCCCGCATACGTACATGAATCTCAGCGGCAGCAGCGTGCTGGCGGCCGTTGATTTTTATAAGCTGGACATCGCCGAGGTGATGGTCGTCTGTGACGACTTCAACCTGCCGGTGGGCCGGCTGCGAATTCGCGCCACCGGCAGCGACGGCGGTCAGAAAGGACTGGCCGACATTGCCCGGCGGCTCGGTTCGACCGACTACGCCCGGCTGCGGATCGGTATCGGTCCGGTGCCGGATCGCTGGGACGCGGCGGACTTTGTCCTGGGCAAGTTCGCCGCCGCCGAGCGGACCGAAATGGACCTGCAGGTGGCCCGCGCGACCGACGCCGTGCGAACCTGGGCCGCAGACGGAGTCCACGAGGCGATGAGCCGCTACAACGGCGCGGCGACCGATTAGCGACAGACACACTCGGGACACTTACTCACATGGCGATGCCCCCGGCGACGGCCGGCGGCAAGCCCCCACAGCGGCGCCAGGCGTTGCGGCCGCAACGCTTGGACCACGTTTTACGGAGCGACTTGCTTTGGCTGAGAACATTGGCGTTTACGAAGGGTTGTTCATCCTGGACTCCAACCGCTTTGCCCGCGACCACGACAAGGTCTCCAAGGAGGTCGAGGGGCTGGTCGAGGCGGCTGGCGGCGTGGTGGAAGTGAGCCGCCTGTGGGAAGAGCGCCGGCTGGCCTACCCGATCAACGGGCAGCGGAAGGGTGCGTACTGGCTGATCTACTTCCGGGCCCCCACCAGCAAGATTTCCGAGCTGAGCCGCGCCTGCGAGATCAACGACACGATCCTGCGTCAGTTGTTCGTGCGGCTGCCGCATCAGTTGGTCGACGCGATCCTGGCTCACGCCAAGGGCGAAACGACCGAGGAAGAGCCGGCCGAAGAGGAACCGGTCGGCGCCGGGGCGTAGTGGTCCCCCGGCAGCCGCGGCACCACCCGAGAAAACCTTGCAACACCGGGCCTCGCCCGCTAACCTGAGGTAGCGCAACGGTACAAGCGTACACTTTGCCCGCCCTCCGGACTTGCCCGCAGAGTATCTCACATGGCTAGCTTCAATCGCGTCATCTTGGTCGGCAACCTGACCCGCGACCCCGAACTGCGCTACATCTCCAGCGGCACGGCCGTGTCGGAGATCGGCCTGGCCGTGAACGACCGCGTCAAGCGCGGCGACCAGTGGGTCGACGAAACCACGTTTGTCGACGTCACGCTGTGGGCCCGCACGGCCGAGGTCGCCAACGAGTACCTCAGCAAGGGATCGCCCGTGCTGATCGAGGGTCGGTTGAAGCTCGACCAGTGGGAAAAGGACGGCCAGAAACGCAGCAAGCTGCGAGTCGTCGGCGAAAAGATGCAGATGCTCGGCGGCCCTGGGGGCGGCTCGGGCGGTGGCAATCGCGGCTCGCGCGGCGGTTCGCAGTCCGCCGATTCCTACTCCAGCAGCGGCGGCGACGACGACTATAGCCAGCGCGCACCTGCCGGGCCCCCCGACGACGAGATCCCGTTCTAAGCACGAAACAACCCCGCGTGCCACGGCCCTGCGAGCCGTGCTGAATGACTCCAAATTTCAAACTTCCCCCCACACGGCCCACAGAGCCGTGGCACTGGGCAGACGGCCATGAAAACAAAGATCAAGCGTAAGATGAACACCGGATTCAAGCGGCTCCCCACTGGCCCGCACGGCGGCATCGAGCTGTTGCTGATCCACTCGGTGGAGAATCTCGGTAAGCAGGGCGAGGTGGTGGAAGTCCGCCGCGGCTACGCTCTCAACTACCTGCTGCCGCAGGGGCTGGCCACCATCGCCACCGACCACCACAAGCGGATGGTCGACAAGCACAAGGTGAAGCTGCAAGAGCTGGAACGAGCCCAGCAGGCCAAGCTCCGCAAGGAAGCCGGCGAGATTGCCAAGCAGAGCGTCACCATCGAAGCCAACGCCACCGAGGACGGCCACCTGTACGGCAGCGTCGGCCCGGCCGAGATCGTCGCCGCGTTGGCCAAGAACGACGTGCACCTGCACGCCGACCAGATCCGTCTGGAAGGCCCGCTCAAGGAACTCGGCCTGTACACGGTCAAGTTCCGCCTGGCGAGCGAGGTGGAAGGCGAACTGAAGGTGTGGGTGGTCCCGCAGGTCGGCGCCTGAGGCTCATCCACGCGACGCCGCGATGCCATTTCGCCCCGCCGCTCGCGGCGGGCGCGACAGGTTTTCCCGCACGCCGCGGGCGATCCTTGCTCCGGTCCTGACGCGATTTCTGGGCAATCGCCGTCGCCCGGCGCCAACCGCCTCGTCGCTGTATTGCGTCGCCTGCAAAGCTCGCCACAATCAGATTCCAGGATCGCCGCGGTCGCCGACGACCGCGGCGTTTCTTTTTTTGGAGCTTTCAGCGGAACGGCGGGTGGCTGGGGACGACCAGCAGGAGCCCCCAGTTGCCAGGCTGCCGCCGCCAAAGCGCTGGGGGCTCGCTTCGCTCGTCCCTAGCCACCCAATGCAGAGAACGAACTCCCCCCGGCGCACCCTGACGGAGCATGGTCATGGCCGAGCGAAACGGACCGCGTAACGGATTTTCGGACAAGTCGCGCAACGGCGGCGAGAGCGGCGGCGACTCGTTCGCTCGGCAGCTGCCCAAAGCGCTCGAAGCGGAAAAGGCCGTGCTGGGCAGCATTCTGCTGCTGCCGGAAGTGTTCGACGAAGTGGCCCTGGTGCTGCACCAGGACGACTTCAGCGACGAGGCCAACCGCACGATCTTCTCCCACCTGCAGGAGATGCATAGCGCCGGCAAGCAGATCGACCTGATGCTGCTGGTCGAGCGGCTCCGCCACGCGGGCGTTTACGAGCAAATCGGCGGCGCGGCGTATCTGGCCGAGTTGGGCAAGCAGGTCCCCACCGCGGCCCACGCCGAGTACTACGGCAAGATCGTCGCCGACAAGGCGGTGCTGCGGTCGCTGATCCTGGCGGGAACCGACATCGTCGCCGCCGCCCACGCGACCGACGCCGACACCCGCGAAGTGCTTGCCAAGGCCGAAGAGCGGGTGTTCAGCATTCTCGACCAGCGCGGCGGAGCGACGCTCTCCTCGATTCGCGACGTGCTGCAGGAATCGCTCGACCGCATTGCCGCGCGGATGGATCAGCAACACGCCTACGGCGGCATCGAGACCGGCTTCGACGACTTCGACCAAATGACCGGCGGCCTGCAGGGCTCGGAACTGGTCATCCTGGCGGCCCGCCCCAGTATGGGCAAAACGGCGCTGGCGATGAACATGGCCGAGCACGTCGCCCTGCAACTGCGGCTGCCGGTGCTGTTTGTCAGCCTGGAAATGGCCGCCATCGAGCTGGGCGACCGTCTGCTGTGCAGCGTCGCGGGCGTCAACGGCCATCGGCTGCGCAACGGCACGATCACCAACGACGAGCGCAAGAAACTGATCGAAGCGTCGGGCCAGCTCAGCGAGTCGCCGCTGTTCATCGACGATTCGCCCAGCCGCACGATGACCGAAATCGCGGCCCAGGCCCGCCGGCTGAAAAAGAAGCACGGCCTGTCGCTGGTGGTGATCGACTACTTGCAGCTGATCGAACCGGACAACGCCCGCGACCCGCGGCAGGAGCAGGTCTCGAAGATCGCCCGGCGGCTCAAGGGCATGGCGCGCGAGCTCGACGTGCCGGTGCTGTGCCTCGCGCAGCTCAACCGGCAGGTCGAAGCCAGCCGCGACAACAAACCGCAGTTGAGCAACTTGCGCGAGTCGGGCGCCATCGAACAGGACGCCGACGTGGTGATGTTCGTCCACCGCGACGAATACTACTGCACGAACGAAGAGGATCGCGAGCGGGTGCGCGGCGAGGCCGACCTGCTGATCCGCAAACAGCGCAACGGCCCCACCGGCGACGTGAAATTAACGTGGGTGCACGAGCTAACACGCTTCCGCAACTTCTCCCACAAGCCGTACAGCGAGTTCGAACCGGTCCCCGGCGACGGGGGGTTCTAATCCAGGTCGCGCGCTCCGCGAAGATCTCACGCGGAGGCGCGAAGGCGCAGAGGCCTTCGCCAAGCGACCGCGTCATGCTCATGGAGATCCGCCGTAATGAACATGCGAGATACAATTCCGACTTGCCGATCGAATATGACGACGACTTCAAGCCGCCGCACGTGCAGCAGTCTTCCAATCAACGCCCAGAGATAGGGCGAGCTTCACACAGGACGTCGTGACCGCGTACGGAGTCATGTCGTGTTTATGCCGAGCATCGATTTCGCGGTGCAAGTAATTGAGGTCGTCTCAATTGGTCGTGTCGTGCGATTCCCATCTTGCGAGCCGCGTTTTCTCCAATTGGATGATCCCTACTACGAGCCTCTGTGCATGCTTCAAGAGGGCGGGCTGCACCGAAACGTGTATTGCGTGGACTCCGCCGATCTACCTGTCTGGCGGATCAGCGACTTTGCCCAATTCGCTCCTGACCACGTCACTGGCATCGAGGGCAATGATCAGTTCGACGAGTGCATTGTCGCAACGACCTTCCAAGGTCAGATATTGGAGGTCGATCTGAGGACCGGCCACGCAAGCCGAATAGGTTTCACGAAGGCATAGCGAAACAACGCCAACGGCGTCGCACCTTGAAGCCCCGGTTTGCCGCGCCAGCGGCTACCCGGGGTCCGCTAACCGCAGGCCGACCGCAGCAGCCGACGCAACTTGTCCGGGTTGCGTTGCACAAAGATGCCGACGATTCGGCCGTCGTCGATTTCGAGGTGATAAGCGCTGGGCGAGTGCCCCTCAGCCGTCAGCAGCACGCCGGGCGCGCCGTTGAAGTGGACGGGGGTCTCGCGCAGTACCGCGGATTTTCGGGCCGGGGCGAACACGCGGTGCAGGAAGGTCGCCACCTTGTCACGGCCTGCGATTGGCCGCGGCGCCGCCGAGACTTGCCCGCCGCCATCGGAAGTCAGTCGCACGTTTTCGGCCAGCAGGTCCCGCAGCCGGTCGATGTCGCCGTCTCTCACCGCGGCCAGAAACGCGCCGGTCACTCGGTCGAATTCCTCTGACGAGCTGCGAGGCGCCCGCTCCGGGCGGCGGATTTTGCGCCGAGCACGCACGGCCAGCTGCCGGCAATTGTCCGCCGACAGGTCCAGGATGTCCGCCACTTCCGCGAAGCGGTAATCAAAAATATCGTGCAGCAAGAATACCGCGCGTTCCGCCGCGGAGAGCTGGCGCATCCCCACCAGCAGCGCCATCGAAAGGGTCTCATCGATCGCAGCCCGATTCTCGGCGTCGACAAACGGCTCCGGCAACCATTGCCCTGGGTACACTTCCTGCGTGGCTGCAGAGCGTTTGATACGGTCGAGGCAAATTCGCACGCATACGCGGGTGAGCCACGCCTGCAAGTTGTCGACATCGGGAGCGCCGGCCGCTTGGTACCGCAGGAAAGCTTCTTGCGCGGCCTCCTCAGCATCGTCCACAGAACCGAGCATGCGGTAGGCCAGGCCGACGAGTCGCTGGCGATGCGTTTCGAGACGGGCGTCGGACATGCAAGACTTCAACGGCTCAAGAAACGCGGGGCAATTCGCAGGCGCCGGCTTTCAGCAGCGCCCGCTTGATTGTCGGATACATCCGCGCGCCGACAATGCCGATGGCCAGTTCCGCCAGCGCCGCGGGGCCCCACTGCGATTCGATGCGGGCGGCCACCGCTTCGTCCACCTGACCTGACAACACGCCAGTCGTGTACGACCGCACATCCTGCAGCTCGGCGGGCAACGCCGCTGGCTCTGCGGCCAACGCGTCGAGCACCTCGCGCCGGACGCCGGCCTCCATAGCCAGTTTCTCGTTGAGCCGCAGGCACGGTCCGCAATCTTCGTGCTGCATGACCGTGATCGCCGCCACGAAGTGCGCCGCGGCCGGCAGGGCGTCGAAGTAGGCTGCCATGCGGCGTGCCGCATCAAACAGCCCAAACGCGGCCGGCGACCGCTCGTACAAATCGCGCATGTAACTGGCATCGTAGTCGTATGCGGACTCGAATTGCTCAATTGCAGCAAAGATATCTTGTCGTCTGGCGGAGGCGGTCGCGGTCGAATTGGTCATGGCGGACTCCTAAGAACTGCCGAGCGGACTTCGAGGTGCGGGACCGGCCGGCCCCACAGAAAACAAGACGAGTGGCCCTCACGATGTGTGACAGAACCCGCCCGTTTTCGGATCGCGTGGTGGGACGCCGTGGTCTCCCTTCGGCGAGCGCTCGCTTGCTGGTTCGTGCCACGGCCCACCCACACGGGCGAGCCGAATAGACACCAACCGGTGAAGCGGCGATAATCGCCGGCTCGATCTGCTCACGTCGAAATCCCACCCTGCGCCCCAAACAGGGCAAGTTCGGAGATTCCTATGCCCGCTGGATATGCACGCCGCCTGTCGCTTCTGCTGACTTTGCTCACTGCCGTCTCCACCACCGCCGCGCGTGCCGCCGATTCGCCCGCTGGCGCCTACTGGCCGCAATGGCGCGGCCCGGGGCGCGATGCCATCGCCAAGGACCAAGGATTGCTAAAAGAGTGGCCCGAGGACGGGCCGCCACTGGCATGGTCGGCGTCCGGCGCGGGCGCCGGGTACTCCAGCGTGGTGATTCGCGATGGGCGGATCGTCACCATGGGCGACCGCGAGGACGGCTGCTACGTGGTTTGCTTTCCCGTGGGCGGCGGCGAGCCGCTGTGGGCCCAACGGGTCGGCGACAAGTGGGGCAATAACGACGGGCCCCGCTGCACGCCCAGCATGACCGACGAGTTTGTCTACGCGCTCACCCCCCACGGCGATCTGTGCTGCCTGACCGTGGCCGATGGCTCGCCCGTGTGGAAAAAGCACATGAAGGACGACTTTGGCGGCCGGATGATGTCGATGTGGGGCTATAGCGAGTCGCCGTTGGTCGACGGCGATTGGCTGCTTTGCTCCCCCGGGGCCGATGACGCGGCGATCGTGGCGCTGGACGCCCGCACGGGCGAGGTCGTGTGGAAGTCGGAGATCCCTGACTGCGGCGGGGCGGGCTACTCGTCGATCATCCGCACCAAAGCCGGCGGCGTGGATCAGTATGTCACGGTGCTCGGCGAGCAAGGAGGCGCCGTGGGCGTGGCCGTCGACGACGGCCGCCTGCTGTGGCGGCATACGAAAGTGGCCGGCCGCGTCGCCAACATTCCCACCCCCATCGTCCGCGACGACTACGTGTTCTACACGACCGGCTACGACGACGGCGGCTGCGCGCTGCTGAAGCTCGCCGGCGCTGGCGACACGGTTGACGTTGAGGAAGTGTACGTCAAAGAGGCCAACGAGCTGCGGAACCACCACGGCGGCGTGATCCTGGTGGGCGATTATCTGTACGGCGGGCACGGTCAAAACAAGGGTTTTCCGTTCTGCGCCAACTTCCTGACCGGCGAAGAACCCTGGACCCGCCAGCGCGGCCCGGGCAAGGGTTCGGCTGCGGTGGTCTACGCCGACGGCATGCTGTACTTCCGCTACGAGGGCGGGACAATGGCGTTGATCGAAGCGGAGCCCACGGAGTGCCGCATCGTCAGCACGTTTGAGATCCCCGAGGTGAGCACCCCCAGTTGGGCGCACCCAGTGATCGCCGAGGGAATGCTGTACCTGCGCGACAAGGATCGCCTGCTGTGCTACGACGTGCGGGCGGAAAAGTAGCGTGCAGCACGCCATGCCCGTGACCACCACATGGCGGGGCCCCGGTTCGACGGGGCCCCGCCGTTCTTTTTGCGCCGCGCGGTCATAGTGGCCAGGCGCGGTTTGTAATTCTTACAGCAACTGCTGCGCGCCGTGGTGAAATGCGGGGCGGGCGTCGTCGCCGACGCCTCCAACAGGCGGTGAAACGTGCGAGTTGGCGCGCCGGTTCGCATCGCGTCGTCTCCAACGGACAAATGCGTCTTGTTCGGTCCGCCGTGATTCGGTATTCCTTCGCGGCCAATTTCCCTGGGCGGGCGATCCGTGCGTTGATGCGACGCCGATTGACCGCCTCTTGACTCATCTAGCAACACCTTTGAAGCGCCCATGCAGCGGCTCAAAACACGGCATTTTCCGCGTCTTGCGACCCTCACGGCCCACGCGTCGGTCCTCACCGCAGCAGCGCTCATCGCGGCGGCGGCGGGAGTGGTGCGCCCGGGGTACGCGCAGGATGCGCTGCCGGCGCCGGCGATCAGCGCCGAGACCATCGCCCCCGGCGGCGCCGAGTTTGCCGGCCAGGAAATGGTGGCGGAAGTCCGCGTCGTCGGCAACGAAACCGTGCCGCTGGTCAAGGTCGAAGAGCAAATGACCACCCGGGCCGGTCGCCCGTTTGACATTTCGGTCGTCAACCGCGACGTCCGGCGGCTCGCTCACTTGGGTTGGTTCGTCGACGTGAAGGCGAAGACCAAGGAAACGCCGCAGGGACGGATCGTGGTGTTTGAAGTCGTCGAGCGCCCCACGATCCGCTACGTGGAATACCTGGGCAACGAGCGGATGAGCGACAAGGCGCTCGCCAAGCAGACGCTGTTGAAGGTGGGCGGCTCGGTCGACCCGCAGTCGGTGCTGGAAGGCCGCCGCAAGCTCATCGACCACTATCGCGGCAAAGGTTTCAACAACGTGCAGGTCACGGTGCTGGAAGGGGGCAAGGCGACCGACAAAGGCATCGTCTATCTGATCAACGAAGGACAGCCGCAGAAAATCGGCGCCATCAAGTTCGTCGGCAACGAGTTCATCAGTTCCAGCCGGCTGCGGAAGGCGGTTGTCAAAACCAAGAAGCCAATCCTGGGGCTGTGGAAAGGTTACGTCGACTACGACACGATCGCCAACGACGTCGACCAGCTCACCGCGTACTACCGGGCGTTCGGGTACTTTCAGGCCCGAGTGGGAAGGAAGATTGATTTCGACGAAACCGGCGGCAAGGCGACGGTCACGTTCGTGATCAATGAAGGCCCGCGGTACATGGTCCGCAACGTGCGGTACATGGGAAACACGAAGTTTGAGCCCGGCCCCCTGGCCGAGCAAGCCAAGGTGCAGAACGGCCAGCCGTTCGAGCAATCCAAGATGTCGCAAACGACCGACTGGCTGCAGGAACTGTACGGCAGCCGCGGCTACGTATTTGCGGACATTCGTCCCGAAACGGTCTTTCTGGAAGAACCGGGGCAGGTCGACCTGGTGTACCACATCGACGAAGGCAAGCAGTGGCGCGTGGGGCGGATCTTCGTGCACATCGGCGGCGACAATCCGCACACGCGCATCCAGACTGCGTTGAATCGGGTGACGCTGCGACCGGGCGACATTATGGACATTCGCGAGCTGAAGGCGAGCGAACGCCGCCTGCAGGCCAGCAGCCTGTTTCTGGTCGATGCCGCCACGGGACAGAAGCCGAAGATCACCTACAAGATCCCGGAAGACTACGAGATGCAGCTCGCCGCGGGCGAGGGCGAAATGCGCGGTCAGAGCCTGGCCGCCGCGCCGGAACCGTTCCGGCCGGTGCCGCTGTTGCCGCCGCCCAGTGCGGAACATCTGGCGGGTTTCGACACGGGACAGCCGCAGATCGCCGCCCAGCGCGACGCGAGCGACGTGCATGTTTACTGCGACGACTACGAACACTATCTGCGGTGGGTCGAAACGGAAGAGATTGCCACGACGCCCGGCGCCGTGATGCCCGCCAGCTACGAGCAACCAGTGGGCGAGCCGGCGGCGGCCGCGCCGCCGCAGCCCGCTGCTGGCCAACGAGTGACGCCGCATGGGGGCGAGCATTTGGAAATGCCGCCTGTGCCGAGCAACCCGCACTCGATTCCGCTCAGCACGCCGCCGGAACGCCGCCGCGAAACGCCGCCCGTGCTCGCCGAGCCGATCTTCCGCGGACAGAGTCCCGAACCCGCGCCGCGACGCGACGCGTGGTGGCTCCGGCCTGCGACATCTCAGGCGGCAGCTGCCACAAGCTCGCCGGCGTCGCCCACTCACCATTGGGCCAACCGACCGGCCGCGCCCAACGTACAAGGCGCCGCCCCGCCGTCCGTGGGTGTTGCCCACTCGCAATTCGCCGCGGCTGCTCAATACGGGAACCGAAACGCCGCGGCGCAAGCCGCACAAACCGCGGCGCCCTCGACGCCCCCCCAACGCCCGTCACAAACGCAGTGGTACGGCCAATCCTACGGTCAGCCCCAATCGGCTGCCGCCACGGTTCCGCCCACGCAACAACCGATGCGCTTGGCACAACACGATACCTACGGCGCGGTCCGCGGGCAGAGTCCCGCGGCCAGCGGGCAAGCCGTCTACTCCGGTCTGACGACCGCTCCCGCGGCGACCAACGGCGGCTACTCGCCCTACGGCGGGCAGACCGTGCAGGCAACGAGCCCCGCGTCGGCGCCCATCCGCGATAGCCACGTGCAGGCGACGCAGTATTCCTCGCAAATCCAACCGCCGGCGGGTTCGATCGCCCCCACGCCGTTGTCGCCGCAGGGCCCGGTGGCCGGCAACATGGTGTTCCCCGACGCGCAGTGGGGTCCCGTGCTGCAGCCGTACGACGACCAGGCGGTCGACATCCACATCAGCGCCGCTGAAACGCAGACCGGTCGACTGCAAATGGGCTTTGGCGTGAACTCCGATGCCGGCGTCGTGGGCAACTTTGTCATCGACGAACGCAACTTCAACTGGCGGCAGGTGCCCACCAGCTGGGAAGACTGGCGTACCGGCCGCGCGTGGCGCGGCGACGGGCAGCGTTTCCGACTCGAAGCCTCGCCCGGCAGCCAGGTCAACCGCTATCTGGCCAGCTTCTCGGACCCGTACTTCCTCGACCGGCCGATCACGCTCGGCTTGGCGGGCTCGTTCTTCGACCGCCGTTACAACGACTGGGACGAACAGCGGCTTGGCGGGCGGATCTCGCTGGGTTACCAGTGGGTCGAGCGCGACCTGCAGGCGTCGCTCACCTACCGCGGCGAGAATGTCAACATTCACGACCCGCGCGGCACGGGCGTCAACGGCGTGCCCGACCTGGACGAGGTGCTGGGCGACAATGTGGTCCACGGCTTCGGCGTCACGGTCATCAACGATGTGCGGGACAGTTCGTTCTTGCCGACGCGGGGCTACTACTCGCAGCTGACCGCCGAACAGGTCATCGGCAGCTACGTGTATCCCCGCGTCATCGGCGAGTTCCGCAAGTACTGGCGGCTGTACGAGCGGCCGGACCACTCGGGCGCCCAGGTCCTGTCCTTCTCGACCAATATCGGCTGGACCGGCGACGACACGCCGATTTTCGAACGGTTTTACGCCGGCGGCTTTTCCACGATGCGCGGCTTCGACTTCCGGGGCGCATCGCCCATCCGGGACACCTTTGAGGTGGGCGGCAAGTTCCAGTGGATTAACAGTCTGCAGTATCTGTTCCCGCTGACGGCCGACGACATGCTGCACGGCGTGGCGTTCTGCGACTTCGGCACGGTTGAAGAGACTGTGACGATCAAAGACTTCCGCGTCGCCCCCGGTCTGGGCTTGCGGGTCACGGTGCCAGCCATGGGCCCGGCGCCGATCGCGCTGGACTTTGCCTGGGCGGTCAACCACGCCGACTTCGACGACCGGCAGGTGTTCAGCTTCAGCGTGGGGTATTCGCGGTAACGCGTGCCGCCGCGCCCGCCGACAGGCTGGCCGTATGAATCGCGTCGGTCTCGGCCTCCGCAGCGCGAATGGACGCCAGCGCGCTGCAGCGCACGGGAACGCCAGCCAACCAGGCATTCCGCGTAGGCCAAACCGAGCGCCGCCCGCGAACATTGAACGCGGTGAGAACGCGGCATTCCGCCGGATTGTGGCGAGGATGACTTGGTGCTGATACTCTAAAGAAATCCTGCGAGGACCACCGGAACTGGTCGTCGCACTTCTATTGGAGGAGAGGCTCATGAATCGCGCCGAATTCTTAGATTCTCGTTTCTCGCGAATTGCATCTTCACCGAGACGCCGTGCAGCGCAGCTCGCGGCCACTGTCGGACGCTTGGCAGTCGGCCTCGTCGTTGTGCTGTCGAGCTCTGCGGCAGCCGCGGTTTCGCTCGAGACGGTCCCCATCGGCAATCCCGGCAACGCGGCTGACGATACCGGGTACGGCGCCGTCGGCTACGAGTTTCGCATGGGCGCGACGGAGGTGACCAACGCCCAGTACGTGGAGTTTCTCAACGCCGTGGCAGCGTCGGACCCGTACGAGCTCTTTTACGATCGGCCTGCCTTATCCGACATCTACGGCATTGTTAGAACTGGCTCGCCCGGCAACTACGCGTATTCCGTCAAGCCGCCCGTGGCCGGCGCCGGGCTGGCAGGAACGGACTACGCCTATGATGACAAGCCGGTGAACTACGTCTCGGTCTACAGCGCGCTGCGATTTGCCAACTGGCTCCACAACGGCCAAGGAAGCGGCGATACCGAAACGGGCGCGTACACGCTGCTGGGCGGCACGCCGACTCCCACCAACGTCGTGATGCGGAATCCCGGGGCGCGTTGGTTTGTGCCGTCGGAGGACGAATGGTACAAGGCGGCCTACTTCGATCCGGCGTCGGGACTTTACGCCGACTACGCCACCGGCACGGACACCGCCCCGGACAACAACCCGCCGATTGGCAACGCCGGCGGGCGACCGCCGACCGGCGACACGGGCAACTCGGCCAACTACGACTTCGCCACGTCCAACCCGACATACCCCTTCACCGACGTCGGCGATTATGCGCTGTCGGCCAGCCCCTACGGTACGTTCGACCAGAATGGCAATGTGGCGGAAGTCACCGAATCGATGCCAGAACTGGGCGGCATGCCGATCCCTAGCTTGCACGCGTCACGCGGGGGATCGGCGTTCGATGTCGGCTCCGTCGGCCAATGGAACCTCTCAGCAGCAAGTCAAGGAGCGGTAACGCCTGGCTTCAAATACCCTGCGGTGGGCTTTCGGGTCGCCGCCATTCCCGAACCGGATGGCGCTGTGTTAGCGTGCCTGTCTACGGTCGCGGCCTTCGCGATAGGCCACGGCGCGAGACGTCGCTCCGCCACATGTGGCGGCAAGTGAGAACGTAAGCTGCGGCGGGACCGCCTGCGCTCTCGAGCCACAGAGGTGGCGGAGTCCTTTGTCGCGACCGCGACAAACGTAGCCCGACTACATCTCCGCCGGCTGCGGGGGCGCCTCGTAATCCCATTGGCAGGGACACTCCGGCGCGGGCGGGGCGCCCCAGCGGTGGCGGTAGTAGTCGAAGTGGTACGGGTAAGGCCGCGCGTACCAACTGCCGGCGTAGCCGAAGCCGTAACCGCCCGACCAACTGGGGCCATAGCCGCCGTGCCAACCGCCGCCGCGACCGGCGAAGCTCGCCGCGACCGCATCGGCCTCGACAACGGCCGCAGGACGCTGGCGCAAGTAACCTTGCGCACAGCCTGGCGAAGCGATCAAGCTCGCCGCTGCGAAAAGAGTGCAAGACACGACGGTCGATAGAAAGCGCTGCATCACTTTATGCTAGGCAGCCAAGCGACGCGGCGTCAAATCTCGGCGTACCAGCGCGAATTCCGCCCGCCTACGGCATCTTCGGGCCTTCCATCGACTCGGCCATTTTGCCCAGCGCTTCGGTCTCGATCTGCCGCACGCGTTCGCGGGTCAGGCCCAGTTGCTCGCCGATTTCCTTGAGCGTCTTTGGCTCGAAACCCTCCAGGCCGAACCGCATCTTCAGGACCGTCGCTTCGCGTTGGTCCATTTCTTTCAGCATGCCCATCACGTGCCGCAGGGCGTCGCTTTCCAGCATCTGCTCGTCGGGGCTCTGCTGCCGCTCGTCCATCACCATGTCGCCCAGCGACCAGCCCGCCTCGGTCTGATCGGTCTGCGGCGTGGCGTTGTAGATCTTGATCGCCTTTTTGATAATCGGCAGCTTCTTCTTGGGCAGACCCAAGACGCGGGCGATCTCCTCGGGCGTCGGCGTGCGATCGAGTTCCTCGGTCAGCCGCGCGTTGGCCCGCCGCCACTTGGACAGCAGCTCGACCATGTACGCCGGGATACGGATCGTCTTGCCGGTGTTGATCAGGGCCCGCTTGATCGACTGCTTGATCCAGTAGCTGGCGTAGGTGCTGAACCGCGTGCCCATCGCGGGGTCGAACCCCTCGACCGCGCGGAGCAGACCCAGGTTGCCCTCTTCGATCAGATCTTGCAGGGCCAGCCCCTTGCCGGCGTAGCCGCGAGCGATGTTCACGACCAGCCGCAGGTTGGCGCGGACCATGCGATCGCGGGCGGCCAGGTCGCCCTCGCCGATGCGCACGGCGAGTTCGCGCTCGTCGGCGGCGGTCAGCAGGGCGGTCTCGTTGATTTCGCGCAGATACGTTTCTAACGGCGTCTGCACGGCGGAGGAGGTTGTCCTGCGGCGTTTGCTGGTGGCGGCCATCGTTGCTTGTCCGTGGTGGTTCGGGGGAGGGCAGGGGAGCCGAGGCCGCCGGTGACCGGGCGTCTAACTCGATGCAGCATTTGCACGAGCGAGCGCCGGGGCGTCCCTGCCAAGCGACCGATCCGCACGACGCCGCACCGCGGCGTCGCAACAACCAACGAACCCAGCGGCGACGCACGGGGCGCGCGTCGGCGAGTTTGCCGGCCATGCAGATGCTATCGACGCGCCGTCCCCGGCGGCTGCACTGTGCCAGCGGGGCGCACCCGTGGCGCGAATGCGCGCGAGTTGCCGGACGTAACAAAAAGAAAGGCTCCGCGGGTTACACCCGCGGAGCCTGTAGCTACTCCAGGTTGCAGCCACGGCTCTGTGAGCCGTGGCACGCAGCACACCGGACTATTCGTCCGACTTTTCCGCCTCTTCGGGCTCGGCGCTCTCTGCCGATTCCGCCTCTGCGGCATCTTCGGCCGCGTCGCCGCCGCCGAGCTTGAACAGCGGACCGCTGTCGCCGCCGATGCCGCCCTTCAGCTCGCCCGAGGCCGTGCTGCCGGTGGACATCGAAACGCCGGCGCCGGACTCGGCCGCCGCTTCGTCTTCCTCGGCCCACTCGACCCGCTTGCGGGACAGGCCGATCTTACGCTCGTCGGTGTCGACGCGGAGGATTTTCACTTCCAGCTCGTCGCCCACGTTGACCACGTCCTGCGGGTTCTCGACCTTGTGGTCGGCCAGCTCGCTGATGTGCAGCAAACCTTCGAGGCCGTCCTCCAAACCGACGAACACGCCGAAGTTGGTGATCTTGGTGACCTTGCCCTTGACCAACTGACCCTGCTGGTAGCGGTTGGGGATGTCGGAGTTCCAGGGATCCTCCTCCAACTGCTTGAGGCCCAGGGCGATGCGGCGACGGTCCTGATCGACCGACAGCACTTGGCACTCGATCTCCTGGCCCTTTTCGACCACCTCGCTGGGATGGCTGATCTTGCGGGTCCAGGACACGTCGCTCACGTGCAGTAGACCGTCGATGCCTTCTTCGATCTCGATGAAGGCGCCGTAATTGGTCAGGTTGCGAACCTTGCCCTTCACGAGGCTGCCGACCGGGTACCGCTCGGCGACCTTTTCCCACGGGTTGGCCTGGGTCTGCTTCATGCCGAGCGAGATCTCCTGCTTCTGCTCGTCGATCCGCAGCACGGCCACTTCGATCTCGTCGTCGATGTTGACCAGCTCGCTGGGATGGCTGATCCGCTTGGTCCACGACATTTCGCTGATGTGGACCAGGCCCTCGATGCCGTCTTCCAGCTTGACGAAGGCGCCGTAGCTCATGACGTTGACGACCACGCCCTTGACGCGCGAGCCAACCGGGTACTTCGTGGCGACGTTCTCCCACGGGCTGGGCGTCTTTTGCTTCAGGCCCAGGGCGATCTTCTCTTTTTCGTAGTCAATGTGCAGGATGACGACTTCCAGTTCGTCCTCGACCTTGACCATCTCCGAGGGGTGGTTGATCCGGCCCCAGCTCATGTCGGTGATATGCAGCAGGCCGTCGATGCCGCCCAGGTCGACAAACGCGCCAAAGTCGGCCAGGTTCTTGACCACGCCCTTGCGCAGTTGGCCGACTTCCAGCACCTTGAGCAGTTCGGCCTTCTTTTCGGCCCGCTGGGCTTCGATCAGGCTGCGGCGGCTGACCACGATATTGCGGCGGGCCTCGTCGATCTTCAGCACCATGCAGTCGATCGTCTTGCCGATGTATTCGCCGATGTCGTGCGGCCGGCGGATATCGACCTGGCTGGCGGGCAGAAAGACGTTCACGCCGATATCGACCAGCAGACCGCCCTTGATCTTGCGCGTCACTTCGCCGGAGACGACGTCCCCTTCGTGGACGCTCTCCATGACCTTCATCCACTTTTCGATCTTCTCAGCTTTGCGCTTGCTGAGCACGATCATGCCGCGGTCGTCGACCCGGCCTAGGGCGTCTTCCACGTCCTCGACCAGCACGCGGATCGTGTCGCCCACCTGCGGCGGTTCGCTGGGGGCGTCGTCTTCGGTCTCTTCGAGCCACTCGGAAAGCGGGATGGCGCCTTCGCTCTTGTAGCCGACGTCGACGAGCACGTACTCGTCGTCGATGCGAATCACCTTGCCTTCGACAATCTGGTTGACGTCGATGTCTTCGCCGCCAAGCCAGCTGATGTCGTCGGGCGCCATTTCGCCGATGGCTGCCGACCAATCTTCTTCGGAGACGTCAAATTCGCGGATGAGGTTACGGTTGACCATGAAATAAAAACCATTGGTGCGCTACTGGCGAGGAGCCCGATGCGGCAAGCGAGGGCAGAGAAGGGCCGTGGCGCGGGGTTGGAGGAAATGCGAGCCGCCCGATCGCCGAACGTCGACGATCCTGTTAGCGAGAGTGCCGCAGCAGCCGCAGAATCGCGTATCCTAGCAAAATCGGCAGTCACCGCCAATGGACACAAGTCTATATCTGCGAAGAAGTTTGGCCGGTCGACGCGCTGAACTGCCGCGGCTCTACGAGCCTCGTGACGTGGCCGGGCGACAGGGTGCGTGCGCGGCTCGCGGCGGCGTGGCGTGCCGGCTGATAGTGTCAGGCGGGAGAGCCTGATGGACCCAATTCCGCCTGCCGCTGGCGGACAATCTGCTCCAGCCGGTCGACGACCTCCTCGGCGGTCAGCCCGTCGGTGTTCACCTCGATCGAGTCGTCCGTCCGGGCCAGCCCGCCGTAGGGGCGGTCGCGGTCCTGGGCGTCGCGGGCCCGCTGCTTTTGGAGCACCTCGTCGAAGGTCAGATCCTCGCCATTGGCCAGCAGGTCGGCCCGGCGGCGGCGGGCTCGTTCCAACTCGCAGGCGGTCAGGAAGATTTTGCACTCGGCGGCGGGGAAGACGACCGTGGCCTGGTCGCGGCCCTCGGTCACCACGTTGCCCGTGGCCGCCCAGGCTCGCTGCCGATCGACCAGCAGGTCTCGGACCGCCGGGTTGTCGGCCGCGTGGCGGGTGAGGGTGGTCACTTCGAACGTGCGGATCGCCCGGGTGACGCTCTCGCCGTTGAGCACGACCCGCTCGTCGGTCAGCTCGAGGTCCATCTCGGCGGCGATTTTTGCCAGAGCGGCTTCGTCGGCCAGATCGATCCCGGCCCGCATCCCCGCCAGGGTGACTGCGCGATACATGGCGCCGGTATCGAGAAAGCGAAATCCCAGCCGCTGGGCCAGTCGACGGGCGGCGCTGCTTTTGCCGGCCCCGGCCGGGCCGTCGAGGGTCACAATCATGGCGGGAGGCCAGGCGAGTGGCGAGAAATGGCAGGGGCGGCGGGACAACCACCGTTATCAGCGGAAACCGGCCCCCACGCAACCGGGGAGCCCGCTGGGCTCCGTCCACGCACATTCCACGGCGAGCGGGGGCCGTGAGCCCCCTGTTGGCCCGGCCGGAGGTGGCTGGGACGGAGCGAAGCGCAGCCCCCAGGGGAATTCGCTGGGGGCTCCCGGCGGTCGTCCCCAGCCACCCCCGGCGAGAATCTGCTGCGCGACGTAAGTCCGCTCCGCTGCTATACAAACGGCGTATTCGAATTAGAATGGGCGGTAGCGTCGTGGGGGGACCGAACGCCGACCCCGCGTGCCCGTCTGCGCCCGCTCGGTCGGGGGAAAACGCCGTTTATCGGCTCGTTTTCGCCGCACCCGCGCGGGATGTTTGACTTTGCGCACTTCCTGCGCATAGATTTCAGTTAGCAGAGAAGGCACTGCATGCCGCCCGGTCGCCGGAACGACCTGGCGGGCTCGGCATACGTCTCGTCACCACATCCAGCAACTCGCGTCCCGGGGGGGTGCGCCGCGCTGGACGCCGAGTTGCCTGCAGGAAGATGTGCACCCGGCGGCGCTGCGCCGCACGCGCCGTTGTCACATTCGGAACAGAGTATTCTCGTCGAGGTTTCTTCGTCATGGCCAAAGGCAACGCCGTTTGGGGCATCGATATCGGCCAATGCGCGCTCAAAGCGCTGCAATGCCGCCCGCACGAGAAAGACCCCAACCAGTTGGTGGTCGAGTCGTTCGACTACATCGAATACCCGCAAATCCTCTCGCAGCCCGAGGCGGAACCGGAGGAACTGGTCCGCGACGCGCTGAACGAGTTTCTCTCGCGGAACGAGTTGGTCGGCGACACGGTGGCCATGTCGGTCGCCGGTCAGAGCGGCCTGGCGCGGTTCATCCGTTTGCCGCCGGTCGAATCGAAGAAGATTCCCGACATCGTCAAATACGAAGCCCGCCAGCAGATCCCCTTCTCGCTGGACGACGTGGTCTGGGACTACCAGCAACTGCGCGGCGGCAGCGAGGAAGACGGGTTCGCGCTGGAGCCGGAAGTCGGCCTGTTCGCCATGAAACGCGATCAGGTCGCCCGCGCGCTGGAACCGCTGGAGTCCGCGGGGATCGAGGTCGACGTCATCCAGTTGATGCCGCTGGCGGTCTACAACTTTGTCTGCTTCGATCGCCTGGGCGATCTGGACGAGGTGCAGTTCGACCCCAACAGCCCGCCCAAATCAACGGTGGTCATCTCGCTGGGCGCCGACACGACTGACCTGGTCGTGACCAACGGATTCCGCGTCTGGCAGCGCAATATCCCCATCGGCGGCAACCACTTCACCCGTGCGCTGTCGAAGGAACTGAAGCTCACCTTCGTGAAGGCCGAGCATCTGAAGCGCAATGCGATGCAGGCCGACGACCCCAAGGCCGTATTCCAGGCGATGCGGCCCGTGTTCAGCGATCTGGTTGCTGAAATCCAGCGGTCGCTGGGGTACTTCATGAGCATCGACAAGAAGGCCGAGATCGGCGAGGTGCTCGCGCTGGGCAACGCGATGAAGCTCCCCGGCCTGCAGCGGTACCTGACGCAGAACCTGGAGTTGGAAGTCAAGCCGGTCGACGAATTCCAGAACCTGTCTGCCGGCAGCGCGGCCGGGTCGGCGCAGTTCAAGGACAATATCCTGTCCTTCGCCGTGTCGTACGGCCTATGCGCCCAAGCCGCCGGCCGCAGCGAGATTCGCACCAACCTGTTGCCCGAGGAAATCGTTCGCAGCCGCCTGGTGCGGGCCAAGAAGCCCTGGGCCGTGGCCGGCGCCGCGGCGATCCTGCTAGGGCTCACCTTCAATTACTTCACGCACGTCTCGGCGTGGGCCGACACGCAAACGGATGAGATGCGGCAGGCGCTCAGCCGCGCCGACAGCGTCAGTCAGAAGGCGACTAGCTACGAAAACGAGCGAACGGCCATCCAGGCCAAGGCCGACGAGGTGCTGCAGATCAAGGAGAATCTGACCAGCAACGTCGAAGGGCGGTTCCGCTGGTTGGAATTGACCAAGGCGGTCGCCGCGGCGCTCCCCAAGGAAGAAGCCGATCTGCCCGAAGAAGGCACGATGGAGGAGATCGCCAAGGCGATCATGAGCCGTAACGAACTGCACATCACCTCGGTCGACGTACAGAAATTCACGGACCTCAACAGCGAGTATCTGGCGCTGGTGCAATCGAAATACGACGACGCCCGCTCCGCGGCCAACGCCGGCGAGGCGGCCCCCGCGGACGATGCGGGGGGATTTGGCGGCGGCGGTTTTGGCGGCGGACCGGACGCCGACCCGGGCGACTTTGACGGCGGCGGCGCCGCCGCCAGCGCCGGCGGCGGGGGGGGCGCCGGGCAGTGGGTCGTGCAGCTCACTGGCCACCATTTCCACAACATGGACCGCAGCGAACAGGGAACTCGGTTCGTCAATAACACGCTGATCAAGCAGTTGGAAGAAGGCACGGTGATGTTGCCCGACGGGTGGGACCCCAACACGGGGCGGTGGACCGGCGAATTGATCGAAGTGCCGATCGCCGACTTGAAAATCCATCACCCGTGGGTTTACGTCGGCACCGATGTGAAGACCGTGTACGAGAATCTCGACGCCGAGCTGATGGGCGGCGACTCGATGCGGGGCGCGTACCGCCCGCCCACGTTTGGCGCCGAGGAGGGCGACGCCGACGGGAAGCCGCCCGAGCCGCGCGTCGTCGAGCTGAAGCGCTATGATTTTGTCGTGCAGTTCTGTTGGGAACCGACCACTCGCGAGCAGCGCCGCGAGATGCGATTGGCCCGCGAACAAGCCGCCGCCGCGGCAGCCGAAGCGGCTGCCGCCGCCGCCGCGGCCGGCGAGGGGGCGGCCCCTCAAGACGATGGATTTACGCAGTAACGCCCGTAGCGACGCCCGCGTCAACCTCACGATTTAGCGACCCCGGCGGCCCTGGCCGCCGCAGATCGGGAAACGAAACCATGGATCAAGTTCGCGCCATCCTGCGAGTCATGTGGCAGCAGCGGTTTTGGCTGGTGACCACCATTGGCGTCATCACGGCCTCCGTCTGTTGGATGATGGCGTCCGCGACGATCGACGACGAGTTCTCGGCCAAGAAGACCGAGATCACTGGCAAGGTCGGCGCCATGCGGAACCTGCAGCAGACGTCCGTGCACGGCAATCCTGGCGTCAACGAAAAGGAACGCGAGCAGACCAAGGCGATCCGCGACAGCGTCCGCGTGCTGTGGGAGCAGCTCTACGCTCGGCAGAAAGACTCGGTGCTGAAGTGGCCGGAAATCAGCGACGAGTTTGTCGACTATGTGAAGGACCTGGAGTTTGGCGCCGACATTCGCAACCGGGAACTCCGCGAACTGTACGGCAACTACGCCAAGAACCGCTTCGACGGTCTGCTCGAGATTGCCAAGGCGCAGAAGTTCCTCGATCGCTCGCCTGGCGGCGGCCGTGGCGAGATGCCCGGCGGCTACGGGCGCGAAGGGGGCGTCCCCGCGGCGGGAGCCGCGGTCGACGACGATTATCTGGTGATGTGGCTCGACCAGGGGAACCTGCGGGCCAAGCTCGAATTCCCCAGCACGCCGCGGTCCATGCAGATTTGGGTCACCCAGGAGGATCTGTGGGTCTACGAAGCCCTGCTGCGGGTGATCGCGGCCACCAACCAGCAAAAGGGCGCCACGCGTCCCGACAATGCGGCGATCCGGGTGATCGAAACGCTGGAGGTGGGGCGTGAAGCGGCTATGGCGAGCCGCGACGGCGGTTCGATTCTGATGCCTGCCGGCGGCGGCGGGGGTGGGGGCTACGGTCGCGAAGGCGGCGGCTATGAAATGGATGGCGGCGGCTACGGCATGGAAGGGGGCGGTGGATACGGTCCGCCCGGGGGCGGCGGCTACGGCGGTCGCGGCTACGAAATGGACAGCTTCGGCGGCGGCGGCGGCGACGACGGCGGCGCCATCGACGCCATGCTCACTCAGCAGCGATATGTCGACGCCGCCGGCGAACCGGTCGCCGATTTGGCGTCGGCCGGCCAACAGTTCCGACGTTTGCCCATCCACATGCGTTTGTCCATGGACCAACGCTGGCTGCCCACCGTACTGGTCGAGTGCGCCAACGCCACGCTGCCAATCGAAGTGACCCGCGTGCGGGTCAATCCCGAACAGAGCGGGCAGGGCGTCGAGTCGGCGCTCGCTGACGCCGCGTCGGTCGGCGGCGGCGGCGGCGGTTATGGTCGAGAAGGCGGCGGCGGCTACGGCCCGCCCGGCGGCGGCGGCTATGGCCGCGAGGGCGGCGGCTACGCTCGCGGCGGCGCCAACATGCCCGCGCTCCAAGGCCCCAACCTCGCCACGGTCGACATCCAAGGCGTGGTTTACATCTATCAAAAACCCAATGACGAAGCCCTCAGCTTGCCGGGCGAGGAAGCCGGCGGCGGGATTTCCGACGATTCCATCGCCGCGGCCGGCGACGGCCTGGACGGCGTTTGACGCGCTCGACTTAACCCGCTCCTAGCGGAAACCCCATAAGCGACTCCCCATTTACCGCCTCCGCATGCCGCGGCGCAGGAGAGAAGTCCCATGACGGCCAGCCTCAAAAACTCCAACGGATTTGTGCGTTTCCTGCTCCGGCACGGCGAGAAGATCGGCATTGTCGTCTTGCTTGCTGTGGCTGGCATGCTGTTCTACTCGTCGCTGGGGCGCGAGCGGCTCGAGCAAAGCGAACTCCCGCCAGCCATCCAGACCAGCGCGCAGCAGGCCGACACGCACATCGAGCAGATGTCGTGGGAAAGCTTCCCCCCCGAAGAGAAGGTGCCCCCGGCGACGGAATTTCCCGTGGCGGCGTTCACCAAGCCTGTGCCCGCCGACGGCTTCCCGCTGTTGCCGCTGTACAACCGTCCGATTGTTCCGCCGATGGAATTGCGGACCGATCCGGTGCTGCTGACGGTGCGTGACGTGGAAGTGAGTTCCGGCTCGGGCATTTGGGCGACCATTGATCCCGAAGAGTCGCGTCGCCGGCGTTTGGCCGATCTTGCCGCGGCAGCTCGCGCCGATGCTGAAGCAGCCGACCAGCGTGAGCGCGAAATGGAAGAAGGCGGTCGCGGCCGGGGCGGTTATGGCGGCGAAGGTGGCATGGGCGGTTACGGGGGCGAGAGCCAAATCACCCGCAGCGGCGGCGCGGTTGTCCGCCCCAAGGGCGGCACCATGACCGACGGCACCGAGATCATTCGCGCCAAGTCGTGGGTTATCGTCAAAGCGGTCGTCCCGCTGGGCGAGCAACTGGAACTGTTTAAAGACGCCTTTGAGAACGCCCGCGGCTACAGCGACGAAGACTTTCCGACCTATATCGGCTATCAGGTGGAACGCGCCGACGTCAGCGCCGGCGGGCCCGAGCAATGGCAATCGCTGGGGAGCTTCTCGGGCAGACCGAAAAACAAGTTCATGAGAACAATCAGCGAGTGGCCGGTGGAAACGCCGGAGGTCGTCAAACAAGACTGCGTGCACCCCTTGCTCACGTTCCCGCTACCGCCGATGGTGCTGCGGATGTGGGGCGAGGAGGTGACTCACACGAGCATGCCGCTGCCGACGCCTGAGGAACTTTCCGGCTTCGGCGAGTTGCTGGAGGAACCGGCCGACGAGGCGACCGAAGAAGACAGCGCCGAGGAGTCCGACGATCCGTTTGCCCGACGCCGACGCCAGCCGCAAGGCGGGCTTGAGGGCGGCTACGGCCGCGAAGGCTACGGCGGCGGCTATGGACCGCCCGGCGGCGGGTATGGTCGGGAAGGCGGCGGATACGGTCGCGAAGGCGGCGGTTATGGCCCGCCCGGCGGAGGAGGATACGGCGGCCGCGGCGGCTACGGCCTGGAGGGCGGCGGCTATGGCCGAGAAGGCGGCGGCGGATACGGCGGCCGCATGATGGGCCGCGGCGGCGTCTATGGCATGAGCGACGCCGGCGACCTGCAGCTTCCCGAATACGTCTGGGACGGCAAGACCAAACGGCTGTTGTTCCGCTTCTTCGATTCGTCCGTCCGTCCCGGCGGCCGCTATAAGTACCGCGTGCGCCTGGTGCTGAGTGATCCCAACGCCGACGCCCCGCCGCAGTACCTGGCCCCCGAGGTGTCGGCACGGCTGGAAGAACAGGGAACTAGCTACCGCTTCACCGAGTGGAGCGAACCAAGTCGCACCGCCGTGGTGCCCCCGCCGGGCCTGATCTACGTGGCCGGCGGCCAACCGGCAACGCCGTCGAATTACTCGTCGGAACCGGAAGCCGAGTTGGTCATCAAGACGCTCGACGCAGCCCACGCTGCCGAAGCGGCGGTCAAGGAAGAGTTCACTCGCGGCAGCGTCATCAACATGCGCGAACACGCCAAGGTGATTTGGTCCAACGAGTTCAAGGCTGACGACACGGTCGAGGAACCGGAATTCAACTTCAACACCGGCGTCACGCTGCTGGATGTCACCGGCGGCGAGAAGTTGCCCAACTCCCGCGACCTGACAGCGCCGGCTCGCGTGCTGCTGATGGACTCGGGCGGTCGGTTGATGATCGAGGACGAGTTGGACGACTACGCCACGGTGCGGCAGTACAACGCCATCGTCGAAGCCGCTGACGAAATGCGCCGTGCGGCCAACAATCGCGACGACGACCGCGGTCGTCGACGCCGGCCCTAGCGAAATGCCTACTTGGGGTATTTGCACTTGCCGCGGCACGGCGCTCTGCAATGCGATGCGTACGGCGCACGGATGCGGCGACTGCGCCCGCGCAGCGCTCTCGGGCGCCGCCCAATTGCCGCAATTCCGTGAGGAATTCGCCAAAACCGCCTGGGGAACCGGGCAGTCTGGGGGATTCGCGCGAGGCCGTTTCCACTCCGCCCGGTCGTCGTAATTAGCGATTCTCGCTGGCCTTACAACGATCTTGCAGACGCTTGCGCGAACGCGCAATGCGACTTTCGCACCGACGGTACGCGAGTTGCTGATCGCGCCGGCCACTTGTCATTGTTTGCCTCATCGGTAAATTCCCTCTGAACGTTGCTGGTTGGCAACGCCCGCTTGTCGCCCCGTGCGGCAACGCCAAGGATTGATCCCGCCTCGTAATCCCGCCTGTTAGGCGAGGGCCAGCGAGGGGCCTCGACGCTGAGTTGCGATCGTCGCCTGCCGCTTGTCATTGCTCGCCGCCTGATCTGCGATCCCCGCCGGCCAAGGTCGCTCATTCCTTGGCACCAGTTCGGGCGTTAGCCCAAGACATCGCGCCGGCTTTCGATCGCACCACACAAGGAGAGAGTAGATGCTTCAGTTGGTTGCTGCCTTGACCGTGTCCGTGGCTGCCGTGAGCCAGCCCGCCGCCCCCGCCGTCGTCGTCGACGAGCAAGTTGCGGCGCCCCAGTGGCACTCGGATTACGGCACAGCGCTCGACGCCGCCCGCCACGACGACCGCCCGCTGCTGGTCGTGATTGATTCGCCGCAGAACGCCGAGCAGAGCGTGGCTGCGGACCTGCTCGAAGGCGAAGCCACTGCCAAGTTGCTCGCCAAGTACAACCTCTGCCGCGTTGACGCGTCGACGCCGTACGGCAAGAAGGTCGTCGACGCGTTCGGCGCCAAGACGCTGCCGCACGTGGCGATCATCGATAAGGCTGGCGCCGTGGTACTGCACAAGCAGTCGGGCGCCATCAACGCCGACCGGTGGATCTCCACGCTCGTGAAGCACCAAAGCGGTCAGCGCGTGGCGCAGATCGCGCATTCGACGTTCTACCGCGGCGATGTCAATGCGAGCACGTCGACGCCCGTGTCGAGCGGCATGAGCTTCAACTCGCTCAATGGCAACGTCATCCAGTCGTCGCCGACCGTGACCAGCCCCGGCTACTGCCCGAGCTGCCAGCGTCAGGCGATGGGCTACTAAGCCGCAGCGCGATTCAGCGCGAACGACCCAGACGCGGCCCGAGCCCCACGGCTCGGGCCGCGTTCGTTTTGCGCCACCGTAGGTCAGGCTTTCCAGCCTGACGGGAGCAAGGACTCGGCAATGCGCGTCAGGCTGGAAAGCCTGACCTACGACACGCGTTGCAGCCCGGCGCCGATGTCCAGATCGAGATCGTCGAACTGGCCGGCTTTGAATCGCTCGACGGCAATGGCCCCCATTGCCGCATTGTCCGTGCAGAGCGAGAACGGCGGGATGAACAATTCGACGCCGGTCTCGGCCGCCAGTTCTTCCAGCCGCTGACGGAATCGCTTGTTGGCCGTCACGCCGCCGCCGACGCACAGCCGCGTGAAGCCGGTCTGCCGCAGCGCCAGCCGCGTCTTGCCGATCAGGCAATCCAGGATCGCCTCCTGCACGCCCGCGGCCATATCGGCCACGATCTGCGGGTCGAGGCTCGCCGCGTCGAGTTCGGGGCGACCGGGGCCGAACAACTGGTATCGCACTGAGGTTTTCAGGCCGCTGAAACTGAAGTCCAGTCGGCTGTCATCGTCCAGCAGCGGTCGCGGCAGTCGGAACCGCCCGGGATCGCCGCCCGCGGCCGCTCGCTCCAGCGCCGGCCCGCCAGGAAACCCGAGCCCCAGCATGCTCGCGACCTTGTCGTAGGCCTCGCCCGCGGCGTCGTCGATCGTGCCGCCCAGCGGCGTGAAATCCAGCGGCCCGTCGCAGCGGTACAGCGTGGAATGCCCGCCGCTCACGACAAATCCCACGCAGGGAAACACGTCCCGCCCCGCGGCAATCCGGCACGCGTAGATGTGCGCCTGCAGGTGGTCGATGCCGATTAGCGGCTTGCCGGTCGCCAGCGCCAACGACTTGGCCGCCATCAATCCGACCAACAGCGAGCCCGCCAGCCCCGGCTGATGAGCCACCGCAATCGCATCGACGTCCGACAGCGCGACGTCGGCCTTGGCGAGCGCTTGATGAATCACCGGCAGGATCCGCTCCACGTGCGCGCGGGACGCAATCTCCGGCACGACGCCGCCGAACTGCTCGTGCAGCTTTTCCTGCGTGGCCACGACCGACGAGTGAATCGTCAAGTCATCGCCCACAACGGCGGCGGCCGACTCGTCGCAAGTGCTTTCAATGGTGAGAATCAGAGCCATGTTCGTTGGATCGCCGCCTGCAGTTGAGTTTGACAGGATGACAGGATACGCAGGATCAACAGGATGACGAAGAAAGGCGAGCCGCGGCGCCAGCGGAATCAAGATCCTATCGATCCCTTCCAATCCTGCGATCCTGTTCTCTGGACTATCAACCACCGAACCGCAAGTGATGCACCCACGCCGGGGGGAGGTTGGCCAGGATGCAGCGGCGGCCGCAGCCCCATTGTTTGCGTGCGTTGGAAATGTGCGTCTCGATGCCCAGCAGTCGGCGGCGTTGGTCGCCGCGGCTGACTAGCGCCTTCGCCTTGCGCACAGCGACGTACTCGAAGAAGCTGAGCGTGGCGCCGTCCGCCGCCAGTTCGTGGAGCTTGGCGAGAATCTCGGCCACCAGGTCCGCAGGAAAGTTGTTCAGCGGCAATCCCGACACGATTGCGTCGTACGGCGTCTCGGCAGACAGGTCCTGGACGGGTTTGTGATGAATTTGCACCCGCTCGGCGACAGCTTGCCAACTCGGCTCCTCGGCCAGCCGTTGTCGCAGCAACTCGACAAACCGATCGTTCAACTCCACCAGGTCGAGCGTATCCTCCGGTCCCAGCCGGGCGATGATCTGATCCGTCACGACTCCGGTGCCGGGGCCGACTTCCAACACGCGCCGCGGCTGGCCGTTGCCGGTCACGTGGCGGGCTAACTCGCGACACAGCGCACGGCCGCTGGGCGCCACGGCGCCGGTGGTCTCGAACGTCTGTCGAAACTCGCGCCAAAACAGTCGGTATTGATCCAGTCGGCCACTCATCCGGGCAATTCTACTTGCCCTAGGGACGAATGGAACGCGGAAAACCGCGGATGCCGCTGATCAACGCGGAGACGATTCAACAACCAAGGGGATGAAGCGACCGCTCGCTCGACGCGATCCGCCTTCATCCGCGCAACCCGCGCGGACCCGCGTCCTATTCGTTGACAGCAATGCGGCTCAGAAGTCGTACCACAACCCGCCGCCGATTTGCTGCTCGAACTGGTCGTAGAACTGGAACTGACTGCTCTTGCCGTTGTAGTAGTGCACGCCCAGCCGCAGCACTTTTGTTTGCGGCCCGCGCCACAGCCAGCCGGCCTGCACCGACAGGTTGCCGCCAAAGTCATGCTCCTCCCGCAGGTGGCCGTTGACGGCGAAAAACGGCGTGCCGGTCGCGCCGGTCGGCCCGGGCTCGGCCACGTCGACGCCGAACTGGAATTCAAACGGCTCGGAGAACCCATCGGTGTAGAACGCGTAGCCGGCCTCGGCATACCACCGCCACGCGGGCAGCGGGTAGAAAGCGATGGCGGTGACAATCGCGTCGCGGCTGTAGTTGATCCGCTGCGCCAGCGCCGCGGCGCCGCCGTTGCGAATGGCGTACTCGTCGCCCATGTGGGCGCTGAGATGATAGTACGCCAGCTTCCACTGCCACTTTTCACGCGAGTAGATCAGCGGCACGCCGACGCGAAAGTCCGTGGCGTCGACGTCCCAGTTATTCGACAGATTGAGCCGCGGGAACGCAGCGCCTTCGACCTGCAGTTCCCAGCCGGCGGGGCGAGCGTTCGCACCGCCTTGCGTGCCGTACCGTACCAACGCGGCCCGGCCGCCCAACGCGGCGTCGCCGTACGTGTCGCCGCCGACTTCGTGATAGACGGCCGCGCCCAAGCGCGGTTCATGCACGCCGGCCCAGTACGAGGACCACGCCACGTCGGCCGGCAGCAGCCGCCACTTCCACAGCGTGGGGCTGTCCGAATCGACGTAGGGCGACGTGACCTGGACGTAGCCGGGCGTGGGGGTCATCACGACGCCGGCGCCAACCATCGGCACCTCGGCGCCCGCCATCGGCGGGCACGGCATTTCGCACACGGCTTGCGCTGGCGTGACGCTCATGTCCAGCCGCGCCTGCTGTTGCGCCCGCGCAACTTCCTGCTCGGCCAAAGTCTGGAAGGAAATCTCGGCCGGCTCCTCGGCAAGTGCCGGCTGCCGATAAGGCTGCCAGGCCGGCATCACTGTCGATTGACCACGGCTCGGCTGGGCGAGCGACGCGACAATCGCCGCGGCAAGCAGAGTCGCGCCAGCGGTGAGCGTGTTTCGGTGGGCCATGTCGTCTGTTCGCTTCTCTGCGGGAAGTCGCCGGCGCCGACGCAGCGCAGCGGGGGGCGACGGCAAGATTGGGAAGGCGAAGAGTAGGAAATTCGCCTGACAAAGCGAAGATCGAGTTGCTCGCTTCGCTTTGGCGCCGCCCGACGTGCTAGCGGCGCCGGCGCCGGGTCGACCGCGGCCGACCTGTTTCGTAAAATGCCTTCTCCGCCCATGCGAATGCGCAAAGTGTGCCACTGCTGGCTCGTCCAGCAGTGGGCGCCTGACACCCGCTTCGCGCTGCTGGGCGAGCCAGCAGTGGCACGCAAACATCAATTCAACAGTCCCACGATTGTCCCTTCGCCCCGAGCCTGCCCATGGTCCTGCTGGAAATGAGCATCGTCCCGCTCGGCCAAGGCGAGAGCGTCAGTCAGTACGTCGCCCAGTGCGTCGATTTAATCGATCGCTCCGGGCTCGCCTACGAACTGCACGCCATGGGCACGATTGTCGAAGGCGAGCTGTCGGACGTGCTCGAATTGATGCAAGCATGCATGGAGAAAGTTGCCGAGTCGTCCGACCGGGTGACCTGCACGGCCAAGCTCGACTACCGCCGCGGCCAGCAGGGCCGACTCGCCGCCAAGGTCGACAGCGTCGCGGCCAAGCTGGGCCGGCCAGTGAAGCGATGAAAGCAAATACACGTGGTTGAGCTCGAGAAACGCCAACGGCAAAAACGTCCTGCGGCGGTCGACGTCAACTAGCAGATACCGTTTCTGGGGGCTCCCGTTGGTCGTCCCCAGCCACCCCATTCTGGCTCATAGCTGACCGCTGACAGCTGACAGCTGACCGCTCCCAACACGAAAGCTGCCCATGTCCACCGACTCCATCGCCCTGGCCCTGGGCCGCGTCCCCAGCGGCATCTTCATCCTGACCGCCGGCACCGGCGACCGCGCGACCGGCATGCTGGCCAGTTGGGTGATGCAGGCTGGGTTCGAGCCGCCCATGGTCTCGGTGGCCGTGAAGCAAGGCCGCTATGTCGGCGACTGGCTCACCGCCGGCGAGCCGTTCGTGCTGAACGTCGTGGGCGAGGGGCAGTTCGAGTTCCTCAAACACTTCGGCAAAGGGTTCGAGCCCGGCGAGCCGGCATTCACCGACATGGATGTCCGTCCCTGCGGCCGCGGCGTGCCGATCCTCGCTGGCGCGATCGCGCATCTGGAATGCGAACCGGTCTCGCACGTCGATTCGGGGGATCACCGCATCTTTCTCGCCCGCGTCGTCCGCGCCAGCGGCAGCGACGCGGCGCCCATGGTGCATATTCGCAAGAACGGGCTCGGGTACTGAGTCGGGCTGTCGGCGTGCGGCAACATCAACGCGGGACCACCGCCTCGGCATGTCAAATCGATCACAGGCGATTAAGAAGCGTTTTCACACGGTCTGTGCCAACGTGATCGCCGACGAATGGGGACCGAGTTGGGCCGCCATCGACACCAACTCTGATTCCTGGACCGTGCGTTTTCAATCGACCGCCCATGCGGCGGTGCGGTTGATTGATTTGCGACTTTCCGAGCAGCGGCGGGTCATCGACATCGTGCTGGGCGTGAAACAAACTCCAGATCACCCCCCGCCCAAAATCTGGTGGGAAGACCGCTCGCTGCACCCCCGGCAGACGCGATACGCCAAAGTGCTCTGGACCGGCCCCGCCTACTCCACCGAGGCGGGCATCGAAGCGCCGCGGGAGTTCTGGGGCGAAGCCCTCGGGCAGGCCATCCGAACGAGACTGTGCATACTGCGGCCGGCAATCGGCGGCTGGTTTGAGGAAGCCGAAGCGGCAATTCTGCAGCGCCAATAGCCGCGCAACAGTGCGCGAACGGCCCAACTGGGCGCCCTGATCAGTCAGATGCCGCCGGCTTTTCCCGCGTCATCCGGCCCGTCATGAATGTGATCCACTTGCCGTCGGGGCCCTGGATCTCGGCCGTGGAAACAATCTCGTCGGCGGACTTGAACTCGTACGAGTCGCGATACTTCATGGTCGCGTTGGGGTCGGTCATGCTGGGCCCCTCCGCCACCAGCATGAGTTTATTGCCTGTGGCGTCCCTGGCGCCCTCGTAGCGCCACAGGTGATTCATCATCCCGTCGACCCACGTGCCGACGTACTGCTTTTGCTTGGGATCGTAGCCGATCGTCTGCACCGCTTCGGTCGACTGTCCCTGCATCGTCATTTTGATTTCCGAAACGATCCATAGCCCCCCGAGCGAGCGGACCGTCACCTCGCCGGTGCATTGCATGGTCGGCTGATCGCCCCCGTCCGGCGTGCAACTCTCGGCTTTCCAGCGGCCGACGAAGCGCTGCAACCACTGGTGTTCGGCCGTCGGTGTTGACGCGACCGGTTCCTGGGCGTCCGCAATCCCGCAAGCCATTCGAGACACCGCGGCAACGAACAACAGACCAAAGCAACGGTGGGCGCGGGCAGGACGCATGGAAAACCTCGGGCGGCAGAAGGCAATGTGATCGCTGCTGGTGAGAGATCGGGAACTAGCGTAAACAAGGCGCTGCCCCTGTGCAACGTACTCACGCCGGCGACTCGGCCGCGATAGATTTCGTCCGCCCGCTGTCGCCGACGTAGTATCCGCGAACAAAAAAGGCCCGCTCGCGACATGCGCCGCGTGCGGGCCGGGAACAGTCCAAGCGAAGCCGCTCTGGCTTACTTGATAAACAGCATTTCCTGATACGTCGGCAGCGGCCACAGGTCGTCGGCGACGTACGTCTCGAGCTTGTCGGCGACGGTCCGCACTTTGTTCATCGCCGGAACGATTGTCTCGCAGCAGTACTTCGACTCGGCGAACAGGTCGTCCGAGTCGGGCTCGGCCACGGCCGCTTCCAGTTCGGTGATCCCATCCTGCAGCGACTTGACCAGCGTGGTCATCGCGTCGAGCGTGTCGGTGTCGAAATCGTAGCCGACCATCTTCAAGTTGGCGCACGTGCTGGCCAGTTCGTTCTGGTAGCGAATCGCCGCGGGGAAGATCATCGTCTTGGCCATTTCGATGGTTAAGTTGGCTTCCACGCCAATCGACAGGCAATACTGCTCCAGGTACGTTTCGAGCCGGCTCTCCAACTCACGTTCCGACAGCACGCCGTACTTTTCGAACAGCTCCTTGACCTCCTGCGATTGCAGGGCCGGCAGGGCGTCGGCGGTGGTCTTCAGGTTCAGCAGCCCGCGCTTCTCGGCCTCGGCATGCCATTCGTCGCTGTAGCCGTCGCCGTTGAACACGATCGCGCCGTGCTCGTTGATGATCTCGGTGAGCAGCTTCTGCAGCTCGGCGTTCAGCTTCTCCGGATCGCCGTCCGTGGCCTCTTCGAGCCGCGTGGCGCAGAAGTCCAGCGATTCGGCCACGATCGTGTTCATCGCCACCAGCGGGCCGGCAATCGACTGGTTGGAGCCGACCGCGCGGAACTCGAAACGATTGCCGGTAAAGGCGAACGGGCTGGTCCGGTTGCGATCGCCCGCGTCCTTGGGCAACGGCGGCAGCACGTCGACGCCCACGGTCAGCGTCCCCTTGGGCAGCGAGGAATTCGCACCGCCCGACTTGATCTGCTCGAACACGTCGGTCAGTTGATCGCCCAGGAAGATCGAGATGATCGCTGGCGGCGCCTCGTTGGCGCCCAGCCGATGGTCGTTGCTGGCCGAGGCGACGACCGCCCGCAGCAAGCCCTGGTACTTGTGCACAGCGCGAATCACGGCTGCGCAGATCAGCAGGAACTGCGCGTTGTCATGCGGCGTCTCGCCCGGATCGAGCAGGTTGCCCTGGCTCGCGCTGCCCATGGACCAGTTGACGTGCTTGCCCGAGCCGTTCACCCCGGCGAACGGCTTTTCGTGCGTCAGGCAGGTCATGCCGTATTTCTCGGCGACCCGCTTGAGGGTGGTCATCGTCAACTGCTGGTGGTCGGTCGCCATGTTGGCGAACTCGAACAACGGCGCGATCTCGTACTGCCCGGGCGCCACTTCGTTGTGCCGCGTCTTCACCGGAATGCCGAGCTTGAACAGTTCGCGCTCGGTCTCCAACATGAACGCCAACACCCGCTCGGGAATGGCGCCGAAGTAATGGTCGTCGAACTCCTGGCCCTTCGGCGGCTTGGCGCCAAACAGCGTCCGCCCGGCGTTCAGCAGATCGGGCCGTGCGAAAAAGAAATGCCGATCGATCAGGAAATACTCCTGCTCAGGCCCGGCGGTCGACGACACGAGCGCCCCGTCGGTGTGGCCGAACAGTTTCAGGATCCGCTGCGCTTGGGTGTTTAGCGCCTGCATCGACCGTAGCACGGGCGTTTTCTTGTCGAGCGCTTCGCCGGTCCACGACACGAAGGCCGTGGGAATGCAAAGCGTCGTGCCGTTGCTATTCTCCAGAATGTAAGCGGGACTTGTGACGTCCCAGACGGTGTAGCCGCGGGCCTCGAACGTGACGCGGATGCCGCCGGTAGGAAAGCTGGAACCGTCCGGCTCGCCCTGAATGAGTTGCTTGCCGGAGAATTCGGCGATCGCGGCGCCATCGCCGTCGGGCGACAGAAAGCTGTCGTGCTTCTCGGCCGTCAGGCCGGTCAGCGGGTAGAACACGTGGGCGTAGTGCGTGGCGCCTTTTTCGATCGCCCAATCCTTCATCGCCGCTGCGACGGAGTCGGCAATCGATGAATCCAGCTTCTCGCCTTTTTCCACAGTCCGCAGCAGCGCTTTATAGACCGGCTTGGGCAGCCGCTTCTTCATCGCGGCCGTGGAAAAAACGTTGGCGTTGAACAATTCGCCGGTCGACGTCTCGCGAAAATCGAGCGCGGGCGCGGTGGACTGGTAGCCCGTGACCGCAGCGATGGCGGCGGAACGAGCGGACGAGAATGCCGGCTTGGTCATTCCGCTGCTGGCGGCGAAGGCGCCGCTCGACGACCCGCTCTTGTTGGCAACTGTTTCCATCCTGTCATTGACCTTTCTGGACCGCCGCTGGGGGCGATCTCGCAACCAAAATCTGTGCGGCGCCTCCGTGCGTTGAATTCCAGGAGGTGCGGGCAGAATCCATTGCCCGCTGCCGCGGCATGCGGCGAATCGGAATGAGGGAGGCAATCCCTGTTCCGTTTGGCGCGATTGCAGCAAGGGATGTGAAATCCTGCCTACTTTTGCGACAATATTGGCGACTTTGCATCCCTGGCAGCATGCAGGCCCGCCGCGGCCCGGCGCACCACTGCCCGAATCGCGTGCACCCGCTGCCCGCGATTCGCGCGGCCACGGGGGCGCAAGGCAGGCAAAAACCGATGGTGCCGGCAAGATTTGCCGGCCCGCCGCGAACGAGCTACCGGACCCACTCGCGCCCCTTCTCCCAGAAACAACGAGCCATGCCCCACGCGGTGGAACTCGCCGGCGTCACCAAGCGATTTGGCGCCGTGACGGCCGTGGACAATCTCGACTTGGCGGTGCCGGAAGGTTCGATCTACGGCTTCATCGGCCCCAACGGTTCGGGTAAGACGACCACGCTGCGGCTGATGCTGCGGATCTTCTACCCGGATGCCGGTCGGGTGGCCGTGCTGGGCGCCGACGCCGGGGCGGTGGCCGACGACCGCGTCGGCTACCTGCCCGAGGAGCGCGGCCTGTACAAGCGGATGAAAGTGCTCGACGTGATCGAGTACTTCGCGCGACTGAAAGGGTTTTACGATTGCCGCGCTGCGGCGCTGCAGTGGCTGGAGCGACTGGACGCCGGCGAGTGGACCCACCGACGGGTCGAAGCGCTGTCCAAGGGCATGGCCCAGAAGGTGCAATTCATCGCCGCGGTGATCGCCCGCCCGCGGCTGGTAATCCTCGACGAACCGTTCACGGGGCTCGATCCCGTGAATTTGGAAACGCTCAAAGAAGCGACGCTCCAGCTGCGACGCGACGGGGCGACGGTCATTTTTTCCACGCACGACATGAATGCCGCTGAGGAGATCTGCGATACGGTGCTCATGATTTACAACGGGCGGAAGGTGCTCGACGGATCGTTGCGCGACATTCAGGCGCAGTACCCGGTGAGCAATGTCCGGGTCAGCGTGGCCGACGGCGCCGAGTTGCCGGCCAACATCCCCGGCGTGGCCGCGGTGACGCCCCGGCGCGATGGGTTTGAGTTGTCGTTGGCCGAGGGCGCGACGCCTCAATCCTTGCTGCAGCACCTAGCGGCCCAGACGCCGATCGAGCGATTCGAGGTGGCCCGGCCGTCGCTGCACGACGTGTTCGTGGACATTGCCCGACCGCAAGCATCCGGCGAGGAGGCGGCTTGATGCGCAAAGTCTGGACGATTGCCCGCCGCGAGTATCTCGCCATGGTGGCGACCAAGGCGTTTCTGATGTCGATCGCCCTGATGCCCGTGCTGATGTTCGGCGGCATGATCGTCGCCGGCCGGCTACAGAATGTGACCGACACGAGCGTGAAAACGATCGTGGTCGCCGACGGGACCGGCGGGTTGCTGTACGACGACCTGCAACAAGCGGCCGCCGCCACGGCGCCGGCCGACGGCGCCGAGCCCGACTCGCCCACCTACGTGATCGAGCGTTTTGACGCCGACGCGCTCAACGACGACCAGCGGGTCACGCTGTCGCAGCGGGTTCGCCGTGACGAAATCAAGGGCTTCGCCGAGATCCCGCCCGGCGTGCTCAACGTGGACGAGGCGCCCTCGGCGGATGCGGCCGTGAAATTCTACGCGCAGAATCCGATGCTGTCGGAGGAGCGGCGGTGGTTCGAGAACGCGCTGCGCGAGGCGGTCCGCAAGCGGCGGATTGCCGCGTTGGACCTCGACGCGGTGGCCGTGATGCGCGCCACGGCGCCGGTGGGCGTGGCGCCGATGGGGTTGGTCTCTCAAGCCGATCTGGACAAACCCGACTCCGCGGCCGACCAAGCCGACAAACAGGGTCGCAACATGGCCGCCATCTTTGTACCCGCCGGGTTCATGATGCTCATGTTCATGGTCATCCTCATGTCGGCCCAGCCGCTGCTGGAAAGCGTGATGGAGGAAAAAGCCGGCCGCATTGCCGAAGTGCTGCTGGGGTCGGTCAGCACCACCCAGCTGATGTTTGGCAAGCTGCTGGGCAACGTGGCGGGGTCGCTGACCGTGGTCGCAATCTACGGCGCGGGCGTGGCAACGGCCGTCGTCTACAAAGGGTGGGGCGACATCGTGCCGTTGGACATGGCGCCCTGGTTCGTGCTGTACCAAATCCTGGCCGTGCTGCTGTTCAGCTCGATCTTCATGGCGATTGGGGCCGCCGTGAATCAGCTCAAAGAAGCCCAGTCGCTGCTGCTGCCAGTATGGGTGATGGTGGCGTCGCCGATGTTCACGTGGCTGCAAATCGTCCGCGAGCCCAACGGCGCCCTCGCCCGTGGCATGACGTTCTTTCCGCCCGCCACGCCGCTGGTGTCGGTGCTGCGACTCGCCTCAGGCGCGGACGTCCCAATGTGGCAGATCGTCGGCAGCCTCGTGCTGCTGGTCGCGACGACGGCGGCATGCATCTTCGTGGCCGGCCGTATCTTCCGCATCGGCCTGCTGCGGCAAGGCAAGACGCCCAAGCTGACCGAGTTGGTTGCCTGGGCCTGGCGCGGATAGGGACCGCGCCTTGTCAGAAGAGACAAGTCGGGGCGACAGGATTCGAACCTGCGACCTACTGCTCCCAAATTCGCTTGGGAGGGACCGCAAAAACTTGCGTTTCACTCGACGTTTCCCGAGTGTTCCCCAGTATTGTACCGCCGCCGACTGCGATTTCAAACCTTTTCACGTCTTGCCGATATTTCTCGAAGAATAGCGGTATTCGGGAGAAGTCGCCGCGCGTTATTCGGTAGAATACCGGATTATCCAAATGAGGCATTCACGCCATACGGCGCGACGGCCTACGTCGGCGGCATCGAAGAACCCGGCGCGAAGGGAGCTCAAGGCATGGGTCTATTCTCGTGGCTACTAGGCGATTCGACGCCGCTCGCGGAGCTTGGCGGCAGCGGCGATTTCAGAATCGAAGTCGTTGGCGAGTCAAACTACCAGCGGGAACTTCGTGCCGTCGTCAAAGCGAAAGAAACGCCAGAAGGCGGTAAGCTGGTTCAGGCTCGCCTCTACCTCGAAGATGATAACCCCTACGACAAGAAGGCGGTGCGAGTGGCAATCGACGGCCGCACGGTCGGGTATCTGAGCCGCGAGAACGCCCGTTTGTACCGACGTGAACTTGAGAAGTCGGCCCACCCCCGCGTCGTCGGCGTCTGCGCTGCAAAAATCTACGGCGGTCAACGAAAGCCGGACCGCTCACGCAAGAGTTTTGGCGTTTGGCTTGATATTCCCGCCAATGGCTAGAAAAACTACGCACAGGATCGCCCGTATCGCGTCCCGACGCCTCGGTCCGACTCCGAACACGTCGGCGACGATCGTGCGTCTACGGGCCGCTCTGGGGCTCCACGGTCTTCCCGCTGACGCCGGCCGCTTCGCCCGCCTTGTCGCGTGCTCGCTGGGCCTCTGAAACATCTGGGACATTTGTCCCAGATGTTTTCTTCTTGCCACGACCGCCGCCTTGCCCCTGCCGTTCCTTCGCCTTAGCCCTTTTCCACTCCAAGCACTCTTGAGCGTGAGCTGCGCACCCTTCCGTAAATTTTCCGCAAGGGTGTCGTCGCTTCGCACGCGCCCGTGAGCCGCAGCGATGGTTCCGTAAATTTTTCGGAACCATCTTTTCGCCCGCCTCGCACTTGAGCGTGAGCCGCAACTCTCACCGCCGAGCCGCCTGCGCCGCCGCTTGCAGGTCGCCAGTGCTCAGCCGATGCAACTCTGCCTCGCCGTTCCGCCAATCGACCCGCAGCCGCCGTTCTCGTTCGGCTGCTGACCAACGCGACCGAATCTTCGCGGCCGCCTTGGCAATTTCCTCGGGGGTCGGGTCCGGCGATCGCAGCTTGTGCTTGGCTCGGGCTGCCATGCCGCCTCGCTGATTAAAGGCGCCGACGCATCGGACTGTGCGACACGCCGGCGCCGTCGCAATCGCCGCTGCTGGAGGAAACAGCGGCTTCCGCTTCACTCGTCGCGAATCGCTTGCTTGATCCGCTCCACGTCCGCCGCCGCCTCGCTGGCGATAGCCGCTGCGGTCGTCGCGTCCAACTGGAGAAACTCGTACTCGGCGCCGCTGGGGGGCGTCTTGGTCACCTTCTGCTCAGCGCCACGCATCCAGTCGGCTTCGGCCGCCTGCCGCGCTGCCTGCTCTTGCTGGTAGTCGTGCTCACGCACAAACTCGGCGAGCGCCTTCGCGGCCGCCTTGCTCCGCTGGTTCGCGAGACTGAGAGTCCGCTCGGCAACGCGCAGCTCCAACAGCAAGGCAGGCTGGCCAGTCCGCATCAGCGCGGTTTCCAGGGACGGCCGCGTGTACCGAACCGCCTCGCAGTCGGCAATCTCCTGGTCGCAGGCGTCCAGCTTGCCGTTGATGCGATCGCATTGCGACTGCAACATCGTGTTCAGCTCGGATAGCTCTTCCCTCAGCGAGACCTTGCTTTCAGGTTTGGTCGCCTTGGAGAGCCGCTCTTGAATCCGCTGGGCTTCCGTCTGGTGCAAGGCGGTCGCTTCGTCCAACTCCGCTTCCAGCTTGCCGCGATACTCGCGCAACTCGACCAACTCCGCTTCGGCTTTCGCCACGTCGGCGAGCTTTTCCTTGATGCGTCGGCGGGTCGCCTTGCGGTCTTCGGGCCGGGGGTTCAGCAGCTCGTGCGCCTCGGCTAGCAGGGTTTGCACTTTGTCCTGGTCAATGACGGCGCTCATGCCGCGTCCTCCGATCCTTGTTTGATGTAGGCTTGGTATCGCTGCCCGTCTCGCGCGTGCAGGCGACGAACTTCTTCGGGAATGGGCAATTGGTCGACCGCGCTGAACGGCGCGAATCGCATGCGGATGGCGTCGTCGATGATGAACGGCAAATAATGCTGCAAACTCGTCAGCCAGCGGTAGCCCAGCACGTCCGCCGCCTGTGTCTCGTAGCCTGTCGCAACAGCTCGAATAAACAAATGTGCCGCGCGGACGATGAATGCGGGGCCGTGCGTTTTGGTGACTGTCGTCACGTGGTCGGCAGGAATCGACATCTCGCGGCGCATGTTAGCTTTGACTACTTCCGGCGGAGTCGCCTCGATCATTCGCAGGGTCTCGCTGGCAGGCATTGGGACCAAGTGGGCCAGCTCGTGAACCACGATCGCGCGAGCGTAGGCGGCCGCACGGCGCGGTTGGCCGGTGTTGCATCCCTGCAGGTCAATCGCCAGGACGCTGCCCGGTCCGGTCCAGTCGGGCAATTCGAAAACATTCGTTGCGAGGTGACTAATGGCAAAACCGCCAGCGGTCTCAGTGGGCAAGCCGCACGCTTTTTGGTCGACGACGTAGAACGGTCGCGCTTGCACCTCGGGGGCAATCTCAACGGCCATCGTTTTCAGTTCATCGAGTGTGACCGGGCCGCTCATTCCGGCGCCTCCCCGCGCTCAAGCCGCCGCAGCCATTGCACGCCGTTGGCGTCAACCCGCCAGCGGACCGCGCAACCGCCGTCGGCCAGTTGCACGGAATCGTGGTCGACCAATTCGCCTCGCTGGTCGTCGCTCAGCGCTTCGGCCGTGAAGTATGCCGCCGACGTGTCGCTGTCGATCGGCGCCAGGCGGGGCCGCATGACCGCGCCGACCGTTTCCGCTGGAATGCCTCTGATTTCGCTCATCGCTCTTCGCTCCGGTGCGGGTGTGGGTGACGCTTCCGTTTTACCCTTCGCGCTGGTCACGCTTGCCAGAAACTGGCAACGGGCTCAGGCGGTTCGGTCGGCTCGACAACGACAAGCAACGGCTTGGAGCAACGGTTGCAGACGCACTTGCGAGACACGCTGCCGTCGCCGCCTTTCTCGCTGCGGACGATGGTTAGCCGCTGTGAGCCACAGTGCGGACAGGTCGGACGCACAACCGGAATGAACACCAACGGGACGGCGCTCCAGTCGATGCGGCGGGTGGCCTGCTCGTTCACGACCAACTCCCGCTGGCCAACGGAATGGCCACGCTGTTTGTGTCGTCGCACCAATGCTCGCGATCAGCCAGACCGGCCGCCACGATATCCATGTAGTCGCCGGCAATCGCGGAGTCATACGCGCCCAGGTCGTCAGGCTCCGGCCTGCCAGCCTTCAGAGCCTTGCGCCCCGCGTCAGTCACGCACCAGCCGATGCTGCCCGTGGTGTCGCAGAACGTGTCCAGGTAGCCCGCGATCAGCAGCCCCATGGCGTCGTCAGTGAACTTCCGCACCAGCTTGCCGTCCGTCGAATCGTCAGCCATGCCCACCACGTCGCGCTCGCTGACGTAGCCCGCATTGCGCCGCACGCCGCGTTGCTTCTCCAGCGCCGCTACGTGCTCCAGGCGGCCCCACGCTTCGCTGGTGAGCTTCGTAGGCGTCAGGGACAGGCAGGCATCGACCCGCCGCAGCTTGACGCCACAGCGCCGATCTGAGCGCCCCTTGATGGTCTGGATCAGCCCAGCCGCTTGCAGGCGTTTCAGCGAACGCATACCACGCATCCGGGCGCCTGCCTCGCCGCCCACCGTCCAGGACAGGCCGGAGCCGCCGCGGTAGTCTCGGCGCCGCCCCATGATGGACGCCAGCGCCGCGCTCGGCGTTGCCTTCGGCCGGTAGGGCTCGAATAGGACTTCCAGGGCCGCCACGATGCGGACCAACAGCCGTTGATCGTCGGGGTTCATTGGTCGGTAGTTACGGGGTTACAGGTGATATGGAGAAGAATCGCGGAGGATGCACTCCGTGTGCCCGCTGGCCGTTTGGCTTCCAAGGACCCAAAAAAATCTCAGCTCACGCTCTGTACATGCCCGGCAAGTAAAGTCAGTCATCGCTCGCGACACTTCCAACGGCAGGCGCCGGGGGCGTCAGCTCACAGGACCCCATCGCCGGATGGCAGCGCCCGCTCTGTGCATGGCCGGCAAAGGATCACGACCGTGGCGCCACGATGCTGAGCATTCCCCAACTGCGGACGATGCACGACCAGCGGGGCGAGGCATCGCTCGCAGCGGCAGTCCTGCATCTCGGCTCGCAGCGGCTTCGGCATCGTCGCCAGTGCGTTGCTGTCGGTCCCGGTGATGATCTTCACGGCTTGGCCTCCTGGGCTCGCTGGGTGGCTTCCTGGAATGCCTGCTCAGTGAACCAATGCTCCGCGGTTGCTGGCCGGCCGGGTCCTTCTCCCGCCTCAGCGAGTACCTCGGGTGCCAGCCTGTCGAACGTCGAATGTATGTCAGCCACGGCTTACCCCCTACTAACAACAACAACCTCCCCCGCCCTCGCACGGGCCTCACGCTCGCCCTGGGCATCGAACCAGCGGGCCGCGGTCGTGGTGCGGGTGCTGGCCGCCAGCTTCGCGATACGCTCCAGCCTCGCCGCTCGGTCCGCTTCGCGTTGGTGGTCGGTCATCGTGCTTGCTCCAGGTGCAGTGCAATGGCGTCTCGCAACTCGCCGTCGACCTTGGGCCGCAGCCATTCCAGGTAGTCCAACGGGACCAGCGACAGCGGCTTGCCTTTGTGCTTGCCAAACGGCAGCGACGGTTCCCACGACAGCCGCAGGTCGTCGCAGCGGGGACTGTGCCGCAGGCGACCGCCACACCACGGGCAGGGCGCCGGATGTTGCCGCGGGCCGGTCAGGTGGTGCAGGTCGGCCGCCGAGATGTTGGCGAAATAGAACTCGCTGGCGTCAGGGGTCGATGCGGCGTCATCGTCCGCGGGGACGGGCTCGAGTATTTCGACGGGCTCGGCAGCAGTTTCGCCCGGCATTTCCAGGGGTGAAACGCTCTCGGCGGGGTCAGATGGCAGCCACCATGGTCCGGGGTGGTCCGCGATGGTCCGCGGTCCACTGTATTGCCGTAAATCTAAATTACCTGTTTCACACATTGTTGAATCTCATACGCGTGCTTTGGATTGGTCCGCGGACCACTGCGGACCAGCGGACCACCTACAGCGACTCGCACAGCCTGATTCCTTCGTAAACTCGCAGCCGTTCGCCATCGACGCGGGGGCGCCGCTGGGCAACGCCCGGCTCCGCAGCCAGCAGGTCGCGACCGAACGTTTGCACGGTGCCGGCGTACTTCTCCCGCCCCTGAGACTCGCACCAACGCTTCCACGCGGCGAACAGGTCCGCGACCGGGACCGCCTCGCCGGCGCCGACAATGCAGCAGTCGCGAACGAACGCGGCAATGGGGCTCGCTAGGTCGTTCATCTCGCCCAGTGCTTCCAGCCCAGCGTCCGGCTGCGTGAACCGCCCTCGCTGCCGCAGGCGAACCCAACCGCCGATCGCCCATAGCAGGATGCCCGGCAACTCGGTGAGCAA